>NZ_JADYWH010000001.1:0-1995118 GCF_015864935.1 Salinibacterium sp. NSLL17
GCTTCACCCCAGGGCTTTCAAAACCTGTGTTGGCAACCTCCGCTGAAAGCGAAAGGCAACCTGTCTAACTTACCAGCATTACCGCGCTTGTCAAACCAGCAGAACTGCACCAGAACGGCACACAACAACTGGTCAACACGCGAATAAAGCGGGTTCTCATCCTAAGATCTGACACCGCAACCCACAAGAGGTAAACCGATGTTTGACTCGACCCAAACCTAAAAGATTTCGGAGGATGGTGGCCCCCACTTGAGGCCGGAAACCTAGCAGCAGAACTGCCCGGGACTTCCGCACCTTTGGGGTGACAAGAGGAAACATTACGTGCATTTTGCCCCCCTCGCCAACACCGCCCACATCCCGGGCGTGTCGCAAAAATGAGGCCCCCAAAACACTGTGTTTAGGATGCTCGAAGTCGCACCCGGTATCCCGGAGCGAAGAGAGCAGGAGGCAGCTCGATACCTACGCGCCGATAGACCTCGCGAGGAATCCCAATGTCAGCCAGCCAGAGCGCGCCGACGGCTTCGGCATCCAACCCCGTCTTCGGAGCAGCGAGAGTCATCGTGTGGGTGGCGGTGACGTGATCCCCTGGCGCTACGCCGGTCGTGGAATCGACCCCGGATGGGATGTCGAGGGAGACGACCGGGGCGGGGTGGCGCGACATCCATCTGATGAGTTCGGCAGCTGCCCCGTGCGGTGCACCACCGAGGCTGTAGCCCAACACGGCATCGACGAGCAGGTCAGCATCCACGGTGTCGAGGTCAGCGACCGTCGCAACTCGTGCGCCAGTGGCGCGGTAGAGCGCGAGTTGGTCAGCAGGAACGCCCTTGAGATGAGACGGGTTAGAGATCACCAGAGTGACATTGCCACCGTGGTTGGCCAGATGGCGGGCGGCGCAGATTCCGCCGCCACCATTGCCGCCGGTTCCGGCCAGCACCATTATCGGTGCTGACGGCCAGCGATCGCCGAGGAGCTCCACACACAGCGACGCCAGATTGCGGCCCGCGTTCTCCATCATTTGATAGAGATTGGGCCCCAGCTCCTCGACCGCAACCCGATCGACCTCGCGCATCTGCGTCCTCGTAATAGCAGGCACGACAAGCCCGGTTTTTGTTCGAAAGCTGCTCGCTGCCATGACCCGCGCTCTTAGCTCGCAGAAGTCGACGGAAAGAAGTGCGTCTTGGCCTGAGTGAGCTCGATGCCATCGATGAACATGTCGAGCTTCTCGTTATAGAACGCCACGAGGCCGGCAATTGGCAACAGTTGTCGCGTGGGGAACGAGTACGACCACGCCAAATCGTCGTGGACCGTGCCGCCCACCTCCACCGACCAGTAGTCGGTAGTGGTTCCCTTATAAGGGCACTCGGTCACGGTGTCATTGGCGACGAGATGCTGGAAGTTCACGTCCGTGCGGTTGAGGTAATACCGCGTCGGCAAACCCGTTTCATAAACCATGACCGGAGACGAGGACTCGGCGAGCACAACCCCCTCGAGTTCGACGCGCACCGTGCGGGTCGAGCGCACGGCATCCACTCGGGCATAGGGGCTTCGAGGGTGCACAAAAACTTGCTCATCCTCCTCGAACCAGGAGTCGAGAGCATCCCACTCAAAACGCACCATGTCGGCGAGGCCCTCTAGCCCGTCGCCAGCGTAAACCTTGGCTGCTGCCGGATGCTCGCGCTCCCCCACCGCAAGACCCTGGACGTGATAGGTGCCGCGCGCGGGATGGTGCTCCTGCCCTTCATCGACGAGGAACTCAGACTTCACATCGGCGAGCGGGATGTAGAACTGCGGATACGGAGCCCACTCCCACACATACAGCGCTGCTGTCGTGTCGAAGATGAGCTCGCCCGCGAAATAGCCGCGAATGCGACGCGGGACAGGCTCGATGAGGTTTTTCTTGGAAATCATTCCTGGATAGTCGTTCATCAGAACCCTCTTTCGTCAGTGGGTCCAGCCTGTCACCGTCGCCTGTGAGGGACAATCAGCGGCCGAGGGTTGGCTACCTAAAGTTCACTCCACCATTGATGTCGATGACCTGACCGGTCACGAACGACGCGAGGTCGGAAGCCAAGTAGAGAACGGCGCCCGCGACGTCATCCACGTTTCCGGCACGGCCGATCGGGATGCCGGCGATGATTCCCGCGCGTGCGTCATCCGGAGTGAAGGTGTCGTGGAAGGGCGTGCCCTCGATGAAGCCAGGGGCCAAAGAGTTGACCGTGATGTTCTTGGCAGCCAGTTCCTTGGCCAGTGCGCGCGTGAAACCGACGACGCCGGCCTTCGACGTTGCGTAGGCGACGGCTCCCCCGCCTCCGCCGTTTTCTGCCGCCAAGGATGCCATCGTGACGATTCGGCCAGCCGACGACTTCTCCAAGTGCGCGATTGCTGCGCGGCACACGTAGAACGTGCTTGCGAGGTTGACGTCGAGCACCTTCATCCAGTGGTCATCTGACATCGTGGCGACGGGCGCACGCCCCACCAGGTGGCCGGCGTTCGTCACGACGATGTCGAGCCCGCCGAGAAACTCGGCTGCGGTAGCGACAAGGTGGTCGGCCTGAGCCGAGTCGGTGAGATCCGCTTGCACAGCCAGCGCTTGACCGCCGAGAGCCTGGATGAGGTTCACGGTTTCAGCAGCCTCATCGGCACTGCCGTTGTAGTGCACGACAACATTGGCGCCCGCACGGGCGAGACCGAGCGCGATTCCTGCGCCAATTCCGCGCCCGCCACCGGTAACAAGCACTCGTCGAGAAGTGAGATCGATCATTGTTTTTTACGTCCTAACCATTCGCCGTCGACTAGGACGGCTGTTCCATTGATGTAATTTGCAGCGCGTGAAGTCAGAACTGTCACTACAGCGGAGTGCCAGTTCTGTCAGCGAGGGCGGTCGTGGAGCCGGGGGATATTCCCTCGGCAGACATCAGGCTGAGAGACGAACGTTCGCGGATGCCCCGAGCAACTTGGAGATGGTGTCAGCGGTCTGTCGCACGAGAGGCCCCAGCACTAAGTCCAACTCTTCGGTTACCTTTGCCGCTGGCCCTGCGATGCTCACCGACGCGACGACCGAATCAGTGTGGTCGAAAATAGCTGCGGCATAACCACGAATGCCCTCGCGGTTCTCCATGTTGTCAATCGCAAAGCCCCGCTCACGCGTCACCGCGAGATCTGCCATCAGTGCATCCCGCGTCGTGATGGTGTTCTCGGTGCGAGCAGTCAAGGTTGCAGGAAGACGACGCTCGAGCCGGTCAGCACTGGTCCACGCCAAGATCGCCTTGCCAACACCAGTAGCAAACGCGGGAACCGAGTCGCCGACGCGGCTGAAGATTCGAACAGGCTCAGGGCTATCGACGACCTCGATGTAGACGACATCCGACTCGCTCAGCGTCGCCAAGTGAGCGGTGTCGCGGCTCTCCGCCACGAGCTCCCGCATCGCCGGAAGCGCAATGCGACGCAGGTCGATCCGGCGCAAGTACTCAGAGCCGATTCGCAAGTTGGCCACGCCCAGGCTGTAGACCATCGTTTCTTCGTCGTACGCGAGGAAATCGCGCGCCACGAGAGTGCGGAGCATCCGATGCGTCGTGGCCTTGCTGTACTTCAGCATCGTGCTGCATGCGGCCAAAGTGAGCCCTGGCTCCGGACTGTCGGCGATCGTGATCAGCACTTCAAGCGCGCGATCGAGACTCTGGGTTCCCGCAATCGGCGCGTCGTCGCTTAGCTTGTCGGTGCTCATAAGAACTCCTCAGTCAAAAAGTCAGATGCGATCGGGTAATCGCGGTCGGGATTCATTCGCCAAGCTCAATAACTGAGACTTGGTCCATATCGGTGAAGCTTTGATTCTCCCCCGCCATGACCCAAACGAACGAGTAATTCGTTGTTCCGGCGCCGAGATGAACTGACCAACTGGGCGAGATCACTGCTTCGTGATTGCGCACAGCCACAGCTTTCGGCTCGGCCGGAAGACCCATAAAGTGCTGGATGCGGTGCTCCGAAGGTAGATCCATATAGAGATAGACCTCGGTGCGGCGGTCGTGCGTATGCGGAGGCATGCTGTTCCACACGCTACCCGGCTTCAAGGCCGTGATGCCAAGAACGAGCTGGGCCGTGCGCACCCCGTCTTCGTGCAAATGCTTGTAGATCGTGCGTTCGTTAGCAGTCGAGGAGTCGCCTGCCTCGGCACGCAACGCCTCACCCAACGGCACGAGAGTAGTGGGATAGGTCACGTGAGCCGTGGCCGAGGCGAGATAAAAGGATGCTTCTGCCCCCTCAGACTCGAAGCTAATCTCCTTCGCGCCCCGGCCAACATAGAGAACGTCTTTGGCAGCCATCTCGTAGCGAACACCATCCACCGTTACCGAGCCGGGCGCTGCAACAGCAACGATTGCGAGCTCGCGACGCTGGCAGAAGTACTCCGAGCGAAGTTGATCGGGAGCCTCGAGCGTGAGCGGCGTTCCCGCCGTGGGCACAGCACCGCCCAACACCATGCGGTCATGGTGGCTATAAACGAGAGAAACCTTGCCTGGCGTAAAGAGGTCACCGACGACGAACCTCGACTTGAGGCTCGTGAGGTCAAGTGCGGCGAAGTCGTCGGGATGTGTTGCGTAGCGAGTCTGCATGGGAGGCTTCCTAGTCGATGACGTTCGTCGGTGTGCCTGCGGCAAACGCCACAATGTTCTCGCCCGCGAGACGGAAAACGTCGTCGGCTTCATCCGTGTGAAAACCGATGTGAGGCGCAAGAACGCTGTTTGTCGCTGCGCCCGGAATCACGGATGCCGACGGCGGCTCCTCCACGAAGACGTCGAGACCCGCACCGAAGATGGCTCCGGCCTCAACGATTTCTTTGAGCGCGACGTTGTCCATGACTTCGGCACGCGCGGTGTTCACAAGGATGGCGGTGGGGCGCATGCGCTCCAAGAGAGAACGCCCGATCATGCCGTCGGTCTCTTTGTTGTGGATGAGGTGCAGCGAAACCACGTCGCAGGTCTCGAAGAGCTCCTCGAGTTCCACCCGCGGCGCACCGAGCGCTTCGTCACGCTCCGGTGACGCTGTTCTACTCCAGTAGACGACATCCATTCCGAGCGCCTTAGCCATGGTGATGACACGGGCGCCGATGGCTCCGGCCCCCACAACGCCGAGGCGGCGGCCGGCAAGCTTCAGGCCTTGGTTCTTCGCCCACTCCCCCGAACGCACGATTGCATCGCCTTCGACAACGCGACGTGCGACAGCAAACATCAGCGCGATGGCGTGCTCGGCGACACTCTGGCTCGCGAAGTCAGGCACGTTAGTGACGGTGACTCCGCTTGCTGCGGCTTCATCCATCGAGACGAATCGGCGAGCGCCCGTTCCAACAAAACTCACCATGCGGAGCCCGGGATTGTTCTTCATGAGGCCGGCAGGAACCGGACCTTGATCGCCCACGACGTAGAGCACGTCGTAGCCAGCGGCGCGGGCCGTTGCTGCCTCGATGTCATCAAACGACTCTTCGAACCAGTCGAAGGTGTGGCCCAGCTTTTCGAGGGGGATCTTTACATCCCGCTCAACGATTTCTCGGTACTGGGACTCGCCGTCGATGCAAACGATCTTCATGGTGTGTGTTCCTTATCTTCGTGCGGTGTGATGCCAAGAGGTGGATGCTCGCGCCAAGTGATCAGCGCGAGCATCCGATTAATTGATTACTGCCCGACCCAGCGGTTGAACTGGTCGAGAACCTCAGTGAGGCTCTCTAGGTAGTAGTCGCTGTCCTGAAGAACGGAGCCATCAACGTTCGAGCCCACGGGCAAGAACGCCTGAACCTGTTCGGGGAAGTCGGTCGGGCTCAGAGCCTTGACCGATGCCGGGATGGGAGTCGGAACAACAGAAGCGAAAGCGATCTGGCCTTCGGTGTTGTTGATCACGTGAGCGAGCAGTTCCTGCGCGGCGGCCGCGTTGGGCGCACCGGCGGGAATCGACCACACGCTGTTGGAGTACCCAGCTTCGTTCCACGTGATGTTCATCGGGAAGCCGTTGGCATCCAATGCCGTGAAGGCACGGTTGGCCCAAAGGATTCCGATGTCGCACGAACCGTTCTCGAAGGACTCGATTGACTGAGCTCCGCTGGTCCACCAGGTGATGTCGTTCTTGATCTCATCGAGCTTCTCGAGCGCGCGGTCGACATCCAGCGGGTAGAGGTCATCTGCTGCAACGCCATCGGCGAGCAACGCAGCCTCAAGGGTCCAGCCGTACTGGGGGTTGTTGAAGAAGCAGCGTTTTCCGGGGAAGGTGTCGAGATCCCAGAGGTCAGCCATTTCCGTCGGCTTTGTGTCGGGGTAAGCGTCGTCATCCCAAGCGAGCACCATTCCGAAGGTTCCCACCTCGATGCCGTACTCGTTGTAGGTACCGTCGACGAGCTTGTCGACGGGAACGATCGACGTGTCGATCTTCTCAAGCAGGCCATCCGCAGCGGCAGTGGCAGCATCGTTAACCGTGGGGAAGAGCATCAGGCTCCACGGCATCGATCCGGCTTCTGCGGAAGCGAAGAACTTCGTCGCGGCTTCGTTGTAATCATCAGTCACTGAGACGCCAGTGTCGTCAGTGAAGTCAGCGAAAAGCGTTGCCGCTTCCGCCTCGTAGACCACGCCACCGCTGGTGTCGTAGAACAGGATGTCGCCGGAAATGGCACCAGCCGAGCCCGAATCTGCTGGCTCACTGGTAGTACACGAACTCAGTGCGAGGGCCGCAACGAGTGAACTCGCTCCGACGATCGAGAGTCGTCTGATTGTCTTCTTCATGGATCTCCTCGTTTCTCTGGTATCTGTAACGTGCTGCTTTGGTGCTGTAGTGATGTGGTGCGGTGGTGCGGTGGTGAATCTCTAGGCGGTTTCGCGCGGTACGAGCGCTGACTCGCCAATGCGAACGGAAAGGGTGACCCGTTCGCCGACGGCGGGGATCTGACCGTAAGGATCAAGATCTGCCGAACATTCCATGGAGTCCGTCGCGATGCGCACGCTCTGCCTCTGGCCGAGGAAGCGGCTGTCGGTGACGACACCGGTGGTGAGTTTGTGGTGGCCCTCGGGTACGACATCCCCGCTGAGCACGATCTGTTCGGGTCGAACAGAGCAGTACACCGACGATGATCCGCCGGGAACTCCGGGGCGTGCGGTGACCTGGTGGTCTCCGATTCGAACGACGGCACCCTCGGATGACTCGCTCAGCACTTCTGCCTCGAACAGGTTTGTCTTTCCCAAGAATCGAGCCACGAACAGGTCTTTGGGTGCGCGGTAGAGCTCCTCGGGGGTTCCGATCTGAGAGACCTTGCCGTCGCGCATGACGCCCATCCGGTCAGAAAGAATGAAGGCTTCATCCTGATCGTGGGTGACATAGACCGCAGTGGTCTGAGCCTCACGCTGAATGCGTCGGATCTCGGCGCCCAGATCTTGACGGAGCGCACGGTCGAGAGCGCCAAGAGGCTCGTCAAGCAGGAGCACGCGGGGGCGCTGCGCGAGCGCCCGACCGAGGGCAACACGTTGCTGCTGGCCACCACTGAGTTGAGCCGGGTAGCGGTCGCCCAACCCACCCAGCGCAACGAGTTCGATCATTTCGGCAAGACGAGCGGCGCGCGCTACGGACTTGACCTTGCGCACCTTGAGCCCGAATTCGATGTTCTCGGCAACCGTCAGGTGCGGGAAGAGCGCGTAGTTCTGGAACACGAACCCGATATCGCGGTGCTGAGTGTCCACGTCGGTCACATCAGCGTCGTCGATGGAGATGGTGCCGCGTTGCGGTTCGAGAAGGCCCGCGATGATGCGCAGTAGCGTTGTCTTTCCCGAGCCGGAGGGGCCAAGAAGGGTGAAGAACTCACCTGCGTGGACCTCTACCGACGCATTATCGAGGGCAACGTTCCCGTTGTAGTCCAGTCCGATTCCCGAGGCGAAAACCTGGCCGCGGCGTGAGTGTGAAGCGGTCATCGTGATTCCTCCTGTTGAGCTGCGCGTCGCCGCGCGGATATTGAGCCGACAACGCCTCGAACGACGACGATCAGCACGACTAATGCGATGAGTAGCGAAGCGACAGCGGGAACCGTCGGGATGATGCCACTCTCGAGATATTTGTAAATGGTGACGGGCAAGGTTTTGGTTGGGCCCGTCTGCAGGAAGAGAGCGAGCACGACCTCATCCCATGAGGTCACGAACGCAATCGCGAATGCACCCAATGCACTCGGCAGGATTCCTCGAACAACCACTGTCCAGAATGTCCGGATTCGCGATGCACCCAGAGTCCAGGCTGCAGCTTCGATTCCGCGATCGGCACCCGCCATGGACGCCGCGATGAGTGCGTAGGAGAGGGGCGCCGCAATCACGGTGTGCGCCAAGATGAGCCCGATCACCGTGCCCGTCAGCTTGAGCTGGAGTTCGACGTCGAAGATTCCGATAGCGAGCAGGATGCTCGGCGCAATGATTGGCGCAAAGGCGAGACCGCCAATGATTGCTTTTCCGGTAGTCGACGTCATTTCGCTTGTGACCCGGGCCAGCGCGAGTGCGATACCGACAGACAGCACTGCGGTACCCACGCCGACGATCGAACTCTGCATGATCGGGCCGAGCCAAGTGTCGGTCGTGAACACCTGAACGAACCACTCCAAGGTGAAGCCGCGAGGCGGGAACACCACTGTGCCGGTCTCGCCCGTTGACAACGGGAAGACGAACAACACGGGGATCACCAGAATGGCGATGGTGATTGCCGAAAGCGCGGCCGACATGATCATGATGGGCGACCAGCGGAAAGCCTGCCCCGCGCTCACACCCTTTGCTTGAACCGAGCCGACTCCGCCGGGCTGGAAGGTTCCCGCAATGCGCACCACTCCGACGTAGCAAATGACTGTCGCTATAAGCAGCACCATTCCCATGGCGCTAGCGGTGCCCCACTGGAAGATGTCGATCTGCTGCTGAATATAGACAGCGATCGTCTGATCCCGAGGCCCGCCAAGGATGGCAGGTACAACGAAGAAGCTCAGCGCGAGGATGAAGATCAGTAGCGCACCGCTCAGAAGCGACGAGCGAATCATGGGTATGTAGACACGGAAGAAGGCGTAGCTCGCTGATGCGCCCATCGTTCGAGCAGCCAGCATGAGGTTGCTATCGACTGCGACCATGCCGGCGTAGAGCACCAGAATCATGTACGGCAGAAGGTACATGACGGTACCGACCAGCGTTCCCGCCTGGGTGTATAGCAACGATGTTTCGCCGAACCCGAGCGCGAGACTCGCCTGATTCACCGGGCCGTTCGGGCTGAGGATCGAGGTGACGGCAAAGAGTCGAACCACAATCGACACCCAGAACGGGATCAAGATCAGCAGCAAGAGTACGGATGCTGTCTTCCGGTTGAGCCGGGAGATGAAATAGGCCGTGGGAAACGCGAGTGCCGTCGTAATCAACGTTGAGTTGATCGCGAGCAACAGCGTGCGGCCCTCGATCAGGAGCAGGAAGTCATCACCGATTAGTTGGGCAAAGTTGTCGAGCGTGAAACTCGGTGCTGCCGCATCGAACTTGCCGTCGAGACTCAAGCTGCGAAGAACCACCGTGAGGATGGGCCACAGAAAGAAGATCACATAGAAAGCGATGATCGGGGTCAGCAGCAGCCACCGGGACACAAGGCCTCGAACGCGGCGCGAGGGCGGCCGAGCAGTCAGCGATATCTGCGTAGTTTCCGCCTCGGTACTCATGGCCTTGTCTCCCGTTCCTGTTAGGCCTGCGCCGGGGCGGTCTTGTAGATCGTGTAGAGCTTGCGAGTGGTCTCTTCGATGTACCAAGTGCCCGTCCAGCCGGGAAGGAACTCGACGACGACACCAGCGGCGATCGGCGACACAGTGCCGTCCGGGTGTTCAATGCGGCCTGCGCCGGATACGAACTGAACAACCTCACCGATGTCGTGCTTGACCGAATCGAAAACTCCGGGGGTGACTTCCCACACACCGATCTCTAGGGATCCCGTGTCGACAATCACTTTTTCCTTGCACGTGGGGTCGCCCGAAACGATGCGTGCAGGTGCCGGGCTGGGAGCCAACTCGGCGGTAGCGATGTCGAGCAAGTGGCTGTTGAGCTCAGTCATTTCTGATCCTTCTTTTCAAATTATGGAACAACGTACCAAAAAGATATTTCCGGGGTGTTTCCCCACGAATTCCGGTTCGCGCTAATTGCTAGCGAGTCGCTCGAGCGCGGCCCGATTGGCCACGGTCGGGGCGGGTTTTCCGTCGAGTACTCCCGCGCAACGCTCGGCGAGCAGGTGCCGCAAGCGACGCTCAGACTGCTCGGAGTACCAGGCAATGTGGTTAGTGAGAGTCACGCGCGGGGCGTCAAGAATGGGATCTCCCGCCGGCGGCTCCGCCTCCAACACATCCAGGGCCGCACCGGCGAGACGCCCATCGTGAAGAGCGGCAGCGAGGTCAGCGCTGTTGATCAGGCCGCCGCGCGAGACATTGACGAGAACAGCGCCGGGCTTGACGTGGGCGAGCGCGGCAGCATCAATGAGGTGACGAGTCTGGTCATTAAGCGGGCAGTGGAGGCTAATGACATCGCCAGCAGCCAACGCCTCTTCGAAGCCGAGCAGCTCGACTCCGTCGGCCGGAGCAGCGAACGGGTCGTGAGCGACGATTCGACCGAAGAACGGGCTCATCAAGCGAATGGTTTCGGAACCGATGTGACCGATTCCGATGAGCGACAGAGTCGACTGAGAGAGGGCCTGAATGGGGCGAAGTTCGCTCCACGAGCCCCACGCGCCGTCACGCACGAGCAGGTCTGCTTCGCGGATGCGGCGGGCCGCCCCGAGGATTAGTGCCGCGGCGTGCGTCGCCACTTCCTCTTCGCAGTAGTCGGGAACGTTGACGACGGGAATACCCCGGGACGCGGCAGCCTCAAGATCGATCGTGTCGACTCCGACGCCGTAACGCCCGATGACCTTCCACGAGGGGTTCGCATCCATTTCGGCAGCGCCGATCGTGGCGTACTGCACCAGGACTCCGTCGGCAGGAGAGGTGTTCTCGCGAGCATCCCGCACCGTCACCCCATGCGCGGCTGCGGCTTCGGCTTCGAGCACGACGTCGCCGTAAGAGCTATCGAGAACGGCGAGCGAGCGTTGCATCTTTTATCCCTTGTTCGGATTTTGATACACCGTTTCATATTCTGTAAAAGCTGTCAATCATTTTTTTCTAGAGCCACTCACCACGCGCACAATTGTTCGCTGTCGAATGAGACATTCCGCTGCGGTCGGAGTGACCGTTAACCGCCGAAAACCCCACATTTCTGTGGGGTTTTCGGTTGTTGCACTAGGCGAAGAGTGGCGCGGACCCGCTCCGCGACCGTCGCTTTACATGAGCTTTCATGCCGTGACGTCGCCCAGTGTTACGGGCGAGGCTGGCCTCCTCCGCCGCCGCTTTCGCTTCCCGCTGCTGCGACTCCGGCTGTCACGGTTCCGGCTGAGTCGCCGCCAACCGTGATCGTGTAGGTGTCGCCGTTCGTGATGGCGGCATCCGACAGCACGACCGACTGGAACGACTTGATCGAGGTGAACTCGGCGATCATCGTGCCGCTGCTATCGAGCACCTGCACGGTCTGGTCGGCGCCGTACGCCTGCTCGAGCGAAGCGCTCACCCAGCCCTGCGAAGATGACGTTTCGGGCGCGGTTGCCATGAAGGTCATACCGACCGCCAGGACCGTTCCGCCGTCGACCACGATGGTGCCGTTCGCATCGAGCGCACCCTCACGGTCTTCGGACGAACCGAACACCGTGGTTGTACCGCCCGTGACCAGCATCGACCCGTTGGAGTCGATTCCATCGCCGGCTGAGTTGACCGTGGTCTCGCCGCCGGTGATCGACACCATCGCTCCGTCATCCGCTTCGACGATGCCGCCGATGTCGGTGGTGGTGCTGGTGCCGCTCGTGGCGTTGATGCCGTCATCGCTCGCGTTGACCGCGAGCGCGCCGCCTTCGATCGTGATGTAGTACGACTCGATGCCTTCGTAAGAATTGGTGACAGCGGTTCCGCCGCCCGAGATCACGATGTTGACCTCTGACTTGAGCCCGTCGTCTTCGGCCGCGAGCGTGGTTGAACCGCCCGCGATCACGATGTCGGTCTCGGCCTGCACTCCGTCATCCGCCGCCGTGAGGTCAACAGTGCCTCCCGCGATGTACACGTAGCCGCGCGTTTCGTCTTCTTCGTTGTCTGACTTGAGAGCATCGCCGCCGGCATCCACCGTGACGGTGCCGCCCTCGATGGTCAGCGAGTCTTTGCCCCGCAGGCCGTCATCGCCCGCGGTGACCGTGATGTCGCCCGAGAGGATGACGAGGTCGTCATGGCTCGTGATGCCGTCGTTGACCGAGCTGCTTACTGTGAGCGAGCCGTCGCCCGAGATAGTGAGGTCGGCGTCGCTGAAGAGTGCGGCGTTGTATTCGGCGTCGTCTCCTGTGGAGGAGAGCGTGTTGGTTCCGCTGAGCGAGACCACCACGTCTTCGGCGTTGACGACCGCGATCGCGGCGCTCGTTGAGTTGGAAATTTCTACGCCGTCGAGCACCAGTGCGACGACGTCTTCATCGTCGGTGTCGACGACGACTTGGCCGTCGAGCTGTCCCGAGAGAACGTAGGTGCCGGCCGCCGTGATGGTGATCGTGGAACCCGAGACGCTGACGCCATCGCCGTCGGCGGTCGCAGTGGATCCGTCGAGGGCAATCGAAACTGCGCCATCAAGGGTCCACTCGTCATCGTTCGTGGTCGTGGAGTTCGCGTTTGCCGCAAGAACTTCTGTCGCAACCGGGCCGAGGCTAAGCTCGACGCTCGCATCGCTGACCTCGGCCGTCACGCTGGAGGCGACGGTGGGTGTTTCGACTGCGGTTGTGCATCCGGCCAACAGCACCCCGCCAATCAAAAACGTGCTGACTGCGGCGGTAAGGGTGAAGTGATTTCGCTTCATGATCAAGCTCCTCTGGTGGGTGACGTGTTCCACTACACCGGGGTTCCCTATGACATTCCTATGAACGGGATATGCGTGAGCCGTGGATGTCGAAACGGCGCGACTACCGCGTCTTCTCCTCGTTCAGGAGGGATCACGGTTTCGTGAGCGAAGATGTACGCATGACAGCCGTTAGCGCTTCCGCCGCACCGGTCGGCAACCTCCGCGGTTGGGTTCGCGCGCCGTTCGCCGCCGCGGGCCTGACCTATGACTGCTTCGAAAAGGGTTCGGGGCCAGGAGTGGTGCTCATCCCAGAGATCCCCGGAATCACACCGGAAGTGCTTGGCCTAGCCGAGCACCTCGTCGCTGCCGGCTTCACGGTCGTCGTGCCCTCACCATTCGGCCAGCCAGGCAAAGCAAAGACCGTGGGCTACATGACGCGGATCGTGCTGCGGTTGTGCGTGGCCGCCGAGTTCCGCGCATTTGCGACGAACTCATCTCGGCCCATCACCGACTACTTTCGAGCCGTTGCCTCCGACCTCGCTGCCCGCACTCCGGGGCGAGGTGTTGGCGTGATCGGGCAGTGCTTCACAGGCGGATTCGCCTTAGCCGCGGCGATCGACGACTCGGTGGCGGCATCCGTGCTCAGCCAGCCCGCCGTCCCTTTTCCCGTCGGACGCGCGCACCAGCTCGATGCTGGAGTCTCTACCGACGAGTTCGACCGCATTGCTGCCCGAGCGGATGCCGGCGATGTCTGCGCGCTCGGCTTGCGGTTCAGCGAAGATACCGCCGCCCCGCGCGCCCGCTTCGACACCATTAAGGCCCGTCTCGGCGATGCCTTCGAGATCATCCAGTTGGACTCGTCGCCGGGAAACCCTGACGGCTACGCCGCGACCGCCCACTCGGTGCTCACCGGCGAAGTGCGCGAGAATCCGGCCAACTCGGCGGCGGCGGCCCGCGACCGGGTGGTCGCGTTCTTGCGCGAACGAATCGGGTGAGCGGCGTCTGCTGATCTGATCTAGCCGAGGCTCGATCCTAGGGCACCGACGATGTACGGGATAAGCCAGATTCCCCACACGATGACAGAGAACCGGTGAAAGCTAGTCTTCTCGGCTTCACGGTTGCGCACCAGCACGACGATTGCCCAAGCGAGGTGCACGGCCATGAGAACGATCGCGATCACTCCTGTGACGCCCATCAGCTGGTTCAAAGCGCTCTGCTCGATGCCGGCTGCACGATTCTCGGTCGCGATCAGGTTCATCAAGAACGTGCCCGTGGCATCCGCCGCCAATCCCAGCCCGAAGAGCACGACGTGCCACGGCTTGAGCACCTTCTGCACTCGCTCGCTCCACACCCCGACGGTGTAAAACACGAGGGCCAGAGTGATGAGGATGATCGCAGGCAGCAGCATCCCTCTAGTGTGGCCTGTTCACAGCTCGCGGGCGAAAGTGGTTCGGGCCATTCAGCACCGAACCTGTTCTAGCGCACATCGCGCCGTTGCGCGAAGATTCGAGCGGCGGCTTAGAATTTCGTGGGTCGCAGCACGTCGATATCGCTCATGAACAGGATCATGGCGTAGTCGGCGTAGTAGTGCTCCTGAAGGTACGCGGCGATTGCTTCGGCCGTCTCCGCGTCGCACACCACCTCGATGCGGATGTTGCTACTGGCCTCCCAGCCAGCATCGCGAACGCCGCGGTTACCTTTGCCGCGGGCATCTGTAATGGTGTACCCGTGGGCATTCAGCTGGTCGAGATCTCGAACAAGGGTGCTCTCGAGTGCGGCTTCAGTGATGACGGTTAACAACCTGCGGTGATAGCTCTGCATGGCTCTCATCCTCTCGCGAATGTATGTGCCCACACGGCAAGTGCGTGGTAGATCGGGATGCCGAGCAAGACGTTGAAGGGGAAGGTGATTCCCAGCGCCGCGGCGAGAGACAGCGTGGGGTTCGCCTCGGGCACGGAAATGCGCATTGCCGCCGGCACCGCGATGTATGAGGCACTCGCCGCCAGCGTCGCCAGGATTGCCGTTCCGCCGACGGAGAGGTCAAGAACCCAGCCCAGCCAGGTGCCCACCAGCGCTGAGAAGAGTGGCATCCCGATTCCGAAGGCGACCAGAAATGGCCCGTAGCGGCGAAGGCTGCCGATTTGCTTCGCGGTGATCAGCCCCATCTCCAGCAGAAACACGGCGAGGAATCCCTTGAAGAGATCGAAGAAGAACGGCTCTATCGGCTTCAACCCGTCCGGCCCGGCTGCCCAGCCAATGAGCAGTCCACCCAGCAGCAAAACAATTCCCTTGCCCAGGAACACCTCGTGGGCCACCGACCGCCAGCGCGTCTCGCGCGAAAGGCCCCGCGCCAGCACGATTCCCACGAGGATGGCCGGCACCTCCAACATGACCAGAAGCAGCGGCATGTGTTCTTCGAAGGGGATCTGCCTGCTGCCCAGATAGGCGACCGCCACCGCGAACGTGCCGACGCTCACGGAGCCGTAATGGGCCGCGATAGAGGCGGCATCCGCGCGCGTGAAGCGTCCCAGATAGCGCAGGACGGGGAAGGCGAGCAGTGTGAGGACGAAGCCCATGACTATCACTGCACCCATGTGTGGCAACAGGGTGGAAAAGGGCTGCTTGGCGAGTTCGACGCCACCCTTGAGCCCGATGGAGAGCAGCAGCACGATGCTGACGAACTCGTACACTGCTGCCGGTAGACGCAATTCCGACCTCAGCAGGCCCGCGACGGCTCCGAGCAGGAAGAACAGGATGATGGGATCGATCACGCGGTGACTCTCTGGTTCGCTTACGGTCCGTAGTCCCCAGGCGGAGCCCAAGGGCCAACCTCCTGAATACACGCTGTGCAATACACGATAACCATAGCGTGTATTGCACAGCGCGTGTCACCTAGGATGGAAAGATGAACAGCTGGACCTTCCTGACCAATCACGCACACGTTCTGTTGTGTGTTTCTAGGGATCCCACTATGCGGTTAAGGGACATCGCCGAAGCCGTGGGCATCACCGAACGAGCCGCCCAGCGCATCATCGCCGAACTTGTCGAAGACGGGTACCTCACGCGCAAGCGGGATGGACGACGCAACAGCTACGAGCTCTACCCGGATCTGCCGCTTCGGCACCCTCTCGAGCACCACCACCAGATCGGCGAACTACTCAAGACCCTGGGGTCCGAACCCCGCGCGTAGGTGCATGGCAGCCGAGGGCCTGCCTGTTCGCCCTGGCACCGGGAGCCTTCGCCGCCGAGACTGGCCAAACAAAAAAAGAAAGACCCCGCCAAAACAAGCGGGGCCTTTCTCGAGTGGTGCGCCCGGAGGGATTTGAACCCCCGGCCTATTGATCCGTAGTCGAAAGCCGTTTCCGCGGAGTTGCGCGGAACTGTCCAAAATCTCTGCAAAACACTGGTGACTGGGCGCGACTCCGATGCCGCGCGCTGACGGCGATGCTCCCCAAGTGTGGGTGAAATGTGGGCACGGTCAATCTGATTATTGCTCGGTAACGAGCTACGTCTCCACTGCATCGGTGGAATTAGGGAAAGAGAACAAGCAGCCTTAGATCCACGTCTTCGAAGTTAGGTCCCACGCTGCCGCAGGTTCGACTGCGTCCACGAAGACTGGATTCAGGAATGTCGACACTTCAGTGAGATGATCTTTGAGGACGGCCAAAGCCATGTCCTCGACGACGGACTTCGCACAGCGCGCGGTCCTGCTATCGGGCGATGCGTTGCAGCGCAGCAAAAGTCTGCTCCGGGGTCATGTCAGTATCTCCAAGGCGGTTCGTAGGGGCCGACCGCTCGCGGCAGGGCCTGCGCAATGGCAAACAACCTGGCGGGTTGGGATGCTCTGGGTGCTTCAACCAATTGCGCAACGCCTCAATACCGGTCTCGTACCCGACAATGCCTCGCAGCCTGAACGCGTCGACAATCGAACGCTCAGCCGAATAAAGTTCGATGCTCTGACCTTCGTCCCCTGTCGCGAGCAGAGTGCGACCAATCTCGAACGTGGCACGGTCAAACAGGTGCCAATCAACTCGAAGCGCGCAAGAGCCGACTCCAAACAGGTTGAATGGCCGAGGCTTGTGAGGCAATGTTCTCGACCCGAACGACACTCCCGTTCGCGTCTGCTGATACTTCCGGGGAGTTGCACACAGCATTCAGCATTCTGAAGGAAGAGGTTGCCCGCACCGTCACCGAGCCGGAAGCGGACGCGGCGGCGGCGGCGGCGGAGCTAATCCTGGCGGCAGGCCACGGCATCGTTACCTTGTTGGCCGCGAACAGAATCCCGCCCGACCGCGTGTGCGATCACATCGTTCGTATTGCTGGCTTCGCAGCGGACTCAGCCTCACGTTTCTGACGAGCCACTCTGACCACTATTCTCATCCGAAAGCACGCAAGCGCGACGATTTCCCATGCAGCTCGAACACGGGCGTGACCTGTGTCACAGGGAACCTCTAACGGAGGACCATCGTCATTTTTTCTTCAGACAGCTCAGGGTGACTGGGAAGCTTCGCGTAGTCGCCTGTAGCCCGAAAACCGACACGCTCATAAAACCGGCGCGCTCGTTGGTTCTCGACAACCACCCAGAGAGCAAGCGTTGTCGCACGCATGCCTTTCGCCTAGGCACACATGGCATCGACCACGAGTGTTGCCACCCCAGTTCCCCGCTGTTCGGGGTCGACCCACATCCCTACCAGCTCGTGCCCACCGGTCTCCCGCTTAACGATTCCACTCACCATTCCGATGGGCTCCTCGTCCGCCCAGGCGAGTACCGAGAAGCCGTGCGCGATGCGTTGCCGCCAATCACCCTCGGTGAGAAGGCTTTCTCCGCCCGCGGATGAGCCAAATGCAGACGGCTCACGAGTTAGTGCTCGAAGGCGGATGTCTTGCACGGCGCGCCACTCGTCAGGAACCGCTCTTCGAACGATGACATCCATCACTACATAATGATGGATCCCGGATGAATCCGCAGATCACGACGGCCCGCGGGCCGAACCTTCACCGACATGACCACCGCAGGCGGATCTCCATACGCACGCGCCAGCCCAGCTTCCGAGCCGCGGTCGCCGTCTGCAGGTTATTACCAAGCAGGCGACCGCGAAATTGATTGACGTTCACCTTTAGGGCGCGTAACTTGGCCAGCATCGTTACAAATCATCGAAACGGATCGGGAAGTCAATGAAGCTTCGCAGCCGCAATCAGAAAGTCGTCGTGGCGATCTTAGCAGTTGGTTTAGTGTCCACAATGTCAGTTGGGCTTGGTGTAACCGGGGCGAACGCCTACACCACGACGGGCTGTACCTTGAGTCCGCAGCGGTATCAAAACCTTGGCGGCACGCCGTTCGCATCCGAAGTATCTGCAGCGGTACGCGCTTGGAACGTCACAGACGCGAATCTACTCACCAGCTCCACGGCGGCGTTCACAGTGACCTATAAGAACAATGGGGCGGCGGGATACGACGGTAGGTCGACGTGGGCGTGCGATGGCCACACGGGTGAATCATGGATCAACACCTATTACACGAATTCGTACTCGGTGACGAAGCGCAAGTGCGTTTGGGTCCACGAGATCGGTCACGTGATGGGCCTCAATCATTCTTCGACCGCTACTGCCATTATGAATTCAGTTTCGACAAGCAACTACGCTGCGGGCATCGGCTGCCAACTTGTTGCGGATGACTCTCAAGGAATGAACGCTCTCTACTGATTGGATTGGGACAATGATTTCGCTCCCCAAATACGGCCGACAGTTCCTCATGATGGTGGCAGTTGTCAGCGTTATGTCGCTTGCAGCTTGCGCTCCGGCCGTTACGTTCTCATCTGGTTCACGGGTAAAGCTCTACAACTCCATCAAAGAGCTTGCCGCCGATAGCACGCTCGTGGCAAGCATCGACGTGACGAGTCAGAAAGAGTACCCCGAGACAGATTCTGCTTCTGCCTATACCGCATCCACGGCTGAGATAACGGCGATTTTCCAGCCAGCTGGACTGCCCGATGATGCGAGACTGGACCAGAAGTTTAGCGCCGGTGAGGAAATCGTGATCCGGCAGCTGGCAACTGGCAACTCGGTGTCTGAAGACGGCAGCAAAATCGTCATCGACGCCAGTGGGTCCTATCTCGTATTCTTAGTGGAATCAGGCGTGCCCGGTGCCTCCGGAAATGAGTTCTACATCACGGGTGGCACCGCCGGCCTCTTTGGTGCAGATGGTGATAAATATCAATGGCTAGGCAACGAGGGCGATAAGCTGCCGAACTCGTTGACCGCAGCAGACCTCCAACAGGGATAACTCCTTGCGTCCGAGTTTTATCCGGAATGGCCATGTAGTTCCCCGCCACGAGTTGTGCGGCGAGCTGGTCGACCGGTGGTGCAGTAGGCCGGCGGTGCAGTAGGCCGGCTGCCCTTTTTGAGAGGATGCCTGCACGAGGACCAACCGGTTCTGGACTCATCCTGCCTTGGGCGCCTGCGTCCTACATTTGACCTCAGTGAGTGCATCGAGCAATGCGATGATGCCGGCCGATGCGGCGACCACACCTTCGGACGAGAGTGAGGCTCCTGAGGTCGCTACGGTATGGAAGGCGCTGTCGCCATCGCGATGTCCCGGAGCCGTCGCGATGCAGTTGCGACTCGAACAATTACGAAGCCCGCCTCCTTGAGGACATGCCGGGCTCGGAGCGGTTTCGATGCAAATCGCGCTCCTTTTCGACGGAGCATTCATGAGCGACGGACGATTGCGCGACATCGACGCGGTCGATGTCCGCCGGGGCCGCGTGCGCCGCTTGACCGCCGTCGAACCGCGGGCAGATCGACCTGGATCGATGCGCCGAGGTGCGCTGTAACGTCCATTGATCTCAGCTCCGCGGCCCCGCGTGCACGCGAAACCGAAGCAGCCAGACTCGGCCGGATGTGGTTGATCAAGCACTCGAAGAGCACCGAGCCCGGTCTGGGCCGCCACACGGCCGACCCGGAATCGCAATATCGATCGCGAAGGCGATCTCGGGTAGTAGTTGGCGACTCATGGCGCGTAGGCCGCGCAGGCCGACCCCGGACGCGCCCGACCCGGTACAGGACGGCCCGCACTGCCTGGCAGCGTCCCGTCGCAGCAACCAAACACCGAGGGCAGAAGTGTAAAATTGATCGCTTTGTGGCGGCGTTCTGTGATCGCTATGTGGCGGTATCGCTACCCCGCAAGGGTAACCTGCTGCGGGGCAAATCGACGTTGTCTGTGCAGGATCCGCTTCCGTCGGGCAACGGAAAGACCTTACTTACGCCTCTAGTCCGTGGACCGGAGGTGAGGTTGAACGATGGTGACAGCGTTGCCGTCTGGGTCTTCGAATGTGCCCACGGTGACGGAGCTAACCGTCACGGCGTCGATCGGGAACTCTTGCGTGTCGAATGCCACCTGCAGATTCGCAAGGGACTGGGCGATCACTGTGATGTCTTCCACGTTGATCGTCGTCATCCCACCCCCGGCACGGTCGGCATCCTCCCGAAGTTGAAGCGTGCCATGCTCAGGCACCCGATCAACGGTTAGGTAGTAGTCGGCGATCTGGGGAGCGGGTCGCGCGTCAGGGGCACGACCCAACACCCGCTCGTACCACTCGATCGCAAGCGTCAGATCCCGAACTGGGAGACCTGCGAAAACCGTGAGAGCCGAAAACTCTGTCATGATCCCAGCCTAGCCGCTCTCGGATTGCCGGGCAATTGCCCCCCACCTTCATTCGCCCTCCCACAACCGGGACGAGCAGCGGACGTTCCCGAGCTATCACATGGGGCCGTCAAGAGCGCGGGCGTGTGGTGCCCGTATGACTCACCCGAGATTAAGCCAGATGAAGGTGCGTCAAACGTTCGAGGTGGGTGTCTCAGAAAGCTAAAGCTTTCGAGACACGCGGAACATCTTCCGAGCCTCGGTAGGAAGTGGCAGATTTCCGGGGCTCGATCTGTCTTGGAAACAGGTCTTTCCGCTAAGTGTCTTTGCTCCACTGCTCTGGCAGTTTCCGAGGCAGAAGGGTCTCCTGAGTGTTTCGGTTACTCCCTGACCTGCCCCTAGTTCGGTTACGCGCCGCTAGGCGCAATCACCGTCTACTCAGGCGATTGTTCAGAGGTCAATTGGTCAACTCCGCCCGCTGGACCAAAACCCAGATAAACACTGGGTTCCGCCGAGTAGGACAGGTCGATTTTTGCCCCGAAAGTACGCCCCGTTGTTTTCAAGTGTGGGCAGGATGTGGGCAGAAACCACAACAGGCCTGACCGCACTCCACGAGGAAGTGCCGATCAGACCTGTTTTAGCTGGTGCGCCCGGAGGGATTTGAACCCCCGGCCTATTGATCCGTAGTCAATTGCTCTATCCGCTGAGCTACGGGCGCATCTCATTGACTTTCGCCAACCAGAAAACTATACCAGCGGTTTTGGCCTCCCACTGCCACTTTTGACAGCCGGATGCCGCGAGCGCCTACTTTCTGACGCGAAGGTGCGTCACACCACCATCAACTTCGAGCGCGGTGCCCGTGGTTGAGCCGGAAAGTGGGCTCGCCAAATACGCGACGGCACCGGCGACTTCTTCTGGTGTCACCATGCGTCCGGTGGCCTGGCGGGCATCCAGCGCGGCGCGTTCAGCGACGGGATCGTCGAAGCCCTGCAGCATCCGTTCCACAAAGGGGGTGGAGACGGTGCCGGGGCTGACGGCGTTGACGCGCACCCCATCCGCCACATGGTCGGTGGCCATAGCGTAGGTCAGGGCGAGAACGGCACCCTTGGATGCGCTGTAGAGAGCGCGCTGCGGGAGTCCGTTGAGGGCGGCGATCGAGCAGAGGTTGACGATGGCGGCGTGCTGCGACTTGCGCAACCACGGCAGCGCTGCGGCCGATACTCGCGCCATTCCGGTGACGTTGATGTTGAGCACTCGCGCCCAATCGGCGTCGTCGTTGTCTTCGACAGTGCCGACGGCGCTGATGCCGGCGTTGTTCACGACGATGTCGATGCCGCCCAACTTTGCGGCCGCCGCTGCGACAGCCACGTCGACGGAGGCACGATCAGACACGTCTGCTGCGAATCCGTGCAGGCGAGCATCCAACCCCTCGGGGTTCAGGTCGAGCACGGCCACCGTTGCGCCTCGTTCGGCGAGAGCAAGCGCGGAGGCTAGCCCGATGCCGGATGCTCCCCCGGTGACTACCGCGACGAGGCCGTCGAATTCGGCGCTCATGCTTGCACCATCTCTTGACGTGCACGACCGAGGCCGTCGATCTCGAGCTCAACAACATCGCCAGCGCGCAAATACGGCTGGCCTTCAATACCCATTGCGACACCGGCGGGCGTTCCCGTGTTGATGACATCGCCGGGGCGGAGGACCATGAACTGGCTCAAGTACCAAACGACGTAGTGGACACCGAACGCCATATTCGCGGTCGTGCCATTCTGGCGTTCGACACCATTCACCCACAGCCGCAAGCCCAAGGCTTGAGGGTCGGACACCTCGTCGGCGGTCACCAGCTCAGGCCCGAACGGATTGAAGGTCTCGCAGCTCTTGCCCTTGTCCCAGGTTCCGCCACGTTCGAGTTGGAAAGCGCGCTCGGAAACGTCGTGCGAGACGGCGTAACCGGCAATGACGGCGGCAGCGTCATCCGGGGAGTCAAGGTAACGAGCAGTGGCGCCAATCACGACGCCGAGCTCGACCTCCCAGTCGGTCTTGACGCTCGTGCGCGGGATGAGCACGTTGTCGAAGGCGCCGACCATCGTGCTGGGGTCTTTCATGAAGATGACGGGTTCGTCGGGCAGCGTTGCCCCGGTTTCTTCGGCGTGGTCGCTGTAGTTGAGACCGACGCAGACGATCTTGCCGGGCTGGGCGATTGCCGCACCGACGCGAACGCCCTCGGTCTCGACGGCGGGAAGCGTGCCCGCGGCGATTGCCGCACGAGCAGCGTCGACTCCGCCGGACTCGAAGAAAGCACCGTTGACGTCTGCCGCGATGGGGCGCAGGTCGAACGCCGCTCCGTCGTGCAGGACGACAGGGATTTCTGAGCCAACCGGCCCGAGTCGCGCAAATCTCACTGAGTGTTCTCCTTCGTTGCTAACGCGATACCTTCGCGTTCTTGTGAATCGTATCCAGCTTCAACGACAGCCATAGTACGTATGACGTCTTTTACCGAAGTGGGAAGTTCAGAAATCGAACCCTCGACGTAGCGCTGGAGGGCGCTCATGGAGCCGATGAAAGCATCCGGGAACCAGCTGCCCTCGAAAGGTACCGGCTGCCAGCCGAGCTCGGGCTTGTCCGTGTACGCAATCTCGAGAGCATCCGGGCCACCCCGCGGATAGTCGAGCATGAGACCCATCTGAGCGCGAATGGCACCCTTGGTGCCCTCCCACTTGATGAAACTCTCTTCGAACTTGCCGCCGAATCCGTGATCGTGGTTCGTGCTGATCGTGACCCGCAGCGGTCGATCCCGATAACGCATGATGATCGTCGAGCGAGTGTTCGAGACTTGAGGCTTGGCAGGGTGCCGCACCGTGACCGCACTCACGCCATCCGGGTCGCCCAAGAATGAACGCACGAGATCCATGTAGTGCACGCTGTGCATGTTGAGCTCGAGGCGTTCGATGCCGAGCACATGCGGGAAAATCTCCCAGGGCGTCTCCGTTGCGACGCGGATCTCCATGTCATAGAGCTCGCCGATCGCGCCGTCGGCGATGAGCTTGCGCGCCTCCGCGACGTACGGCGCGAACCGCAGCTGCGTGTTCACGGCAGCAACAAGGTTCTTGCGGTGACAAATCTCAAGGAGCACACGCGCCTCGGTCAGGTTCTGACCGAACGGCTTCTGGATGAGCACGGCCGCGCCATCGGGAAGTTGGTCGAGCACCGTCGGGTATTGCTCGGGCATGAGTGCGAGGTCGTAGACGGCGTCTTTCGGGGCCGCCGCTACGGCATCCGAGAGCGACGTAAACACGTTCGGGATGCCGAACTCATCGGCCAGCGCCTGCGCCTTGGCCGCCGTGCGGTTTACGATCCCCCACACCTCGAACCCCGCCTTGCGGTAGGCCGGGAGGTGCGCATCTTTGACGATACCGCCGGCGCCAATCATGACGATCGGGCGTGGATGATCGGGCATCACGACCGTGTACGCCTCGGCTGGCTGACGTTCGGGAAACTGCGACACGGGGTGCTCCGGCTCTCGTAGGCGGTCAAACTCGTGATCAAACGATATATCAAACGTCTGCACGCGGCAACGCGGCGGGCTTGTAGCTGTCGAGCGTCACCTCCCAATGAGTGGAAACTCAGGAGATTTAAGTGCGCGATCGCCGTATTGGCAGATTGGGAACCCCGGAAAGCCAAATCTCCTGAGTTTCCAACGTCGGCGGGCCGGAAACAGCGCCGGCACCGACGACAAAGTGCGGCCCACCCCGAGGGGCAGACCGCACTTGAGTTACGTCAGTAGGCAGGTTTAGATCGCACCCCGCGGGCCCTGAATCAGATCGTCGTGATGAATCTGGGCAACGTTGGGGTGCGCCCGCATTCGGTAGCGGAGCGCATTGTCTCCATACGTTTCGAGGATCGGGCTGTTCGTGGGGTCGAGCGACAGTCCGCGGGCTTGAGCGGCGAGCTCGGGCGGCAACTGCAACTGGGGAATCACAGTGTCGAGGGCCGGATTGAAGAAGAACGGAATCGAGATGCGGTCATCGCCGATGAGTGGCGAGATGACGCGGTGCAGCGTCGCCTTGAGGTAGCCCTCGGTAGCGAGCTCGAGCATCTCGCCAATGTTCACAACAAACGCACCGGGCTTCGGTGGAACATCCACCCACTCGCCCTGGTAGTCGACCTGCAGCCCGCCCTTGCCCGGCTCCACCATCAGCAGCGTGAGAACTCCACCGTCACGGTGAGCACCGACGCCCTGTTTGGGCTCCGGGTTGGACTCGCCGGGGTATCGCACGATCTTCAACTGCGGGAAAGGCTTGTCGGCAAATGCGTTGTCGAAGACGTCCTCCGGAGCGCCAAGGGCGTGAGCCCACGCGCGCAGAAGGCGCAGCGACACGGCGCTGAGTTTGTCGTTCCATTCGTTGACCAGCTCACGAAGCTGCGGCACGGCATCCGGCCACAGGTTCGGGCCTTCAAGACGCCAGTAGTCAGCGAGCCCGGCAGCGTTGTCGACAACGTCGCGCTCGGGGCCAACATCGATTTGCTCACGCCAGTCGGTCTTGCCCTCGGTCAGCTCGCCCCCGACGCGCGTGTAGCCACGAAACTGTGGGCTGTTGATGTTTTCGACAGCCAACTTCTGCTCGGCGGGCAAAGCGAAGAACTCGCGGGATGCCGCAAGCAGGTCATCCATCAACTTCTCATCGACACCGTGCCCGACAAGGTAAAAGAACCCGACATCGTGGGTGGCACACAGCAAATCGTCCCGGAACTTGGCAGCCGCTTCTGGGCCGCCATCAAGTAGCGAGAGATCAATGACTGGGAGCGCGGAATCGTTCATTTAACGATGTTCACACGCCAAGTCTGAGAGTTTTCCTTTGTTACGCTCACAGCGTGAAGCGCGGGCGTAACACGATCACAGTTCGGAAAATTATGCTCCAACTACGGCGCGTTCGGGAATAACCTGCGGGTGCGTTTGCCCCATATGCTCAATCACGCGCACCACCTGGCTGGTGTAGCCAAACTCGTTGTCGTACCAGACGTACAACACGAGATGCTTGCCCGCGCTGATGGTGGCGAGGCCGTCCACGATGCCCGCACGGTGCGAGCCGGTGAAGTCACTCGAGACAACCTCGGGAGAATCGATGAAGTCGATCTGTTGCTGCAGAGTCGAGTCGAGCGAGAGGTCGCGCAAGTAGCGATTCACTTCGGCGCGCGTGGTTTCAGTCGCGAGATTGAGATTCAGAATCGCCATCGACACATTCGGAGTGGGAACTCGGATGGCGCTGCCGGTGAGCAACCCTGCGAGCTCCGGAACCGCCTTCGCGACGGCCTTCGCCGCCCCCGTTTCGGTAATGACCATGTTCATGGGTGCCGAGCGTCCGCGACGGTCGCCGGAGTGGAAGTTGTCGGTCAAGTTCTGGTCATTCGTGTACGAGTGCACCGTCTCAACATGCCCGTGCTCTATGCCGTACTGGTCGTTGATCGCTTTCAGCACCGGCGAGATCGCGTTCGTCGTGCACGACGCGGCCGAGAGGATGGCATCGGTGTCAGCGATCGAATCGTGGTTGAGCCCGTACACAATGTTCTTGATCTCACCCTTGCCGGGGGCCGTGAGCAAGACACGCTTCACTCCCTGCGACTTGAGGTGCTGACCGAGGCCCTCTTCGTCACGCCAGCGGCCGGTGTTATCGACGACGATGGCATCCGAAATTCCGTACTCGGTGTAGTCGATCGTGGCCGGGTCGTTCGAGTAGATCACCTGGA
The DNA here is from genome assembly GCF_015864935.1 of Salinibacterium sp. NSLL17. Taxonomy (NCBI): domain Bacteria; kingdom Bacillati; phylum Actinomycetota; class Actinomycetes; order Micrococcales; family Microbacteriaceae; genus Salinibacterium; species Salinibacterium sp. NSLL17. Next base: position 26,296 of record NZ_JADYWH010000001.1, read on the forward strand.
TGAGGGTGCCGTTGGCCAGAATCGTGTTGGCCTCGGTGTCGACCGAGATCGTGCCCTCGAACGGACCATGAACACTGTCGCGTCGCAACAGGCTGGCACGCTTCACGAGGTCATTGTCTGAACCCTTGCGCACGACGATCGCGCGCAAACGGAGTCCCTCGCCGTTGCCAGCGTGCGCGATCAGGATGCGGGCCAACAGTCGACCGATACGTCCGAAACCGTAGAGCACGACATCCGCTCCCGCTGGTTTCGTTTCGCTGCCGTTCTTGAGCACCGGCTCAAGCTCAGCCGCCAAGAAGTCGCCTAGCTCGCCGCCAACTTCGCGAAAACGGTTCACGAGCTTCGCCAAATCAATGGATGCCGAACTCAGCGGCATTGCCGAGAGCGCCACCATGATCGGCATAGTCTCTTCGATCGGCAACTCGCTCTCGTTGAGCTGCCGCGCAAAACGGTGAGCCTTGAGCACCTCGACGGGTGACTGATTGATGAGGCGGCGGCCGTGAATCGAGGTCACGACACCGTGGTTGCGATACAGCCCGCCGATGAGGGGGATCATTGCCTCGGCCAGTTCTTGGCGGGCATTCCACCGGTCAAATTCGTCGCTGTGTTCGCGTTGCATCAGGTTCCTTCCGACTGCGCTGTCTCGGGGCCGCGGGCGCGCTTGTAGCGCGGCTGGTCCCCCATCCATTCTCCCAGAGGGATGCGCGGCACGCGCGCTCAGGAAGCCACAGTTCGGGCAACACTTTAGAGATCGCTAAAGGGGGCGATTCTTAACGGTGCGGCTCGCGGCTCGCGGCTCGCGCGGAAGCTAGCGCGCTGAGTTCAGTGCGGCCGCAGCCCGGATTAGCGCGTGGAAAGCATCAGCGTCAACCGCGTCGCCCTGCTTGAGATCGATCGCTCGCCTGACCTTCGCATCAAGGCTGCTGTTGAAGAGCCCGGCGGGGTCGTCGAGCGAAGCGCCCTGCGCAAACGTCAGCTTGACCTTGTCTTTGTAGGTTTCGCCGGTGCAGATCAGTCCGTCGAGGCTCCATGCGGCAACGCCGGCGGGATTGGAGGGCTTTCGCCACTTGACCTCTTCAACGATCGCGGGCTCAGCCTGCACGATCAGGGCACGAACGCGGGCAAGCGTTTCGACCCGCCAGTCGCTGTGTTCCGGGGTGACGTCATCCATGATGCTCACTCTAGTTCGCTCCATTAGTAGGATAATAAGACTTACTAACGGAGGGGCCCGCCGTGAAGATTGCACGCATCGAAACATTCCTCGTTCCACCACGCTGGTTGTTCGTGCGCATCGAGACTGATAGCGGCATCGTCGGCTGGGGCGAGCCCGTCGTCGAAGGCCAAGCCGACATCGTGCGCGCCGCCGTCGAACAGCACGCCGAATACCTCGTGGGGCTCGACGCCACCCGCATCGAAGACCACTGGCAAGTGCTCACCCGCGGCGGTTTCTACCGCGGCGGCCCCGTCGCCTCCAGCGCTATCGCCGGCATCGATCAAGCGCTGTGGGACATCGCGGGCAAAGCCCACGGAGTTCCCGTTCACGACCTTCTCGGCGGTGCTGTTCGTGACCGCATCCGCATGTACGGCTGGGTTGGCGGCGACGAACCCTCCGAGCTGCGCGACAACATCGCCCAGCAGGTCGAGTCGGGCCTGACCGCGATCAAGATGAATGCAAGCGGACGGATGTCGCCCCTCAGCACCGTCAGTGCTGTCAGCGAAGTCGTGGACCGGGCTGCGCTCGCACGCGAGGTTCTTGGCCCCGATCGGGATTTCGCGATCGACTTTCACGGACGAATGACCGCGGCGAACAGCCGCCGCATCCTTCCCCTTCTCGAACCGCACGCTCCCCTGTTTGTGGAAGAACCGGTCGTGCCCGACAAGTCGCACTTGCTCGATGGCATCGTCTCGTCAACGTCGATCCCGATCGCCACCGGCGAGCGCCTCTTCTCTCGCAATGAGTTCTTGGGACCGCTGCAGGCGGGCATCGCCGTCGTGCAGCCCGACCTCTCCCATGCCGGCGGCATCTCCGAAGTGCGCCGCATCGCCGCCCTCGCTGACATGTTCGATGCTCAACTCGCGCCGCATTGCCCTCTCGGACCGATCGCTCTGGCATCGAGTTTGCAGGTCGGGTTCAACACTCCGAACTTCTTGATTCAAGAACAGAGCATCGGCATCCACTACAACGTCGGATCAGACGTGCTCGAATATCTGATGGATACGAGCGTCTTCGACTTCACTAGTGGCTACATCGAGCGCCTCACTAAGCCAGGCCTCGGCATCGACATCGACGAAGCTGCCGTGCGTGCCGCCGACAAGATCGGGCACCAGTGGCGCTCCCCCGTGTGGCGTCACGATGATGGGTCGCTCGCCGAGTGGTAACCGGTCGGCAACGCCAGCGATAGCCGAGCGCGCGGCCGCGAGTGCCCGCTAAGCGCCGAGCGTCGTTGTCATGCCGCCGTCGACAACGAGCGAAGCGCCCGTGATGTACGAGGCACCGTCGCCAGCCAGAAATTGGATGACCGACGCGACTTCTTCAGGTTTACCCAGCCGCTGCAGGGTGGCCTGGCGTCGCGCCAACTCTTGCGCTTCAGGGGTTTGGTGATCCCACTGCCGAGTCTCGATCGATCCCGGAAGAACGACGTTCACGCGCACGTGCGGCGCATAGTCGAGGGAAAGCTGACGCGTGAGCGAAATCAGCCCGCCCTTCGCCGCCCCATACGCAGGCTGCTCGGCCCAGGACAGCACCCCGTGCACGCTCGACACATTGACCATGCTGCCCTTGGCTTCGGTGAGAGTGTCGTGGAAAGTGCGCATTGCGCGGTAGACGGATGACAGCGTCACCGAAAGCTGCTGATTCCAGTTGTCTTCGCTCTGTTCGTGTGCGATTCCCGCGACTTGGAAAAACGCGTTATTCACGATGACGGCGGGCGGGCGATTCGCGGAGCGCAGCTCACGCGAGAGCTCCTGCCAGTGCTCGGAGTCTGCGACGTCGAGGCGATGGGCGGTGGCGGCGCCACCGGCCGCGACGATCTCGGCGGCAACTGCGGCAGCGGCATCCACGTCAATATCGGTGACGACAACATCGTCGCCGGAGGCAGCGAAGAGGCGTGCAGCAGCGGCACCGATACCGTGGGCTGCGCCCGTGATGAGCACCGTACGGGCCGCCACTAGAGAGCCTGCTTGCGGTTGGCGACGAGCGCCGCGCCGATCGGGTCTTTGCTCACGATCGTGTGCGAATCGAGGTTCGATTGGTCCATCAGGAGCTTCATCGCGGTGTGGGCTGCCTCGGCATCCTGCGCGACAATCGCCGTCACCACTGCGCGATGGTCATCCAAAAATTGGGTTGTTGTTTCGTTCTCAAATGCAAGCTCGTTGCGGGCATGCAGCGCGGGTTCCAGCACAACCTCAAAGCGAGCCAACAGTTCGTTGCCGGATGCCGCCAAGATCGCCCGATGAAAAGCCAAGTCCGCTGCTACGTGTGACGTCACTTCGGTACTCTCGAAGGTCGCGGCCAACGCCGTCATCGCTGCTTCGATCTCGGCACACTGTTCGTCGCTGCGGCGAACGGCAGCCAGTCGAGCCGCCGCGGGCTCGAGCACTTGCCGCACTTCGCTGAGTTCGAGCACGAGCAGCGGGTCGGGCATTCCTTCCGAGCGCCACGTCATGACGTCGCGGTCGAGTAGCTGCCAGCGTTCCCGCGCGGTGACGAAGGTACCGAGGCGCGGCCGCGCGTCCACAAGCCCCTTCGTCGTGAGCACCTTGAGGGCTTCGCGGATTACCGTGCGGCTGACCTGAAATTCGGTGAGCAGCGCATCCGGATCGATGATGTCTCCCGACGCCAGTTCACCGCGCATAATGCGGCGGCCGAGCACATCAACAACGTGCCCGTGCAAACCTCGTCGAGAGAAAGTAGTCATCCCCGCGATAATACTGTGCCTGTCGCGAGCGTGGGGCTGCGTTAGGCCATGACCCCTATCGGCGACACCTTCCACTCGGGGAAGATGATGCTGGCGTCGGCCGCGCTGAGATCAAGGCGGTTCATGACGACCTCGCCCAGAAGATCGCGGAAGTCGTTGCTACCAGGAACGTCGCCGTGATCGAGCACATCGGCACCGAGGCCCTCCCACTTGCCGTGCACGCCACCGGTGACGCCACCGCCGAGCACCATGGCAAGGCCGCCGTGACCGTGGTCAACACCCGAGCTGTCGTTCTGACCGACACGACGACCAAACTCACTCATGAGCACCACCGTGGTGGTGTCAGCCTTCGGACCAAGGTCAGCGAAGAACGCGGCGAGACCGTTGCCCACAGCGCTGAGCATGTCGTGCATGTCGCCCTTGTCTGGCGTGCCGATGTCGGTGTGCATGTCCCAGCCACCAAGGTCCAACGTGCCAACTCGAAGTCCCACGTTCGCCCGGATGAGACTGGCCAAGGTCGCAAGATCGCTAGAGAAGTTGTCGTCCCCATAGCCACGCGCTTTCGCATCACCGGCGGATGCTGCAATTTCGGATGCTTCGCTGGAGGCGCTCAAGGCGAGGTTGGCCTGCTGCGCGATGGGATGATCCAGCCCGGTGTAGAGGCTTGCAAGGGCCGTGCGAGTGGGCTCGAGGAGCGAGTCATCCACGTCGATCGCCATGCGTTCAAGGTCGGGAACGACCAGCGCATTCGAACCGCCCACGAGAGAGCGAGCAAGTCGATCGCTTGCCCCCACCCCGCGCCAGGTCGTTCCTGGGCCACTCTGCTCAAGCGCGCGGTTGAGCCACCCTGTCTGCGAAGCGCTGCCAGCGGAGCCACCGCGTTCGAGGCAATCTTGCGCCTGAAAATGGCTGCGGGACAGATCGGGGGTGCCAATCGCTGGCACGGCAGCGATCTTGCCTTGAGCCAACATTGGCTTCAAAGCAGACAACGCCGGGTGTAGTCCGAACCCGCGTTCGAACGGGATCAATCCCGAATTCTCCTTAACGGCAATACCGGGGCGCGCCTTCAAGAGGTCGGCGTCGGTTGCCGGAACGAGCACGGAGAGGCCGTCCATTCCTCCGCGGAGGAAGATCACGATGAGTGCGCCCGTGTCTGGCGAACCCGGAGCCGCGTAGGACGCCTGCGTGGTGACAATCTGGGAGCCGATGGCGGCGACTCCGGCCATAAGCCCGCCCTGCAACATCCGTCGTCGAGTGAAGCCTTTCGACCACAACTCGCGTCGGGCCGCCTCTTCGGCCACCACGATTTCGCTATGGGCTCGCACCGCGGAATCTAAGTCGGTTGGCCCCAGCTGTCGCCAGTCGGGGCAGTCAGGGTGGAGGAAACGGGTCTCGGTCATTAGGAGGTTCTTTCTCGAGTCGGGTTCGAGCTACTGGGGAGGGTAATGCGGGTCAGCGCGGTTGATTAGCGCGGTTGATTAGCGCAATTGAAAATAGGGCGAGTCGAGCACGAGCGCCGCGAGAGCCGGAACTTGCCACGCATCGCCCGCCTCGGCCTCGGCCGAACCATCGGCACCGAGATAGGACAGCAGCACCGCACGATGGGTGTCGCTCAGCGGACGGCCGATCATGTGCTGAGCAATGCTGTCGATCCATTGAGAGTTCGACTGGCCCACGGTGGGAGCCAATTCTTCACTGAGCTTGGCTGGCGGAGTAAGCCCCTTCATCCAGCCACCGGTCAGGCTCCGGTGCAGATTCCAGCGCGAGACCGTCTGGCTGGCAGAAAGCCACGCTCCCGTGACGTCGGGGAATCCGTTAGGTGGGGTCCACGTGAGCGGCGCGTGACCAAGATTCTGCAGAACCCAGTAAAGATTCTTGGCACCATCGGCAAGCTTGTCGCTGGGCTTGGCACCAACGGCACGAGCCGAGCCCACCGCATCTTCGAGCGGACGCCGTGCCTTCTCGCCGATTGCCGACCAGAACTCGTTGCTGGCGAAAAGCTGCTTGAGCACCGGAAGGATCGCGGTGTCATTGTCGAGGTACGTCTGAGCCAGACGGTCGAGCAGGGCCTGGGGCGGTGAATCCGAGACGAAACGAACCGCGAGTTTTCTGACAACCGTTGCTGCTGTTGCCGGATGGTGCGCCAGCACACTCACATAACGGTCGCCCATGTCGAGCCCGCCCTCAGCGGTCGCGTTCTCGTCGGCAAAGAACGAGGTGGCTACGGGGCCGACATAGTGTCGGTCAGCGCGATAGCGAAATTCGCCGGTCTCGTAATCAATGCCACGGCCCGAGAGGATCATGGCGCTGTTGCGCACATCGCCCTCGGTGTAACCGGAGGCGACCCCCAGCGTGTGCAGCTCCAGCAGCTCACGACCGAGGTTCTCGTTGACGTTTACCTTGTTCGACTTCTCGTTGTTGAGATAGGTCAACATGGCGGGGTGCCGCATCGCCGCGTGCAACATGGCGGCGTAGGTGCCGAGAGCGTTCGCCCGGATAACCGAGTTCGCATAGTCGGGACCGGTAGCCCAGACGCTGTCCGACGGAGTCGTGACATTGAGCAGGTTCGAGAACACGTCAACAACAACCTCGAAGAGCTGGCGCTTGCTGAAGACCTGAGCAGCCAGAGTCGCTTGACCCGTCTGTCGTGCGGCATCCCAGCTGTACTGATTAACCGACGAGCGCACTTTAGCGGTGGACGACTTTGCCAGCGGGAAGGCAGCCCACGCGGCATCGCCATCCGGGTCTGCGATGGATGCCGGAGCGAGCTGGGCACCCAACCATTTGTCGATCCCCATGGTTGACACATCCACGAAGTCGCTGCTGCGGGGGCCAAACGTCGCACGCGCCAGTAGATGGGCGTGGGTTTGGTCGTTGTCTGCAACGCCGGTGGAGACGAACTCGGGAGCCGTTGAACCCTTCTGCGGGGTTGGCTTGGTCGCTGGCTTCGCGGCCGATGGCGTGTCGGCACGAGGTGTTGTGCCCGTTCCCGCACCCGGGTTTGCGTAACTCTGGTCGCGGTCGGCCGGCGGGTTTGCCGTTGCCGGTGAACGCGGGTCTTGAGTCGCGGGTGGGTTCGTGCCCCCGGTCGGGTTCTTCGTGGCCGGCGGTTTCGTGGATGTCGCGCTCGGCGTCGGAGTGGTCGGCACCGGAGTGTTGCGGGGAGCAGATCCTGTCGACGGAGGCGTGACGGGAGGGCTCGCCCCGTCGGGAAGCAGCGAGATTGTGCTCGCGGGGCCGAATGCGGCGCTGCTCGCCGCGGCCGCGCCCACAGCGGCAAGCGCTGCGACACCACTCGTGATGATCATGCGGCGAGCGAGTAGAGCCTCGCCGTCACCTCGCGGACGTACGTCGGGATCTACAGGAGGATTCACGCCAAAGTCCTTCGTCGGGCTCACGCACGCTGCTGCCGACTAGGTTTCGACAGCCCTACACGCACTACTGAATAACGATTCAGCATCGACCTTATGGCGAGAAACACCCCTCTGTCTACCCCCATCAGGGGGACACGCGGGTAATTGTGAAAAACTTTCGCCGAACGAGGCGTGCACGACTCAGTGCGCGGGCGCTACCGTTCCGCGCGCGGGATAATCGGTCTCGGTGACGTACTCGAGACCATGAATGATGGCCTTCACGGGCATCCGACCGAAAGGCATGCTGGAAACAGTACTCCAGAACACGGTGTTGTCGGCGTCAAGAATGAACATGCCCGGCTCGCTAAACAGCTCCGGTTCGCCCTTCTTGAAACCGCTCGAGAGGAAGAGACCCCACTCGCGAGCCTGCTCTTCGCTCAGCCCATAAGCAATCGGAAGCCGACTGAGTTCCCAATCCTCGATCGATATCGTGGCGCGCTTGAGGGTGTCCATGCTGATGGCCACGACGCGACCCACCCCGGCTTCACGCAACGCATCCATGTTGTCGTCAAGTTCGCGAAGCTGCTTGCGGCACACCGGGCAGTGCAAGCCGCGGTAGAAAATGATGAGAGTGAAGCGCCCGTCAACGCCCGTGCCGAGCGCGAGATCCTCAATGGTGCCGCCTCGCGCGAGGGGCAGCGAAAGGGCAGGAGGCTGGGTGCGCGGCAGAATAGTCATCTTCTAGACCAACATAGTGGTGGGCCGCATTCATTCCGCCACGTCGTGAACGTCTATTTATTCGACGTCGTGGGTGTGCAGCGCCGAACTCACCGTCGTGCCGTTGAGTTCCAAATAGAGTTGCCCCTCCGTCACCGACAGGGTGACGGCGTTGCGTCGTTCGAGAGCGGCCACAGCATCCTCGATGAAACCGGGATCAAAGCTGCGGAAGACGATCTCGCTTGCGTTGTGGATCTTCTTGCCCGCCCAGGGAGCAGCAACCTTCACCGGGTCGCGGTGCGTGTAGATGGCGACCCTGTCGGCCAGCTTGCTGCCGTAGTGAAGTCGCGCAGCATCCGGTGCCCCGATTTCAATCCAGGCCGTAATCGTGCCGGTGAGATCGCGCACGAGCACCGCAGGTTCATCGGTCGACGAGACTCCCTCGCTAAACACGATGCCCTCTTCATACTCGAGGCAGTACGCGAGAACCCGAGTAATCATGTACAGATCGGTTTCAGAGGGATGCCGTGCCACGCGAAGCGTGAAGTCGTCGTAGACACCGCGATCCACATCTGCCAGTTGCACCGTGAAGGTGTGGATCGTTGCGCCAGTTGCCATAACGCCCGAGCCTAGCCTGTGGATGCGACGGCGCCAGCCAGCCTTTACGTTGCCGTGACGACGGCGTCGGCTCGGTCACGCGTCGTGCGGATGAGCACGGCATTGGGTTCGTCGACGTCGGCAACCCAGCGGGCCGCATCCGTCGCCGACCGCCCGTAGCGTCGGTGGCGAGCGATAAGCCTGTCTCGACGCAGATCATCGTCGATGTCGAGATACCAAACCTCGTCGAGTAGCGGTCGAATCGCACCCCAGCCGTCTTGGTCGTGGAGAAGGTAGTTGCCTTCCGTCACAATCAACGGGGCATCACCGGGGAGAAGGATCGAGCCAGCAATTGAAGCATCGCGGTCGCGATCGAACCGCGGAGCTACGACAGTCTCGCCCGAACGCAGCCGGCGCAATGTTGAGGCGAAGCCCGCGGCATCGAAAGTGTCAGGGGCACCCTTGCGCGAACGAAGACCTAGTCGGTCAAGGTGTTCATTGGCGAAGTGGTAACCGTCCATCGGGAGGATGGGCGCCGCGAGTTGTTCAACGAAAGTGGATTTGCCCGCGCCTGGCGGCCCGACCATGCCGAGCAGAAAGGGCACGGTTGTGTCGCGCTGGGCAAGAACGCCAATTCGCGCGACAGCTTCGGCGACAGTGTAGGTCTCCACGAGGTCCCTTCACGCTGGCAAAAATGTGGTGGCGCTTAACGCAAGAAAACCCTTGAAAAATCAAGGGTTTTCTTCGCAGAGCGGAGACGGAGAGATTTGAACTCTCGGTACCCTTACGGGTACTCCACCTTAGCAGGGTGGTGCACTAGGCCGGACTATGCGACGTCTCCAGACGTACTCAGCAATCATAACCGCTCATGAGCGGAACGACGAACCGAGCCACAAATCGACTGATTTAGTAGTTGTTGGTTACCGAGCACGTGTAGTCAGCAGCGTTCTGACCGCGGATGTCGAGAACGGGAAGATCTTCCTCAACCGGTGCTGCCGTAGCGCCGTCAGTTGGCTCTGGCGTAGCCTCGGCTTCGGGAGCGTTGGGGTCGAGGATCGCGCCAACACCGTCGCCGGCTTCTTCAAGGCTGAACGGTTGGTCGGCAGCGATGAATTCCATCATCTGGTTGCCCAGGTACTCGTTGGGCTGAACCTTGCCCGAGTACACGCCCGTTCCGCCAGTGCCGCCTGGGTACTGCACGAACTGAACGCGTTCGAGGGGAATGTCTTTCAGCGCGAGAGCGATCGACACCATGGTCGGAACATCCGCGAGACTGTTCGAGAGCTGCATGTTGGTGATGGCAGCATCGGCGAGGTTGTACAGCTTCTTGTAGTCGCTGAGAGTGTCTGAACTCTTGAGTGTGCGCACGAGCGAGGAGAGGTAGACCTGCTGCGAGCTGATGCGGGTCAAGTCACTACCGTCGCCAACGCCGTGACGTGAACGCAAGAATGCGAGAGCCTTCCAACCCTTGAGGTTGTACGTGCCCGCCTTGGGAAGATCGATCCCGGTGTACGGGTCGACGAGAGGCCCATCCACACAGACGTCAACGCCACCGATAGCGTTCGTCATCTCAATAACGCCGTCGAAGGTGATGATTCCGGCGAACTGGATATCGAGGCCGGTGAATTCAGAAAGTGTCAGAACTACGCACGGAAGGCCACCGTAGGAAAGCGCCGTATTGAGGGGCTCAGTCGAGTAGTACTTGTTGTAGTCACCGTCAAGGCTCGGGCACTCGGGGATGCCCATGACCATGTCGCGCGGAAAGCTAATTGCTACAGCGGACTGACGATCTTCGGCAACGTGCAAAATCATGTTGACGTCATTGAGCTCGCCAGAAGCGTCCTCAACTGTTCCGCCGATTCCGCCCTGATCTGCACGCGTGTCACTACCTGCAATGAGAATGTTGAAGCCACCCTCAAAGCTGCCGATTTGGGGCGGCGGGCCTTCGGTCTCGCCAATGAGCGCAACAGTGTCGCGCTGACCGTAAATGCTGTCGAAGGCAACGGCTCCTACGGCCGCGCCACTCACCAAAAGGACGGCGAGCGTTGCAGCAACGACCTTGGCAATCGAACCCCACGGTCCCGGTTTCTTCAACCGACCGTGACGTGCCAGGCCTTGCACTTCGGGCTTTTTCTTAGAGCCAGTGCGGTCGACAGAGCGCGAACGCAACTCTGAGCGCGGACGAAGTTCACTCATCGCACTCCCCTTTCTATTACCGGAAACAAAACATGACACGCGGAGCGGAGGGCGTGGGATTCGAACCCACGAGACATTTCTGCCCACCAGTTTTCAAGACTGGCTCCATCGGCCGCTCGGACAGCCCTCCTTGCGTGACGCAAGTTCAGAGTGTATCTGATGCCCGCAATGCGTACCTGAATGGCAGGCTAGAAGGCTCGAAATGGGGGTAGAGAGGTCTATTCGCGCAACCGAAGAGCCGCCCACACCTCAAGTCGCCCCTCGAAGGACTCCAGATCGAGATTCAGGATGCTCGCCGCCTGGTCGATGCGCGAGCGCACCGTATGCCGGTGAACACCGAGCTTCGCCGCGGTCGCACCCCACGAACAATCGTTCGCAAACCAGGACAGCAACGTCTCCACGAGGGCAGCCCCCTGTTCAGCATCGAAATTGGTGAGCGGCGTGAGGACCCGGTGCGCCACCCGCTCAGCACCAGCAGACTGCAGCACCCCGAGCATCCCGGTGTCCGCAATTTCGGCGAAATCGGTGAGGCCAGCACGGCCACCGCGGGAGTGGAGAGCACTGGATGCCTGCCCGAGCGCTACGGTCAAGGCCGCGTAGTCGGTGGCCGCGGCACTGCCCGCTGCGAGATCGTGGTCGGTGATGAGTTGTTCCACCTCGCGCTGCACGTCGGTCTGTTCAGTGGGCCCGCCAGCTGCCCGCTGAGCTGCAGCCTCGACGAGCACCACAAGCACATCGCCGCGGACCGCAAAGAAGGCACGACCGTCAGCGTCGAGGGCCAGTACATCGAGCGCATCGAGCACGAAATGGCTCTGGGTTTGCCGCGCAATCACCACGACGCTCAGCGGTTCCACCGGAAATGCTCCCCAGACTTCGCTCGCGATTGCCCTCGCTGCGCCGAGGTTGCCGGCAAGCACCAGTTCCAACAACGACGACCTCAGCTGCCCACGCGTTGCATCCAGAGTGCGGTTTTGTTCCAGAGCGAGCGTTGCCATCGCGATCACGCTCGTCACCAGTTCATTCTCGGCACGGTCAAGCGGCACTCCGCGACCGAGGGCGAGTGCTCCACGCAACTCTCCATTTTGGCCGAGGGTCTGGATCGTCACCTGACCCGAATCGAGCGTGAGGGCCGTGGATGACCGGCTGCCCTTGCGCAGCGCCCGCGCCACCTCATCCCGCACCGGCTGCGCAAAACGATCGCCAGATCGCTGCTGCCCCGGAACAGGAACCGGATGACCAGTCGCATCGAAGAGCCCCACCCAACAGGAAAGCTGGCGCTCAAGCTCGATGAGGGTTGACCGCAGGCCCGTGGGCTTGAGGGCGGCATACGAGATCGCCTTGTGCGCGGCGATCGACCAGGCCATTCGACGGCTACGCTCGGCCGCGATCTGGTCGGCCACCTCGCGGATGACCGCAATAAAAGGAACGCGATCCGGAACGTCGATGAGAGGGAAGCCAGCCCGCGCGCACGCTGCAGCAAGCCCGGTCGGCATTCCCTGATGCAGAAAGTGAGTCGCGAAGCCGAGCCCCACAAGACCGGCCTCGATGAGACGCCCCACATAAGAGTCGTAGTCGTAACGTTCAGCATCCGCACCAAAACCGAACTGCGCGCCATCGGTGAGCAAGACGTTGCCACGGCTGAGGAACGGCGTCGGGTCATCGAGATCGGAGCTGTGCACCCACGTAATAGGAGCGGTCATTCGCGACGCGAGCGCGGTGTTGGCGATCAGGCTTTCGCGGGATTGCGTAGGGGTGCCGGCCTCGAGCGCACTGAGCCGCAGCGTGCGCTTCGTGAGCAGCCATTCAATCGTCGGGAGCATCCGGTTCTCCGCTCATCGCCCTGTTGTCACATTATGTCGAACTATTGGCCCGACGGTATACATATTGGCAGCCACAGGCGATTGCGGGCGGACGATAGTGGAGACATCAGCTCCGTCATGAAAGGTGCCCTATGAACTCCGCGCCCGCAACACCCCAGCACAGCAACGCCGACACTGTCGCGCTCGACCGCGCCCACGTATTCCATTCCTGGTCAGCACAGGGCGCGCTCAAACCGCTCGTGCTCGAAGGCGGCCTCGGAAGCATGGTCTGGGACGACGAAGGAAACGAGTACCTCGACTTCTCGAGCCAACTCGTCAACATCAACATCGGCCACCAGCACCCGGCCGTCATCGCCGGCATCAAGGCACAAGCCGACATCATGGCCACCGTCGCCCCGGCACACGCCATCAACATCCGCGGTGAAGCAGCCCGCAAGATCACCGACCACGCACCCGAAGGCATGAACAAGGTCTTCTTCACCAACGGTGGAGCGGATGCCAACGAGAACGCCATGCGCATGGCCCGCCTGCACACTGGTCGCGACAAGATCATCTCGCGCTACCGCTCGTACCACGGCAACACCGGATCAGCCGTCGTCGCTACTGGCGACTGGCGCCGTATCCCCAACGAATACGCGCGCGCCCACGTGCACGTGTTTGGGCCCTACGAGTACCGCTCCGAATTCTGGTCGGACTCCCCCGAACAAGAATCCGAGCGCGCCCTGCACCACCTTGAGCGCACCATCCAAGCTGAGGGTGCAGAGTCAATCGCCGCGATCCTGCTCGAGAGCATTCCCGGCACCGCCGGCGTGCTGACACCGCCGCCCGGCTACATGGCTGGCGTTCGCGCCATCGCCGACAAGTACGGCATCCTGCTGATCCTCGATGAGGTCATGGTTGGTTTCGGCCGCACCGGAAACTGGTTCGCGTTCGAAGCATTCGACGTCAAGCCCGACCTCATCACCTTCGCCAAGGGTGTCAACTCCGGCTACGTGCCCGTCGGTGGCGTCATCATCTCCGACGAGATCGCCGCAACCTTCGACGAGCGCGTCTTTCCCGGCGGCCTCACCTACTCGGGCCACCCGCTCGCTGCCGCCTCCATCGTCGCCTCCATCACCGCGATGGAAGAGGAAGGCATCATCGAGAATGCAGCCATGATCGGTCGCGACCACATTGGCCCCGGCCTTGCCGCTCTCGCCGAGAAGCACGACTGCATCGGCGATGTTCGTGGAAGCGGAGTCTTCTGGGCCCTCGAGCTCGTCGCGAATCGTGAGACCCGCGAACCGCTGAGCGCCGCAGACATGGGCAAGATCAAGGGCGCGCTCGTCAAGCGCGGGCTGCTGCCGTTTATCGCCGACAACCGCATCCACGTCGTACCGCCGGCCGTCGTGACTCCCGAGGAAGTTGCTCGGGCCATGGCGATCTACGACGAAGCGCTCAGCGAGCTCTAACAGAGTTCTGCGCCGAAGGGGTTCAGCGCAGAAAAGGGTGGTTTGGCCGGGCCCGGCGTTCGGGCTTGGGCTCGGCTAAACCGGCGCGTTACGCGTCGAACGCGGCAAGAATGAGCGCGGCACCGTCGTTGACATCACTCTCGGTGACCTCATTGGCCACCGCACGCACGTCATCCGGAGCCTGCCCCATCGCGACGCCGCGGCCGTGACGTGATGCCCATTCGAGCATGTCGATGTCGTTGCGACCATCGCCCATAGCGAGCACTCGCGTGCGCGGGATGCCAAGACGCGAACGCACATTTTCGAGCGCCGTCGACTTGTTGACCCCATCGGGCGCGATGTCGAGCCAGGCCGTCCAGCCGACGTTGTAGCTGACCTTGTGAAGGCCCATCTTCTCGACAACCGAGAGGAAATCGTCAACCTGGTGCTGCGGAGAAATGACAACAACACGCGTGGCCTGCACCTTCACGAGCTCCTCGAAGGCCACATCTTCGCTGATGGCGCCGAGGGCGCCATCAGGGAACTTGCCGTTGACGAAGAACTTGCCCGTCGCATCCTCGACCGCATAGTTCGCCGACCCCAAGTGCTTCTTGATGCTCGTGAGCACCTCTTGGGGGTTGAACATCTCCACAAATTCGCGAGCGTAGCCGCCCTCGCCCAGCGGATCGCGCTTGAGCGTGATCGCCCCGTTGGAGCAGACCACGTACTGCGGCTTCAGGCCCAACTTGTGCAGAATGGGCAGCGTCATGGCGACCGAACGGCCGGTGGCCAACATGACTTCGTGGCCGGCATCCCGAACCTTCGCGACCGCCGCAATCACGGAGTCGTTCATCTCGCCCGACTCGAGCAGCACAGTGCCGTCGATGTCGAGTGCGATCATCCAGCGGTCATCCTGTGCTGCGGTTGTCACGCGATTGGCTCCAAAATCTCAAGGCCGCCCAGGTACGGGCGAAGTGCTTGCGGCACCACGACCGACCCGTCGGACTGTTGGTGGGTTTCAAGAATGGCAACCAGCCAGCGGGTGGTTGCAAGAGTTCCGTTGATGGTCGCTACCGGGGCAGTCTTGCCCGACTCGGTGCGATAGCGGGTGTCGAGACGGCGCGCCTGGTACGTCGTGCAGTTCGAGGTGGAAGTGAGTTCGCGATAGGTGCCCTGAGTGGGAACCCAGGCCTCGATGTCGTACTTGCGAGCAGCACTCGAACCGAGGTCGCCACCGGCAACATCAATCACGCGGTAGCTGAGCTCGCACGCCTGCAGCATCGACTCTTGGAACGACAGCAGCCGTTCGTGCTCGGCCTGAGCATTCTCGGGCAGCACGTAGCTGAACATCTCGAGCTTGTTGAACTGGTGCACGCGCAGAATGCCGCGGTTGTCTTTGCCCGCAGAACCGGCCTCGCGGCGGTAACAGGTTGACCAACCGGCGTAGCGCAGCGGGCCCCTCGACAGATCGAGGATCTCATCAGAGTGGTACCCGGCGAGCGCCACTTCACTCGTACCCGTGAGGTACAAGTCGTCGGCGGGCAGGTAGTAAATCTCGTCGGAGTGCTCACCCAAGAACCCGGTGCCGGCCATCATTTCTGGGCGCACCAGCGTTGGCGTGATGAGCGGGATGAAGTCGCCAGCGATAGCGCGATCGAGGGCCATGTTCATGAGGCCGATTTCGAGTCGCGCTCCAACACCCTTGAGGAAGTAGAACCGGCTGCCCGAAACCTTCACGCCACGGGGGATGTCGATGGCTCCCAGGATTTCGCCGAGATCGGCGTGGTCGCGGGGCTCAAAGTCGAAGGTTGCGGGAGTGCCCACTTCGCGCACGAGCTCCCAGTCATCCTCGCCACCGACAGGTACACCTTCGACAGCGATGTTGCCGAGAGAACCGACGATGCGAGTGAACTCAGCCTCCGCCTCAGTCGAAACCACCTGAGCAGCCTTTACCCGAGCGGCCAGCTTCTGCGCCTCAGCGACGAGTGCCTTCTTCTCCTCGGATGGCGCCTGAGCGACCTTCTTGCCGAAGCTATTTTGCTCGGCCCGCAATGCCTCGAATTCGCCAATGCTGGCGCGACGCTTCTGGTCGGCGGCAATAGCGTCGTCGACCAACTGGACCGAAGCTCCGCGCGCGATTTGCGACTGCCGCACGGCTTCAGGGTTTTCTCTAAGAATTTGGGGGTCAATCACCCCTACAGCCTACCGATTCATGGCGTAGCGTTTATCTGTGCCCACCCCTCGAAACTCAAAACCTAAAGTTGCGGTTGTTTACAACCCCATCAAGGTCGATCTTGCGAAGCTCAAGAAGATGGTCACTGCTGCCGCAAAGGCAGCCGACTGGGCAGCGCCGATCTGGTTCTCTACGACCGTGAAGGATGCCGGCCAAAACGTCACTGGCAGCGCCATCCGACGGGGAGCCACTGTCGTCATCGCGGCAGGCGGCGATGGCACCGTGCGCGCTGTGGCCGAGGCCCTGG
Organism: Salinibacterium sp. NSLL17; assembly: GCF_015864935.1. Taxonomy (NCBI): domain Bacteria; kingdom Bacillati; phylum Actinomycetota; class Actinomycetes; order Micrococcales; family Microbacteriaceae; genus Salinibacterium; species Salinibacterium sp. NSLL17. Next base: position 42,806 of record NZ_JADYWH010000001.1, read on the forward strand.
GCGGCAGCGGAGTCGCGATGGCTGTCGTCTCGGCAGGCACCGGCAACCTCCTCGCCCGCAACCTTGAGCTTCCGACGAACAGCATCCGCGACAGCATCGAACTGGCCTTCCACGGCGCCGACCACGCCATCGACCTCGGCATGGTCGAGATCGTGCGCGACAATAACGACCACGAAAAGCACGCTTTCTTGGTAATGGCCGGCCTCGGGCTCGACGCCAGGATGATCAAGAACACGAGCACGAAGCTGAAGAAAGCTGTCGGCTGGTTGGCGTATGTCGACGGCATTGCACGATCCATCCCCGAACTGAGGCCCGTAAAACTGCGGTACAGCGTGGATGGCGGCCCCAACCGCTCGCTCAGCGCCCACACCGTGATTATCGGCAACTGCGGATCGCTGCCCGGCGGGCTGCTTCTGCTGCCGGAAGCCCAACCCGACGACGGCATCCTCGACATGGCAGCCCTCGTGCCCCGCGGCCGCTTTGGTTGGCTCAACATTTGGAACAAGATCGCGTGGGAGAACGGTGTGCTGCGCAAGAGCGTCATCGGCCGCCGCATCATCGACCTCTCGAAAGACGTGCGCGACGTTCGCTACGCCAAGGGCAGTGACCTCAACATGATTGTCGACACCCCCGAAGAGTTCCAGCTCGACGGAGACGACTTCGGGCTCGCCAAGTCAGTGCACGCGTGGGTTGAACCCGGCGCCCTCATCATGCGGGTGCCGAAGGTGCACACCCGTGCCGAAGTGAGGGCGCACTCCAAAGCTCAATCGCAGGCGCGAACACACGCCCGCGCGACTGCCCGGACAACCGCACGCACGACCGCTCAAGCCAAAGCGCTCAGCAAGAAGGCTACGGCTCGCGAGTAGCCGAAGGCTCACGGGCGGTGATGGCCCGCAACCAATCACGCGCCTCCACAAAGACGTCGTTGCCATAGCGCGGCGTCACCGTGGTGGCGAGCTTGTCGGCCCGCGGGTAGCTGCCCAAGAAAATCACGTTCGGGCTGAAGCGCTTGAGACCGAGTAGGGCATCTGCCACTCGTTCATCGAGGATGTGCCCCTCAAGGTCGATGACAAAACGGTAGCGACCGAGCTCGTCACCAATCGGTCGCGACTCAATCAAACTCATGTTGACGCCGCGCGTCGCAAACTGCTCAAGCATTTCGAGCAAGCGACCAGGAGCGTTGTCGGGGAGTTCGACGATCACACTCGTCTTGTCAGCACCGGTCGGCTCAGGCAGTTCGGTGTTCGACGAGACCAGCACAAAGCGCGTCACAGAATTCTGATTGTTGGCAATGTTCTCGGCGAGAACCTCGAGCGGGTAGTGCTCGGTGATGCCGGGCGGGGCGACTGCGGCATCCGCAATGCTGTTTTCCAGCAACGATGCCGCGGCAGCAACATTGGAGCTCGCGGGAATGTAGCCGTGTTGCGGCAACTCTGCGTCGAGCCAGCGCCGAGTTTGCCCATAGGCGACCGGATGCGCGTTGACGGTGGTCACGTCGGCGAGCGTCGTGCCTGGTCTGGCCACGAGCACGAAATTCACGGGAACCAAGTATTCGCCCAAGATCCGCAGATTGGGGGTGGTGGTCAACGCATCCTGAGTCACACTGACGCCACCATCGATGGAGTTTTCGATCGCGATCATCGCGGCAGTGCTGCGGCCATTAGTGACATCGTCGAGAGCTTCGCCAACATTGTTGACGCTCTTCCAGTGGGCACCCACCGCTTCGGGAACCTGCTTAAGGGCGGCCTCCGTAAAGGTTCCGGCAGGCCCGAGGTAGCTGTAGCTCACAGTGTCGGGGTGCGGCGTCGAAGTCATGACACGAGTTTAGGGTGCCAGCGGCTAGCCATAGTTCGGCGCGGCAGGCAGCCCAAAGAACTCTTCGAGCGTTTGGATGCCCGTGCTGTGAAGTTCAGCGGCAAGTTCCTTGCCCACGTAGCGCATGTGCCATGGCTCGTACTCGTAACCGGTGATGTCGGTTTTTCCCTCGGGATAGCGGACAGTGAAGCCGTACTTCCACCCATTTGCCGCCAGCCATTGCCCCTGCGGAGTGTCACCAAAGCACTGATCGAGGGTGCAATTCGCAGGCAACGCGCTCACGTCAATCGAGAGACCGGTTTGGTGTTCGCTGTGTCCTGGTCGCGCGCTCGTGAGGTCAGCTGCCTCCTGACCGAGGCTCGATACCCATCCCGCGTACACGCTCTCTTGCGACCAGTAGCTGCGGTACGAGCTCTGCGACTGCATCTGGAGCCCGGTTTCGGCGTTGAACGCGGTGAACATCTCGACCACTGCGGCTGCGGCATCCGGCGTCAGATACGGCTCGTATGCATACGCGACATCGACGAACACGAGGTTTGGTTCGTAGGTTTGCGGGTTGAGCGGACCCAACTTGTTCGCGACGACCCAGAGGCTGGTCGCGTCGTCGTTGGAGAACTGAGCTTTGTCGAACGTGGGCGTGGGGGTAGGTGTCGGCGTCGGGGTGGGCGTGGGAGTCGGTGTCGGCGTGCGGGTTGCGGTCGCAACTGGCTCGGGACTGGGCTCAAGCGCGACAAACGAAGCCACTGCGGCGATAACGATCAGCACAAAGCCTGAGACGGCAATGATGATCAATCGCCGGCGTGACCCGCCGGATTTGGGGGGAGGAGAATCAGACACCCATCGATACTATTCCCATGCTTTGACGCGCCGCAGAACACATCCCCAGCAGAGACACCGCGACTAGGCTTTGAGAATGGCCAGCGAAGTTATCCACGACCCTGCAATGCACCGGTACGAGTTGCTTGTCGATGGCGTGCAGGCCGGGCTCGCCGACTACCAACTGCGCGACGATCAGATCGTTTTTGTGCACACCGAAATTGATCCCAAATTTCGGGGCCGAGGTCGCGGCAGCGAACTAGCCCGCGGTGCCCTCAATCTGGTGCGTGCCGAAAGCGAAACCCGCGTCGTCGCGAAGTGCGAATTCATCGATAAGTTCATCACCGATCACCCCGAGTACCGCGACCTTCTCAGCCGTTAGTCACTCTTCGCGGCCGGTCTTCCTGTCGCTGCCGTCAGCGACGGGGGACGACTACCGGATGCCCACCGACGTCGTGCAAGTCGACGGCGAGACCGTACACGCGCTCTACCCGCTCGGCGGTGAGCACTTCGCTGGGAGTGCCAATCGCGTCGAGAGTGCCGTGAGCAATAAGGGCGAGTCGATCGGAGTAGGCGCCCGCGAGGCTGAGGTCGTGCAGCACGACCACGACGGCACGGCCATCGGCAGCTATCGAGCGAGCGACTCGCATGACATCTTCTTGGTGGCGCAGGTCGAGGGCCGCGGTCGGCTCATCCAAGAACACGACAGGGGTGTGCTGAGCGAGAACCCGCGCGAGCGAGACGCGCGCCTTTTCGCCGCCGGAGAGCGTGGTGAACCGACGCTCCCCCAGATGGGCAACATCCGTCACGGCTAGCGCGTTATTGACGACGGCAACGTCGTCGCGGCTCTCGAGCGATCGCGACCAAGGACTGCGCCCCATGGCGACTACTTCAGACACTCGGAACGGAAAACTCACCGTGTTCTCTTGAGTGAGCACGGCACGCAGTCGGGCGAGCTCCGCATGTCGGATGCCGCCAAGGTCGCGCCCATCAATGGTCACGGTTCCGCTGTCTGGCTTGCGGTCGCCGCTCAAGACTGAGAGCAGCGTCGACTTTCCGGCACCGTTAGGCCCGACGAGTGCGAGGACTTCGCCGGGGGCCACGTCGAGACTGACGTCGTCGAGGATGGCGCGAGAGTCGAGCCGAACGCTGACGTTGCGTGCACTAATCATGCCCAGCCTCCGCTCTGGCGGCGTTGGCGGAACAGGAGGTAGAAGAAGAAGGGGCCGCCGACGAGCGAGGTGAGGAGACCGATCGGCAGGTCACCGCCGGGCACGACGGAGCGGGCGAGCAGGTCGGAGAGCACGAGTAGCACTGCGCCGCCGACAGCGCTCGCGACGATGAGTGGGCGGTGCGCTGGCCCTATTGCCATGCGCATCGCGTGCGGCACAACAAGACCGACGAAGGCAATGATTCCCACGAACGCCACGGCCACACCGGTGAGTAGAGCGACGATCACGATCGACACGATGCGCAGGCGTTCGACGTTCACACCAAGGTGACGAGCGTTGCGCTCCCCCAGCGCGAGCAGGTCGAACGGGCGCGCGAGCACCACGGCGGCAACAAGGCCGATCGCAGTGACGAGAGCGACGATGAGCACTTCGCTCCAGCGCGAACCATTGAGCGAGCCCAGTTGCCAAAACACGATCTGTTCGCGACTGCCCGAGTCGGCGACGAACAGCAAGAACGCGAGGCCTGCGCCAGCGAAGGCGTTCACGGCGATACCGGTCAAGAGCAACGTCACAACTTCGGTGCGACCGTTGGCCCGCGACACGAAGTAGACGAGCAGGGTCGCGAGCAGCCCGCCGACAAAAGCGAAGAGCGCAATCGCACTGTCACCGAGCGCGGCAACGCCCACTACGATCGCAATCGCGGCGCCCAGAGCGGCACCGGATGAGACTCCCACGACGCCAGGCTCCGCCAGCGGGTTGCCAAAGATGGCTTGCATCACGGCACCGGCAACGGCGAGTGCTGCGCCCACGACCATGGCCATCGCAATCCGCGGAAAACGCACCACCCAGAGCGTGGATTCCACAATCGAATCGGTCGGTGCCCAGGCGTTCTGGAAGCCGAGCGAGCGCAGCAGGGACCCGCCAACTTCGGCGGCGCTCACGGGCAGTTGCCCGAGCACGGCCGACGCCACGATGCCGCCCAGCAGCAGCGCGGCAAGGGTGAGCGTGAGGGTCAGGCCGCGGAGAGTGGTGTTCACGGAACGCGCTGCAACCATTCTTCGGTGCCGAACTTTTCAGTCACGAGTTCTTCAGCACGAGCGATCTCGTCACTGGTCAATTCACTCTCAGTGAGACCGTGCAGCCCTCGGAAGGTGGCAACCATGGCGTCGATGATGTCGGCACGTTCCATGCCGGTCTGGCTGCGCAGCGGGTCGACGCGCTTGGCTGCCGACTTGGTGCCCTTGTCGCTCATTTTCTCGCGACCGATGCGCAGCACCTGCACCATCTTTTCGCCATCAATGTCGTAGCTCATGGTCACGTGGTGCAGCACAGCACCCGCCCCGAGACGCTTCTGGGCTGCTCCCCCGATCTTGCCTGTCGGGCTCGCGATGTCGTTAAGGGGTTGGTAGCTGGCGTCAATGCCGAGTGATTTGAGGGCGATGATGACCCACTCGTCGAGAAATGCGTACGAGTCGGCAAAGGTCATGCCCTGCACGAGTTCGACCGGCGCGTAGATCGAGTAGGTGATGACGGTGCCGGCTTCCATAAACATGGCGCCACCACCCGAGATGCGACGAACAACCTCGAAGCCAAATTTCTTCGCGTTCTCAAGGTCAACTTCGTTGCGCAGCGACTGAAAACTGCCGATGACAACGGCGGGCTTGTTCCACTCCCAGATGCGCAGAGTGGGTTGGCGGCGACCGGAGGCTACCTCTTCGGAGAGCACCTGATCCATCGCCATTTGCATGCGCGGCTCAAGAGGCGGCCCAGTGACGATCTGCCAGTCGTAGTCTTTCCAGGTCGTGGCACGTTGCAGTGCACGACGGATGGCCGTGGCGACCGACTCGGCAGAGAAGCCGAGCATGACGGTGCCCTCGGGCAGCGACTGCTGAATCGCGGCCGTGATGGTCTTCGCGTCAGAGTTGGCGGGGAGCCCGTTGATGGCGGCGTTGATGTCTTCGAGAGCGTCATCCGGCTCGAGGAAGAAGTCGCCGGCGAGCCGGAAGTTGGTGATGGCGTCGTCGACAACGTCGAGATCGACCACTACGAGTTTTCCGCCGGGCACCTTGAATTCGCCGTGCATCACTCACCCCTGTCTAGTTGTACTGAATCCAGCCTACTGGGCAGTGTCAGCGTGCGGAATTGACCAGTCGAGCGGCGGCACGAACTCACCATGACCGTGCTCGATCATGCGGGCTCGCAATCGCTGAAAAGCCTCGTCGAGAGCGGCGGCACCCGGGTCACGGTTGATGCCCGTGTGGCTGTATTCATACACATTCCACGACGGCCAGACGTGCAAGTGCGCGTGCGGCACCCGGTAACCCTCGAACATGAGACCGACCCGGTCGGCATCCCACTCGTCACGCTGGGCGAGACCAATAAGCCGCCCGACACGGAAAATATGCATCGCGAGATCTTCGTCGAGCTCGCTCCACCGATCGACCTCGAGGCGCGGGATCACGAGCACATGACCTGGCTTGCGGGGCTCGATCGTGAGAATGGCAAAGACACGGTCATCCGCCCAGATAAAGCGCCCGGGCGAGCGGCCGTTCAGAATCTCAGTGAAAATTGATGCCATTTATTTGGGTTCGGTCGCCTCGGGGTGGGCTGGCGCCGGAGGCGTCGCGTCAGGATGCACGGGCTTGAGCCGAGCATCGAGCCACACCACGAGGTCGGTGATGACATCGTCTTTGTTGGTCTCGTTGAAGATTTCGTGGCGGGCACCCGGATACACGATGGCCTCAACGTCGGTGAGCTTGGAGCGCACCACGTAGTCTGCGGCGAGCGCCTCAATGCTTGCTTCGCCACCGAGCGAATCTTCGTCGCCGATCATGATGAGAATCGGGATGTCGCGAGCGAAGTGCTTTGCTGGGCGCCCCATCAGTCGCAAACCATCAACGGGGCCGAAGAGTTTGAGGGCATCCGCATAGAAGGTCAGCGGGTCGTGAACGAAGTCTTCGGCGATCTGCGGATCCCGGCTGAGCCATTCGTAGCCGGTGGTGCCGAGGTCTTTGTGCTTGGCGTTGAGGTTGCCGCTGTTCATGTGGGCGAAGGTGCGGTGGGCGGTGCCGGTAAGGACCGCTACTTCATATTCCGTGGAATGGTGGTTGAGCACGTCTTGCACCATGAGCGAGCCCCACGAGTGGCCGAGGAGCGCCAACGGAAGGTCGGGGTTGTCGGCCCGAATAATCTTCGTGAGGTCGCGGATGTTTTCGGTCGCCGCCCGCAGGCCACCCTTGCCGAGTTTGCCCAGTTTGCTGGCGTCGCCCGCGTTTTGGTCGAGACCGGTTGCACCGTGCCCACGGTGGTCGTCGGCATACACCGTGTAGCCGGCAGCGACGAGCGCTTGGGCGAGGTATTCGTAGCGGCGGGCGTGGTCGCCGAGGCCGTGCGTGAGCTGAAGCACCGCATGGGCTTTGGGCGACTGCCACACGTAATAGTGAATCGTCACTCCATGGGCATCCGTGTAGGAGTGATCAGTTCGTGGCACTGTGAACTTGGGCATTGGGCCTCCTTGCTGCACCCATTCTACGGCGGTGAAGTTCGAAGCAATATGGGTAAAGTCGGCCAGATTCCCATTTAGTTAGCAAGACTAATTTGCTAAACTAACGAAAGTGCCAGACAAACTAGACGACGAGCTTCGAATCACCCTCATGCGTATCGCTCGTCGCATCCGCCAGCAGCGTCACGACGACACCCTCAGCGACAGCCAACTCTCCGTTCTCTACGTGCTGACTCACCACGGCGGCAGCACCCTCGCCGCCCTCGCCGAACATGAACACGTCACCCCGCCCTCGATGAACCGCACCGTCAACTGCCTCAGCGACGAAGGCCTGATCACCCGCTCCAGCTCGCCAGACGACGGCCGCAAAGTGCTCATTGAAGCCACGGATGCCGGAGTCGAGTTGGTCGACAAGACCCGCCAACGCCGCGCAGCCTGGTTCGCCGCAGAGCTCGAGGGGCTCAGCCGCGAGGAGCATGCCGCCCTGCACGCCGCCATTCCCGTTCTACTGAAGTTGGCCAATTCGTGAGCGCAATGTTCCGCTCGCTTCGCCTCTTCAACTATCGCCTCTGGATCATCGGTGCTGTCGTCTCCAACACCGGCGCCTGGATGCAACGCACCGCCCAAGACTGGATCGTTCTCACCGACCTGACCGATTACGACGCCGCCGCTCTCGGCTTCACCATGGCGCTGCAGTTCGGCCCCATGCTGCTGCTGATGCCACTCACGGGAATCATCGCCGACCGCTTCGACCGCCGCACGGTGCTGCTGTGGACCCAGTTCAGCCAGTTTGCTCTCGCTCTCGGGCTCGGCATCCTCGTGATCTCGGGTCACGTGCAGTTGTGGCAGGTCTACGTCTTCGCACTCCTGCTCGGAGTCGCGACCGCGATCGACGCTCCGGCCCGCCAAGCGTTCGTCTCAGAACTCGTGAGCGCCAAAGACCTACCCAACGCGGTGGCGCTCAACTCAATGTCGTTCCAGACCGCTCGCCTCATCGGGCCCGCCGTCGCGGGCGTGCTCGTCGCCGCGATCGGTGCCGGGCCGGTCTTCATCGTGAACGCGGCATCCTTCGCCGGCGTGCTGGCGTCGCTCTGGTTCATGCGGCGCGGGCAGCTGTTCCCCGTGGCGAAGCTTGGCCGAGCGAAGGGCCAGATTCGGGATGGGCTGCGCTACGTTCGCGGTCGGCCCGACATCCTGATCGTGCTCGTCATGGTCTTTCTCGTCGGAACCTTCGGCTTCAACTTCCCGGTCTTCATCGCGACCATGGCCACGGGAGTCTTCGGCAAGGGAGCGGCCGAATTCGGCCTGCTCTCATCGATGATGGCGGTCGGTGCCGTGGTTGGCTCCCTGCTCGCCGCTCGTCGTGAACATGCCCGCTTCGGGGTCGTCATCGTGGGTTCTGCCTTCTTCGGCCTCGCCTGTCTCCTCGCCGCCTTCGCCCCCAGCTACTGGACGTTCGGCGCCGCCCTCACCATCATTGGCGTTTTCTCGCTCACCATGATGACGACCGCCAACGCCTACGTGCAGACCTCGACAACGCCCATCATGCGCGGTCGCGTCATGGCGCTCTACCTCGCAATCTTCGCGGGCGGCACACCGATCGGCGCCCCCATCGTCGGCTGGGCAGCCAACGAACTCGGACCCCGCTGGGCACTCGGTATCGGCGCCCTTTCGGGCCTGCTTGCCGCTGCTGCCGCCATCATCTGGCTCGTCTACAGTCGCGGGATGCGCGTGGGCCGCGTGCCCGAAAGCCGCTTCCGTCTGCGCTTGCGCTTCCCACCCGAGCCCACGCCCGATGAAGAGCGTGAGCTCGCGACGCAAGAGATCGCGATCGTGGAAACCACGACCCGACGCACCAGTTAGGCCTCGCGGGTAATCTCCACACTCACGAACAGCTTTGAGCCGAAGGGGCCCGCATAGACACCACGGAGCGGCGGCACGTCGTTGTAGTCGCGGCCGCGACCCACGAGCACGTGCCGGTCACCGATGTCGATGAGGTTGGTGGGGTCGTAGCCACGCCACTGCCCGTTGCAGAACCATTCGATCCACGCGTGGGATTCCCCGACGACCGTTTCACCAATCGCGGCATCCGGTTTCGGGTGCAGGTAACCAGACACATAGCGGGCAGGAACGCCAACGGAACGCAGCGCGCCCAAAGCGAGATGCGCAATGTCTTGGCAGACACCCTTGCCTCCGGTCCAGGCCTCTGTCGCCGTCGTCGCTACCCCAGTGACACCGCTCATGTACTGAATCGCGTTACCGATGGCCATCGAAATTTCGAGGGCACCAGCACAGGCATCATCTGACTTAGCCGCGATGTCTTTCGCGAGCGCAATAACTTCTGCCGGAGGTTCGGTGCGCAACGTCTGGCTCAAGTTCTCGACAGCTTCCATCGAGAGCTCAGCCGTGGCTGCCATCTCCGCCCAGCCAATGGACTCGGATTCGTGGGTGCGCTCGTGAACCTCGACCAGACTCGTCGCAGTGAGCGACAACTCCTTGTGACCCGTCAGCACCTCGAACGAGGCAACGCGGGTTCCCCAATAGTCGACGTAGTTGCTCTGGCTCGAGAGCGGCAAGATATCCAAGTTGGAGAACAACACGAGTTGACCCTCAACACTGGCAGGAAGCATCCGCGCCTCGTTATAAGAGGCCGTGACTTCTCCGCCGTAGCTAAACCCTGTGGAGTGAACGATCCTGAGACGCTTCATGAGATCTCTCCAACCCACTCGGGAGCAGCATTCGTGGGGAAGTAGCGCTGACGCACTGCCTCCGAAGCCGCACTCGTTGCTGCCTGCACACGATCCATGTGGTGCGGCAGGTCATCCAAAATTTCGGCAATCGGTCGATATTCGAGCTCACTGCGGATCTTGCCCAACAGTCGCTGAGCATCGTCGCCGACACCCACCCGGTTCATGCGGCGCGGCTCAAGCTCACGCATGCAATCCTCTGCCCGCGACACCGAGAACAGGATGCTGCGCGGGAATAACCGGTCAAGCAGCAAGAATTCGGCCGCATTGCTGGCACTCGGCACACCGCGGTAGGTGCGCAAGTAGGGCTCATAGGCACCACAGGAACGAAGGATGGTCGTCCACGACGGACCACTGGCCTCCGTGAGACTGCGGGTGGCCAGCAGTCGCGCCGTCATGTCTGCGCGTTCGAGGCTGCGACCGAGCGTGAAGAACTGCCACGCTTCGTCCCGGCTCGTCGCGGACTCGATGATTCCCACGGCAAGAGCGGAGCGTTCGCGAACCCAGGCGAAAAAGTCACTGACTTTGTCTCCGGAAATGCGACGCGGCATCCGAGCCTGGGTCGTGTTGAGGCACTCCCACAGTTCGGTCGACACGATCTCGCGAGCACGACGAGCGTTCTCGCGGGCGGCGCCGAGCGAATACGCAATCGAGGCGGGCTCGGTGCGGTCAACGGCGAGGATCGACAGCACATCGCCGCGGGTGAGAACAGCGTCGGCCGGAGCCTCGCTGCCCATCACGCTCAAGAGCGCGCGGCAGGCATCGTCTTCTTCAATCCACGGGTCTTCGAGCAACAGCTGAAGGTGAACGTCGAGGATGCGGGCGGTTCCGTCAGCACGCTCAATGTAGCGCCCGATCCAGAACAGTGATTCTGCAATGCGGCTCAGCATGATTGACCTTCCTCGGTGTCGTCACTCTGCTGTTGCTGCTCTTCTTGGCGTTGACGCTGAGTGAGCGATCGCGTGCTGTCCTGATCTTCAACATGGTCAGCGTGCCCAGATGCTTCGAGAAGCATCTCGGGAGTGATGATCGTGATTGCCTCGGTGTCTGCCTGGCGCTCCACGAGACCCTGGAGCGTGCTCTCGGACTCCTGGACTTTCTCACGACCCACAACCCAGGTGTCTTTCGAGCCACCACCCTGCGAGCTGTTGACCACCAGTTGGCCTTCCGGCAAGGCGACACGAGTGAGGCCACCCGGCAACACCCAGACATCGTTTCCGTCGTTGACCGCGAAGGGGCGAAGGTCGGCGTGACGCGGGCGCATACCGTCGTCCACGACCGTCGGAATCGTCGACAGTTGCACGACAGGCTGCGCAATCCAGCCCCGGGGATCCTTGAGGAGCTGTTTCTTGAGCGTCTCTAGTTCAGCCTTGGATGCCGCTGGGCCAATCACGAGACCCTTTCCGCCGGAGCCGTCAACGGGCTTGATCACGAGCTCATCAAGACGGTCGAGCACTTCTTCGAGTGCTCCCGGATCTTCGAGCCGCCACGTATCAACGTTCGGGATGATCGACTTCTCGCCGAGGTAGTACTCGGTGAGATCGGGCAGGTAGGTATACACGAGCTTGTCGTCGGCCACACCGTTTCCGACCGCGTTGGCGATCGTGACGTTTCCGAGGCGAGCAGCGAGCATCATGCCCGGGCTGCCCAACATCGAGTCCGCGCGGAACTGCAGCGGGTCGAGGAACTCGTCGTCAACCCGGCGATAGATCACGTCGACGCGGGTGGGACCGGCGGTGGTGCGCATCCAGACCCGACCACCAGAACAGAAGAGGTCACGACCCTCCACGAGCTCGACGCCCATGAGGCGGGCGAGCAGCGTGTGCTCGAAGTACGCGGAGTTGTAGACACCCGGAGTGAGCACAACGACGTTGGGTTCATCCACGCCGCCGGGCGCACTGGCGCGCAGAGCCTGCAGCAGCTTGTGCGGGTAGTCGCCGACGGGGCGAACCCGCATTGAGACGAACAGTTCAGGCAGCGTCTGCGCCATCACTCGACGGTTCGAGATCACGTAGCTCACACCGCTGGGCACGCGCACGTTGTCTTCAAGAACGCGCCACGCACCGACCTCGTCGCGGATGAGGTCGATACCGCTGACCTGAATGCGCACGCCATTAGCCGGCTCAATACCGGCCGCCTGCCGATGGAAATGGCTGGATGAGGTGATCATCCGAGCGGGAATCACACCATCTTTGATGGCATTCTGGGGCCCGTAGATGTCGGCCAGGAATGCTTCGAGCGCTCGAACGCGCTGCTTAACCCCCGACTCAACCTGTTTCCACTCGGAGAGATCAATAACTCTGGGAACAGCATCCAGAGGAAAGGGTCTCTCTTCGCCAGCAAAGTCGAAGGTAACGCCCTGGGCGAGGTAGCTGTCGGCGAGTGCTTCAGTACGTCCGCGCAACTCTTCTTGCGTCATTTGCGCCAGCGCGTCATGAATCTCGCGGTAGGGGCGACGTATCTCGCTATCGGCAGAGAACATCTCATCCCACGCGGCTGGTCCGGTGCGTTTGGAGGCGCTTGATGTGTATCCGTCAAACAAATCTGCCATGTACAGACCCTAGGCCGATTGTGTAATTTCCGCTCGCTAGTGCGTTGATTCAGCCGAAATGTCTTGCACAATTTACAGTTAAGTAATGGCTGCCAACCTCCCCACAATTCTTGTTCTCCCCGGCGGAGGGTATTCGCGACTCGCACCCCACGAAGGCGAGCCCGTTGCTGCCTGGTTGCGATCGATTGGCTGGAATGCCCGCGTCGTTGAGTACCCCGTCAGCACGAAGCATCCAGCCCCTTTGCTGGCAATTCAGTCTGAAATTGCGAAAGAACGTGCGCTAGGGGCCCCGTTGGTGGGTGTTCTCGGGTTCTCAGCCGGTGGCCATTTGGCCGGCCACGCCGCCGTCGCGCCCGTCGCTAAGCCAGAAGAGCGCCCCGATTTTGCAGTGCTCGGCTACCCCGTTGTCAGCATGGTGACCCCGACGCACGCCGGGTCACGCAAAGAGCTCATTGGGCTGGATGCCAACGATTATCTTCGGGAAGACACCTCCCTTGAGTCGCTGGTGACGCCCGCCACTCCCCCGATGTTTATCTGGCACACCGCCGCTGACGAGCCCGTTCCGGTCGCAGAGCACTCCTACCCACTCGCTGCGGCATTGGCAGCGGCCGGAGTGCGCCACGAACTGCACGTCTTCGCCGACGGCAAGCACGGCTTGGGCCTAGCCGAAGGCACACCAGCCGAAGCGTGGCAGGCGCTCTGCGAGATCTGGTTGAGCTCGCTGCGCTAACAGCCGCTCGCGCGCACCGACTTCTTGGTCATCCCGTTAGCGGCGGAGGCTGAAGGCTTCCGCTTTGTTTGTGGGGCCGGAAACAAGAATGGTGTCGTCGGCGGCGATCAGAGTGTCTTGGTCGGTGTAAGTCCACGCTCCGCCCTGCGGGCGCACCGCGGTAATCGTCACGCCCGCAGTGGCACGCACGCGGGATTCGCCCAGAGTCTTGCCCACAATGCTGGCTGGCGGCGCCATCTTCACGAGCGAAAACCCGTCGCCGATCTCGAGGTAGTCCTGCATCGAACCCCGCACGAGATGAGCGACCCGGCGACCCATCTCCTTTTCGGGATAGATCACGTGACTCACGCCGAGCTGCTCCAGGATCGTGCCGTGCGCGTCGCTCACCGCCTTCGCCCACACGTGGGCAACGTTGAACCGCAACAGCAGTGAGGTCGTGAGGATGCTCGCCTGAATGTCACTACCGATCGCGACAACCACGCGGTCGAACTCGGGCACGGCCAGCTGCTGCAGCACCTCTTCGCGCGTGGAGTCAGCCGCAACAACATGGGTGAGCTGGCCGTTGAGTTCTTGCACGATCGACTCATCAAGATCGACTCCGAGCACTTCGGTGCCGTTGGCCATGAGCTCCAGTGCGAGAGCGCGACCGAAACGGCCAAGCCCGATCACCGCCACCGAATCTGCCGCAGCCACGGTAGAGGCATCCGAACCAGAAAACATGCGCAACTTAGCCAATGATCGGCCTTTCTTTGGGAAGTTCATACAGGACAGCGCGCTCACGCAGAGCGAGCGCGGTAGCAAAACCAATCGGGCCAAGACGGCCCACAAACATGAGCACCGCAAGAATCAGTTGCGCCGCCACTGGCAGCTCCGGCGTAATGCCCTCCGACAGGCCCACCGTTCCGAAGGCCGACACCGTCTCGAACAGCACGGGGCCCAGCGGCAGCCCCGAGAGCAGCATGATGGCGATGGTGGATGTCGCGACGACGCCCACCGAGAGCAAGACCACCGCGATCGCTTGGCGGTGCACCGCGCGCGACAGTCTCTTGCCGAACACGTTCACGACGCCGTCTCCGCGCACCTCCGCGAGGAGGATGAAGAACAGCACCGCAAACGTCGTGACCTTGATGCCGCCGGCAGTGCCGGCGGGGCCGCCTCCGATGAACATGAGCGCGGTCATCCCGAACTGGGTCGCTTCGCTCATGGCGCCGATATCGATGCTGTTGAAGCCGGCGGTGCGGGTTTGCACGGATTGGAAGAAGCCGGCCAGAAGCTTGGTGTGCCAGTCGAGCGGGCCGAGGGTGGCGGGATTGTTCCACTCGATGAGCGTGATGTAGGCGGCACCCGCGACGAGCAGCAGCGGTGTCGCGGCGACGACGATGCGCGTGTTCATGCTCCACTTGAGGCGGTTGCCGCCAAAGCGCAGCAGTTGAATGATCACCGGGAAGCCGAGGCCGCCCAGGATGATTTCGGCACACAGTGTGAGTGAGACCACCGGGTCGTCAACGAACGACATCATGTTGTCGCTGAAGAGCGCGAAGCCGGCGTTGTTGAACGACGAGACTGCGTGGAAGACCGCAAGCCACGCCGCCTCTCCCACGCTGTAGCCGTAGCGAAGCAAGAACCAGAAGAACAGGATGAGCGCACCGGCGCCCTCAATGATCAACGAAATCTTGAGCACACCGAGAACCAGCGACCGCACGTCACCGAAACCAACATTCTTGGTTTCGGCGGCGGCCGTAATCCGAGAGCGCAGCGAGAGGCGGCGAACCACCGCGATGCCGATAATGGAGGCGAAGGTCATGACACCGAAGCCGCCCACCTGGATGAGCACCATGATGACGACTTGGCCGAAGCCCGTCCAGTAAGTAGAGGTATCGACGATCACGTGGCCGGTCACACACATCGCTGAGACCGCAGTGAAGAACGCCTCAACGAGAGTGGCGCCGCCGGGACCGGTACGCGAAATAGGTAGCGCCAGCAGGGCGGTGCCCGCTGCGATACCGATCAGAAACCCGAGAAGGGTGAGCTGCGCTGGGTGTACCAGTTTTCGCTTATTACCCGTCCCGCGAAGGATGTTGTGCACCGGCATACAGTACGCCTGTTTGGGGCCAAACGTAACGACTTCTCATTCGCTATTCTTAACATCAACCACCGCAACGACCGGAGACCTCGCCGTGCCCGACACCCCGGACGACCGGACTCGGGGCGAGCGCACCCCCACCGATCGAACGCAGGCCGAAGCCGACGAACTTCACGCACCCCTCCGACGGCCGTGGTATTTCCCGCGCTGGCGCCGACGCCTTCGGGCGCGGCTGCCCATGAACAGCGACATTGAGATAACCCGCACCGTTGTGGGGATGCCGGAGATGATCCGCATCCGGCCCCGCCATCTTGCGCTCGCTGCCCTCGGAGGCGGTCTCGGTGCTGCAGTGCGGTTCATCATTGCGCAGACCACCCCGATTTGGGAGACCCTGTCGCTCGGCACCGTCGTCGTCAACATCGCCGGCCCGTTCCTGCTCGGGCTGCTGCTGCAGACCCTGGCCGAACGTCAGGAATCGAGACGGATGCGCGTCATCCGCCTGCTCACCGCCGTCGGCTTCTTGGGAGCCCTCACGAGCTATGCGCAGCTCGCGGTTGACATCGTGATCGTCTCGGAACACCACCACGTGCTGCTCGCGGTTGCCTATGGCAGCGCAACCCTCATCGCCGGAGCGGGAGCGGTCTGGCTTGGCGTCTTCACGTCGAAGAGCTGGTACCGCATTGTGCGCCAACACGAACGGTTGGTTCGATGATCATCGGGGCGCTCTTCATCACCGTCGCGGGCGGGATGGGTGCCGCTCTTCGACTGGCGGTGAACGCGTTCGTGCACCGCCGCATCCGCACCAACTATCCGGTGGCGATGTCGATCATTAACATCAGCGGATCGTTCCTGTTCGGCCTGATCACCGGGATGACAGCCGGGCACTTTGTGCCCGAAGAACTCGGTCTCTATGCCGGGGTCGGGATGGTCGGAGGCTTCACCGCGTTCAGCACGACGAGCTTTCAGACCCTGCGCCTGCTGCAAGAAAACCGGGTGTGGCTCGCGATCGCGAACTCCTTCGGCATGCTTGCCGTTGCCGTACTGATGGCGGCACTCGGGCTCATGCTGGGTCGGGCACTCTGACCCGACCGTCCGCTCGGTCCCCACGGCGCGCTTAGGCGCTGATCGGCTCCAACACGAAGACCGGAATCTCGCGCTCGGTCTTGGCCTGGTAATCCGCATAGTCGGGGTACGCCGCGACCGAACGCTCCCACCAGAGAGCCTTCTCGTCACCGGTCACTTCGCGGGCCATAAAGTCGCCCTTGACACCCACATCGTGCAGCTCAACGTGCGGCTGAGCGACAATGTTGTGGTACCAGACCGGATGCTTCGGCGCCCCACCCAGCGAGGCAACAACGGCATAGTGGCCATCGTGTTCCACTCGCATGAGCGCGGTCTTGCGCAGCTTGCCGGATTTGGCGCCCACCGTGGTCAACACAATGATTGGCATCCCGCGCATGAGGTTGCCCTCATGGCCGTTACTGTTCTCAAAAACGTCGGCCTGATTGCGGGCCCACTCTGACGTGCTGGGTTCGTACTCTCCTGTAAGCGGCATGGCTCCACGTTACCCGCCGAGCCTGAGCCTGTTACTCAGAGATAGGTAGTTTCTACTCACGCGCCCGAGCATGGCCGAGGAGTTTACTTGGCGCATGATCACTTCACAGCGCGCGCTGAAAAGCGCCATCGCCATCTCCCTTGCGGCAGGGCTCTCCGTCTCCCTCTCCGGTTGCTTCGGCAACCCGCTCGAGGACTTCACAGACAACCTCATCGAGAACACCGTTGAGAACGCGATTGAGGGCGCAACCGGTGTCGACGTGGATGTCGATGGCGACGGCACGGGAGGCTCGTTGCCGAAGTCGTGGCCTGCAGAAGTGCCAGCGCCAGACGGCGACATCCTCTTCTCGCTCGGCATCGATGATGGCTACAGCGCCACCATCAACGTGGGGGATGAAGCGGGCGCTCAAGCCGGCTACGACACGCTCATTTCCAGCGGCTTTGAAATGGTGTCCGAGATCTCTCTCGGCGACGAGGGATTCCTCTACGGTCTGCAAAACGACAACTGGATCATTCAATATTCCTGGGGAACCACCGAAGAAGACGGCACGATCGTGAACATGATCGTGTCTGCAAACGAGGGGTAACGACCCACCGCGTTCTCGCCACAGCTACAGCTCGGCAAGAACCTCTTCAAGCTCAACCCGACCCTTGACACCCAGCTTGCGATAAATGCGAGCCAGATGGTTGTCAACGGTTCTCACAGACAACCCGAGCTGCTGGCCAATCTCGCGACTGCGTTTGCGGCCAGCAGCAGCCCGGGCAATTGTCCACTCCCGTTCAGTGAGCTCGGCAGCGTGAGACTCCCCCGGCACCTGATCCATATCGGCAGCGAGGCGGCGGGCGAGCAACGTTGCCTTGCGCTCCAACTCGCGCCGGTCAGCCTTAGCCGCGCAGCGCGCACCGTTGAGAAGACCATCGACCGCGAGCGCAGCCACTCCCGACGAGGCAAGGGCAGGGGCGAGTTCACAGAGGCGAGCGACATCCGCTTCGGCTGCCACCTCTGCCCAGTCGCGGATGCTGGCCACCAGCGGCGACGGCGAGAGGTGCGTCAGAAGTTCCAGTTGTTCGCGCGCAACAGCGGGATGCCCCACCCGAATCGCCACAGTAAGAGTGAGGGCACTCAGCAAGAAGTGACCAAGGATGATGCCCTCGGCGGCAGCAGCGACGATCACGCCGGCCGCTTCGTCGGTGCGCCCCTCGGCCGCGAGCAGCCAAGCCTCGCACTCGGCCCGCTGCAAAATGACTTTGGCGTCGCCGGCATTCTCTGGAGTGATTTCGGAGAGCAGCTCTCTGGCTGATTCGGGCTCACCCAACTGCGCGTCGACGGTGGCGTGCAAGGCAATAGCGGTGCCCAGCAATCCCGTGAAGTCGCGCCATCTCAATTGCTCAACGGCGAGAGTCGCGAGTGATTGGGCGTCGCTCAACCGCCCCTCGTGAAGGCGCACAGTGGCGAGCGCATAGGACCACACGCCTGCGGAGTCTGCGAAACGGTCGAGGCGTCGCTGGGCGGCAAAATCGCGGGCACGAACCATCTCCGCGGCGGCAACGAGTGCCAAAAACTCGGAGAGGTCGAGAAGCGAGCTCGCAAAGGGTGCTTCGAAACGGAAGGCATCAGCAAGGGGGCGGGTGTGAGCAATTGCCGCAAAAGCATCCTCAGGGTTGCCCGCCATCGTTGCCATCATCGCCGCTGTGAGGCCCGCGTTGACGGCGCCGAGTCCGCCATCTGACGACACCGGGTCAGCGGCGTGGGCGAGGGCGTGAGCGTCTCCGGTCATGAGCTGCCACTTGGCGAGTTCTGGCCGCAGCACGGCCTGGCCGCGAGCATCCATTCTCGATAGTTCGCACGTGACCCGATCGACCGCATCGGAGGGGCGGGACAGCCGGTAAACCATGTGCTGCCCCCAGCGGGCGAGCGCCATGGCACGCTGTTCGTCGTCATTCGCAAGACGGATCGCAGACTCAAACACCGCAGAAGAACGATCAGACTCCGCTAGCGCAGAAAGCGCACTGGCCAACACGAGCTCGGGCGCAAAGCGCCGCTCAGTGAGCTGGGCGCGTTCCGCGAGTGAGGCCGCAACAGCATGGTCGCCCGCCGCATGCGCGTAACTCGCTGCCCAATCGAGGTCGTCGTCGCTGATCGCGGCGTCGGTCGAGGTAAGCAGAACAGTCGCGGTGAATCGCAGTTGCTGATCGCCCATCGGCAGCAGTCGGCCCGCGATCGCTTTCACTAGTTCCGCACGTTCGGCCTGCAGGAGATCGATCGTGAGTGCCTCCGCGAAGAGAGGGTGGGCAAGCCTCACCAGCGGGGTGAGCTCATCGCCGGTGTCTTCCACGATGCCCTCGCTCGTGAGGAAGGCGAGCGCATCGCCTTCGGCCTCACGGATCACGGCTCGCGGAATCGGCTGCGCAATAGCGATGAGCTGAGCGAGACGACGCTCGGCCGCAGTGAGCTGCTGAACTCGATCGGCAATCGTTGCGCGCACGTGCTTCGGTAGGGTCGCGACCGACACCTCGACACCAAAATCACCGCTGCGGATGCCGCCAGCTCGCCCAGCCGCGAAGATCAGTTCGCGCAGCATCAGCGGGTTGCCGCGGCTCGCCTCGAACAGGGCACGAAGGCTCTCGGGGCGCAGTGTTCCGCCCAAATACTGTTGGAGGATCGACTGGCTGTGTTCGAGACTCAACCCGTCGAGCTCGACAATGTCGATGAGGTTTTCGTGCAGCAGCCGAGCAAGGGGGCCGACGACTTCGTGGGAGTCGCGGGCGGTCAGCAGCGTTGTGACGCCGAAGACGCGCACCAGTTGGTAGAGCACGCTCGCCGAAACAGCATCCAAGAGCGGAGCGTCATCGATGACGAGCACGAACTTCTGCGGGTTCTCCCCCACCACCCCAACGAGAGCTTGAACACGGTCACTCACGCTCTCGATGTCGTGCCTGCCCGAGCTCGCCAACACCGGGGCGAGGGCACCGAGGGGAACATCCACGAGTTCAGCCAAGCCAATGACGGGGATCACGGTGCGTCCATCGGCGCGCAAAGCCTGCGAGATGTGGGCGCCCAATGTTGTCTTGCCGACGCCACTCGGGCCGCGCAACATCACCGAACGTGGTCGAGGGCCGCGAAGGGCCGCAAGCACAGCATCCCGCTCACTTTCACGGGGCAGAACCGGCCACCGTGCCATGACCTGCCTCCCCGCCTCGACCAATGATGTGGCCGCCAGCATAGTGGCCGGGCGTTACAACCTGAATAACCATCCATAAGGCATGCTGGAATGATCGCCGCCCGATGCCCCACTCAGGAGACCAGCGCCATGATCACCATCGCCCTACCGGACCAGCACATTCACGACCGACTGGCTCCGCAATTGCCCGACGTGAACGTCATTCTCTGGGGTCCAGCCGACGGTGCTCCCCCGGTGCACGTCGACCTCGCGCTCCTCGGCTACCTCGGCGCGAGTGGCGGTCTCGCATCCTTTGCCGGAATGGATGTCGCAGCACTCCAGTCGCAATCCCTCGGTTATGACGGCGTCGAGAGCCGTCTGCCGGCTGGCATCACCTACTGCAACGCCATCGGTGTGCACGAAGCCTCCACCGCGGAGCTCGCGGTCGGCATGATCATCTCTGAGCAGCGCGGCTTTCCTCAGCACTTCGCTCACCAACAGACCGGCATCTGGGACCAGCACGAACAGCCCGGTGTCGCTGGCACAACCGTCGTCATCGTCGGCGCCGGTGGCGTCGGCAACCAGATCGCCGACAAGCTTGCCCCCTTCGACGCCAACGTTGTGCGCGTAGCCCGCACCAACCGCAGCGATGCCCGCGGCGCCGTGCAATCAATGGATGCCCTGCCCGCGTTACTCGCCAAAGCCGACATCGTGGCAATCGCCGTGCCCCTCAGCGACGACACCACGGGGCTCGTCGACGCCTCCTTCCTGGAGGCGATGAAACCCGGCGCGCTGCTCGTGAATGTGTCTCGCGGCAAAATCGTCGACACCGACGCACTCGTGGCTGCGGCATCCGCTGGCCATGTTCGAGCAGCACTCGACGTCACCGAGCCGGAACCGCTGCCCAGCGATCACCCGCTCTGGTCGACGCCCGGCGTCACCATCACCCCGCACATCGGCGGCGCAACCTCAGCCATGCACGCCCGAGTGGATGCCGTCATGCGCGAGCAAGCACGTCGGCTCGTGGCTGGCGAACCGCTTGCCCACGTGGTGATTGACGGGCGCTAGGGCTTTAGCTACGAAAATGGCCCACCGGTTTCTCAACCGATGGGCCATTCGTGCGTTGCGGGAGACTTAGAAGTCGAAGTCCGCGATGTTGTCCTTGTTGAAGGTGTACGGGTCGCCCAACAGCACAACGCCGTCGGCGCCGACCGTGTAGCTTCCGAGCTTTCCAGCGTCGAACTCGTCGCCTTCTGCACCAGTGATGTCGCCCTCGATCAGTGCCTTGGCACCGTAAGCAGCAAGGTAACCGAGGTCACCCGGGTTCCACAGAGCGAATGCTGTGACGGTTCCGTCATTGACGAAGTCACGCATCTGGTTCGGGGTTCCGAGGCCAGTCAGCTGAACCTTGCCCTTGAAGGACGAGTCCTGGAGGTAACGAGCCGCAGCCGAGATACCAACAGTGGTGGGCGAAACGATGCCCTTGAGCTCCGGGTAGGTCTGCAGCAGTGCTGCAGTCTTGTCGAAGGACGTCTGGTCGTCGTCGTCACCGTAAACGACCTCGACGAGTTCGATGTCGGGGTGGTTGGCGGCGAGCTCAGTCTTCATGAGTTCGATCCACGCGTTCTGGTTCGTTGCGTTGGCGGTAGCCGAAAGGATAGCGATCTGTCCTGCGTCACCGATCTGCTCTGCGATCAGGTCAACCTGAACCTTAGCGATTCCTTCGGAGTCAGCCTGGTTGATGAAGAGGTCGCGGCAGTCGGCGCTGGTGTCAGCATCGAACGTGACAACCTTGACGCCAGCATCCCGTGCCTCGCCGATGGCGTCGCAGAGAGCCGAGGGGTCGTTAGCCGAGAGAGCAATCGCTCCAACACCCTGCTGGGTAAGCGTGTTGATGTAGCTGACCTGTCCGTCGGGGCTTCCCGTTGCGGGGCCAACTTCAGCGAAGGTTCCACCGAACTCGGCGATGGCTTCTTCTCCACCGGCATCCGAAGTATCGAAGTAAGCGTTTCCGAGGTTCTTGGGCAGGAAGGTGATGGCCAAGTTGCCATCGCCGTCGCCACTGCTGTCGCCACCGGTTGCAGCACAACCTGTGGCCACAAGCGCGAAGCTCACTGCGAGTGCAGCGAATGCTCCGGCGCGCTTTGAAGAGTTAAACATCGTCGTTCTCCTTTGGGGATGTGAGTCGATGACTGTGACACCGACACTGGTGCAAGAAACTCAACCGGTCGCGGTCGGTGAGCTCCCTTTGGTTCCTCCAGGACGAGCGCGCTTATTGCGCACCCAAGCCAAGAAGCTTGTTCCCACCACGGACGCGATCAGCAGCGTTCCTGTGATGACGTTGATGACGTCAGACGTGACGTTGGCGAGCCGAAGTGCGCTCGCGAGGGTTCCGATGAGCAGCGCTCCGGCGAGTACACCGGGAAGAGCGCCACGACCACCGAAGATCGAGACCCCGCCGAGAAGCACGGCGGCGATTACCGACAGCTCAAGGCCCGTCGCGTTGTCGCCACGAGCGCTGCCGAAGCGAAGGGTGTAATAGATCCCCGCGAGTGCCGAGACGATACCGCTCAGCATGAAGAGGATGAACTTGGTGCGTTCGACGTTCACGCCCGAGAAGCGAGCTGCCTCAGGGCTGAGCCCGATCGCGAAGATGCCCCGGCCGAAGGTTGTGAAGTGGAGCAGGATGCCGAACACCAGTGCCAGCACCACGATCAGAATCACCACACTGGGGATCGCAGTGTCGCCGATCTTGGACTTAGCGAGGTCAGTCCAGAACTTGTTGAACTCGGTAACCGCGGTCGTGCCGAGGAGGCCCACAGCGAGCCCGCGGTACAGCGCGAGCGTGCCGATGGTCACGGCAAGAGACGGAAGCCCCACCATAGTGATGAGCGCTCCGTTGATTGCACCGGCGATGAGACCCACCAAGAGCGCGACCAGCGCAGCAGCAGGAATCGGCACCCCATTTTGGTGAAGCACACCGACGGTGACACTCGACAGACCAACAATGCTGGCCACCGAAAGGTCAATCTCGCCCGTGATGATCACGAGGGTCATGGGCAGTGCGATCAAAAGAATGGGCGCAATGTCGAGGAACAGGTAAGTGATCGTGATCGGCTGAGCGAAGGCCCGCACGGAGATCATCGAGACGATGATGACGAGGGCGAGGGCGCCGATGACGGCGGCTTCGCGGGAGATGAGGAGACGGCGCCAGAGGGGCTGAGAGTAGTCGCGGTACGTACGTGCCGCTGTGGTGCCGGTCATGACTCGTCCCTCATTTCCAGTAGTTTGCGAGATTGTCGAAGCGCGAGGACGCGGTCAAGCACGATCGCGCCGATGATGAGAACGCCGACCACCGCTCGTTGCCAGAAGTCCTGAACGCCCAAAATCGGCAGCGCACGGTTGATGGTGAGCAAGAGGAACGCACCGATTGCGGCGCCCCAGACCGTTCCGCTGCCACCGAAGATGGCGACACCACCGATCACAGCAGCACCGACGGCCTGCAGCTCAAGGTTGACTCCGGCTTGGGAACTCACGGTTCCATAGCGGGCGGCGTAGAGAACACCGGCGAGCCCGGCAAGAGCTCCCGAGAAAACAAACGCAACGAGAACGCGCTGAGTGACCTTGAGCCCGTAGAGGTTCGCGGCTTCAGGATCGGACCCGATCGCGTACAACTCGCGACCGGCGCGCTGCGTGCGCAGGAACCATCCGGCAGCCACCAGCACAACGAGGGCGATGATGGTGAGCCACGGGATTCCGAAGAGCGAACTCGTGCCGAGGCTCAAGAACGCGGTCGGAAGGTCCGAACCGTTGATGCGGTCGCTACCGGTCCACAACACATTGATGCCGCGGTAGGCATACAACGTGCCCAGAGTAATGACGAGTGCCGGTACTTTCGCGAACGCCACCAAGGCACCGTTGATAAGCCCTAAGAGGCCACCGAAGACGATTCCAATGAGAAACACCGCGATGATCGGGATGCCAGGCAGATCAATGAAGAGACGGCCGGTTAAGTAGGCCGTGAGCCCCAGCACTGAGCCGACCGAAAGGTCGACGCTGCGCGTGATGATGACGATCGCCTGGCCGACCGCAAGAAGCAGCAGGATCGACGGTGTCAGCAGCAGGTCCCGAAAACCGTCAGGGCTGAAGAGGAACGTAGGGTTGCGCGCTGTCGCGACAACCACCACGAGGATGAGCGCGATCATAATGCCGGTCTCGCGCGCCTTGATCAGTTTGCTGAGGACTCTCATGAGGCCACCTCCGCGTGGGTTGCGGCGAACATGACGGACTCAGCCGTGGCATCCGCTCGATCAATTTCTGCCGTGATGCGACCTTCGTGCACCACGAGAACTCGGTCGGCCATGCCCAATACTTCAGGCAGTTCGCTCGAGATCATGATGATGGCGAGGCCCTCAACGGCGAGTTCGGAGAGCAGACGGTGCACTTCGGCTTTCGTACCCACGTCGATTCCACGGGTTGGTTCGTCGACGATGAGCAAGCTCGGGTTAGTGGCAAGCCACTTAGCCAGCACCACCTTCTGCTGGTTTCCCCCGCTGAGGGTGCCGACTTCGGTATCGAGCGCCGATGTCTTCACTTCAAGTTTTTGAGCCCAGGTGCGGGCGCTCGCGTTCTCCACGGCACTCGTAATAAAACCGAACTTGGCCAGTGCTGAGCGAATAGCGAGCGTCGCATTCTTACCGACGGATGATTCGAGAACGAGCCCTTGGCGACGACGATCCTCTGGCACGAGCGCAAGCCCGAGGTTCATGGCTGCGGCCGGATTGCGTTTCGGAACGCGCACTCCGTTGATGGTGACGGTGCCCGCCTTGTAGGGATCGACTCCGAAGATGGCTCGTGCGATCTCGCTGCGGCCGGCCCCGACGAGCCCCGCCAGCGCGACGATCTCACCGGAACGAACCGAGAAGCTGATGTCGTGGAACTCGCCCGGCTCGGTGAGCCCGGAGACCACAAGAACTTCGTCTCCGATGGGAGCATCGATCTTGGGGAACAACTCTGCGACATCACGGCCGACCATTTGACGAACGATCTCGTCTACGGTCGTCTCGGCAATGGGGCTGGTAGCGATGTAGGCACCGTCGCGCATGATGGTGACGGTGTCGCAGAGTTCGAAGACTTCCTCGAAACGGTGCGAAATGAAGAGGAGCGCCCGGCCTTCGTCGCGCAGGCTGCGGGCGACGGCGAAGAGCCGTTCAACCTCAACGCCGCTGAGGGCGGCGGTCGGCTCATCCATCACGAGCACTTTGGCGTCAAGGGAGATGGCTTTTGCGATCTCAATGATCTGCTGATCAGCGATTGAGAGCCCCTGGGTGGGGCGATCAGGATCGATGCGCACTCCAAGGCGTTCAAAAAGGCCGAGTGCTTCGGTATGCATCTTCTTGCGATCGATGCGCCCGAGCGACTTGACGGGCTGGCGACCCATGAAAATATTCTCGGTCACCGACAGATCAGGAAAAAGCGTCGGTTCTTGGTAGATGACAGCGATGCCCGCGCTCTTGGACTGAGCGGTCGAGGTGAAGTCGACGGTTGTGCCTTCGAGAGTGAAGTCGCCGCCATCGCGCTGGTAGAGACCGGCGATGATTTTCACCAGGGTGGACTTGCCCGCGCCGTTTTCTCCGACGAGAGCGTGAATCGAACCGGGGTGCAGCGCGAGGGTTCCGTCGGTCAGCGCGACGACAGAACCAAAAGTCTTGGCGATGTGTGAGAGCTCAAGCGTCGGTGCGCTTGGCTTCGTGCTTATCGACATCGTTGTCTACCTCGTTGTAATAGATGAGCTTAAGTGAAACGATTCACTGCTGTTCAGAAACGATAGGTGGCGATCACTGTTCCCGTCAAGTCCAGCCATCGAATTGGGCATACTCTGTGATCAGAAATGCCGGAACTGCGGTTATCCTCGAGCCTTTTCGCGGGATAGCGCCGCACGCCCCGCTGCGGCCGAGGGCGCCAACCGATCTACCAGAAGGAACAAAATGACTCGCGTGTGCTTCCAATTACAGGTTCGACCAGAGCGACTCGACGAGTACCTCGAGCGCCACACCGCGGTCTGGCCTCGAATGCTCGAGGTGATCGCCGCATCCGGCCGCCGCAACTACTCGCTCTTCGTGCGCCAAGACGGAATGCTCATCGGCTACTACGAAACGGACTTCGTAGAAGCGTCGCAGGACTACCTCGATCGCAGCGAGATCGCGGCCAAGTGGGAAGCCGAAATGGCCGAGTTCTTTGTCGCGCTCGACGGGCGGCCCGACCAAGTCGCGACGACACTCCCCGAAGTTTTCAACCTCGACGACCAGCTCGCCGCCGCGCGCTAGACAGCGTCGACAGCGCTAGCCGAGGTAGAGCGACGCACAACGAGCTCCGGCTGAAACTCGACGTGACGCGGAGCAGCCTCAGGGTCTGCGACCTCTTCGAGCAGGATCTCAAGCGCAGTGTGCCCGATCATCCCGGCCGGCTGACGGATCGAGGACAGCGGAACCACTGCGGCTGACGCGAAGTCGATATCGTCGTAACCAATGAGGGCGATGTCCTCAGGAACGCGAACGTTCGACCCCTGCAGCATCAGCGCTTGCAGCACTCCCATTGCCACCAGGTCGTTCGCCGCGAAGATAGCGTCAGGTTGCTCGGAGCGGGCAGCAATAGCCGCGCCGGCCTTGCGCCCCGCAATCACGCTGAGCGAGTCGAGCGCGACTACCTCGAGAGAAACACCCGCTCGCGACTGCACTGCAAGTTCTGCACCCTCGAGTCGGTCAGCGACCTGGCGGATCGAGAGCGGCCCACCGACGAACACGATGCGAGTGCGGCCTTCGGCAATCAGATGTTCGACCGCCATACGGCCACCGGCTACGTCATCGACCGTGACCGAGCTAAAGCTTCGATCGGGGCTTGCCCGGTCGACCAGAACGGCGGGAATGCCGCGCGCACGCAGTGCCCTGAGTCGGGCGCTAATGTCACCAATCGGCGAAATCAGCACACCATGGGAGCGCTGCTGCTCGAAGAGTTCTAAATAAGCCTGTTCACGCGCCGGGTCTTCATCGCTGTTGCCGAGAATGACCGAGAGGCCTTCTTGACTTGCCCGCGTTTCTGCGCCGCGGGCGACATCCGTAAAGAAGGGGTTGCGCACATCAAGAACGACAAGGCCAACAGTCTTGCTGTGGCCATCGCGCAGTTGCCGGGCCGCGTCGTTCCGAACGAAACCGAGCGCCTCGATCGCATGCTGGACTTTCGTGACCGTTGCTGGCGCGACTTTCGACGGGTGATTCATCACGTTGGAGACGGTGCCCACCGACACTCCCGCATGCCTGGCGACATCTTTTACGCTGACCCCGCTCATGCACTCCCACTTTCTCAGCCGCGTTGCTGACTAGCTTTTTGAATCGTTCAATAGTGGCACGAAATCGAACCACCTTGACGAAAACCCACACAAGACCTTATTCTCGATCTGAACAGTTAAAACGATTCAATGAAGAGTTGATGAGTGAGACACAGCCACTCGCTGCCCGAGTGTGCCCCGTCATCGCTTCGCAAGAACAAAGGACCAGCAGTGACCAGCTTCAGCTCAATCGCACCCCGCCTCGAAGAGCAGGCCATCGAGCTCCCGTCATGGGCCTTCGGCAACTCGGGCACACGATTCAAGGTTTTCGGCACCCCCGGCACTCCCCGCACTCCGGAGGAGAAAATCGCGGATGCCGCCCAAGTCAACAAGTACACGGCACTGTCTCCGACGGTCGCCCTGCACATCCCGTGGGACAAGGTCGACGACTACAGCGCACTGCGCAGCTTCGCTCAAGACCACGGTGTTGACCTCGGAACGGTGAACTCCAACACCTTCCAAGACGACGACTACAAGTTCGGTTCGCTCACTCACGTCGACCCCACGATTCGCCAGAAGGCCATCGACCACCACTTCGAGTGCATCGACGTCATGGACCAAACCGGGTCACGCGACCTCAAGATCTGGCTTGCCGACGGCTCCAACTACCCCGGCCAGGCCGACATCCGCGGTCGCCAAGATCGCCTCGCCGACTCACTTGAGCAGATCTATGGTCGTCTCGGGCAAGAGCAGCGCATGGTGCTCGAGTACAAGTTCTTCGAACCCGCTTTTTACCACATGGATGTGCCGGACTGGGGAACCAGCTACGCCCAAGTAGCAGCCCTCGGCGAGCGCGCTCTCGTGTGCCTCGACACCGGCCACCACGCGCCGGGCACCAACATCGAGTTCATCGTGATGCAGCTGCTGCGCCTCGGCAAGCTGGGTTCGTTCGACTTCAACTCGCGCTTCTATGCCGATGACGACCTCATCGTGGGGGCGGCTGACCCGTTCCAGTTGTTCCGCATCCTGTACGAAGTGGTTCGCGGCGGCGGGTACGGCACCGATAGCGGTGTGGCGTTCATGCTCGACCAGTGCCACAACGTCGAAGACAAGGTTCCCGGACAGTTGCGTTCGGTACTCAACGTTCAAGAAATGACGGCGCGTGCGCTTCTTGTCGACTCGGATGCTCTGACTGCAGCCCAAGAGGCGGGCGACGTTCTCGGTGCCAACGCCATCATGATGGATGCCTTCTATACCGACGTGCGTGCTGACCTCGCCGCGTGGCGTGAATCGCGCGGCCTACCTGCCGACCCGATGGCAGCGTACGCGGCATCCGGCTACCAGCAGAAGATCGCGGACGAGCGTGTTGGTGGCGTTCAGGCTGGGTGGGGTGCCTAAGCCCCCGAACTAGCCTGCGGCCAGCAAATATGGGGTGTACGCTTACTCTGGGTTTGGTTCATTGAATCAAAGGCAGCGGAAGGCGCAATGGCGAACATTCGGGACGTAGCACGGCACGCGGGAGTGTCGGCGGGTACGGTCAGCAACGTACTCAACCGACCGAGCTATGTCAATGCGGCCACCCGCGAAAAGGTGTTGAGCTCAATCAAAGAGCTCGAGTTCGTTCCGGTTGCCAACGCTCGCCAGTATCGACCCGGACGCGAGCGAACCCTCGGGTTCGCTCTTGCCGACATGGGCAATCCTTTCTTCGTCGACGTTGCCCTCGGCGCAGAAGCTGCCGCTAAAGAATTTGGCGTTGGCGTGGTGATAGTTCACAACGGCGAAGATCCCGCCCGCGAACAGCAAAACCTCGATCTTCTGGTGCAGCAGCGCGTGCACGGCATCATGATCACCCCGGTTGATGAACGCAACCCGCGACTCGAAGAACTTATTGCGCGCGGAGTGCCCGTGGTCTACGTCGACCGCATTTCAGGCGATCATCCCTGCTGCTCACTTGCCACAGACGACTTCGCCGGCGGAAAGCTCGCCGGGGAACACCTCTTCGACCTCGGACACTCGCAGATTGCCTTTGTGGGCGGATCCGCCATCTCCCGCCAGGTTGATGAGCGCTTCGATGGGCTCATCGCCGCCGCAACGAAGGCAGGGCTCTCCCCGTCAGACATCGAACGCATCGACGTTCCGTCGTGGAAGTTCGCCGAAGGCCGTCACGCCGGCCGACTCATCGCTGAGCGTCCGCGCGATGAACGACCGACTGCGGTGTTCTGCGCCAACGACATGCTCGCCCTCGGCGTGCTTCAAGAGTTCGTGCTCGACGGCATCTCGGTGCCCGACGAAATCTCAATTATCGGCTTTGACGACCTCGATTGGGCCAGCGCCGCCACGGTTCCCCTCACGACCGTGCGCCAGCCGCGAGAGGAACTCGGCCGCACCGCGGTGCGGATGATTCTTGACGAGATCGAACAGGGCGCCGCCCACGAGCACGAACACGTTATTTTCGCGCCGGAGCTCGTCGTGCGAGCATCCACTGGCCCCGCACCGAAGCTACGGAACGTCGCACCAAGCGCGCTGCTTGTCTGACGTTTCGACCGCCTCGATCACTTTCTGAATCTCCCACGCTTCTCGGAAGTCGGGTGATGACGTTGTGCCCGCTGCAATCGCATCGATGAACTTCTTGACCTCAAAGATCTTGAGTTCGTGGAGCCCAATATTGATGCCAGACATCGGCCACAGGTCGGCATAGTCGCCGTGGCCCTCGCCCAGCTCGATCGTGCGAAAACCGTGAGTGCTGAGGCCATCCGAATCTAAGGACACCTCCAGCTTGTGGCTATCCTGCTGACTGAAACGGATTGCTCCGCGAGTGCCGGTGAGCGTAAACGACACCTCAAAGGCACGCCCGACCGCCACGCGGCTGGCGTGCATCGAGCCAATGGCTCCGTTCGCGAACTCGAGCAGGGACAAAGAATAGTCATCGTTATCGACAACGTGACGGACGCCATCCGCGTCAGTGCGTTCGGGAACAACAATCTTTGTCATGCCGCTCACTCGTGCAACGCCCCCGACGAGATGGCGGGCGATGGAGATCATGTGCGAACCCAGATCGCCCAGCGCTCCCCCGCCGGCCCGTGACCGGTCGGTGCGCCACGTAAACGGCACGTCCGGGTCGATCATGGTGTCGGCGCTGAAGAAGCCGGTAAAGGAAATGATTTGGCCAAGCTCGCCTGCGTCAACAAGGTGACGGGCAAGGGCGATGCCGGGGTTTTGCAGATAGGTGAAACCGACCTGCGTGGTGATGCCTGCTGCTTCAGCGGCCTCGGTCATCGCGAGCGCGCCCTCGACCGAGAGCGCTAGTGGCTTCTCGCACCACACGTGTTTGCCCGCGCGCGCTGCAGCGATAGCGACTTCTTCGTGGAACGCATTAGGCGTCACGATATTGATGACATCGATTTCGGGGTCGTTGACGACGTCCTTCCACGAGTCGGATGCCCGCTCGAAGCCATATTGAGCGGCCGCTGTTTCAGCTCGAGCCAGAGTCGGATGAACAAGCGTGACAAGCCGCGGTTCGAGCGGCACGTCGCCGAAGACAGCACGCACATTTCGCCATGCCATCGAATGCTCTTTCGCCATCAACCCGTCACCGATGAGGCCGATCCCAATGGTCTTTACCGCCGTGCTAGCCATGCGCTTGTTCTCCTCTTCATTAAGGAATGGGATTAAGAACGTGGGGCCACGCTTCTCAGCGTGGCCCCACCAATTCTTGCTCGCTCTCGACTTAGAGAGCAGGCTCCAAGTCGTCAACGTTGTTGATGTCGACGATGGTGTTCTCCAGCGGAACCATTTCAGGAACGGTTTCGCCCTTCATCACGGAGATGAGGGTTTCAATGGCAAGCTCACCGTTGCGGAAAGGAGGCTGAAGGATAGTGCTGTACTGCTTTCCATCACGGATGTTCTCGAAAGCGCCTTCTTCACCGTTGATACCGACGACGATGGGAACGATGTCGAGTCCGCTCTCTTCCAGCGCCTGCAGGAAGCCCTTGGCCATCGTGTCATCCTGAGCGTAGACACCCTTGATCTGGTCACCGAACTTGGTGATGAGGTCGCGCGAGGCTACGAGTGCCTTCTGCTGGTCGAAGTCGGCGTTGACCGTAGCGAGGATCTCGAGTCCCGAGCCCATGCTTTCGAGCTCGTCGACGAAGCCAGCGCTGCGAGCGATCTCGGTACCGTTTCCAGCCTGACCGGCGATGACAACGATGCCACCAGTGCTGTCGAGTGCGCCGTCAAGCTGTTGGGCGCTGATCTTGCCCTGGTCGTACTTGTCAGCACCAGCAAATGACTGGATGAGTTCCATCGACTCGTCACCAGCGCGGGTGTCGATAGCTACGACGGGGATGCCCTCCTGCTCAGCCTTGAGCAGTCCGGGCAGGTAGCTGTTCTCGTCTGCTGGCCAGAGCAGGATGCCGTCAACGCCGCGCGAGACGCACGAGTTGAGCTGTTCTGCCCCGGTCTGGGCCGAGAACTCTTCACTGACGATGGTGAGCTCAACGCCGGCTGCATCAGCAGCGGCCTGAGCGCCCTCGTTGGCGGGAGTGACGTAGGGGTGCGAGTTGGCGAGCGTGATGTAGCAAATGCTCTGGCCTTCGACACTGCCTGCGTCGCCGGATGCTGAGTCCGTGCCTGTATCGGCGGCGGTGCAGCCTGCTACTGCGAACAGAAGCGTGGCAGCGGCCGATGCGACGAGGATATTACGACGTGCAATCATGCGGTCCTCCTAGGAAGTGGTGTGTTTCTTGGTGCGACCCTCACGCTTCTCTGCGCGCGGGAAGATGCGCCGCCATGTCCGGAGACAATGCGGTCGAGGCTGATCAGCAGGATCAGCAGAAGGCCGGTGTAGATGGCCTGGGTGTACGACGGAACCCCGTTGTATTCGAGGGCTGTCGTGAGTGCGCCGAGGGCGAGAACACCGCCGAGGGTGGCGAGCGAGGATCCGCGCCCACCTTCGAGTCGGGTTCCACCGATGACGACGGCGGTAATCGCGGGGATCAGCATCACGGCGCCGGCAACAGGCGACCCTGCAGCCGTGCTCAGTGATTGCATCATCCCGGCAAGCCCGGCAAAGAAGCCCGACAGCACGAAGGATGCCGCGATGTAGCCGTTAGCGTAGATACCGCTCGAGGTAGCTGCGCCCGCATCGCTTCCGACGGCGTAGAGGTTGCGGCCAGTGGGAGTGAGCTTCAACCACACGAACATCAGCACGGCAGCGGTCAAGAAAATCGCCGATCGTGGGGTGAGTATCCACAGAAAGTCAGCAGTCAACGGGAGACCGAAGATCGGGTCTTCCGAACTCAGCGGGTAGGAGTTGGTCAGCAGCAGCGCAAGCGAAGCGAAGATCAATAGTGTCGCCAAGGTGGCTACGAGTGAGTTGATCTTGAACACCACGACCATCAGAGCGTTGATCGCTCCGATCAGTACACCGACCGCGACTCCGGCTGCGGCCGCTGGAACGTTACCGATGACGGGCTGCATGAAGATTGTCGTGATGCCTGCCATCGACATCATCGATCCGATCGAGAGGTCGATCTGGCCGGCGATCAGCACCGGGGTGAGCCCCAGCGCCAAGAACCCAACGACCGTTGCGCGGTCGAGTACCGACTGCAGTGTGTTGACGGTGAGGAAGTCGTCGAGGCTGAGGCCACCGAAGACGGCGACAGCGACCAACATGATGACGAGGCGGTATTGCACCGCACGGGTGCCCAGTAGAGCAAAGTCGAAGTTTTTCACAGTCTTCCTGCCTTCCGACGAAAGTACGCGTCGATGCCGACGGCGGCGAGCACAATGGCGCCCGTGATGAGTCCGGTTGCTTGGCTGGGAAAGCCGAGCAAGATGATCAGGTTGCCGATGAGCGCGGTGATGAGCACGCCGCCAACGGTGCGCAACACGCTTCCGTTGCCGCCGAACACGCTCGTTCCGCCGATTACCACTGCGGTGATAGCGACGAACTCGTAGCCGGTGCCGATGATGGGTCGCGCTTGACCGTTGCTAAGCGCAAGAAGCACTCCGCACAGCCCTGCGAGAAAGCCGGTCATGGCGAACGCTGCGGCTTTGGTAAATCGCACGGGAACCGCGCTGGCCTGAGCCGCTTGATAGTTGCCACCAACCGCCAAACTCCACCGACCAAACGAGGTGCGGGCGAGCAGCGGATGCAAGATCAGCGCCACGAAAATGAAGATCCAGATGAACACGGGGATGCCCAGGATGCTGCTCTTCACGAAGGTGGAGAGGGCGCTCGGCTGCGCGTAGACGATGCCCCCGCCGACGAGCAGTTGGCTGAGGCCAAGTAACACTGAGCCGGTGCCGAGCGTCGCGATGATGGGGTTGATCCGCAAGTAGCCGATCAGGATGCCGTTGACGACACCGCCCATGCTCGCGACAAGCAAGCCCATCAGTGCAGCGAGGCCAGTGCCCATCGACTCTTGAGCGCCGAGGGTAACGAGCGCGCCCATAGCGACGTTGGCGGGAACTGAGAGATCGGCGAGACCTCCCGAGACCATCACGAAGGTCATACCGAGCGCGATGAGACCTACGGCCGAGTTGGCGTTGAGCACGTTGGTCAAGTTGTTGACCGTCAAGAACGACGGCGATGCTAGTGACCCAATGACGACGAGAACCAAGATCGCGATCGGAATACTCAGCGTGCTGAAGAGTGCTCCGGGCGTTTTGCTCTTATCGAGACTTTTCGCGGGTGCGACGAGCTGATTCATGCGGCCACCTCCTGACCTGTTGCGGCGCGCATGACCGACTCTTCAGTGGCATCCGCGCGGGAAATTTCGGCCGCGATAGCGCCTTCGTGCAAGACGAAGATGCGGTCACAGACAGCGAGCAGTTCGGGCAGTTCAGAGCTGATCATGAGCACTCCGCCGCCGTCTTGAGCGAACTCGCCAATGATGTGGTGGATGTCGGCCTTAGCTCCCACATCGACACCACGGGTGGGCTCGTCGAGGATGAGCAGCTTCGGTTCCGACAGCAGCCACTTGCCCAGAACCACCTTCTGCTGGTTTCCTCCGCTGAAGACATTGAGCGGACGCTCAACCTGAGGCGGATTGACCTTGAGGCGGTCGGCGAGCTCGGTGACGATCTTGCGTTCCTTGCCTAAGAAGATGAGGAACGCGTTCGTGATCCGGGTAATGACCGGCAGCGTGAAGTTTTCACGAACCGACAGCCCGGGGATGATGCCTTGACCTTTGCGGTCTTCGGGAACCAGTGCGATTCCAGCAGCTACACCCTGGCGGGGTGAGCGGATCTTGACGGTCTTGCCGCCGAGAGTGATGGTGCCCTCCTCCAGCGGATCGAGTCCGAACAGGGCGCGAGCAACTTCGGTTCGACCTGAGCCAACAAGGCCTGCGAGCCCGACGATTTCGTGCTTGCGAACATCCAGCGATACATTGTCGAACTGGCCGGCACGCGAAGCACCAGAGACAGTCAACACTTGCTCGCCGAGCTCGAGATCGAACTTGGGGAACATTTCGTTGAGGTCGCGACCGACCATGAGACTGACCATCTCATCCGGGGTGATTCCAGCCACGTCCCGAGTTTCGATGTGACGTCCGTCGCGAAGAACCGTTACGCGGTCGCCAATTTCCATCACTTCTTGGAGGCGGTGGCTGATGTAAATGATCGCAATGCCGCGGTCACGCATTGTGGTTATGACATCGAAGAGAACGCGCGTCTCTTTGTCGCCCAGCGACGAGGTGGGTTCGTCGAACACGACGACGTTGGGCTGGCGCGCAACAACCTTAGCTATCTCGACCAACTGCTGCTGGCTAATAGAGAGGTCGCCCAAACGTGTACCGGGGTCAATGTCGGTGTCGAGTTCACGCAACACCGCTTCGGCCTTGGCGTTCATCGCGCGGTAGTCAACAAAAGGACCACGCTTGGGCATGGCGCCGAGACTGATGTTTTCGGAGACCGATAGGTCGGGCACCAAATTAAGCTCTTGGTAGATCATGCCGATTCCGCGGCTGCGAGCTTCGCGCGGCGTCCAGTGAATAGCCTTGCGGCCACCGACCTCGATCTCTCCTTTATCGGGCTGGTAAAAACCCGCGAGGATCTTCATGAGCGTGGACTTGCCAGCGCCGTTCTCTCCGACGATGGCATGCACCTCGCCCTCGTTGATTTCCAGATCAACGTCTTGAAGCGCCATCACGCCAGGAAAAGACTTGGTAATTCCGGTCATCCGCAGAGCGATTGCTGGTGTCGACTCGGTTGTCATACTGAACTCCCCTCATCGCGAACACCGTCGGATTCGTTTATTCGCTGAAGTGTGAATCGCACACTGTAGCGGACGCTCTCCCCAGCGGGGATCGAGCCAAGCTCGCCTGCCGCTCGAGCTGCGCTGCGTCCGAAAACATTGGGCGTGTTGGTTGGTTCGATGCCCAAGGCGTAGTGGCCCTGCCCCACCATCTTCCATTGGAAGAGCCACGGAAGCTCAAGGCCAGAGAATTCGACGATGAGCTCCACACCGAGATCGGGGTTGGATACTCGAACCTGCGCCGACGGCTGGTCGCCAATCGTGTGGCGGAATACTTGCTCGGCGAATCCGGGAGTGGGCGCCGCACCGGTCTGCCAGGCGTCGATCCCCTTCTCCCCCTCGGCGTCGCGTGCGACGGTTTCGCGGGTGGGGATGTCGACGATGGTGCTCTCCGACAGCAGCGGCCATCCGAGATTGATGTGGTACAAAATCATGTGCGGCTGCTCGGCGAATGACTCATTCGTCACGATGTCTTCGAGCAGGAACGAATTCGCGCCAACCTCAGCAGAGATGACTCGGTGTAGCGTCAGGTTCTCGCCGAAAACGGCGGCCTGACGAGTGACCGCTTCGACGACAACTTCGCGGTCGTTGGCTTCGGCTCGGATAACGCGAGCTTTCTGAGCGCCAATCCGGCCATGCAGCCCCAGGGTTTGCCCCGCATCTTCCCCGGCCGGCCCGAACGTGTCGAGGCCGCAGGTCGCCAGTAGTCCACCGCCGAAGGTGCGGAGCCATCCCGCGCCCTCCGGCTCAAACGCCTCGGGGGAGGTAATTTCTGTGGGCGAGATCCACGCGATGGGAATTCCTTCGAATGTCACCTGCCCGATGTCGAGCGCACGGTCAGGATGAAGTTCGATCTCGATCCCGCTGCCGTTCACCATCCGTAGACGGCGCGCACCTCGCGCGGGCCCTTCGGCCTCCACGAAGCTGTCGAGGCGAACGACCTGAGAGAGCGAACCTATGCGCTCTCTCAGGGCCGTTGTCTCGCGACCAAAAACGTTAGACATGGAGTCCCAATTCGGCGTTCTCGGGACCAAAGTGCTTGAGAATGACGAGGTCCTGAGTAGACGAGCGGTTGGTGATGGCGACTCCGGCACGAGCAGCGGACTCGGTGACGAAAAACTCGTCTTGGCTTAACTGACCGAACCGGATGAGCGTGGCGGCAGCGATGTCGTGGTTACCGAGCGTTCCGGTTCCCTGCACGGCGATGAGGCCGTAGGCATCAGCATCGGTCACTGTCACGGACTGGCCGGGGCGCACCGTCAGCTCCTTAGCGCTGAAGTGCGGCGAGCGGAAGACGATCCACTTCTCGACGTAGGCAATCTCACCATCGGCGAGCGACTGCGCGGTTGAGTATGGCGCCATGAACCGGTTGGTCACGAAGTTGGGGTCGATGTTCTTTTCCCAGTCGAGCAGGGAAATGATGAAGTCGTAGTCGCCGTGGTGCTCGGGCGGAACGTCTTTCCAGAGGAGTTCCTCTGGCACTTCGCGGTTATTGCTCCACGACTCGCACATGCAGAAAACGTCGCAGGCGGCCTGGGGCTCGTAAGTACAGATGCTTGCAGGCGCGTGCAGCACGCCGGAAGGGATGTCCCAACCGGTGCCGAGCTGGGTGCGGTAACCACGGGCCAAGTCGGTGATGCGGTTATCCCCGCCGTCGGCGAAACGCATGAGGCGCGCCTTGACCTGATCGGTCGTTACTTCGGGCTGGAACCCGAGGAATGAGATGGGCTGGTCGCCCAAGTGGTTGTTCATGTGAGGCGAGTAGTAATAGGCCTCGGGCTTGCCGGGCTTGTTGACGAGCGCAGCCTTTTCGTCGGTGTGATGCACGTGGAAGGGCAGCGCCTGCTGGTTGTCGAAGAACTTCGAGTACATCGGCCACTTCTCGTGCTGTGTCCACAAGCGCTCACCGATCGCTTCGCCTTTGTGGTGTCCGACGAACTCGTCGAACGGGAGCAGTGCTCCACCATCCGGGTCAACAACGAGGCTGAGGCCTTCGTTGGCACCGGTGAGCGGGCCGTTGTCAGCGCGAACAGCGGAGGAGAGCCAGCGCTCATCAATGCCACCGCGACCCTGCGCGAAGGGGAAGTAGTCATCCGGGTGAAGGCGGATGCGACGGCCAGGGGTGCAAAACGCGCGGGGAACCCAGGTGGGGGCGAGCTGAACAATGCCCTGCCCTGCTTCCAAAGCGCGATCCATTCCGGATGCGCTGGATGCGACGTTCTCGTACGCTCCGTCGACCATGTGCGATTCTCCTTCTTCCGAGCCAGTGCTGCAGCTGGGCGAATCGCACAGGCTGCTCTGCCTTATCAAGTTCATATCTGGTTCAATGAACCGGTGTTCAGTGAACCTATCATTCGTTACGGGACAGTGTCAACGCTCATTCGAATTGGTGCAAAATCAGGAGGGCGGCCTGCCCCGCTCTGTGAGAACCCGTGGGTTGTAACATGAAATCTCACACGAACACCGAGGAGCACCATGGCCACTGTCGGCACTCTGGGCGCACAACAACGCAGAGCGATGCTGCAAGAGCGCCTCAACCACGATGGCGCTCTGCGTCTCGACGACATCGCGGAAGAACTCTCGGTCTCCGCCATGACCGTTCGGCGCGACCTCGATGACATGGAAGCCGAAGGACTGCTGCGTCGCGTCCGCGGTGGCGCGATCTCGATCGCCGGGCCCCGCCCCTTTGACGAACGCCGGGCAGTGCGCTCCCGCGCCAAGCAGGTCATCGCCAGCAAAGCCGCCGCCCTCATCCCCCAGTCCGGATCGATCGCCCTCGACGCCTCCACCACCACCGGCACCATCGCCAGCACACTTGGCCAACGCGAAGGCCTCTCGGTCGCGACCAACTCCCTCGAAAACTTTGTGGTGCTGCGAGCGATTCCCGGCGTCACCGGAATGGTGACCGGCGGCGAATCAGAGCCGAACACCGAAAGTCTGGTGGGGCTCCTCGCCTGCCAGGGTGCGGCATCCGTTCTGTATTCGCGTTTTTTCTCTTCGGCGAGCGCCGTTGACCCAGTACTCGGTAGCTCGGAAGTTTCGCTGGCGGAGAGCCAAGTGAAGCAAGCGTTCGCGAGTGCGGCCCGCGAAACAATCCTTTGCGTTGATTCGTCGAAGCTCGATGACCGCTCGATCTCTGTGAGCTTCAATTTGCGCGACGTGGCCATGCTCATCACTGAACTTGACCCCCGCGACTCTCGTCTCGATGCGTACCGCGAGCATGTTGAGTTGCTGTGATGCCCCCTTGCGCTTCAGCGTAAGTTATTGTTAGATTTCACAAATACTTACAAACGCGACGACACAGGACACTCGGATGACAAACCCCACTGCAGCTGAACTCATCGCACGCTCGAACCGTCTCGGTTCCGATCCGCGCGTCACCAACTACGCCGGCGGCAACACGTCGGCTAAGGGCACCGAAACGGATCCCGTTACCGGCGAGCCCATCGAGCTCATGTGGGTGAAGGGCTCCGGCGGAGACCTCGGCACCCTGAAGGAAGCCGGCCTCGCCGTGCTGCGCCTCGACCGCCTGCGTTCGATGACGAACGTCTACCCGGGCATCGACCGCGAAGACGAAATGGTTGCCGCGTTCGACTACACGCTGCACGGCAAGGGTGGCGCCGCGCCATCCATCGACACCGCCATGCACGGACTCGTGGATGCTGCGCACGTCGACCACCTGCACCCTGATTCCGGTATCGCCATCGCGACCGCCAAGGATGGCAAGAAGCTCACCAAGAAGGCTTTCGGCGACAAGGTTGTCTGGGTTGACTGGCGCCGCCCCGGCTTCCAGCTCGGACTCGACATCGCCGCCATCAAGGAAAAGAACCCGAAGGCCATCGGCTGCATCCTCGGTGGTCACGGCATCACGGCGTGGGGCGACACGAGCGATGAGGCCGAAGCCAACAGCCTCTGGATCATTAAGACTGCCGAAGAGTTCATCGCCGCCAAGGGCAAGAAGGCCCCGTTCGGTCGCACCGTCGCCAAGAACGCCGCGCTGCCTGAAGAGGAGCGTCGCACCAAGGCCGCTGCCCTCGCCGCCACCATCCGTGGCATCGCCAGCCACGACCGCCCCATGGTCGGTCACTTCACCGACGCCGACGTCGTTCTCGACTTCTTGGCTTCCGCTAACGCCCCAAAGCTCGCCGCCCTCGGCACGAGCTGCCCCGACCACTTCTTGCGCACCAAGGTGAAGCCGCTGCTGCTCGACCTGCCCGCCAACGCCTCGATTGAGAAGAGCATCGAGCGCCTGAAGGAACTCCACGAGGAGTACCGCAAGGACTACACCGCGTACTACGACAAGCACGCCACCGATGACTCCCCCGAGATCCGTGGCGCTGACCCGCTCATCGTTCTCGTTCCCGGTGTCGGAATGTTCAGCTACGGCGCCAACAAGCAGACCGCCCGCGTTGCTGGCGAGTTCTACGTCAACGCCATCAACGTGATGCGCGGCGCCGAAGCCCTCTCCACCTACGCTCCGATCAGCGATGCCGAGAAATTCAACATCGAATACTGGGCACTCGAAGAAGCCAAGCTGCAGCGGATGCCGAAGCCCAAGTCGCACGCGACGCGCGTCGCTCTCGTGACTGGCGCAGCATCCGGTATCGGCAAAGCCATCGCTACCCGTCTGGCAGCGGATGGCGCCTGCGTCGTCATTGCTGACCTCGACCTTGAGAAGGCCCAGGCCGCTGCTGCCGAAATCG
Organism: Salinibacterium sp. NSLL17; assembly: GCF_015864935.1. Lineage (NCBI taxonomy): Bacteria > Bacillati > Actinomycetota > Actinomycetes > Micrococcales > Microbacteriaceae > Salinibacterium > Salinibacterium sp. NSLL17. Next base: position 83,224 of record NZ_JADYWH010000001.1, read on the forward strand.
GCAACACGGATGTCGCAATCGGCCTCAAGGTCAATGTGACCGACGCTGCTGCCATCGAGCGCATGGTGCAGGATGCCGTCCTCGCCTTCGGCGGTATCGACATCGTGGTGAACAATGCGGGCGTTTCACTCTCGAAGCCCCTGCTGGAGACCACCGAGCAGGACTGGGACTTCCAGCACGACATCATGGCCAAGGGTTCGTTCTTGGTCTCGAAGGCTACCGCGCCGGTTCTCATTGAGCAGGCCATGGGCGGCGACGTCATTTACATTTCGTCAAAGAACGCGGTCTTCGCTGGCCCCAACAACATTGCGTACTCGGCCACCAAGGCCGACCAGGCTCACCAGGTGCGCCTGCTCGCGGTCGAGCTGGGCGAGCACGGCGTGAAGGTCAACGGCATCAACCCCGATGGCGTTGTGCGTGGTTCGGGAATCTTTGCGGCAGGCTGGGGCGCCAACCGCGCCAAGACCTACGGCGTTGAAGAAGAGGACCTCGGCAAGTTCTACGCTCAGCGCACGATCCTCAAGCGTGAGGTTCTGCCCGAGAACGTTGCCAACGCTGTCTCGGTGCTCACGGGCCCCGACCTCAGCCACACCACGGGTCTTCACATCCCCGTTGATGCTGGTGTTGCGGCGGCCTTCCTCCGATGAACGCACAAGTTGTCGCCGCGGTCGATCTGGGTGCGACCAGTGGCCGAGTCATGCTCGGCCACGTGGGTCACAACGAGCTCACGGTTCGTCCCGTGGCACGTTTTCCCAACGGGCCAGTTCGCCGCGCCGATGGCTTGCACTGGGACATTGATGCGCTCTACTCGAGCGTGCTCGCCGGTTTGGCGGCGGCGGTTCGTGAAGAGCCGCAGTTGTCGAGCATCGGTGTTGACTCGTGGGCGGTCGACTACGCGTTGATGACGGACGGGCAGATGGTTGCTCCTCCGTTCCACTACCGTGACGATCGCACCGCGGCCGGAGTAGAGCGCGTGCACGCGATTGCCGATCACGCCGAGCTCTATGCCTCAAACGGGTTGCAGTTTCTCCCCTTTAATACGCTGTACCAGTTCGCCGCCGAGCAGAACCTTGCCGACGCCGATGGTTTCTTGCTCGTGCCCGACCTCATCAACTACTGGTTGACAGGCCGTCAGGTTGCCGAGCAGACCAACGCCTCGACCACGGGATTGCTCAACATTGCAACCGGCCAATGGGATGACGCGCTCATCGAGAAACTCGGATACTCCCGCAGCCTCTTCCCCGAGCTGGTTACTCCCGGCACTACGTTGGGGCCGGTGCGCGACGAGCTCGGCATCCGTGCCGACGTGGTCGCCGTTGGATCGCATGACACGGCATCCGCTGTCGTCGCGGTTCCGGCAACGAACGACGACTTCGCCTACATCTCGTGCGGCACTTGGGGGCTCGTAGGCGTCGAGCTGAACTCCCCCGTGCTCACCGAGGCCAGCCGGGCCGCCAACTTCACCAACGAGGGCGGCGTCGACGGACGGGTGCGTTACCTGCACAACGTCATGGGCCTGTGGCTGCTGAGCGAATGCGTGCGCGACTGGCAGAAGGATGACGCCAGCGTTGACCTTCTCGAACTGTTGGCTGCGGCATCCGCTCTCACGACAACGGTGCCGATCTTTGACGCCAACGACCCACGCTTTCTCGCCCCCGACGGCATGCCGGAGCGCATCGCCGCCTGGTGCACCGAACACGATGTGGCAGCACCGCAATCGCGCGTTGAGTTTGTGCGCAGCATCATCGAAAGCCTCAGCGTTGCTTTTGTGGATGCCGTCCACACGGCATCAGACCTCTCCGGAAAGTCGGTGTCGGTCATCCATATCGTCGGCGGTGGCTCGCAGAACGAGTTGCTCTGCCAACTGATCGCGGACCGCAGTGGAATGCCGGTGCTCGCCGGCCCCGTGGAAGCCACGGCGATCGGCAATGTGCTCGTTCAAGCGCGGGCTCAAGGTTTCGTCGAGGGCTCGTTGGAGGCGTTGCGTTCGCTCGTCACCACCGCGTTCTCGCCCAAGCGCTACCTTCCGCGTTCGCGCTAGGGTCCACGCTTTCGTTTAACAACACAGCGCCTGCCACCGTTCGATTCGGTAGCAGGCGCTGTGTTGTTGAACCGCGTTAGCGCGCGCTAGCTTTCGTCGAGCATCGGGTAGGTAAGCCCAATCTGGCGGCGGATCTCGTCGAGCGTGTGCATGATCTCGATGGTCTCGCTCGGCGACAGAATGTCGTTGGCGATCTCGCCTGCGGTGACGAGGCGCTCGAGTTCGGCGGCCTGAAACTGCATGCCGCGACCGGTGACGGTGCCATCGAATTCTTCGACAACAGTGCCCTTGCCATCGAAGCGCGTGTAGGTCGTGGGCGCGTACCAAGTCTCGGCGATTTCGATGCGGCCTTCGGTTCCGACAATTACGGCGCGCGTGGGGCCAGCGAGGTCGAGGGTGGTCTGCAGCACCGCTTGGGCTTCGTCGCCGTAGCTGAAGATCATCGAGGTCTGGCGGTCGACATCCGTCACTGTCTTGGTGGCGACGGCCACGATGCTCGTGGGAGCGCCGAGGATGTCGTAGGTGAACGACACGGGGTAGATACCGAGGTCGAGCAGCGCTCCGCCGCCAAGCAACGGGTTGTTGAGGCGGTGCAGCGGATCCATTGAGATGTTCTGGTTGTGGTCGGCCATCACACTGCGGATCTTTCCGAGCGCGCCCTCGGCGATGAGCTGGCGGATGCGCACCATGTGGGGCAGGTAGCGCGTCCACATTGCTTCGAGCACAACAAGGTTCAGTTCGGATGCCCGGGAGACGACGTTCTCGGCCTGGGCAGCGTTCATCGTGAACGCCTTCTCCACGAGCACATGCTTGCCGGCGTTGAGGGCCAGCAGCGCGTGCTCTTCGTGGAACGGGTGGGGAGTAGCGACGTAGATGGCGTCAACGTTGGGGTCGGCAACGAGGTCTTCATAGCTGCCGTGAGCGGTCGGGATGCCGTACTCGGCAGCGAACTTGTCGGCCGATTCCGCGGTGCGTGATCCCACTGCAACAACGTTGTGGCCGTGCTCAATGAGGTCGCTGGTTTGCAGGCCCGCGATCCACCCGGTGCCCAGAATTCCCCATGCCACTTGCTTCGTCATGCCATCTCCTTTGTTGTGCACGAAAACATATGAAATCAATCTAACAGGTGTCTATTTTGCTTTGTCTTACATTCTGTTAGATTGTTTGACAATCCGAATCAACGAAGAGGGAGCGCACCATGATTGAGAACGCTGCAGTGCTCCCCGAGACCGTTGCTCAGAAGCTTCGCGCCGACATCATCGCCCAGCGCGATGCCCCCGGATCGGCCATCACCGAGTCGGCCGTCGCCCTGCGGTTCGGCGTTGCCCGCCCCACCGCACGCATCGCCATCGACCGCCTCGTCGCTGATGGCATCCTGCGTCGCGAAGCTCACCGGGCCGCACGCGTGCCCGAGCTCAGCTACGACGACGTGCTCGACCTCTTTGACACTCGTTCCATCGTGGAGACCGCCGCGATGGCGGCGCTAGCCGAGGCCGGCGCGATTCCGGCAGAAGCGCTGGCAGCCCATCGGGCGCTCACGGCCACCGATGATTTCGCGCACCACGACATCCAATTCCACCGTGCGCTCGTCGCCGGTCAGGCCAGCTCTCGCCTCACTCGTCTGCACGAACTGCTCATGGGCGAAGTCGAGCTGTGTATTGGGCAGGTTCAGTCCGCTCAACTCATTACCGCCCACGAGGTGGCCGAACAACACCAGGGCATTCTCGATGCCATCACCGCCGGGGATGCCGCCGCCGCAGAGCACCTCACCCGCGACCACATTCTGGGGGCGCGCGATCGCCTCCTCACCCACCTCGACACCGACACCGATCTCGACACCGACAGCTAAGGCACCTCATGGTTAAGCGTCAATTTCCGAACCCCGTAGAGCTTGCGAAGCTCATGAAATTCAAGGGCCCCGAGCTCAACGGTAAGAAGCGCCGACTCGACAGCGCGCTCACGATCTACGACCTCAAAGACATCGCCAAGCGCCGCACGCCCAAGGCTGCCTACGACTACACGGATGGCTCGGCCGAAGGCGAAATCTCGCTCAGCCGTGCGCGCCAAGCATTCGAAGACATCGAGTTTCACCCGTCGATCCTTCGCGATGCGTCCAACGTTTCCACCACCACCCAGGTTCTGGGCGGCACCTCCGCGATGCCCTTCGGTATTGCGCCAACGGGATTCACACGCCTCATGCAGACCGAGGGCGAGATTGCGGGCGCGGGCGCCGCAGCGGCAGCAGGCATTCCGTTCACTCTCTCGACGCTCGGCACGACATCCATTGAAGACGTGAAGGCCGCGAACCCGAACGGTCGCAATTGGTTCCAGCTGTACGTCATGCGCGAGCGCGAAATCTCGTACGGACTCGTCGAACGCGCGGCCGCCGCCGGCTACGACACCCTCATGTTCACGGTCGATACCCCCATCGCCGGTGCCCGCTTGCGCGACACCCGCAACGGATTCTCGATTCCGCCGCAGCTGACGCTCGGCACGATCGTTAACGCGATCCCCCGCCCCTGGTGGTGGTTCGACTTCCTCACGACTCCCCCGCTGGAGTTTGCGTCACTCTCCTCGACCGGCGGCCGCACCGTCGGCGAACTGCTCAACTCGGCGATGGACCCGTCGATCAACTACGAAGACCTCAAGGTCATCCGCGCCATGTGGCCGGGCAAGATCGTCATCAAGGGAGTGCAAAACCTCGAAGACTCGAAGCGCCTTGCCGACCTTGGTGTTGACGGCATCCTGCTCTCGAACCACGGTGGCCGCCAGCTCGACCGCGCGCCCATCCCGTTCCACCTGCTGCCCGAAGTCGCCCGCGAGGTCGGCAACGACGTCGAAGTAATGGTCGACACCGGCATCATGAACGGTGCGGATGTTGTGGCTTCGATGGCGCTCGGCGCCAAGTTCACGCTCATCGGCCGCGCCTACCTCTATGGCCTCATGGCCGGAGGACGCGAGGGCGTCGACCGTACGATCGAGATTCTCTCCAGCCAAATCGTGCGCACCATGAAGCTGCTGGAAGTCACCAGCATCGAAGAACTCGAGCCCAAGCACGTCACCCAGTTGCAGCGCCTCGCACCCCGTGCCGTCGCGCCGAGTGCCGCCGCCGCGGTTCCCGCTAAGCGTGCTGCGCCGCGCAAGGCTGCCACGTCAGCTCCGGCCACAGCGAAGGCCGTCACCAAGAACGCTGCCGTAAAGAAGTAAGGCCACTCGCGCCGCAGGTTGTGGTGGGCTGCCGCGCGAGTTCTCTACCCCCGCCGAGTCTGGCTTCTGACGTGAGTCGGCTAGGACTCGGCGGGGCATAGGGTTAATCACCGTGACTCAGAACTCCCTCGATACTCCTCCGCCTGTGTGGCGCGCTCCCGGAATGCCAGCCTTGCTGGTGCTGACGGCGGCAGGCTTCGGGGGTTTCGTTGTGCTGATTCCCGTCGCTCCCTTGTGGGCCATTCAGGGCGGCGCGACAGAAGCAGGCTCCGGTCTCGTCAACGGTTTGTTGCTGCTCGTCACCGTCATGACGCAACCCTTTGTTCCACGCCTGCTCGATCATTTCGGCACCGGGCGCGTACTGGCCGCCGGGCTTGTGCTCCTGGGGGCTCCCCCTCTGCTGCTCCTTCTCTCTGATCAGCTGGCATGGATTCTCACTATCTCGGCGGTGCGCGGTGTTGGCTTCGGCATCCTGACCGTCACAGGTTCGACCGTGGTGGCGAATCTCGTCGATCGCGCTCAGCACGGTGCCGCCGTCGGAATCTACGGTGCCGCGATTGCTATTCCGCAAATTCTGCTCGTGCCGACCGCAACGCTGCTTGCCGATTCCGTCGGCTTCTGGGCCGTCTTCGCCCTCGGTGCGCTCCCCCTCCTCGGCATCAGTTCTGCACCACGCCTTGCACGCATTCTTCGCGGGCAGGCCGCCGAACGCGACCTTCTGCCGCCCACCGGTTCCACGCCGATCGTGTCGACTGACGGCGGAAAATCTCAGCGACGGATGCTCGCCATCAGCCTTCTACGCCCGATGATGTTGCTCAGCGGTGTCACCCTCGCCGGTGGTGCACTGCTCACCTTCGCGCCGCAGATGAGCTCCTCGCCGGCAGCAACAGCCGGCGCGCTCGCGCTGTTGACCCTCAGCGCCGCCGTCACGCGCTGGGCCATCGGTGGGCTCTCCGACCGCTACGGCGCCCACCGCTTTCTGTGGCCGCTCGTCGTCATTTCGGTCGCGGGCCTCCTCGCGATCGCCCAAGCCGTGCAGAGCCCAGACGCGACCGGCATCCTGCTGTTCCTCCTCGGCATGACCCTTGTTGGCATCGCCTACGGCGGACTGCAAAACCTCACCCTCGTGATCTCGCTCGCCGCCGTGCAACGCAAGCAATACGGCACCGCTAGCGCCGTGTGGAACATCGGCTTCGATCTCGGAACAGCGCTCGGCTCCGTGCTCGTCGGAACCCTCGCGACCGCGTTCGGATTCCCGCCCGCCGTTTTGGTCGCAGCCGCAATCTCGCTAATGACCCTGCCACTCGCGTTTATGCGCAGACCAAAGGTCACCGACTAGCGAACGCGCGGGGCGCGATCAGCAGTGCTCGAAGGTGTACCCGGCTGCGCCAGACGGCGGGAGGGCGCTGGGCTCAGCTGTTAGCGGAGCTGAGGCCGAGCATCCGGCCAGCACGACGAACACCGCCGCGACACAGAGCGCAGGTAGCGATGATCGCCGCGCGCGCTGTCATGCGGTGGAGCTTAGGCCGCTCCGGTGCGACGCGAGATGTACGTCGCACGCATGTGGGAGCGATGAGGTGGCAGCTCTGCCCGAATGAGCGCGAAGCTCGAAACGATTGCCAACAGAGCAGAAAGACCCAACACCAGGGTCGGAAGCGGTGGGATGCCCGCGGCTACGTCAAGCCCGGTGCCGGCCACGATCAGCCAGACGGCGGCTGCCGCAGCGGCGGTAAGGCTCGCCAGAAGAACCACTACCCACCCGAATACTTTCTTATTCATAATTGCCCCCGTGCTTTCAGCTCTGCCTGGTTAATGCGACTGTGTAGCGTGAGCGAAAGCCTGAGGCTTTCTCTCTACTTGAACGCTAGACCCCAAATGGGGGCCAATCTAGTCGTCATTAAGGCGGACTAGCTCGTGTCGCTCTAGGCGAGTCGAAGCAGTCGAGCGCGCAGTTCTTTAGGCGTCGATTCGGGCATTGCTGAGGAGAGTTCGCTGCGCTGGGGTAGCGCTCCGCCTTCGGAGACAATCGTGATGGCGCGGGCGAGGCTGCCACGGCCGACGTGCACGAGGGCGTTGTCATCGGCGTGCATTTCGAGCAAGAGGGCGACTTCGCGGGAGGCGTTGCGCGCGGTGGGCAGCCAGGGCAGCGACACTTTCCACGCGGTGAAGAAGATCAGCACGATGTCGTGGCGCAGACGAACGTGGGCTCGTTCATGCTCGATGACCGCTTGAAGCTCTTCTTCGTCGAGCAGTTGCAGCAGCCCAGCGCTCAGCACAGTGATGGAGGTGAGTGCGCCGGGGAGGCAGTACGCGACGGGAGCGGGGGTGTTGATGACTCGCGTGCCGGGGCGATCAGACATCGGTTCGCTCAGCAGGGTGATGAGTTGGGAGTGCCGCGCGCGTTCACGCTCCGCGTAGACGACGGTGACGAGGAGATTGAGCAGCAGGTGCGCGGTGAGGAAGAGAGCTCCCGAGAGGGCGAGTAACGACCACACCGAGGAGCCTTCGGGGAGTTCGTTGTGGGTGACGAAGCGCCACATGCCAGTGGCGGCATCCGGAAGGTCGGTTGCGAAGGTCGCCGCACCGAGCAGCACGAGTGAGACGATCATGCTGAAACCACCGACGAGCGCGACAAGTTGCCACACCAGCAGACCGAGGGTGGGGCGACGATAGGCCCAGGTTGCTCCGGCCAGCAGTGCGGGCAGAGGCCACGCCAGCAGGATTGCGATGAGGCCGAGCGTGATCGCGGCGGCTACCACGGCTAGCGTCCGGCGAGAATGCGGCGGAGGGTTTCGGCTTCTTCGTTCGTGACCTGCCCGACGAAGCGCTCAAGAACAGCGGTGCGGTCGTTGGCCCCGCCCAGCACTTCGTGCATGAGGTCGGCCATGTGCTCAGCACGAACAGAAGCGGCACGGTAACGGTGGGGGCGCACGTCGCGCTCACGCACCACGAAGTTTTTCTTTTCGAGACGGGAAAGAACGGTGAGCACGGTCGTGGCAGCGAGCTCGCGGCCCGACGATTCAGGGGATGCGAGTGCGGCCTGCAGGTCGTAGGCCGAGAGGCTTTCGCTATTCGCCCACAGCAGGTCCATCACGCTGCGTTCGAGTTCACCAAGGGAATTCATGAGCCAATTCTACCCTAAGTAGAAATAATTTCTACGAGGGTGTAGAAATGTATACACAGCAGTTCTACAGAATGTAGAACTAGAGCGCCGTCACACAGCAGCAGCAGAAAGGTCCGGAGTGGATCCCCTAGAAATCGCCAGATGGCAATTCGGAATCACCACCGTCTACCACTTCATCATGGTTCCGCTCACGCTCGGCCTCGGCCCTGTCGTGGCGCTCATGCAAACCCAGTGGGTGCGCACGGGCGACGAGAAGTGGCTGCGCATGACCAAGTTCTGGGGCAAGTTATACCTCATCAACTTCATTATGGGTGTGGCCACCGGCCTCGTTCAGGAGTTCCAATTCGGCATGGCCTGGAGCGAGTACTCCCGCTACGTCGGTGACGTCTTTGGTGCCCCGCTCGCCATGGAGGGCCTGCTCGCCTTCTTCTTCGAATCCGTCTTCCTCGGTCTCTGGATCTTCGGCTGGGATCGTCTCGGCAAGAAACTTCACCTCGCGACCCTCTGGATCGCCGTTGCCGGTTCCGTCGTCTCCGCCTTCTTCATCATCGTGGCCAACTCGTGGATGCAGCACCCGGTTGGTGTTGAGCTCATCGACGGTCGCCCCGTCATGACCGACATCTGGGCCGTGCTCACCAACAACACCGCTCTCTCCGCCTACTCGCACACCGTCATGGGTGCCATCGCGGTGGGTGCTGGCTTCGTCGTCGGCATCTCTTGGTACCAACTCTGGCAGCGTCGTCGCGATGGCATCGATACCGTGGATGCCACGGGCCGTGTCGTCGTCGGCGAGAACCTCAGCATCCCCGGCCGCGACCGCAAGGACCACTCGGTTTGGCTCACGAGCATCCGCATCGGTGCTGTTATTGCAATCGTCGGATTCGGCGGGGTCGCCATCACCGGCGACCTGCAGGCCAAGCTCATGTTCGAACAGCAGCCGCTCAAGATGGCCGCCGCAGAAGCGGCCTGCCACGACGGCACGAGCTTCTCGGTGCTCTCGATTGGCCCACTCGGCAGCCAGAACTGTGAAGACGTCGTGGGTATCATCGAGATTCCCGGCATCCTCTCTTTCTTGGCCCATGGTGACTTCGACACCGAGATCAAGGGTGTGAACACTCTCATTCCCGAGTACCAGGCGTTGTACGGCACCAACCTGCCGGATGACCCGCTGTACGGCGAGCGTGCCGGCCAGGAGATCAACTACCTGCCCATCATGGAGGTCACCTACTGGGGCTTCCGCCTCATGATTGGCTTCGGAATGCTCGCGGCCGCGTTTGCTGCCCTGACCCTGTGGATTGTTCGCAAGGGAACCGTTCCGCAGTCCAAGTTCCTGATGGGAACCGCTCTGCTCAGCATTGCCGCCCCCTTCGGCGCCAACATCGCCGGCTGGGTCTTCACCGAAATGGGCCGCCAGCCCTTCGTGGTCGTGCCCAACCCGACGCCCGGTGGCGTTGACGGCGTGTACATGTTCACCGCGGCCGCCGTCTCCCCTGGAGTCAGTGGCGAAGAGATCATCTTCTCGCTCGCGGCGCTCGCTCTCGTCTACGCCTTCCTGCTGGTCTTCGAGGTCAAGCTGCTCATCAAGTACGTGCGCGGTGGCGTTGCCTCAGCGATGCCCGAGCTCGGGCATCCCGAAGGCGACACCGGCGATGGCAGCGACCCAGACGATCCCAACAAACCAGACAAGCGCGACGACGTTCTCGCGTTCGCCTACTAAGCAGAAGGGCAGCTAATCATGGAACTTCTTCCTACAATCTGGTTTATCGCGATCGCGGCCTTGTGGATCGGCTACCTCCTTCTCGAAGGCTTCGACCTGGGCGTCGGGATGCTGCTGCTCTTCAGCACCCGCAAAGACCGTGAGCGTCGCCTCATGCTCAATGCCATCGGCCCGGTCTGGGACGGCAACGAGGTCTGGCTGATCACGGCCGGAGCCGCCACCTTCGCTGCATTCCCGTTCTGGTATGCATCGCTCTTCTCGGCGCTGTACATCCCGCTGACGATTGTGCTCGTAAGCCTTATCTTCCGCGCGGTTGCGATTGAGTACCGCGGCAAAGGCTCCACCGACAAGTGGCGCATGTGGTGGGACCGCGCTCTCGGCCTCGGCTCGCTCGGTTCGGCTTTCGGTATCGGCGCAGCCCTCGCGCTCACCACCACCGGCCTTCCCATCGACGCCAACGGAGACCGTGTTGGCGGTGCCTTCGCCTGGTTTACGCCGTACGCCGTCCTCGGTGGCCTCGCAGTAGTTGGCTTCTCTCTCGTTCACGCCTCCGTCTTCCTCGGCCTCAAAACCGATGGCGCCGTGCGTGTTCGTGCCCGCAACTTTGTGGTGCGGTGGAGCCCCGTTGCCCTGCTTCCGATCGTCGCGTGGGTGCTGATCATCCAGTTCCAGAACGGCACCCTCATTACGTGGTTGCTTGTGGTCATCGCCGTGATCGCGGTGGTCTTCGGCTGGATCAGTGCGCGTGCCGGGCGTGAAGGCTGGGCCTTCATCGGTATCGCAGCGTTCTTGGTGGCCGGAGCGTCATCCATCTTCGCCGCGGTCTACCCCGTGGTGCTGCCGTCGACGCTTGACCCGGCGTTCAACCTGACTATCTCTAACGCGGCGAGCGGCGAATATACGCTTGGCGTCATGAGCGTCGTGACCGCGTTTGGTCTGCCACTGGTGTTCATCTACCAGGGCTGGACCTACTGGGTCTTCCGCAACCGCCTGAGCGATCACCACCTCCCTGAGGCGCACATCGTGAAGCCTGCGGTTGCCCCCGCTTCTCCAGCTAGTCCCCCCGCTTCTTCAGCGAGCTAGGGCACGATGGAGGGCATGAGAGCCAAACTCCACGAACGACTCGCAGCGGGCTTTGGCCCGGGCGGTGTGCACACACTGTTCGGGCTGGGGTTGCTGTCGTCCCTCAAGGGATTGGCGCTCGTGCTCATGGCCGAGGCGGTTGCTCGAGGTGTCGTCGGCGTCATTGAAGCGGATGCCGCAGCCTGGCAGTTCGCAATCGTTCTTGGTATCGCGGCTGGCCTCCTCCGCGCGGCTACCGCGTGGGCTACGGAGAGTTTCGCGACCCGCGCCGCGTTAGGCGCCAAGGAGGCTCTGCGCCACGAACTCGCGGAGCGAGTACTCACCGGCTCCGACGCCCGCTCGGGAGCGAGCACCGCGATTGCGACCGTCGGTCTTGATGAGCTCGACAACTACTTCCGCGTGGTGCTGCCGGCGATTGTGATGACCGCAACGGTTCCGCTGCTGGTCGGCCTCCGCATCCTCTCGGTCGACTGGGTGAGTGCGCTCATTGTTGTGCTGACGATTCCGCTCGTTCCGGTGTTCATGGTTCTTGTCGGCGGCCACACGCGCGAGCGTGCCGATGCGGCCAGCGCCAGCCTCGAACGGCTCTCTGATCATCTGGTCGAGTTGGCCCGCGGCCTTCCCGTTCTGGTGGGTCTTGGCCGTGTCGCCGAGCAGTCGAAAGCCTTGCGGTCGATCTCCGCAGAGAACCGCACGAAGACGATGGAAACCTTGCGCACCGCGTTTCTTTCGGCGCTCGTGCTCGAACTCATCGCCACCATTTCGGTCGCGGTCGTTGCTGTCTTTGTGGGCGTACGGCTGGTGGATGACCAGCTCTCCCTCACCGTCGGCCTTATCGCGCTCGTACTCGCCCCGGAGTGTTTCGCACCCTTTCGCGAGCTGGGCGCCGCGTTCCACTCCTCCGAGAATGGGCTCACCGCGCTGCGTCGTGCTCGCACGATCATCGACGCACCGCGCGCTCGGGAGCATCGCCAAAGCGCTGGCGCCTTCCGCGTCGTGAACCTCACGATCGCCTACGAGGGTCGTGCCCTTCCTGCAGTCAACGAGCTCAACTTCCGCGCGACGCCCGGCACCATCACTGCTCTGGATGGGCCGAGCGGCAGCGGAAAATCCAGTGTTCTTGAGGTGCTCGCAGGCAATCGCGAGCCCAGCGGCGGTAGCGTGTGGGGCATCGACGTTTCCCGCGTGGCCTGGGTTCCGCAGCATCCGCACACCGTTGCTGACACTGTGCTCGACGAACTTCGTCTCTACAGCAGCGACGAAAAAGCCATCAAGTCGGTGCTGCTTGATCTCGGCCTCACCGCCGTTGCCGAGGCCGACCCGCGCCAGGTGAGCCCTGGCGAGCTGCGCCGCATTGCCGTCGCGCGCGGACTGCTGCGCGTCGAAGCGGGCGCCACCCTGTTGCTGCTCGATGAGCCGACCGCCCACCTCGACCCGGCATCCGCTGCCCGCGTTGAAGCCGCGATTGCTGAGCTGCGCGGTCGCCCCGTCACCGTGCTGGTCGCGTCGCACGAGGCGGGCATTGCGGCGCTGGCCGATCAGGTGGTGGCCGTGGGCGCTTCGGGCGGCACCCGTGCCGTCGAGGCACGCGTTGATCCGCTGACGGTTGACGGCGAGGTGGATGCTGACGCTCTTGACGCGCCCCGCACAACCCGTGCGACTCTCGCCAGCCTGCTCGAGTTTGTGCGCCCCTCCCTCGGGACTCTCGTCGGAGCAATTGCTCTCGGCGTCGGCGCGAGCCTCTTCGCGATCTCGCTGACTGCCATCTCGGGGTGGCTAATTGTGCGGGCGAGCGAGCATCCGCCCATCATGTTCTTGCTCGTGGCCATTGTGGGAGTGCGTTTCTTCGGCATCGGTCGCGCGGCTCTGCGTTACGCGGAACGCCTCGCCACCCACCGCGCCGTGCTCGGTTCGGTGATCGAGCTGCGAGTTGCCCTGTGGAATGGTCTGGGCGCTCGGGCGCTCGGTTCGCGCGCCCTTGCCAATGGCGGGGTTGCGCTCGACTACCTCGTCGCTGCCTCTGACCGGGTGCGCGATCTCGTGCCCCGCGTCGTGCTGCCTCCCGCCGTTGCTCTGGGCACGTCGCTCGCCGCGCTCATTGCGGTCGGGTTGCTGCACGCTCCCGCGGTTCCCGTGTTGCTCGCGGGGCTCGCGGTCGGGCTCATTGCGGCACCCATCATCGCCGTGATCATCGACCGCTCGGCCGCCAACGGCATCGCCGAAGTGCAGTCCCGCGTCGTGCGCGCCTTCGCCGCCATGACCGGTGCGGCCAGCGACCTGCGCGCCAACGGTGTCGGCCAACGTATGCTCGCCCGCCTCGATCACATCGACGCCGAAGCTGGCGCACTCTCCCGCCGCAGCGCCCGCGCCCTCGGAATTGGCAACGCCGTCGTCGTACTCGCCTGCTCCGTGACCGCCGTCGCGATGCTACCTATCGCCGCTCCCGCCGTCGTCGCCGGAACCCTTCCCATCGGAATCGTCGCCGTACTCGTGCTCATCCCCATCGGTCTCGTGGACTCGTTGATCGCGTTCGTCGACTCCGTGCAGCAGTGGCCGGCGCTCAGTGCTGCGCTTGCGAAGGTTCGCGGGGTTACTGCGGGAGTTGAGCGTGCGGATGCTGCTGGTGCGAGCGCAGACCGACCACTTTCTGACGTGACCGTTCTTGAATTGCGGGAGCTCGGCATCCGCTGGCCTTCGAGCCCGACGCTGGCTTTCTCGGGCGCAACCGCTCGGGTCGAACGTGGCGAATGGCTTGTCGTCGAGGGTCCGTCGGGCGCGGGCAAGTCGACGTTGTTGGCGGCGCTGCTCGGGTATCTTCCGGCGGCCGCTGGCTCGTGGAGTCTCAACGGGGTGGATGCGCGCGAGCTGTCGCCCGAGCAATTGCGCGCGGCGGTCACGTGGTGCCCGCAGGAGTCGCACCTCTTCGATTCGACGATTCGCGCAAACCTGCTGTTGGGCCGCGCGCACGATGATCAGCCGACCGAGCAGGAGCTCGTCGCGGTGCTGCGTCAGGTAGGTCTTGGCCCGCTCTTCGATTCGCTCGACCGTGGCCTCGACACTCGGGTGGGTTCGGCGGGCGAGAGCCTGTCGGGCGGTGAGCGTCAGCGCCTCGCGGTTGCCCGCACCCTGCTGACGCGGGCAGATGTCGTGCTGCTCGATGAGCCGACAGCCCACTTGGATGCCGCGAGCGCCGAGCAACTCATCACCGACCTGCGCACGGCTCTCGCCGACAAGATCGTGGTGCTCGTCAGCCATCACGATGATGAGCGTCGCGACTCCGATGTGAGCTTGCGGCTCGGGGCGCGCGAGCAGGTTGCTGCGGTCTAGCTCGGTTACCCGTACACGCGGTGAGCGGCTTCGATAGTTACCATTGAGACAACGTCGTTTTTCAGAACAGTTGCCGGAGGAAGCGATGACACGCAAGATGAAAGCTACCGAAGCGTTGTTCTGGGCCGGGGTGATTCTTGCTGGCGGCTCCCTGATCCTTCTTCTAGTGCGAGTAATAGTGGACAGTCTGACCCCGCTGGCGGTCCTTGCTCATCTCCTTACTCTCGCCTCGGGATTAGTGCTCATTTGGCAGCACCGGCGCGCGACAAAGAAACCCTAGACCTTGCACCCGCGCCGAAACCTCAAGGACATCGCCGCCGTCCTCGGTTGCATCGTGGTGGCATTGGCGCTGGGCACTGTGCTCGTAGTGCTGGGAACTGGCTCAACAGGCTCGGAGCTGCTGCACGCTTTCGCCCGTGCAACCGCAGTGGGGCTCCCGGTGGCCGCCCTGTTCGGTGTGCCAACGTGGTTGTGGCTGAGCGCACGACTTCCCGCTCGAGCGCTCCCCATCGCACTATTCATCGCGCTGAGTCCACTCTTCGGGATCGTGCCCGGTGTCGCCGTCTTGGTGACGGGGCTCATCTTCCACCTCGACAGCCCCGTGTTCCTGAGCATGTTCATGATCGCGGCTGGAGCGTGGACCGCACCTCTCGCGACTGCGCTGTACTACCTAGTTCTGGGCAAGCGACCGCGTATCGCAATCTCACTCGGCGGCATCGTGGTTGTTCTCGCGCTGCTGGGCTGGGTGAGCATCTGGCTCAGCTCCGTCTAGCGTTTCAGCGAGCGCGTCACCGCGAAGTCCGATTTCCGCGAGTTGTGCGGCCCCGTCCGCCCGATACTGATGAGGTGAATACCTCAAGTTCGGATGCCACGCGATGACGATTGCTACGTTCGCAGCGCTCATCGTGTTCCTCTTTCCGTTGGCGTACAGCCCGGGACCGGGCAACACGTTCTTTGCGGCGATCGGAGCATCGCGCGGACCTCGGGCTGCCGTGCCCGCTCTCGCCGGCTATCACGCAGCAACATTCATCGTGACGGCGGCGATCGGCTTGGGCCTTGGCGCGACAGTGCTGATGCATCCCGCCTTTGTCGTCGTGCTGAGCGCTGCCGGCAGTCTGTATGTGTTGTGGCTCGCGTTCACGTTCATCCGCAGCGCTCGGGCTCGTGCTCGGGCTCGGGCAGGGGCTCTCTCCGAGGCACTAGCTGCAGAACTGGTCGCGTCGAACTCAGCGGCGACTTCGGCAGAATCGACCGAGTCGCCGACGCCAGCACTCCCTGAGCCTGCGCAAAAGATCGGCTTCTGGAGCGGCGCATTAGTGCTGCTCTTGAACCCCAAGGCGTATTACATCATCGTCGTCATGTTCGCCCAGTTCCTGCGCCCCGAGGCGAACAGCGGGCTCGCAGCCGTGCTGCTCATCACTGCAATCTTCACGCTCAACAACCTGATCGCCTTCATCATCTGGACGGCAGGCGGGCGGATGCTCACCGCTCTCTTTCACGGCGAACGAGCCCAACAGCTCATCGACTACCTCTTCGCGGCAACCCTCATCGGCGTCGCAATCTGGATGGCGCTGCCGCTGTTCGGGCTCGGTTAGAGACTCGACTCCCCGAAGCGCTCGCTTCCGAGTACCCACTGCACGTCCTCCGGTGCAGACACGAGCCCCACAGCCCAGTCGACATCCAGCCGGATGCCTGATCCGGGCGGGCCAGCCAGATCGTTGCTCACAATGGCATCGGCAATGCTCGCCGCATCATGCGGCTCGAACTCTGCGGTCAGCTCGTCCACGTCAAAGGCTGCTCCGAAAAGCGTCGGGCTCTCCAACCAGCGGCACAGCACAACGAGTCGCGTTTCGCTGAGGGTGCGCCCGGCCACGAATTGCGTCTCGCGCGAAACCGCGGTCGCCTCCGCCGCGCGCTGAACAAAGAGCGCCTCAATCGCGGTGAGCAGTTCACTTGCGTTCGTCATGTTTCACTTCCCACCTAGCTCCCGAACAGGTCGCTCGCGACGGTCTTGTACACCGATTCCGGGTTCGAGGGGTGGTAGATGCCGGCGAGCACATCGCGTTGCAGGCGCGAGAGTTCGCTCGTGCTGCGGAAGGCTCCTCCCCCGGCTGAGCGCATCACCTGGTCGACAACGTGGCGTGCGGTTTCGATACTGCGGTGCTTCACACCGGTCAGTTTGCGGAACCACCCAGCCCCGTGATCCACGAGCCCATCAACGTCATCGACGATGCTGTGCAGTTGGGGTTCGATCGCATCGAGCGCGAGGGCGGCATCTGCCATTCGCCAGCGCAGATCCGGATGCTCGGAGTACGCCTCTCCGCTGATGGCCGAGCTGCGCTGCTGCAGTGCTTCGACCCCGAGTTCGAGGGCGCGGTCGGCAAGGCCCGCATACACGGAGGCGATGAGCGGCAAGAAGTTGGCGAACACCGCGAAGATGAACGGATCGGCATTGGGGCCGACGGGTAGCACGCGGGCGACGCGGTTTGCCGGAACGAAGGCGCCATCCAGCACCGTGGTGTGACTTTGAGTGGCGCGCATGCCGAGGGTGTCCCAGTCGCCGAGCGACCGCCAGCCGGGCTCATCGCGAGAGATGAAACCGTGCACGAGGGTTTCGGTGCCGTCGTCGGCGGTGTGCTTGCCGAAGAGTCCGAGCTGGGTCCATGCGGGAGACAGCGAGGTGAAGATCTTGGTGCCCGTAAAGGCGTAACCGCCCTCGACGGTTTCGGCGGTGGTGAGGGAGTCCCACATGACGAGATCGTTGCCGGGTTCGCTCAAGCCGAAAGCAAATATTTCGCCGGCTTCGGCATCCGCCAACAGCCAGTCGAGGCTCGAGTCGCCGCGCTCGCGCAGAGCCCAGGCGACGCCGATCCACACGAGGTGCATGTTGATGGCGAGCGCCGTGGCCGGGGCGTACGCGGCGAGGAGGCGCTGATCATCCGACAGCTCACGCAAACTGCGCGGCTTCAAGTAGCCAACGGCACGCAGCTCTTGCAGGTCTTCGGTGAAGAAGATGTTCTCGCGGTCGTAGCGCGCGGCCCGCGACCGGATGCGATCAAGCAGTGCTGGGGTGAGTACCGTCATGGGTCAACGCTACTCGGTGTCGATAATCGCTTGGTCTGCCTGATCGCGGCGTCGGACGCCGAACCCAATTCGTCCGCGCGGCGCCGCCTCATAGGGCAGAGCGAGCGAAACAAGCGTCGCAACATCATTGCTGGTGAGCGGGTTAGGCCAAAACTCGCGTTTCACGCGCTCTGGGTCCACCCGCCCGGAACCATCAGGGCTCTTTTCCGCCTTACGGACCTCCGGGTCAATGCTAAATGTGAGGAGCAAGGCACCGCGATCTGGACGACTCAAGGCCTCCGCAGCGGGGCCTGCGAGGACTGTCTGACCCGGCTTCTCCGTAATAACTTCAAGGGCCGCTCTATGGCGGCGCTCGCTACCGGCGAATCCCGGGCGGTCACTTCGACGCCGACGTTCCATTATCGAGACAGTGATGTCGCCAACAATCCGACGGTGGCTCACGCCGAGTTCGGGGACCAGAACCGCCCAGTCCTTAATTAGACCTTCTTCCGACGCCTTTTTGATCAGGCTTATTGTCGGAGAAAATTGGTCACGCGAGAGCATCTCGAACTGTCCAAGTGCGGTGATCACTTCTTCGCTGGTTAAGATTGCTGTTCGAGCCTCGAACTTGGTGCCTTCGATTCCGAAGTATTCGCCAACACCGGCCGACAACTTTGGAATCCACGCAGAAACTGCGTCAAAGTGCTTCTTATTACGAGCACCATCCCCGCGGTAGTCGTGGGCGTTGAAGTCTTTGACAACTCCCCCAGTGCCTTCATATTGCAGCACCGCGTTGTACATTTTATTCGCACCAGTCGGGCGGAGCCAAGGCAGTTGCTGAAAGACCATAGGTGGAACATGGATGGGGCGTACTACGGGCTTGCCCTCCTCTGTTCTGTCAGCAAATTTCTTGAGTTGGTCGCGAAATTCCTCTTCGTCTTCGACGATCGACGTAAACGCGCCATAAAGATCAAAGGACTTTTTTCGGCCGTCGAGCACCTCTCGTCCGATGTATAACCGCACGAGGTCGTTATGTCCCGGTCGATATCCGAACCATCGTCCCATTTGCATGAGTGTGTCCGCTGCTATGGTGCGTCTTCGGTAATACGAAACGGTGAGCCCTTCTACAGTGAAGCCACGACTGAGCTTGGCACCGCCGACCATGATGCGCCAATATGGTCGAACCTGAAAGTCCATCGCGCTGTAATCGCTCTCTTTAGACCCGTTCACGACAACCACCGGGTCACTGTCGGCCGTAATTGCGTCAACAGCAAGACCGATGTAAGGCTTCAACTCATCGAAATTGTGGGGCATCGGCAAATGCCCCCATTCTGATCGAGACTCGGTTACGGGCAAGAAATCATCGACAAATAGGCCTAAGAGTCGCGCGAAGCCCCTCGGCGAGCTATACCCAGCCTCGCCCCAGACGGATCGAAATGTCGCTGCAAGCTCAGAATGGTCTGCGACTCTGATGGACGAATGCACAAGCATCGTGTGGTGCCGATATCCGAACTTGCTGTCCTGATCTTCACGCCACTTCTTGATGGCGCCGCTGAGCACAAACGCGTCGATAGCACTCCGGATTTCTAAGCGTTCAGCCTCTGGGTCCTCAATCCCGTCAGCACGCAGGTCTCGGACAAAAGCGGCCTCGTTCGAAACCCCGGGATCGCCTTTGTGGGCTGGGTCGAAGCCGGATAGATCATGGAATTGTCGCCCTCCCATATACTCCGCTGACGGCTCAAGGCTGACGATAAAGTCCTTCGGAAAGATGTCTTCGGAGTCATCTGGCGAAATAAATACGTTTGCAAAAGGTGTTGCTGTATATCCGATGTACTGAGCCCTGGGCAAGGTCGTAAGCAGCTCATTGATGAGCTTGTTTATCGCGCTGCGCTTCTTTTGCTCATCTGCCGCCGCTTTCTTGGAACGCGGGTTCACCGTATTAACAGAGGCTTGATCCGCTTCGTCATCAATGATGAGCACAGGGATTTCACGCACATCCGCACGAATATTTTTTAGATCTTGCAACAGGTCGCTGAGCGCCTTGGGGTGTTTTTTCATCACGGCGATGCGCGCATCTACTGAGTGAATATTGTCTGCGTGATAGACAGGCTTCTCCGGCTCCCGCAACTCTCCCGTCCGGCGGAAGTCCAAGGCATCACGACCGAGTCGGAGCTTTCTGAAGTCCTTACCGACTGTGGTCAACCGCTTAATCGCCGGAATTCCTGGGGTTGAATGAATGTCCACCGCGTGCCGAAGAAACTTTCCGTCGTACCAATCTGTGTCCTGCGTGCCGATGTAGTCGATGTCTCGGATCGCTGTTTCGTCGGTCCTGTCGACACCTTCGAGAATATTCTCTTCGCCCACTAATTCCATATCGAGTCGGCGCTGAGTCTGCTGTCGGAGTAGTTCAATTGTTCCGGTCAACACGATTACGAGTCGATATCCAGCGTCAACTGCCTTTGCCACGATTCCGGTGAAGTTCGCCGTCTTGCCGCTTTGGACGTGACCAACGACTAACCCTTTTGCCTGATAGCCCACCTCGGCGCTCGGATCAGACAACCGTCCGACGATGTCTGTCGTCGACTTGTTGAGATTCGTAAGTGCGTCAACGTCCCATCCTTTGCGCTCGAGGACGCCACGGTACGCTTGCCAATAGAAATCGTTCGACCTCTGCCGATCTGCCGTGTACCAGGGGTTCCAAAGCTCGGAATCAACGATCATCGCGTCCATCTGCGACGCACTTGGGATTTTGGTATCCAGCTCCTCTCGCGCTCCTGTGGAGAGCTCGAGCCGTTCATAGATAAGGTCTCGACGTTCAGCGCTCCAAGGTTTAGTGCCAGTCGACCAAGGGGCCGGTGAAACTGCATCCCACTGCGCGAGAGCCATGTGCATTGCTCTCCACGTTGGGTCCGTCTTATCTCTAGAGACGATTGCGTTCAAAACGACCTGCTCAGTCACCTCCACAGCATCTCGACGCAACTTGAATTCGACGAGCTCAAGCAAGGGTTCTGGCCCCGATTCTCGAATTCCATTTAGCGAATCTCGGATCGCCGACTCAATAATCGAAGAAATGCCGTCATTCATACGATGTCCTCACAGAATCCATCGAGCGGTGCCGGCACCTCGGCGTAGGGAAGGTGCGTTGCGTCTAGACGATAGGAGACACGAGTGACAAGACTGCGCTGTGGAACGACTGAGTCGAGGCGAGCTGCCGTAATGGCGGGGAACGCATCGTCGACCAGATAACCGCGGGGCACTGATCGCAATTGATATCGAATTCCGTAGAGATCGCCGTCGCGGTCCCTCCACCCAAGTCCCTCGATCGCAGAGTCAAAGGATCTCGACGCATGGTGGAGTTTTGACCGCACGGACGCAATAAGAGATGGAAGAGTGAAGGAGTCGGAGGCTCCTCCTGCACGAGTTATCTGAACAGAAATAAGATATAGCGGCCGTTCAGGTTCTGGCTGAAGTTGAGTGTCAGACCCGATCACGTGCGCCCGACCTTCGGAGCGAGTGCATTTCACCTCTGCGTCGAAATCCCCAAAGCCAAAGTCGTGTTCCTCTGAGAGCGGCCCGAGCCATGCTGCGATCGCGGCATCTTCGCCGTCAGCATCGATCACATGCGAGAGCACGAGCAACTCCCCGATCAGACCAGTTATCCGCTCTTCAGTAAGTCGCGAACGGCTAGCAAGCAAGTCCTTTAGCCCCTCGAGCGACTCAGATACGGCATGCCTAAATGACGCTCCGGCTCGCAACTGATCAACGATCGACTCCACGAGAACGTATCCCTCGTACCGCATATCAGTGCTGTCGACTGTCATTTCGTACCAGTCGGCGGTGGCGTCATTAGGACGCTGGCGCTTGATCGAGATTCTTTCGTACGCGGTCACCTCCGGCGGACTTCCCGCAGCTGGCGTAAGAAGCTGGATTTCGTCCCGAACGGGATCTATGACGAGTCGCGCGTCGGGCTCTTCGCTCAGAGTGAAGGCTGTGCGAATTCCCAATCGGAAGTACTCCTCGACTACATCCGGGGTCAGATGCTGCGGGTTTATGACTTCACTCATCTTTTCGTTTTCCAGATTCCGGTGGTCGAGGGGACCGCGTTTCCCGCAAAACTACAGCGAGCCACTAAACCCATTTCGTTGTCCCTAACTATTCCTAAGCGCGCCCCCCCCTAAAGCAACTCCACGAGGTTTCGTATTCCAGAGTGCCAAAAGCTCATCTCCACGAACGCGCACACCCTTTCTATCTCATTCTTGAAATATTTGATGGTCACTCGCCTTTACCTACCCGAGGAATCATCCCTGTGGCCCTCGGACTGGGTGCGCACACGTCGAGTGCTCTCTCTTCAAAGGAGCAGTGCAGCACTTGCACCCGCGAACTGGAGGGCGACGAATGTCGCCACGCACTAATACGATGAAGAAATGCTCAACAAGCCCGCAACCGACGCGCTCGACACTTCCGTTGTCGATGAAGACGTCGCCAGCGTGGTGTCCCTCAAGCCCGACCCGTCAGTTCTCAGCGCCATTGGACGCGGTCACTCTCTCAACAGTGCGATCGCGGACCTCATAGACAACTCGATCGATGCGGGAGCAGAACGCATCAGCATCCGTTTCATGGTCGATAGCGGTCTGGTTAAAAGCATACGTATCGCGGACGACGGCACGGGCATGAATAGCGATCAGCTCATAGACGCCATGACCCTCGGCAAACAGCGCAAATACGACGCGGACTCACTGGGCCACTTCGGTATGGGACTAAAAGCAGCATCAATGAGCCAGGGTGCCTGTCTGCGAGTGTTTACTAGTTGCGGCTACGAAGCAATGCACGGCGTACGCATGCTCCGCAATGATGTTGGCGGCAACTTCGACATCGAAGTCCTCACCGAGTCAGCCGCGTGGACTGGCTACCACCTCGGAACTCACCGTGGGATCCAATCAACCGGCACAGTTGTCGAATGGTCGATACTCGACGCTGTCTCCGTTGCTGCGGCTCCATCGGTTAGGCAGAAATGGCTTGACGGACTAATAAACGACCTCCGCGGTGAGCTGGGACTCACGTTTCACCGGCCTATCGCAGAAGGCGCGCTGCGCATAGAAATCGACGAGTTCGATATCGAATTCAGCGAGTCTGGTGCTCCACGAACCGTCGAATCGGTTGACCCCTTCGGCTTCAATCACTCAGGCCGAACCGGGTACCCGAAAACGATCGCTGCCGATCTGCCCGATGGAGGAGTGCTCTCCGCGAAATGTCACATTCTCCCGCCGAATTCGCAGGCACCTGCAGCCAAGCTCTTGGGCAAGCCGCGAATCGACGGTCAAGGCCTCTACATCTATCGCAACGGCAGAATGCTTCAAGCAGGTGGCTGGCATTCGCTCCTCCCCGATCATCGAACCGAGTCGCAGCTCGCCCGAGTGTCAATCGATATAAGCAAAGAGATGCTTAGTGCGATAGCCATCAATCCAGAGAAGCGCGGAGTGGTCCTCCGCCCTGAATTCATGCACGCCCTCGAAGCAGCAATAGCTGACGATGAGACAGATTTTCGGCAGTACCTAGAACACGCCCGCGAGACGATGCAAGCCGCAAACGTTAGGCGGGTCGGCCCGAAACCGATAACTGCGCTTGGAGCAGGCCTTTCCGACGCTACCCGCAGCCTCGTCCAAGAGATGCTGGTGTCGAGAGATGATTCAGAACCCGCGTCGATCCGTTGGCGGGTACTCGACGACGACCGACTATTCCAGTTCGACCATCGCCGGCGCACCCTGTGGATGAACGCTGGCTACCGCGCCGCGCTCACTGGAAGTGACGGGCTCTCGCTCTCGATTTACCTTCTGGTGGAAAAGCACTTCGCCAGCGAGCGACCTCAACAAAGCACGCTCGATCAGCTCGAAGCCTGGCAACGCGTCCTCGCGCTCACCACGATCGCCGAGATCGGCGCAAAAGCGTTCGACCCAACGGTCGCCGAACCAGACGACGCCGATGCCCTTCCTGTTTTTGCGGTGCCAGACGACAATTCAACGGTCAGCGAAGACGAGGCACAGGCGCCGGAAAGCGAAATGAGCGGCCCTGAATCTCACGGACAGCCGACTCCCGCGGATATTGATCGCGTCGTCTCCGCTCGGATCAAACGAGAAGTTGCCCAAGACGCGGAACAAGCAGCTCTTCAAGCCGCTAAAGATGAAGCGCGCAATGCGCGGTATGCGCGCGAGGCAGCCCGAGGCGAGCTAACGGACGACGGCGAAAGAATGCAGTTGATTCCCAATGTGCTCGGAGCATCAGACGATCTCGTCCTCGATCTGCGACAACGCCTTAATGACTTTCCTCTTCTCAGCGCTGACCAGGAAGTGTCACTCGCAAAAGAAATCGAAGCGGGCCTCTTCGCTCAAGAACAATTGGACCTGCTCGATAGACGCGAACAACGTTCACCATTGGGTCGTGAGTTCCAATGGGTCGCCAAAAATGGTGAAAAGGCATTTGCCCGGTTCGCCGCGTCCAACTACCGTTTGGTGTTTTCAATTGCACGCCGCTATGTCAATCATGGTTTGGACTATGCCGACCTCATTCAAGAGGGCGCGTTTGGACTGTTACGTGCGATACAGAAGTTCGATTACATGAAAGGGTTCAAGTTTTCCACCTATGCGACCTGGTGGGTCCGTCAGGCGATCACACGTGCCCTCGCCGATCAGGGCCGCACAATTCGCATCCCCGTCCACATGGTGGAGCAGCAAAGCAAACTGCGTCAAACGGCGCGCAGCTTCGAGCTTCAGAACGACCGTGAGCCGACCATTTCGGAACTCGCCGCTGCGGCCGAAGTCACAGAGCAAGAAGCAGCGAGCGCTCTAGGCTACGAATACTCGTTCTTTTCGATAGACAAGGAACTAGATCCCGGTGAGGGCTTCGGATCGTTCCACAACACTTTGATCGACGAGTCGGTCGCGCCCGTTGACCTGCTGATCCATGCTGAGTTCCGTGGCTCTATGAACAATGTGCTTAGCGCCCTGCCCAAGCGAGAAGCAACGACAATCCAGATGCGATTCGGCATCGGGGGTCAAGACCCCGCAACTCTTGATCACATTGGCGATATCTTCGGCGTAACTCGCGAACGCATCCGACAAATCGAGAAAAAGACAATGGAAAGTCTTCGTTCCAGTACAGAAGTTCGAGGCCACTTGGAGGACTTTCTCGACGCAGAACTTGATCGCGAGGGCAGCGACCTCCTCGAACCATTTCGCAGTCGGCCACGAGCGTTTGTCGCGACGCCTCCCGTCCCCCTCGGAAAAGGACCTTCCTCGCAGGCCGCAGCACGTATCGAAGCACCCGAGCCAGAGGCCCCCGATCAACAGGTCCCGATCGAGCTCGGCAGCGACGCGCACATCGTCGACCTTTACCGTCAGGGCTGGTCCCTCGCCGCAATCGAGGCCGAAGCCGAAGTCGATATCCGCTACGTAGCTACGCGTCTCAGCAAAGTAGTACTCGCCCTAAACGGCGCAATCGACGATGAGTCCTTAGCTCCCCGCCATGGGCTCGCATGGGAACCTGCAGAGCGCGAGCGGATATTTAGTGCGTATCGAAAAGGTACTGGCGTCAGCCGCATAGCGCACGATCAAGGGCGCACTCAACTTGCAATTGCTTGGCAGCTCCTCGATAGCCCCCGCAGACCTGTAGTGCCAAGCAAGAAACTTGTCCGAAGGCTTCGCGGTGACCACGCAAGCCGCTTACGACCAGAAGACACTGGCGCCGGCTAGACTTGCGAAGTGCCCACGCTTTCCCCACCCACGCCTGTGCAATCGGAGACCCCAGCTATGGCGAACTCTGGGACTATTCGTCGACGCAAGAAAACGATCCGCGTGATCGATCTGTTCGCGGGCGCTGGCGGACTCACCGCAGGCTTCAAAAAGGCATCAGCTCGATACGAGACTGTACGCGCAGTGGAATGGGACACCGCAGCCGCTGCATCCTACGAAGCCACCTTTGGTCTAGACATTGTTTATTCGGGCAGCATCCAAGACTGGCTCAAAAGCGAGAAAGTTCCCCGAGCTGATCTGATCGTCGGAGGCCCCCCTTGCCAAGGCTTCTCGACCTTGGGTAAGCAGGACGCTGAGGACGATCGAAACTCGCTCTGGGAGCAGTACGTCCAAACGATCCTCCGCGCAAAACCCAAGTATTTTGTCGTCGAGAATGTGGCGGCTTTTGCTAAATCATCTCAGTACGATCAATTTCTCGCCGAAACCTCCGAGGGCGGAGCCCTCGAGAATTACACGTTCCAGCACAGAGTGCTCAACGCTGCCGACTATGGAGCGCCTCAAGCGCGAAAACGCGCTGTAATTATCGGTCATCTCAAGACTCTTCCGTTCCCAGGGTTTCCAACTCCGACCCACGCTGGAAGGCATGTGCCCGTAAAGAGCGTGCTAGCGAACGTCTCAGCATCAGTCGTGACAACTGCCATGAGCCCAGGACGCTCGACCTCTTTCAACGACAAGAATCTCGCAGGCCCCTTCACGCCCGCAGAGATGCACGTCGGGCGCGCCTACACCGAACTCTCGCTCGCCCGTTTTGCAGCCATCCCTGAAAACGGCAACAGGTTTGACCTCGCAAAGAACCGCCCCGACCTTCTGCCTGAGTGCTGGAAAAACCATACGACCGGCTCCGGTGACGTGATGGGCCGACTCAACTGGGACAAACCGTCAGTGACGATTCGCACCGAGTTCTTCAAGCCAGAAAAGGGGCGCTATTTGCACCCCACCGAGCACCGCGCGATCACCCACTACGAGGCCGCCCTCATCCAGGGTTTCCCTGCAGACCACAAGTTTGTCGGGTCCAAGACGGCGATTGCGCGGCAAATCGGAAACGCGGTCCCGATTCCCCTAGGCGAAGCCATTGCGCGCCAACTGGAGCCGTACCTGTAGCAAAGAAAAAGCCCGACACGTCTGCCGCGAAACGATCGCAAATACGGATCGAAGCTCGACTGACGAAACCGCGTGCCCGAGGTCAATCAGCGACGTGTGGCGGGGTTCAACGTTTAGCTATTGTGAGTCACCTTGATCGATAAACGCCGGACTAGGAGTGCCCTGATGATGCAGCGCTACTTCGCCGCGCGTTCGCATGTTTCGTGAAGTGACGCTCAATTCGACGCTTACGCATCCCTTAGCACCTCCACAGTCACCGCAACCTCGAAGCTGCCGGGCTCGATGTCAAGCCAGAGGCCAATTATTTCTCGAGCTACATTTTCGATCTCTGTCGCGCTCTTGGCTTGACCCACGGCTTCCAGTTCGGGCACTTTGATGGACCACCATCATCCGTTTTGATGCGCGGTGACTCCATATGATTGTCGAGTTGCCATAGGCATTCTCCTATCGTCACACTCGCGTAGCCCGAGCGGCATGACCTGGGGTTGGGGCTTTTGCCGTTCAACCCACAGATCGTAGCTGGTCTGCATTCCGAGCCATAGCTCGGCGCTCGTGCCAAGAAGTATCCCGAGGCGAACAGCCATATCCGCGCTCACTGACGCGTGCCCATTCCGGATGCGCGACAGCGTGGCCCTCGTGACGCCCAAACGTCGAGCGGCTTCCGCAATGCTGATGTCACCGAGATAGTCCTCGAGAAGGACGCCGGGGTGGGGAGGGTTATACATGCTCAATGTCCTGCTCCTTCTAGTGATAGTCGAGGTAGTCAACGAGGTATACGTCTGTGCGCTCGAATGTGAAAACCACACGCCAATTGCCGCTGTAGTTTCTTCGCGTGATCCGGTCGGATCCCTGATTTCTTGCCGCTC
This sequence comes from Salinibacterium sp. NSLL17, assembly GCF_015864935.1. Classification (NCBI taxonomy): domain Bacteria; kingdom Bacillati; phylum Actinomycetota; class Actinomycetes; order Micrococcales; family Microbacteriaceae; genus Salinibacterium; species Salinibacterium sp. NSLL17. The sequence continues at coordinate 110,558 of NZ_JADYWH010000001.1, forward strand.
ACAAAGAATGCTTCGAGGCCCTTGTGGCGAAACGACTTGATCACGCCATAAGTGTATTGTCACACTATACGTATAGCAAGGGCATACGGTCTCGCCGTCAGGCGTCCGTTACCCTCCCTGCGGCGTCACGCCTTGATAACCGACAGCACATTCCCGGCAGGATCCTTGAACCACGCAATCTCCGGCCCGTGCCCGCGCATGATGCCTTTCGCGTCAGTGCCGAGGTCGCCCATGAGGTCGCCGTCGCCATAGATCTTGGTGACCACGCCACGCTCGTTGAGCGCATCGACGGCAGCTTCGACATCCTCCACCGCAAAGTTCAGGATGGTGAAGCTCGCCGGTTCGTGGTTCTCCTTGGGGTAGATGGTCACTTCGGCGCCGCCGGGGAGCGTGAGGCGCAGCGTGCCCATTCCGCCATCGGCGACTGCGAGGCCGAGGCTGTCACGGTAGAAGGCTGCAGCGGCTTCCAGATCGTTGACGCTGAATCCAGAGAATGCATCTTTCGGAGCAAACATCGTGTTCCGCCCTCTCTTTGCTAGTCCTGCTTGGCCTCAAGTTTTGCTGCGCGCATGCGTCCCGTCAATAGTGCGACCGCCAGCAGAATTACCGAGACCACCGCAATAGCCACGGCTACGCCGATAGTGCCGATGGCGGATGCTGCCAGCGGCAGCGCCAGCATCACGAGTACCGCAACGACGGTTGCCGATCGCGGAATCGACACCCGCTCCACCATGGGCGCGTGCAACAGCCACAGCAGCAGAACGAAGAGCGCGACGGGCAGCGCCAGTGAGTAGCCGACCACGAGCTCGCTCGACTCGAGGTCTGTCGTGACGGATCGCACCGCCACTTCAATGCCGGTTCCGACGGCGGCGAGCGCCGCAAACAAGAAGTAGTGACCGTAGTTCCAAAACAGGTAGCGATCGCGCCTGTTTTCTAGGCCCTCGGCGGCGGGTTCAGAGAAGTACAGCCACCACAGCGCGAACAGCAGCACGAGCCCAGCAACCGACGCCACGATGAGCGACGGCGACAGACCCTCCTCGAGCGCCTCCTGCACCGCGAACGTCGAGGCGAGCACGCTTTCGCCGAGCACCAAAATCGTGAACTTTCCATAGCGCTCCGCGATGTGGTGCGGATGCCAGGACAGTCGCTGTGCACGATCAGCCCAGAGCGGCACGGCCAGTTCGGCGAGCACGATGATGACGAACGACACCATGGCCAGCTCGGCGGGAAGCAGCAGCCGCAACAACCAGCCAACCTGCACGACCCCAATACCGAGCGCGTAACGGCCAGCGGTCGCGCGCGTTTCGGGATCATCTTTTACCGCGCGCAGCAGGGTCGCGATAAGCCCGATTCGCAAGATCAGGTATCCAGCGGTGACGGCCGCAAAGTTGCCGTCGTCGAAGGCCATGGGAATTCCGGCGGCGAGAACGAGGATGCCGCCCATCTGCAGCATGGTGAAGAGACGGTAGGGAACGTCATCCGTGTCGTACGCCGAGGCCAGCCATGTGAACTGATTCCACGCCCACCAGATGGAGAAGAAGACCATCAGGAACGGCGCGATGGCTTCGAAAGCATGCCCCACCTCGACGGCGTGCGTCAGCTGCCGCACGACCGAGGCGACCGCGACCACGAAGGTCAGGTCGAAGAGCAGCTCAAGGGGAGTCGTTTTGCGGTGCGGCTCGTCGATATCGCGAGCCACCACCCGCGAGCGCAGTGCGTTCATGCAACAACTTTACGCACCAGCATCCCCACTCGCCTGAATCCCGGCCCGCCAGAGGCGAGTACGATTTTGGCTATGCGTTGCGGCAGGAGTCGCAACGCCAAGCGCTGGCCCGACGGTGGGTACGAAGGGTTGAGTGGTTGTGGTTTCCTCTGACGTGAACGTGGCTCAGTCGCGCCGAGGTTCTCCGGCACAGCGGTCGCCCGTGCGGTGGCTGCCGTGGGTGAGCTTGGTCGTGGCTGCGGGCGTCCTCTCGGTGATGACCGCTCCGGGCCAGACCGCCGGAATCTCCGTCTTCACCGACCCCCTCATCGCTGAACTCGACGTCTCACGCACCGGCATCTCGATCAGTTACTTCTTCGGCACGATCGTTGGTGCCGCCGCGCAACCGTTCGTCGGCCGCGCCCTCGACCGCTTCGGCGCCCGCTACGTCACCATCGTCATCGGCGCCCTGTTCGCAAGTGTGCTGCTTGGCCTGAGTTTCGTCGACGGCATCGCTGGTCTCACCGCCGGTTTCGTGGGGGTGCGGATGCTCGGCCAGGGCGCCCTCAGCCTCGCCGCCACCACGGCGGTCGCCCGCGCCATCACCCACCGCCGCGGACTGGCGCTGGGCATCACGGCCGCCATCGGATCCGCCGGAATCTCCCTCGCCCCCGTCGGTCTCGAACGGCTCATCTCGGCTGTCGGCATCCACGCCGCCTGGCGGTGGGAAGCCGCGATCGTGCTCGCCGTCGTCGTACCCCTCGCGTTCATCCTGCCGAAGCGCAGCCGAGTTGCCGCCCAGACCGAAGATCTCTCGACGGCGCAGATCGTCATCCAGAAAGAATCGTGGATGCTCGGCGAAGCAGCCCGCACCGGCATGTTCTGGGTCATCGCCTCCTCCCTCGCCGTCTCGGGCATGCTGAGCACCGGCCTCGCCTTCCACCAAATCGCGATCCTCGGCGAGCGCGGCCTCACCCCATTCGAAGCGGCCGCCAACTTTCTGCCGCAAACCGTCACCGGCATCGCGGCAACCCTGATTGTCGGAGCGTTCGTCGACCGCGTGAGCCCCAAGCTGTTCGTGATCTTCTCGATGCTCACGCTCGCCGGCTCACTGCTGTTGCTCTCCGTCGTCGGCCCTGACGGCACAGCCATTCTCTACGGTCTCGTTCTCGGCGCTGCCGGCGGAAGCCTGCGCGGGATGGAAGCGGCAGCCTACGTGCGCTACTACGGCACCGCCCACATCGGCTCCATTCGCGGCGTCACGACCGCGATCGCCCTGGGCTCCACGGCTCTCGGCCCGATCGCCCTCGCCCTTGCCGTCGACGTCAGCGGTAACTTCACTGAGCCGGCCGTGTGGTTTGCGAGCCTGCCGATAGCCGTCGCAGTGCTCGCACTCTTCGTGCGCCCACCGCAGCGCCGCGCGAGAATAGACCTATGAGCACTAGCAACCGCCTCAGCGACCTCGGCATGAAACTCATGAACGGCGTGCACCGCGCGATCCTTGCCGTATCGGGCGGTCGCCTGGGCTGGACTCTGGGCGGCATGCCCTCACTTGAGCTTCACACCACGGGTCGGGTGTCGGGCATCCGCCGGTCAACGATGCTGACTGCTCCCGTGCACGGCAAAGGCCGCTGGGTGATTGTCGCGTCAAAGGGCGGCGACGATCGCGACCCCCTCTGGTACCGCAACCTGCAAGCGGATCCGGATGCCGAACTCACCGTGCGCGGACGCACCATCCCCGTGCACACCCACACCGCGGATGCCGCAGAGAAGGCTGAGCTGTGGCCCCAGATTGTGGCCGCCAATTCGCGCTATGCCGAGTACCAGACCAAGACCGAGCGCGACATCCCCGTGGTGATCTGCGAAGAGCGCTAGCCCGCGCAGTACGGCAGCAAAAACACGAATGGCCCGCGCTCGAGTCGCAGGCCATTCGTTCTGTTCAGTGCGCCAGGCGCATCTCGCCGCTAGCGGCGAAGTTATCGGTACCGTGCCGCTAGCGGCGCAGTTCCAGGGTGCAGCACTTCACGCCGCCACCGCCGAGCAGCAGTTCGGAGAGGTCAACGCCGATGGGGTTGTAGCCGCGTTCCTTGAGCTGACGCTCGAAGTCTTTGGCGCGGGCAGCGATGACGACGTTGTAGCCGTCACTGTAGGAGTTAAGTCCGAGCACTGCCGCATCCTCTTCTGTAGCGAGGATGGCGTCGGGATACAGTGCACGGAGCTTTTCGAGAGAGGGCTCGTCGAACGCGCTCTCCAGGTAGGCGATGTTGGTTTCGTCGAGCTTCGCGATGGCGGTGTCGACGTGGTAAAAGCTGGGGTTAATGAGGTTGAGGGAGACAACGTTGCGGCCCGAAAGCTCTGCAAGCTCCCGGTGGCTTTCGACCGAGGTGCGGAAGCCCATGCCTGCAAGGATGTTGTCGCCGACAAGGAGGAAGTCGCCCTCACCCTCATTAACGTTCTCGGGGGAAGCAACGTCGAGGCCGTTGGCGCCGAACCACTCCATGTAGGCGGGGCCTTCTGCTTTGCGCTCGTCGTAGGTGAAGAGGGCGCCGTAGGCTTTGCCGTCGATCACGAAGCCGCCGTTCGCGGCGTAGACCATGTCGGGCAACCCGTCGATGGGGTCGATGAGTTCTACGGTGAAGCCGAGGTCAATGTAGGTGTCGTAGAGCGTCTGCCATTGCTTGACAGCGAGGCTGGTGTCTGTGGGATCGTTGGGATTCATCCACGGGTTGATGCTGTAGGTGACCGTAAAGAAGTCGGGACGGCACATCAGCACGGTCTTCGCGATGGCCTGGCGGGCAGGCGTGGTCGATGAGGTGTCAGTGATCGTCATAGCCCCAGTGTTTCACGCACCTATCCGCAATGTCTCGGCAATCTGCGCACTAATTCGGCGCAATCCCTAGCCACAGCACAACAATCCACCGTACTCTGGGGAGATGGACAAGCTGGACGCAGGAATCATCGACATGCTCCGCCTCAACGCCCGCGCAGGCTATGGAGATATAGGAGAAGCAGTGGGGCTTTCCGCCTCCGCAGTTAAACGTCGCGTCGACCGTCTCGTCGCCAACGGCACCATCCGCGGCTTCACCGTGCAGGTCGATCCCGCCGTCGACGGCTTGGGAACCGAAGCCTACGTCGAGCTCTTTTGCCGCGGCAACGTGGCTCCGCACGAACTCAAGCGAATCCTGAGCGCCATTCCCGAAGTGGTGGATGCCGGAACAGTCAGCGGATCGGCCGACGCTGTCGTCCACATGCGCTCGCGCGACATCCACTCGCTTGAGATCGCTCTCGAGCGGCTGCGCACCGCCACGAACATCGACAACACCCGCAGCTCTATCGTGTTGTCGCGCCTGATTCACCGTCGTTACGAGTAGCAATCTGCCTCGTTGTCGTTCTTGGCGATCTCTTAGATTTGCGCCGTGAAATCGACTCAAAACGACGAAATCCGTTCCGTAACACGATCTTAACCATGTAAACCGTTGCGTCTCATCCGTTTTTCCGGTTGACTACACCCACAGTCGCGAATAAGTTTTCGCGATCTTGGAGGTACGTAGCGTCGTGACAGAGTCATCCCAGAACACAGCCCCCGCCGGTTCAGCCGCAGTGGGTTCCAGTGCACAAACGACGAATGCTAGCGAGCCTGAGGGTTCCGTCGTCCTCGAGGGTGTGACCAAGAAGTTTGGTGGCGCTGTCGCTGTCGACAACATCAGCTTGCACGTGCGTCCGGGAGAGTTCCTCTCCTTGCTCGGCCCTTCCGGTTGCGGAAAGACAACAACCTTGCGCATGCTCGCCGGCTTCGAAGAGCCGACCTCGGGCAGCATCCGCATCTCTGGTCAGGATGTTGTGGGCATTCCTCCCCACAAGCGCAACGTCAACACGGTGTTCCAGGCCTACGCTCTCTTCCCGCACATGAGCGTTGCCGAGAACGTGGCCTACGGGCTTCGCCAAAAGGGCACCCCCAAGTCTGAAATCCGCGAACGCGTTACCGAGTCACTTGATCTCGTGCAGATGCGCTCATTCGCCGATCGCAAGCCCACCCAGCTTTCGGGTGGCCAGCAGCAGCGCATCGCGTTGGCCCGGGCCCTCATCAATCGCCCTGCCGTTCTCCTTCTCGATGAGCCGCTGGGTGCCCTCGACCGCCAGTTGCGCGAAGAAATGCAGATCGAGCTCAAGCTTCTGCAGTCGCGCCTCGGCATCACCTTCATCTTTGTCACGCACGATCAGGGCGAAGCACTCTCGATGAGTGACCGCATCGCGATCATGCGCAAGGGACGCATCGAGCAGTTGGATGACGCGGACTCGATCTACGATTCGCCCGCGAGCGCCTATGTTGCCGGCTTCATTGGCCAACAGAACTTCATCCCGGGCACGATGACAAGCAGCCTCACCGTTATGGAATCGCCGTTCGGCATTATTCATGCGGCCGAGCCGCACGACGACGTTGACCCCGGGATGGCAGCGCAGGCAGCCGTGCGACCCGAGGCTGTCTCCGTGGCGCTCGCCTCGGCATCCGCAAGCTCAGCCCCCACGGCAGAGAATCAGATTCCGGGCACCGTTATTGGTGTCTCGCACCAGGGCGAGACGTTGCAGTTTCTCGTCTCTATTGGTGAAGACCAGACGTTGCTGTCGCGGGTTCCGCGCCCGAATGCGCCCCGACTGGCGATTGGTGACTCCGTGCTCTGCACGTGGGACACCGCATCCGTTCATGTTTTCCCGAGTGAGCAGGCGACTCAGGCTCAGGCCGACATTGCTCGTGCGGTCTCCAACCCAGCACCACCAACCAGTTCAATTTCCCTTTAGAAGGAGCAGCCCGATGTCCCACGAAACTCCCATTCGCATTCTTGCGTCAACGTCAGCAACGAAGATCATCAAGAGCCAGTTGAACCGCCGCCGTTTCCTCGCGCTTTCTGGCGCGGCAGCGAGCGCTGCGGCACTCGCGGCCTGCAGCACCGATTCAGGATCTAGCTCTTCGCCGCAGGCGACCGGTGGCGCACTCGAGGGTTCGCTCTCGGTCTACAGCTGGGGCGACTACGACGACCCCGACCTGGTCACCGAGTACACCGACGAGCTCGGCCCCACGGTCACGTTCGACGCCTTCAACTCGAATGAAGAGCTCATCTCCAAGCTTGTCGCTGCACGAGGCACGAGTGGCTACGACATCGTCGTTCCCACCGGCCCGTTCATCCCGCAGATGATCGAGAACGGCTTGCTCAGCAAGCTCAACCTCGACCTCATCCCGAATATCGCTGACATGGATCCCGACTTCCTTGGTCGCGACTGGGACCCCAACAACGAGTACTCCATCTGCAAGGCCTGGGGCACGACTGGTTTCGTTTACGACAAGACCAAGATCACTCGCGAACTCACCAACTGGGCTGACTTCATCGACGCAGCCCAGAACGAGGCCAGTGGCAAGACCTCGGTGCTCGACGACCCCGCTCCCCTGCTCGGTATCTACTACTGGGCTAACGGAATCGACTGGAACACCACCGACGAGGCCGACCTTGCCGCCGCGGAAGAGTTCCTGACCACTCAGCTGGCCCCGCACATCTCCGCTTTCGACTCCTACCCCGGTGGAGCCGCTATTCCGCAGGCGCAGCACATGCTCATGCAGTCGTGGAACGGTGATGCTCGCATCGGCATCATGGAGAGCGACGACCCCGACCGCTGGCAGTGGGTTCTCGGTTCGCCTGACACGGAACTGTGGATGGATAACTGGGCTATCGCTGAGGGTGCACCCAACCCTGAAGCGGCTCACGCCTTCATTAACTACGTGCTCACACCAGAGGCATCGTTGCGCGAACTCGACTACATCGGCTACCACACCGGAGGAACTGGCATCGAGGACACAGCGCGTTCCGAGGGCCTCGAAATGCTCGACCTCGTGTTCTTCGATGAGGCCCAGATCAGCACCATGCACACTCAAGCCATCGGCGAGGCACAGCAGCGCATCGTTGAAATTTGGGACAAGACGAAGGCGTCGGCCGGCGCCTAACCCGCGACCATCCGGAATTTACTATGACCACTACCGTTGAAGGCCGAACGGCCCCACCGCGAAAGGCGCCCTCGAAGCGCCCTCGCTGGTTGAAGCTGCCCAGCTTTGCCCTCGCCATCCCGGCGTGGGCTTGGCTGTTCGCCTTCTTCGTTGCGCCCGTCGCGCTCGTGGTCTGGTTTAGTTTCGGATACAAGCCGGGCATTTTCGGAACCCACGCCAACGACGTGCTGTCTTTTGACCGCTACGCCGAGGCGTTGTCTCCGACGTTCTTCACAACGTTCCAGAACACACTGTGGGTGGGGGTGGTCGGCACCCTGATATGCCTGGCCATCTCCATCCCGTTTGCGTATTGGCTCGCCTTTAAGGCTCCGGTCGCACGACGTGGCATCCTGCTCGCGATGGTCATGATTCCGTTCTGGACGAACTTCCTGGTTCGCACCATCGGATGGCAGATCATCCTGGCGCCGAGTGGAATCCTTTCGGACGCCCTTCAGTCGATCGGCATGCTGAACGAGCCCCTCGAAATTCTTTACACCCGCACCGCCGTGCTGATCGGTGTGGTCTACAACTACTTGCCGCTCATGATCCTGCCCATGTTTGTGGCATTCGACCGCGTATCGCTCCCGATGCGTGAAGCGAGCAAAGATCTTGGTGCTGGCCGCTGGTCGACCTTCATGAACGTGACCCTGCCGTTGGCCAAGCCGGGCATCATCGTCGGCATCCTGCTCGTGTACATCCCACTCATGGGTGACTACATCACGGCAACGGTGCTCGGTGGAGCAAAGGGAAACATGGCGGGCCAAATGGTCGCTAACCAGTTCCAGACCGCTCAGAACTGGGCGCTCGGATCAGCAATGGCTGTTGTGCTCGTGCTCACGATTCTCACCACGGTGGGGATCGCCGCGCTTGTCACGTGGCTTGCGGCATGGCCCCTGCGCGCCAATCAAAAACTCGTGTTGGGAGACAAGTCATGAAGCGACTCGCCCTGACAGATATTTCGCTCAAAGTATGGGCCGTGATCGTCTTCGCGTTCCTCTTTGCGCCCATCGCCGTCATCATCATCTACTCGTTCAACGAGGGCCGCCTTTTGGTCTCGTGGGATCAGTTCGGTTTCGGCTCGTTCGCGGCGATCGTTACAAAACCAGCGATTACGGATGCCGTGCTGGTGTCGATCCAGACCGGTTTCATTGCGGCGCTCATTGCGACCGCTCTCGGAACAATGGCGGGCGTTGCACTGGCTCGTCGGGCCGGCAAGTGGGCACCCGCGTTCCTTATTCTGCTTGTGCTTGTCACCGTCACCCCTGAAATCGTGGATGCCGTTTCACTCTTGCCGTGGATGGTCTTCCTCGGTCAAGATGTCGGCCTCAGCATCTTCGACAACGGAATCGTGCGACTCGTCGTTGGTCACTCCCTGTTCGCAACCGCTGTTGTTGCCTACATTGTGCGCTCGCGCCTCGTCGGAATCGACGAGAGCTTGGAGGAGGCCGCTGCCGACCTTTACGCTCCCCCCTTCAAGCGCTTCACGCAGATCACTCTCCCGCTCGTGATGCCGGCTGTGCTCGCCGGTGGCCTTCTCTCGTTCACCCTCAGCCTCGACAACACGATCGTTTCGGCCTTCGTGCAGGTGTCGGGTTCAACCCCGTGGCCCGTCTACGTGCTGAGCGCTGTGCGCACCGGGCTCCGCCCCGAGATCGCGGCCGTCTCCACGATCATGCTGCTGCTCACGCTTGCGGCACTCGGTCTCGTTGCCTACGTCTTGCGTCGCGCTGGCGACTCGGCCACCGACATCGCCAAGACTGTGGGTGGCGGCTAGGTCGCTCCCCCGCTCCTGACCGCAGCAGTTCGAACGAACCAGAAGGTGCACGACCATGACGTTTGCTGACCTCGTTTTTACCGGTGGCCCCGTCTTCACGGCTACCGGCGATGAACCGTGCCGCGGAAGCGTGGCCGTGCGCGACGGCCGCATCATCGCTGTCAGCAGCGTCGACGCCGACATCCAGCCCTTCATCGGTCCCGCTACCGAGGTTGTTGACCTTGACGGCAAACTGCTGATCCCTGGATTTCAGGATGCCCACGTGCACGCCGTGTGGGGCGGGCTCGACCTCATCCGCTGTGATCTCTCCGGGGACTCGACGCGCGATGAGTATGTAGCGCGGCTGAAGAACTATGCAGCGGCGAACCCTGAGCTCGAGTGGATTTTGGGCGGTGGCTGGAACATGTCGGCCTTCCCCGGGGGCACGCCAACGGCATCCGATCTGGATCTGGCTGTTGCCGACCGACCCGCGTTCATCCCGAACCGCGACGGCCACGGCGCCTGGGTGAACTCGCGCGCGCTGGAGCTTGCCGGAATCACCGCCGCGACGCCCGACCCCGCCGATGGCCGCATCGAGCGCGACGCCGCCGGCAATCCCACCGGCACGCTGCACGAGGGCGCGATGTCGCTCGTGAACGCGCTGCTGCCCGAAACGTCGCCCGAGGATTACAGTCGCGCGCTTCTGATCGGCCAAGAGTATTTGCACTCCCTAGGCATCACCGCGTGGCAAGACGCCATCTTGGGCGGCTATGGGGATGCCGGCGATGCCACTCCCGCCTACATGGCGGCGGCCGAGTCGGGTGACCTGACCGCGCGCGTTGTCGGCGCTCTCTGGTGGGATCGCACGCGTGGGCCCGAACAGATTCCCGAACTTGTGATGCGCCGGGACAAGAACGCCACCGGTCGCTTCGCTGCGACGAGTGTGAAGATCATGCAAGACGGTGTTGCCGAGAACTTCACCGCCGCGATGCTCGAGCCCTACCTCGATGGTTGCGGTCACCACACCGACAACTCCGGCATCTCGTTTGTGGATGCCGCCCAGCTCATCTCGAACGTCACTGAACTCGACGCCCTTGGCTTCCAAGTGCACTTCCACGCCATCGGCGACCGCGCCGTGCGCGAGTGCCTCGACGCGGTTGAGGCAGCGCGAGCGATCAACGGTCCCAACGACAACCGTCACCACATTGCGCACCTTCAGGTCGTGCATCCGGATGACATTCACCGCTTCGCTGAGATAGGCGTGACCGCCAACCTTCAGTCGTATTGGGCCGCGCTCGAGCCGCAGATGGTCGACTTGACCCTGCCGTTCTTGGGCGACCCGCGCAGTTCGTGGCAGTACCCGTGGGCCGACCTGCACCGCGCCGGAACGCACTTAGCGTCCGGCAGCGACTGGTCGGTGTCGAGCCCTGACCCGATGGCGGCCATCCACGTCGCCGTCAACCGCAGGGCAGCTCCCGGCCACGAAGAGGGCGACTACGACGCGTTCTTGCCCGAGCAGAGCATTGATCTGCTCACCGCGATGACCGCCTACACCGCCGGTTCAGCGTTCACCAACCACCTCGATGCGACGGGCACGATCGCGGTCGGCAAGCTTGCCGACCTGGTCGTTCTCGATCGCAACCCCTTCGCGGGTGCCACGGCCGACATCGGCCGCACCCGCACCGAGCAGACGTTCGTCGAAGGCGAGCGCGTGTACCGCGCGCCCGCCCAACCATAAAGCTCGCCGCCAGGCGAGAGAGGAAAGTGCCCCATGGGCAAGATAGTGTTCGAAAGAAATGTGCCAGCGGCATCCGTGATCAGCCACTCCCTTGAGGGCTCGATGCACAAGCCGTTCTGGATTGACGATGTGAAGGATGCCCGCACCTTCCCCGCGCTGGCCGGCGATGTAACCGCCGACCTCGCCATTGTGGGAGGAGGATATCTCGGCCTCTGGACAGCGGTGCTCGCCAAGCAACGCAACCCCGATGCTCGCGTTGTGCTGCTCGAAGCCCGCGAACTCGGCTGGGCAGCCTCGGGCCGCAACGGTGGCTTTTGCGAAGCGAGCCTCACCCACGGTGAAGAAAATGGCAAGACCCGCTGGCCGAAAGAGTACGACCAGCTTGACCGCCTTGGCCTGCAGAACCTCGACGAGATTGAGGCGAACGTCAAGGCCCTCAACCTCGATGTCGACTTCGAGCGCACGGGCTCGCTCGACCTTGCGATCGAAGAGCACGAGATCGAGTGGCTGAAAGAGGCAGAGACCAACGACGACACTGTCTTTCTCGACGAGGCTGCCATTCGGGCCCAGGTCAACTCGCCCACCTACCTCGCCGGCGTCTGGAACAAGCGCATCAACGCGCTTGTGCACCCCGCGAAGCTCGTTCGTGAACTGGCTCGAGTCGCAAGCGAACTCGGGGTCGAGATCTTTGAGCACTCTCCGGTGCGCGAGGTCGAGACATCCGGTGGCCCAACGGATGCCGCAGTCGTGCACACCAAGAAGGGTCGCGTTCACGCGGCCAGGGTTGCGCTCGCGACTAACGCTTTTCCGTCGTTGCTGAAGCGTGCGCGCCTGCACACGGTTCCCGTGTATGACTATGTACTCATGACGGAACCCTTGAGCCCCGAGCAACTCGCCTCGATTGGCTGGTCGAACCGCCAAGGTCTTGCCGACATGGCGAACCAGTTCCACTACTACCGCCTCAGCGCTGACAACCGCATTCTGTTCGGCGGATATGACGCGGTTTACCATTACGGCCGCAAGGTTCGCGATGAGTATGAGAATCGTCCGGAGAGCTTCGAGCGACTCGCGAGTCATTTCTTCACGACGTTCCCGCAGCTGGAGGGTCTCAAGTTCAGCCACCGCTGGGCTGGCGCCATCGATGCGTCGACTCAGTTCAGCGCGTTCTTCGGGCTCGCTCGCAACGGTCGCGTGGCGTACTCGGCTGGCTTCACGGGGCTCGGTGTCGGGGCGACTCGCTTCGCCGCTCAGGTGATGCTCGACAAGCTCGACGGTCTCACGACGGAGCGCACCGAGCTGGAGATGGTGAAGAAGATGCCGCTCCCGTTCCCACCCGAGCCGATTGCGTCCGTGGGCATTCAGGCCACGCGCTGGTCGCTCAATCGTGCCGACCACAACCAGGGTCGCCGCAACGTGATTCTCAAAACATTGGATGCGCTGGGGCTCGGTTTCGACTCCTAGCCAGGCGTTCGCGCGGCCGGTGCTTTCGCGGCTCCGGTCGCGCAACAACCCGCGCCGCGCGACCGCACCTGTCAGTCACCTGTAATAACTTGCACACTCCTGTGCAAGTTATTACAGTGGCGGAATGACCACTTCCGCTCCCCGTCGCCCGCGACAGGACGCAGTCGATAACCGCGCCGGCATTCTCAGTGCCGCCACCGCCGCTATTGCCCACGACCCCCAAGCGTCGATCAACACCATCGCCCGCAGCGCCGGGCTCTCTCGCCGCGCTCTGTACGGCCACTTCGCCGACCGCAACGCACTTCTCGCCGAGATCATCGATGCTGGCGCCGAACGTTTCAACCGCATCGCCCTCGACGTCACCGACACCGATGCTCAAGTCGCGCTTGCCCGCCTCACCTCACTGCTGTGGCAACAGGCCGCCCACGTGCAGGTTGCCGCCTCCATCGCCCTCGATGATGCTCACCTCGAAGCCACCGGAAAAGCGCTCGCGCCGCTACGGCATGCTGTTGCCGCCATCCTTCAGCGCGGCCAGAATGACGGCACGCTCCGCACCGACGTGGATGTCACCACCCTCGCCCGGCTCGTCGAAGAGGCTGCGCGCGCCGCCATCACTCGCGTCGATGCGTCTCTGCCCGAAGCCCGTTCCCTCGCGGTGCGCACCACGCTCAGCATGGCTGGGCTCTCGTGGCGCGAGACGGTAGCGCTGCTCGAGGCGCATCCCGATATTCTGGGTGCTCCGTCGGCTGACGGCGCTGCCCCTGCCGACGTCGCTCCGGCTGCTGGCGGCGCTGCTCCCGCTGCCGGCGATACTCCCGCCGCTGGGGCCAAACGCTGATGCGCGTCGAGTTGAGCGGAGTGACGAAGGGTCACGACGCCGAAGACTTGCCCGCGACATCCACCACTTATGAAAGTGGCACAGTGACGCTGGCGGTTGCCGAAACTGAACAGCGCCCGACCGTGCTTGGGCTCATCGCCTCTGGTCGCATGCGGCCAGACTCGGGCACCGTCACGATCGATGGTCGAGCGGATGCCCGTGCGCTCCGCCGCAGCGTCGCTCTCGTTGATGCGCCCGGAGTTTCTGACCCAGATGCTGGAGTGCCGCTCGTCGGTGTCGTCGCCGAAGAGCTCATGTTCGCTGGCCGTCGCGCCGACCCCCTCTCGGCCCGGCGCTGGCTCGATGAGGCCGGCTTTCGTTCCCTCGCCTCGACTGCGATAGCCGACATTGAGCCGATCACGAGACTGCGGGTGCTGTGCGAGCTAGCCGTACTGCGCCCCCACGTCGAAGCCCTCGTCGTGACCGCACCTGACCGCCACGGCGGTCAACCCCTCGACTGGTGGACCCTCTTGGGCGAATTTGCTGATCGTGGTCTCGCGGTTCTAGCGGTCGCCGGTCGCGCCTCCGAATGGGCCATTACCCACGCCGATGTGATCGAGCGTGCCGAATCTGCCGAAGCATCCCTGCGCAACAGCCTGGGCGCTTTCGACGAACGTAGCGCTGCCTGGGCCCAAAGTGGCGGCGGCGTAGGAGTAGACAACGTATGAAGGTTCCCGCAATGATCGCCGCTGAACTGCGGCGACTCACTTCGTCACGCATGGCGATGCTCGCTTTGCTCGCGCTCATGCTCGTGCCTGTGCTCTATGGCGGCGTGTACCTGTGGGCCAACCAAGACCCCTACGGCAGCTTTGCCGAAGTGCCGGTCGGGTTGGTTGTCAACGACGATGGTGTGCCCGCAGATGACGACGACGAGGCTGTGAACTACGGCCAGCAAGTCGCCGACGATCTACTCGAGGGCAATGACTTCGAGTGGCACGTGCTTTCCGCCGCCGACGCCGAGACGGCGCTGGCCGACGGCGATGTCGACTTCACGGTGACCATCCCGCACGATTTCTCAGATGCCCTCACCTCCATCGCAGACACCGATCCCCATCAGGCCGAGATCGACCTCGAAACTAACGATGCCAACAACTACTTGGCGTCCACGATCGGCAAACAGGCCGTCGAACAGATCCGGCGGTCGGTAGCGGAACTCGTGGGAGAAGAAGCGGCCGGCACTCTGCTGACGGCGATCTCTGACATCCGCTCGGAGCTGTCGGATGCCGCCGATGGTGCCTCCCAGCTTCTCGACGGTTCGCACGATGCTGTCTCTGGTGCAGGTGAACTGTCGGATGGCGCGAGCACTCTGACTTCGGGACTGACCGAGCTCAGCACCGCCACCGACACTCTCGCGAGCGGAGCCGACCAACTCTCCGCCGGAGCAGCGCAGGTCGCCGCCGGCAACACCGAGCTTGCGGGTTATGCCGATCGCGCGGGCACGGCCGCCCAAGACATCGCAGATGCCCTCCCCACCGCTCGCGCCGACCTCGTGACCGCGCTCACCGAGCAGGGGCTCGACGCGACCGAGATTGACGACGTGCTCTCGGCACTCGACCCGCTCAGTGATCGCATCGCGGCGGGCAACGGCACCGTGCAGTCCGCGGTGTCGCAGGTCGATGAACTTGCCGCCGGCGCGAACACGCTCGCGAGTAGTGCAGCTGAGCTCGCCTCGGGGGCGCAGCAGATCGCCACAGCGACCGGCTCCGCAACATCCGGAGCATCAACACTCAGTGATGGAGTGAGCACCCTCAGAGACGGCCTCGGCACTCTCGCCGACGGAACCGCCGAACTGCGCGATGGGCTCGCGAGCGGCGTCGAAGCTCTGCCCGATTCGAGCGAAGCGCTGCGTGCCCTTCAGGCCGAAACGATTGCTGACCCGGTCGCGGTCGAGACCAGCGCCGTGACGACCGCGGGCAACTATGGTGCTGGCCTTGCCCCGTTCTTCACGGCTCTGGCGGGCTGGATCGGCATCTACGCCCTCTTCCTCATCGTGAAGCCCGTCTCCAAGCGTGCCGTGACCGCCCTGCGATCACCGATTCGGGTGGCTCTGGCCGGCTGGCTCACCCCCGCCGTGCTCGGCGCGCTGCAAATGGTGGCGCTGTTCGGCATTCTCGCCATCGCTCTCGGCTTCAACTTCACGCATCCCCTCGGCACCCTCGGCGTGATGATCGCGGCAAGCTTCACTTACGCGGCCATCATTCTGGCCCTCAACATTTGGTTCGGCTCCGTCGGCCAATTCTTGGGGCTCGTGCTCATGGTGCTGCAACTCGTCACCGCCGGCGGCACCTTCCCGTGGCAAACCCTGCCCGCACCGCTGGCCGCCCTGCACCACGTGCTGCCGATGGGCTACGTCGTGGATGCCATGCGCCAGTTCATGTACGGCGGCGACATCGCCCGAGTCGGCACCGACGCTCTCGTGCTCGGCGCCTGGCTCGGTGGCGCGCTCATCCTTTCTGCCATCGGAGTGACACGCATGACCCACCGCCGTACCCTGCGCGATCTGCAGCCCAGTCTCATAGGCTGAGCCCATGACCGAACCCGCAGCACTCCTCAGCCCCGGCACGCCCCTCGCGGCGAGCGCCGTCCCCGTCGCCCACGAAGCCCTTGAGGCAGACGAGGTGGTTGAGGGCACTCCGACCGCGGGCTACGCCGTGCTCGACACCCTCGGCGACAGCGAGATCGGCGTCTGGGAAATGACGGTGGGCACCGCAACAGACACCGAGGTCGATGAGGTCTTTGTGGTGATTAGCGGGCGCGCCAGCATCCATTACGCTGCGGATGATCGCACCGTCGTTGTAGGCCCCGGCGATGTTGTGCGGCTCACCGAGGGCATGCAGACCACCTGGACGATCACCGAAACGCTGCGCAAGATCTACATCAGCTAGCTCGCGTGCGCCGCCGAGCACGGCTGCGTCGCGTACCGTAGGAGCATGATCACACGCCGGGAAGTTGCACTCCGCCTCGACATTCCTTTGGAAATGGCGAGACGGCATGACCTCCCGAATCGGATGTCGGATGCCGAGTTCGAAGAACTACAAGCCAACCCGCCAGCGTGGCTGGTTCAGTCTCGCGCCAACCGCACCGGCAAGCGCCCCGTCTGGGTGCAGCTCACCTGCACGGTCTGCGGCTTCACGGAGGCGGCTCGTCCCAAGAAGTGGTGGCCAGCATTCACGTATTTGACGTGCGATTGGCATGACGCGGCTGAGCTTCCCGCTCCCGCTGAGGGCGTGTTCCGCTCGGAGGTCGACGGCATTGGCAGTCGCTTCGTCGGCATCGTTGACGAGAAGGTTTAAGCCTCCGCTCCCGCCGTTCGCGCCGCGTCTCTGCGGACGCCGAACTACTTCTTCGGCAGCGGCTTGGCCGCCCCCGCGAGCACGAGCGCGACCACAATCGGCACTCCGATGGCGAGCAGCGCGAACCGGATTCCGACCACATCGCCGAGGAACCCCAGCAGTGGCGGCCCCGACAGAAATGCGACGTAGCCGATGGTGGCAACCACGGAGACTCGGGCCGCAGCACGCTTCGGGTCGTCGGCTGCTGCCGACATCCCCATGGGGAAAGCAAGGGCTGCACCGATCCCCCACAGGGCGACGCCGATCAGGGCGAGCCAGAGGGTGGGCGCGAAGACGAACACGGTGAGCCCGATCGCGGCGGCGGCCATGCTCCCGCGCAGCACAGGAACTCGACCAAACGCATCGATTACTTTTCCGCCGAAGAATCGCATTGCGGTCATCGCGAGGACGAAGGTGGCAAACATGAACGCGCCGTTGGCGTTGGTAACGCCGAGCCCATCGACGGCGGCTTTCGCAATCCAGTCGTTGCCGGCGCCTTCTGTGAGAGTTGCGCCGAGCACGACGACACCGATCAGCAGGGTGCGGTGGTCGCGCCACGCGCTCCGCACCTTCGGCGGGGCAGGCTCGCCCTCGGGCTGCTGCGGCTCCGGGATGCGCGGCAGAAAGTACTTCGGAAGCCACTGCGTTGCCGCAACCACGACGCCAGCGATCACGAGGAGGTGAGCCGGAAGCCCCACACCGATGTTCGCGAGCCCCGCGCCGATGATGGCGCCGACAAACGCACCCCCGCTAAACGCGGCGTGAAGTTGAGGCATGACAGTGCGCCCCAATTTGTGCTCGACGTCGGCGCCCTCGATGTTGATGGCAACATCCCAAAGACCAATACCGATGCCAAATACAAACAATGAAATTGCGGTGCCTATTGTCGTTGCCGCCGAGAGGGAAGCAGCAATGCCGATCCCTGCAAGTGCAGAAATGAGCCCCGCGAGCCGTACCGAATGCGCGATGCCAAGTTTGCCCGTGACCCAGCCGGCGGTCGGCAGCGCGACGAGTGATCCGACGGCAAGGCAGAGCAGCAAGCTACCCATCTGCCCAGGCGTGAGACCGAGAGTGTCAGTGACGGCGGGGATGCGCGCCGCCCAGCTGGCAAACACCAGACCATTGATGCCGAACACGATCACAGTTGCAGTGAGTGCGATCCTGAGTTGTGCCGCGGATGCGGTGGTGCTGGTGGTCATAGGGTCAATACTCCCAGTCCCGATCACCAGCTCAGTGCCACTGCAAGAATCGCACTCGTTTTCGCGTGCGACGCGTCATTCGCGCTACTGCGTAGTGATGGGTGTGGTGACGAGGTCGACAGCGCCAAAGGGGAACGGGAAGAAGAAGGTGCCCGTGCCGTCCCAGTCGGTGATCGGGATCATCCAGAACCAGATTTGGCTGATGAGCACCGAAGCGACGACGAGAATCGCGATGATCGCGGCGGCACGATCAAGGTAGCGCAGCGCGGACTCAACCGTGTGTGCCCGCCGGAGCACAAAGTTGAGGTTCACAACAACGATCGCGAAGATCGCCAGGAAGATCAAGCCACTTGGCTGCAACGTCAGCGAGATGCAGCTCGGATCCACCGCGCCTTCTGGGGTCGGGCAGTAGCCCCTGCTGCCGGTGGTGAAGATCGTATAAACCGCTGCGGCGATTCCCGCAGTCAGAATCAGTCGACGGATGCGCGCCACAATCGGTCGCGCCGGCACCATGCTTACGGCATCCGCCATTTCAGACTCCTCGATGCGCGACATGAGACTCCTTTGGTGGCCCGCGGTGATCCCTCTTAGGGTAATCATGAAGCCGAGAAAATGTCGAGCAAATCTGGCGTCTGCGCACAATGACGGCGAGCGGGTTGGACAGTCAGCCACACACCGGACATGTACTGAGTAGGAGCAACCCTACGAATCGGAGAATGTGATGGACAGAACAACCGAATTGCTCGACGCGAGCGCGCCTCGGCGCGAGCTGACCACGCCTGCCATCACTGCGGCGTTGAGCGATGTTGTGGAGTCGTCCACACGCTCACCGCGGTACTGCCGTCGAGGCCCAGCTTTCCGCGAGCGTACGGATGAGCTAACCCAGCTCGCGGAGCGCAGAAGTGCGGTCGCCGCCAGCATCGCCGGTGTTCACTGTCCCACCAAGTTCAATAATGACGGCGGATACCTCGTGCTCCGCCTTCGGGCAATGTTCAACGCCGCGCGGGATCACAAACAATTCGTTCGGGCCGAGCACAACGTCGCGGTCCCGCAGTTGGATGGTGAGCTCCCCTTCCACCACCAAAAACAGCTCATCTGTCTCGGGGTGGGAATGCCACACGAACTCGCCCTGCAACTTCACGATTTTCACGTCGTGGTCATTGACGCTTGCAACACGGTGCGGCTGCCAATGCTCAGAGATGCTGCCGAGGGCGGCGGTGAGATTGGATGCGGTGGTTGACATGCGCCCACCCTAGCGGGGCTGATCGGTGAGGAAAACCGCTCGGGACGACGCCGGCGAAACTTGGCTATGACCTTCGACGACACCAGGCAGGGCGAAGGCCCGGTGAACCAGCAGCCCCCAAAGTTCAGGTGTCGAGCATTGCGTGAGCTGAGTTTGCGGCCCGACGCTAGAGACTGCGGGGCGCCCACCAGCGCGCGCTACGACCATCAGCGGCACCCGCACTACTCGGTGTATTCGATCGCCACGAGAAGCTGGATGTTTTGCGAAAAGATGCCGTCCCACGCGCTCGTCGACCGCTGCGTGAGCGCCGTCACTCGAGCGTTGGGAAACTCTGCCAGCTGCTCGCGCAGCGCAGCCGCCGCGACCTCCATGTTGGTGCCGGGAACTTTGACGGTGATCAATTGGCGACCCGTGAAATCAGACATGCGCTCATGTTATGTGATCCTGCGCCGCCGCGACAGAGGTCGCGACTGCTGCTGAGATTGCTCAAGAGTGGGACAGTGCTTCCGTCGTCTACATTGCGACAGGCACCGGTTTTGCGGATGCTCTCGCCGGTGCCGCTCTCGCCGGATCACAAAAGGCACCGCTCTTCATCACTCCATCAAATTGCGTGCCGCAGTCAGTCCTGACAGCAATCACCAATCTCGACAACCCGAAGGTAGTACTGCTCGGTGGCATGGGAGTGCTCACCTCGTCAGTGGCAAGCCTGAAGGTCTGCAGCTAACACCGCACAACCAGTAGAGGGAGTGTGGTCCGCACCAGTGCGGGTCACACTCCTTTTGCTTGTGCAGAGCGCGGCACCACAATCACAAGGCGGTTGCTTTACTCAGTGCTCTATTCGATTGCTGCAAGTAGTTGGATGTCCGCGTACACCAACCCGTCCAAGCGCTGGTCGAGCGCTGGGTCAGCGCGGCAACCCGAGCACTGGGGAACTCAGCGAGCTTTTCGCGCAGAGCAGCCGCGGCACAGTAGCTCGGAGATCTCCTCGTGACCCGATCGGGCCACTAACCCGACGAGCATAAATGGCCTGTCCTGCCGACGCGCAGCAACTTCCTGAAGACGACAGTAGAGGGAGAAGCTCCGCACTCTGCGGGGCCGAAATTCGAGGAGATTGAGATGCCATTCATCCAGGTCAAGGTCATTGAGAACGTCTTCAGTGACGAGCAAAAGCAAGAAATGATTCGGAGCCTCACCGACGCCATGGTGGGAATCGAGGGCGAGAACATGCGCCCCGTCACATGGTGTGTCGTCGAAGAGGTGCGCAGCGGCAGCTGGGGCATTGCCGGCAACCCGCTTTCTACGGCAGACGTGAAAGCACTAGCAGCTGGCGTGAACGCCTGAGTCATCCGAACTCGCCGGGCCAGATCGGGCGCGGGCCTGACTGGCTGGCGAGCGAAGGACCATAATGAGGAGATGACGTCCCTTACGTCGGCACGCGAAGCTTTAGCTGCCGGTTCGTGGCAGGTCGCACGAACCGAATTTCTCGCTGCCGCTAAGGAAGATCACGACCCTCTTGCCTATGAGGGCTTAGCCCAAGCAGCTTGGTGGCTCGACGATGGCGAGGCCTGTGTCGGCTCACGCGAGTCCGCCTACCGACGTCATCGCGAACTTGGTGACTCGCTCGGAGCAGCCCGCGCGGCCACGAGTCTGGCGTGGGACTCCCTGCTGTTTGGCCACGGCGAAGCCGTAGCCCTCGGATGGTGGACTCGCGCAGCGTCACTCCTCGAAGGGCGCGCAGAGTCCCCTGAACACGGCTGGCACGCAGTGCGTGAAGCAGAACTGGCGATGGAAGTCGGCCACGACCCCGACCGCGCATTGGCGGCAGCAGTGCGAGCATCCGATATCGCACGCCGACTCGACATTGGCGACCTTGAAGTGGTCGGCATGGCCCTGCAGGGTGTAGCGATGACAAGCGCTGGGGACCTCGAGAACGGAATGGCCAAACTGGATGCCGCGGTGGCCGCAGCAACATCGGGGGACGTAGTTGATCCCATGTGGATGGGAAAAGTGTGCTGTTGGCTGATCGCCGCCTGCAACCAAAATAAGGATGTAACTCGTGCCGCTGACTGGTGTCGCCGCGTGGAAGCGATCTGTGTCGAACGCGATCTCGCTCCCCTCTTCACCGTGTGCCGTATCCAATACGCCTCCGTGCAGGTAGCGCGCGGATCGTGGCGCGAAGCCGAAGACGAACTAGTCGGCGTAATGAAACGACTCTCGTCATCCCAACGCGCTTCACGACTTGAGGCTGTCGTGCAGTTGGGAGAGCTTCGCCGACGCCAAGGTCGCTTCGATGAGGCCGAAGCCCTCTTTGCGCAGGCCGAATTTCATCCCCTCGCGATTACCGGGATCGCCCAGCTGCGTTTAGCCAGCGGCGATACCGCGAGCGCTTGGGCCGCTATCCGGGGGCTTCTCGAATGGCTGCCGCAGAACAGTCGCATTGTTCGAGCAGATGTTCTCTATCTCGCCGTAATCATCGCTCACGCCGCAGCCAAGACCGAGCAGGCACAACTCTTTGCGAATGAACTTCGCCACACCGCCGAACTCACGCGCACCGACTCGCTCATGGCATCCGCGTCTGCCGCCGCCGCCGCGCTCGCCCCACCAGCCGCCGCCGTTCCACTACTGATCGAAGCCGTGCGACGCTACAACGCCGCAGGATTACGCTTCGACGAGGCTCACACTCGCCTGGCCCTCGCGCAGGCTTTGCTCGCAACAGGCGATACGACCGCAGCCCAACGCCATCTCGCCCTCGCAACAGAAGTTCTTACCGAACTATCGGCGTTCCACGATCTCGCCCACGCGCGCAGACTCGCTACTGCCGCGGGTGATGCATCCGCTGAACCGACCGATAGACGGCTCTCTGCCAGAGAACTCGAAGTACTACGGTTGGTTTCGCAAGGACTGAGCAACCCCGAAATCGCGGCATCTCTGATGCTGAGTGAGCACACCGTGCACCGTCACGTTGCTAACATCCTCACCAAGCTCGACCAGACCTCGCGCACCGGTGCTGCCTCGTACGCTATTCACTCCGGGATGCTGTAGCCGGCCCCGGCTGTCACAGTCGCGGATGAGTCGCGAGCTGCCGCCACCGCCCCGTGTGTTCGTCTCGCATCCACGTGGCATCAGCAACGGGATGCGTCACAACATCGGTGAACCAGTAAGTTTCGTCGGGATTCCACCCGGCAATGACACTCGCGAAGCCGTCGTCGAGCGGGATAACGACTCCGGCAGCAGAGAGATAAGCCGCGAGAGTAAGGTGCACCGCGTCGAAATCGTGGGCGACCCTCGACCAGTCAGGCATCATCCATTTGCCGCTACGGCCTGTGGTGCGGTACCAGTCGTGGCGCCGGGTAGCGGTGATCTCGAGCGGGTACCGCCGGCAAAGTTCGGCCCACGACTCTGCAGCAACAATTTCGAACACACGCGGAGTGCCTTCGTAGGCCACCGAGTGTATGTCCGCCGGTTCTTCGTCGGAGCGATCTTCGACCAGCCAGAGCCCGACCGGGCCTAGATCGGGCAGCGCCCGCGTTGTCGCGGTAAGCCCGAACGGTGGCCGCGACCACCAGCCACCCGAATCATCAGCGGTGGGATCTGCCAGGCGATCTCGAAAATTGACCGCCCACTGCTGCGGCGCCACGGGGTCACTCCACCACTCGATCATCGGCGACGTCACGATGTGCTCCGCGACGCGCATCAGCGAACGCTCGAGGCGGGAATCCGCTAAAAGTTCGTCTCTGCCATCGGGTTCTTGCCAATAGCGTGCGCTATCCACAGAAGCGGCGCAGGCTTCAAGAGCCTCGGCGATACCGATCGGGGTCAGCGGGATGCTGTCGAGGGCTTCGGCAATGTCCTCGACGCTTGGCTCGGGAAGCGGATCGGGAATGCCCCAGCCGAAGATAGCTCCCCCTTGCCCTCGTGCCTTCTCCAGATGATGGGCCGCATAGACAAGAAGGTATCCGAGCGATGCCGCTGCCGGGATTGCCCCCTCCGGGTCGTGCTGAGCCACAGCAACACAAAGACGACGGCCGCGCGGTCCCGACAGAAGCGTGCGAGCATCCAAAGGCATGACGCCAGCCTAAATCTCGAAGCCCGCAGAATGAAGCTTTACTCGGGAATGAAATTAGTGATCTCAGGCTTGAGGGCTACTTTGTGGCGGGGAAATCATCCTTACGACGGACCCCGCAACGCGAGTGCGCTCGTACACTTAAGACATGATTGAAATTCAAGGATTGACCAAGAGGTATGGCGCCAAAACTGCCGTCGATAACATCACCGCGACCATCCGTCCCGGTCTCGTCACCGGCTTCCTCGGCCCGAACGGCGCCGGCAAGTCCACCACCATGCGCACCATCATCGGCCTCGACCGCCCCGATTCTGGCTCGGTCACCGTGAACGGCAAAAAGTACGCCCAACACCACAACCCCATGCACGAAGTGGGTGCGCTGCTCGACGCGAAAGCAATCCACACCGGGCGCACCGCCTACAACCACCTCCTCGCCATGGCCGCCACCCACGGCATCGGCAAAGCACGCGTGCACGAAGTCATTGCAATGACCGGCCTCGAGTCTGTTGCCAAGAAGCGCGTCGGCGGCTTCTCGCTCGGCATGGGCCAACGCCTCGGTATCGCCGCAGCGCTCCTCGGTGATCCCCAAACCCTGATCCTCGATG
This sequence comes from Salinibacterium sp. NSLL17, assembly GCF_015864935.1. NCBI lineage: Bacteria > Bacillati > Actinomycetota > Actinomycetes > Micrococcales > Microbacteriaceae > Salinibacterium > Salinibacterium sp. NSLL17. The sequence goes on from NZ_JADYWH010000001.1 coordinate 134,562, forward strand.
AGCCAGTCAACGGCCTCGACCCCGAAGGCGTCATGTGGGTGCGCAAGCTCACGAGACAACTCGCCTCAGAGGGCCGCACAATCTTCCTCTCCTCTCACCTCATGAGCGAGATGGCACAGACGGCCGACCATCTCATCGTGCTCGGGCGCGGTCGCATCATTGCGGATGCCCCCGTCGGCGAGATTTTGGCACTAGCAACCGGAACCGCAGTGCGGGTTCGCACACCGCAGGCCGCTGATCTCGCCAACCGCCTCGCTAGCAGCGACGTGACCGTCACCAGCCTCGAAGGTGACCTTCTGAACATTGCCGGGTTGGCATCCGCTCAGATTGGTGAGGTCGCAGCACAAGCGGGCATCGTGCTTCACGAGCTCACTCCGCTCGCCGCCTCGCTTGAGGATGCCTACCTAGAACTCACGCAAGACGACGTTGAATACCACTCGGAGGTTTCCCGATGACTAACACCACCCTTGAGGCTTCCCCCGCTGCGGCAGGTCAACGCTCTACACACTTGAGCTTCCTGCGCGTTGTGCGCTCCGAATGGATCAAGCTGCGCACGCTTCGCTCGACCGTGTGGTCGTTTGCGATCATCGTGCTGCTCACGGTCGGATTTGGCCTCCTCATGACAGCCACCATCGACACCTCGACAGGCCCTGCCCTTGACGTCGAAACGCAGAAATCATTCACGGTGATGGTGGCAACGCTTGGCGTGAACTTCACGCAGCTTGTCGCCGCCGTGCTTGGTGTGCTCATCATTAGCGGTGAATACACGACGGGCATGATCCGTTCAACGTTCGCGGCGGTGCCCAAAAGATTGCCGGCCCTCTTTGCGAAAGCGCTAGTGCTGGCGGTAGCCACGTTCGTGGTCGGTCTCCTCTCAATCGCCCTCACAGCACTGGTCACCGCGCCGATACTTGCGAGCAAGGGCGTTGAAGGGCAGCTTCTGGATGGCGACGTGATGCGTGCTCTCGTAGGCGGCGCCGGTTACCTGACCCTCATTGCGCTTCTGGCTTTCGGTTTCGGTGCGATTCTACGTAACAGCGCTGGTGGCATTGCGACTGTGTTGGGACTACTCCTGGTGGTGCCCACCGTGCTCTCCATCCTCGCGAGCGTGGCGCAAGTGGCGTGGCTCTACAACCTTTCGGCGCTACTGCCGTCATCCGCTGGCAGCCAAATGTATGCCATCGGCAGCGACTCCGCCGCGGGCGGCCCGCCCCTCGGAGGGATCGCCGACGAAGTACTCACCCTCGATCCGACCCAGGGCTTCCTCGTGCTGCTCGCCTGGGTTGTTGTACTGCTCATCGCCGCATCCGCGCTCATCAAGCGTCGCGACGCCTAGACGTTTCGACGGAGCAGAAGTTCGCCCGTCTCCTTCAGCCACACCGCTACCTCGGCTGAAGGAGGCGGGCGTTTGCCTTGCATAATGAGGAGATGAACCCACGCACGCGTTCGACTCCCATCGACGTGCGCCCGTATCAGCCAGCGGATGCGGCGCCGACGCTGGCAGTGTTCCTTTCTGCGGTCACCATCACGGCATCCGCTGACTACTCGCCGCAGCAGATTGCGGCGTGGGCACGAGCAGACGAGCGCGAGATACCTGTCTGGGATCAGTCGATGAGCGCCCGCAACAGTTTCGTCGCCCTGGTCGACGGTGAGATAGCGGGCTTCTCGGATGTGAGCTCGGATGGCTACATCGACATGATGTTCGTTTCTCCCCAGCACTCGCGCCAGGGCGTCGCCGCTGCGCTACTCGACTTCATCGAGGTCATCGCCCGCGAGCGAGCGTGCCCGTCACTTTCCGCCAACGTGAGCGTCACCGCCCGGCCGTTCTTTGAACGGCAAGGCTTTCGCGTAGAAGCGGAACAGCATCCCGTGATGAACGGTGTTCCGCTGGTCAATTTTCGGATGACCAAGTCGCTCTGCAGTTCTTCGCCAGCGCGTCAGTGACATCGCAGGATGCTGCAGCACGCGTGTGAAACCACGTAGCCCTACCCCCTTACGCTGGTTGAGACCCGTGGCTACGCTGAAGTTATGAGCGAACACGAGCACGCGAAAGGCGAAGACGAGACGTCTGCCCCTGGAGGCTACGTCGGATTCATCGATTGGCTGAACGAAAAACTGTTCCCAATTTTGGGCACCCCCGATCTGGGTCCCTACGACGCCGTCGTCGAAAAGGTGGCTGATGCAGTCTGTCCCGTGTGCGGAAGGCCGATATCTGAACACTTCATCGACCATTCCACACCGAACACAATTCTCAATTGCCCTATTGCGCACAAACCGGAGCCGGTGGATAACTCACCGCTGAATGAACTCGGAATGGACATCCCTTCCACCGAGAGCTAAACCGCTCGATGGGGCGGTAACAACGCCATAAAGTGGGGATTATGGCATCCGTTACTCCCCCGCTGTCCACGACAGGACGGCCCATCGTGACCCTGACGATCAACCCTGCGCTCGACATCAGCACGTCGACTCCGCGGGTGATCAAGGATCACAAGATGCGCTGCGGCCCCAGCCGGATCGACCCTGGCGGAGGCGGCGTGAATGTGGCGCGCACCATCCACAAACTCGGCGGAGACGCGCTTGCGATCTACGCTGCGGGAGGACTCACGGGAGCCACCTATCAACAATTGCTCGAAGCGGAAGGTGTGCCAAGCCTTGCAGTACCCATAGCGGGCACGACTCGAGAGAGCTTCACCGTTGACGAAAATGATTCGGGGCAACAGTTTCGGTTCGTGTTGCAGGGGCCAGAGTTTTGCGAAGCCGAGTGGCAACGCGGCCTTGCAACGCTAGAAACAGCGATCATTCCCGGTGGCTATGTTGTGGCCAGTGGCAGCCTGCCCCCGGGAGTGCCCACCGATTTCTACGCCCAAGTGGCTCGGTTAGCGCACCAGAAGGGTGCACGCTCGATCATCGATACCTCTGGCGATGCGCTCAAGGATGCCCTTACCGAAGGCGTCTACCTCGTGAAGCCGAGCCTGCGCGAACTGAGCGAACTTGTCGGCCGAGAACTCACCACCGAACAGAGTGAAGTGGATGCCGCCGCCGAGCTCGTCGCTCGCGGCTCCGCCCAGCTCGTTGCTCTCACTCTGGGCGAAGCAGGCGCTGTGCTTGCGTCGGCTGCTGGCGTCATCCGTTTGCCCGTGCCTCAGGTGCAAGTGCAGAGTGCCGTTGGTGCGGGCGATGCGTTTCTTGGAGCCTTCGTGTGGCGACTGTCGCAGGGGCGCGATCCGGAGGCTGCGTTTCGTTCCGCCGTTGCGGCAGGCAGCGCAACGGCAGCGAAGCCAGCAACCGAGATGTGTGCCCTCGCCGAGGTGGAGGCCCTCGAAAAGCTCCTCCCCGAGGCCACGCGTTACTAGTTGTGAATAGCCCCGGTTACCGCCAAACCCTGTGTGAGAGAATCAACCATGGCTGAATCGTGGCGTCGCACACCGACCGAAAGTCCTGTCACTTTTGAGATCGACACCGCAGCATCCATTCCTCCGTTTGAGCAGATCAAAGCTCAAGCGATCGCCCAGATCACGAGCGGCGAGCTTCTGGCCGGCACCAAGCTAGCCACGGTGCGTCAACTCGCCATCGATCTCGGCATCGCCCCCAACACGGTGGCGCGCGCCTACCGCGAGCTCGAAGCCGACGGCTTTCTGCACTCGCGCGGCCGCAACGGCACCGTCGTAAAAGCCCAGCCCGGCGATGCCGCAGCGCTTCTCCAACTCGACGCCCGGGCGTATGCCAACCGCGCAGCCGAGCTCGGCATCAGCGCCGACGAAGCGCAACGCTTCGTCGCTATCGCCCTCAAGGGCTAGTCGGCCAGATCTACCGCAGCACGTCGAGCTGGCGCAGCAGCTCGAACTACCGCAGCACTCCAAGTTCGCGCGCTTTCGAGACCGCAGCGGTTCGCGATGACACGTTCAGCTTCGAAAAAATGTGCACTAGGTGCGACTTCACCGTCGTTTGCGAGACAAAGATTTCTCCGGCAATCACCGCATTCGACATTCCGGCGGCGACGCGCTCCAGCACCTCGATCTCGCGCTTGCTCAGGCTCACTTGCGGAGCCCGCATCCGGTCGAGCAATCGGCCAGCGATCACGGGAGCCAAAGCGCTCTCGCCCGCAGCCGCAGCACGAACGGCCGCGATCAACTCATGCGGTGGGGCGTCCTTGAGCAGGTACCCGCTGGCCCCGGCTTCTACGGCCCCCAGGATGTCGCCATCGGTGTCGTAGTTGGTGAGAACCAACACGTAGGGGGCAGCGTCGAGCGCGCGGATGCGGCGCGTGACATCCGCGCCTGACTCCAGTTCGCCGAACTGTAGATCCATCAAAATCACGCTCGGGTTCGCCGACTGCACGAGCGCAAAAGCCTCATCCGGCGTGGCCGCTTCCCCCACAACCATGAGGTCGGTTTCGTGTTCGAGCAAGGCACGCAAGCCGGCGCGGACGACCGGATGATCGTCAGCAATCGCCACGCGGATCATGCCGTCTCCCCCGCCGTTGGGCTTAGCAGCAGCTCGACCGCCACCGTGGTGCCAGCGCCGGGGCTCGACTCCACCGTCAACGTGCCACCCAGCTGTTCGACCCGTTCGCGGGTTGCCGTCAGTCCGAAAGAATCAGTGAACCCTCGAGCCGATGCTGCCTCCGCACGTTCGGGATCGAACCCTCGGCCGTTGTCGGCGATCGTGAGCCGCACATCCGAATCATTGCGCTCGATCGAGATCGTGGCCTGCGTTGCGTCCGAGTGCTGCACGACATTCGCCATCGCCCCCTGAGCGATGCGCAATAGCGCGGTCTGCACGGGCATCGGCAGGTCAAGAGCATCCGCCACCCGCACCCGGATCTCACGCTCGGGGGTCTGCCACTGGGTTTCAGCGAGACGACGCAAAGCTGCGCCCATCCCCTGCTCTACGAGTGCCGCCGGGGCAAGCTCGCGAATGAAATTACGAGTGTCGGCGAGATTGGCGGCCGCTGTCTCACGGGCAAGGCGCACGTGTTCGAGGCCCGCAGCATCCGGGTCAGCACGTTCAGCAGCATGCAGCAGCATCTGGATGCTCGACAGCCCCTGTGCGACGGTGTCATGAATCTCGCGCGCAAGTCGCGCTCGCTCCGCTAGCACCCCGGATTCGCGCTCGGTCTGCGCCAGCTGGTCGCGCGTCTCAAGGAGTTGCTTCACCAACAGTTCGCGGTCTGCAGCCTCAGCGGCGAGTGACTTGTAGCCAAGACCAATCACAATCGCAACGCCCGCTCCGACGAGTGGCCCCACAACGCCACCCACGGTCCATTCGCTGTGAAGACCAAGCGCCGCGATGGCCAGCAACGTCGAACCCAACACCGCGAGGGTGCGCCAGCCGCGAGGCAACAAGTGCAGATAGAGAAAGAACAGGGGAAACACCAGGTAGGCGGCATCCGGACTCAACCACACCAGCACGAGCCATTCTGCCGACAAGACCAGCGCCCACAGGTAGGCCGTCACCGACTGCGCGCTCGCCCCCGAACTCATCGCGTGCCGCGCCAGATAACCGCCGAAACCGTAAGTGATGAGCAACAGCGCCGCGAGCGCAATCACCGCCACCATGTTCGGGTTGCCATCGACAAGAGCACGCACCACCACGAGCACAGTCAAAGCGACAAAGAGGATGTGCAAACTGGTGCGCAACCCCACAAAAACGGGGGTCAACGCGGTGTGGCTCATAATTCGACCCTACTGCCGTGCACGAGTGCTTCTATCCATCGAAAGGATGATTGTGCCCTCCGTACTAAGCGCCACGAAAGGTACTCTCCCGGGCGATGCCCTACCGCGCCCAGACGAGGAGGCTGGTTACTGTCGCATTCGTCGACGCCGAAAGGACTCCCCATGTTTGTTGCCTGGCGCGATCTGCGCTTCGCCCGCGGACGATTCGTGCTCATTGGCACCGTTGTCGCCCTCATCACTTTGCTCGTGGGATTCTTGAGCGGCCTCACTGGTGGGCTCGCTGCCCAGAACATTTCGGGAGTGCTCTCACTCCCCGCCGACCAGCTCGTGTTCGCAACCCCCAGCAGCAAGGGCGCCGATGAGGCGAGCTTCTCTGACTCTGATGTCACCGAGACGCAGGCCACCATCTGGGCTGCTGCTGACGGTGTCGAATCGGCCAACCCGATCGGCGTCTCCCAGACGAAGGCAGAATCGCCCGATTCCAGCACCGCCATCGCTATCTTCGGCGTTGTCGCCGACTTCGATGAGACGGCCCCGAGCGCCGACGGCAAGGTCGGCCTCTCAGAGGATGCCGCCACCGGCCTTGATGTCACCACCGGTGACACCATCACCATCGCCGGCACCGACTACACGGTCGAGAAGGTCAGCGGAAACTGGTGGTACAACCACACCCCCGTCGTGCAGATGACTCTCGAAGACTGGCAGGGCTACTCGGCCACGACCGGCAACCCCGACGCGTATGCGACCGCCATTGCGGTCACGGGCGACGCGGACTGGGATGCCATCAATAGTGAAGCAGACACCCTCAGCAATTCGGTGGTGTTGTCTCTCACTGCCGTCAGCTCGTTCCGCTCAGAAATCGGTTCGCTGCTGCTCATGGTCGCCATGCTGTTCGGAATCTCTGCCCTCGTCATCGGTGCGTTCTTCACGGTGTGGACGATGCAGCGCAAGGCTGACATCGCCGTACTCAAGGCGCTCGGAGCATCCACTGCTTCACTCGTTCGCGACGCGCTGGGTCAAGCCCTCATCGTGCTGTTGATCGGCGTTGGCATCGGCATCGGAGTTACCGCCATTCTCGGGGCCCTCCTGGGTGACGCTTTGCCGTTCATCCTGAGCCCCCTCACCACCCTGTTGCCGGGCTTCATCATGATTGCGCTCGGCCTTGCCGGCGCCGCTTTCGCGCTTCGTTCCGTCACCACCGCCGACCCCCTCACCGCCCTTGGGAGCACCCGATGATTCAGCTCAACAACGTCACGCTCACCTTCCCCGACGGCGACGGCCGCGTCACCGCGGTCGACCACGTCACCCTCAGCGCACGCCCCGGCACCGTCACCGGCATCACCGGGCCAAGCGGCTCTGGCAAGTCGAGCCTGCTCGCCGTTGCTGCCACCCTCATCCGCCCCGACTCCGGTCAGGTCATGATCGATGACGTGGATGCCGCCCAACTGTCGGCCACCGAGGCGACGGTGTTGCGTCGCGACGCCATCGGCATTGTCTTTCAGCAGGCCAACCTGCTGCCCTCATTGACTGCGCTCGAACAGCTCGCCGTGATGAACGAACTGGGTGCGCCGCACAGCCGCGGCCGCCGTGCCGCTGTGCGCACGCACGCTACCGAGCTGCTTGAATCGGTGGGTCTTGGTGACCAGATGCACAAGCGCCCGCACCAGTTGTCGGGCGGTCAGCGTCAACGCATCAACATCGCACGCGCTCTCATGAACGACCCGAAGGTGCTACTCGTCGACGAACCCACGAGCGCACTCGACCAGGAGCGCGGTGCGAGCATCATCGACCTCATCTTGCGCCTTACTGACGAACGCAACACGTCAACGCTGCTCGTCACCCACGACCTCGTTCACTTGCCGCGGATGCACGCCGTCATGAACATGGTCGATGGGGCTCTCACCACAGTGCGCAGCGAAGAACTCGCAGCCACGCACTAGCAACCACCCGGCTCGTGTGAGCTAGTGCCCGATCTCGTCGGAGTCAGCGCCCGACCCCGGCACATCGATTGCCGCGATCGCTTCAAGGTCGCGGGAGTCGAGCTCGAAATCGAAGATCGCAATGTTGTCGGCCAGCCTCTCGGGGTTGGCCGACTTCGGGATCGCGACAAGCCCGTTCTGCAGGTGCCAGCGCAGCGCAATCTGCGCCGCTGAGCGCTCGTGCTTGGCCGCAATCTCCAGCAACACCGGCTGGTCGAGAACACCCTTGATGGGGCTCCACGCTTCCGTGACGATTCCGCGGGAGTCGTGATAGGCGCGCTCCGTCAGGCGAGCGTTAGTCGGCGAGAGGTCGACCTGGTTCACGGCCGGAACGGTAGCGCCAGCATCCGCCAGCACCTCAAGGTGGGTCGGCTTGAAGTTGGAGACACCAATCGACCGCGCAAAACCGTCGGCTTGCAGCTTCTCGAAGGTGCGCCAGGTCGAGAGAAATTCGCCGCGGTCGGGCAGGGGCCAGTGGATCAGCAGCAGGTCAACGTAGTCGAGGTCAAGGCGCTCAAGGCTGCCACGAAGACCCTCAATCGCAAGGTCGTCGCCCTGAAATTCGCCATCAAGTTTGGTGGTCACAAAGAGTTCGTCGCGGTCAATGCCACTGCGACGGATGCCCTCGCCCACGCCCGCTTCGTTGCCGTATCTCACGGCCGTATCGATGTGGCGGTACCCGAGCTCGATGGCGGTCGGAACCACGACAGCAACTTCAGCATCGCTGAGCGGCCACGTGCCGAGACCAAGCTGGGGGATGCTGTGGCCGTCGTTGAGAGGAATCGAGGGGATCATCCTCTTAGGCTAAACGACGCTCAGGACAGTGCGCGGGGACTCGCTGTAACGAATCCCCGCACACCCTGTGAGTTCTTTAGACCTCGAGCGCGGCCATGGCCAGATCGGGGTTTCCGAAGCGGTGTGCTGTGATCGACAGTGACTGCTCTTGCAGGAAGATCAGCAGTTCGACTCGACCGGATGTCGTGACTTCGCCCGACCACACCGCGACGTCAGGGTTTCCGCCAACGGCTTCTGCGATATCGACAGGGGAACCACCGATGAGGCGCACGCGGCTGGTCTTCAACTCGCCCTTGGCCGCACGCTCGTTCCAGCGAGCATCCGACTCAACACGAACCTGAGCAACCGAGACGCCGGCATTTGCCGACTCGAACGATTCAGTGAGCAGCGACGGCAACGGGATAGCGGAGCTGATGTGAATGGTCGCGCCGACACGAGCGGCACCGGCGATCATCCGCACCAGGTGGCCCATCGGTTCGCCCTCTGACAGGCGAATGGTGACGGGTACCGGGCGGTAGCGGAAGACGTTGCGCTCGACGCCGAGGTCTGAGACATCACGGCTGACGCCGAACTCGGTCTCCCACGCGCGCTGGTCGCTTTCGGCGGCGCGACGAACACGGTCGAACTCGTCGAATTCCATGCCCGACTGTGCCTTCTTGATAACCGAAGAGACCTGGTCGCTGAGACCGCGGACTTGAATGTCGCGAGCGGCGGGCTGCTCGACGGCCTTCCACTGTCCGAGTGTCATCAGGTAGTTGGGTCCGCCAGCCTTGGCGTGGCAGCCAACGGCTGAACGCTTCCACCCACCGAAGGGCTGGCGGCGAACAATGGCGCCCGTGATTCCGCGGTTGACGTAGGCGTTTCCGGCCTGAACTTCATCGAGCCAGCGTGCGACCTCTGTGGGGTCGAGCGAGTGGATGCCCGCCGTCAGTCCGTAGTCCACGGCGTTCTGCATCTCGATCGCTTCGGTGAGGTTCTTAGCGCGCATCACGCCGAGAACGGGCCCGAAGTATTCGGTCATGTGGAACTCGCTGCCGGGGACAACACCGGTGCGAACTCCGGGAGTCCACTGCTTGCCTTCGTCATCAAGCTGACGTGGCTTTACGAGCCAGCTCTCACCGGGAGCGAGAGTCGTGAGTGCACCAAGCAGCTTGCCCTGAGCAGGCTCAACGATCGGGCCCATCATGGTGAGAGGGTCCTGAGGGAGACCGACGCGCAGAGTGCGCACCGAGTCAACAAGCTGACGCTCGAAACGTTCGCTCTTACCAACCGAACCGACCAAGATCACGAGCGAGGCTGCCGAACACTTTTGCCCAGCGTGGCCGAAGGCGCTCTTGGTGACGTCGGCGACGGCGAGATCGAGGTCTGCGCTCGGCGTCACGATGATGGCGTTCTTGCCACTGGTCTCCGCGAGAATCGGCAGGTCATTGCGCCAAGAACGGAACATGGCGGCAGTTTCCCACGCCCCCGTCAGGATGACGCGGTCAACAGCGGGGTCGGCAATCATGACGCGACCGAGTTCACGATCCTTCAGATCAACGAAGGCGAGCACTTCACGCGGCACGCCCGCTTCCCAGAGCGCTTCGACCATTACGGCGGCGCTGCGCTGCGAAAGCTTCGCTGGCTTGATGATGACGCCACTGCCCGAGGCGAGTGCCGAAAGCACGCTGCCGGCGGGAATGGCAACCGGGAAGTTCCACGGCGGAGTAACGATGATGAGCTTTGACGGCACGAACGTGGCATCGTCGATCGCTTCAAGGTCGAGAGAGCGCTCGGCGTAGTAGTGCGCGAAGTCAATCGCTTCGCTGACCTCTACGTCACCTTCGGCGATCGTCTTGCCGGCTTCGGTAGCCATTACCTCGATGAGGCGGGCACGCGAGGCTTCGATCGCGTCGCCGGCGCGGTGCAAGATTGCGGCGCGTTCTGCGGCGGGCCTGCTACCCCAGTTCGCTCCGGCAGTGGTGACGGAACTGAGGATGCTCTTCATCTGCTCAGGGGTACTGACAGCGCCAGCCTTAACAGTGTCAATGCCGAGTTGTGAGTCGCCGCTGCGCGCCAGGATTGCACGACCCCACGTGCGGTTTTCGCCAATGGCCTGGTCAGTATCTGCGACGTTGTTGAACGGGCGGTCGCCGATGAGCGCGGCGGGCTGGTTGCGGTCCTGCACCCGGTTGGATACCTGTGCTGGTGCATCGAGGTTCGCGAGCGACGCCAAGAAGCGGTCCTGCTCGCGCACGAAGATGTGTTCGTTGCTGGAAAGCTCGAACAGTCCAGACATGAAGTTCTCGGTGCTGGCGTTCTCTTCGAGGCGGCGCACGAGGTAGCTGATGGCCGAGTCGAACTCGCTCGGCTGAACGACGGGCGTGTACAGCAGCAGGCTGCCGACATCCTTCCTGACTGCTTCGGCCTGGCCGGTAGCCATTCCGAGCAGCATTTCGAATTCGATGCCCTCGGTTACGCCACGCTCTTGAGCGAGGTGCCACGCGAATGCGATGTCGAAGAGGTTGTGGCCGGCAACACCGATGCGAACAGCGTCGATGTGCTCGGGGGTGAATGCCCAATCGAGCACGCGCTTGTAGTGAGTGTCACTGTCTTGCTTGGTTCCCCACGTAGCCATCGGCCAGTGGTGAGTTACCGCGTCGACGTGTTCCATCGCGAGGTTGGCGCCCTTAACAACGCGCACCTTGATGTTGGCGCCGCCGCGAGCGCGACGAGCCGTTGACCAACGGGTCAGTTCCTGCAGCGCCGTGAGGGCATCCGGCAGGTACGCCTGAAGCACGATGCCCGCTTCAAGTTCGAGCAGTTCTGGCTGGTCGAGAAGCTTCTCGAAGACCGCGATCGTAAGGTCGAGGTCTTTGAATTCTTCCATGTCGAGGTTGATGAACTTCTTCGACGGCGAGCGCAAGGCAAGCAAGTAGAGCGGGGTGAGGCGGTCAACAACACGGTCGACAGTCTCATCGAAAGCCCACATGGAAAGCTGCGACACGACTGACGACACCTTGATGGAAACGTAGTCAACGTCATCCCGGTTCAGGAGGGCGCGCGTTCCGGCGAGACGGTTGTCGGCTTCGTCGTCACCGAGCACGGCTTCACCGAGCAGGTTGAGGTTCAGGTTGACGCCTTCACGACGAAGGTGCACGAGAGCCTTGTCGAGCTTCGCTGGGGTCGCGTCGATGATGAGGTGGCCAACCATGCCGCGGAGCACGCGGCGAGCGATCGGAACGATGATCCACGGAAGCAGGGGCGCGAAGCCACCGCCGACGAGGATGGCGAAGCGGAGGTACCACGGCAGGAACGCCGGGATGATGTGGGTGAGGCGCTCGAGGTTGCGGCCGGCGACACGCAAATCTTCGGGGCGAACCACGGTGTCGATGAAGCCGAGAGTGAACTCGAGTCCGTTCGGATCCTTCAGTACGCCAGCGAGGCGCGTGGCGCTCGCATCGGTCGGAAACTCTTCACTTTCAGCCAGCCAGCGACGAACGGTGGCTACCGTTTGGTCGGCAATCTGCTGGTGTGAAGCATCGAGGTTGTCGGTAGAAGTTGACATGCTCACGAGAATAGGCCTCCGAACGGGGATTGGGCTGGAACTCTCAGTGTGCGCCCGGGAGTGCCTTTAGCAAAAGCGACGGAAATCGCAGGGTTTCAGTTAGAATTAGTTAACGATTGGCGGAGAAATGCTCGACGTAAGACGGCTGCGACTTTTGCGAGAACTCAAGCTTCGCGGCACCATCGCCGCAGTGGCAAACGCCCTCAGTTACACGCCGTCTGCAGTCTCTCAACAGCTCGCTCTTCTCGAAGAAGAAGCGCGGGTTCCGCTGCTCGTCAAAGCGGGTCGACGGGTGCAACTCACCCCCGAAGCCGAGCTGCTTGTTGAGCACACCGTTGCCCTCCTCGAACGCCTCGAACTCATGGAAGCAGAGATCCATTCCTCGCTCACTGAAGTGCGCGGAAAAGTACGTCTCGCTGTATTCCAATCGGCAGCGCTCGGCATCATTCCGCAAGCGCTCAGCATCATCGCGAACGAGCATCCCCAACTGCGCATCGAGATGACCCAGCGCGAGCCCGAAAGCGCCCTCTTCGAAACCTGGACGCGAGAGTTCGACCTCGTGATCGCCGAACAGTATCCCGGCCATGCCGCACCCCGGCATCCCGATCTCGACATGCTCCCCCTCTATGCCGACGAACTCTCGCTCGCTGTTCCTCACGAAAGCGGAATCATGAGTCTCGCCGACACCACCCAGAGTGCCTGGGTGATGGAACCCCGAGGCACCGCATCCCGCCACTGGGCAGAACAGCAGTGCCGCCGCGCAGGCATAGAGCCCGACGTGCGCTACGAAACCGCCGACCTTCAGGCCCACATTCGTCTCGTTGAATCAGGCCACGCGACGGCGATCTTGCCCGGTCTGGTCTGGGGAACTCGCACGCCGACCGTCGCGTTGCGGCCGATGCCCGGCCTTCCCCGACGCACCGTCTTTACGTCGGTGCGCGACTCGAGCGTCAGCCGGCCATCGATTGTGGCGTGCCGAGAAGTGCTTGAGCGAGTCGTTCTCGCGCTCGCGCCGGAGTAGCCGCGACGGCTGTGTTGGCGACTGAGGCTGCTGCAGTCGCTCTGGTCGCTGCAGCGACGAAACCTAGCTACGCAGAATCGCGGATGACGAGCTCGGTATCGAGGGTCGTCACGGTGTCGACTGGTCGGTTTTCAATCAGGCCGACAATCATTTCGGCCATGCGTCGGCCCATCTCGACGGAGGGTTGGCGCACTGTCGTCAGCGGCGGAGTCGCGGTGCTCCCATAGTTGTCGTCGTCGAAACCAACCACGGCGATATCGGCAGGCACGGAGAGCCCGGCTTCGCGGATCGCCGAGTAGGCGCCGATGGCCATCTGGTCGTTGGCCGCGAAGATGCCGTCGATGGGCTCACCGCGGGCGAGCAGTCGACGCATTGCTTCTGCTCCGGAGGGCGGCGAGAAGTCGCCGACTTCAACGAGATCGCTCGTGAGTCCGTGCTTGCCGAGAGTGGAGTGGAAGGCAGAAAGGCGGTCTACGCCCGGGGGCATATCTTGCGGGCCGGCGATCGTAGCTAGCTTGGTGCGGCCGGAAGCGATCAAATGCTCAACGGCGGTGCAGGCACCAGCGAAGTTGTCGACATCCACGTAGTAGTTGTCGCCGCTAACGTCGCTGAGCGGGCGCCCACCGAACACGACAGGCAAGGTGCGGCTGAGCTCAGAGTAGGAGTGGTCGCCCGTGTGGTGCGAGACCACCAGAGCGCCATCGACGTTGCCGCCGAGGAGGTAGCGCCGCGTCTTGTGTGATGCGGCGCCTGACTCGATGATCATGTTGAGCGTGTAATCCGTGTCTTCGAGATAGAGCGCAACGCCCTGAACGACCGCCGCGAAGAAGGGGTCATCGAAGACCTTGGCTGCCGATTCCGGAACCACCATCGCGATGGCCTGCGTCTTGCGACTCACGAGCGAACGGGCAGCGCGATTGGGCACGTAGTTGAGCTCGTCGATGGCGGCCTGAACGACAGTGGCGACATCCGGGCTCACCTTAGGAGAACCGTTGACCACGCGAGACACGGTGGCGCGCGAAACGCCTGCCTGTGCCGCCACCATTTCGAGTGTTGGCATGGCCCCGCTGCGCAGTTTCTCCGCCACGAGCTCGCTCTCTATTAGAAGGTCTTGCCTAACCCTAACGATCAGGAGGCCTTCTTCGTGGCAGCGATGTGGGCTGCGTATTCCGTGGCGCTGCGCTTCGGGATGCGCTCTTGAGTGTCGTAATCGACGTAAACAATGCCGAAACGTTTGTTGTAGCCCCACGCCCATTCGAAGTTGTCGAGGAGCGACCACACGAAGTAGCCGCGCACATCAGCACCGTCTGCAATGGCATCCGCCACAGCCTGGATGTGTTGCGCAACGTAGCTGGCACGCTGGGGGTCGTCGATCGTGTCGCCCTCACGAGTGTCGTCGTAGGAGGCACCATTTTCGGTGACGTACAGCGGCGGCAATGTGGGGTACTCCTTGCCCAAGCGCACAAGGAGGTGCTGCAAACCGCTCGGGTTGACTTCCCAGTCCATCGCCGTGCGAGGGAGGTCACGCGGGGGCATCGTAACGAACTCGCTGCCGACAAACATCGAGCGACCGGGCTTAGTGGTTGGCCGAAGTCCGGGTGCTGCATCAGCGGGAGCGGGATGCCCACTCACGTTGTCATCGTGGTAGTGGTTCACTCCCAAGAAATCGATGGGCGCCGAGATGATGTCCAAGTCTCCGGGCTGAACATACTGCTCGAAGTTGTAGTCGCGCATGTCTTCGAGCACGTCAGCCGGGTAGGCGCCAAGCACGAGCGGCTCTAAGAACATGCGGTTCCAGATGCCGTCGATGCGACGCGCAGCGTCGAGGTCAACAGGATCGTTCGGATCGTTGGGTACGGCGTTCGTGAGGTTCAGCGTGATGCCGAGCTCTATCTCGCGGCCCTTCGCGGCAGCAAGCTTGCGCAGGCGCTCGGCAGCCAAACCGTGAGCCAAGTGCTGGTGGTGCAGCGCGGCGAGGCCCTGATTCGGGTCAGTGAGGCCGGGAGCGTGCTCGCCCGCGATGTAGCCAATCAGCGACGAGCAGAGCGGCTCGTTGAAGGTTGTCCAGTGGCTGACGCGATCGCCGAGCGCGGTGTAGACAGCTTCGGCATAGTCAGCGAAACGGTACGCTGTTTCGCGGTTCGCCCATCCGCCCTTCTCCTGAAGTGCCTGTGGCAAGTCCCAGTGATAGAGCGTGAGCCACGGCAGGATGCCGGCCTCCAGCAGCGAGTCAACAAGACGACTGTAAAAATCGAGGCCCTCGGCGTTGGGCTCGCGGTCGCCGGGAACAACACGGGCCCAGCTGGTGGAGAAGCGGTAGGAGTCGAGCCCCAGCTTCTTCATCAACTGCACGTCGTCGTTCATGCGGTAGTAGTGGTCGACCGCAATTTCGGGGGTGTCTCCGTTGGCGACGGCGAGCGGCTGGCGGGCATAGTGATCCCAAATGGAATCCTCTTTGCCGCCTTCGTGAGCTGCTCCCTCGATCTGGGCAGCCGCGGTGGCAGATCCCCAGAGGAAGCCTTTCGGCCAGGTGGTGGTGAGAGTGTTCATTAGCCTTTTACTGCTCCTGCCATGATGCCCGAGACGAGTTGCCGTCCGGCGAGAATAAAGATGAGGAGCAGCGGCAAAGTGGCAAGCACCGCTCCCGAAAGCACGACCGAGTAGTCCACGTATTTTGCGCTCTGCAGTTGGCTCAGCGCAACCTGCAGGGTCGGATTTTGTGGTGCGACCAGCAGAGGCCACAAGTAATCGGTCCACGCGGTCATGAACGTGAAGAGTCCGAGGATCGCCATCGCGGGGCGAGCTGCCGGAATCCCGACGCTCCAGAAAGTGCGGAACATGTTGGCCCCGTCGACACGGGCCGCTTCGATGAGTTCGTCAGGGATGACATCCACCAAATATTGGCGCATGAAGAACACACCGAATGCTGTCACGAGCGTTGGCACGACAACAGCCCCGAGCGTGCCGGTCCAGCCGAGCTCTTTCATGAGCATGAACTGCGGGATGATGCCGAGCTGCGTTGGCACTGCGAGCGTCGCGATCACGAAGATCATGAGCCCTTCGCGGCCTTTGAAGCGCAGCTTGGCGAACGCATAGCCGGCGAGGGTCGAGAAGAAGATCACCGAGGTGGTGATGATCGTTGACACGATGATGCTGTTCAGCAGCGACTGCCAGAAGGGAACGGTCGAGAGAACTTCGCCGACGTTGATCCAGAAGCGACCGCCGGGCAGCAGCGGCGGCCAGGTTTCGGTGATGGCCGTGTTGTCGCTCGAGCCAACAACGTACGACCACCAGAGCGGGTAGGAGCCGCCGAGGAAGAGGGCCATCAGCAGGCCATAAACAAGGAAGCCGGGGCGTTCAGCGAGTCCGCGTGCACGGCCTCTGCTGCGGCGCTTCTCGTCGGCTACGGCCTGCTTGTCGGCGGCGCGATCGGGGGTTCGTGTGGGGCTCGTGGTGCTCATGAGCTCTTCTCCTCGTCTACGACGGATACCGCCGGCACAGCAGTGGGGTTGGCCGCGGTGGTGGCGCGGTAGCGCGCAAGCTTCTTAGCTCGACGCTTGGAGATGACCTTCACTTCGGTGGAGGCGATCTTGCGCGAGATCATGAAGTTCAGCAGTCCGATGCCGACGATGATCAGGAACAGCAGCCAGGCAATCGCCGAAGCCTTGCCAAAGTCTCCGCGGTTGAAGGCCATATCCCACAGGTACAGCACGGTGGTTTGGTACTCGCGATGGGCGCCGCCCAGGTTCGCGCTGGTGGGGTTGAAGAGCTTCGGTTCGGTGAAGATCTGCAGGCCACCGATCGTGGCGGTGATGATGACGAAGATCATGGTGGGGCGGATGCTCGGCAGCGTCATCGAGAAGAACCGACGCACGGCGCCCGCTCCGTCCAGGGATGCCGATTCGTAAATGTCGCGGGGAACGGCCTGCATTGCGGCGAGCAGGATGAGCGCGTTGTAGCCCGTCCAACGCCAGTTAACCATCGTGGCGATAGCGAAGTGGCTCGGGAATACTTCGCTCTTCCACAGCACCGGGTCGATATTGAACGAGGTCAGGATGTTGTTGATGAGCCCGTACTTTTCACCGAACGCACTCGAGAAGATGATGGCCACAGCAACCGGGGTCACGATGTACGGGATCAGGATGCTCATGCGCCAGAAGGTTTTGGCACGAAGGTTTTGGTCGAGCAGAGCCGCGATGAAGACGGCGGCGACCAGCTGCGGAATCGCGCTGAGCAGGAAGATGCTCATCGTGTTGAAGAGCGAATTCCAGAAGTAGGGGTCGTTGAGTTCGGCGACGTAGTTGTCGAAACCGATCCACTCGCCGGCACCGCTCAGGATGTCCCAGTCGTTCAGTGACACCACGAAGGTGTAGACGAGCGGGAAGAGCCCGATGAGTGCAAAGAGCACGAAGAAGGGGGCGATGTAAAGGTAGGGGGATGCCTTCACGTCGAGGCGACTCAGACGCTGCCGCCTGGTGAGCTGGGTGGTTGTGCGCGTGGAGCGCTTCTTCGCCTCACCTGAATCAGGTCGGGGCGGGCTCGTCATCGTCGTCATGAGATATCGCTTTCAAGAAGTGAGGCCCCCGGCAGAGGGGACGCCGGGGGCCTCAATTACTGCTGTGGACTAGTTGAGGTCGAGGTTCTTCAGAACCTCAATCGCGTTGTTCCACGCGGTGTCACCGTCAACGCCCGAGTCGAGTTCCTTGGTAGCGGGGCCGAAGACCTGCTCCTGGATAACTGAGTCGTTCGGGCCCTTGAACTGCGAGGTCACGCCTTCTGCACGCGATCCAAGGATCGTGCCGATGGGGGCATCGTTGAAGAAGGTGCTGAGCTCGCTGCCGCCGGTTACACCGTCGTCAGTCTGAGCTGCGATAACGCTGGGGAAGGTTCCTGCAGCCTGGAAGGCAGCAACTTCGGATTCAGCGGAGGTGAGGTAAGCGGCAAGCTTTGCTGCCTCTTCAGGGTGCTCAGACTGAGTCGGAACGGTCAGGAAGGCGCCGCCCCAGTTTGCTGCTCCACCGGGGAAGACATCTGCGAAGTCCCAGCCAGTGCTGGCGTCTCCGCCTGCTGCTTCAACCTGTCCCTTGACGACACCGAGCATCCAGCCGGGGCACATGAACGTAGCGAATGAGCCATCAGTGAAGGCCTTTCCCCCGCCCCAGTCCCACGCGCTCTGCTGGCTGGAGAGTCCAGCTGCTGCGCCATCGGCGAGCTTGTCCCACTGCGACTGCAGTGCGGAGTTGCCCTCGACGTTGATTTCGCCGTCAGCGGTGTAGTAGCCCTCGTCAAGCTGGTTGACCATGGCGTTCCAGACGAAGCCGGAGTGGTCGTAGAAGGCCTTGCCAGTTGCTGCGTTGTAGTCCTTGCCGACCTGGAAGAATTCATCCCAGGTTGCGTCGTCGCCACCGAAGAGCTCGGCAACGGCGTCGCGGTCAGACGGCATGCCGGCTTCTTCGAGAAGTGCGCCGTTGTAGCAGAGGCCTTCCGGTCCGATGTCGGTTCCGTAACCGATGATGCGGCCGTCGGCGTCGGTGCCCTGAGCGAGCTTCCAGTCGACCCAGCGGTCCTTGATGTCGTCTGCGCCATATTCGCTGAGGTCTACGAACGTGTCGGAGACCTGCATGACCTGGCCGAGCCATCCTTCTTCAACGGCCTGAACGTCGGCGAGACCGGCGCCTGCTGCCTGCTTGGTCTTCCAGTCGGTCAACGCGTTTCCACCGGTGTCGATGTTGGTTGCCTTGATGGTGATGTTGGGGTTGTCGGCTTCGTACGCTGCGTACAGTCCGTCGAGTCCCATCGTGCCGAAGGTGGTCACGGTGAGGGTGATGGGGCCATCGCTGTCTCCACCGTCAGTTGCTGAACAACCGGTGGCGAGAAGAGCGAGAGATGCTGCGCCGGCGACGGCTGCAACCATCTTGGTGCGTCGTTGAGATTTCACGGTCACTTCCTTGTGAATGAGGGTTATTGGTGTCCGAAAGAGACCCCCATCAGGAATGAGAGCGCTCTCACGATTGCAGACTGATCTTATGAGAGCGCTCTCTCAAATGTCAAGAGAGCGCTCTCATAAAAGTGAAAGTCATACGAATCGGTGCAAACGCTTGCTGTTGGCGCTTACTCCCAGGTGCTTGGCGCATCGGCGCGACTGACGGGCAGAGCAACATGGTCAGCCCACTCCTGAACCCAGTCGGGCATGACGGGTTGTTCGTCATCCCAACCAATGGTTTCGAGCAGTTCGGCAACGCTCACGGTGCCGCCAGAGCTCCGCAGGAAGCGGGCGCGGGTCATCGCCTGGGCGTAAATCTGGCCGTCGACCACAAAACGTTGCTCAACAAAGACGGCCTTGTCGTCGTAGCCGACAACGCGCGATTCGAGCTGGAACTTCTTCCAGAGATCGAGCGACTTGCGAAAGCTGATGGTCTCGTTGGCCATCACCGGGTAGAAACCCTTGGCTCGAAGCTTCTGCCAGCCGCCGGCACGGATCAGGAGGTCCATGCGACCGATGTCCATGATGGAGAAGTAGCGGCCATTATTCATGTGGCGCAGTAGGTCAACATCGGTCGGCAGAACCTTCATCGTCATGCTGCCCACATCGGTGATGCCGAGGGCCGATCGTCGCGTGCTGAGGATGCGGTGCAAGATGGTGCGGAAGATCAGGTTCACTCGCCCAGATTAGGTGAATCGTGATCGACTCCGTGAATCGTTTGTAGAGATGCTCTAGCGAGTTGAGCTATTTTGTTCCGGTAAAACGCACAACAGCCTGCACGGGCGTGTGATCCGATGGCCAGCCGCCCGCATACCGCGTGACGTTGATACCTGCCTCCATCACGGTCACATCGGGCGTTGCAAGAACCCAGTCAATCCGCTTGCGATTGTGCTTCGGCGGGCCGTAGTTGGGGAACGTGCCCCACACTTGGGTGAGACGCTCCTCGGCGGTGTTCCACGTGTCTACGACCAGTCCATTACCGGTGAGCTGGCTATAAGGGTGAGTGTCAGCATCCGTATTGAAATCGCCGGTCAGGATGCTGGGGTGCGGTGTCGCCTGCACGATGTTTCTCAACGCGTCGGCGGAGTGAAGGCGAGACGTGCGAGACCGGTGGTCGAGGTGAGTGTTCACAGCCTGAAAGTGGATGCCGGTGGCGAGGTCGCGGAAGATAGCTTCCACCACGACGCGAGGCGTGCGATTGCCCCACGAGACCGATCCCGGAACATTCGGAGTATCGGAGAGCGCCGACTGTCGCCATTCGACTACTTCCAGACGAGTGGAGTCGTAAAAGATGGGGCAGCCTTCGCCACCCGTGTTCCTCTCGCGACCATGGCCGAGAGAACGGTAGTGCTCCCCCAACGACTGGCGCACAAACCGCGCCTGAGTGAAGAGGGCTTCTTGCACGCCGACCAGCGTCGGTTGTTCGGCGAGGAGGAGGCGTCGCATTAAGGGCTGACGGTGCCGCCACTGGTCGGGATTGCGCGGCAAAAGCTTCGGCAGGCGCCGACGGATGTTGTAGCTCATCACATGCAGACCGGGGGCGTCGATGGGGCCGATCATCGAGCTACCGCGCGGAGGGAACGCCAGCTGGGGCTCACGCTCCGGGGCGAGCGCAGAAAAGTGCTTCGACCGTGGGGTGGTGATTCCCGTCATAGTTCAAGCCTAGGGCGTGGTCTGGCGTTTCGGTGGGGTCGGGCGCGTGAAATGCCTTGCCGATAAGCGTGCTCGATATGCGCGGTAGCGGCACGTGTCACCGACGATGTCGCTTGCCGGCCATATTCTGATCGAGACATGTACCTACTCACCGATACCGCTCTCGTGACGAGCGCCAGCGATCTGACCCAAGCGTCGAACTGCGAATTTGGGTTTCTGCGCGTGCTCGACAAGCGGCTGGGGCTCTCTACCGATCGCCTGCCCGCTGACGATGCCATGTTGGAGCGGGCGGCCGAGCTGGGAAACGTTCATGAGGCACGGTTGCGGGATCGCTATCGCGCAGAGTTCGGTGACGCGATGGTCGAGTTCGATAAACCTCCGGGGCGCGACGCCGCTGTTCTGCGTGACTATGCCGCGCGCACGCGTGATGCGCTACTGGCCGGCGCACCCGTCGTTTTTCAGGGCGTCTTCTTTGACGAAACCGACCCCGAGTCGCCGTTCATTGGCTACGCCGACTTTCTCGTCAAGCAGCCCAACGGCGAGTATCGCGTGGTCGACTCGAAGCTGTCACGTCACGTGCGGGTCACCGCGCTGCTGCAACTGGCGGCGTACCACGAGCAACTTCAGAAGCTCGGCGTTGCCGCTGATGGCACCGTCGAGTTGATTCTTGGCAACGACGCCTCCGAGCTCGCCGCAGTGGCCGACATCGCCCCCGTCTTTCGACGTCGTCGGGCCCGCATGCACGCGATCATCGCCGAACATCGCGCCGAAGGTAAGCCGGTCGACTGGCACGATGAGCGGTACGCGCGGGATGGCCGGTGCAAGTTCTGCACGGAACCCGCCAAGAAAGCCGACGACCTGTTTACCGTCGCGGGGCTGCGCGCCGGTCAACGTACGAAGTTTCTGGCGGCGGGCATCCGCACCCTCACCGACCTCGCCGAGACCTCTGAGCGTCCCGAAGAACTGGCCATCCCGAAAGCCAGCTTTGCCAAGCTCCATCTGCAGGCCAAGCTGCAGCACACTGTCGATCCGGCCGACAGCCACGCCATCCCACCCGTCGTTGTCGTTGACCCGCGGCCGATCGCGAACCTGCCCGCACCCAACGCCGGCGACCTCTTCTTCGACTTCGAGGGCGACCCAATGTACTCCGAGCCGGGAATCGGCGGAGTGCCACGCTGGGGCCTTGACTACCTCTTCGGCTGGGTCGATGCCGCGGGCGAGTTCGATTGTCTGTGGGCTCACTCCCAGGCCGAGGAACGGATCGCGCTGCGGGCGTTCCTGGACTTCGTGACCGAGCGGCGGCAGCAGCATCCGGGCCTCCACATTTATCACTACGCCAGCTACGAGAAGACGCACCTGCTGAGCATCGCCGCCCGGCACGGCGAGGGTGAGGATGTCGTCGACCAGTTGCTGCGCGATGGCGTGCTGGTCGACCTGTATCCGATCGTGCGGGGCGCGCTGCGCATCGGGACGCCGTCGTATTCGATCAAGAAACTTGAGCCGCTCTACATGGGTGACGAGGAACGTGCCGGAGTGACGAACGCTGCCGACTCCATCGGTGAGTACGTGGAGTCGAGTGTGGCGGCCGCGAACGGCAACGTGCAGCGCGCGACCGAGATTCGCGATGCGATCGCCCGCTACAACGAGTACGACTGCGTTTCGACGCTCAAGCTGCGCGATTGGCTCCGGGCTTTGCCTGAGGTGCAGGGCGTGAAGGTGGAGCCGGTCGAGGAGGAATTCGAGGGCAAGGTCTTCGAACCCAGCGCGCTCGACATTGCGTTGCAAGCTCTCGGCGATAACGCTGAACGAGCGGACGATCATCCGACCGCTAGTGCGTATCGCATGGCCGCCGCGGCGATCGATTACCACCGGCGCGAGGTCAAGAGTTTTTGGTGGGAGCACTACGACCGCCTCGAGCAACCGTCGGAGTTGTGGGAAGACACTCGTGGGATGTTCGTCGTCGATGGCGCCCAGCTGGATCGCGATTGGCATAAGGAGGGGCGGCAGCGCACCGAGCGTCGTCACCTTTATCTCCGCGGTCAATGGGCACCGGGGAGTAGTGCCCCGCGCCCAGGCGGCGACGTCTTTCTGGTCTACGGCGACCCGCTGCCGTATCTTCCGCCGGGCCATCGTGCCGGTGCGCGCCTCGCCCGCGGGGTTCGTTTCGCTGACCCCGCCGAAGATGAGGGCGGCATTTTCGTTATCGAAACGCGGCCCGACGACATTCCGGCGTGGGATGAAATCCCCACGCACCTCACGCCAGGCCCGCCACCCCGCGCCGACAGCATCGTTGCCGCGATCGAAGCGTGGGGTGAGACCGTCGTGGCGGCCGCTCCCGAATGGCCGGACGACGCAATGTCTGACCTGCTGCTGCGCAAGGCTCCCGCCGAGGTGAGCGCGCTTGAACCCATGACGAGTGCGGATGATGGGGTGCGCGCCGTGATCGCCTCGCTGCTGTCGCGGGAGAGTGGCTACCTCGCGGTGCAGGGCCCACCCGGCACCGGCAAGACGTACCTCGCTGCGCACGTTATTCAGCGGCTGGTCGAGAAGCATCACTGGAAGGTCGGCATCACGGCGCAGTCGCACAAGGTGGTCGAGAACGTTCTCGACGCTGTGGTTCTCGATGCGAGCCTTGATCGGGACCTTGTCGCGAAGGCGGTGCCGGGAGAGTTCGGCGTTGGCTACTACGCCGATGGTCCGTTCAGCGAGTTGCCGGCGAATGGCCACGCGGGTTTTGCGCGCGAGCACGACTCGGAGGGTTACGTCATCGGCGGCACGGCCTGGGACATGACCAATCGCAAGCGGGTGCAGGCCAACCAGCTCGATCTGCTCGTCATCGATGAGGCGGGCCAGTTCTCCCTCGCGAACACGATCGGTGTTGCCGCGAGCGCGAAACGCATTCTGCTGCTGGGTGACCCGCAGCAGCTCCCCCAGGTGAGCCAGGGCATCCACCCGGCACCGGTCGATGGTTCGGCGCTCGGTCATGTGATCGGCGAGCTGGCGGTGCTGCCGGATGATTTCGGCTACTTCCTCGAAGAGAGTCGCCGCATGGATGAGGCGGTCACGCACCCCGTCTCGCTGCTCTCCTATGACGGCCTGCTGCGCTCGCACGCGTCAACGGCGGGGCGGATGCTCGAGGGCTTCGCCCCCGGCCTGCACTCGGTGCCGACCACTCACGTCGACAACTCCACGTTCTCTGCCGAAGAGGCGGACCGCGTGGTGGAGCTGGTGCGTGAGCATCTCGGAGCGCTGTGGACCTCCGAAGCCGGTGGTAAGGCGAAGCCGCTCGCTGAGGACGGCATCATTGTGGTGACGCCGTACAACGCTCAGGTGGAACTCCTCCGTGGCCGCCTCGACGCTGCCGGCTATTCGCGCGTCGTCGTGGGCACGGTGGACAAGTTTCAGGGCCGCGAAGCGGTCATCTCGATCGTCAGTCTCGCTGCCTCGAGCGCCGACGATGTACCCCGCGGTCTCGACTTCCTTCTCTCCCGCAATCGCCTCAACGTGTCGATCTCGCGCGCGCAGTGGGCCGCGTATCTCGTCTACTCGCCAGCGCTGCTCGATTCGCTGCCGCAGTCGGCGGAAGGGGTCGCGACGCTGAGTCGGTTTATTTCGTTGGTTGAGGGTGCCTGAGACGCCTGATGAAAAGGCCAAACCGGGCTGCCGCAACTAACTAATCCCCGCGCACCCCAAACAGCGAAACCATGGCCGGTTCCACTTCCGCACGCGAGATGTGCCCCGCCACCACGAGCTCGGCTAGCCCATGCACGACGCCCCACACTGCGGTCGCGAGCGCAGCCGCGGGAGCCTGCTGCTCGGGCGGGAGTAGTGCGGCTGTTGCGCGCGCCAGAACGCCTTCCGTTTGCTCGAGTAGGGGTTTCATTTCGGCGCTGGGCGACCCGGGGATGCACACGCTCGGGTCATAGATGAGGCGAAAGCGCTCGGGGAAGTCGGCCGCGTACCCGACGTAGGCAGCTCCGATTGCGACAGCGTGCGCCCGCGCCGAATCCGCGGATGCTTGTCCCTGCCCCTCAGCCGAGTCCTGCTCCTCCACGGCTTGCAGGGTGCTCAGCAGCTCGCCCATGCTGCGCTCACTCAGGCGCTTGAGCAGCGCGGCTCGATCGCCGAAGTGATGGTACGGCGCGTTGTGGCTCACGCCCGCGGTGCGCGCGACTTCGCGCAAACTCAGCGAAGCGTGCCCCTGGGTGCGCATGAGTTCGAGCGCCGCGTTTTCGAGCGTCGGCCCGAGGTTGCCGTGGTGGTACGCAGAATCGGATCTTGACACGAGCAACATCGTACCCCTAGAGTCAAAGCGAGCAATCTAGACAGTGTCCAGATTGCCTCGACATGCCCCCGAGCCGCTGCCCAATGCAGCTCGGTACCCCATCCGATTCACCATCCCTTGGAGCGACATGAACACTCTTATCATTGACGGCCACCCCAATCCCGACTCTTTGTGCGCCGCCATCGCCTCCGCCTATGCCGAAGGCCACGGCGACGCCGCCGTTGTGGCCCTGCGCGATTTGCAGTTCGAACCGAGCCTGCGCTTCGGCTACACCCGCCGCCAAGAACTCGAGCCCGACCTTGAACGCGCTTGGCAGTTGCTGTTGGATGCCCGGCACGTCGTTGTGGTCACGCCCGTCTGGTGGGGCTCCGTCCCGACGCTGCTGAAGGGTTTCTTCGACCGACTCCTCCTGCCGCGCCGCGCCTACCGAATCAGAAAAAATGGAACCCCCGAAGGCCTGCTCACCGGGCGAACCGGGCGCGTCATCGTCACCGCCGACTCCCCCTCCTGGTATCTCCGGCTCGTCGGCGACACCACGGTTCGACACGTCCGCGACCGCACGCTTGCCTTCTGTGGAATCAAGCCCGTGCATACAACACGGTTCGGCCCGGTGAAGAATTCGACGCTCGAGCAACGCGAGGGCTGGCTGGCAAAATCCGCGAGCCTCGGTGAAACGGATGCTGCGCGACTAGCCAGAAAGCGCCCGACAGGTAGCGCTACAGAAGCAACCGCCGCCGAACGCGTGGGCGCACGCTGAAGGACTCGCACGCCACTAGTGCCCGCGATGATCCTGAATCGTCATGCGCGGCCCGAAGGCTGGCTTGCGAAACCCGGATGCCGTGATGAGTCGCACGACGCGTTGCCGGTGACCGCGCCAGGGCTCGAGCAGTTCGAGCATCCGCTCATCGTCGACGGGTTCGCCAATCAGCGCCCAGCCCACAACGGCGGCCAGGTGGTAATCGCCAACGCTCGGGCTGTCGGGGTCGGCGTGGGAGCGCTGCATGGTTTCGGCGGCCGTCCACACGCCAACGCCCACGACTGATCGCAGCGCGGCTTCAATGCGCGGCCCGCCACGCCCCCAGTCGGCGGTGCGCTCGAGGGATGCCGCCACTTGCGTCGCGCGCATTACGGTCGCCGAACGCTGTGGCCCGACCCCCGCGCGGTGCCACTCCCACGACGGAATTCGTGCCCAGCCCTGCGGCGTCGGCACCACGCGCATCCCGGCCGGGGCAGGCCCGGGCGCCGGCGAACCATGCTTGGTGACGAGGATGCGCCACCCCCGCTTCACTTCAATGCCCGTAACTTTCTGCTCGAGAATCGCCATCACGAGCGCCTCGAACACAAGCTTGGTGCGCGGCAAACGCAAGCCGGGATTCTGACGCTGAGCTTCAGCGGCGAACGGAAGCGCCGATATGTCGAAGTCGCTCCAGTCGTCGCCCTCCCCCAGCAGCTCGGGAACGCTGGCGATCGCCCACTCAGCTCCGGCGCCCCACGCGGTGCAGTCCACATGCGACTGGTGCTGCACGAGACGCAGAGTCGCGGGGCCGTGCGGCGTGAGCATCGTGCGCCAGGTGCCCGCGTCGTCCACTCGCATCGTCGGGTCACCGACACCGCGCTTGAGTGGTCGCAGCGTCGCACGAACATCAACGGGCCGCCCGGGCGCAAAACGCATGCGCACCGGCTCGTCGACGGCGAGCGCTTCGGTCATGAGCCCTAGATTACGCGCCACCCCTGACGTAGAGTTTGGCTCATGATCTGGCTCGCGATAATGACTCTCAGCGGGGCAAGCCTCGGCATCTATCAAGCGCTCGCGATGGTGCCGAAAGTACGAGCGTTGCCCTTCATCGGTCAAGCGCTGATCATCGCGGGGCTGATCGTGTGGCCCAACATTCCGCCCAACGACGTTATCGCTCCGGCGTGGCTCAACTTCGCTGGTGTTGCAGCTTTTGTGATCACTATGGCGAGCGCATCCACTTTGTATTCGGCCAAGCTGTGGATGGATTACTTTCCCGAGGCGGGCCTCACGTACCGGGAGTTTGCGTGGCGAGACTTCACCGGCTCCTTTTACATACGGCAGCAGTACGCGGCGATGCTTGCCGACCGCGAAGAACTGCGGGCAACTTGGGACTACGACGGCCGCGGCGCGATCAGGCCAGCGAATGACGAAGCCAGCACCAATGAGCCCTAGATTACGCGCCACCCCTGACGTAGAGTTTCACTCATGATGTGGTTGGTTGTTGCAGCGGTGATCGGATTGATCACGGGGGTTCTGTCGTGCGAAGCACGCACTCCCACCTATAGGCCCCTCCCCAACCTCGTCATTCTCATGGTGGGCATGGGCGCGGTAATCGTCATCACCGCAACAACAGGAGGCCACGGGTTGATGAGCTACGCCTTTCTTGGTGGCCTGATCATTACCCAAGTTGTCTACGCGCCACGGGTCTGGCTACGAGTCTTCCCCGAATCCGGCTTCAGCTACTGGCAGCTTGTTGCGCGCCAATTCACCAACCCCCGCGACCTGCGCAAGGAGTACGCGGCGATGCTCGGCGAGCGCGCAGACCAGAACGCGGCCGCTCGCTAAACTGCGCTCATGCTTCTCTTTCTGGGCGCGATCGTCGCGGGGCTCCTCATCGGCACCCTGCACGCGAAGGTTCGTGTTCCCGCAGGTCGGCGCCTCACCCGCGCAGGCACCGTCATCCTCGCGCTAGCCGGCGCCGCGGCAGTTCTGGTGCTGCGCCCCGATGGCTCGTCATTGCAACTGAGCTTCGCCACCCTCGTTGCCTACGCCGTGTGCTTCGGCCTGGCATCTGCCGTAGTGAGAGGGCTGCTCTGGCACCGTTTGCTCCCCGACTCCGGGCGCACCGCCGTGCAGACAATCGGCCGCAGCTTCTTGCACACCGACGAAATCTACGACGAATGGATGCTCTTCCTCCAGTCCGAGATCGCCGCCACCGCAGCCGGCGAAAACGCTCCCCGCCGGTAGCGACTGATGTTCTGGTTTGTGACGTTTCTCGCGATCGGCATCGCGACCGGTGTAGCTCTGAGCGGCGCACGAACGCCCGTCATCCGTCACGTCCGCATGATCGGTGTCGTTGCCATCGGCACCGGGCTCGTACTGCTCATTCTGTTCAACTCGACGGCATCGTCAGAACTCACCTTCGTCTATGCCATCGCCGTTGCCCTCAGCGAGTTGACCTGGACGGCGCGAACATGGACTCGCCTGTTTCCTGAGTCAGGAATGAGCTTTCGCGATCTCTTTCTCGACGAACTCGTCGCTCCGAACCGGGTACGGATCGCCTATGCCCAGATGCTCCTCGAGCGCGAAGGCGATCCCCTCGGCGCAGACCCCGAAACACCCGTCGAAGCAGAAGACGCTACGAACGACGAGCCGAACGACACGGATGATCCGGATGCCGGCCCGCCACCACCAGCCCCGCGCAGCTCGCCCAGCTAACAGCCGTAAACTTGCCCCGTGGCTGTTCCCAAGATCCTTCTCTTCTACGTGTTCACGCCGCTGGCCGATCCGGAGGCTGTGCGGTTGTGGCAGCGCGACCTCTGCGAGTTCCTCGGGCTCGGCGGTCGCATCATCCTCTCTAAAGACGGCATGAATGGCACCGTCGGCGGCGAGCTCAAAGACATTAAGCGTTACGTGCGCAAGACGCGGGAGTATCCGGCGTTCAAGAACATCGACTTCAAGTGGAGCGAGGGCCAGGGCGACGACTTCCCGAAGCTCAGCGTGAAGGTGCGCGACGAGATCGTGAGCTTCGGCGCCCCCGGTGAGTTGAAGGTCGACGAGAACGGCGTGGTTGGCGGCGGCACGAAACTCAGCCCCGAAGAGCTGCACGAGCTCGTTGCCCGCAAAGAGGTCACCTTCTTCGACGGCCGCAATCCCATCGAGGCTGCGATCGGCAAATTCACCGATGCGATAGTTCCGGATGTCGCAACCACTCGTGACTTCGTCGCCGAACTCGACAGCGGCAAGTACGACCACCTGAAAGACAAGCCCGTCGTCACGTACTGCACGGGCGGCATCCGCTGCGAAGTGCTCTCCTCTCTTATGCGCAGTCGCGGATTCGGCGAGGTCTACCAACTCGAGGGCGGCATCGTTCGCTACGGCGAAAAGTACGGCGACTCCGGCCTGTGGAACGGTTCGCTCTACGTCTTCGACAAGCGCATGGCCATCGACTTCACGGCAGACACCGAAGCGATTGGCCGCTGTTACCAGTGCGGTGCGGCAACCAAACGGGTCGAGAATTGCCACAACAAGGCCTGCCGCGAGCAGTTCGTGGTGTGCGATGAGCACGCAGACTCCGTGGCGTGTGCCGCGCATCCGATCACAGAAGCGGCAATCAGCCAATAAAGCGACGCGGCGCTACGAACCAGATCGTGGCTCGGAAACGCACAAAAATGCGCCATGATGGGTTCATGAAGATCGGAATCCTGACCAGCGGTGGCGACTGCCCCGGGTTGAACGCAGTTATTCGCGGCATCGTGCTCAAGGGCACGCAGGTCTACGACAAAGAGTTCGTCGGCTTCCGCGACGGTTGGCGTGGAGTCGTTGAAGGCGACGCCATGCCCCTCACGCGCAAAGACATTCAGGGCATCTCCAAGCAGGGTGGCACCATTCTGGGCACCTCGCGCACGAACCCCTTCGAGGGCACCGACGGCGCAGACACTGTGCGCGAAAACATGGAACGCCTCGGCGTTGACTCCCTCATCGCCATCGGTGGCGAAGGAACTCTCGCTGCCGCCAAGCGGCTGACGGATGCCGGAATCAAGATCGTCGGAGTCCCCAAGACGGTAGACAACGATCTTTCCGCCACCGACTACACGTTCGGCTTCGACACTGCCACGCAGATCGCGACCGACGCCATGGACCGCCTGCGCACCACCGGCGACTCGCACGGCCGCTGCATGGTTGCTGAAGTAATGGGCCGCCATGTTGGCTGGATCGCTCTGCACTCGGGCATGGCTGCCGGCGCCCACGCGATCCTCATCCCCGAACAAAAGACCTCGATGGCTCAGATTGTGGAGTGGGTCACTTCGGCTCGCGACCGCGGTCGTGCCCCTCTCGTTGTTGTTGCCGAAGGCTTCACCCTCGATACCATGGACGACGCCCACTCCGAGCGCGGCCTCGACGCCTTCGGTCGCCCCCGCCTCGGCGGAATCGGCGACCAGCTTGCGCCCGAGATCGAAGCTCTCACCGGCCTCGAAACTCGCTCAACTACTCTGGGTCACATCCAGCGCGGTGGAACTCCCAGCGCCTACGACCGCGTGCTCGCCACTCGCTACGGCCTCGCCGCCGTCGACGCGGTCATCCACGGTCGCTGGGGTCGCATGGTGTCGCTGCAGGGTACCGAGATCACCAACGTGGCGTTCGAAGATGCCCTCGGCAAGCTCAACACGGTGCCGCAGTCGCGCTACGACGAAGCTGCGATTCTCTTCGGCTAAACCTGCTTTCTGACTCAGAACCCAGCCTCCGGTTCTAGGCTGACGGTATGTGGCGTGGAATCGAAGTAGTCAAGAACGAGTCCGACCGACAAACTCCGGCGCACGTCGAGCTCTCTGAGCAACTGGATGACAGCATCCTGATGCCCGGAGATGTCACGATCGATGTCGAGTTCTCCAGCCTGAACTACAAAGACGGCATCGCCCTCACCGGCAGACCTGGCATCGTTCGCGCCCCGCGCCTGATCGCCGGTATTGACCTCGTCGGCGTTGTCGCCGAGTCGACGGATGACCGCTTTAGTGCTGGTCAGCGTGTGTTGGTTAACGGCTGCGGCCTTAGTGAAACCCACCATGGTGGTTTCGCGGAGCGTGCGCGCGTTCCCGGCGATTGGGTCGTTCCGGTGCCCGCAAGAATCAGCAATCATCAGGCCGCCGCCATCGGCACGGCAGGGTTCACGGCCATGCTCTCCGTGCTCGCCATCGAGCGTGGAGGCGTCTCCGGCGAGGTTCTCGTCACCGGTGCCGCCGGCGGAGTGGGGTCTGTGGCCATCGCCCTGCTCAACAAGCTCGGCTACAGCGTGACGGCATCCACTGGTCGCGAAAGCGAACACGACTACCTGCGCGCCCTAGGCGCCACCACCATCATTGACCGCGCCGAACTCAGCGCCGAACCCAAAGCCCTCATGAAGCAGCGCTGGGATGGCGCCATCGACGCCGTCGGTGGCACCACTCTGGCCTCGGCGATCGCCGCCACCCAGTACGGCGGAACGGTGACCGCGTGCGGCAACGCTCAATCGAGCGATCTACACACGAGCGTGATGCCCTTCATCTTGCGCGGCGTGAGCCTCGTCGGCATCAACTCGGTCTTCACTCCGCGAGCACACCGCCTCGAAGCGTGGGAACGCCTTGAGCGCGATCTCAACCTCAGCTTGCTCGAGAGCACGACTTCCACGATCGGGCTCAGCACCGCTATCGCGGCCGGAGAAGACATCATTGCGGGGCGCATCCGCGGTCGAACGGTCATCGACGTGCACGGCTAAGCATTCCGGCTGTGCCACACTTTTGAGCATGAACACTGCTTTAGCCATCCTCGGATCAGCTTTTATCTTTCTCGCCGCGCTCGTGCACCTCATGATTTTCTTCATGGAGAGCGTGCTCTTTCACACGCCTCGCGTGCAGCAGATCTTCGGCGTGAAGCCTCACGAAGTGGATGCCGTCAAACCCTGGGCCTACAACCAAGGCTTCTACAACGTCTTCCTCGCTCTCGGCGCCGGAACGGGTCTCGTGCTCATGGGCACCATCAACCTGTGGCCAGCTGGCATTGCGCTCGCCATGTTTGGCGCACTCAGCATGGTGCTCGCTGCGATCGTGCTTGTCACTTCGCAGCCCAAGACGATGCTGCGTCCCGCGATCGTTCAGGGCACCCCGCCACTGCTCGGAATCATCTTCTTGGTACTGGCCCTCAACGTCGGCTAAGACGGCACGATCGGGCGGCAACCGCCACCCAGGATATCGTCCACCTTCGCCCGCTGGCGGGCCTCACCACCCGCTAGCGGCGCAGGTACTCCACGAGCGTCTCGACGAGAGATTCGCTCGAGCGGTCTTCGGCGATCACGTGCACGGTGAGTCCAGCGGCACGCGCGTCGAACGCCGTGCGCGGTCCGATGCAGGCGACGATGGTGTCGTCGGGCAGCGGCGCGAGTTGCTCGGCCACTTGACGCGCGACTGAGCCAGAGCTGATCAGCACGGCTCCGATGCGACCGGATGCAACATCCTCCCGCACCTTGTCAGCCACAGGCACTCCGACGGTGCTGTACGCCGAAACGCTCACTACCTTGTGACCGAGCGCACCGAGCCCATCGATGAGAGTCGTATCGGCAAGGTTCGATTGCGGTGCCAGAACCCGCAGACCTGGTGATGCATCGGGCCACTCTTTGACGAGCCCGCGACCGGAGTTATCGAACTCGGGAACGAAATCGACCCGGTGTCCGGCAAGCATGAGTGCGCTGGCGGTGGTTTCTCCCACAGCAGCGATCTTGGTGTTTTCGGGGATCTTGACGTCGCTCGCGATCAACACATCAACGGTGGTCGCGCTCGTGACAGCGATCCAGTCGAACTGCCCATCATTGAGTTCATGAAAGGCGTTGGCGAGCGCGGCGACATTCTCCGAGGGCGCGAAATTAATGAGGGGTGCGATCACGGGAATGCCCGAGTGACCCCTCAAAAGTGCTGCGACGCTGTCGCCCCAATTGCCTCCGCGCGGGACGAGCACGCGCAAACCATCGAGTGCTTTTCTTGCCATGCTCTCTATACTCCCCCTGTTGGGGAGTCAGACGCTAATCGAGCTAGTCGTCGTCGCTGAGAATTGCCCATGCAACGACAGCAACTACAGAGACTGCGGCCGCTGCTGCGCCAATAATCCACGGCAGCGGGTTGCTCTCGTACGAGTTGCGCACGGTGGTTGCAACTTCATCAACACGCTTGCCGACGTTGAACTTATCTTCGATCGCGTCGAGTGTTTTTTCGAGTTCGGCGCGGGCCTGCTCGATGCTCTTGTTGGTGTCCTCAGACATTATGACCTCCGCTTTCGGGTGCCTTTGATGGCACGAACGTCGCTCTTAATACTTTCAATCGTTTCGGTGGGTGCCGGCGGGGTTCCCTTTTTGACGAGCGCAACGCCCGCCAACACAAGGATCGCCACAATCAGCAGCAGGATGCCGGCCACGATTAGCGCGGCGGCCCAGGCTGGCACTACTTCAGCAAAGCCAAGCACGGCAGCGGCAATGAGAACCATCAGTGCGAACAGCGCGACAAACGCGGCGCCGACAAACAGTCCGATGCCAATGCCCGCGTGCTTGAGCTTGTCGACCATCTCGCTCTTGAGCGATTCGATCTCTCCGCGCACGAGGTCGCCGAGAAGGCGAGGCACGTCGGCGATTAGTGCAGCCAGTGACCGCTTGGGGTCGCGCTGCGAGTCTGTATTCGGTGATTCACCGTACATGGCAGCCCTACTTCGAGTTGGTGGACTTCGTCGTGGATGCCGCTGACGAAGACTTCTTGGCGGCAGGCTTCTTCTTGGGAGCGCTGCTGGTGGTCGTCACTTCTTCTGACGCCGACTTGTTGCTCTTGCTGGAGGCAACCTGCTTGACGACCTTCTTGGCGCCGTCTGCAAGGAACTCCGCAACATCCGGAGCCTTGTCTTTCACAAAGTCTTCAGCGTTATGGCGTTGCTGCGTAATGCGGGGATCGTTCCACAGCTTGCCTGCCGTGGCCTTGATCTTTTCGTACTTTTCGCGGCCAGCGCGGGTTCCGAGCACGTAGCCGATGCCGAGTCCTACTACTAGGAGGATCTTGCCCTTCATGGTGAACTCCATTTCGTTGCCGGTTGGTTCTTCCAACATACTCGCGATAACTGCAGACGGTGGTCAGCTTTTTCTGTTATCGCAGGTAACTAGTCTGGAGCATATTCTCAGATTGGCATAGGGCAACGTCCAGAACTCACACAGAGTTTACAGACGAGTCATTGTGGCGAACGGAATCACGCTCCGGGCCCACGCGAGCCCAGCATCCCTTCTCGCTGTTACTGCGGGGCGGATGCCGCGGCGGCAGCCTTCGCGGCGGCGGGCAGTGCCTCGACAATCTTCGAGACCACGCCATCGTCGTGGGCTGCCGAAACGAACCACGCCTCAAACACACTCGGAGGCAGTGACACCCCCGACTCCAGCATGGAGTGGAAGAAGGGTGCGTAGCGGTAGCCCTGCTGGGCCTTCACGTCGGCAAAGTTCATGGGCTCGGCGCCGCTGAACACGAACGAGAACAGGTTGCCCGCGTGCTGCACAACGTGCTCAACACCCTCGGCGGAGAGTGCGGCAGACGTTTCGGTCGAAAGCGTTTCGGCAACCTGGTTGAGCCGCGAATACACGGCGTCGTCGGCGAGCCGAAGCGTAGCGAGGCCCGCAGCGACGGCGACCGGGTTTCCGCTCAGGGTGCCTGCTTGGTAGACCGGGCCGAGTGGAGCCAGCAACTCCATGATGCGAGCCGAACCACCCAAAGCGGCCAACGGCATTCCGCCACCGATGACCTTGCCAAAGGTGAAGAGGTCGGGGACCCAGCGCGCGTCAGGGGCTTCGGGGTTGGCGGCTGCTGCGGCACGAGCATCCAAGCCCCAGTAGCCAGCGGGGTCGACGCGGAAGCCCGTGAGGACTTCGTCGCTGATGGCGAGGGCGCCGTGCTCGTGGGCGATGCGCACGATGGCTTCGTTGAAGCCGGGTTGTGGCGCCAGAACGCCCATGTTCGCGGCGGCGGCTTCGAAAATGACACCGGCGATGTCGTGGCCGTGTTCGGCGAAGACCTGCTCGAGGGCGGCAACGTTGTTGTACTCAATAACGAGAGTTTGGGCTGCGGTCTCGGCGGTGACTCCGGCCGAGCCGGGCATCGAGAGCGTCGCAAGGCCAGAACCGGCTTCAGCCAGAAGCCCGTCGGAGTGACCGTGGTAGTGCCCGGCGAACTTCACGAGCAGGCGACGACCAGTAGCGCCGCGAGCCAAACGTATAGCCGTCATGGTCGCTTCGGTGCCGGTGGAAACGAGGCGCAAGCGTTCGATCGGGCTCACTCCCCCAACGCTGATGCGCGCACGCACGAGTTCGGCGAGCTCGGTCTCGGCGGGAGTGGATGCTCCAAAGCCGAGGCCGCGCGACGCTGCCTGCTGAACGGCGTCGATCACTTCGGGATGAGCGTGGCCGAGGATGGCGGGGCCCCAGGAGTTGACGAGGTCGATGTACGACCGGCCCTCAACATCCGTCACGTACGAGCCGGAGGCTTTCACGTAGAAACGGGGCGTTCCGCCGACGGAGCCGAACGCACGCACGGGCGAGTTGACGCCGCCGGGCAGCACGCCGCGAGCGCGGTCGAACGACTGTTGGTTGGTGACGGGGGCGGACGGGGTGTTGGACGTGGTGTCGCTCATTCGCGTAGCCATTCTGCAAGTTCGGTTGCGTAGTAG
This sequence comes from Salinibacterium sp. NSLL17, assembly GCF_015864935.1. Classification (NCBI taxonomy): domain Bacteria; kingdom Bacillati; phylum Actinomycetota; class Actinomycetes; order Micrococcales; family Microbacteriaceae; genus Salinibacterium; species Salinibacterium sp. NSLL17. The sequence goes on from NZ_JADYWH010000001.1 coordinate 169,953, forward strand.
GTGAGCACCGCTTCGGCGCCGGCCCTCTGGATGCTGAGTACTGATTCTTCAATAGCGCGGCGGCGGTCGATCCAGCCGTTCGCTGCGGCGGCTTCGATCATCGCGTATTCGCCGGAGACTTGGTACGCCCACACGGGCACGCTGCTGATGGCGCTGGCGTCGGCCAGCACGTCGAGGAAGCTCATGGCGGGCTTCACCATCACGACGTCGGCACCCTCGTCGATGTCGAGTTCGACTTCGCGCACGCCCTCGCGGCGGTTGGCGGGGTTCTGCTGGTAGGCACGGCGATCGCCCACGAGCGAGGACTGCACGGCTTCACGGAACGGCCCATAGAACGCCGAGGCGTATTTGGCGGCGTAACCGAGCAAGGGGGTGTCAGTGTGGCCGGCGGTGTCGAGCGCGTCGCGCACGGCGGCAACTTGGCCGTCCATCATGCCGCTGAGCCCGAGCAGTTGCGAGCCGGCTTCGGCCTGAGCCACACCCATCTCGCGGTAACGCTCGAGTGAAGCGTCGTTGTCGACGACGAGTTCAGTCACGCCAGTGACAGGGTGAGTGCGCTCGCGCAGCACACCGCAGTGACCGTGATCGGTGAATTCGTCCAAGCAGAGATCGGTTTGCACGACGAGGGCGTCACCGGCCTCGGCGACGGCCGCGCGCGTAGCGACGTTGAGGATTCCGTTGGGGTCAATTGCTCCCGAACCTTCGGCATCCTTGTGCTCAGGAACGCCGAAGAGCATCACGCCACCGACACCCAGCTCGGCGGCTTCGGCAATCGCGCGGCGCATGGAGTCGAGCGAATGCTGCTGCACGCCCGGCATCGAACTAATCGCGGCAGGCTCGGTGAGCCCTTCGCGCACAAACATCGGCAGAATCAGCTGGTTCGGGTGGGTGCGGTTCTCGGCGACGAGACGACGCATCGCCGGGCTCGACCGCAAACGGCGGGGGCGGATGATCACGCTCGTGCCCCGGTAAGTTCCCCAGCGCCCTGTGCCAAAAGATCGTCGGCGACCCGCTGTGCTGCCTCGCGCGCCGGGTCGTCCACATCGTTGACGTACAGCGCGTGCGAGCTGGTGAGGTAACGGGAGCCATCGAGGGCGTAGACCCGCGCATCCAAGAACAACAGGCCGTCGTCGATCACGGCGTGCGCTCCGAGAGGAGCCGAGCATCCGGCGTCGAGGAAAGCGAGAACGTAGCGTTCGGCGTCAGTCTTCGTGCGGCTGGGTTTGTGGTCGAGCACTGCCGCGAGCTTCTCTTCACCCGTGCGAGTTTCGATCGCCAGGGCGCCCTGGCCGGGAGCGGTTGGCCAGCCCGAAATGCCGAGGTGCTCGGTGACGGCCGCCGAGCGACCGGCACGCGCGAGGCCGGCAGCGGCGAGGATGACGGCATCCAGTTCGCCGTTGGTGACTTTGTCGAGGCGTGAATCGATGTTGCCACGAATGTCGACGACCTCAAGGTCGGGGTAGAGCGAGCGCAGCTGAGCCTGGCGACGCGGCGAACCGGTGCCGACCGTGGAACCAGCGGGCAGCGTCGCGAGGGTGAGCTCATCGCGAGCACACACCACATCGCGCTCGTCGGCACGCTTGGGGATAGCCGCGATCGTGAGACCGGGCACGGGAGCGGTCGGAAGATCTTTGAGCGAGTGCACGACAACATCGCACTCCCCCGCGAGCAGCGCTTCGCGCAGAGCATTCGCGAACACACCCTGCCCGCCGATCGTGGAGAGCGATTCTGTTGAGCGGTCACCCTGAGTGGAGATCGGAATGATTTCCGTCTCCACGCCGGTCTTGCTTTCGAGCTGGCGTGCCACCGTGGTGGTCTGCGCCATTGCGAGTGTGCTGCCTCTGGTGCCAATACGAATTACGGTCACGGTGCTACCCCCGCGGCTGCCGGCTTGAAGCCGAGCCGCACGTTTTCACAGCATCCGGGACGACAGACGTCGTACCAGGGGCCGATTGTTGTTAGTGCGGGGCGGTCTGCCACCGGCACTCCGTCGCGGCGCTCCAACACGAGGTCAATAAGACCCGTGACGAACGCCGGATGTACGCCGGGCGTAGGAACGCGAACGGCAACCATGTTGTGGCCTCCCGCAGTTTCCAACGCTTCGGTGTCGAGATCCCACTTCACTTCCATGTGGTCGGAGATGAATCCGACCGGAACGATGACAACCGCTTCGATGCCATCGGCGGCGAGCGCATCAATCGCATCGTTGATGTCGGGCTCCAGCCACGGCATCGAGGGCGGGCCACTGCGCGACTGATACACGAGGCTGTGGGCCGGCAGCGTGCTGGCGGAAAAGTCTTCCGCCTGCGCCGCCATGACTACTTCTGAGACCGCGAGGTGCTGTGCCGCGTAGGCACCGCCCTCTCCGAAACCGCGCGACTCCGGGCCGCTCTTGGCGGCATCCGTCGAAGGAATCGAGTGGGTCGTGAAGAGCACGTGCGTCTTCTCGGGCGCAATGCCCTTGGCGGCGATCTGAGCGAGACCGTCACGAACGCCGTCGATGAACGGCTGAACGAAACCGGGGTGGTCGAAGAACTGACGCACCTTGTCAATCTGGATCGTGCCTTCGAGACCAGTCTGCTCAAGGGCGATTGCGTAGTCTTCGCGGTACTGGCGGCAGCTGGAGTACGAGCTGTACGCACTCGTGCCCACGGCTATGAGCTTCTTGTAGCCGCGCTCATTGGCTTCGGTGAGCGCATCGCTCAAGTAGGGATTCCAGTTGCGGTTTCCCCACAGCACGGGCAGGTCGATTCCGCGGCGAGCAAGCTCGGCTTCGAGCGCTGCCTTCAGCTCACGGTTCTGGTCGTTGATCGGGCTGATGCCACCGAACGCGCGGTAGTGATGCGCGACCTCCTCGAGGCGCTCTTCGGGGATTCCTCGTCCGCGCGTGACATTCCGCAGGAACGGGATGACATCGTCTTGACCCTCAGGCCCACCAAAACTTGCGAGGAGAATGGCGTCGTAGGCCACGGGCTCCTCGACGTGTTCAGGACCGGATGCCGCGGCATCCGTTGCACCAAGAACGTGGGTCATGCCAGCACCTCAGAGATCTCGTCGAGAGTGATGCGGCGGCCCGTGTAGAAGGGGACCTCTTCGCGCACGTGCAGGCGAGCATCCGTCTGACGGAGGTGACGCATGAGGTCGACAAGGTCAACGAGTTCGGGAGCTTCGAGCGCGAGCATCCACTCGTAGTCTCCGAGCGCAAAGCTCGCGACAGTGTTGGCGAGAACCTGGGGCATCTCCGAACCCTTGATGCCGTGGTCGCGGAGCATCGTGCTGCGCTCGGCGTCGGGCAATAGGTACCACTCGTAGCTACGAACGAAGGGGTAAACGGTGAGCCAGGCTTCTGGCTCTTTGCCGCGCATGAACGCGGGCATGTGGCTCTTCGAGAACTCGGCGTCGCGGTGAACACCCATGGCGTTCCAGGTGGGAAGCAACGAGGCAAGCGGGTCGCTGCGACGCAGTTCGCGCAGCGCCCACTGAATGTCTTCGGGGTTGCTGCCGTGCAACCAAATCATGATGTCGGCATCGGCGCGCATGCCTGAAACATCATAGAAACCGCGGATGGTCACTCCGCGAGCTTCGACAGCGGCCACGGCCTTGTCGAGGTTGCCGGCGAGCGCCGGACGGTGCGGATCACGACGGAGAACCGCCCACAGTGTGTAACCCAAAACTTCAGTGGACTCGTCGACGTCTGTCATGTCTTCCATTCTCTCCCGCGCCTTCTGGGCACACTGGGAAAATACCGTGAGTTAGGTGAACCTAACTATTCTATCTCTTCGGCTGCCTCGGCGGCGGGCTCGGTAGCTGCCTCGGTGGCGGGCTCCTCGGCGGCGAGCGCCAGCAGGCGATCGGCCGTGGCGTTGGCGTGCGTGACGATGCCAGCCAGCCCGGTTCCGCCGACAGTTTCGCCGACAACGACTACGCCATCCGTGCGCTCAGCGGCGGCGAGCGCGGCCGGGCGAACCCATTCGCGACGAGCAAAATCAATGACCGACTCTGGCGGTAGCGAGACCCCGAGCAGCACTTCGGCATCGCGACGAGCGACGTCGGCAAACTCTCCGTCCGGCACCTCGTTGTACGAGAGGCGCACAACGTGGCGGCCATCCGCCTGCTCTTTCAGCCACTGCCATTTCGCCGTCGCATGGGTGAGTGCGCGAGCGGAAACGGCGGTGCAGCCGGGGGCGACGAGCACTCCTGAACCGCGGGGTTCGGCATCCAACGCGGGCGCATCAAGCACGAGGGTTGCGAGCGTGACGGTGCGGCCACGAACCGGGGCGAGGATGCCGGGAGCGGCCACAATGACGGTGCCGTCAAGGTCGGCGAGCTCGTCGGCACTCTCAATGCGCCGGTCGAGCTCGACAATCACGCCGTAGGTCTTCAGATCGGCGGCCAGCTCAGTGACGAGGCGATTGATTCCGCCCCGGATGCCCTGAACTGCTGTTCCGGCCGGCATCGCGCCACGCATCGAACGCACCGCTGCCGCCAGCGACCCGTGGAGGGCGAGGCGTTCCTTGAGCGTTGCAACGCGGTCGAGCGGAAGATCGTCGGGGTGCAGCGAGTACACGCCGTGCACGATAGGGGCGACCAGTTTCTCGACAACGGCCTTGCCCATGCGGCGACGAACGAGAGCACCGAGCGACACGTCAGTGCGCTTTCCGAACCACGGAATCAGAGAATCGAGTTGCGCACGCAGAGCGCCGCCCATGCCCAGAACTGCGATCGTCTGAGCGTCGAGCGGTGTCGCCGGAATACCCAAGATGCCGGTGCTGGGCAACGGGAGGGCCGCGCCATCCACGGGCTGCAGCCAAGCACCTTCGTCGCTCGGTGAAACGATGTCGTCGCCAAGACCCAGCTCGCGAGCGAGGTCGGCAACAGTATCGCCGCGGGTGGCGAAGCTTTCGGCTCCGGCATCCAGATTGATACCGCCGACAAGGTGGGATGCCACGGTGCCGCCGAGATGATCGCTTGCCTCGATAAGGCGCACGGTTCGCCCCGCCATCGCGAGCTTGCGCGCGGCTACGAGCCCCGCGATGCCGCCGCCGACGACGGTGAATTCTGTCGTGCTCACGCTCACTAACCTTCCTCGTGAACGAGCTCCACAATTTTAGTGAGCACATCCGGGTCAGTGTCGGGGCCAACACCGTGGCCGAGGTTGACCACGTGGGCGGGAGCAACGCGGCCGCGGTTCATGACATCGCGCACGTGCGCTTCGAGCACATGCCACGGGGCGCCAAGCAGCGCGGGATCAATGTTGCCCTGCAGCGGAACGCCACCACCGAGGCGACGGTCGGCTTCGTCGAGCGGGATGCGCCAGTCAACGCCCATGACGTCAGCGCCGATCGAGTGCATGGCCTGCAAAACTTCGCCGCTGCCGACACCGAAGTGAACCTTCGGCACGTCGTAGCCACGCAAGTGCGAAAGAACACGCTTGGAGTGCGGCGCCACCCGGCGCACGTACTGCTGCTCCGAGAGCGAACCGACCCACGAGTCGAAGAGTTGCACGGCAGAGGCGCCAGCCTCAACCTGGGCGATCAAGAATTCGCCAGCGACATCGGCACACCAGTTGAGCAAGTTCGCCCAGGTCTGCGGGTCGGAGTACATGAGCGTGCGAGCACGCTGCTGGTCTTTGCTCGGGCCACCCTCCACCATGTACGACGCGAGAGTGAATGGTGCTCCAGCGAAACCGATCAGCGGGGTGGTTCCGAGCTGAGCAACGGTTTGCGCGACAGCCTCGCGGATCGGCGCAAACGCAGCCGGGTCGATCGGGTGCAGCTTGGCGACATCCGCCGCCGTACGAATCGGGTTAGCGAACACGGGGCCACGACCGGGAACAATCTCGACCTCAACGCCGGCAAGCTTGGCGGGGATAACGATGTCGCTGAAAAAAATAGCGGCGTCGACATTGTGGCGACGCACGGGCTGCATCGTGATTTCGCTCGCGAGGTCGGGCGTGAGGCACGCCTCCAACATTTCGTTGCCTTCGCGCAGTTTGCGGTACTCGGGAAGGGAGCGGCCGGCCTGGCGCATAAACCAGACGGGAGTGGTTTCGGGGCGATCGCCGCGGTAGGCCCGGATGATAGGCGAGTTAGCTGTGCGGCCGTCGAGAAGTGGGTGGTCAGAATTCAAAGTCACGGGGTTAACATTAGGTTGTGCTCCTGTGTCTTAGCTCGAATCATCGCAACGCGAGCTTAGACGTACTCGAAAGTCTGTCTGAGGTCGCCCCGGCGGCCACCGTCGACCTCGTTTCGCACAATGATTTCGTTGCCGGAGCCGTTCTGGTTGCCACCTGCAACCGCTTCGAGGCCTACCTCGATGTCGAGGAACCGCTCACTGCCGCCACGGCCATTACGGTCTGCTCGCTGCTCGAATCACTGAGCGAGCGCACCGGCCTCAGCATCGACACGCTCCATTCCTCCATCGCGGTCCATGAGGGGGCGGATGCCGCAGCTCACCTCTTTGCGGTGACCTCGGGTCTTGAGTCCGTCGTGATCGGTGAAGCCGAGATCTCAGGCCAGGTCAGCCGCGCGCTCGATCAGGCACGCAAAGACGGCACGACCACTCGTGACCTCGAGCGCCTCTTTCAGCGCGCCACTCACACGAGTCGCGGCATCAAGAACAACACCGCCATCGGTGGAGCAGGTAAGTCGCTTGTGCGCCTCGCTCTCGAACTGGCCTCAAGCCGCGTCGCCGACTGGTCGACCGCGAGCGTTCTCGTCGTGGGCACCGGCCGCTACGCCGTCACGACCGTCAACGCCCTGCGCGACAAAGGCGCACTCGACCTTCGCGTCTTCTCGCCCTCGGGCCGCGACGCCGCCTTCGCCCTCAAGCACGGCCTCACCCCCAGCGAAGACTTCGACGTTGACGTCATCGTCACCTGCACCGCAAGCGCCGTGCTCGGCACCGAGCGCTTCTCGGCCGCCAGCAAGTGCCTCGTGCTCGATCTTGGTCTCCCCCGCAACGTTGACCCCGCGGTTGGCCAGCTCGACGGCGTCGACCTGCTCGACCTCGAAACCATCAGCCTGCACGCACCGCTCGAAGAGCTGAACGCGCACGCGGATGCTCGCGACCTGGTTCGCACGGCCGCCCACGAATTCGCTGCCGAAAGCCAGGCGGAGCCAGCCATCGTTGCTCTTCGCAAGCACCACTTCGCCCTCCTTGAGGCGGAAATTGCTCGCGCCACTGCTCGCGGAGCCGGCGACGAAACCATTTCGGCGCTGCGTCACCTCGGTGGCGTCTTGCTGCACGGCCCTTCGGTGCGCGCCCGCGAGTTCGCGGCGGAAGGCCGCGTCGCAGAGTTTGATGCTGCCCTCTCAGCGCTCTACAACATCCCGGTCGAACGCACGGCACGGGCAAGCGACGCCCAGGCGCGACCGCACACGGCGTAATCACGGGTCGCGATACTGGCCTTCGGCACCACCCACAACGATGAGGGGCTCGCATGAAACCGTATGAGTCAACAGCGCCCCTCCACACCGAGCGCCTCGTGCTGCGCCGTCTCACTCTCAGCGAGCACGATATCGATGACCTGCACACCCAGCAGTCAGACCCCGAGCTCACCACCTACATGCTCTACGAGCCCCGCGACCGCGCCACGATAATCGAGAAGATCACCGAGTGGACGGCCAGCGAAGTGCTCGCGGAGACTGACGATTACGTGCAGCTGGCCATTGAGCTTCCGGATGCTGTTCCTCCCGTTGCTGCGGGTGCGGTGCGCTCAGCTCACCACCGCAAGCGCCGCCCTGTGATGATCGGCACCCTGTATTTCAAGATCGAAAGCGCTGAGGATTCGAACGCTGAGATCGGCTGGGCACTGCATCCCGATTTTCAGGGCAAGGGCTATGCCCGGGAGGCGGCATCCGCTCTGCTCGATCTCGCTTTCGACACCCTGAAGCTGCACCGGGTATTCGCCAATCTGGATCCCCGAAACGACGATTCCGTTCGCTTGTGTCTCGCGCTTGGCATGCGGCATGAAGCGCACCACGTAGAAGATATGTGGTTCAAGGGCGCGTGGGCCGACACCGGCATTTACGCAATTCTCGATCGCGAATGGGCTGCACACCCGCACGGTTAAGGCTCCCGCTCCCCCGCCTTTGTCTGCGAATTCCCCCAATTTCCGCGGAAAATGCACACCCAGACTAGGGGACAGACAGAACGTTCTGGTGCAGTTTTCTGCGGGTTCTAGTTTCACGTCCCCCGAGTGGGGACTCGTGAAGATTTTGGGCAGCGCCGATTCTATTAACGCCACAAACGATGATCGATCGTTTCGCACATTTTTCACGCCCATCTGATGAGGCGTTCGCTCCGAACCACTAACCAACCGAAAGAGATCTATGTCTGAGCACGTCGTTTTGTTTGCTGGCCCCATGGGCTCCGGCAAGACGACCGCTATTCGCAGTCTGAGCGAAATCGATGTGGTGTCGACCGAGGCTACCAACACGGATCGCGAGACAGCGGATAAAGAGACCACTACGGTGGCGCTTGACTACGGCGAGATCACCATCGACGATGTCACGAAGGTTCGCCTCTACGGAGTTCCGGGGCAAAAGCGCTTCGATTTCATGTGGTCAATTTTGGCGGGCCGCGCACGTGGTCTACTGCTGCTGATCAACAATGATGCGCCCGACTCTGTCGCGTTGCTTCTCGAATACCTCAACGACTTCCGTGACCTTCACTCCCGCGGCGCAGTCGTCATCGGTGTCACGAAGTCTGATGTTTCCGAAACACCCAGTGTTGCCGACTACTCGGCCGCACTTACCGCTGCGTCTCCCGACCAGCTGATTCCCGTGTTCACCGTCGACCCTCGCAATGCCGAAGAGATGCGCACCCTGTTGCTCACCCTCGTTGCCAGCGTCGAAATGCGTGAACTCCTTGCACCTGCCCCGACACCGATTTCCGAGAACATCTAATGAACCTCACCCCTACGCCCGTCGCCGCTATTGCGTCGCACCTGAACCCCGTCCACATCGATGCCGGCAACCGCACCCTCGCCGAAATGCAGGATCTCGCGAGCTCACTCACCTTTGCCTCGCTGCTCACCGATGACGGCTTCGAGATCGTTCACCTCAATGGAACCCATACGGATGGCGGACGCTTCGCCAGCATGTCCAGCTCAGTGCAAGCACTCAGCGATGCTGTCGCCCACGAACTGAAAATCGGCACCAACGAGTACGTGATCATCGCATCCGAACTCGGCCACGTCATCCAACTGCGCGTTCAAGGGCACCCCATCGTGCTCGCTGCGCTGTTCGACACTCATGAAACTTTGGGCAAAGGCCTCTCGATCGCTCGCATCGCCGCGCGTCGCATGGCCGAACTCATTGCTTAACCAGCATCACATCGAAGTAACACCAACCCGACACCTAAACGGAGAACACAATGTCAAACATCACTGAAACCCTCGCCGCTCTTCTCGAGACTGACGGCGCTATGGCTGCCGCAGTAGTCGACAGCGGATCGGGCATGCTGCTCGGAAGCGCCGGAAGCGGCATCGACCTCGACGCAGCAGCAGCCGGAAACACCGAGGTTGTGCGCGCGAAGCTCAAGACCATGAAGGCTCTCGGCCTCAAGGACTCCATCGATGACATCCTCATCACGCTCTCGAGCCAGTACCACATCATCCGCCCGTTGGCATCGAACCCCGAGGTCTTCATCTACTTCGTACTCGACAAGGCGAAGTCGAACCTCGCGCTTGCACGTATCAACGTCAAGACCGCCGACTCCAGCCTCGGCCTCTAAGAATCCACTCGCTGTGGCGGTCATTCGATGACCGCCACAGCAGGCTTTACTGCTCAGAAAGAAACATCATGACCGACGGCACCAGTATCCCCGCTGGGTGGTACCGCGACCCGCTTGGCGCTCTGCAACTTCGCTGGTGGGATTCCGCGTCTTGGACCGAGCACGTGTCGGCCCTCGACAGCTCGCCAACACCACTAAACGACACGATCTCTGAAGAACAGTTCAACGTCAGCGCTCCTGCCACCGCCGCGGACCCCGAGGTGCTCATCATTCACCCGGCCGCCCGCAAGAGCGCCCGCGATCATGCGAACGCGAGTGCCTCCATGGCCTCGGCAATGCCCGCAATGGGCGGCACGACAACTACGGCGACGGCCACCGCCCCTGTCCCGGTCGCAGCCTCAGCGACGGTCGCCGCTGCTGCTTCACCTGCTGACGAGCCGACGCGCGCCACGGCCCACATTCTCAACGTCACCCCGATAGACGACGACAACACTCGAGCGGATGCCGCCTCCGGTGCGTCTGCAGCCGGCAAGCGCCGCACCGGTCCCGCTAGCAGTGTTGATATCGCTCTGCCCGCAGCTACTTGGAACGCGCTGAACCGCGCCATCACCGAAGCCGTTCATTCCGCTGCGGAACCACTCGTGGAACTCCGCTTCGCCGACGCCCCCACCCTGGTCATTGACCCCCGCGGCGGCGTCTACTGGTGGGCCCAACCTCTCGAAAAACTCTCCGCAACGAACACCGATGGTGACGTGGAGACCGTCGCTCGCCCGCTCGCGATCCATCACAGTGAAGCTGGCCGCGACTGGGAACCTCTTATTTGGCTTATTGGCACGCAGGCTCAGCCCGAGTCATTCGATCCGTTGAGCCTTTCGGGTGCTCGCTTCAAGCTGCGTCGCTGGCCAAACCTCACCACGCTCACGCACACGACCGATCAGATGAGCATGACCGCAATGCTCGGCGCCGCCTACCTCACGATCACCGAACTCGCGTCACTCGCGCATGTTCCCGAAGACGAAGCGCGTCGTCTGGTCTCCACTTTTGAACTGATGGGTCTGTTGACGCACACCGTCGATACGACCGCAGATGTGATTCGGATGCCTGAGCCGGAAGCCTCGAAAGAGGGAATCTTCTCTCGACTGAAAGCACGCTTCAGTCGCTAGCCGCGGGGTGCGTCTTAGTGCACGTACTCCAGCAGGTCGAGGCCGAAGGTGCGCATCGCTTCAATCACGCGCAAGCGTGAACGAAGGTTGGCGTCATCAAATTGAATGGATGCCGCATACGCGACCGCGCGCTTGTTGCCTCTGAGGGCGCCCGCTTCCGCTCGCACCCCCTGGTCGATTCCGGTCTTGTTGACCAGCAGTGTGTTGTGGTCTGCTCCCCGGTGAGCCAGGGGATCAAGCCCGAACGCACTCGCCACGAGCGACAGATCGGTGTTGAGCGAGAGCCAACCGAGCACGCGCTGGCTGGCGATCGAGTTCACAATTTCGCCACGGGCGAGGGCTCCGAATAGCCAGCTGAGTTCGATGGCGGAGCCGACGGAAAGCTGGGGTGCATCGTCGGGACCGCGAGTGTCACGCACGAGGTCGAGAAGTGCTGTCTTGGTGAGGCCGAGGGATTCGGTGCGGGCTCGCACAGCATCCAACCCAATGAGGCGCAGCAGGATGTTGGTCGCGAGGTTGTCGCTGGTCGCCCCGACGAGAGCCGCCAAGTCCGCCACCGGAAGTGATGGTGCCTGCAAGTGCTGCCACAGCCCTGCAGCACCGACGGAGGCTCCGGGAACTTTGTCGAGGATGCCGTAGGGCGCAAAGTCACGACTATCGAATCGTGCCGCTACTTCGATGAGCAACAGGATCTTGCCGATGCTGGCCGTGGGAAGCTCTACCCGATCGTCGATGCTGAGGATCGTCTTGCCCGTGTTGATGTCGACCGCACTGGCGGATACGCGCACGCTGCGATCGGCAAGTTTCAGTTTTCCAAGCGCGGCAAAGGTACTGGTGAAGTTGGGTACTTCTCCAGTTCCGGCATGCTTCGCAACTCGGGGGGTGCGAATGCGATTCCGGCGTTCTCGGGTTTGCTCGATCTCTACCAAATAGTGACGCGATCTTTCGGGTCCAGCCACAACGAATCGGATTTCGTAACACTAAATGTCTCATAGAACGCGTCAAGATTGCGAACAATTTGGTTGCATCGGAACTCGTTCGGCGAGTGAGGATCGATCGCGAGCAAGCGAATTACCTCTTCGTCGCGTCCCTTTTGCTGCCACGCTTGCGCCCAGGACATGAAGAATCGCTGCGCACCGGTGAGACCGTCGATGACGGGAGCTTCGGCGCCGTCGAGAGAGATTTGGTAGGCCTTCCACGCAATCGCGAGCCCACCGAGGTCGCCGATGTTCTCGCCAATCGTGAGTGACCCATTGACGTGGTGCTCGGGAACCTGAGCCGGAGCTAGAGCGTCGTACTGGTCGATGAGCGACTTGGTGCGCTCTTCGAACGCGGCCTTGTCTTCGGGAGTCCACCAGTCAATGAGGCGACCGTCGCCGTCGTATTTGGAACCTTGATCGTCGAAGCCGTGACCGATTTCGTGCCCAATTACCGCACCGATGGCTGCATAGTTGGCGGCGTCATCCCGACCCTCGTCAAAGAACGGGTACTGCAGGATGGCGGCGGGGAAGACGATCTCGTTGAAACCGGGGTTGTAATAGGCGTTGATGGTTTGCGGCGTCATGAACCACTCGTCGCGGTCGAGCTCTTTGCCGATCTTGCCGAGTTCACGCTGGAACTCGAATTCGTTGGCCGCACGCACGTTGCCGGCGAGGTCATCCGCGCTGATGTCGAGCGTGGAATAGTCGCGCCACTTTTCGGGGAACCCGATCTTGGGCGTGAACTTGTCGAGCTTGTTGAGAGCACGCTCGCGCGTGGTTGGGCTCATCCACTCCAGCTGAGTAATCGACTGGCGGTAGGCCTCAACGAGGTTAGCGACGAGTACATCCATCGCCGCCTTGGCCGTCGGAGGGAAGTGGCGGTCAACGTAAATCTTGCCCACGGCTTCGCCAAGCACACCCTCGACCAGCGAGACGCCGCGCTTCCAGCGGGCACGAAGTTGGGGCGTGCCCGACAGCGTGCGACCGTAGAAGTCGAAGTTGGCCTCCACAAAATCACCCGACAGGTAGGCGGCGTTGTTGCGGATGACCTGCCACGACAACCAGTCGCGCCACGCCTGCAGGTGGTCGTCACTCAGCACCGCCTCGAGCCCTTCGGCGAAGCTGGGCTGGCGCACAACAACCTCGTCAAAGGAGTGGGCGGGAACATCGATGGCGTCGAGCCAGACGTTCAGGTCGACAGAACCCGTGAGGTCGTTGGCGGCGTGCCACGTCATCGGGTTGTAGGTCTTTTCGCTGTCGCGGTTGGCGACGTTGTCCCAGTGCTTCGACGCGATCTCGGTTTCGAGGGCGACGATGCGGCCGGCACGCTCAGCCGGGGCATCGAGACCGGCGAGCGTGAGCATCCGCTCAATAAACGTTTCGTACTTGGCGAGGATTTCGGCGAATTTTTCTTCGCGGTAATACGACTCATCGGGGAGGCCAAGACCGCCCTGCTCGAGAAAGACGAGGTAGCGCTCGGGGTTGCCGGGGTCGTTGTCGACGAAGAGTTGGAAGAAGCCACTCGTGCCGCCGCGTTCGAGGCGACCGAGAGTGCTGAGAAGAGTGGGGATGGAATCGACAGCGGCTACGTCGGCAAGCTGCGGTGCGATGGGGGTAGCCCCGAGCTCGTCGGCACGGGCCTCATCAAGGAAGCTTGCATAGAGGTCGCCGACCTTGCGCGCTTCTGTGCCCGGCTCAGCCGACTGCGACTCAATGATGATGTCGCGCACAGCGGCTTCCGACTCTTCGGCCAGCACCATGAACGAGCCATAGCGCGCCTTGTCCGACGGAATCTCGGTGCGGTCAATCCAGGCACCATTCACATGGCGGAAGAGATCGTCTTGAGGGCGCACCTTCTCATCAAGATCGTTGACGGCAATTCCGGAAGGCAATGACGATTCGACACTCATGCACCCCAGCCTAGAGCGTTCTTTACAAGGATTCGCTGCGAATCTGAGACCAGTGGATAGCCCTACACTTAAGCGATGACAGCCTCTGACTCGGCCGCCACACCACCATCTCTTCCCCACGGCCTCACCACCCACCAAGTGCTTTCGTGGCGCAACGCGATTGCAACCCTCTTCGCCCTCGCTGGCTTCTCTTTTGCCAGTTGGGTAGGTCGCATCCCGACCGTTCGCGACACCTTCGATGCCAGTCACTCCGAAATCGGCGTGCTGCTGTTTGGGCTCGCCATCGGTTCCCTTCTGGGGCTTGTCGTCGCGGGCAAGTTGGTCGAACGATTCGGCGCAAAGATCGTCGTGCGCGCGTGCGTCGTGCTGTTTGTCGCGTCACTAGCGGCCACCGCGATCATCATCGGGCTCGTCGGAAGCTTCTTCGGCGCGGTGATCTCGCTCGCCGTGTTCGGCTTGGCCTTCAGCACGTACGACGTTGCCATCAACCTGTCGGGCACCGCCAACGAACGGCTGCTCGGTCGCTCGAGCATGCCAACGCTCCACGGGTTCTACAGTCTCGGGACGATGGCGGGCGCTGGGTTTGGCGCAGCGGCGGAAGCGCTGCACGTTCCTCTCGCCACCCACCTGATCGTGGTGTCGATCATCGTGCTGATCACCGCACTGGTCGTTTCCGCGTTCATCCTTCCGGAGCGCCTGGCGGATCCCCCGCCCAACACCGTCGAGATGAAGATCGCCGCGGGAGAGCTGACCGCGCCGAAGCTCAAGAGCGTCTGGCTCGAACCACGCACCATCCTGATCGGCATCATCGTGCTCGGGATGGCATTTGCTGAAGGCTCCGCAATCGACTGGCTCGCTCTCGCCATGGTTGATGGCTACGAAATCTCCAACGCCTTCGGCACCCTGATTTTCGGTGTCTTCGTGACAGCAATGACCGCGACCCGCTTCTTCGGAGTTCGCGCCCTCGACCGCTTCGGTCGCGTTCCCGTGCTGCGGACATCCGCTGGCCTAGCCGCTGCCGGCCTGCTGCTCGTCATTTTCTCGCCCGTTGTCTGGCTCGCGGTTGTGGGCACCGCGCTGTGGGGCGCAGGTGCTGCGCTCGGATTCCCCGTGGGAATCTCGGCCGCCGCCGACGACCCCAAGCGCGCCACCGCCAGAGTCACCGCCGTCGCGACGATTGCGTACGCTTCGACCCTCATCGGACCGCCCATGATTGGTGTGCTGAGCGACCAAGTCGGCGTGCTGAACGCGCTGCTACTCATCGTCGTTCTCGCGATTATTTCCGGGCTGCTTTCGCCGTACGCCCGCGAGTTGGCAGGCCGCCACGCGTACACCTACATCGACTTCTCTTCGCCGGGTCCAACATCCGCTGCCGTCAGTATGGCGACGACCGAAATGCACTTCGTCATCACTCCCGAGCAGATCGAAGAAGCGCAGCGGGAGAACGCGCGGCGGGGTCTCGGCAAGTTCAAGCGCAAGCGCCCCGGCAAATAGCGCGGCAGCAAATAGCAACTGCCTGCCGCACACCGTTAGGCTCATCGGGTGCGACTTGTCATAGCCAAATGCTCCGTTGATTACGCCGGACGCCTCAGTGCCCACCTGCCCCTCGCGACGCGACTGCTGTTGCTGAAGGCCGACGGCAGTGTGCTCGTGCACTCCGATGCGCTCTCGTACAAGCCGCTCAACTGGATGAGCCCGCCCTGCGTGCTTTCCACCCTTGAGCCCGAAGCCGAGCAGTCGGATGCCGGAGTCACCGAGATCTGGAAGGTCGCCCACACCAAGTCGGCTGACATGCTCATCGTCTCTATTCACGAAATCCTGCACGATTCAAGCCACGCGCTAGGCGTCGACCCCGGACTGCAAAAGGATGGTGTCGAGGCTCACCTGCAGAAGTTGCTGGCCGAGCACATCGACATTTTGGGCGACGGCTACCGTCTCGTGCGCCGCGAATACATGACCGCCATTGGGCCGGTCGACATTCTTGCGACCGACGAGAAGGGCGCGAGCGTTGCGGTGGAGCTCAAGCGTCGTGGCGACATCGACGGCGTCGAGCAGTTGACGCGGTACCTCGAGCTGATGAACCGTGACCCGCTGCTGGCTCCCGTCACGGGCATCTTTGCCGCCCAGGAAATCAAGCCACAGGCACGCACGCTCGCCAAGGACCGCGGCATCCGCTGTGTGCTGTTGGACTACGACGAAATGCGCGGGCTCGACGACCCCAACATGCGATTGTTCTAGTATTCAGGCGCGCGCCTTAGGCTGGTAACAAATGGCTAATAACTGGACTTGCATTCTCGTTGACCTCGACGGCACGATCGCTGACTCGGCGCCCGGAATCACGGCGTCGCTCGCCTACATGTTTGAGGAAATGGGCTACCCCGTTCCCTCCGCTGAAGAGTTGCGCGCCTACGTTGGCCCGCCCATTGTGGACTCGTTCCGTGACCGCGCCGGGTTCACGCCCGTTGAAGCGGCGCAGGCACTCTCGATCTACCGCCGCCATTACATGGAGGGCAACAGCGCCAACGGAAGCGACATCTTCCCCGGCATTCCCGAGGTGCTGAAGACGCTGCACGCGACCGGGATTCCGCTGTCGCTGGCGACCTCGAAGCCCGAATTCCCGGCATCCGTGATTCTGGATCATGCGAACCTCACGCAGTACTTCCGCGTGATGGCCGGCGCCTCGATCGACGAGATTCGTAGCGCCAAGAAGGATGTGGTGGCCGAGGCCATCACCCGCCTGAAGATGATCGGTGCCGACGTGAGCAACCCGGTCATGATCGGTGACCGCTTCTACGACATCGAGGGCGCAGCCGAGCACAACATCCCCACGATCTATGTCGACTGGGGTTACGGCAACCCGGGCGAATCCGAGGGATCGCTCGCTGTGGTGTCGAAGGCAGAAGAACTGCTGCCGCTGTTGCTTCCTAGCTAGCGGGGAGCGAGCGTGTAGCGGCCCGCGCGGGCACGAAGGCTGCTACTGCTAACCGAATTTCGGGTCAAGCGGGTATTTGATTTCGCAGAGGTACTGCACCGCATAGAACTTCTCTTTGTCGAAGTCTTCAGTCTCTTCCCAACCGATGCCGCCGTCCTCGACCGTAACGTCGAATCCGTGAGAGCTGAGACAGTCGGCACGGGCGATCGGTAACTCTTCGATCGTGACAAAACGTACGAACGATGCCTCAGGCACTTCGACGTCGGGATACAACTCCTGCAACCTCTCCAACGCTGCATCAGCCTGCTCTTCGGCACGCTGCGCAGTTTCTGCCGGAGGAAGGTCTGGCTGGGCAATTGTTCGAGGACCCTCGGACGTGCAGCCAGCGAGAGTCGCCGCGGCGACTGCGGCAATGAGCGCGATCGAGGTTCGGTGTGATGTGCGCATCATTGACATCGCTGTCTCTTTCTTTGCCGCAGGAACGTGGTCTTGTCTCAAAGTACGTCGCGGCCTGAAGACCGTCAATGCGATTCAGCAGGTTTACAGAGAAAATATCAGATTAGTGATCTGGATGCTCTGTGGCTGTCTCGGCCTCTACCGCGCCGGGCCCTCTACCTCGCGAGACTCTCCACCACGCGACCGTAGACACCGGGCAACCGCGCGGCGAACGGCACGATGGCTCGGCGCAGTGGTGAGTTGGCGGCCGCCACGAGCCCGGTGGTGAGCAGCCGGAAGTCGCGGGTCACTCGACGCCACTCGCGTTCGTACCGTTCGGGCTTGCCTGCAACGATGCACTCGATTGCGGCGCGCGCCTCCGCCAGCCCTAAGCGGATGCCCTCCCCCGTGATCGCATCGACATAGCCAGCGGCGTCGCCCACGAGCAGCACTCGGCCTGCGCGCTGCCCGGTCGTGTTCTGCAATAGCGGACCAGCACCCCGCACGCTTGACGCCGGCGTCGCCCCGCGCAGTCGTTCGGCGAGCGCCGGCACACTTGCCAACGCCTCCTCGAACGACGTTCCACGCGGGCCCAGCACCGCAATACCCACTTCGGTATCGCTCACCGGCGTGACATACAGCTCGGCATTCGGCGCCCAATGCACCTCCACGAGATCAGTCCACGGAGCAACCTCAAAGTGCTGCCGGATGCCGAACCGCCGAGAATCACGTCGCCTCACGCGGCGAGGGCGCGCGGCCAGGCCAACCAGCTCCCGCACCGTGGAGTGCAGACCATCGCAGCCGAGCATCCACCGCCCCTCGATGGTGCGACCGTCAGCGAGGTGCGCGGATACCGCGCTCGCGCTCGCTTGCGCCTTCGCGCCACTCCGCCCGCTTACTTCGCGGTTCGCACTGCGGCTCCGGCCATCCATCTGCGCCCCGTCGCCAGGCTGCTCGATCGCCTCAACCTTGCCGTGGTCGAACGCGACGCCGAGCTCGACCGCGCGTTCGGTGAGCGCCCGGTGCAGTTCGGTGCGACGGACACCGAGCGCGGCATCCGAAGCGAAGCGGTGTTCGGCGATGCGGGTGCCGTCTTGATAGCTGATGCCCGCGATCCTGCGCCCGTGCGGGTGAACCCCGAGGGCGGCGAGTTCGGTGACGGCGCCGGGCATGACTCCTTCGCCGCAGGCTTTGTCGATCGTGCCGGTGCGGGGTTCGATCACGAGCGCGGTGAGGCCGCGCATCCGCGCATTGATGGCGGCGGCGAGACCGATCGGCCCGCCACCAACGACGATGACGTCAACGACCGGCGAAGCGCTCGGTTCTGCCATAACATCATCGGCCGCACCCGCAGCAACCGCATCCGCGCCCGCCGCACTCATGGCGTCAGTTCGCGCAGGGCCCGGTTTTCGGTCGGGATGCGGAACGCCAACAGCAGCACCGCATTCAGCACGGTGAAGACAATCGCCGTGACCCACGCGGTGTGCACGAGCGGCAACGCGATGCCCTCGATCGCGACAACCAGATAGTTCGGATGCGGCAGCCACGTCAGCTTGTACGGTCCGCGGTTCTGCACGCGGCCGGCTCCGGGCACCACGATCACGCGCGTGTTCCACTGAGCGCCGAGCGAGTTGATGATCCAGTAGCGTGCCGCCTGGCTCAGCAGAGTGATCACGAGCATCGGAATTCCGAGCCACAACAGGAAGGGGCGGTCGGCGACGATCACTTCGACGACGCAAGCAATCAGCAGGCCCGTGTGCAGAGCCACCATCCACGGAAAATGCTTCTGCCCATACTCGCGACCGCCGCGCTCGAACGCCGCGGCGGCATTGCGCTTCGAGATGCGCAGCTCATAGAGGCGCTCCATACTCGTGCCCACGATGAGAGCGATGTAGGCAATGACGGTCATGCGCGGGGCTCCTTCATGCTCACTATTTGGCCGTTGCGATAGCCGCGAAATCCGGCGACTCCTCGCATCACGACCACTCCAAGAGAACGAATTCGGCGCTCACGCCCGGGCCGAGAGCGAAGGCGAGGGCGTGACTGCCGGGGGCTGGCGCGGGGTCGGCGTGCAGAGCATCCGCCAGCACATGCAGCACGGCCGCCGACGACAGGTTGCCGACGCGAGCGAGGCAATCCCAACTCGACTGCAGGTCGCTGCGCTCAAGCCCGAGCGAACTCTCGAACGCTTCGAGTACGCGCGGACCACCCGGATGCGCGATCCAGGTATCGATGTCGGCGATCGTGAGACCGTTGCGGCCCAGAAAATCGCTCACCTCGCCCGGGAAGCTGTTCTGAATCACGTCGGCCACGCCCGCGCTCAGCACGATCTCGAAACCCGTGCCGCCCACGTTCCAGCCGATCACGTCGTGACTGTCGGCGACGAATGTGCTGCGGGTGTCGATCACGCGCGGGCCCGGCTCGCTGCGGTTCTCCCCCACCATCACGACCGCTGCGGCACCGTCGCCGAAGAGGCCGGTGGCGACGAAGTTGGCCATGCTGTGGTCATCGCGCTGCAGGGTAAGCGAGCACAGTTCGACGCTCAGCAGTACGCCGACCTCATCCGGATGCCCGACCAAATAGTCATGCACGCGGGCCAAGCCCGCGGCCCCCGCCAAACAGCCCAGGCCAAACGAGGGAACCCGTTTCACGTCGGGGCGCAGGCCCAAGCGCGGGATCAGCAGCGCGTCGATCGACGGCGCCGAAATGCCGGTCACGGAAGTAAAGAACACAAAGTCGACATCGCTCGGGGCGAGGCCGGCATCCGCGAGCGCCGTGGTCAGTGCACGCTCAAGCAGCTCGGTCGAGACACGGATGAACTCATCGTTCGTTTCGCGAAAACTGCCGAGTTTGGGATACCGCTCGAGCGGAAGCGCCATGTGGCGACGGTCGATTCCGCTGGCTCCGTGCATCCGCTCGATCACGGCCTCATGGCGAGGATTCTCGGCCAACAGCGGCGCGAGCATGCCGGTCATTTCGGCCTGCGTGTAGCTATATTCGGGCACTACCGGGGCGACTGCCGCGATCCTGCTCATTCAGCGACTCCACTCATCCAGTGACTCTGCCCATTCTGTGAAGTTATCACGCACCGAAGCTGCGGCCGACGTTGCGGCGATATGCACGCCACGCGCGCCACGCGCCGGTCGACCAGAGCGCCCAGAGAACAAGCACGGGCTGGAACGGCATCCGAATCCAGCGTTTGAGGTCAGTGTCGAGACCGAGTGAGTCAACCTGATTCACGAGCTGCGAGATGTTGCCGGGGTAGATAGCGATGAAGAATGCCGCCGCGACCCAGCCCACGTAGGGGCGGTATTTCTTGGCGAAGATGAGTGCACTGCCGAGCGCAATCTCGACGACTCCGGATGCCACGACCACAAAGTCTTGGTCAAACGGTTGCCAATCGGGCACTTGCGCCTGAAAGTCTTCGCGCGCAAAAGTGAGGTGGCCGATGCCGGCAAACACGAGCGAGGCTCCGAGAGCGATGCGCCCAATTCGGCGGCCGATGCGGCTGGCACGGGATGGCTCGGTGGGCGCGGTTGAATCTCTGACTGACGCGACTTCGATCTGCTCGCGGGGTGGTGTCGGCTCCATCTTCCCTATCTTGGTGCGCTCGGCTTAGAGTCTGCCGAGCCTGAAGCCTGCCGCGGCCCAAAGATGACGAACATAATGGCGACGAGGATCGCCCACGCGGGATACGTCAGCCACACCCATTCGGCTCCGGGGTCACCGGAGTCGGCGAGCGCGTAGATCACACCGGCCGAGCCGCTTCCCACTGCGCCACCGATCGCGTTCGCGAGGCCCTGAACCCCGAAGTAGCTCGCGACGGAACCGTCGGGGGCGAAGCGTGACACGGTGGCATTGAGCACCGGCTGCACCAACATTTGGCCGACGATGAACACGGCGACGCCGACGAGCATCCCGACCAGATTCGTTGACAGCCCCATAAGCCCGACGCCTGCGCCGAGGCACGCGGTAGCGCCGGCGAGAGTGATGCGGTCGGGCAGGAAACGATTGGCGGCACCCGTGAGCGGCAGCATCGTGATCACCATGACCACGGCCGCCCCCGAATAGATGAAGCCGAGGTCAGACGGCCCCGAGGTGAACTCGGCAGCTCGGAACGGGATCACGAGATAGAACTGGGCGATGAGCACCGCGGTACCCGCGACGAGCGCGCAGTAACGCAGGAATGCGGCATCCGCGAAGGCCACTCTCAAGCGCGGAGGCGTGCGGGCCCGCTCTTCGTCGCTCGGGTGCGGCAAACCGAAGGCGCTGATGATGAATGCGATCACGAACATCGCCGCCGCCGACAAACTCACGAAAGCGAAGTCTGCGCCGGCGAGAAAACCGCCGATGATGGGGCCAACAATGAAGCCGACATTGCTGACGACTTCGCGAGTTGAATAGACGCGCACGCGGTCACTGCCGGTAGTAAGCGCCGCGTAGGCCGAGTAGCTGGCGGGGTGAAAGAGGGCACCGCCCAGCCCGGTAAAGATCGATGCCACTACTAGCAGCGGAATCGACTCGGCAGTGCCGAGCATCGCGAAGCCCAGCGCCCGAACCAATACCCCGATCAGGATGGCGCGGCGAAAGTTGATGCGGTCAGCAACCCACCCGGCGATCGGCATCATCCCGTTTTGGGCTGCCGTGCGCAGCGCGGTGAGGGCGGCGACGACCGCAATCGTGAGGGTCAGATCTTGCAGAAAGTGATACGCCAGCAGCGGCACGAGCATGTAAAAACCGACGGCCATCGTGAAGGTGTCGCCATAGAGAACCTTCAGCGCAAACGAGATCGGCGGGCGTTTCGCCACTCCCCTAATCCTGTTCGTCGTTGACGGGAGGCTTCGGGCCCCACGCCCGCACGCCCACGTAGACCGGCAGCGCGATTGCAGCGAAAGGCGCGATCGTCGGAAGCAGAATCGACACCACGAGAGTCACCGCAACCGTGAACGAAACGAAGAGTGCGCGACGTGGATGCTGCAGCATCAACAGAAATCCGTCCCGTATCCAGGTGCGAGCATCCGCTTCCGGGCTGAGGGTCGCGGCAGCGGTCGTGGAGACGAACAACACGCACACGCCGGCAGCCACCGGGATGACGGCGGCGCTCAGCATCAGCGCAATCGAGCCGCCGCCCTGGGCAAGTTGGTACGCCAAGAAGACGCCATCGCCGACCATGATCGCGAGCACCACGGTCGCAATGATGCCGAGGCCGAGCGTTCGACGCCACGTATCGCGAAACTCCCGGAAGGTATTCGTGAAGACCTTGTCGTCGCCGTCGACAATCCAGCGAGCGAACGCTCGCGCCAGAGCGATCGCGGCCGGAAGCACCGTGATGATGCCGAGCGAGAGAACCAGCACCGCAAGCGAACCCAGAAAGATGTTGCCGGGGTAGGTGAGCGCGGTCAGCATGCTGCGCTCCCACCGCGGCGTGCGGCGCTTGGTTCTCTTCGGCTGGCTCATCGTCGCGCGTTCGTGCTTCCTTGGAATCCTTCGCCAATGACAGCGGTGGCGCCCAGTGTGGGAGCGTCGCCATCAAAGCCCAACGATACGGTTTCGGTCACTCCGTCGCGCTCGATCTCCACACGCACTCCCCCAGCTGCGACGTCGTAGCGGATGGTCGCGGGTGCCGTGTCATCCCAATTGCGCGACTCCAGCACGGTCACGAACCGAGCGCTCATTGTTGTTTCGCTCAGGCGCTTGAGGGTGTGCTGCTTCTTACTAATCGCCAAGCTCGGGGTGGATGACGTGGGGTTGGCATGCACGAAGGTTTCGACGATTTCGCTGGTGGGGTTGTCGTCGAGCGCCGCGATCGGCATGACACCGTGTCCGGCATCCGCTCGCCACCGCTTGTCGCTGATGGCGACCGGAGCGTTGTCGGTTTGCAGCAGCCAGGTCCAGGTGCGGGGTTCGTCGGCGGCGAGGTCATCGGCGATCACGAGGTTGCCGCCGGGCGTCATTACCAGGTGGCGGCGCACGCGAGTGACGCCAAGGGCCCGGTCATACATCGCAGAGGACTCGCTGACGGCGTGCGTCCAACCATCCTTGATCGTGGTCGTCAAAATCTCGGCCGTGAACTCCTCGGCCAGCTCTTCGAACACGTGGTAGCGGTCTTCATTCACGAAACCGTTGCCGTCGATGAGGATCGAGTTGTGGTGTTCGGTGAGCTTGCGCGACGAATACCCTTCGTCGATTGCGAGGTACGAGCCGTGCCCGAGGAACACAAAGCTGCCCGAGTCGGGGTGGTGGTGTCCCGCGTTCAGCGTGACCCAGCCGTTCTGCTCGCGCTGACGGTGCGACTGATTCCACGCCTTGTGGCCGCCGCCGGGTGACGCCTTGAACGACACGAGTGCCGCCTGCTCGTCCCACGACGTGCGACCAACAACAAGGCCAAGGTCTTCGAAGTACTTGCTCGGCGGGAGAGTTTCGGGGCCAGCAGCCTCGACGCTGGGGTCGAACCACAGCAGCTCTTGGTAGGCCTCGGGGCGAACGCCCGGACGCACTCCACTCTCGTACGCTTCGCGCCAGTAGAACTCGGTCGACACCTTGTCGGCCAACCACTGCGCCTGCGGAATGCGGTATTCGGCAGCCAGCTTGTAATACAGAGCGACCGGATGCCCGCTGCGGCGGTCGTGGCAGTCACCGTGATCGACGATCCGCTCCAGGTCGGGAGCAGCTTGGTAGAGGCGGTACCAGAACGTTTCCTTCAAGTAGGTGCCGCGGTTGAACCAGTCGAGGTCCTCCTGATCGCGGAGGACGTCAAGGTAGCTGGCGATCCACGGCACTCCGTAGCGCCAGTAGACGACACCCTCATTGTTGGAACCGTCGTCGGGAAGCGAGTCGAGAACCTTGCCGAAGTTGTCTTTCGCACGCTCAGTCCACGCCTTGGCTTCGGGGTACTTCTCTTGCAGGGCGTAGCCAGCGGTGGCGAGGCCGGCGTAGCAAATCCAGTTGTGGTTCTGCCAGTACGACGACGACCACCATCCGCCCTCTTTCTCCACAGCGAACTCGTACATGCGCTGGCCCTGCAACAGCAGTTTGTCTTCGAGCGCCTGCTTCTCTTCGGGGCGCAGCGCATCGCCGGCCCACGAATACGCGAGCGAGAGCCCGTGCAGAATCCAGCCGGCATCAAGGTCGTGGTCGGGCAGATTTGCCTTGCCCCAGTGCGGGAACGACAGCGGCGGTGCGAGCCAACGACGCAGCTCTTCGAGGTATGCCTCCTGACCGGTGAGGCGGTACGCGAGCGCGAGGTTCGCAGAACCCGGCCCGAAATAGGTGATGGATGCCAGCGGGTGTTCCTGCGGAAGTTCCATCCCCTTCGCACGCTCACACTCCTCGAGCAGGCGACGGAACTGCGCGCTCAAGGGGCCATCGAGCGCGCTCCGCAGCTCAGCTTCGCGGCTACCAATCAGCATGGGGGTGGTCACAGTGCTACCTCTATTCGGGAAGTGTCGTGGTCAGCGGCGGCGATCTCAATCACCACAGCGGTATCGGAAATATGGGTCTCAATGGAGTCGATGGTGGCGTCGGGATCGAAGCTGTAGACGCTCACGAAAGTCGCGATCGGGGCCGTCGTCACCCAGTCGCCGATCTCTTGGAGCCGGCTCGGATCGTCGGATGGTCCGCGACCCGCGTGCAGGTCGAGCGTGGTTTCGCCGTCGGCCCAGTGCCAGCCGTTCAAGGCCGGCAGAGTCTGCTCGCCAGTTTTAGCGTGCGCGCCCGCGGGCGAACCAGTCGCTCGCGCACCAGCACCCCAAGTGGAACGCCACGAGTTGCCAACAACTCTGACGCTGAAATCAACGGCAGGGCGAAGACCAAGCGCAATCGTGTGCGGTGCGCCGTCGTCACACGTGACGCGCACAACATCCACGAGCAGTCCGTCGGCGAGCTGCACCGTGCGGCTCAAACGAACGCCCTCGATCGCGGTCGTCGTCACGGCCGTGACGCGAGAGGCCGCAGCATCCCACGCGGTGATCTCGGCGGTTGCTTCAACCTGATCGGCGCCATCAATGCGAACGGTCGGATGCGCGATTGTGCGCGCATAGTACGAATGACGCAACGCGTGCCCATACGGCGGAACCGCCGGGGCCGGCTGCCAGCGAACACCATCGCCATACAGATAGAGCGCAAGTTTGTCGAAGTGACCGTGGGCTCCGCCGTGGGGTCCAGCATCGAGGATGCCGACCATGCGATTGCGTGAATCACGCAACACGACATACCCGGCATCCTCGAATGCTCGCGAACCGACCACCACCGGTGCGCGGTCAAGCGGTGCCCCCACGAACCAGCCATCGAGCATCCACTCGAGACCATCGTGGTCAGCACCAAGTCTTTCGACGACCCACGACTGCACAGTCGCGAGGCCGGTGTCGCTGAAGAGCTGGGCACCCAGAGTGCAGATCTCCAACACTTCGCGGTGCATCGCGACCCGGTCGTAGGGGCCATCGTGCAGCGCGGGCAAAAATCCATCGGGGGCCGCGATCGACACCAACACGTCGATCATGCGGCGCAAAGTATCGGCAACCTCAGTCGGAACCTGCTGTGGGTCGAGCCCGCGCAAACCTAGAAGATAGGCCCGCAAAACGAACACGTGATAGTAGGTGGATGCCTCCCACTCCCAGCCGTCAGAACGCACGGCGAGCTGCAGGTGATCCACGATCGCGGTCTCGAAGTGTGCGGCAACAGGCTCGCCACCCAGCGACTCGCGGGCTAACGCGATGAGCCGAGCGGCGGCATCCAACCACGCGGTGTAGTTGCTGCGCTGGTCGTTGCGGTCTTCGACGAGGATGCGGCGCGACTCGGCCAGCGTGTCAGCGAGCCCCTCAAGAGTGCGATTGAGAGTTTCCGACTCTTGAAGTTCAGGGATTGGTCCGAGCGTGATGATCGCATCCGCGAAGCCAACAGCCCACTGCGCCTCAGAGAGTGCTTGGGCAAAAAGCTTGCCGCGCAGCATCCACGATTCACTGCGTTCGCTCCAGCCGCCGGCCGAAATCTGGTCATACAGCGCCGAGTAGTCGAGCACGAGCTCGACAGCACGCTCACGATCGGCAACGTCACCGTGCAGCGCGTACCGTCGCGCAGCAACCCGGGCGGCCCGAGCAAGGGCTTGATGTTCAAGCGCGAGCCAGGCGGCCTCGACCTTGTCGCCCGTGAGGCGACAGCCGTAGCTGCACAAAAACTCGTTACCCTCACGGGCACCCAACTCGACGCCGTGAGTGGGGCAGACATAGTCATGCCACCACCCGCCCGGCTGCTGCGGAACTGAACTCATCGGAAGTTGAGTCCTCCGTTGATGTCGACAACTTGGCCCGTGACATACGACGAGAGGTCGGATGCCAAGAACAGAGCAACGTCAGCAACGTCACCGGCGGTGCCAGCCCGACCGAGCGGGATGCCCGCCACGATGTTCTTCTGGGCTTCGCCCGGAGTGAAGGTCTCGTGGAAAGCGGTCTCACCGATGAAGCCAGGGGCCACCGCGTTCACGGTGATCTTCTTGCCGGCGATCTCCTTGGCGAGAGCACGCGTGAAACCGACAACGGCAGCCTTCGAGGTTGCGTAGACAACCGATCCAGCACCACCACCGTTTTCGGCAGCGAGAGATGCCATCGTGATGATGCGACCGTGCTCCGACTCGGCGAGCGCGGGGAGGGCCTGGCGAGTCGTGAAGAAGGTGCTCGCAATGTTCACATCCATGACCTCGTTCCAGCGCTCATCCGTGGTCTCGGTGATCGTGGCGCGGCCCACCAAGTGACCGGCGTTGTTGACGAGGATGTCGAGGCCGCCAAGGAACTCGACTGCGGCATCTACGAGCTTTGTCGCCTGCTTCGAATCGGTGAGGTCGGCCTGAACGGCGAGCGAGCGACGACCACCCGCTTCGATCTCTTCCTTGACGGCGGTGGCTCCCGCTTCACTGTTCGCGTAGTGCACCACTACGTCAGCTCCTGCCGCCGCCAGTGCTTTCGCGATGGCCGCGCCGATTCCTGCTCCTGCGCCTGTTACGAGTGCGCGTCGTCCGGTGAGGTCAATGCTCATGTCTAATTACCGTGCCTATCTATTGATTGGGTGTTGATTAGTCGAAGGTTCGTGCGGTGCCGCCAGTCGTTCAGGGTGGCTACCGTGCTATTCCGCTACTTGATGCCAGCGTTGGTGAAGCCTTGAATGAAGTACTTCTGGGCGAAGATGAACAGCACCACCATGGGCACCGTCGCCATCGTTGTTCCAGCCATCAGGTACTGCCATTGCGTGTTGTCGAGCTGCTGGAACACGGCGAGCCCCACCTGAATCACGCGCAGATCGCTGCTGGTCGTCACGAGCAAGGGCCACAGGAAGTTATTCCAGCTCTCTTGGAACGTCAGCAGCCCGACAGTCGCGATCGCTGGCTTGATGAGCGGCGTATAGATCTGCGCGAAGATACGAAACTCGCCAAGCCCATCGATGCGCGCTGCCTCTTCAAGGTCCTTCGGCAGCGACAAATAGAACTGACGGAAGAGGAAGATAGCGGAAGCGCTGAGCCCACCAGGAATGATGAGCGCCCACCAGGTGTCGAGCCAACCGCTACCGCCCTGGCCGAGGATGTCGTTGCCACCGAACAGGGGCATGAACTTCACGAGCAGGAACTGCGGAACGATCTTCGTGTAGGTGGGGATCATCAGCATCGCGATAAAAGCGAGGAAGATCGCCTCCCGCCCCTTGAAGTAAATGCGGGCTAGCGCATACCCCGCCATGGAGCCCAACACGACAGTGATGAGGGTGTGAGTGGTGGCGATCACAAAGCTGTTGCGAAAGTACAGGCCGAACGGCGCAGCATCCAGAGTCGCCGCGTAGTTGCTGAACATCCACTCTTGCGGAAAGAACGTGGGCGGAAACTGTGCCAGCTCGGCCGGCGACTTGAGGCTCGTGAGCACCATCCACAGGAACGGCACGAGCATGGTGATCGAGCCGAGGATGAGCGCCACATTGATGAGCGCCGCTTGACGGCCCTTCGCGTGGTGGAACCACCGCTTGCGCGGAACGACCGTGACCTGCTCGCTGATCGCGAGGGCTTTGATAGTAGGGAGAGTCATCACTAGTCCTCTTCTTTGGTGACGCGACGGCTAATGAGAGTGACAAAGAGGAGGAAGGCAAAGAGCACGACCGACTGAGCGGATGCCATTCCCATCCGGAATTCTTGGAACGCCGAGCGATAGACCTCGTAGGTCATCATCGTCGTGGCGTTCGCGGGGCCACCGTCGGTGAGCACGT
Organism: Salinibacterium sp. NSLL17; assembly: GCF_015864935.1. Taxonomy (NCBI): domain Bacteria; kingdom Bacillati; phylum Actinomycetota; class Actinomycetes; order Micrococcales; family Microbacteriaceae; genus Salinibacterium; species Salinibacterium sp. NSLL17. Next base: position 198,346 of record NZ_JADYWH010000001.1, read on the forward strand.
AGATCTGGTCGAACACTTGGAAGGCGCCGATGATCGAGATGATGAAGACGAAGAATGTGGCCGGCTTGAGCATCGGAACGGTGATGCTGAAAAACTTGCGAATGGAGGATGCGCCGTCGAGCGATGCTGCCTCGTAGAGCGATTCGTCAATGTTCTGCAGTGCCGCGATGTAGATGAGCATCTTGATTCCGATGCCCTGCCACGCGCCGACCAAGATCACCGAGGGCAGCGCCCACTGCGGGTCGACGAGCCAGGCTTGACCGGGAATGCCGATCGTTTCCAGCATGGCGTTGAGCAGACCGTACTGCGGGTTGAAGATCCACAGCCACACCATCGCGATGGCGACGGTGGCGGTGACCTGAGGAAGGAAGAAGGCAGTGCGGTAAAACTTCTGCAGCTTCAGGCCCTGGTTCAGCAGCACGGCCACCACGACAGCGACGGCCATTGATACGGGCACTGTCCAGAACGTGTACCAAATGGTGTTGCCGATGGACTGCATGAAGACGGCGTCGTTGAACATTTCGACGTAGTTGTCGAACCAGATCCACTTCGGCGCTTCGAAGATGCCGTAGTCAGTGAACGAAAGATAGAAGGTCGCGATAACAGGGATCAGTGTCCACAGTCCTACGTGGATCACCGATGGCGTGATCATCAGCCAGCCAGCACGGCGACGCTTCTTCTCCGCGGTACTGATCCGCTTGCGTTTCTTCGGTGCGGTGGATGGGGAACCCTGCTTCGCTGCCGCTTCCGCGCTGCGAATGGGGTGTCGCTCTGTAGTGGTCATCACGCCCTCGTGTGGTTGAAGTCTGGGGAGGTAGTGCCCGGGCGGGTTGGTCGCCCGGGCACTCAGGGGAGGAACTAGCGGTCTATTGCTGTCTGAACGAGAGCAGCGAGATCGTCAAGTGCTTCCTGGGGAGTTTTCTGTCCGAGCAGAGCGCCCTGAACTGCGGGGGCGAAATCGCCACGCACCTCAAGCCACTGTGACGGGCCACCCTCGCGCTGGGCGACATCCAAGTTCTCCATGGCGAACTGCACGAAACGGTTCGACTGCACGTAGTCAGAGTCGAGCAGTTCGGTCAGAGCCGGCACGTTGCCGCGCTGTTCGTTGGCCGCGAGTGCTGCGTCAGGGCTCGAGAGGAACTCGAGGAGTGCGCGAGCTGCCTGCGGGTTCTTCGAGTTGTTGGCAACAGTCGCCAAGGTTCCGCCGAAGAACATGCCGGATGCTTCGCCCTGAATCACAAAGGGCTCAAGGTTGTCGAGCACGGTTTCATCCGCTTCGAGCGCTTGCGTCCACAGGTTGTTGTGAGCGATGCCCATTGCGGCCCGACCATTGATGAGCGGGTTCACGATGTCATCCGTCGACGTGAAGCCGATGTCTTCAACTTCGTACTTGTTCACGAGGTCAGCCATGAGGCCAAGAGCCGCAACACCTTCATCACTGTTGAAGGCGGGTGCCGTTGCGTCGTCATTGAAGAGTTCGCCGCCGGCCGAGAAGAGAATCGTTTCGAAGGCTTGGCGGGCATCCAGCGACATCATGTCGAAGCCTGCACGCTCAAGCGAACCGTTGGATGAGCGCACGGTGGTCGCTTCGGCGATCTCGATGAGCTCTTCCCATGAGGAGGGCGGGCTGTCGTAACCAGCTTCTTTGAGGATGTCCATGCGAGCGACTCCGAAGCGAGTGTCGAGCATGATCGGTACGGCGTAGACATTGCCATCCCACATACCGGCTTCGACGATCTCGTCGGTGTAACTCTCCTTGAGGGTGTCTTCGCTCAAGCCGAGTTCGCCGAGGTCGGCAAGTACTCCCTTGTCGGCGAAGGCTTCGATCCAGCCGACGCCCATGAGCATCACGTCGGGCACGAGGCCCGAGACGACAGCCGTCGTGAGCTTCTCGTTGAGGTTGCCATAGGTCGTGTAGTCCACGTTGACCGTGACATTGGGGTACTCCTCGTAGAACTGCGGAAGCAGCTCGTCTTCGAGAAGGTCTTGCCCGGGGCTTCCTTCAAAGATGGGGGTGAGCAGGCTGATCTCGCCCGAAACCTCGTCGGGGTTGAGATCAGCGTCTGCTTCTCCTGTTGAACAGGCGGCGAGACCGAGACCCAACAGGGCCACCATCGCGACCGATGCTGTGCGGCGCATTCGTGACTTCACTTCCATGTGCATGTCCTCTCAAGCTGAGATTGAGCGACGGCTCCAGTGCCTTCGTTCCGCGACGTCGTCGTCGGCTCATTCGATTCCTGGCCGATTTCCTAGGGGGGTGGGTGAAATCGGTGTAACGATGCACTGACCATAGACGAGTCTGTCTCGTTACGTCAATAGGTTTTATTTGAATAGGTTCTACGCCGGCGCGAGTGGTTCAGAGGCCGTTTGCCGAAAACTAATAAATCGTTACACTGAAACAGCGATCATCAGGATCGCCATCAACCAAAGGAGGTCACGTGGCTCGAGTAACCATCCAGCATGTGGCGCAGGCCGCTGGCGTTTCCCCCAGCACCGTCTCCAACTTCCTCAACGACCGTCAGGGTCGAATGGTCGCTGCGACACGAACACGCATTGAGACGGCGATCTCAGAACTCGGCTACCGGCCCAACCGTGCGGCCCGCCAGTTGCGCAATGGCAAAACTCAAACCGTTGGCCTCGTCGTGCCGTCTGTCGGCAACCCATTCTGGGGAGCATTCGCTCACGAGGTTGAGGTCGCAGCGCTGGCTTTGGGATGCAGCGTTCTGCTCTGCAACAGCGAGCGCGATCCCGAACGCGAGCGCCGCTATGTCGAAGAGTTGTGGGAAGACGGCGTGCGCAGCATCATCCTCTGCACCTCATTGCCGTCGCTCGATCACGTCAGCAATGTGATCGCCGAGGGCCTCCGCCTTGTCACTTTTGATCGGCCAGCTCAACCGAATGATCCCGAATCGGTGGTGAGCATCAGCATCGACAACAACGTGGGCGGCCAGGTCGCGACCGCTCACCTTCTGGAATTGGGTCACACCAGCATCGCTTTTGTGTCTGGTTCGATTCGCTCGGTCAACCGTTCAGCGCGCTACCGCGGGTATTGCGATGCCATCGAAGCTGCTGGACTCTCGGTCGCTGACATGCCGCAATGGACAGGGATGGATGCCGCACACTTCGGCGACGTCGAAGCTGCCGAAGTGGGGCGGGCTGCCGCACGCGACCTCTTCGCTGACCCGAAGAATGCCCCCACTGCGGTGGTAGCGATCAATGACATGACGGCACTGGGATTCTGCCGCGGCCTGCGCGATTTGGGGCTCAAGGTCGGGCGCGATGTTTCCGTGATCGGCTTTGACGACATCATCCTCGCTGACCTTTATGACCCGCCACTGACGAGCGTTCGCCAACCCATCACGCGGATGGCGCAGCTTGCCGTTTCGGAGGCTGTCGAGCGCGGCTCGAACGAGTCGACCGACCCGGGCAGCTCGGTTCTCTTGCGCCCAGAGCTTGTGGTGCGAGAGTCTACGGAGCATGTCCCCTCAACCCCACGCCCGTAAGCGCCCCGCTCTTCTCCGCCACTGGAATGCGACCGCGATCACTTTCGCGGTGCTCTCCATCATCGGTCTGGTCGGCACGTGGATCTTCAACGCGCTGGCAATCGTGCAGATGCGTGACTACCTCGGCGACTGGTTCGGCAGCGGCCCGGCCGTCAACTCGCTCGGCGTTGACCTTCTCATCGTGGCCGTTGCGGGCAGCATCCTGATCATCATCGAAGCGCGCCGACTCGGGATGAAGCAGGCCTGGCTCTACATCGTGCTCTCGGGCATCACGGCCTTCGCGTTCACCTTCCCGCTGTTCCTCGCGATGCGCGAGCGCAAGCTCGTGGAGCTCGGGCGCCGCTAGTCAGGAAAACAGAAAAGGGGAGCAGCCGCGACGCGGCCACTCCCCCACTCGCGAAACTACGCTCGACGGATGAGCTTGCGGTTCACGAATTCGGCCATGCCGTATTCGCCAAGCTCTCGGCCCATTCCTGATGACTTCACTCCACCGAAGGGGAGGTCGGCCTGGGTTTGCGACGGGGCGTTGATTGCGACCATGCCGACTTCGAGCTGCTCGGCAACAACCTGAGCTCGCACGTCGTCAGTAGTGAAGATCACACTTCCGAGTCCATACGGCGAATCGTTGGCGAGGCGGATAGCGGCATCCTGATCCGCAACCCGGTACACGGCAGCGACCGGTCCGAATATTTCTTCGCTGTAGGCGCGGGTGCCTGGTTGAATATCCGCGATGACGGTCGGCTGCACATAGGCACCGGGGCGATCGATGCGACCACCGCCAGTGAGGAGCGTTGCGCCGTTAGCGACCGCATCCTCTACCTGACCAACAACCTGAGCAGCAGCGGCCTCGGATGACAGGGGGCCGAAGGCGACGCCTCCCTCTCTAGGCTCACCCACCTTCAGCGCCTGAACCTGAGCCACGAAACCCTCAACGAAACGGTCGTAGATCGCATCGAGCACAATGATGCGCTTCGAGGCGTTGCAGGCTTGACCGGCGTTGCCCATCCGGCCTGCAACCGCACCGGCGATAGCTGCATCGAGGTCAGCATCGTCAAGAACAATGAACGGGTCCGATCCGCCGAGCTCAAGAACGAGCTTCTTCATCTCGCGGCCCGCGATCGCGCCGACGGCACGCCCAGCACGCTCAGAACCGGTCAACGAGACACCCTGAATAACGGGGCTCCCGATGATCGTCTCGACCTGCTCGTTGGTGGCGAAAACGTTGACGTACACGCCTTCCGGCAATCCGGCATCCGCAAAGATCTCGGCAATAGCTTCGGCCGATTCTGGGCAGCTCGGGGCGTGCTTGAGCAGCATCGTATTGCCCAATGCGAGGTTCGGCGCCGCAAAACGGGCGACCTGGTAGTACGGGTAGTTCCACGGCATGATGCCCAGAAGGGCGCCAATGGGTTCGCTGCGAACATAAGCCGAACCGGATGCCACATCGATGGGCTTGTCAGCCGCGAACGCCTCCGCGTTGTCGGCGTAAAAAGCATAAATGCTCACGCACAGGTCAACTTCGCCAAGAGCTTCCGCGGTGGTCTTGCCCATCTCGCGGATGATTATCTCAGCAAGCCGTTCGCGATCGGAAGCGTAGCGATCAGCAACCTTCCGCAGCATTGCCGCACGCTCCGCGATAGGAACGAGACGCCACTGGCGATAGGCCTCGCCTGCTGAAGCGACAGCCGTTGCTACCTGTGCGTCGGTCGCGGTCTCGTAGCGTTTGACAACGAGACCGGTAGCGGGGTCTGTGACCGCGTAGTCGATCATGAAAGTTCCTTGTCAACTGAATCGGATGCCACCGGCGCGAGCTCTCCCGCCACCAGACGGCGAGTCACCTCAGCGATAACAGCGAGACCGGCCACGAGGTCTTCGTCGGTGGTGTACTCGCCTTCAGCGTGAGAGATTCCGTCGACCGAGGGAACGAAGAGCATGACGGTGGGAACAATATCTTTCATGTTGGTCGAGTCATGACCGGCAACGGTCATGATGTCCATGTGCGAAAGGCCCAGTGCTTCCGCCGAGGAGCGACTGACGTCGACGCCCTCAGACTGGTAAGGATTGATGCCCCACGAGTGCGACAAATCGATGTCGACCGAGACTTTGGCATCCGCTTCAATCTCGGCAATGGTGCTGGCGAGAATCTCGTCGGCTTCCTTCAGAACTGCTTCGTCGCCTGACCGCAGGTCGAGCAGAAGGGCGACCCGTGAGGCTACGACAACAGGCGAGTTGGGGTAGACATCCAGTTGACCGACAGCAGTGTGGAGGCTGCCGGGGAAACGGTCGGCGAGACGACGAGCAGCGACTACGAGCAGCGAAGCGCCGAAGAGGGCATCGTGACGATCCTCCATTACAGTCGCGCCGGAATGAGCTTGCTCACCGTTGATCACAATGCGGTACTTGCTGGCAGCCCAGGTGGCCGTGACCAGGCCGATCGTGACCTTGGCATTTTCCAAGAGACGGCCCTGCTCGATGTGGATCTCTGCACAACCAACGGCCTGAGGACCATCACCCGTGCCCACGAAGCCAGTGTCAGCCAACGCCTCCTCAACCGTGACGCCGAGGTGGTCGGTGACGGCGAGCGCCGTCTCCAACGCCATCTTGCCGGTATATACCGAGCTGCCCATCATCGATGGCGCGAAGCGTGAACCCTCTTCGTTGAACCAGTTGACGACTGCGAGGTTGTAGGCAGGAGTAACCGAACCCTGCTCCCACGCTTCCTTAAGGCGGAAGGCCGAGTGCGCAGCAGCGAGAACACCGTACGCGCCGTCGTACTTGCCGGCGGTCGGCTGCGAGTCCATGTGAGAACCGACGATGACGTAGGGAGCACCGGGCACCAGTTCGAGAAGACCGAACTGGTTCGCGATGCGGTCGTACTCCACAGTGAATCCGTGAGATTCGAGCAACCCAGCGAACCAACGTCGCTGTTCGATATCGGCAGCGCTGGCGGCCTGACGGTCAACGCCACCGGATCCGGTGGCTCCGAACAGGCTCATGGTGGCAAAGTCGGCCAAGAATGCGGCGTCGGTGGTGATGTCGTTAGCGTCCACGGGGACGGGTCCCTTCTTCGTTTGTGGCAAGAGCGCTCAAGGCGAATGCCCTCTTTGTGCTTTCCTGCTGCTCCGCTGAAGTCGGCGAGCGATCTCGGGAGAACTGTTCACCCCGCCAAGATCCCTCTGACCATTTGCACACCTCGATAACGAGACGTGTGCGGTCAGGGTTTGCTGACGATAGAACCGGTGAATCAATGATTCCAACGATGTTGAGTTCCAGCAATCACGGATACGCGTATCATTGAGCAGACATTGTGTGCATCTGCACAGACTGAAATCTGTTCGAAATGTGATTGAAATTGACCGAGCTCTCTGTGCCCACAATCCTCTCCCGCGCCACCAGGGCGTGCCTGAGTGAAGTCGACACCCTCGTTGAACGATGGACAGTTCAGCTCGGCACGATCGAGGTGTACACAGAGGGCCTCGTCGACTTGGATCGTGTAATCGCCGATTGCCGGATGATCTTCATCCGCCTTCTCACAGACATCGGCGGGCATGAGATCCCATCCGAAGCCCGTGACGTCTCAGAGCGCGTCGGCCACACTCGGGCGCTGCAAGGAATTCCCCTCGTGGATGTGATGTCGGCGATCCGTCTCGACTACCGCGTGATGTGGGAGGCAATCTCGACACACACCACCGATGTCGAAATGCGTGAAGTGTTCGACAGCGTCCCGCGAATTTGGGATGCGATTGAGCGGCACAGCCAAGAACTCACCAGTGCTTACACCGCCACACAATTTGGCATGGCTCAAGTGCGTCAGGATGAGCGACGCCTGTGGTTTACTCGCCTCCTCGAAACTGACGGTAAGAACCACGTACTCAATACTCGGGCGTGTGCGGTGTTGTCGTTCGCGCCGGAAAGCGATTTCACGATCTTCACGCACGCCGACAGAGTAGATGAGTCGCTCGATCGCCTGAACGATACTTTGCACCGGGCCGGGATCGTCGCCCACCAGCACGAAACCGAGTCCGGACCGGTGCTCATAGCGCAGATGCCACGTGAGGGCTCCATGCCGCTGAACGCGATCACGCACGAACATAAAGTTCTGATGCTCGACGGTATCCCCGGAATCTCGTCAGTTCCGGCCGCAATTCGGGTCACCCAGGCGGTGGCGCTAGTTTTGCCGCCCAGCGATACTCGCCTAGTAAATGTCACCGACTTTTGGCATGTCTCTGTCTTTCAGAATCCGTTCGATACTGGGCGGATAATTCACCAACGCCATGTCGACGCACTCCTAAAACTGCCCGCTTCTGAGCGTGCCGTGCTCGAGCGCACCGCAGACGAATTTCTGACAAGCGGTTCTATCGCCTTGGCTTCGCGGGCGCTCTTTTGCCACCGCAACACCATTACCAACCGACTCGACAGCCTCGAACGAGTCACCGGCTTGGATCTGCGGCTTCCGGCAGAAGCGTCGCTCTACATCTTGGCGCGCAATGCTAGCCGTGCCGAAGCAACCTCACACAACGGCTCCAGCGCGGATGCCGCTCGAGCCCGCCCAACCGCGTTACGCTAGCGCCGCGCTGATTCCCGCAGTTCTGTTACGGAGGAAACAGCCGAGAACAGGCCACTGGCGTCATGGCTCACTAGCCCGCCGACGATGGTTGCAACGACCTCAATCTGACCAATCTGGTCGGGCCGAACATCCACGGGGCTATCTCCCAGCACCACGAGGTCGGCAAGCATTCCGCGCGCCAGCGTGCCCTTGCGAGATGCCCAACCTGTGGCTGCTGCAGAACCGACGGTGTACGCCCGCAGTGCTTCGTAGGCCGTGATTCGCTCCCCCTCGCCATAGCTCGCTCCCGACTGGGTCAGCCGCTCAACGAAGGACTGCATCACTGCGAGGGGTGCACCAGGGGCAACCGGGCGGTCCGAGCTTCCGGGAAGCACGACGCCGGCGTCGAGGAAGGAACGGGCGCGATAGCTCCATTGCGCCCGCTCGGCGCCTAGGCGTTCGATCATCCCGTCCCCGAATAGTCGGATGAAGTGTGGCTGCGGCACAACGCTCGCGCCCGATTCAGCCAGTCGCTGCATCTGATCGGGTCGGATGACGCCACCGTGTTCGATTCGGTTCGGCATTCCGTGACTCGACGTATCTTTGCGCGCGCTTTCCAGAATGTCGAGTGCAAAATCCAAGGCCCCATCGCCGATGGCGTGCAATGCGAGCGCCCATCCCGTGCGGTGAGCCGCCAACGCGCGCTCCCGCAATGAGTCCGGGTCTCCCTGTAGGTAACCGTGGTTGTGGGCGGCGCCTTCGTAGTGCTCGGTCATCAGCGCTGTGGAAGCAAGAAGCGAGCCATCAGTGAAGATCTTGGTGGGGCCGATCTGTAACCACTCGTCGCCAGCTCCCGAACGGATGCCCGCAGAGAGTCCCACTCCGGCGGAGTCTTCGCTGTGCCCGGGGAGCTCCTCAAGCGCGTCCAAGCTGATCATCACTTGCATGCGAGAGCGCAGCGTTCCCGCATCTTTAGCATTCTGATAGCCGGCGAATTCGCGGGGACTGTGCCCGATCCAGCCACCGGCGATACCGGCATCCGTCACGCTTGTGAGGCCCTCGCGAGCGTACTGAGTGGTGGCTTTCGCCAGAGCGTCCTCAATCACCGTCAATGGATACGGCAACACGAGGGCCTGAACGAGACTCATTGCGGTCTCTTCAAGCAGCCCGGTGGGGCGGCCAGCGTTGTCGACGACGACGCGTCCTCCGCTGGGCACCGGTGGTGCTGAGTTCTCAGCACCGACGAGTTTCAGCGCCACACCATTGAGCACGCAAGCGTGACCCGAGCTGTGTTTGATCCACACCGGCCGGCCGTTGGAAACCCGGTCGAGGGCATCCCGGTCAGGGTACTGGCCGCCGGTCGCGTGGTGGTTGAGGCCGCTTGCGATGATCCAGCCGTCGCTTTCCGAGCGTGCGGCGGCTGCGGCAATCACATCGTAAATATCGTTCAGAGCAGTCGCGCCACTCACATCGGCTTCGATGAGCGTGAGCCCGAACCAGACACTGTGTGCGTGAGCATCGTTGAAGCCGGGCACCACGGTCGCACCGTGCGCGTTGATGCGGTTGCACGCTGTGATTCCGGTCAACTCGTCGTCGACTCCGACAATCACACCGTGATTGATTCCGATGCTGTGGGCGCGCGGGCGCGCCTCGTCCATCGTGACAATCTTCGCGTTTTCGATAATGGTGTCGATGAGCACAGGGCCACCTTCAGATAAGGAATCGAAGTCGACGTCAATGGATGCCGGAACTTCCCGACATTGGTGGCCCTAGTTAACCGGTGCAGAAAGTCACTATCAATGGGATTTTGCGATCAGAATACGCAATAGGCTGTGCAGATCACCAAAGCACGGGGCTTGGCCCTGATCGGGGTTTGCGATGAAGGCACGAGACACTAAACCGACACGGGTCGAAAGCGCAGTGGATGAGGAGTGGTCGAGTCTCGTCGATCGCTTGTTTGCTCACATTGAGGAAATCGTCGCCGACTTCCTCAAGCTTTTCGCCGAAGCTGACTACTACGAACCGCGGATGGTTGATAAAAGCGACCTCACGCGAACCGCGCATGACACGCTCACCATGCTGCTTCACAAGCTGGGTGATAAGCCACTCCCCCAGGAATTGAAATCCCTCTCTCACGAGTTTGGAGCACGGCGAGCGCGTCAGGGCGTTCCCGAAGATGTGCTCCTCGAGGCAATCCGTCTCGACTTTCGGGTGCTCTGGTACTCCCTTCAACGGCATGCCGGCCCAGACTCGGACGCTCTGCTTGTGCGCAACGTCGAACGCGTGCTGACCACCGTTGAGGACTACGTGAGCGAAGTGCAGCAGTCTTTCTTAGCGGAACAAGCACGCCTGAGCCGCGACTCTCGCCTACTCACCGCGCGCCACGTGTCGCGCCTGTTCACCAGCGACCTCACCCGCCCCGAGTTGGTCGCGGAGATCGCGGATGGGCTTGGCGTCTCCGCCGCTGCGCAGTTCGAGATTGTGCTGGTCGTGGGCGAAGGCGTAGCGGAACTTCAACTGCAACTCGCGAGAGGAACAATCTCGTCGAGTTGGTTTGGGTATGACCGTGGCGATGGATTTTGCATGTTTCGCGAGCAGGGCACCCCCACTGCAAGCACGTCCGTCGCGGAAGAACTCGCCAACCTCCCCGGCGGCTACATCGACGAAGTGATCGGCCTTGCGAACGTCCCCGCGGCTGCAGATGCCGCCGCCCTCTTCGCCCGTCAAGCCTCGCGATCGTCCCACCCTCGCATGCTGGGAACCAACGAAGCCTGGCTAGCCGTGGCCCGAGATTTGTTGGCGTCCGCAATCCCTGACTTTGGACGGGATGTTCGCGAAGCTCTCGCCGAGTGCACCCAGTACGAACGGGATCACCTCGTGCACGCGGTACTGGCGTACTCCGAGACTGGATCGATCAAGCTAACATCGGAACGTCTCTTCTGTCACCGCAACACCGTTGTTAACCGGCTCAGCACGTTTCGCCAGGTCACGGGTCTCGACATCACGGTTCCCCGGGATGCCGCAATTGCGTTAGTTGTACTGCACTCACCGTGACTCATATTTCCAGCATGTTTCGCGAGTGATTCCTAGCGATTCATTTCTTCGGAATTTTGGGCAATTGCACACTGAATCATGAATAGTCGCACAAATGCGACATTGCCTATGACTCTTTGCTACATCTAGCGTTGCTTCAACGAACCGGAACGCACGGTTTTGGCAGTCGGAACCATGGCCATCAGACACGACAAATGTTCGTTGTTCATGAACCCCACCTCTGCCCACGTTTTCTTTCAGCAGTCAGGAACGCACATGAAATCTCTCCTCTTCGATGGCGTCGGCACCGAGCCCTATCTCGCAGAAGTTGCTGTCGCCGATCCACGTGCCGGTGAAGTGCTCGTTCGCATGACAACCGCCGGCGTCTGCCACTCCGACCTTCACGTCATCAACGGTGACTGGCCATTCGACCACCGCGTCGCTCTTGGGCACGAAGGTGCCGGAATCGTCGAAGCTATTGGAGATGGCGTCAGCGACCTCACGGTCGGCGAGCAAGTGGTGCTCTCCTGGTTCGCCCCTTGCAACACCTGCGCCTCGTGCATCGCCGGTCAATCTTGGCTGTGCCAAGCCTCAGGAGCTGCAACCAACGGATTGCCCGATGGCACCACGCCTCTCACCGCGGCCGACGGCAACGAAGTCCGTCCGTACCTCGGAGTCGGAACGTTCTCCGACTACGCAGTCGTGCCCCGCTCGGCCGTCGTGCCCATCCCGGCTGAAGTGCCGGCAGCAGTGGCAGCACTCATCGGATGCTCGGTCACGACCGGAGTAGGCGCTGTCATGAACACCGCCGACGTTCGCGCAGGGCAATCTGCCGTCGTCGTCGGATGCGGTGGTGTTGGCCAGACCATCATCATGGGCCTGAAGCTTGTGGGCGCCAGCACCATCATCGCGATCGACCTCTCCCCCGACCGCTTGGAGACCGCAGCAGAATTCGGCGCGACGCACACGCTCCGCGGCGACGACCCAGAACTTGCCGAGAAGATCGTGGCCATCAGCAACGGCGGCGTGGATTACGCGTTCGACGCGATTGGCCTCGCCGCGACATCCGCTCGCCTTCCTGACTACCTGAAGCCGGGTGGGGCAGCCGTTCTCGTGGGAATGCCTGCGCGCGATGTGGAAGTTGGCTTCAAGACCTGGCACCTCGTTGCAACCGGAAAACGTATCCTCGGCTGCAACTACGGCTCATCACGACCTCAGGTCGACTTTCCTCGAATCGCTCGCCTGTATTTAGGCGGCCAACTTCCCCTCGACAAGCTGATCGGCGACACCATCCCCGTAGCCGAAGCAGCCCGTGCAATTGACGATCTGCGTGCCTCCACTGGCCGCCGCATGGTCGTTGATCATTCCCTGTGAGCCACTAACTCCGCAGCTTTTCTCGCACGGCCCGCTTTATCTGCGCCCGCCCTCAGTGGGCGCAGTCCTTCCGCAGCATCACTTCCCATAAAGGACACAGCAATGTCTATAACCTCATCACGTTTCCGCCGCCGAGCTCTGAGCACGGTCGCAGCAGCATCCGTTCTCGCTCTTAGCCTCGGAGCCTGCAGCAGCGCTGCAGACGACTCGTCAAGCACGCCCGCAACCAACGGTGCGATCGCCATGGGCTTCGCCGGCATGGACATAACCATCTGGAACGACCAGCTGAAGATCATGCAGCCGATCATCGAAGACGCCGGGTATGAATTCCTGACGAGCGACCCACAGTGGGATGTCCAAACTCAAGTTTCTGACTGGGACGCATGGATCCAGCGCGGCGACGTTAAAGCAATCATGGGTTTCCCCGTGCAGAGTGACGCCATGGTTCCTGTAACCGAGCGCGCTCAGGCTGCCGGTATCCCCGTTCTCGGCTACGCCGTCAAGTGGGATGGTGTGGAGTACGGCACGATCATCGACGCGTATGAAGACGGTCGCCTCCTCGGCACCGCTGCTGGCGAGTGGATCAACGAGAACATGGCTGACGAAGCTGAAGTAACGGTTGCTCTCATCGCCGACAAGACTTCGGACCTCGGAAAGGGTCGCACCGAGGGAATCGCAGATGCGCTCCTCGAGACCGCCTCCAACGCCGTAATTGACGAGCTCCCCGGCATCTCGCGCGCCGAAGGTAACGACAACGCCAAGAGCCAGCTCATCGCTGACCCCGACACCAAGATCTGGTTGGGCACAAGCAACGACAACACGGCCGGCGTTTACCAAGCCCTGCTCGACTCCGGCGTAGCAGCGGATGACGACAGCTACCTCGTCGGCTCGCTTGACGCCACCAACGAGACGCTCGACATCGTGAAGGATGCCAACAGCATGTGGCGTTTCGCCTTCATCCTGCCCGCTCAGCTGCTCGCAGAGAGCAACGCCTCGCTTCTGCTCAAGGCCGCGGCCGGCGAAGAACTCGAAGACACCGTGCTGACCTCGATTCAGGTCACTCCCGAGAACGCAGAATCTTTCTACGTTCAGTAAGCACGCAGCACTTGTCCCGCCGTCGACTCCATTGGGTGTCGGCGGCGGGACTTCTAAAAGAGAGCAAGTCATGACATCCACCACTGAGAGCGTTCGACTCCGCTTCGACAAGATCACGATGCGCTACGGCTCAACTCTCGCGGTTGATGGCATCGATCTCTCCATCAAAGCGGGTGAAATCGTCGGCCTGCTCGGCCACAACGGCGCAGGCAAGTCCACCCTGCTGAATGTGGCAACAGGGGCCGCCACAGCGACATCAGGTGCTCTCTGGCTCGACGGCGAAAAAATCCCTGCCGGATCTACACCAGGCGAGATTGCTCACAGCGGGATTACAGTCATCCACCAGGAGCCAGCACTTGCTTCTAACCTCTCGATCATCGACAACCTGTTCCTTGCTCGATCGAATGTGCCGGGCCGCGCAGAACGGTTACGCCGCGGCCGCGAAGCACTTGACTCAGTCGGCGCGGAAGGACTCGCGCTTGACGTCCCCGTTGGTGCGCTGACTCTAGGCGAACGCCAACTCGTCGATCTGGCTAGAGGCTACCTCGCCGGTGAGATGAAAGTTCTCATGCTCGACGAACCGACGGCAGCCCTCGGCGCCGCCGAAACGGAAGCGCTGCACGACCTCATTCGCCGCCTCGCTAGTCAGGGAACCGCGGTCATTTACGTTTCGCACCGTCTTCCCGACATCCTCGAAGTATGCGAACGCATTGTCGTTTTGCGTGGCGGAGAACTCGTCATGGATCACTCCGCCAGCGGCATGAGCCTCGCTGCACTTTCAGCAGCCCTTGCCCCCGAAGTCGACTTCGATTCCGAATGGCATCCCGAGGTCGGCGAAGAACGTCTCGTGGTCAATGACGACGATCGCCCATTAGTTTTCCGCGACGGCGAAATCGTGGGGCTCTTCGGCATGGCCGCCGGGGAACAGTTCGACCTCCTTGCCGAACTCTTCGGCCTCGGTAAGGCTGTCGACGCAACACTCTCCGGGCTACGATATCGAGCCCTGTCTCCCCAACATGCGATCAAAAGTGGTGTGCACCTTGTTCCCGCCGATCGTGAGGTCGACGGACTAGTCGTCGGCATGAGTGCAATCGACAACACGTTTCTTCCTTGGCGCGGCCGCCTAGGGCGCGCAGCAATGACGAAGCAGTACGCCACCATCCGGGACACCCTCAATGTCGTCGGCCCCGATGGCGACGCTCCCATTGCGAGCTTCAGCGGCGGAAACCGTCAGAAGCACCTCCTCGCCCGATGGATGTTCCCCGTTGCCCCCAAGGTGCTCCTGCTCGCTCAACCAACGCAGGGGGTCGACATCGGCGCAAAGCACGACATCAAGCTCGCCCTCCGGGCACTCGCCGCAACGGGAGTGAGCATCATCATCGCGTCAGCCGAAACCGACGAAATCGCTTCACTGTGCGACCGCAGCTACGTGCTGGCCCACGGCCGCCACCAGGAACTCCACCGCACTGGAGGCTACGAAGAGCGCCTCCTCAACACCCTTCTTGATCTCACTTC
This sequence comes from Salinibacterium sp. NSLL17, assembly GCF_015864935.1. Taxonomy (NCBI): domain Bacteria; kingdom Bacillati; phylum Actinomycetota; class Actinomycetes; order Micrococcales; family Microbacteriaceae; genus Salinibacterium; species Salinibacterium sp. NSLL17. The sequence goes on from NZ_JADYWH010000001.1 coordinate 213,412, forward strand.
AGCCGAAAGAAGCCCCGCATGAACCGCATCAAAATCGCTCTCGCTCAGAACGGGACATTCATCGCTCTCCTCGTGATGATCATCTTCTTTGCGTCGATGAATCCGCGATTCCTCAGCCTTGCAAATGGCCAGACCATTCTTTTGCAGATCGCTGAGCTGGGAATCATCGCTCTGCCTCTGGCATTCCTCGTCATGTCGGGAACTCTCGACCTGTCCGTAGGTTCCGTCGCTAGCTTGAGCGCTGTCGTATCGGCCATGGTGATGCTCGAAACCAACTCTGCGCTGTGGGGCTTTGCGGCCGCAATTGTGGTCGGAGTGATCACCGGGGCGCTGAACGGACTTCTCGTTGCGTACCTCAAGCTCAATCCCCTCGTCATCACACTCGGGTTCCTCAGTGTGTGGGGCGGCTTAGCGTTGTTCCTCACGCAGGGTTCGACCCTGGTGGGATTCCCCGATTCCTTCAAAGCGCTCGGAACGATGACAATCGGGCCCGTGCCTCTTCAAATCATCATCCTTGCCGTCGGCGTTTTCTTGGCGTGGTACGTCCTGAATAGAAACTCGCTGGGCCGCAATGTGCTCGCAATCGGTGGTAACCCGCGGGCCGCTCACCTCATGGGCATCCGGGTTCCCCGCACGATCTTCTCGCTCTTCGTCGCTACCGGAGTTGCTGCCGCCATTTCAGGAACTCTGCTCGCCGCCAAACTACAGTCCGCCCCTCCTACGGTAGGCAACGGTATGGAGATTCAGGCCCTCACGGTAGTGCTGCTTGGTGGTGTCGCCCTTGAGGGAGGCATGGGCCGCATTACGGGCGTCGTGTCCGGTCTGCTCTTTGTGGGAGTGCTCCGCAACGGCCTCGTCATCATGGGCGTCTCGCAGTTCCTGCAGACCATCCTTATCGGTGCCACTCTGGTGGTCGCTGTGCTGCTCGACGGCTCAGTCCAGCGCCTGCTCAAGAAATCGTGGACGACGCTCGACGTCAAGAAGTCACCGAAGTCCGATACGGCGAAGACCGAGGTCACAGCCTGAGCGCTTCAACCGCGCGATAGCACCTGCCGTTGCAGCAGACACAGAGTGGAAGGTGGGAGAATTAGAGGATGAAGATCCTCTCGATTCAGTCCGCAGTCGCGTTCGGCCATGTCGGCAACTCTGCCGCGGTGTTCCCGCTGCAACGCATCGGCGTTGAGGTGTTGCCGGTTTATACGGTCAACTTCTCTAACCACACCGGCTACGGCGCGTGGCGCGGACCGATGATCGACCCAAGCGATGTGTCTGAAGTTATCGCCGGCATCGAGGATCGCGGCGTCTTCCCCCAGATCGATGTCGTACTCTCCGGCTACCAGGGCGGCGAGGGCATCGGCGATGTCATCATCGACACGGTTGCACGCGTCAAGGCAGCGAACCCCCGCGCGATTTACTCGTGCGACCCGGTGATGGGCAATGCGAAATCCGGATGCTTCGTGGCCCCGGCCATCCCGATCCTGCTGCGTGAGCGCGTGGTCCCGGTCGCTGACATCATCACGCCTAACCAGTTCGAGCTGGGTTTTCTCACCGAAACCGAGCCCGACACCATTGAGTCGACGCTGGCATCCGCAGATCTCGCCCGCGCCATGGGCCCCAGCACGGTTCTCGTGACGAGCGTCGAGCGCCCCGACCGTGAGACCGACACCATCGAGATGATGGTCGTGACGGATGCCGGAGCCTGGATCGTGCAGACCCCGCAGCTTCCCATGAAGGCCAACGGTTCCGGCGACGTCACCGCCGCCCTCTTCACCGCCCACTTCACGCAGACCGGCGACGCTGCGGATGCCCTGGCTCGCACGGCCTCGAGCGTCTTCGACCTGCTGACCAAAACTCTCGAGTCTGGCGAGCGCGAACTGCAGCTCGTTGAATCGCAAGAGTTCTACGCGAACCCGCAAATGCAGTTCACTACGCGCCAGGTTCGCTAGCCGGCAGAAAATCGGGGCAATCCCCTACAGACTAATAAGAAAAGGCCCACCAATCGGTGGGCCTTTTCTTTTACCTCTACTGTGCGATTGCACTGTGCGCGAGGGGGGACTTGAACCCCCACGTCCTTTCGAACACACGGACCTGAACCGTGCGCGTCTACCAATTCCGCCACTCACGCGTGGGTTGAGTTGAACACTCAACTGAGTGAGATTATCACAGCGCCCAGTGGTTCAGCGATTCCATGCCCAGAAGATCAACAGTGACGATTCCCAGCTTCGTCATATAGAGTCGATAGCTGTCCGTGTGCCTAAAGCCACGGGTTCAACCAGACTTGATCCAAAATCTGTCCAACCAGACAGAACTACAGACCACACCCCTGGGGGTTACCGCGTGAAACGATTGCTGATCATCAGCACAATCATGGCTGTTGTCGTGAGTGTGACTGTTCCAGCCGCAGCACACATGGAGCCTTCGTCGCGCGATATCGAGTCGACTGCTTCTGCAGCGTCGGCATCCGCAATTTTGCAGCAGTCTGCTGCCGTCGCCACGACTGAGCCTGCTCAGAGTGTGCCGATCCAGTCCTTTGCTTCTTCAGTAGAAACCGAAATCAGCGCCGCAGAGCGCGACAAGCTCTCGATCAAAGAACCTGAGCCTGAGCCAGAGCCCGTTGCAGAGGTTTACTCCGCGGGCGCTTCCGGTTCATTTGCGGGAACCTACGACGGAGCCTTCGCTGGATTCCTTGCCGTCTGGCCCGCCAACGCTCCCGTCAACGACGGCTTCGGCTACCGCGGTTCAGAATTCCACGGCGGCATCGACATCATGACCGGCAGCGGGGCGACAATCGTTTCCGCTTCCCCCGGAGTTGTCACCCAAGTCACCTACGGTGGCGGCTGGGGCCAGTACGTCAAAATCGATCACGGCAGCGGAGTCTCAACCCTCTACTCGCACATGATTGCAGGATCGCAAATGGTCTCCCCTGGCCAAACTGTGGCAGCAGGCACCCCCATCGGCCTGAGCGGCAGCACCGGTTACGTCACCGTCGCCCACCTCCACTTCGAGACCTACGTCAACGGCACTCGTGTTGACCCGATGGGTCTCCTGCCCTAATTGCTCGACCGTGGGTAACGGGTTAGCCACAAGCACCGGCTAACATCGACGTACTACAACGAGCCACAACGAGGAGAGCTTTGGGTCTTCTGGACAACTTTGAACGAGGTCTCGAACGCGCCGTCAATGGCGCTTTCGCTAAGACCTTTAAAAGTGGTCTGCAACCCGTCGAAATCACGAGCGCCCTGCGCCGCGAACTCGACACGCAGGCCGCCGTTGTATCGCGAGAACGCATCCTCGTACCCAACAACTTCACCGTGCGCCTCGGCCAAAGCGACTACCAGCGCATGGCTGGCCTCGGCAGCACGCTCATCTCCGAACTGACCGAGTTGGTGCAGCGTCACGCTACCGCCCAGCACTATTCGTTCTCAGGCGGCATCTCTATCGTTCTTGCCCCCGATGACTCTCTCAGCCAGGGAATGATCGAAGTCGATTCCGTCAACGTGAAGGGCACCGTGGCCTGGACTCCGGTGCTCGACATCAACGGCACCCGTCACACCCTCAAACACGCCCGTACGATCATCGGTCGCGGCAGCGAAGCCGACATCACCGTCGACGACAATGGCATTTCCCGCAAGCATGTGGAGATCCTGTGGGATGGCAGCCGGGCTGAAGTTAACGACCTGAACTCCACAAATGGGTCAAAATTGAACGGTTCTCCTGTTTCTCGTGCACCACTCGCGCCGGAATCCGTGATTGATATCGGTCGAACCCGTATCGTATTCCGTGTGCTTGCCCAATCTGCAGATGTCGACCAGCCCGCTGATCGTCGCGACGACGGGGGGTTCACCCTATGAGTGAACTAACCCTCCTTTTGTTGCGCGTCGCGTTCCTGGCCATCATGTGGGGCTTCATCTTCGCTATCGTCTACGCGCTGCGCTCCGATCTCTTCGGAGAAAAGGTGCGTCGGATGCCCGTACAGAGCGCAGCTCAGGCGCAACAAGCCGCCGCTCCCACCGCTCCTGCTCCCGCCGCAGCCCAGCCCACGCGCCCCGTAGCGCCAGCTCCTGCCGACGGAAGCTCGCTTGATGCCACGCGCCTGGTGATTGTTTCTGGATCAAAAGAGGGGCTAGAGATTTCGCTCCCCGAAGAGCAGCTGACTATCGGCCGTTCAAGCGAGTCCGGCTTGGTTATCCGTGACGACTACACCTCAACCCATCACGCACGCTTGTTGCGTTGGGCCGATAGCTGGGTTGTTCAGGATCTCGATTCCACGAACGGCACTTTCTTGGCTGGCCAGCGGGTGAGCGTTCCGACGCCGATTCCGTTGAATACGCCGATCAAGATCGGCACTACTAGCTTCGAACTGCGACGGTAATTGAATGGCCACTTCGGGCAACAGTGCTGCCGCATCCCATGTGGGTAAGGTTCGGGCTAATAACCAGGACAGTGCGTACGCCGGCAGTCATTTATTTATTGTTGCGGACGGCATGGGTGGCCACGCCGGTGGTGATGTCGCCTCGGCGATAACGATCAAGCACGTTGCAGAAGCCGACCACGTTTTCGAGACAGCGGAAGAAGCTGCTCAGGTATTGCACGACACGCTACTCGCCGCCAACCGCATCCTGTCTGACACCGTCATCGAGCACAATGAGCTCACCGGTATGGGCACCACGGTCAGTGGAATGGTTCGTGTCGGCGACAAGATGGGCATGGCGCATATTGGCGACTCGCGCATCTATTTGCTGCGCAACGGCGCCATGAAGCAGATGACGCACGATCACACCTTCGTGCAGCGTCTGGTTGAGAGCGGTCGCATCACGCTTGAAGAAGCGGCCGTGCATCCGCGCCGATCTGTCTTGATGCGGGTGTTGGGCGACGTTGATGCGTCACCCGAGATCGATACGGACGTCTTTGACACGCAGGCCGGTGACCGTTGGTTGCTGTGCTCCGACGGGCTGAGCAGCTTCGTCACCGAAGAGAAGATCGCGGCAATCCTTCGTCGCGTAACCGATTCGCAGGTCGCGACCGAGCGTCTTGTTCAGGCGGCTCTCGATCAGGGCGCCCCCGACAATGTCACCGTCGTGTTGGTGGATGTCGGTGACGACGCGTCGTCAGCCCACGAGCCGCCGCTCATGGTTGGTTCCGCAGCTTCCCCGCTCTCATTCGAGCCGACGATCGTGAAGAAGCCGGTTCGTTTGCCGAACCTCTTGCTGCACCCGTTGAAAGCGACGCAGACCGACGACAGTCACTTCGAGCCAGAGTCTGACGAGTACTACCAGGCCATCATCCGCGAGGATCGCCGCCGCGTTCGCCGCCGCCGCATTTCGTGGATTACGTTCATCACTCTCACGATCGCAGCAATCGTGGCTGGTCTTGTTGTCGGCTACCAGTACACCCAGCAGCAGCACTTTGTGGGCACGGATGACGGCAAGGTCGCGATTTATCAGGGTGTGCAGCAGAGCATCGGCCCAATTTCGTTGTCGCACGTCTACCAAATCACCGACGTTCGCGTTGTCGATTTGCCCCTCTACTTGCGCACGAGCGTTGAGCACACCATCAACGCGAGCGACCTCCAGGATGCCCAACGCATCGTAGAAATGTTGTCTGATGCCCGTATCCCCTAGCGCTGATGCTCGGGCCTCGGCTGCAGCCGGCCCTCGAGCTATCACCGAAAACATCCGCCTCAAGCTGCGGGTTCCTGCCCGCCTGCGCAATCTTGAACTGCTGCTGATCATTGTGGCGATCGGCATCAACTTGGGTGCGATCGCGCTCGTGCAATTGGGCGCGCTTGGCCACCTTGGCTACACCGTCTTGGGACTCTCGGGACTGCTTGGTGTGCTCGTGTTCGCAATGCACATCACGCTGCGCAAAACAGCGCGGGATGCCGACCCTCTGATCTTGCCGATCATTACGGTGCTTAATGGCCTCGGTATTGCCATGATTTACCGCATCGACTTGGCTGATGAATCCACTGGTTGGGGCAGCGGTGGCGTTCGCCAGATTGTCTGGACCGGCATTGCCATCGTCATCGCCATGGCGGTGCTGATCATCATCAAGAATCACCGTGTCCTGCAGCGCTATCGCTATATTGCAATGTTCAGCGGTATCGCACTGTTGCTGCTGCCGCTCGCTCCCGTGATCGGTGACACACGTTTCGGCGCGCGCCTGTGGGTCCAAATTGGTGCGTTCTCGTTCCAACCGGGCGAGCTCGCCAAGATCGCCCTCGCTGTGTTCTTCGCCGGCTATTTGGTGTCGGCGCGAGATTCCCTCTCCATGGTCGGCCGCAAATTTATGGGAATGACCTTCCCCCGGGCCCGCGATCTCGGCCCCATCATCGTTGTCTTCGTGGCATCCATGCTCGTGTTGATCTTCCAGCGCGATATGGGTACCGCCCTGCTTTACTTCGGTCTGTTCCTTGTGATGATCTATGTCGCCACGGGGCGTTCGAGTTGGATTCTGCTCGGAATGGCCATGTTCTTGGGCGGCGCTTTTGTTGCCAGCCGCTACCTGACCTACATTTCTGGCCGCATCGATGCATGGCTCGATCCCTTCAACCAGGAGGTCTACGAGGCAACCGGAGGAAGTTACCAGTTAGTCCAGGGCCTCTTCGGTTTCGCTGACGGTGGCCTTATAGGAACCGGCCTCGGACGCGGCAGTCCCGAGATCACGCCCCTCGCTGAGAGTGACTACATTGTGGCGTCGCTCGGCGAAGAACTGGGTCTTATCGGCATCTTCGCAATTCTGGCGTTGTACCTTCTGTTTGTGTCTCGTGGATTCCGCATCGGCTTTGCCGGTCAAGATGATTTCGGCCGCCTCTTAGGGGTCGGTCTCGCTTTCGTGATCGCTCTGCAGGTGTTTGTTGTCATCGGTGGTGTCACGCGAGTGATTCCGTTGACCGGTCTCACGACGCCGTTCTTAGCTGCCGGTGGATCGTCGCTGGTTGCTAACTGGATCATTGCAGCGCTTTTGCTGCGTCTCTCTGACACCGTGCGTCATCAGCCGCAACTCGTTATTGAGCCTTCGATCGAAAACCGATTGGTGGTGGGACAGTGAACCGTGAACTTAAGCGAGTGAGCACCGTCGTGCTTCTCATGTTCGTGAGCCTATTCATCTCAAGTTCTGTCATTCAGGTCGTCACAGCCGACAGCCTGCAGGCGGATGGCCGCAATGTGCGAACGCTTTACGCAAGCTATTCGGCCGAGCGTGGCCCCATCCTCGTCAACGGCGAGCCGATCGCGTACTCCGAACCTGTCGATGACGAATTCAAGTTCTTGCGGGTCTACCCGAAGGGCGAGTTGTACGCGCCCATCACCGGCTACCTCACTCTGAACCAGGGAAACACTGGTCTGGAGAATTCGCTCAACGACTACCTCAGTGGTTCTTCCAACGATCAGTTCTTTGATCAAGTGAACTCGATCCTCACCGGACAGAACCCCACGGGTGCTGCGGTCGAACTGACAATCGATCCTGTGATTCAGCAAGCGGCCTGGGATGCACTCGGAGATCTCAAGGGCGCAGTTGTCGCCATCAAGCCCGATACCGGCGAAATTTTGGCCATGGTGTCCAAGCCGTCGTATGACCCCAACGAGTTGGCCGTTCACAACACGAGCGAGGTCATCGATGCGTACGACCGTTTGCTCGCTGACCCCGACGACCCGTTCTTCAACCGCACGCTCGCCGGACCTTTGGACCCTCCCGGGTCGACGTTCAAGCTCGTTGTCGCGGCTGCCGCTCTCGAGAGCGGCGACTACACCGCAGAGAGCACGTTCCCGAACCCTGCAGAATTGCAGTTGCCGGAGAGCACCTTCGTCATCAGCAACTCCGACAGCGCGACGTGTGGCTCGGGCAGCACCGCGTCAATTGCTACGGCCATCCGCCTGTCGTGCAACATCCCCTTCGCTCAGCTGGGTGCAGAGCTCGGTTCCAACGCTATTCGCGAGCAAGCCAACCTCTTCGGCTTCAACGAGAGCGTCTCCGTGCCACTGGCATCAACCGAGAGCGTTTACCCGCGCGCTCTTGACGCTCCCCAGACGATGCTCTCGGCCTTCGGTCAATCCAGCGTTCGTGCTTCCCCGCTGCAGATGGCCATGGTGTCGATGGCGATCGCCAACAGCGGCACTCTGATGCAGCCCAATCTTGTTGAGAGCATCGTGTCCTCCGATCTCACAACCATCCAGTCCTTCGAGCCAACTCTGTTCAGTCAGGCACTCAGTCCGCAAACCGCCGCCGCACTCACCCAAATGATGGTGGATGGGGTCAGTAACGGTGCTGCGAACACTGCCAGTATTGATGGGGTTGAGGTTGCAGGAAAGACCGGTACAGCAGAAAACGGAGAAGGCGAGCCATACACGTTGTGGTTCACCGGATTCGCTCCGGCAAATGATCCAGAAGTTGTTGTCGCGGTAGTTGTCCAAGACGGTGGCGGGCTAGGACAGTCCGGCACATCGAGTGGGCTCTCCGCACCAATTGGGCGTCAAGTACTAGAGGCGGTGCTAAACAGATGAGACCAACTAGTGGACTCACATTCGGCGGTAGATACCAGCTTTCCAGTCGCGTAGCGATTGGCGGCATGGGTGAGGTCTGGCAAGCAACAGACCTCGTGATCGGCCGAACGGTTGCGATCAAAATCCTTAAGGATGAGTACCTCGGCGACCCCGGGTTCTTAGAGCGTTTTCGCGCCGAAGCGCGCCACGCTGCCCTCGTCAACCACGAGGGCATCGCCAACGTCTTCGATTACGGAGAAGAAGAGGGCAGCGCCTACCTCGTCATGGAACTCGTTCCTGGCGAAGCTCTCAGCGCCATTATTGAGCGCGAACGCGTGCTCGACCCCGACCGCGTTCTCGACATCGTGTCTCAGACTGCCGCCGCTCTTCAGGCTGCTCACGCCGCAGGTCTCGTGCACCGCGACATCAAGCCCGGAAACCTTCTCATCACGCCAGAAGGCCGCGTCAAGATCACCGACTTCGGCATCGCCCGCATTGCCGACCAAGTACCGCTGACCGCAACCGGTCAGGTCATGGGAACAGTGCAGTACCTCTCGCCCGAACAGGCCAGTGGTCACCCCGCCTCCCCCACGACTGACATTTACTCCCTCGGAATCGTCGCCTACGAAGCTCTTGCCGGGCGTCGCCCGTTCACGGGCGAATCGCAAGTCGCGATCGCGATGGCACAGATCAACGAGACTCCACCCGAGCTGCCGATGACGGTGTCCGAACCGGTGCGCAACCTTGTGTACGCGTGCTTGGCTAAGTCACCTGGCGACCGTCCGGCATCCGCTTCGCATCTGTCCCGTGCAGCGCAGTCGTTGCGCCGCGGGGATGTCGCTGCTGCGGCCACCGCTGTTCCCGGCATCCTGGGCGATAACTCTCATGCAGCCACGGTGGGCCTCAACTACGGCAACAACACACAGGCAACTCGAGTTCTCACGACCGCGAACCCGGCCGGTGCTGCCGTCACCACCGGTGAGGTCCTCGAGGAAACCAAGCGTCGCAATCCGTGGACCTGGCCAATCGTTGCGTTGATTTCGCTGCTTGCGGTTGTCTTGATCGGTGCGATCATCGCGCTGCTCGCCAGCCCGGGCGACGAAGAACCTGTCGCGACAAGCGCATCACCGAGCGCATCGGAGACTGTAGCTCCCGAGCCAGAACCCACGTCCACGCTAGTCGCGCTCAGCGAGGATGAGCTCTTGGACCGCAAGCAAGACGCGGTCGCGCAAATCTTGGAAGACAAGGAACTCGTGCTCGATGCTCAAATCGGCACCGAAGCGCCTTCGTCTGAGAAGGTCGGATTCTCCTACCAGGCAGCCCCGACCGGCAACGTCTCTAAGGGCGAAACCATCACGGTCTACTTCTACGACAAGATCGCGGTGACGCCGAATCCGACGCAACCTTCTGCAACGACCCTGACTCCACTCGGCCCGTACTACGGAGACGAGCCTGTCACTGTGAAGTGGACGTCCTATCAGGGTTGCCCCGCTGGTCATCCCCTCACCTCGTTCAACTTCCTCGTTGTCGGTGGGCCAAGCGCAGGAGCTTCCAGCTATGCCGCCGGCGTGAACCAGTTCGAAATCACGTTGCCGCCAAATGAGGGCGACACTACAAAGATCTCGTACACCGCCGTGTGCACCGATCTTGAATCGCCGTCATCCGAACCTGTAACGGTCACTATCGTTGCCAGTCCGTGAGGCAATATCACTACTCGCAACGGATAGACTGAGGCGGTACTAACCGCGACAACAAACAGGAGTGAACCAGTGAGCGAAGGCGTGGCACAGGGCGTACGCCAGCTCGCTGGGCGATACCAAATTGGCGAGCTTCTCGGCCACGGCGGTATGGCCGATGTTCATTTGGGAATGGATACGCGACTGGGGCGCCGGGTAGCAATCAAGCTACTCAAGCCCTCGCTCGCTAACGATCCCGCTTTCCGCACCCGTTTCCGTCGTGAGGCCCATGACGCAGCAAAGATGGCGCACCCCACTATCGTGCGAATTTTCGATGCCGGCGAAGAGTCCGTAATCGATGAAACGGGTCACGAGACCCTCATCCCGTTCATCATCATGGAATACGTCGACGGTCGGCTGCTGAAGGACATCGTCGCTGAAGGCCCGATTGCTCCCGACGAGTCGGCGCGCATCGTGTCGCAAGTACTCACCGCTCTCGAATACTCACACCGCGCTGGCGTCGTTCATCGCGATATCAAGCCCGGCAACATCATGGTCACCAAGAGTGGCCAAGTGAAGGTCATGGACTTCGGTATCGCCCGTGCGGTGTCGGATTCTGCTGCCACGATTGCCGAGTCGAGCGCTATTGTCGGCACCGCCCAATACTTCTCGCCGGAGCAAGCCCGCGGCGAAGGGGTGGATGCGCGTTCCGATCTCTACTCCACCGGCGTTGTTCTCTTCGAACTTCTCACCGGACAGCCTCCGTTCACGGGAGAGAACCCTGTTGCCGTGGCCTACCAGCACGTCAACTCCGAGCCTGTTCCCCCGAGCACGATGGTGGCCGCGGTCTCCCCCGCTCTTGATGCTGTCGTATTGCGGTCGCTCTCCAAGGATCGCTTCGACCGCTACCAAAGTGCTGCCGAGTTCCGCACCGATGTTGAGGCTGCTGCTGCCGGTTCCGTACCCGAACGCAAACAGCTCGCATCCACAGACTTCAATTCCACGCTCTTCGGTGTCAACCCGAACGCAACAGCCGGCAGTGACGCCACGTTCCGCCAGCTCGCGGTTGATGAGAATGACCGAACCCCGCGCACTCAGAACCGTCCTCCGGTTGCCTGGATCTGGGGCGGCATCGCCCTCATGGCCGTCATTATCGTCTCCGTTGTGGTCTGGGCGTTCAGCCTCACCCCTGCGCAGCTCAGCGGAACCAGCGCCGTAGATATCCCCGATGTTGCAAGTCTCACCTACGACGAGGGCGCCGCTCAGCTCACCGAGCTAGACCTCGTTCCCAAACGCGTCAACCAGGCCAGTGAAACCGTCGAAGAGGGCATCATTATCCGCACGGATCCTGGCCCCGGCCAGACTGTTCCGCTCGGTCTCGAGATCCAAGTTGTGGTGTCGCTGGGGCGCACCCCGGTGACTGTGCCCAATGTCAGCAATATGCAAGAAGACGCGGCGATCAAACTCCTTGAGTCTGCGGGGTTGGTCTACGGAACAAGTTCCCAAACCTATTCGCCGAACCTCAAAAAGGGCACCGTTATTAGCTCTGACCCGCGCGGCGATGCCGAGCGCAATGCAGACGGCGCGATCATCCGTGAAGGCGAGACAGTCAACTTGGTTGTCTCCAACGGACTCGTGCAGGTTCCCGACGTCACCGGCAAAGACATTGGCGAAGCCAACACCACGCTCACTGGCCTGCAACTTAGCGTGAAGCTAAATGCGGACTTCGGATGCTCGGGCAATACGGTCAGCTACCAATCGATCGTCGGCGACCAAGCTCAGAAGTCCGAAATCACGCTCCAATACTGCGCCGGCTAGAACAGCAACAACGAGCCACCGCCTAACTGAGGGCGGCAAGGTTCGACCGTACGCCGCAGCGCGCGCCGACTCCTCTAATTGTGAACGAGTGGCGTAAGCGTCTTCGCAAGCGCGGGCGCTTCGGTCATCCCGACCCGAGATAACCAGTTGCCGAGCATCAAGTAGCCACCCTCGGTGAGCACAGACTCGGGATGGAACTGAACGCCGTACACCGGCTGTGTCGCGTGCTGCACGCCCATGATGATTCCATCGTGCGTGCGCGCCGTGACCACGAGCTCGTCTGGCACAGTGCCGTCAACGATCGCGAGCGAGTGATACCGCGTCGCCGTGAATGGCTGAGGAAGGTCACGGAAGATCAGGCTGTCGTCGTGTTCGATCTGCGACGTTTTGCCGTGCATGAGTTCGGCCGCGTGAGTGACCGTTGCGCCAAGCGCCTCGGCGATCGCCTGATGCCCGAGACACACTCCGAGCAACGGAATACCCGAGGCAAGAGCGGCGTGCACGATCGGGATGCTCACTCCAGCGTCGGCCGGCGTGCCCGGTCCAGGCGAGAGCAGCACGGCGTCGTAGTCAGCAAGAACAGCGGCTGCGTCATCCGCGCTAAAAGCGTCATTGCGCACGACCTCGGTTGTAGCGCCGAGTTCGAGCAAGTACCCGTTGAGGGTGTAAACGAAGCTGTCGTAGTTATCAACGACAAGGATGCGGGTCACTGTTGCACCGTCGCATCCAACGGGGTGACGAGCGGCAACGCCCACGGGAAGACCCACATGAACAGCGCAGCCACGATGGCCGCAGTCAGCACCAACACGATCAGGATCCGGACAATTACGGGGCCAGGAAGCACCCGCCAGAGGGCAGCGTACATTAGCCAGCTCCTTCAAGATTGAGGGCGATCGCCGCGATCTCCGAAGGAGCTCCTTCGGAACGCGGGTACCACGTGTCGTAGACGCCGTAGGCGATGATGCGTTCGTCTGCGGTGTGAATGGGGTTGCAGCTCGTGAGCGTAATGATGCGATCGCTGGCCGCGGCGCCGCCAAACTGAGGCACGGGCTCAAGCACGCCAACGCCGGATGCCAGCACGTATTCGAGCGAGCGGTAGACGTAACGGTACCAACCTGCTTCAGTCTCGACATAGATGCTGTCGCCCAGCTGTAGCTTGTCGATGTCGAAGAAAGGGTCACCATATCCGGTGCGGTGAGCAGCAACCGCGAAGTTGCCAACCTCACCAGGCATTTGGGTGCCGGTGTAGTGGCCAACACCTTGAGAGTTGAGCACGCTGTAAAGGCTGACGCTCTCGGCGATCGGAACCGCATAATCTTCGCCGAAACGCGGAACAATCAACGTGCCGAAAGCAACTGCTTGCGCGGGAGCTTCGTCGACTACCGGAACACCGGGGTCGGCGCGCTCGTCGGGGGCCAGCGTGAGGGCTTCGCCCTTGTTCCACTCTTGGCTGAGCTCAAGCGCATCATCGCGTTGGGCGTTGCTGACGAAATAGCTGTTAACCCAGGTCTGCCAGACAAGAAACAGCAGCACAACGACGCCTGCTGTGATGAAGATTTCACCAAGCACTCCGATGAAGGAGATAGGGCGGCGGGCCTTCGCACTGCGCCGCACGCGGCGGCCGTCTTCGAGAACCATAAGCGCAATTCTATCCGCAGACTCTGCGTGGTTTCCGCGCGGCCGTTCGGCACTCAGGGCGTTCGCGCTAGAATCTCTCCCATGGCCCGTAACTCTGCAGAAAAATCATCGTCGCGTCCCGCTGAAGACGCTCCCAACGCGGTCTGGTTCAAGCCCGTCATGTTTGGCTTCATGCTGATTGGGCTCGCCTGGATCATTGTGTTCTATGTCAGCAACCAGCAGCTGCCCATTGCTTCGCTCGGAAGCTGGAACATCCTTGTTGGTTTCGGCATCCTCTTTGTCGGATTCCTGATGACTACGCGGTGGCGTTAGAAATTACACGCGTGTAGTTATACCCAGTGTTAATAACCCTGTGGATAACTTTTAGTCAGCTATAGAACGAAGATCCGCACCAGCGTCAGGCTGATCAAAGCCACGACAACGAGCGCCACTAAAGCGATCTCGGTATTCGTGCTTCGCTTGTTGCGTTGACGCAAGAAGATGAGTGCGAGAACGGCACCCGTGATGAGTCCACCCACGTGGGCCTGCCACGAGATGTTCAGTCCGGGGATAAAGCCGGCGACCAAGTTGATCACGAGCACGATCAACAGCACTCGGTTGTTCACGCCCATGCGGCGCTGAATGACGAAGAACGCGGCGACGATTCCGAAGATCGATCCGGATGCGCCCAACACGACCGAGGTCGGGGCAAGCAGCAGCACGGCGACCGAGCCACCCAGCGCGCTGATCAGGTAGAGCGCGATAAACCTCGCTCGCCCCAGCGGAATCTCCAAGGTGCGCCCAAAGATAAAGAGCGTGAACATGTTGAAGCCGAGATGGAAAATGCTGCTCGTCGAATGCAGGAACGCAGAGGTGATCATCCGCCACGGCTCAACCGCCGTCAGGGGCGGGTAATACACAAGCGCTTGAGTCACGCCGAGACCTGGAATGAGCTGCAGCAAGAAGATTGCGACAGTCAGGCCAATCAGCGTGTAGGTGACTACAGGCTTGCCTTGGGAGGCTCGAGCCGCGCGAACCAGAACAGGTTTACGTTTCGGCCCATTAGCGCGGGCTTCTTTAATGCACTCGGGGCAATGTACGCCCACAGCTGCCTGCGTTTGGCAGCTGGGGCATACGGTGCGCCCACATCGTTGGCAGAGTGTAAAACTTTGCCGGTCAGGATGCCGGTAGCAATAATTGCCGCTGGCATCCGGGGATGTGGTCACGAAGGTTAGACCTCGTCGATCGTGACGGACTCGATGACGATGTCGGTGAGGGGCTTGTCGCTGCCGTCGGTGTCAACAGCTTCGATTGCGTCGACTACCTTGCGGGACTCGTCGTCAGCAACAGCACCGAAGATGGTGTGCTTGCCCTGAAGCCACGGAGTAGCAACGGTGGTGATGAAGAACTGCGAACCGTTGGTTCCCTTACCGCCGCGCGTTCCGGCGTTCGCCATAGCGAGGATGTAGGGAGCCGAGAAGTCGAGCTCAGGGTGGATTTCGTCGTCGAAGTTGTAGCCGGGGCCACCGATGCCCTTACCCAGGGGGTCGCCACCCTGAAGCATGAACTGCTTGATGATGCGGTGGAAGATCACGCCATCGTAGAGAGGTGCGTTGGTCTTCTGACCGGTAGCGGGGTGGGTCCATTCGATGTCGCCCTTGGCGAGACCAACGAAGTTAGCAACGGTCTTCGGCGCGTGGTTGCCAAAGAGGTTGAGACGGATTTCTCCGAGGTTTGTCTTGATTGTGGCAACTGCGGTGTGTTGAGACATAAGGTCAATTCTTACATAGCCAACCTGAGCCTATGATCCGGGTTATTCAGCGTGCTCACAGCCAAAGCAGTGCGCACACAGAAGAGGCCATGGCAGTATGGACTCACCGATCGACCATCTTTGGAGGTTTCCCGTGGCACTAACTCGCAAACGCCGGAAAGAACTCAAGCGCTTGAAAGGTCAAGCTGAAGACCTGTGGGCCGACCAAAAGGAGCTGCTTGACCATGCTTCTGCGGTTGTCCGAGAGGCTAGCCACCAGGCTGCCAACTACGCCCGCGAAGAAGTCAGCCCCAAGATTCACAACACGATCGACTCCCGGGTGAAGCCCGTTGTGTCGTCATCCGTTGCTGGAGCCCGCTCAGTGGCCGAGAGCACGCGCTCCAAGGTCAAGGGTGATGTATTGCCTGCAGTCACGTCAGCGCTCGGCACAGCCCTTGCCGCTCTCGAGGTAGCTAAGAATCAGCAGGTTCGGGATGCGTTCGCTCGCGTTTCGGGTCTCGCTGCGACTGCCGGCGAGAAGACTGGGCTTATGAAGGCACAACCGCAACCCAAGTCGGCCGGCTTCGGTCGCTACATCCTCATCGGTATCGGCGTAGTCGCTGCAGTGGGCGTCGCGTACGCCGCGTGGCAGACACTTCGCGCGGATGATGACCTGTGGATCGACGACGAAGCAGAGACGGCGTAGCCTTCCGCTGCTTCACACCGCACACGGTGTAGCTCCAACCTCTAATAGTTCTGGCCCGGTTCCCAAGGAACCGGGCCAGAACTATTTTTGTGCGTGGAGTGATCGCTCGCGCTGACTAAGTCAGGCAAGTGCTCCGTTGGCGACAATAACTTGGCCGTTGACCCCTCGGGCGGCCCAGGCGCCGCAGCATTGGCTGTGACGTCTTTGCCTCGCAGCTCGCGGGAAGTGTCAGCGTGAGACTTTCCGCAGCCGCTTTACTCGCGCTGTACGGCCCATAGGAGGGGAATGGCGTGCACGCCACCGGGGTGGAGAAGTTCACGCGTGCTCCGCCCTCCTGCACCTGTCTAGCGGCCTGCTGAGAGACCACGAACGTGCCGCGGATGTTGGTGCGGTGCATCCGATCTCGTCGGCGACATCGCCGCTCACTGCGAGTGCCCCCGGGGAACGCAAAAACCCCGGCCAGAAGACTGGCCGGGGTTTTTGTTTCTTGCTGTGGAGCCTAGGGGAATCGAACCCCTGACCTCCTGCTTGCAAAGCAGGCGCTCTACCAATTGAGCTAAGGCCCCAATTTAAGGAACCTCTTGTGGAGATTCCAGTGGGGGTACGTGGACTTGAACCACGGACCTCTTCGTTATCAGCGAAGCGCTCTAACCGCCTGAGCTATACCCCCGTTGGGCAGATACGAGAGTACCGCATTCTGACCGTTTGGCGTAATCGACTAGTTGTTAGTGAAACCCACGAGGATTCCGCCAGTAAGTCGAACGCTGAAGTTATAAAGCATACTCGAAATTGCACCGAGTGCAGTACCGATCAAAACGTTCAGGATCGCAACGACCAGCGAGAATCCGCCGACCTGTGCGAGCGAGAACGTTGTGGCCACACTAAAGGTTTCGTCGCTCAAAATATCGCGGAAAATCTCATCGAGTTTTCCGAAAATTCCGGTGGAGTTCAGCACGATCCACACCAGGAGCGATGCCACCACGAGAACGATTCCTAAGGACACTGCTACTAGGAATGAGAACTTAACAGCCGACCAGAAGTCGATGTACACCAGCTTCAGGCGAACCTGTTTCACTGATGTTTGGCGCTGCGACTTGCGCTGCAGCTTCTCTGCGACACTACTCATCTACCGACTCGTCCTTCCCAGCAGGGGCATCTTCGCTTGGAACACTATCGTTCCCAGCTTCAAGTTCTTTTTTCTCTAGATTTCGTTCGCTGTTTCGTGCGATTGCAATGATCTTGTCATCCGCCGCAAAGCGAGCAAAGACCACGCCCATAGTGTCACGGCCCTTGGCCGGAACCTCAGCGACAGATGAGCGTACCACCTTGCCACTGGCAAGGACCACAAGAACTTCGTCCTCATCCCCGACCATCAAAGCGCCGGCCAAGTCACCACGAGTGCCGTCAAGTTTGGCAACCTTGATGCCCAAACCACCACGACCCTGAACACGGTATTGGTCGGCAGCAGTGCGCTTCGCGAAGCCACCCTCAGTGACGACGAACACGAAGCCACTGTCGGGCACCACACTCGCGCTGAGCAGCTGGTCATCCTCACGGAAGCTCATACCCATCACACCCGACGTTGAACGACCCATGGGGCGCAACGCTTCATCGGATGCCGTGAAGCGAATCGACATTCCCTTGCGCGACACCAACAACACGTCGTCGGTGTTCTCCACCAGCAGGGCCGACACGAGTTCGTCACCTTCCCGCAAATTCACGGCGATGATGCCACCGCTGCGGTTGGTGTCGTATTCCGCGAGGGCCGTCTTCTTGACGAGACCGTTGAGCGTGGCCAGTACTAGGTAGGTGGACTGCTCGTAGTCGCGGATGTCGAGAATTTGAGCGATCTCTTCGCCGGGCTGCAGCGCCAAGAAGTTGGCAACGTGCTGCCCCTTGGCATCCCGGCCACCCTCTTGCAACTCATAGGCCTTGGCGCGGTACACGCGGCCGGTGTTCGTGAAGAACAGCAACCAGTGGTGCGTCGTGGTGACGAACAAGTGGTCAACGATGTCATCGGCACGGAGTTGCGCGCCCTTGACTCCCTTGCCTCCGCGGTGCTGGCTGCGGTAGTTGTCGCTGCGGGTGCGCTTGACGTAACCGCCGCGCGTCACGGTAACCACCATCTCCTCTTCCGGGATGAGGTCTTCCATGCTCATGTCGCCATCGAAACCCATCATGATTTCGGTGCGGCGGTCGTCGCCGTACTTGGCAAGCAACTCCGTCAGTTCTTCACTGACGATGTTGCTCTGGCGTTCCTTGCTCGCAATGATCGCCTTGAATTCAACAATCTCGAGCTCGATAGCATCGTGCTCGTCGATGATCTTCTGGCGCTCGAGTGCTGCGAGTCGACGCAGCTGCATGTCGAGAATCGCGCGAGCCTGAATTTCATCGATGTCAAGAAGGTCGATCAGGCCGTTGCGGGCATCTTCGACGGTGGGCGAACGACGGATGAGCGCAATAACCTCATCAAGAGCATCCAGAGCCTTGAGGTAACCACGCAAGATGTGGGCACGTTCTTCAGCCTTACGCAGGCGGAATTCGGTGCGGCGAACGATCACTTCGATCTGGTGCGTAGCCCACTCGGTGATGAAGCCATCGATCGAGAGCGTGCGCGGAATGCCATCAACAATTGCGAGCATGTTCGCGCCGAAGTTTTCCTGCAGCTGCGTGTGCTTGTAGAGGTTGTTGAGAACAACCTTCGCCACAGCATCGCGCTTGAGCACGATGACGAGGCGCTGGCCCGTGCGGCCCGAAGTCTCATCGCGGATGTCGGCGATGCCGGCAAGCTTGCCGTCCTTGACGAGGTCGGCGATTTTCAGTGCCAGGTTGTCGGGATTCACCTGGTACGGGAGTTCGGTGACGACGAGGCACGTGCGACCCTGAAGTTCTTCGACATTAACTACGGCACGCATCGTGATCGAGCCACGACCCGTACGGTACGCATCCTGAATTCCCTTGATACCCAGAATCTGCGCGCCGGTCGGGAAGTCAGGTCCCTTGATGCGCTGAATCAGTGCCTCAACGAGCTCTTCGTGAGAAGCATCCGGGTTGGCCAAGTGCCAGAGAGCACCCTCGCCAACTTCGCGGAGGTTGTGCGGCGGGATATTCGTGGCCATACCGACCGCGATACCCACTGAACCGTTGACGAGCAGGTTCGGGAAGCGGCTCGGGAGAACCGTGGGCTCTTGAGTGCGACCGTCATAGTTGTCTTGGAAGTCGACGGTGTCTTCTTCAATGTCCCGCACCATTTCCATAGCGAGCGGGGCCATCTTGGTTTCCGTGTAACGGTGGGCAGCAGCACCATCGTTACCGGGAGATCCGAAGTTTCCTTGGCCTAGCGCCAGTGGATAACGAAGGCTCCACGGCTGAACCAAACGAACGAGCGCGTCGTAGACCGACGAGTCACCGTGCGGGTGGAACTGCCCCATGACATCACCGATGACACGGGTGCACTTGGAGAAACCCTTGTCTGGGCGGTAGCCACCGTCGTACATTGCGTAAATAACGCGACGGTGCACAGGCTTCAAACCATCGCGCACCTCGGGAAGCGCACGACCCACGATGACGCTCATCGCGTAGTCGAGGTAGGAGCGCTGCATCTCCAGTTGGAGATCGACCTGGTTAATCTTGTCGTGCCGGTCGTCTACGGGTGCATCTTTGAAGGTCTTCTTCGGAGTTTCTTCGTCAGCCATTAAGTGTCAATTCCAGTCTGTGTCAGTCGCGAGTGCGGGCGCCGTGTGCTCTGAGCGAGCTAGATGTCTAGGAAGCGGACGTCTTTGGCGTTGCGCTGGATGAAGTTTCGGCGAGACTCAACGTCTTCGCCCATGAGGGTTGAGAAGATTTCGTCTGCTGCGGCAGCGTCATCCAGGGTGACCTGAAGCAACGTGCGAGTGGCGGGGTCCATCGTGGTTTCCCACAGTTCCTTGTAGTCCATCTCACCAAGACCCTTGTAGCGCTGGATCCCGTTGTCCTTCGGCATGCGCTTGCCTTCGGCGAGTCCCATTTCGGTCAGGGCATCGCGCTCAGCATCGCTGTACACGTATTGGTGCTGCGCGTTGCTCCACTTGAGGCGGTAGAGCGGCGGCTGCGCCAAGTACACGTAACCCAAATCGATCAGCGGACGCATGTAACGGAAGAGCAGAGTGAGAAGCAAGGTCGTGATGTGCTGACCATCGACATCAGCATCGGCCATCAAAACAATCTTGTGGTACCGAGCCTTCTCGGGGTCGAAGTCTTCGCCGACACCCGCGCCGAACGCGGTGATCATTGCTTGGACTTCTGCGTTGCCGAGTGCGCGATCGAGGCGCGCCTTCTCGACGTTCAAGATTTTGCCTCGCAGCGGGAGAATCGCCTGGAACTCGGGGTTACGACCCTGAACGGCGGAACCGCCGGCCGAGTCACCCTCAACCATGAAGATTTCAGACAGCGACGGGTCTTTACTCGAGCAGTCGCGCAGCTTTCCGGGCATTCCACTCGACTCAAGCAAACCCTTACGACGAGTCTGTTCGCGCGCCTTGCGGGCAGCGAGTCGAGCTTGGGATGCCTGAATGGCCTTGCGAATAACGTCGCGTGCCTGAGTGGGGTTGCGATCGAACCAGTCACCGAGCTGCTGGCCGGCGATGCGCTGAACGAATGCCTTGGCTTCGGTGTTACCGAGCTTTGTCTTCGTCTGACCTTCGAACTGAGGTTCGCCGAGCTTGATCGAGATAACCGCGGTCAGTCCTTCACGAACGTCATCTCCCGAAAGGTTGTCATCCTTTTCTTTGATGATGTTCTTGTCGCGCGCATAACGGTTAACCAGAGTGGTGAGCGCAGCGCGGAAACCCTCTTCGTGGGTTCCACCCTCGTGAGTGTTGATGGTGTTGGCGTAGGTGTGAACACTTTCGGAGTATCCCGCCGTCCACTGCATAGCTACTTCGAGCGAAATCTTCTTCTCAGTGTCTTCCGATTCAAAGGCGATGACATCCGGGTGGATGAGTTCGTTCTTCTTCGTCTTGTTCAAGTACTCCACGTAGTCAACGAGTCCACGCTCGTACATGTAGCTCTCGGCGATTTCTTCTTCACCGCGCTCGTCAGTGATGGTGATGCGCAGTCCCTTGTTAAGGAAGGCCATCTGCTGGAAACGTGCGCGGAGCGTCTCAAAGTCGAACTCGACTGTCTCGAAAGTCTCTTTGCTCGGCCAGAAAGTCTGCTGGGTTCCTGTTTCGTCGGTGCTTTCCCCCTGGGCAAGGGGACCTGTCGGCACACCGTTAGCGAAGCTCATCCGCCAGACGTGTCCCTGACGACGAACCTCGGTATCGATTTCTGCGGAGAGTGCGTTCACGACGGAAATGCCCACACCGTGGAGTCCACCCGACACGGCGTAACCGCCACCGCCGAATTTTCCACCCGCGTGAAGGATGGTCATAACGACTTCTACAGTGGACTTCTGTTCTTGCTGGTTCAGATCGACCGGGATACCACGGCCGTTGTCGCGAACCCGAACCGAGCCGTCTTTGCGAAGCCAAATGTTGATCGTGTCGCAGTAACCCGCGAGAGCCTCATCCACAGAGTTATCCACAACCTCATACACAAGGTGATGGAGACCGCGGGGGCCGGTGGAACCGATGTACATACCGGGGCGCTTGCGCACGGCCTCAAGACCCTCAAGGATCTGGATCTGATCGGCACCGTAACTGTCAGCGGCAACATGACCGTTGGCAATGATATGGCTTTCGGGCACGTCGTTCTCGGGCGTCGATGTCATCTGAAGTTAGGCTCCTGCCGCTAGTTCACGCTGGCCATTCGGAGCGGATAACTCCCTGAGGAGGCGCGTCCGACGGCTTCTGAGATTCTACCAAATTCCGAGAGGCTGCGGCGCTCAAATTGCCTTCTGCGGGAGTTTCTTTAGTAGCGTGACCTATTTTGCCTTCCTAGCCGTAAGTATCTCGCGGGCCCCTACCTGGAATTGATCTGGGGCCTCTTTTCCACGAAGGGGCGTTGGGCCCTTCAAAGCGCACCGATTCCACGCCGGCTTCTGGATGCTGTTGAGCAATCGTCGTCGTGATGTGTCCACGCATGAGTCGAAGCTGAGTTGCCCACGCTGTCGAATCGCACCGAATGGTGAGAACACCCTCTTCAATTCCGATCGGTTCAGAATGTTCCGCAGTCTCGGCACCGACGATTGTTGTCCACGCTAAGAGCAATTCGGAGCGCGCCAGCGGAGAACTCCACCCCATACTCACGGTGAGGTTATCCATCACATCGCCTAATCCATGCGGATCGCGACCGGGAGCAAAAGGCACGCTTGTGCCGGGTTCTTTACGATTGCGCTTGCGCGCCATATAGGAACGTTTACTGGCATCGCCAAAAACATCGCGGAATCTGAGGTAGACCGCTACGTGTTCATCCACAGTGGGATCGCGGTCATTCATTGCTGATTACCTCCCCGGCGCTGATGCGAACCACATTCGCGGCGAGCTCGGTCGGAACGTCTCCGAAGACTGCGGCCGTAATGAGCACCTGCTCGAATCCTGCGATCGACGTCGCCAATCGTTCGCGACGAGATTGATCGAGCTCAGCAAAGACATCATCCAAAATCAGCACGGGGTCTCCGGCTGAAGACTCACGACGCAACAGCTCGGCGGATGCCAATTTCAGTGCGAGGGCGAATGACCAGGATTCACCGTGGCTGGCATACCCCCGCGCCGGCAACCCATTGAGTCCGAAGATGAGGTCATCGCGGTGTGGCCCTACGAGAGTTATCGCCCGGTCTCGTTCTGCTTTTCTTACGGATGCCAAGGCGGCAGTAAACGATGCAGTCGCGTCAGCGACCGAAATTATTTCACCGACTGCACTGGTGGCCACGGCGTTCTCAGGGTCATCCTGCCGCGAAATGATGCTCAGCGAGTTTGCTAATGACGCACCGTGATCGGCACCGACAATGCGTTCGTACGCACTCGAAACCTCCGGGCTTAAGTCGGCGACCAGTGCGCTGCGGGCGCTTATGATTTCGGAACCAAATGCAACGAGCCGCTCATCCCACACATCAAGGGTGCTTAATTGGGTGTCCCTAACACCGGATGCGCGTGCCGACTTCAGCAGCATGTTGCGTTGTTTCACGACACGTTCGTAATCGCTCATCACGCCGCTAAAGCGCGGAGAGCGAAGCACGAGAAGTTCATCGATGAAGCGTCGACGACCCGAAGGTTCGCCGCGCACGAGCGCCAGATCTTCGGGCGCGAAGAGAACACTCGAGAAGTAGCGCGGAAGTTCGCGGGTGCGGATGACCGAACGATTGATCTGGGCACGGTTAGCCCCAGATCGATTGATCTGTACCTCAGCCAGAAACTTTCGTTCGTTGTGTTCGAGACGAACTCGAACAATCGCGGCATCCGTCGACTGCCGAACCATGGCGTGATCTGTAGAAACACGGTGTGAACCAAGGGTGCTCAAGAAGCCGAGTGCCTCGACCAAATTTGTTTTGCCTTGACCATTCGAACCAACAATGAGGGTCGGTCCTGCCCCGAGTTCAAGAGTCAGGCCCTTGTAATTACGAAAGTCCTTGAGCTCCACATGAGTTACACGCATTGCGGCGAAGCTTAACTCTTGCGGACGCTATGCCCGCCGAACTGATTGCGGAGAGCGGCGACCGCCTTCATGGAAGGAGAGTCTTCTTGGCGAGAAACAAAGCGCGCAAAAATGGCGGCACTAATAGTAGGAACAGCAACGGCCTGGTTGAGGGCTTCGTGCACGGTCCAACGGCCCTCCCCTGAATCCTCGACGTAGCCAGCAATGTCAGCAAATTCGGGATCTTCTTCGAGAGCTTTGACGAGAAGTTCAAGCAACCAGGAGCGAACGACTGTTCCTCGCTGCCAGGCTTTGAAGGTGCCGGGAACGTCTTCGATGAGATCCTTGCGGCTGTCGAGGAGTTCAAAACCTTCGGCCCAGGCCTGCATAAGGGCATATTCGATGCCATTGTGGACCATCTTGGCGTAGTGACCTGCACCAACGGGGCCAGCATGAACAAAACCCTCTTCGCGCGGGCCTTCGGGGCGAAGCGCGTCGAAGATCGGCATCGCTCGTTCGATATCCGTCTTGTCCCCACCGGCCATCAGCCCGTAGCCGTTTTCAAGTCCCCAGATTCCGCCAGACACTCCAACATCTACGAAGGAAAGTTTGAGTTCTGCGAGCTGATCACGGTGAAGTTGGTCATCGGTAAACCGGGTGTTTCCACCATCGATGACGAGATCGCCCGGTGTGAGCAATGCCGCAACATCGGTAATTACAGAATCTGTGATCGTGCCGGAAGGAACCATGACCCAAATAATTCGCGGGGAAGGCAGCGCATCTACAAGATCCGACAACGCTGTGACATCACTCACCTCAGGATTGGGGTCGTAGCCCGTCACTGTGAGGCCATGAGCTCGCATGCGCTCGCGCATGTTGCCGCCCATTTTTCCTAGGCCAATAATTCCAACATGTATGGTTTCTGCCATGACCTACCTCAACAAAAGGTTGGGCTGCAGGAGGTACTTGTAGTTATCGCTGCCCGGCTGATCCTTCGACGACTGACTTGTAATGAGCACCGGGCCAGGCTTGTTCGGATTTTCGGTTTTGGTAAACGAAATTCGTACAAATTCTGAATGCACCGAACTCAAGCCATCAATCAAGAACTGAGGCTTGAGCGAAACGACCGTGTCATCGCCGGTCAAGAAGGCATCGATGGTCTCGGATGCCTGAGCTTGCTCGGATCCGATCGCTTCCAAAGTCACACCTTCAGTCGTGAAAGTGAAGCGCAACGCGGCTTCTCGCTCGAGCACGAGAGAGACTCGACGAACTGCCTCGATGAGCTCGCCCGTGTTCATGACAGCGAAGTTATCCACAGTCTCGGGAAAAAGTCGGCGAACCGGTGGAAAGTTGCCCTTGATAAGCAACGACGTCACAGTTTTTCTGTCTGCTTGGAACGCGATGAGCTCGCGTTCGTCAGAACTCGTGATGGCGACGGAAATCTCTCCGCTGTTGCCGAAAGTCTTTCCCACTTCAACCAAAGTCTTGGCCGGCACCAGGGCTGTTGCCGCTTCGACTCCGGATGCTCCGGCATCCCATTCGATGTCACGAACTGCTACTCGGTAGCGGTCAGTGGCAACAAGCGAGATGTTATTTTCAGAAACTTCGAGCTGCACACCTGTAATGACCGGGGTGACGTCGTCACGCGATGCAGCGACGGCGACCTGAGAAATTGCGGCGGCAAAGAGATCAGCCTTGAGCGTTCCCACCTTGTCGGAGATCTGAGGAAGTGAGGGATACTCTTCAACCGGCATGCTCGACAAGGTGAAATGACCGGTGCCACACGCAACAGTAATTTTGTTGTCTTCGGTGCTAAAACGCACGGGAGCATTGGGAAGTCGGCTGGCAATATCTGCCAAAAGCTTGCCAGAAACCAATACGCGACCGGGCTCTTCAACCTCGGCGATGATCTGTGTTCGAGCGGAAACTTCGTAGTCGAACGACGAAAGAGTGAGCCCTTCGTCGGTAGCTTCGATCAAGACACCGCTCAGAATCGGCAGCGTTGTTCGCTGCGGCAACAGTTTTACCGCGAACGAAACCGCCTCGCTGAAGACGTCACGATTGACTTGAAACTTCATGAACTACCCCTAACCGGATCACGCTCTGGCCGTTAATACTGGCACAGCCAATCCACTTGCGAACTACAGGTTATTTGGGATTCAAATTTCATTCTTTAAAGGTCACACTCTTAACCGTTGTGGATTCTGTGAATAACTCGACGGATTTCATGTAATTACTGGAAACTACATTCGTGTGACTTGTTGACGAGCAGTGGAGAACACTCGCACTCTTCGTGGAAACTCGAATCACAGGAATTCTTGATTCCACAGAAATTTTCTTGTGGTCAACAATCTTTCCGGCGAGTTGGGGAGGTTATCCCCAAGTTATCCCCAAGTAGGAAAACCTATTTTTGGCTGAAACGCTGGTTTTGTTTGATGCGGCTAGTGAGCTCGGTGACCTGGTTATAGATCGAGCGACGCTCTTTCATGAGCTCGGTGATCTTCTTGTTGGCGTACATCACGGTGGTGTGATCGCGGTTTCCGAACAGCTGACCAATCTTGGGCAAAGAGAGGTTCGTCATTTCTCGACAGAGGTACATCGCGATCTGACGTGCTGTGGCGATGGCTTGCGAACGAGAAGAGCCATAGAGGTCGTCAACCGAAAGCTTGAAGTAGTCAGCGGTGTGATTGATGATGTCGACTGGCGCGATGACGTTGTCTTCATCAAGAGTGATGAGATCTTTCAACACGGTCTGTACAAGAGCCATGTCGACTTCGGTGCGGTTGAGGCTCGCAAACGCGGTAACCCGAATCAACGTTCCTTCGAGCTCACGAATATTTGACGAGACCTTCGACGCCATGAATTCGAGGATGTCGTTGCCCACCTGCATCTTCTCGCTCTGAGCCTTTTTGCGAAGAATAGCGATTCGCGTTTCAAGGTCTGGCGCCTGGACGTCAGTAATCAGGCCCCACTCGAAGCGCGACCGCATCCGATCTTCAAAGCCGGTCAGGTGCTTCGGGGGCAGATCACTGGTGATGACCACTTGCTTGTTGTGATCGTGCAAGGTGTTGAAAGTGTGGAAGAAGGCCTCCTGAGTGGAGTCCTTACCCTGCAGGAACTGGATGTCGTCGATAAGCAGAATGTCGATCTCACGGTAGCGAGACTGAAATACTGACGCCCGGTTGTTAGCGATCGAGTTGATGAAGTCGTTCGTGAATTCTTCTGAGCTGACGTAACGCACTCGGATGCCGGGGTACAGGCTTTCGGCATAGTGCCCGATGGCGTGCAACAAGTGAGTTTTACCTAGACCCGACTCTCCATAAATAAAGAGGGGGTTGTAGGCCTTGGCCGGCGCTTCAGCTACGGCGACTGCCGCGGCGTGAGCGAAACGGTTGGATCCACCAATAACGAAATTGTCAAAGCTGTATTTGGGGTTGAGTCGCGAATCGCTGCGACGAGGTGTTGATGTTTCGACCGGCTTTTGTGGTGTCGGTTCGATGTAAGGCTGCTCGGTGCGCGGTATTTCTTGCGAAAGCGCATCTTGCTGGATTTCTGGGTTTACGACGGTGGCGAAGTTCGAAATGCCGTGTTCGTCGTCGAGAGCTGCAATCGCGTCGATGAATGGCTGGCGAAGTCGCTGTTCGAGCATCCCGCGCGTGAGCTCGTTGGGAACCTCGAGATAGAGGGTGCCGGCCATGACGCCTTTTGGTTCAACCAGGTTCACGAACCCCTGTAGTTGAGGGGTAATTCGCTCATCACCGTTGAGGTGTGTCAGAACTGTTTGCCACAGTCCTTTAGTCGGGTCGGGTGTTTCCGACATTCTTTTCCCATCCCTTGGCAGTATTTACTCACAGGCTTATCCACTGGTGAGTACAGCTATTCTCGCTGAAATACTGCGGTCTTTTGGCCGTTGTGCACTGATAGTCATCGTAGTTGTCCACAGCATGTCGTTACCAATAAGGATGTATTCTGTGTGGATAATGCGCCGTTGCACAAAGTGTGGTTTGACCGCACCCGTTTAACGCCGTAGTTTTAATCAGTTGACTTCTGGCCCTTGGGCCTACCAATTCTTCCCGGCTGCTAGAGCTGGGCCTTGGAGATATAGCTATGAGCAAGAGAACTTTTCAGCCCAACAACCGTCGCCGCGCGAAGGTTCACGGTTTCCGTCTGCGTATGCGCACCCGCGCGGGTCGCTCGATCCTGAGCGCTCGTCGCCGCAAGGGACGCACCGAACTCTCCGCGTAATCTCGTCCGGTGCTGTCTAAGGCAAACCGTGTGGCGCTTCCGAGCGATTTTCGCTTGGCGGTGCGTCGCGGTCGTCGTTTCACAGCACCGCACTGCGTTGTCCACATTGTGAACAATGAGCGGTCTCAGAGCGTTCGCTTTGGTTTCATTGTTTCTAAAGCGGTTGGCAATGCGGTTGTACGCAATCGAGTTCGGCGTCGGCTTCGCGCTGCTGCTGCTCAGCTTCTTCCTCACGTCCAGTCGAATGTAGACATTGTGGTTCGTGCTCTGGCAGGTTCTGAGCAAGCTCAGTGCACTACGCTTCAGGCTGAGATTGCAGAAGGGATCGACCGCATCGTGGTGAAGGTATGAGTTCCGTCGTTACGTTCGCGCTGCTCATCCCGCGAAACCTCTGTGTTCTCATTTTGCGCGTCTACCGTGCAGTCATATCTCCGCTGTATGGAGATGTCTGCCGGTATTACCCGTCGTGCTCTCACTACACTCTTCAAGCTATTCAGCAGCACGGTGTTTTCCGTGGTGTGTGGCTTGGCTCTCGTCGAATCCTTCGCTGCCACCCGTGGGCAGAGGGCGGTATCGACGACATCCCGGCTCGCCGGCATGACCGCTACCAGATCACCCGGTTCGGCTTTGTTGTAGCCGCAAGCCACGAAAGGGGCTAACCACTTCATGGATCTTTTTGCTTTCTTTGGCAATCTGCTTTGGCCGATCAAGTGGGTAATCGAGGCAATCCTCGTCGCCTTTCACGAAATCCTTACCTTCTTCGGAATGGATGCGGATGCCGGCCTGACCTGGGTTCTTTCGATCGTTGGTCTCGTCTTGGTTGTGCGCGCAGCATTGATTCCGGTTTTTGTGCGCCAGATCAAGAGCCAGCGTCGCATGATGGAAGTCGCGCCTCAGCTCAAGAAGATCCAGGACAAGTACAAAGGCAAGAAGGATCAGTTCTCTCGTGAGGCGATGTCTCGCGAGACGATGGCGATGTACAAGAACGCGGGAACCAACCCGTTTAGTTCGTGCCTCCCTCTTCTTCTGCAGATGCCGATCTTCTTCGGACTCTTTTCGGTGCTGCGCAACGCACAGCTCGAGGGAAACGCTCCTGGTGTTGGCCTCCTCAACGCTGAGCTCTCAGAATCCTTCGGAACCTCGTCACTGTTCGACATCGCTCCCCTGCACCTCGCGATCAGCACTGCAGAGGGCAACGTAGCCGTCATCGTCACCGCCGTCATCATGGTCATCCTGATGACCGGCTCGCAGTTCATCACCCAGCTTCAGATCATGTCGAAGAACCAGTCGGCTGAGATGAAAGCTAGTCCCATGTACCGCCAACAGCGGATCATGTTGTACCTACTCCCCCTCGTCTTCGCCTTCTCCGGGTTCACTTTCCCCTTGGGCGTCATGTTCTACTGGCTCGTTTCCAACTTCTGGACGATGGGTCAGCAGTTCCTCGTTATTCGCAATATGCCGACTCCCGGTAGTGAGGCAGCGCTCGCACGCGAGGCTCGTCTAGCGAAGCGCAATCAGCGCAAGGGAATCATTGAAGAGGCTCCCGAATCTGATTCCGGAACCGCAGTAATTGAGGAACCCAAGAATCCGCAGCGGGATCAACCCGTAAGTAAGAACCGTGCAAAGAAGAAGCAGGGAAAGAAGAAATGACGAACGTTTCTGACGTCGATACAACCGCAGTCGAGTCCGCTCCTGTGGAAGATCGCGAAGATCGCACAACTGCTCAGCTCGAAGAAGAAGGCGACATTGCCGCCGACTACATCGAGGAGCTGCTCGATATTGCGGATCTCGATGGAGACATCGAGATTGACGCCCGTGCCGGTCGCTCCTACGTCTCAGTGACGTCGAGCGAAGACACAAACCTCCGCCTGCTGTCTAAGCCTGAAACCGTCACGGCACTTCAGGAACTCACTCGCATCGCTGTGCAGAACAAGACGGGAGCATTCTCGCGTCTCATCCTGGACATCGGAGGTTCGCGTGAAGCGCGTGCTGCTGAATTGTCGAAGCTTGTAGACACGGCCGTGGAGCGTATCGAGGCTGGTGCGGATTCTGCCGCACTCCCGGCGATGTCGTCATACGAGCGCAAGCTCGTTCATGATGTCGTTGCGGAGCGCGGGTTTGTCTCGCAGTCGAGTGGTGAAGGTCGCGACCGTCACACTGTCATCACGCGTTCATAGTTTCACGTGAAACATTGACTGACGAGTTGGGGCTTGAGCGCGAGCCGGAAATAGCTGCCGAGCTGTTTGGCGATCGCATTGATGTCGCGCGCGCCTATACGCAGAGCCTTGCTCTTCGAGGTGAGGAGCTTGGGCTCATTGGTCCGCTTGAGGTGCCCCGTCTGTGGACGCGACACATCGTTAACTGTGTACTCGTCGCTCCCCTGCTCCGTCCAGGGCTTGTGGGAGACATAGGTAGTGGCGCCGGTCTTCCGGGTCTTGTTCTCGCAATTGCGCGGCCTGATGTCGAGTTCGTTTTGATTGAGCCGATGGAACGCCGGGTTGATTGGCTCAAGGCGGAGTCTGAACGTCTCGGGCTATCTAACGTTGTAGTCGATCGTTCTCGTTCACAAGATGCTCCGTATGCTGAGGCCTTAACTCAGATTACTGCTCGCGCGGTCACTGCTCTTTCTAAGCTCATCCCCTCAACCGAACACCTTCTTGCGCCCGGCGGCGAGATGGTCTTCATGAAGGGTGCCCGCATCGATGAAGAGATTGAAGCTGCTGCCAAGGCGATTCGCAAGGCTCGACTCAAGGATGTTGAGTCACTTGTTCTCGGTGAAGGGATTACCCCCGAGATCACTAGGGTCTTTCGGGCTAGAGTGGACTGATTCGGCCACGCTCTGAGCTGCCTCCAGTCCTACCTATTGTCACCACCCCGAGAGAAAGTTTCACGTGAAACATCCCGAAAGCGAAGTCAACGAACAAGGCAAGTCGTTCGATGAAACCACGCCGCTTGCGCGGGAGATCGCGGATCTGACTCGCCGTCGAGAGGCAGTAGCCTCTGCTTCACTCCCCCTCCCGGAGAAGCCCCGGGTATTTACCGTGGCAAACCAAAAGGGGGGCGTCGGAAAGACAACCTCTACAGTCAACCTTGCTGCTGCTCTCGCCCGCACCGGCGCTCGAGTCCTAGTGATAGACCTCGACCCTCAAGGAAACGCGTCTACTGCGGTCGGCGTTGAGCATCGTTCTGAGACTCCCAGCGTCTACGACGTCATGATCAACGACGTTCCGATGGCGGATGTCGTGCAGAAGAGCCCGGAATTCAACGCACTTTACTGTGTTCCGGCCACGATTCACCTCGCCGGCGCGGAGATCGAGCTCGTCTCTCTCGTCGCTCGCGAACAACGCCTTCGTTCTGCGCTCGATGCTTTTCTTGCGGAGACGCCAGAACCGTTCCACTATGTGTTTATCGATTGTCCGCCGTCGCTTGGTCTCCTCACGATAAACGCTTTCGTGGCCGCGCAAGAGGTCCTCATTCCCATCCAGTGTGAGTACTACGCGCTTGAGGGTCTGAGTCAGTTGCTTAACAACATCAAGCTCATCGAGCGTCATTTGAACCCACGTCTTCGGGTCTCGACGATTCTGATGACGATGTACGACTCCCGCACTAATCTTGCCAACCAGGTGGTTGACGATGTGCGCCAACACTTCCCCAAGCAGGTGTTGACCACTGTTATCCCTCGCTCGGTGCGCATTTCTGAAGCACCCAGCTACGGGCAAAGCGTCATTAGTTATGACCAGAACTCCCCCGGATCGCTCTCCTATCTTGAAGCAGCGGCCGAGATTGCTTATCGAGGAGCACGCAAATAATGGCAGCACCAAAACGTACTGGTCTTGGTCGGGGTATCGGCGCGCTCATCCCCTCGTCGGATGAGAACGAAGAACGCCCCGTCGACGTGTTTTTCCCGGGTGGGGAACTGACACCCGAAAAACTTCGGTCGGTTCCTGGCGCTCGGCTAGCGAGCCTCTCCCCTCTTGATATCGTTCCCAACTCTCGCCAGCCGCGTACTGAGTTCCGTCAAGAGGAACTCGAAGAGCTGATCGTTTCGATCCGCGAAATCGGTGTTCTCCAACCAATCGTGGTGCGCCCCGTCGTTGGCGCCCTTGAGGGTCAGCCTCAGTACGAACTCATCATGGGTGAACGTCGACTTCGTGCGAGCAAGCACTTAGGCCTCGCCACAATTCCTGCTGTCATTAAGAGCACCGCCGACGAAGACATGCTTCGGGATGCGCTGCTCGAGAACTTGCATCGCGCTAACCTCAATCCTTTGGAAGAGGCGTCGGCTTACCAGCAACTTTTGGCCGACTTCGGCATCACGCAGGAGCAGTTGGGCGAACGCATTGGTCGCTCGCGCCCCCAAATCACTAACACTTTGCGTCTTTTGCGCCTTCCAGAAAGCGTTCAGCGCCGCGTTGCCGCCGGAGTGTTGTCCGCGGGACACGCTCGAGCGCTCCTATCGCTTCCTGACAACGCCGGAATGGAGCGTTTGGCAGAGAAAATCGTCAATGAAGAGCTCTCCGTTCGTGCTGCTGAAGCAGCTGCGGGCTCGCTCTCGACCAAACCGCCGCGCTCCAAGCCCTCCCGGGGTAAGAAGCAAGGCCATCTGGATGAGATCGCGGAGCGTCTGGGCGACCGTCTCAACACTCGTGTGAAGGTGTCGCTTGGTGCCAGCAAAGGCCAGGTCGTTATCGACTTCGCAACTGTGGCGGATCTAAATCGAATCCTCGAAGAACTCGGCGACACCGGCTTCAACTCTTAGCCAGCTCCTCGTCAGCCGACCCCGAACGCGAGGTCTTCTTGATCCGGGATTTTTTGGTTCCGGTTGCCTCAGTTTCGTGAGAACACTAGGTTCGCGGGCACAATCGCTAAACTTTTCTAGTTCTAGTTCTAGTTCTAGTTCTAGTTCTAGTTCTAGTTCTAGTTCTAGTTCTAGTTCTAGTTCTAGTTCTAGTTCTAGTTCTAGTTCTAGTTCTAGTTCGGGTCCGAGTTCGAGCCCGCTGATGGCGCTCGCGCTGTAGAAGCTGATCCCTGCTCTGTGCATCGGCACGAGCTGTGTGAGTAGTAGTTGATCGACTCTGGGTTGCAGCAGTGGGATTGAGTGTCGCCGCGCGCAGCCCATGCGTGGGGTGTGGGCACTCCCCCGCGAACCTTTGGACGCGCGGGAACTGGAGCGGGAGTCACGGCCTGCCCCTGATAGCCCTTGTATGCCAAGGGTGGTTCTCGGGACTTTCCGCTCGGGCCGCGCAAGTGGGACTGCCGGCCGCTGCGCCGCTGCGCCGCTGCGCCGCTGCGCCGCTGCGCTCTGTCGACGATTGGGCCTTCACCTCGGTTCACGAACCCTATTGCTCCCGTTCGAAGGGCGAGCGCCTGAAAGGATCGCCCTTGCGCTGATCGGGAAGCGATTGTTCCACGTGAAACATTGACCGGGCTTTGGTTAGCCCTGTCGTCGGGTCTCCATGTTTCACGTGAAACTGTGGCACTGGCACTGGCACTGGCACTGGCACTGGCACTGGCACTGGCACTGGCACTGGCACTGGCTGTGGCACTGGCTGTGGCACTGGCACTGGCTGTGGCACCGGAAACGGAAACGGATCTGTAAAGCTAGGAGCCCGAACCGGCTAGTTGCGGATGTTCCACGTGAAACATTGGGCAACCGGGAGGCATTTAGCGACAGAATCTTCTCCGCTGGGCCACCCGGTGCCCCAGCGGATCATTGCTCCGCCGTTTGTTGGACGGACGAATGATTGCCCGAAAACGGCGCGAATCAAGTCGACGACGCGTTGTGCAGAAGGCGGGACCGCTCCCCCGGCGAAGGCGAAAGCGGCTGCTTAGCCCTCCATCGCGATGTCGGCGAGAGCAGCGTAAACCCAGCCCAGGTCATGTCCCGCAGCGACAAGGGCTTGGGGAAGGATGGAGGTCTCGGTGAGGCCGGGCAACACATTTGCCTCGAGGAACCAGGGCGTGCCTGCGCCATCTACGATGAGATCTACCCGTGACAGGTGACGAAGTCCGAGCGCGGAGTGGGCTGCGAGAGCGGCTTCGGCTGCACGATCGGCTTCACCATCGCTGATTCTGGCCGGGGTGTAAAAGCGTGTCTGACCAGCATTATAGCGAGCCTCGAAAGTGTAGGCGCCATCCACTGGTTCGATCTCGACGGCGGGCAGAGCAACTGGACCCATGCCACTGTCGAGAATTCCGATGGCAATCTCGACACCGGTAATGCGTTGCTCGATGAGAGCCACGTCGCAGTAGTTGTAGGCGTTGACCATCGCCTGCGGAAGGTCTGAACGGTCAGTCACGATCGAGACACCCTGAGCGGAACCACCCTGAGCGGGCTTCACGACGAGGTCACCCGAGAGTTCATCGGCGAGCTCATCGAGAATGCTGTGGGCTCCGAGTTCACGGAAGGAATCACGGGACAACGCAATCGAGAGCGGCGTGCGCACTCCGACACGGGAAACGAGTGCCTTGGCGGTCGGCTTGTCCCAGGCGAGGCGGGCGGCATCCGCGCGGGAGCCGACATACGGAATGCCGATGAGATCGAGAAGACCACGCAGAGCACCATCCTCACCGCTGGCGCCATGCAGGGCTGGCCACACGACATCCGGCTTCGATTCACGAATGTAAGGAAGCAATGTGGCATCCGGGTCGCGCAGCTCAACGATCTTGCCCTGAGCGCGCAATCCGTCGGCAACACGGCGACCGGACCGGAGGGAAACGTCGCGCTCGTGCGAGATTCCGCCGGCAAGAACGAGAACGCGGGTGGGTGAATCGTTCATGAGGGGTCCTAGCTGAGGTTGGCTGGAGGGTTGATCATCGACGGTGTGGGAGGCACAACCGTGAGAGGGGCTGTCTGCGAGAACGTGTTGAGCAACTCAAGCTCTCCGTTGATCACAGTGGAGAGCCGACGAATACCTTCACGGATGAAGTCAGGGGTTGGATAACAGAACGACAAACGCATGTTGCTGCGCCCGTTTCCATCCGCGTAGAAGGCCGTACCCGGCGTGTAGGCCACTAATTCCTTGACCGCACGGGGCAACATCGACTTTGAGTCAAGGTTGTCGGGAAGCGTGACCCAGATGTAGAAGCCACCGTTGGGCACAGTCCACTCGAGGTCGGGTAGATAGTCGTCGAGAGCATCCAACATGGCATCGCGGCGTTCGCGGTAGACACCACGGAAGGTATCGATCTGCCCCTTCCAGTCAGAGACATTCATGTATTCGCTAATGATGTTCTGAGTGAAGGAACTCGGTGACAACACAGCCGCCTCGTTCGCTAAGATGAGTTTCTCTCTTATTGCGTGAGGCGCGAGCACCCAACCAACCCGAAAACCGGGGGCGAGTGTCTTCGAGAACGTGCCCAAGTACACGACACCGTCTTCTTCGACGGAACGCATCGCATGCGGCGGCGGACCATCGAAATAGAGGAGACCGTAAGGATTGTCCTCGAGCACCAGAATGCCGTTTTCCCGGGCAATCTCCAACACTTCGAGGCGTCGCTCCCAGCTGAGAGTGACTCCAGCGGGGTTGCTGAAGGTCGGAACGGTGTACAAGAACTTGATGGTCTTGCCTGCGGCGCGCACCGAGGCAATATGAGCCCGCAGTGAATCGGGAACGAGCCCGAACTCATCCATCTCAACGTGCGTTATCTCTGCCTGGAATGATTTGAAAACGACCATTGCCGTGACATAGCTGGGGCCCTCGGCAATGACGACATCGCCGGGATTGATGAAGAGCTTCGTGACGAGCTCGAGGGCGTGCTGAGAGCCGGTGGTGACGACAACGTCATCCACGCTGGCTCGGATGCCCTCGAGGGCCATCACTTCAAGGATTTGCTCGCGAAGCGCAGGCAATCCTTGGCCGGAACCATACTGAAGTGCCGCCGGACCGCGATCGCGCATGACGCGATCGATGGACTCGGTGATGAGGTCTTGAGGCAACGCTGAAACATAGGGCATACCGCCAGCGAGCGACACAACTTCGGGGCGCGAGGCCACGGCAAACAACGCTCGGACCTCAGAGGCGGCAAGGCCGGAGGCGCGATCTGCATAGTGGTCGAACCACTGGTCGAGGTTGTTTGGCTGTGTTGTCATGGGCAATCCCGTTCGGTTGACTTTAAACAATAGGCGTTTGACCCTTGGGACTCGAAACTGAGCAAGGGTTATCGGGGTATCTCGGCCAAACCAGACTCGGCTTTGCTCCGAACAACGTTCAAAGGCGATGCATAGAAACGCATGCTGAACTCATGAGGTCTGCTATCGCAGTGTGCAGAATCCGTGACAACCGCCGCATCGCGCTGGCGGCCATCGACCATGAAATTGAGAACACTAGTGAACGCTCGCACCACATGGACCGAATCAGAGATCGGGGACCTCACCGGCACTGTTGCAATCGTGACGGGGGCAAATTCTGGGCTCGGATTCGAGACGAGCCGTGCCCTGTTGAAGGCTGGCGCGCACGTTGTCATGACGATGCGCAGCGCCGAGAAGGCCGACGCGGCCAAGCAGGCACTGCTTGACGACCTTGGTGCGGTGTCTCTCGAGACGATGCTTCTTGATCTCGCGGATCTAGAGTCCATTCGACGTTTCAGCGAGATGTTTCACGGGAAACATTCGCGCCTCGACCTCTTGGTCAACAACGCGGGAATCATGATGACGGATGCCCAACTCACGATCGATGGGTTCGAATCCCAACTTGGCACCAATCACCTGGGCCACTTCGCGTTGACTGGTCACCTGATGGATCTGATTGAGTCAACACCCGCAGCGCGCGTGGTGAGCCTTTCCAGCCTCGCTCATCGCTGGGGTTTCATGGAGTTCGGCAACCTCATGTTCCACAATGGCTCGTACACTCCCCGGGCGGCCTACGGTCGCTCCAAACTGGCTAACCTTCTCTTCGCCTATGAGCTTCAACGCCGCTTCGACGCTGCTGGGGTCGATGCGATTTCTGTGGCAGCCCATCCGGGAACTGCCGGCACAGGCCTCGCAGATCATCTCTTCAACCGTTGGTACCTGCGACCACTGAAGGCGCTGGTGTTCCTGGGGCTGCAAACACCCAAGCAAGGCGCGAGGCCGTCTCTGCGGGCAGCAACTGACCCTACAGCGCAGGGCGCCGACTTCTTCGGCCCCAGCGGCCGCAACCAACATCGGGGCGCTCCTGTGCGCGTTGAATCGACTGCAGCCTCCCATTCCCAAGTCGACGCGGCGAAGCTCTGGGCCGAATCAGAACGCCTCACGGGTGTTAACTACGAAAGCCTCCGCACACCCACCAAATAGTGGATGCCGGAGGCTTTCGACAGAGACTGAGCTTTAGGCCAAGAACTCTGCGAGGTCTGCTTCAATCGCAGGCTTCGGCTTTGCGCCGATAACGGTCTTCACGACCTCGCCGCCCTTGAAGACCTTCATCGCGGGGATGGAGGTGATCTGGTACTTCATAGCCATCTGGGGGTTGTCGTCAACGTTGAGCTTGACGATCTTGATCTTGTCGGAGTTCTCGCTGGCGATCTGGTCAAGGATCGGGCCAACTGCGCGACAGGGACCACACCATTCAGCCCAGAAGTCCACCATGATGGTGTCCTTTGAGTTGATGACGAGTTCTTCAAAGTTGGCGTCGGTTACTTCTGTTGCTGCTGACATGACTAATTCCTTTGTTCGATGGGACGTTTAGGCGGAGACAGCTACGGGAGCTGCTGGTTCCGCGGGCTGGATTGCGCTGGCGACAAGTTCGCGGGGCAGTGATGCGAGGTAGTGCTCGGCATCGAGAGCAGCGACGGTGCCGGAGCCGGCGGCCGTTACTGCTTGGCGGTAGGTCGGGTCGATGACATCGCCGGCTGCGAAAACTCCGGTGATGTTGGTGCGAGAGGAACGACCATCCACTGCAACGGTTCCGTCGGCGTTGATGTCGAGTTGGCCGTGTACCAAGTGGGTGCGGGGGTCGGCGCCGATCGCGATGAACAACCCGCTGAGGTCAACGTGTGAGGTGGAACCATCGACGGTGTCCGTGAGATCAATGCCATCAACGAGGGTGGAACCAGTAATGCCGGTTACAGCCTTGTTCCAGAGGAACTCAATCTTCGGGTCGCTGAAAGCACGCTCCTGCATCGCCTTCGAGGCACGCAGCTCATCCTTGCGGTGAATCACGTAAACCTTTTCAGCAAACTTGGTGAGGAACGTCGCTTCTTCCATGGCCGAGTCTCCCCCACCAACGACAGCAATCGTCTTCTGGCGGAAGAAGAAACCGTCGCACGTAGCGCACCAAGAAACTCCATAGCCGCTGAGGCGTTCTTCGTCGGGAAGGCCGAGCTTGCGGTAGGCAGAACCAGTCGCAAAGACAACCGCGAGAGCTTCGTGCACTTCTCCGTTGCCGAGCGTGACCTTCTTGACCTGGCCCTCAAGTTGAAGGTCAGTGACGTCGTCGAGAACAATCTCGGCGCCGAAACGTTCAGCTTGCTTCTGCATTTCCATCATGAGCTCGGGGCCTTGGATGCCGTTGGCAAAGCCTGGGTAGTTCTCGATCTCGGTGGTCTTCATGAGCTCGCCACCGGCCTCAACAGAGCTCGCAATGACGAGTGGCGCAAGGTTTGCGCGCGCCGCGTAAATCGCAGCGGTGTACCCAGCTGGGCCGGATCCGATGATGATGAGTTGGCGCACTTTTCGTGTCTCCTTGGGATTGTGATTACCCGGTTCAACACATCCTAGCCACGGAGTATTCCGAGTGGCTGGGGCGGGCGGGGCTAACACCGAAGAGTTCGGAGTGCCGTCACTTTAAGTTCGCTTCGTGGCGAGAAAAGTGTGCAGGAGCGGATTGATTAGCGACGGCGTAGGCGGGCCATGATCGGGCCCACGAACGCGAGATACTCATCATTCTTGGTGAGAGCCAGAACGGTTGCGTACACCAGGAGCATGGCTGTGCCTGCCATCGCGATCGAAGCAAAACCACCAACGAAGCCCGAGACGACGAACGAGCCTTCACCGAATCCGCCCAGCAGCATCAGGATGCCGTAGCCGACGCCAGCGGCCGGAATCATGGCTGCAGCAAACCACAGGATGCGGAGCATCAGCGGAAGCAGCGCGAATCCGGGTACGCGTTTGCGGATCACGAAGAGTGCCACCGTGGTCTGGATCGTGCCGGAGATCGTAATCGCGGTCGCGAGACCCATCGCGATGCGATCTACGGGGAACGTGGAAACGAAGAGAGCGGCAGAGATGTAGAGAACTACTTGGAAACTTTGCAAGAAGAACGGGGTGCGGGTGTCTTCGAACGAATAGAACACCCGTTGCAACACGTACATCATGCTGAACGGCACGAGCCCGACCAGATAGATCATGAGTACACCCGACAGCGCGACGACTTGCTCGTGATCGTTGCCGAAGAGGGCACTGAAGGGAAAAGCGATGACGATGAGTCCTATTGCCGCGAATACCAGCAACATCAGGATGGAGCGCAGCGCGCCCGAGACATCGGTGCGCATTGAGACGAGGTCTTTGTCTCTCGCGTGACCACTCATCCGTGTGAAGTAGGCCATTCCGATCGAGACGGCGATTACCGAGTGCGGGAGCATGAAGATGAGCCAGGCGGTCCCCATGGCGAAGACGGAGGCGCTGCCGGAGGCGCGAGAGGCAACGTTCGTTTCTACGACCGCGCCGATCTGGGTGACCAAGATCATCCCAAAGGTCCATGCGGCGGCCTTACCTGCCGTTCCCAGGCCAACCCCGCGCCACTGGAACTCGGGACGATAACGCAACCCCGCGCGGTGCCAGAAATAGCCGAGCAGGGTCGCTTGCACGGCAATACCGAGTGTCGCGCTTCCAGCGAGCACGGCAATCATGTCCGGAGTCCACGCTGTGGAGGAAAGGCCGTCGGCTGTGCCAAACAAGAACTGGAAGATGAGGAGGCCCGAGACCATCACCACGTTGTTGGCGACAGGAGCCCACGTGAACGGCCCGAACTTGCCGCGAGCGTTCAACACCTCACCGAGGAGTGAATACAGCGCGTAGAAGAGAATCTGCGGCAGACACCAATAGGCGAATGCGGTAGCGAGGGCGACCTCGTCGGCCCCGAACTTCGCGGTCGTCTGCGTGTAGAGGTCGACCAAGAGAGGAGCGCTAAACGTTGCCGCAACCGTCACGGCGACAAAGATCACGATTCCGAGAGTCACGAGGCGGTTGATGAACTTTTGGCCGCCGTCTTTATGCACGGCAGCGCGAACGATCTGAGGCACGATGACTGCGCTGAGCATTCCACCGGCCACAATCGCGTAAACACTCTTGGGCAACTGATTGGCGATGGCATACGCGTCTGCACCGGAGCCGATGACGCCGAGGGTTTGAGCGAGCAGAATTGCACTCAGGAAGCCCAGGATGCGCGAGACGAAGGTACCGGACGCCAGAAGCGCACTCGCCCGACCGATGCTCGATGTTTGGGGGGTGGGGAGCCCCAGCGAGGCGCTGGGAATGCCGGGCTCGGGCTCGGCTTCGGGACCGGGCTGGTTAGTCATTGACAGGCTTTCTGCGACGAACGATGCTGCGGACAAAGCCGACGGTAAAGATGACGACGACGACAGCGCCGAAGGCCAGCACGAGCGGGGTCTCCCAGCCAGCCTGCACGTTGATCTCGCTGACTGTTGTGGAGCCAACGCTGAGGCCGGTGCTGCTGGTGAGACTGATCTCGACATCCACAACACCGTTCGACAGCGACTGCACAGGAACCTCGCCCTTGGCTTGAGAGTTCGCTTCAATCGTCAGTTCTACGCGGCCGTCCCCCACGGCCAAGAGTCCGGTGCGCGGATCAACCGTGATGTAGACGGTGACGGCCTGGTCGAGGTTGTTGCTCACGGAGACGGGGAGGAAGCCGTTGTCGGCCACGAGGAGGAAATTGCTGGCTTCCACGACGGTCACCGAGGTGCGTAGGTCGCGGGAATCAACGAGGAAGCGGTTGACCTCGGTGAGCCAGTCAGCGGGATCCTCGGTTTCCACCGTGCCAAGTACATCGAGCAACTCGAGCCGGCGTTCGGCAACAAGGGCTTCAGGGTCAGCGGCGATAGAGAAGAAGGTTCGTTCCGCTCGT
Organism: Salinibacterium sp. NSLL17; assembly: GCF_015864935.1. Taxonomy (NCBI): domain Bacteria; kingdom Bacillati; phylum Actinomycetota; class Actinomycetes; order Micrococcales; family Microbacteriaceae; genus Salinibacterium; species Salinibacterium sp. NSLL17. The sequence continues at coordinate 254,319 of NZ_JADYWH010000001.1, forward strand.
GCGGCCGTGAACACGCGAGAAACGTCAGTAATGCGCGATTCGGACTGAGGCATGTCGTTGATCGTTGCCGTGACCGCTGGTGTCGACGCGAGTTCGGTGAGCGTGACCATCGTGATTGACGGGCTTGCCGTCATGGTGGCGAGAGCAGCGTCTAACCTCGCCGAGCTCAGCTCTAGTGAGTGGTCGATAGCGATGAGAACGGATGCGGTGCCCGCCGTTTGTGCTGCTCCGGCGTTGAGCACCGCTTCGCTGAGGGCGGTATCGGCCGCGGTGACGTCGCGGTCGACGGTAGAGCCGAGGGCATCATCCATTGCTGCTGAGGCGGTTGCGTCGGCGACGAGAGCAGTAACACCATCGATGGTGGTTACTGAGCCAGCGCCGGCCGGTCGAGACACATTCGTCGACGAGAGCACGATGGTGCTGTAGCCACGTTCAGTAAAGGCGGCGAGGTCGCTGGCAACAACAGTGTCAGTGCGGGGCCGAAGAAAACCATCGATCGCGTAGTCCCAGGAGAGCAGATTGTCTGTTGTTGGGTACGCGGGCACTGCGTTGGGGTCGTCGTCCATCGGATCAGACGTCTGCGTTGGCGCAGGGGTCGACTCTTCAACGGCGGCAAAGTTGGCCGCATTCAGTGCGAAATCGAATGAGATCGGCTCCAGAGTGGCGCCCACCTCCGACTGAGTCGCCAGCGTGACATCCGCGTTGGCATAGGGCAAAGGTACGAGCTCATTGCTGATGAGCGAAAGCCGCTCAAGCCATTCCCGCGCAGAGTCGGGGGCGCTCGTGCCCAGCACGCGAATGGAGGCCACAATCATGGGGTCAATGGCAATCGCGACGGGCTTGCCTGCCATGGCATCCAATTGTCGCGTGAGCAGACCGAGAGGTTCGGTGTAGTCGGCGAGAGTGTCGGCATCAAGAAGGCCGCCGTTGTCGCTGGGAACCGTCAGTGGTGCAATCACGGCAACATTGGTCGCAGCGGATGCCGTCGTCAGCGCCGGAGCATCGGTGACAGTGGGCGCGGCGCTGGCTCCGCTCGCGGCAAGAGTAAGCCCGAGACCGAGCGCCAGGGCGGCACTAAAGACTCTTATGGGCAAGGGACTACCCCGTACTCTCGCGTGGCCAGCATGGTGTGAGTTTATTCGTCCTTGTCTGAATGGTGGGTGCTTTGCGCGGTTGGGGACAAATTGCACTCGGCGCTCGTGCGAAACTAGTCGCATCATGGAGAGTGTTGCCCACGCGATCGAGAGTCTCGGACAGCTTGCCGACTCTAAACCCGTAGCCACCTTATCGGCGCGCTTCGCTGCCGAAGGATTCGAACTCGCCCTTGTGGGTGGTCCGGTGCGGGATGCGTTCTTGGGCCGCAAGGTCACGGACCTCGATTTTGCGACCAATGCCACCCCTGACGACATCATGCGCATGGTGAAGCCGATCTCCGAGGCCCAGTGGGATATCGGTCGGGACTTTGGCACGATCGCTGCCCGCATCGACGGTGAGACGGTTGAAATCACGACGTACCGTGCCGATAGCTATGACGGTGCAACCCGCAAGCCCGTCGTCGCGTTCGGTGATTCGCTCGAGAAAGATCTGGAGCGTCGCGACTTCAGCGTCAACGCGATGGCCCTTCGGCTGCCTGAGCGCGTGCTCGTTGACCCGTGGGGTGGTGTCGAACATCTGCTCAGCAAGACGCTGACCACTCCTGGCTCCCCCGAGGTTTCATTTGGTGATGACCCGCTGCGGATGATGCGTGCCGCCCGCTTTACGTCCCAGCTAGGTTTCACGGTCTCCCCCGCGACCGTCGACGCGATGAAGCAACTTGCTCCGCGCCTCGACATTGTGAGCGTTGAGCGGGTGAGCGATGAGCTGACAAAACTGTTGAAGACGGATGACCCGGTGCCGGGCATCCGCCTCATGGTCGAAACAGGTCTCGCCGACCAGGTGCTGCCTGAGGTCCCCGCCTTGAAGCTTGAAGTGGATGAGCATGCTCACCACAAGGACGTCTACGAACACTCCCTCACCGTGTTGCGTCAGGCGATCGATCTCGAGAAGAGTCGCCCCGGCATTGAAGGCCCCGACCTGATCCTGCGTCTTGCCGCGTTGCTGCACGACATTGGCAAGCCATCGACCCGCAAGATCGAGCGCGGTGGCGTCGTCACTTTCCACCACCACGATGTTGTGGGTGCGAAGCTCGCGACGAAGCGTCTGCGCGCACTGCGCTTTGACAAGGAGACCATCACCTCGGTGGCGCGCCTTATTGAATTGCATCTGCGGTTCTTTGGCTACACCGAGGGTGCCTGGACCGATTCGGCCGTGCGCCGTTACGTTCGGGATGCCGGTGACCAACTTGAGCGTCTTCACATCATTACGCGGGCGGATGTCACCACGCGCAATGTGCGCAAGGCCGACCGACTGTCATTTGCGTACGACGATCTCGAAGACCGCATTGCGGCTATCGCTGAGGCAGAGGGAGTCGCTGCAGTTCGTCCCGATCTCGATGGAGAGCAGATCATGGCGATCCTGGGCCTCAAACCCAGTCGCGATGTGGGCGAGGCGTACAAATTCTTGCTCGACCTGCGTCTTGATGAAGGACCGCTCGGCGATGAGGAAGCAGAAGAGCGTTTGCGAGCCTGGTGGGCTGCGCGCCAGTAGACGCCCGCTAGCGAAAGCGGCTTTTCTTCTCGCCTTGAGTATTGGGGCGCCAAGCAACTACACTGGGCAGGTTGTCTGACTGCCCTTAGGCAGTTCGATGAACGTCAACACCCTCCTGTTACAGACCGTCTGTAACCGTTTAAGTCCGAAGGAGGTGGGTTTGTGACGCATCAGTACGAACTCATGGTCATCCTCGATCCAGAGATCGACGAACGCACCGTGGCTCCCAGTCTCGACAAGTTCCTCAATGTCATCCGCAATGACGGTGGCACCATCGATAACATCGATATTTGGGGTCGCCGTCGTTTGGCCTACGAGATCAACAAGAAGACCGAAGGCATCTACGCCGTCGTCAACTTCACCGCAGAGAGCAAGTCAACAGACGAGCTCGACCGCCAACTCTCACTCAGCGAAGCTGTCATGCGCACCAAGGTGCTGCGTGCAGAAGCTGGGTTCGCTCAGGTAGCTGCTGCCAAGAAGGTTGCTGAAGAGAAGGCCGCCCGCAAGGCTGCTGCTCCAGCAAAGACTCCTGCAGCCGCAACCAAGGCTCCTGCTGACGAAGCTAAGGCTGCTCCGGCACCTGCCGCTCCTGCTGCTCCTGCTGACGAAGCCAAGGCTGAAGCGGAAGCTAAGTAACCGTGGCCGGCGAAACAGTCATTACGGTCGTGGGGAACCTCACGGCAGACCCCGAACTGCGTTACACGCAGGGCGGACTTGCCGTAGCTAACTTCACCATTGCCTCTACGCCGCGCACCTTCGATCGAGCATCCAACGAGTGGAAAGACGGAGAAGCACTTTTCCTCCGCGCTTCCTGCTGGCGTGAATTCGCCGAGCATGTTGCCAGCTCACTGACCAAGGGAACCCGCGTTGTTGCGCAGGGTCGTCTTCGTCAGCGTTCCTACGAAACCAAAGAGGGCGAAAAGCGCACGAGCATGGAACTGGAGATCGACGAAATCGGTCCCAGCCTCCGTTATGCAACGACGCAGATCACCCGCGCCCCCCGTGACAGCTCGGCCCCTCGTGGAGTCCAGCAGAACAACGGCGGCGGCGGCCAGGCAAAGGAAGAGCCGTGGGCAGCTAGCGCTCCCGCAGCCTCATCCGGCGATGTATGGAACACCCCTGGTAACTACTCCGACGAGACGCCTTTCTAGGCACTCGACGATCAGTCTTATTTACAGAAAGAAGTAACACTCATGGCAGGAAAGAGCAGCGGCGACCGCCGCAAGCCCATCCGCAAAGGCAAGGACGGCAAGAACGCCGCACCAGCCAAGTCGATCCGCGTAGGCGTTATCGACTACAAGGATGTCGCTACGCTTCGCAAGTTCATCTCCGAGCGTGGAAAGATCCGCGCTCGTCGTATCACCGGTGTTTCCGTTCAGGAGCAGCGTCTCATCGCCACGGCCGTCAAGAACGCCCGTGAGATGGCACTGCTGCCTTACGCCGGCGCGGGCCGTTAAGGAGCCACCGACATGTCAAAGCTCATCCTCACTCACGAAGTGACTGGTCTCGGCGCGCCTGGCGACGTTGTAGACGTAAAGAACGGCTTCGCTCGTAACTACCTCATCCCCCAGGGCTTTGCCGTGGCGTGGACTCGCGGTGGCGAAAAGCAGGTCGAGTCCATCAAGGCAGCACGCGCATCGCGCGAGCACGCCACTCTCGAAGAAGCTCAGGACCTGAAGGCTCGCCTTCAGGCAACCAAGGTGAAGCTCAGCGTTACCGCTGGTCGCGAAGGCCGTCTGTTCGGTTCAGTCAAGCCCGCTCACGTGGCTGACGCTGTTGCCGCTGCAGGACTTGGCGACATCGACAAGCGCAAGATCGAGATCTCGTCGGCAATCAAGACTGTTGGTGACCACGAAGCTACGATCCGTCTGCGTGACGACATCGTTGCGACGATCACTCTTCAGGTGGTTGCTAGCAAGTAACTGCTTTACAACAAGGACGGCGGGCCAATCGGCTCGTCGTCCTTGTGTTTTAAGGGCCGTTGTCAAGCCTTTTGTGCACAGGATTACGAAAAATACGGAACCCTCAATCTCCACTTTAGGCATGTTTTTACACATCGTGTGTGAAAACTAAAAGTGCAGGTCAGGACCCTCTAATTCGCTTTATCCCCCGTTGTTTCCACAGTTGTTTCCACAGGTTGTTCACACGGCGCCCGGCGTTTCGTCCGAGTTGTGCACAGGTTTATACACATCCCCAGTTGTGGGTAGTTGATTCTGCTTCGTAGGGTAAAGCAGCCTTGGAGCGGGTCCCAGTGTGGAGCCTGCCCGAGTGTCAGGGGTTACTCGTATAAATGGAGTTACCCCACTAGGAGGAAAACCATGTCGATCGCGCACCTAGGCCTCTCGGGCGACGAACGCCAGTCCGGCGAATCGCGAGGCAGCTCACGTGGCGACCGCGTACCTCCACACGACCTTCTTGCAGAACAGAGCGCCATCGGCGGAATGCTTCTGAGCAAGGATGCCGTTGCCGACGTCATCGAAACCGTGCGTGGTGTCGACTTCTACGTCCCGAAGCACGAAACCATCTTCAACGCAGTGCTCACCCTGTACTCGCACGGAGAACCCACCGACGTTATCGCCGTCACCGATGAGCTAACGAAAACGGGTGAACTCTCCCGAGCCGGTGGAGTCGAATACCTCCACACGCTCACCGGTCTTGTTCCCACCGCAGCCAACGCTGGCTTCTACGCCACCATCGTCACCGAGAAAGCGGTTCTTCGCCGCCTCGTTGAAGCGGGTACCCGCATCGTCCAAATGGGTTATGCCAGTGAGGGCGAAGTGCTCGACCTCGTGAACAACGCACAGGCCGAGATCTACTCCGTGACCGGTGGAGTCGAAACCGAAGACTACGTACCCCTCACGACGGCCGTAGAGAGCGCGATTGATGAAATCGAAGCAGCTCGCGGCCGCGACGGCCAGATGATCGGTGTTCCCACCGGATTCGCTGAGCTCGATGAACTCACCAACGGACTACACCCCGGGCAGCTCATCATTTTGGCCGCGCGACCAGCTATTGGTAAGTCGACTCTTGGTTTGGACTTCGCTCGCGCAGCATCCATCCACCATGATCTGCCGTCGATTGTGTTCTCGCTAGAAATGGGTCGAAGCGAAATCGCTATGCGACTGCTTTCGGCAGAAGCCAGCGTTCCGTTGCAGCACATGCGTAAGGGTTCGGTGCACGCCAACGACTGGACCACGATCGCTCAGACGCGTGGTCGCATCAATGATGCTCCGCTATATATCGATGACAGCCCCAACATGACTCTCGTTGAGATTCGCGCCAAGTGCCGCCGACTCAAGCAGAAGGTCGGCCTGCGCATGGTCATCATCGACTACCTGCAGCTCATGACGAGCGGTAAGAAAGTTGAATCGCGTCAGCAAGAGGTCAGTGAGTTCTCGCGTGCACTCAAGCTGCTTGCCAAAGAGCTTGAAGTTCCCGTCATTGCTATCTCCCAGCTGAACCGTGGACCTGAACAGCGCGCAGACAAGAAGCCGGCCCTTTCGGACCTTCGTGAATCGGGATCGCTCGAGCAAGACGCCGACATGGTGATTCTGCTGCACCGCGAAAGCGCGTACGAAGCAGACAGCCCCCGCGCCGGTGAGGCCGACCTGATCATTGCCAAGCACCGTAACGGACCGACTCGCACCGTCACCGTGGGATTCCACGGTCACTTCTCGCGCTTCGTCGATCTACCGCCAGGATCGTAGGCGAGTCTGTCGGGCCTCCGCCGACAGGGGAAAGCCACAAGCGGCCTACACTAGAAGCATCCGCTTGTTGAGAAAGAAGGCGATCGCTTGACTAGTGCTCACGCTGAGCCGCTGCCGGCATCCACTGCGTGGTACGTGCCGCTAGCCCGCGCTATTCCCGCCATCGCCTTGGCGATTGTGATTACCTTCTCGGCCGACCATTCGTCGCGCCTCGGTCTTGTTACCCTCGCCAGCTTCACGCTCATCGTCGGCGCCGTGCTTCTGACCGCGAGCATCATGTCGCCGCACCGGGGAATCGCCCGATCCTTTACGATCACGCAGGGCGTTGTTACGCTCGCCACCGCCGTCGCCGCGTTTGTTGCGACCGGCGGAGGTCAGGCCTACTTCGTCTTCTTGCTAACTGCGTTCGCCGCCATCACCGGCTTCCTTGAGCTCTACCTCGGGCTCCGCAGCCGCGGCCGCGATGCCTCATCCCGTGACTGGGTCTTCGTCGGCAGCCTCACCGCGCTGCTCGCGCTCGTCGTGTTGCTTGTACCGCCAGGATTCAGCCAGCCCTATACCGGCCCCGACGGAATCGACCGTGAGCTCACGGCATCCATTGTGGTGGTCGGTCTTCTCGGAGCTTATTGGGCCATTCTTGGGGTGTACCTCGTGATTGCGGCACTCTCGCTCAAGTGGAGCAGAACCGATCATGATGTTGTTACCGCAGTCGTGCAAGAGAAAGAAGAATAGTGGCCTCCCCAGACAAGCGTGATCGCACGCGCCCAGCCGAAATGCTCGGTCTTTCCGCAATTTTCGGGCTGTTCGCCGGTCTCGTCGTTTTCATGTCGACGCGTGAATTGATGCTTGCCCTGATCTTTGCCGGGGTTGCCTTCATCGTCTCGCTTATTGTTATCGCGATGCTCGTGCTCGCCGTGCGTCCAGACAAGGACGAACTTCTTGACATGGATGAGCAGGACCGCGACGCCTCGCACTAGTCTGCTCTGACGCGCGGCGGTAGTCGCTCACCGGACTGAAACGGCTGACTCAGGCCCCGATTGATGTCATTGGCGCGCCCGCAAATTGATGCGGCTGCTGACTGAAGCTCCTTTGACTCCCAGTCTTTATTAAGGTTAGGCTTACCTAAGCAACACTCGCTGCAGCGGGTGTTGCGTTTTTACGCCCGACCGCTTTCGGTCATCCGAAATAACTAAGGACACCATGAACTTTTCACGAACCCGGCACGGAGTACTCGTTGGAGTACTGGCTCTCGCGCTTGCTGCCTGCAGCACCGCGACGCCTGAAGCTGCAGATTCAGACGGAGCAGAAGCATCCGTTCAGTTCGAGGACAACAACGGCAGCCAGACGCTGGCGACGCCGTTCACCTCGGTAGTCGCCACCGACAACCGCACGTTCGAGACTCTCGCGTCCTGGGGTATCGAACTCAGTGCCGCCGCGGTAGCGCTGATGCCGAGCACGATTTCGTACACGCAAGACGACTCGATCATTGACCTCGGCAACCACGGTGAGCCCGACCTCGAGGCAGTCGTTGCGGCACAGCCCGACGTGATCATCAATGGGCAGCGCTTTGCGCAGTACCACGACGACTTCGCCAAGCTCGTGCCTGACGCCGTGATCGTAGAGCTCGACCCGCGCGAGGGTGAGCCCTTCGACGCCGAGCTCAAGCGCCAGACCACCGTTCTTGGTGAGATCTTCGGCAAGCAGGCAGAGGCCGAAAAGATTAACGCTGACTTCGACGCCGCGATCGAACGCGTGAACGCGGCTTACAACGGCGAAGACTCCGTGATGGCCGTAATCACCTCGGGTGGAGAGATCGGATACTCGGCTCCGAGCGTCGGTCGCACCCTCGGCCCGCTCTTCGACATCTTCGACTTCACCGCCGCACTGGATGTCGATGACAGCAGCGAAGACCACCAGGGTGACGACATCTCAGTAGAGGCAATCGCCGATTCCAACCCCGACTGGATTCTCGTCATGGACCGCGACGCCGCGATTCTCGCCGACGACCCCACCTACGTGCAGGGCAGCGAAGTTCTCGAGAACTCCGAAGCACTCTCGGGCGTCACCGCGGTGCAAGAAAGCAACCTCGTGTACATGCCGGCTGACACCTACACGAACGAAGGCATCCAGACGTACACCGAGTTCTTCAACGCACTCGCTGACGCGCTCGAAGCCAAGAACTAGCGTCACTCACGCCGTTCGGTGCTGAAGCTTGCCCGCGGGCGAACTCCAGCACCGAACGGTTCTGGCCTTCAATCAGAAACCCTCACTCACGGATGACGTCAACACTGGCCCCACGGCGGCCCGCCACCACGACCACCCTCTTCGACTGGAAACTCCTGCTCGCGACGGTGGGTGTTGTTCTGCTGCTGATCGCCTCCCTCTTTACGGGTGTCTATGACATCTTTGGGGCGGATGACGGCCAAAGAATGTTCGGCATCACGCGCGTTCCGCGAACAATCGCCCTGGTGCTCGCGGGCGCCGCGATGGCGATGAGCGGGCTCGTCATGCAGCTGTTGACGCAGAACCGTTTCGTGGAACCGACCACGACGGGCACCACCGAGTGGGCAGGTCTTGGACTGCTCACCGTCATGATCCTCTTTCCGGGAGCCAGCATCCTCGCCCGTATGACCGGTGCGGTCGTAGCCGCGTTCATCGGCACTGGGGTGTTCTTTCTCTTCTTGCGTCGCGTCACCCTGCGCTCCTCACTGATCGTGCCGATCGTCGGCATCATGCTTGGCTCGGTGGTCGGCGCCATCTCCACCTACATCGCTCTCTCGACGGACATGCTTCAGAGCCTTTCCGTGTGGTTCGCCGGTAGCTTCACCTCAGTGATGCGCGGGCAATACGAACTGCTCTGGATCGTTGCGCTCGTCGTCGTCGTCATTTTCCTGTTCGCTGACCGACTCACCGTTGCGGGGCTCGGCCAAGACGTAGCGACGAACGTCGGCGTGAACTACAACCAGATCCTGCTGATCGGCACAGCGCTCATCGCCGTCGCGACCGGAGTCGTGACAGTTGTCGTGGGCAATCTGCCGTTCCTCGGCCTGATCGTGCCCAACATCGTGTCGATGTTCCGTGGCGACGACCTGCGCAGCAACCTGCCCTGGGTCTGCCTGCTGGGCATCGCGATCGTGACGGTGTGCGACATCGTCGGCCGCACAATCATCATGCCGTTCGAAGTTCCCGTCTCGCTCATCTTGGGTGTCGTGGGCGCGATCGTCTTCATTGCCCTCCTGTTGAAGCAGCGCCGTCGTGCATAGCCCCATAGATGCGCAGCAGACAGCGACTGTTGGCGTCAGGGCGCCGGGCGTGACTGGCCCCTTCCCGACGGTCAAGGCGCGTCGCCGCTACTGGATACTCCTCAGCATCCTGAGCGTGGCTGCTGTCGCAATCGCCGTTGGCCTGCTCGCGTGGGACAACCCGATGCCGGTGGGCACCGAAGGGTTCTGGCTCATCGCCGAGCTGCGCGCCACCAACGTGATCGTGATTGCCGTCGTGGCTTTCTGTCAGGCGATTGCAACCGTGAGTTTTCAGACGGTGACAAATAACCGGATTCTCACGCCATCCATCATGGGTTTCGAGTCGCTGTACGTGGCCGTTCAAACCTCTGCGGTGTACTTCTTGGGCATCAGCGGCATCGTCGCCCTGCAGGGCCTCCCCCAGTTCTTGCTTCAGATCGCCCTGATGGTCGGGCTCTCGCTGCTGCTGTACGGCTGGTTGCTTTCTGGAAAGTACGGCAATCTGCAGATCATGCTGCTCGTGGGCATCATCATCGGCGGCGGGCTGGGAGCAGTGTCGACGTTCATGCAGCGCCTGCTCACGCCCAGTGAGTTCGACATCCTGACGGCCCGACTGTTCGGCTCCATCTCCAATGCGGATGCCAGCTACCTGCCTATCTCGCTCGTGCTCTGCCTGGTGGCCGGCACCGTGCTGCTCTCGCAGGGCCGGCGCCTCAACATCATTGCGCTGGGTTCAGACACCGCCACGAATCTAGGAATCAGCTACCGCTTCGAGATCATGCGCGTGCTGTTCTTCGTATCGATTCTGATGGCTGTCTCGACGTCGCTCGTCGGCCCGATGACCTTCTTCGGGTTCTTGGTCGCCACGCTCGCCTACCAATTCGCGGATACCTACGACCATCGCCACATCTTCCCGATCGCGGTATTGGCCGGGTTTGTGGTGCTGGGCGGAGCGTACTTCGTGATGAAGAACCTGTTCTACGCGCAAGGAGTGGTGTCGATCATCGTTGAACTTGTCGGAGGAACTGTCTTCCTCATCGTCATTCTGAGAAAGGGACGACTGTGATCACCCTGAGCAATGTGGGCAAAAGCTATGGGCACGACGTGACCATTGGTCCCGTCGACCTCACTATTCCCGAGGGCGGCATTACCGCGCTGGTTGGCCCGAACGGTGCAGGCAAATCCACGCTACTGACGATGATTGGCCGCCTGCTCGGAATCGACTCCGGCCACATCGAAGTCGCGGGCTACGACGTCGCGAAGACTAAGTCGAAAGACCTCGCCAAGATCATCGCGATCTTGCGGCAAGAGAATCATTTCATCGCCCGCCTCACGGTGCGTCAGCTCGTGGGGTTCAGCCGCTTTCCGTATTCGCAAGGTCGACTGACCGAAGCGGATGAGGTGGCGATCAACAACTCCATCACCTTTCTGAACCTTGAAGGCCTGCAAGACCGCTATCTTGACGAGCTCTCAGGCGGACAGCGCCAGCGCGCCTACGTTGCCATGGTGCTCGCGCAAGACACCGAATACGTGCTTCTGGATGAGCCCCTCAACAACCTCGACATGAAGCACTCGGTTCAGATGATGCGCCACCTGAAGCGCGCCGCCCAAGAACTCGGTCGCACCATCATCATCGTGCTTCACGACATCAACTTTGCGGGGCACTACGCCGACCACATTTGCGCCGTCAAGGATGGTCAAGTCACCGAATTCGGAACGCCCGCTGAGATCTTGACCGATGACGTGCTCACCCGAATCTTTGACACACCCGTTCACGTCATCGACGGCCCAAACGGTGCCCTCGCTGTGTACTACTAGCGCTGCCTCACGACGACACCGTTAGCCCCGGCGGCCGTCCCGTCCCAGCGGGCCGCACCCCTGCAGGTAATGTCGTGAGTATTCATCGCCTGCAACGACGATAAGGGGTTCCGATGTTTCAAACGAACGGTTCATCGACGGAAATGACAGACTCCGAGCGGGGGCTCAGTTGGCGGGTTGTCGGACGGATAGAGCAAGGCTTAGTGATAATCGTTGCAATCACCGTCAATGGGTTAGAGATTCCCTATGAGTACTCCGTGCGAGAGAAGCGAACGGAGTCCGGTTCTTGGTTCGATATAGAAATCGGAGCTTTCGGCACTAGTCCAATAGGTCAGCTCGAGATGGGTCTCAGCCCGGTCTACTTTGATTCTGCGCAAGATCGTGATCCGGTAGTTCTTCTTGCGATTGAAGCGGTTCTCGCTTGGGAGCCCCAGGAGCTAGGCATGCGCAGGGGCGACGGTTATAACCGCTGCACGTTCAAAGGCGTGCAGTACCGATTGAGTGACTTTGGTCCGTATTTTGACGATGAGGGGCGCTGATGTTTCAGCTGAGCGAGTCAGATACGAGGATGACGGACCCTGATAGGGGAACCACCTGGCGCCATGTAGGCGACATAGAGCAGGGTTTGGTGAGTATTGCCGCGATAACGGTCAACGGAGTGGAGATTCCTTACGAATACCGGGTCGAGCAGGAGCTCGACAAATCTGACCCTTGGTACAACATTCAGCTTGGAGCTTTCGGAACCAGCCCGATAGGGCAACTCAAGATGGGCCTGAGCCCGGTCTACTTTGATTCTGCGAAAGACCGTGATCCGACAGTGCTTTTAGCAATTGAGGCGGTTCTCGCGTGGAGACCGTACGGGCTTGGCATGCGCAGGGGCGACGGTTACAACCGCTGCACGTTCAAGGGCGTGCAGTACCGATTGAGTGACTTTGGTTCGTACTTTTCAGAGGCGCCCGATGAGCTGTAGGGCATCCACCGCCTGAATAATATGGCCCAATCGCACCGGTCGAACAGAGCGTGAACTACTTGGTGTCGCCGAGGTAGTCGACGAGCGAGCTGGCAAGGCCGACATAGGTGGCCGGCGTCAGCGCCTGCAAACGGGCTTTGGCATCCGCACCAATGTCGAGCCCCGAGATGAACTCGGTGAGGTCGACAGAGTTGATGCGCTTGCCGCGCGTGAGTTCCTTGAGGATGGCGTAGGGGTCGCTGATGGTGCTGCGGCCCGCGGTGACCTCGGCGCGAATGACCGTCTGGATGGCCTCGCCGAGGATCTCCCAGTTGCTGTCGAGATCAGCGTCGAGAGCCACCGGGTCAAGGGCGATCTCCTTGAGGCCGCGCTCGATGTTGTCGAGAGCGAGCAGCGAGTGACCGTAGGCGACGCCCACGTTGCGCTGCGTCGTGGAGTCGGTGAGGTCGCGCTGGAGTCGTGAAGTCACAAGAGTCTGAGCGAGCGACTCCAGAAGAGCGCTCGAGAGCTCGAGGTTGGCCTCAGCGTTCTCGAAGCGGATCGGGTTGATCTTGTGCGGCATTGTCGACGAACCCGTTGCGCCCGCCTGCGGAATCTGGCGGAAGTAGCCCATCGAGATGTACGACCACACGTCGGTGCAGAGGTTGTGCAGCACGCGGTTGGCGTGGCTGGTGGCCTGGTAGAGCTCCACTTGCCAGTCGTGCGATTCGATTTGCGTGGTCAGCGGGTTCCAGTCGAGCCCGAGGGACTCCACGAACTCCTTCGAGAGAGCTGGCCAGTTCTGCTCGGGGTCTGCAGCGAGGTGGGCGGCGAACGTGCCAGTCGCTCCGCTGAACTTGCCGAGGTAGCTGATGCCCTCAATGCGAGTCAGGATGCGGTCGAGACGGTACACGAAGACCGCGAATTCCTTACCCATGGTGGTCGGCGTCGCCGGCTGACCGTGGGTGTGAGCGAGCATCGCGTTGTCGCGCATGAGCTCGGACTGCGCGCGAAGCGCAGCCAGCACGGTACGGAACTTGGGCAGCCAGACTTCGCGTACAGCATCCGAAATGGTGAGCGCGTAGGAGAGGTTGTTGATGTCTTCGCTCGTGGCGGCGAAGTGAGTGAGTTCAGCGATCGCGGTGAGACCGAGCTCGTCGAGCTTGGCGCGCACGAGGTACTCCACGGCCTTGACGTCGTGGCGAGTGGTGGCTTCGAGGCGAGCGAGTTCATCGATCTGCTCTTGGCCAAAATCAGTAGCGAAGGCGCGGAGGGCGGTGACCTGATCGGCGCTCATCGGGCTCGAACCAAACAGGCTCTTGCTCGTGAGAAAAATCAGCCATTCGACTTCAACGTGCACGCGGGCCCGGTTGAGGCCTGCCTCGGAGAGGTGCTCGCCCAGAGCCGAAACGGCGGGGCGGTAGCGACCATCGAGGGGGCTCAGTGGTTGAACGGGCAACGGGCTCATGGGGCTCCCTAGTTGTTGGCGGTTGGTGCAGTGATGCCTGGTGTGATTTGACGAAATAGTGAGCCGCAAGCCTGCTCGATCATGCCGAGGACATGATCAAAAAGTGCGGCATCCGAATAGTAGGGGTCTGGCACGTCGATAAGAGGAGCGAGTTCGCTGTCGAAGCTCAACATGGGCTGCACTTTCGATCGGTCTTGATCGTTGGGTGCCCACGTGCGCAGGATGCGTTCCTGTCCTCGATCGAACGCGACAATGAGGTCGAACTTGTCAAACCATTCGGGGTCGAACTGGCGGGCGCGATGCCCAGAACCATTGTAGCCGCGTGCTGCAAGGGCACTAATGGTGCGGTCGTCGGCTGCTTCGCCTACGTGCCAGTCGCCGGTGCCCGCTGAGGTCACCGCGATGCGGTCCTGGAGCCCAGCTTCAGCAACGAGTTCTCGGAACACGGTTTCGGCCATGGGCGACCGACAGATGTTGCCGGTGCACACGAAACAGACCCTGAAGGCGGTCGAGTCGGAGAGTGCTCGCTCGAAGGTCATGGTTCATTCTGTCGCAGTTTCAACTCCTCAACATCGCTGGCTCAGGGATTTCCTTCCCCGATGCGTGCTGGCAACCAGTGCGTGGGGCGGTGTTTGGCGAGAGTTGTGACATCGAAAGGCGATCAGTGAATACACCTCTGGATGCGACTGCCCGCGTCGCACTTGAATTTCAAGCCCAACAGCTCCGCATGATTATTGAACGGCTCAGCTCTGTGCGGGAGCTACTCCCCCGCGCAGGCATCGACTGGCGCGGCCCGGCCCAAGAGCTGTTCGATGCCGGGGTGCTTGAGCTGCACCGCGACCTAGCGCAAGCACGAACCTTGGTCGAGACGGCAGAACATCGAACGATGCTGGCGCTTCAGCAGATGGGCTCCTATGTCGGATGAACTCATCATCTCCGGTGGTGGCAGTGTTTCGGTATCTACGGAGGAAATGCTCGTTGCTGTCGGCGCACTCCAGCGCACGGCCGAAATGACGCGGGACATCGCTGGCGCCATTCAGATGGTGGATGCCCGGCTCACCATTAGCCAATTGGAGACGCTCGGCATCCCCACCGCTGCCGCCCGCGCCGAGGATGATCTCGACTTCGCTTTCTCTGACCTTCAGAGAGTCGCTCATCGTGCCGAGCACCTGAGTAATCTCGTGCGATTCGCTGCCGACAGCTACGGGTTGGCCGAAGCCTTCGCCGAGGGAGTCTCCCGCAAGATCATGGCCGATGCCGCGGCGTGGCTCGGTTTTTTGTTCCCGACGCACGCCGCAGTGTTGGCTTTGTCGGTGACAGCGGTGCCGGTTCTGTTAGGGATCACAGCAGCAGCTCTCGTGACGGGCCGCAATCCAGCAGAAGTGTTCGTCAGCGAAAAGTTCACTGCTGAACTCAACGAACTCATAAGCGATCCGGCGTATGTGCTCGCCGTTCGCTTCGGTGTGATGAATGCCGATGAGTTCTTGGCGGGAGCCGCAGGGTTACCGCCATCACTAGTGAGTGTCTTGAGCGCCGCGGGTGTTCTGGGGCTTCCCACCGCAGCCGGGGCGATCCAACGGCTAGGAGGTGTCGCCGGGGTGCTGAAAGAAACGCCGGTGCAACTGGTCAGTAAGAGCGACACCACTCGCGTGGAGCCCGCTCATTCTGTCGAGGAACGCGCCAACCGAATTGCCCAACCGACCCCAGATTTGCCGTTTCAGATCCGAATAGAAAAGACATCATTTCCCGGAGAGGACGACTCATTCGAGGTGTACGTTTCCGGAACCGTTGATTTCGCTTTTTCTGACTCCGAGCAACCGTTCGATGGCACGAGCAATCTCAGCCTTGCTGCAGATCAGGAAGCAGCGGCGTATAGCGCTGTGGTTGCAGCGATGGCAGAAGCGGGTATTACCGCCGAAAGCGCGGTTGCTTTGACCGGGCATTCTCAGGGGGCAGCGATCGCCGCGCGGCTCGCAGAATCGGAAGACTACAACCTCACCGGTTTAGTCGGGTTCGGAGGCAACACGGGTCAAATCAAGATCCCACCAACGGTTCCCACGCTCCTCTTCGAACACAGCGATGACATCGTTCCGGCTGCTGGGGGGATTCAAGGAAATCAGCACGCGGTGATCGTGGAGCGAGAGGTCTTTGCTGGCCGTCCGCTACCCGACGGTGTTATGGCGCCAGCCCATCAGCTCGACGAGTATCGAGAAACAGCGCGCCTCCTGGACGGCACAGACAGTGAATTTCTTCGCGACATTGTGTCGAACCTAACGCCGACCGTTCACAAGGATGCTGTAACCACCGTCACTAGTTACGAGTACGAGCGGGTGCAGCCTTAGCGCTTGCGGCCTACAACGGGCCGAACAAGGATGCCGATGAACCAGCTGATGAGACCCAAGACGAGGGCGCCAAGCACTCCCCACCAGAACCCGTCAACAACGAGACCGAACCCGAAGAGGCCCGAGATCCAGCTCGTGAGCAACAGCAGCAGACCATTCACCACGAGAGCAAGCAGGCCCAGCGTCAGAACGTACAGCGGGAAAGCGACAATGCGGATCAGGTTGCCGAGCACCCCATTCACGATGCCGAAGACGGCAGCGACCAGCAGGAAGGTCACAATGACCTCAACCGTTCCGCCCGGAGCAAAAGGAATGATCTCGACCCCGGCAACAACCACCGTAGTCAGCCACAAAGCAAGAGCGTTGATCAGCAAGCGCACGATGATTCTCATACGACAACTATGCAGCACGCGTTTGTGCTGCCGCAATGACCATCCACTGAACTGCGCCAGAACCCGAGATGCGGTCCGAGACACGACCCGACGCATAACCGAACCTCCGATTCGACCGGCACATTGTCACAGGCGCGAAACGAACGTTCCCACTCACGGCCCTAGGCTGGTGAGGTGACCAGCAAACGAGTACAGCTTCGGCCCGAAATCGCCGCCATCGTGCCCTACCGCCAGGGTGCGCCTGCCGCCGCGGATGCCTTCAAGCTGTCCTCCAACGAAAACCCTTACGAGCCGCTGCCATCAGTGCTCGCGCAACTCTCCACCGACACCATCAACCGCTACCCCGACGCATCCGCCGCTGTATTGCGTGCGCAGATTGCTGAACGCTTCGGCGTAACCCCCGACAGCGTGCAGGTTGGGGCAGGTTCGGTAGCCGTGCTCGCGCAACTCGTGAGCGCCGCCGCAGCCCCCGGCGACGAGGTCATCTACGCC
Organism: Salinibacterium sp. NSLL17; assembly: GCF_015864935.1. NCBI lineage: Bacteria > Bacillati > Actinomycetota > Actinomycetes > Micrococcales > Microbacteriaceae > Salinibacterium > Salinibacterium sp. NSLL17. The sequence continues at coordinate 271,375 of NZ_JADYWH010000001.1, forward strand.
TGGCGCAGCTTCGAGGCGTACCCGCTGCTCGTATCTGCGGCCGGAGCCACAAGCGTGCAGATCGCGAACCAGGGCGACCACCGGCACGACTTGGCGGCAATGAGCGACGCCATCACGGCATCCACTCGCGTTGTTATTGTCTGCAGCCCCAACAACCCCACCAGCACTGTGGTGACGGATGCCGAATTCCGCGACTTCATGGCAACGGTTCCCGAGAACGTTCTTGTCGTTCTCGATGAGGCCTACCGCGAGTTCGTGACCGACGCCGATGCCGTGCGCGGAGAGACACTCGTCGGCACCTACCTCAACCTTGTATTGCTGCGCACCTTCTCCAAGGCTTACGGCCTTGCAGGCCTCCGCATCGGCTACGCGGTTGGCCCCGAATACGTGATGGATGCAGCGCGAGCGGTAGCGATTCCGCTTTCGGTAACGGAGATTGCGCAGAAAGCAGCTATCGCATCCCTCGAACATGAAGATGAATTGTTGGAGCGGGTGACCCGCATTAATGCGGTGCGCGACAGAATCGTTGCCGGCCTCAGCGAGCAAGGCTGGGACGTGCCCGCCCCCAACGGCAACTTCGTCTGGTTGCCCACCGGGTCAGCAACCGACTGGGCTGCAGAGGTATTCCGGTCGCACGGGATCGTCGTTCGTGCACTCGGCGAAGGCCTTCGGGTGAGCGTTGGCGAAGAGGAATCTGTGGAGAAACTCCTAAGAGCAGCGCAAGAGGTTGTCGCTTCAAGGGAAACGATCTAACGCTGGCCGCGTTAGATTAGTCGAATGTCTTATACCGCCGCGACGGTTCAGCTGCTGTCTCCCGAGGGCACGCTCGTTCACAGCGATGCCAGCGAACAGTACCTCCCGTATGTCGACAAGCTCAGTGATGACGCTCTTCAGGAATTCCACCGCCACATGGTGGTGATGCGCCGCTTCGATATTGAGGCAGCAAACCTGCAGCGTCAGGGCCAGCTTGCCCTCTGGGTTCCGAGCCACGGCCAAGAGGCCGCTCAGGTCGGTTCAGCACTCGCCGCCAAACCTCAAGACCACCTCTTTCCCTCCTACCGGGAACACGTCATTGCGCTCATGCGCGGCGTTGACCCGATCACAATCCTGTCGATGTTCCGCGGCCTCAGCCATGGTGGCTGGGATCCGAAGGACCACGACAACTTCCACCTCTACACGCTCGTGATTGGTTCGCAGACCCTGCACGCCACCGGTTATGCCATGGGCATGAACCTCGAAGGTCGCTCGGGCACCGGCAACCCCGACACCGATGCGGCCGTCATGGTCTACTTCGGCGACGGTTCTACGAGCCAGGGTGACGTCAGCGAAGCAATGGTCTTCGCCGCCAGCTACCAAACCCCTCAAGTCTTCTTCTTGCAAAACAATCACTGGGCTATCTCGGTTCCCGTCTCACGCCAGTCGCGCACGCCGCTCTATCTGCGCGGCGAAGGCTTCGGCATCCCGAGCGTTCAAATCGACGGCAACGACGTTCTCGCAAGCTTCGCCGTGAGCAAAGCCAACCTGGATGCTGCCCGCGCTGGCGAAGGCCCCCGCTTCATCGAGGCCCTCACTTACCGCATGGGTGCCCACACCACGAGTGATGACCCCTCGAAGTACCGCGAGAACAGCGAACTCGAGTTTTGGGCCCAGCGCGACCCCATCACGCGCTTCGACACCTACCTGCGGAGCCGCGGTGCGAGCCAAGCGTTCTTCGACGAGATCGCAGCTGAAGGCGACGACCTCGCTGCCGACATCCGCAAGCGCATCACCGAATTGCCGGTGCCGGCCACGTCGACGCTCTTCGACCATGTCTATTCCGACCCGCATCCGGTGATGGATGCGCAGCGCGCAGCACTCGCCGACTTCGAGGCATCGTTTGAAGAGGGCAACTAATGACTGAGACGATGACAATGGCGAAGGCCCTCAACGAGGGATTGCGCGCCGCCATGGGCAGCGACAGCAAAGTACTTCTCATGGGTGAAGACATTGGGCCGCTCGGCGGAGTCTTTCGAGTCACCGAGGGTCTGCAGGCTGAGTTCGGAGACAAGCGGGTTCTCGATACTCCCCTGGCTGAGTCCGGCATCGTGGGTACCGCGATCGGGCTTGCCATGAGCGGATTCCGCCCGGTGTGCGAGATCCAGTTCGACGGTTTTATTTTTCCCGGCTTCGACCAGATCACTTCCCAACTGGCGAAGCTGACCGCGCGCCACGAAGGCACGCTTCAGATGCCTGTCGTGATTCGTGTTCCCTACGGCGGACACATTGGTGCCGTCGAGCATCACCAAGAGAGCCCCGAAGCCTACTTTGCGCACTCTGCCGGGTTGCGTCTGCTCAGCCCCGCTACGCCTCACGATGCGTATTGGATGATTCAAGAAGCCATTACGAGCAATGACCCCGTGATGTTCTTCGAGCCCAAGTCCCGCTACTGGCAGAAGGGCGAGGTTGACCGCGAGTCGGCCGGTATCGCCACTCACTCCAGCCGGGTAGTGCGTGACGGCACCGAAGTGACCCTCGTGGGTCACGGTGCGATCGTGTCGATGCTGCTGCAAGCAGCTGAGCTCGCCGCCGAGGAAGGCACGAGTGTCGAGGTTGTTGACCTTCGATCGCTCTCCCCCATCGACTACGACCCGATTGTGGCATCCGCCCAAAAAACGGGCCGCGTTGTTGTTGTTCAAGAGGCACCCGGGAATGTCAGCGTGGGCTCGGAGGTTGCGGCTACCGTGGCAGAGCGTGCGTTCTACTCACTCGAGGCACCTGTGCTGCGCGTGAGTGGTTACGACACCCCGTTCCCTCCTGCCAAGCTGGAATCCGTGTACTTGCCCAGTGTTGACCGCATCTTGGATGCTGTCGACCGGGCATTGGCCTACTGACGAAGGAGGCCCCCGTGGCCGTATCTGAATTTCCTCTCCCCGATGTGGGCGAGGGGCTTACTGAAGCCGAGATCGTCTCCTGGAAGGTTGCGCCCGGCGACGAAATCGTCGTGAACCAGGTTCTCGTGGAGATCGAGACGGCTAAGTCGCTCGTCGAACTCCCCTCGCCTTTCGCCGGTACCGTGCAAAAGCTGCTGGTCGAGGAGGGGTCGACCGTTGAGGTTGGCACCCCGATCATCAGCGTGCAATCCGTCGGCGGCTCAGTCGAGCTGACCGCACCCGGTTCCGGTGAAGACGAAAGCCACGGGATGATGTCCGACGTTGGAGCAGAGAGCAGTGCGGCCGACGACGCTGCCGCTGCCGTCGCTGACACGGCATCCACAATTGCTAACGACGATGACAAGCCCGGAGCGGTCCTTGTTGGCTACGGCACGGGCGGGCATGTCAGTTCGCGCCGTCGCAAGGGTGGGCAGCCTGCGAAGGATGGCGCTGCCGCCGCAGCGGCAAAGCCTCGCCCGGCATCCGTGCCCGCGTCGTTCGCCAGCCCGATCATCGCGAAGCCGCCGATCCGCAAGCTCGCCAAAGACCTGGGTGTTGAACTCGCCGAGGTCGTAGCGACAGGGTTGGCCGGTGAAACCACTCGCGAAGACGTGATTCGTCACGCGTCGCAGGCGAGCGTCTTCCGCAACATCGAAACTCCCGAGTGGGGCGACGAGCGCGAAGAACGCATTCCCGTGAAGGGCGTGCGCAAGGCCATCGCGAAAGCCATGGTGCACAGTGCCTTCACGGCGCCGCACGTGAGTGTCTTCACCGACGTGGATGCCACGCGAACCATGGAGTTCGTGAAGCGCCTGAAGAACTCCACTGACTTCGCTGGCGTGCGAGTGAGCCCGTTGCTGATCATGGCGAAGGCCGTGAGCTGGGCTGTGCGCCGCAACCCCACGGTGAACTCAAGCTGGACCGATAAAGAGATCATCGTTCACCATTACGTGAACTTGGGCATTGCGGCAGCAACGCCTCGTGGGCTCATTGTTCCGAACGTCAAGGACGTTCAAGAGTTGAGCTTGCTCGAGCTCGCGAAATCCCTGGAACAGCTCACCCTCACCGCGCGTGATGGCAAGACGCAGCCCGCTGAAATGTCGAACGGCACGATCACGATCACCAACATCGGTTCGTATGGCATGGATACGGGAACGCCGATCATCAACCCGGGTGAGGCCGCGATCGTGGCTCTGGGTTCGATCAAGCAGAAGCCATGGGTTGTCGACGGCGAAGTGCGGGCGCGCTACGTCACGACGGTCAGCGCAAGCTTCGACCACCGCATCGTTGATGGGGATGTCGCGAGCCGTTTCGTGGCCGACCTCGCGAGTGTGCTCGAAGAGCCTGCCCTCCTGCTCGACTAACAGCCGAGCATTCGACACTAACCACCCGGCGTTGCACTCAATTACCTGAAACGGTAGGTAATGTGGCCGCATGGTCACGAAGAAAAAGTCGTCTGCAGTAGCGCCAGCATCCGATTCGAAGCGCCCCGGAATTCACGAGCTGTGGACCGACCGCTTAGGAGCCTGGTCCATTCGGGCTCTGCAAGTGCTCTTGCTGCTCACGCTGGTTTCGGTGATCGTTTTTGCTCTCACGCAGCTCAAGCTCGTCGTCATCCCCGTGCTGATCGCCCTGATCTTCGCTGCTGCCGCGAGCCCGATTGTGGTGTGGATGCGGCGCCGCGGTGTCGGGCGTGCTCTGTCGACCTGGATCGCGTTGCTCGGCGGCATCGCGGTGTTCGGTGGCTTGGTCACCGCAGTCGTGTTTGCGGTGGAGGACCAGTGGTCTGAGCTCTCCGACTCGGCGGTTGAAGGATTCGAGCAGCTCAAGGACTTCGCGCTTGATGGTCCGTTCGCAATTGATCAGGCTGCCCTCGATGAGGCGTGGAACGCGGGTATCGACTTCGTGACGAGCGCGACCTTCGGCCTCGGCGCCATTCAGGGAGTGTCTGCGGCGGCGCAGATTGTCACCGGAATTCTGCTCGGCCTGGTCATCCTGTTCTTCTTCCTCAAAGATGGCGACCGCATTTGGGAGTTCTTCCTCAAGCCCATGTCAGGCGAACGCCTCGCACGAGGACACCGCATCGGCCACACCGCGGTTCGCACTCTCGGTGGCTACGTTCGAGGAACCGCAACGGTTGCCGCCGTCGACGCGCTCGGTATCGGTATTGGGCTCACGATCTTGCAGGTACCGCTCGCGCTGCCCCTCTCGGTGATCGTCTTCTTGGGAGCCTTCATCCCACTCGTCGGTGCCACCGTCGCCGGTATCCTTGCCGCGGTCGTCGCTCTCGTGACGAATGGCTGGGTTGTGGCACTCATCGTGCTGGGCATCGTCGTGCTGGTCAACCAGCTCGAGGGCAACTTCCTGCAGCCCGTCGTGATGGCGCAGTCCCTGAGCATCCACCCGCTCGTCATCTTGGTGGCGTTGACGGCCGGCACGATCCTCGGCGGCATCGTGGGCGCTGTGCTTGCCGTGCCGATCGCAGCGGTGGGTTGGGCGATTCTCAAGACCTGGAACGAAAATGGGCACAAGCCGAGCGTTGCTTCGGCTCCTGAGAAAAAGAAGTAGCGCGCTAGCGGGGCCCGAGGGTGCGTTCGAGGAAGGGATTCCAGAACTTGCCCTGCGGATCATACTCGCGCTGCAGTGCAAGAAAGTCGCCGCTGCGGGGGAAGCGTTCGTGGATGACGTCGGCGCCATAGTGGAACAACTTGCCCCAGTGCTGCCGCGGTGCGAAGGGCGCGAGAGCCTGTTCGATCACGGGGAGTAGCGCCGCGACCTCGGCCGGATGTTTAGCCCAGGTGAAGCCGATGCAGAGAACATCGCGCTCGTAGGCGGGGCTCATCCAGAGTGAGTCGGCGGCGGCGGTGCGGATTTCTGAGATCAGCAGGTGGGGCGAGATTTGGGTGCCCAGAGTTCGCAGCACCTCCAACGCTTCGACGCCGTGCTCGCGGGCCACGTAGTACTCGCTTTGGAGCTCGTCGCCGCCGTTAGACGGCTGACCGTCAAGGCGGAAGTGCGGCATCCGCTCTGACCACGGGCCGGGCACACTCGCGCGTTGGTTCACATTCTCGGGGGAGAGCTCATCGGAGTCGTCATACCAAACCCCGCCGAACAGGGTGGATGCGACCTCGGGTTCCATTCCGTCGGCCAGACGGGTTTTCAACCAGATCTGCATGACGGTGGGGCTCGCGAAGTCTGCGAGGAGACTGACGCTGTAGGCGCTGGCCATCACGTCATCCAGTTGTTCGAGCACGGTTTCCCACGGCGCGAAGCGGTAGACGTCTTGGCGCACGCGGTAGCTCGGTTCGATGTCGAGGGTGACGCGCGTGATGATGCCAAAGGCTCCGAGCCCGACGGCCAGCGCGGGCAGGTGCTCGCTGGTGCGATCGACGGTCACCAGGGAGCCGTCTGCCGTCACCAATTCCACCGCGGCGATGGCCGTGGAGAGGATGCCGTTGCCGTCTCCTGAACCGTGAGTGCCGGTTGCGGTCGCGCCGGCCACCGAGATGTGCGGCAGCGATCCGGTGTTGTGGAGGGCGAAACCGTGTTTTTCGAGTTCGTTGATCAGGATGCCGAAGCTGGTGCCGCCGGCGACGCTGACGGTCATCGTCGCCGGGTCGATCCGGATCGCGGGATCGAGTTCAGCCAGAGAAATCAGCGCGCCAGGGGTGTCGGCGATGTCGGTGAAAGAATGCCGGGTGCCGAGCGCACGCACATGGGGCCACTGGGCGACGAGTTGTTGCACCTCAGTGGCGGACGTCGGGTGCAGGACTGTCTCGGCGCTGTAGGTGAGGTTGCCTGCCCAGTTTGTGGTGGTGGATGACACGGCGATCCTTTCGATAACGGCGAATTGCTCGCCACGATCGAGATTATCGGCGAGACACGTGTGTTGCCTGATTCGCCGACAGCAATTCATCATGTACTCTATTGATAACGAATCTCATTACCACGACTGGCTTCGGCCTTAGAAGGACATTCTGATGTCTCGCTTCACCACTTCCCGACCACGCGCCCTCACCGCGGGTGCCGTTCTCGCAGTCTCTGCCCTCACCCTTGCCGGGTGCGCGGCGGCCACACCCGTTGAGGATGACGGCACGATCACCGTCGTTGCCTCCACGATCGTCTATGGCGACCTTGTCTCCACTCTCGGCGGCGACGCTGTGACTGTCACGAGCCTCATCGACAGCGCAGCCCAAGACCCCCACAGCTACGAAGCCTCAGCCCGCGACCAGCTCGCTGTCTCGGAGGCAGAACTTGTGATCGTCAACGGCGGTGGCTATGACCCCTTCGCCGAAGCACTCTACGAAGCGGCCGGTGAGGGCGCGATTCTCGTGACCGCCGTTGACGAGTCAGGCCTCCTCGAGGACGACGACCATGCTGAAGACGAGCACGCTGAGGATGACCACGCCGAAGATGAGGCCGACGACCACACCACGGATGACGGCCACGATCACATCAAAGGCTTCAACGAGCACGTCTGGTACAGCTTCCACGCCATGGAACACATCGCCGAGCACATCACCGAAGAGTTGATTTCGCTCAGCCCCGACGATGCCGATCTGTTCAACACCAACTTGGACAGTTACCTCTCTGACCTTGAGGGTCTTGAGGCACAGGCCGACACGATCGCCGAGACCTCAGGCGACCGTGGTGCTGCGGTCACTGAGCCGGTAGCGGTCTACTTGCTTGAGGCTGTTGGGCTCCACAATGACACTCCCACCGACTTCACCGAGGCCATTGAAGAAGGATCTGATGTGCCGCCCTCGGCCCTTCTCGAAGTTCTCGCGCTCGTCGAAGACGATCACATCGCCCTGCTCGCGTACAACGATCAGACCTCGAGCCCCGAAACGGAGCGCGTGCGTGAAGCCGCTGTCGAGGCGGGACTTCCGGTGGTGTCGTTCACCGAGACGCTGCCCGAGGGGTCAGACTATGTCGAATGGATGACGTCAAACCTCGATGCCCTCGCGGAGGCCCTTGCTTAATGAGCAGGGTGACCGCGTGACGAGCACCACAGCAGAGCCCGTGAACGGCACTGCACCTGCAACACCCGTGCTGAGCATCCGTGATGGGGTGCTCGGCTTCGGGTCGCGCACGCTCTGGTCTGGCCTCAATCTCGATATCGCCCCCGGTGAGTTTGTGGCGGTGCTCGGCTCGAATGGTTCCGGTAAGTCGAGTTTGTTGAAGGCGATCCTGGGGCAGCAGAAGCTGGATTCAGGCACGATTTCTTTGAACGGGCATCCGGTTAACCGCGGAGATCGTTGCATTGGCTACATTCCGCAGCAGAAACTTGCGGCCCCAGGCACTCCTCTGCGTGGTCGCGATCTCGTGACGCTCGGGGTGAACGGTCACCGCTTTGGTGTACCAACACTCCCCCACAGCGTCCGTATTCGCGTGGATGAACTGATCGCGGACGTCGGCGCGAGCGAGTATGCGGGTCAGCCCCTTGGTTCGCTGTCGGGCGGCGAGCAGCAACGATTGCGGGTCGCACAGTCGCTGGCAGCCGACCCCGTGTTGTTGCTCTGCGACGAGCCTTTGTTGAGCCTTGACCTGCAGCACCAGCGTGGTGTCTCTGAACTCATCGACCGTCGACGTCGCGAACACAACACTGCGGTCATTTTCGTGACGCACGATGTGAACCCGGTGCTCGGCATGGTCGACCGCATCCTGTATTTGGCTGGCGGAAAGTTCACGATTGGCACCCCAGACGAAGTGCTGCGCAGCGAAGTGCTCACTGAGCTCTATGGCACTCCCGTTGAGGTTGTGCGGGTGGGCGGCCGCGTGATTGTGGCCGGTATCCCCCAGGGCGATCACCACCACGAGGAGGAGATCGCGTGACCTTCGCAGACTTCTGGAGCCAGGTCGTCAATTTCAGCGACTATGGCGAATTGCTCAACCTCGTGCGGTTCTCGCTCATTGCCGCGGCAGTGCTCGGTATCGCCGGTGGGCTCATTGGCGTCTTCGTCATGCAGCGCGACATGGCTTTTGCTGTGCACGGCATCAGCGAACTCTCGTTTGCGGGAGCAGCAGCAGCCCTGTTGTTTGGTGCCAATGTGGTGGCGGGTTCCATTGCCGGCTCGCTTGTAGCCGCCATTCTGATCGGGATGCTCGGGGCGAAGGCTCGCGATCGAAACTCGATTATTGGCGTGCTCATGCCGTTTGGGATGGGTTTGGGCATCCTGTTTCTGGCGCTCTACCCCGGACGCAGTGGAAACAAGTTTGGGCTCCTCACCGGGCAAATTATTTCGGTCGATAGCGAGCAACTTGGCCTGCTGATCGTGATCAGCGTTGTCGTGCTGGCCGCTCTGTTCGTTGTCTGGCGACCGCTTACGTTCGACAGCCTCGATCCTGAGGTTGCTGCGGCGCGCGGTGTTCCTTCGCGGATGCTTTCGCTCGGGTTCATGGTGCTGCTCGGCCTCATGGTGGCCGTTGCGGTGCAGATCATTGGTGCGTTGCTCGTGATGGCGTTGCTTGTGACGCCGGCGGCGGCCGCCATGCAGGTCTCGTCGTCGCCGCGTCTGGTTCCGGTGCTCAGCATGGTCTTCGGCTTTGTCTCGGCCACCGGCGGTGTGCTGTTGGCGATCGGTGGCTCGCTGCCGATTAGTCCGTACATCACGACGATTTCGTTCCTGATTTACCTGGTCTGCCGGGTGGTGGGCGCTCGCCGTGCTCGTGGGGGTCGCCGCAGCGTGAGCCGCGCATCCGGAGCTGAACTGACCACAGCTACCCCGGCAGGGAAATAGTTAGAGTGGTGACTATGAAGCGCAATACGTGGCAGCGAGAAGCGGTGCGGGATGCTCTGACTCAGTCAGAGGGTTTCGTGAGCGCTCAGTCGCTGCACGGTGCGCTGCGCGACGCCGGTAGCTCAATCGGCCTCGCCACTGTCTACCGCGCTTTGGCAGACCTCGCCGGAGCGGGTGACGCTGACTCGCTGCAGCAAGACGGCGAAAGCCTCTTTCGGGCCTGCACGCCCGACTCGCACCACCACCATTTGATCTGCCGCGAGTGCGGAACAACCGTGGAAATCAAGGCGGATGCCGTCGAGCAGTGGGCGAAAAGTGTGGCCGCAGAACATGGCTTTACCGACCCGCACCACATTGTTGACGTTTTCGGGTTGTGCCCAGCGTGCTCTAGCACGTAACATATACCGTTGATCGAGCGGTATCTTCCGCTCTCGCAGACACATCCCACCCTGATTGAATTCGTGCGAAAACACGGGTTTGAGAGGAATGCAGTGTGTGTGCCGACAAGTGATCTTGGGTAAGGCTTTGTCCTTACGGTAACTAGAACAGGAGTATCACCATGGCAGCAACCTGCCAAGTGACCGGCGCCATTCCCGGCTTCGGACACGCAATCTCGCACTCGCACCGTCGCACCAAGCGTCGTTTCGACCCGAACATCCAGAAGAAGACGTACTACGTACCGTCGCTTCGCCGCAACGTAACTCTTCAGCTGTCCGCAAAGGGCATCAAGGTAATTGACGCTCGTGGCATCGAATCCGTTGTCAAGGACCTCCTTGCACGTGGGGAGAAAATCTAATGGCAAAGGCACAGGACGTACGTCCGATCATCAAGCTCCGTTCAACTGCTGGAACGGGCTACACCTATGTGACGCGCAAGAACCGTCGCAACAACCCCGACCGCCTCGTACTCAAGAAGTACGACCCGGTGGTTCGCAAGCACGTTGAATTCCGCGAGGAGCGCTAAACATGGCTAAGAAGAGCAAGATTGCAAAGAACGAACAGCGCAAAGTTATCGTTGCGCGTTACGCCGAGCGTCGTCTCGAGCTGAAGAAGGCTCTCGTCGACCCCGCCGGAACTGACGAGTCACGCGAGGCTGCACGCCTCGGACTTCAGAAGCTCCCCCGCGATGCTTCGCCGATCCGCGTACGCGGTCGCGACGCCATTGACGGACGTCCCCGTGGATACCTCAAGCAGTTCGGTGTTTCCCGTGTTCGCTTCCGTGAAATGGCTCACCGGGGCGAGTTGCCCGGAATTACCAAGTCAAGCTGGTAGATTCCAAGCGGTTCCGACGTTTTCTAACGTTTCGGAACAACTAACTGCACTACGTCCGAGGAGGACCACCTTATGGCTGACAAGTCGCTAAACCGTACTGAATTCGTAGCGGCGGTTGCCGCAGAGTCTGGCCAGAGCCAGGCTGCCGTTTCCGGCGTCGTTGACGCATTCTTCTCCGTACTCTCGAAGTCGGTCGGTGAAGGAACCAAGGTTTCGATCCCCGGATGGATGGCTGCAGAGCGCACCTTCCGCGAGGCTCGCACCGGCCGTAACCCGCAGACGGGTGAAGCTATCGAGATCAAGGCCAGCCACGGCGTCAAGCTCAGCGCAGGCAGCAAGCTCAAGGCAGCAGCCAAGGGCTAAGTAGCAACTTTAAAAGGGCGGCATCCTTCGGGATGTCGCCCTTTTTACGTTCCCGCCGACTTTTAGACAAGTTCGGCGTCGGGCTAACTCCCGTTTAACCGCGAGTACTCTTGAGGGGTGCTAAGAATCAGCCGGATCGCCGGACCCGCCCTGCTGATCCTTGTGGCAGCAATCGCGGTTATTGTCGGTCTCCAGTTCGGTGGCGGCGCTGCGGTTCCGATCCTTCTTGACCCGGGCGCTGTCGTGCGCTGGGGACTGCCCATCGCGAAGCTCTTCGTGAACCTCGGGCTTGCGGCGACCATCGGCGGGCTCATGATCGCCGTCTTCGCGATGAGCCCCAAGCACGACGAATTCACCATCACTCTCGACTTTGCCGCCGCTGGCGCCGCTGTGTGGGCTGTGGCATCCGCTATTACGGGGTTTTTCACGTTTTTGGCGGTGCGCAACCAGCCCATTGACCTCTCCAGCGCCTTTGGTGACGTTCTCGCAAGTTTTCTGACCTCTACCGAAGTGGGTCAGGCGTGGCTCGCCACGGTGCTCATAGCGGCCGTTGTGACCGTTTTGTGCTTCGCGGTGCGCAATATGAGCGCGTTGGTCTTCGTGCTCGTGCTCTCCGTTGCCGGACTCATCCCCATGGCGCTGCAGGGCCACAGCGGCGGAACCGCCGACCACGATGCCGCCACGAGCGCCATCTTCTTGCACCTGATCTTCGCCGCGCTCTGGCTCGGCGGACTCCTCGCGATTGCGATCGCCCGCCCCACCCTCACTAAAGACCGACTGAGTCTCGTGCTGCGACGCTACTCGTCGGTGGCGCTCGTGAGCTTCATCGTGGTGGCCGCCTCCGGCTATGTGAGTGCAGAAATTCGGGTCGAGAACCTGACGAACCTGCTGTCGCCCTACGGCATCCTCGTTCTCGTTAAAGTTTTTGCTCTGATCGTGTTGGGCCTTTTCGGCGCTGTGTACCGCAACTATGCGATCGGCCGGCTTGAAGCCAGCCCCCGCAAGAAGCGCGGATGGTTCTGGTGGATTGTCACCGCCGAGCTGGCCTTCATGGGGCTCGCTTCCGGCGCTGCGGCCGCTCTCGCGGCGACACCCACTCCGGTGCCAGAAATCGTGGCGGCTGACCTGCCCGACTCCTCCTCCGCGGCCTACCTCACCGGCTCCCCGCTGCCTCCGACCGTGACCGCAAGCAACCTGTTCACCCTGTGGAGCTTTGACCTCATTTGGGTGCTGATCTGCGCGTTCGCGATCTTCTTCTACCTTGCCGGCGTCTGGCGCCTCCACAAGCGAGGTGACTCCTGGCCGATCTACCGCACCGTGTTCTGGGTGCTCGGGATGCTGCTGCTGTTTTACATCACCAACGGTGGCGTCAATGTGTACGAGGGCTACCTGTTCTCGATGCACATGCTCGGGCACATGACCCTCGGCATGATGATCCCGGTGCTGCTCGTGCCCGGTGCTCCCGTCACGCTCGCAATGCGCGCGATCACCAAACGCACTGACGGCAGTCGCGGTGCGCGTGAATGGATTCTCAGGATCGTGCACTCGCGGTACATGGCCGCGATCGGGCATCCGGTAGTTGCGGCACTTATCTTCGTCGTCTCGCTGTGGGTTTTCTACTACACACCGCTGTTCCGTTGGGCTTCCACCGACCACGTCGGGCACGAGTGGATGATCATCCACTTCTTGGCCTCTGGCTACTTGTTCGTGCAGTCACTCATCGGGATCGACCCGTCGCCGCACCGCACCGCGTTCCCGATTCGCTTGCTCATTTTGCTCGCGACGATGGCGTTCCATGCCTTCTTCGGCTTGGGCCTCATGACCGGCACCGGGCTGCTGCTGGCGGACTGGTACGGCGCAATGGGCTGGGACAACGGGGTGACGGCGCTCGAGGATCAACGCATCGGTGGCGGCATCGCCTGGAGTGTTGGCGAGATTCCCACCATCGCGCTCGCCATCTCCGTGGCGATCATGTGGTCACGCAGCGACCGTCGTGCATCCGTGCGCTACGACCGCAAGGCCGACCGCGACGGAGATGCAGAGCTGGATGCCTACAACGAGATGCTCGCTAAGCGCTAAGCGCTAAGCGCTAAGCGCTAAGCCTGCCGGCTAGGAGCGTGAGTGGAGTGCGTGTTCCGCTATGTAGGCGCGTAATTCGTTCGGATCCGCGGGCATATCAATCTGGTGCTGCGGAAGCTCGAGCATCTCGCGGTAGGCCTCGTCGGTGGCGGGAATGCGGCCGAGTGCCTCAGCGATAACGTCGGGGAACTTGGCCGGCTTTGCCGTTTCCAAGACCAGCATCGGAATACCGGGCTCGATGTGGGCATGGGCGACAGTGACACCGTCGGCGGTGTGCGGATCGAGAAGCACCTGCGTGCTCTCGAAGACTGACCGGATGGTGTTGACCCGATCCTGGTGAGTGCTCGTGCCGCTGACGATTCCGAACTCTTCCAGGAAGCGTGGCTGCTCTGCGGTGAGGTCTACGAAACCGTCGTTGCCGAGGTGCTGCCAGAGGCCACGAAGGCGGTCCGCATCGCTGCCGAGAAGGTCGAAGAGAAAACGCTCGAGGTTGGATGCTTTAGACACGTCCATGGACGGGCTCGAGGTCGCGAGCGTATTTGCTGCGTTTCGGGGGCGGTAGATACCAGTCCTGAAGAACTCGTCGAGGACATTGTTTTCGTTTGTCGCTACGACGAGCTTTCGAATGGGCAGACCCATCGTTCGCGCGTAGTGACCCGAAAGTACGTTGCCGAAATTGCCGGACGGTACCGAAAAGGAGACCTCGAAGTCTGCCCGGTCGTGCACGTCTACGGCATCGGTCACGCGCAGCCACGACCAGAAGTAGTAGACGATCTGCGCGGAGATTCGCCCAAAGTTGATGGAGTTCATCGCGCCCAAATTGTGCGCCTGCTTGAAGGCAGCATCACTCGAGAGTTCCTTGACGAGCTCTTGGCAATCGTCAAAAACACCGTCGACCACGAGGTTGTGGATGTTCGGCTCCTGCAGCGAATACATCTGCGCCCGCTGAAACTCGCTCATGCGGCCGCGGGGCGACAGCATGAAGGCGCTGAGTCGCTCTCTGCCGCGGATCGCGTACTCGGCGGCTGAACCGGTGTCACCGGATGTAGCGCCCAGAATGTTGAGGACGCCGTCAGACTTTGCGAGAGCGAAATCCAGTGCCTCGCCAAGAAACTGCATGGCGATGTCTTTGAAGGCAAGCGTCGGGCCTTCGGACAAACCGACAAGCGTCAGACCGTTGCCGAGATCGCTGACGGGAACAATCTCACTCGTAGAAAACTTGGCCGGGTCGTACGCTGCGCGGCAAATGCGCGCGAGGTCGTCTTCTGCAATGTCGTTCGCGAACAGTGAGATGACCGCCGTCGCGAGTTCGGCAAAGTTCAGATCGCGCCACGACTCGAGCAGGGCTGAATCGACCTGCGGGAGTGGCCCGGGGACCGCCAACCCGCCGTCGCTCGCAAGACCTTCGAGGATGACATCGGTATACGAGCCGAGGGCGTGGCCTCGCGTAGAGGTGTACTGCAATCGGTCCTACCTTTCGTGACGCTGAGGCACCAGTTTATCGGCTGGGGAAGACTAGTACTGCGGTGTGATGAGCAACTGGTCGTCCGGCAAGAAGGTAACGAGGTAACTCGCGGTGAAATCAACGTCTTCATCGAAGCTGGAAATGGAGCCATCGAAAATGGAGCGGACATCGACCGTGAGGTGCGCTGCGGCATCCGTCTCCGGCATGAGCCAGCTTCCCGTCTCAGCACCGGGCACGAGCGAAACCTCGGGATAGCTCGCCAGGCTCCACTCCGGAGTGGTGATGATGCGGTTGGCCATGGGCTGGCCAAACGGACAGCCGGTTGGCAGCAGCACGACCTGGGTGGCGCACTCATCGAGGTAGTCGTTCACTTCGCGTTGCACCTGGGAAATCATGGTCTGGTTTGCGACGGCCTCAAGCCGCGCCCGGATAGTGCCGCCGGGGTCGGTGGCAGCCACGACGATTGGCTCGGCGGTGAGGAACGTGGATGAATGGCTGAGCTCGAAACTGCTGGGCGCCAACACTACGTAGGGCGCAGGAGTGTCTTGGGCTGGCGTGACAAATTCGGAGCCGTTGGCGGTGAACTCTTGAGTGTTCGAGACGGTGAGGCGCACGATCGTGAGGGGCGCGGTGACGAACTTCCAGTCGGCGAACACACCGAAACGGGTGCCGTCGCGTTCCACCGTGAACGTGGTGTGAGAGGTCTCGCCATCGAGTTCGAACACGAAGGTGACGGTTTCGGAGCCGTCGTCGTTGATCTCCCGAGAGACCAGCGCAACATCCTCAATCGTGCTGAGTGCTGAGGGCCGCAACAGATCGTGCGAGCCCGCGAGCAGCATCGAACCAGCGCCGGTCGTGTCGATGGGCGTCGCGCCCGAGCCATCGTCGGACGATGCCCCATGGTCTTCGGCCAGTTCGATGTCAGCAATCTGCAGAGCGGATGCCATGTCGTGGCGAGCGAGGGCGCCAAGATAACTGCGCACAAAGCCGCTCGCGCTGAACAGGGTCGCGTTCACAATGAGGACAGTCGTGATGAAGGCGACAACGATCAGCCCAAACACGATTGACCAGGTAACAAGCTCGCGACGCATTCACACATCCTAAACCGCTGAGGCGTGCCGGAGACGAACCACAGATTGTGGCGCGCGGGCACGAGACCAGCAGGCAGCAGCATTAGGGTGATTGGGTGTCCGAAATTACCCTGTCGCCCGAGCAAGCAGCCGTTTTCGCTGCCATCGAGACGACGCGGGAGAACCTCTTCGTCACGGGGCGAGCCGGCACCGGTAAATCCACTCTGCTCAACCACCTCGCGCACAACACGTCGAAGCAGATTGTGATCTGTGCTCCGACCGGTGTTGCGGCGCTTAATGTGGGCGGACAGACCATCCATTCGCTGTTCCGTTTGCCCATCGGAGTTATTGCCGACCACGAGCTCGAACAGACTGATCAACTCCGCAAGCTGCTCAACACCATCGAAACCCTCGTGATTGATGAAGTGTCGATGGTCAACGCCGACCTTCTCGACGCGATCGACCGCAGCCTGCGCCAGGCTCGTCAGCGCAAGAAAGAGCCCTTCGGCGGGGTGCAGGTCGTGTTGTTCGGTGATCCGTATCAATTGGCCCCGGTTCCGGGCGACCCGGATGAGCGGGCCTACTTCGAAGACCGCTACGAGTCGATCTGGTTCTTCGACGCTCTCGTGTGGCAACAGACCGACCTGACGATTTACGAACTCACGAGCATCCATCGCCAGCATGAGGATGAGTTCAAATACATGCTCAATGCCGTGCGCCACAACGGCGTCACCGCTGAAATCGCAGGCCGCCTCAACGCGGTGGGCGCGCGCCCCGCACCCAACGACGGCACGATTACCCTTGCGACCACGAACAGCACCGTCACGCGCATCAACGCGACAGCGCTCGCGCGACTCCCCGGTCGGGTACTGACGGCGAAGGCCGAGATTTCGGGAGAGTTCGGCGGTCGCGCCTACCCCGCCGATGAATCCCTTGAGCTCAAGGTGGGCGCGCAAGTGATGTTCTTGCGCAACGACACTCAAGAGGGTGGAACGCAACGCTGGGTCAATGGCAGCGTCGGCACTGTCGTTAAGATCGCTGACACCGTGTGGGTCGAAATCGACGGGCGCGATTACGAAGTGAAGCCCGTCGCCTGGGAGAAGTTCAAATACTCCTACTCGGCGCGCACGAAAGCGCTTCGCAAAGATGTCGTTGCCGAGTTCACGCAGTTTCCGCTGCGGCTCGCCTGGGCGGTCACGATTCACAAATCACAGGGCAAGACCTACGACAGCGCGATAGTGGATCTCGGGCCACGCTCCTTCGCTCCCGGCCAGACCTATGTTGCCCTCAGCCGCATCAGCAGGTTGGAGGGGCTCTACCTGACTCGGCCGCTTCGCCCGAGCGACATCATCGTCGACGAGAACGTCGTGCGGTTCATGTCCCGGGCCCAGCCCATCCCGGCTATTCAGGCCTGACTCCCCCGGGCTCGCGTGAGCTGCTTGAGCTACTTCACGCTGCCGGCGGTGATGCCTTCGACGATCTGCTTGTTGAAGACGATATAGATCACGATCATCGGCAGCGTCACGATCGAGAGCGCTGAGAAGAGCAGGCCGTAGTCGGTTACATACCGGCTGGAGAATGCAAGGAGTCCGGTCGGGATTGTCTTGAGCGCATCATCCTGAATGTAGAGCAGGGCGAGCAAGAACTCGTTCCAGCTCGAGAGCGCGGAGAAGATTGCGACGGTCGCGAGCCCGGGGCGCAGCAGGGGCAGCGCGATCGAGCCGAAGATGCGAAGGTCGCTCGCCCCATCGATGCGGGCGGCCTCGAAGAGTTCGTCGGGCACGGCATCCAGATAGACCTTGAGCAGGTAGACCGCGAGCGGCAGGCCCATCGCGGTATACGGAATGATCAAGGCCCAGCGGGTGTCGGTGATGGCCAGCTGAGTGAACATCGTGGACTGCGCGATGAAGTACGACTGCAGGGGAAGCAGCAAGCCGAGCGCCAGTAACCCCATAAACAGGTTACGACCGCGGAAGCGATAACGACTGAAGGAAAAAGCCGCGGCAGCGCCCAGCAGCAGGATGGCGAGCACCGACGCTCCGGTGACGATCACGCTGTTCAGGGCGTACTGGCCGATGTGACCAACCTCGAACGCTTCAACCCAGCGGCCGAAGTCGATCTCGGTCGGGAGAGCGAAGGGGGTTGCGAAGATCGCGGAGTTCGATTTGAAACTGGAGAACACCATCCAGAGCATCGGAAAGAAGAACACGACAGCGATGACGATGAGCGCTGCCGTGAAGAGCACATCGGCGATCCGCAGGGGAGCGCGCCGGCCAGCGTGATGCTTCGCGGTGTGCGTGCGGGCTAACCCGGATGACTTCTTGCGAGAGTCGATACTCATGAGCGCACCTCCTCAGGGTTTTCGCGATTGATTCGCGTGAAGATCAGGCCAAGCCCCACAACGACGACGGTGAGCACGACAGCCATGGCCGATCCGTAGCCAACATTCTGGAAAGTGAATACCGACTTCACGAGATAGGTGGTGGGGATCTCAGTGGCACCGTACGGGCCGCCGTTCGTCATGACGTAGAAGAGGTCGAAGCCTTGGAAACCACCGGTGATGCACAGCAACAGCGCGACCGTGATCGCATTGCGGATCATCGGCACCTTGATGCTGCGGAATAGTTGCCATTCGCCGGCGCCATCGAGGCGAGCGGCCTCAATGACCTCGGTGGGCACCTGGTTGAACGCGGCGTAGAAGATAGTCATGTAGAAACCGGCATATACCCAACCGGACACGACGCTCACGGCGATCAACGCAGTGGAGGTGTCACCAAGCCACACCCGCTGGAGGTCCTCAAGACCCAAGGATTGCAAGGCGGCATTGAGCAGACCGAAGTCGTTGTTGTAGACGAACGCCCACAGGACAGCCACGACGACCATGGGGAGCATCACGGGGGTGAAGATCGCAACCCGGAACCAGAGAGAACCGCGGCGGCGCACACTCACGAGCCCCGCGAGAACCAAACCGACAACGACCTCAAGCACGATCGTGATCGCGATGTAGATGAGCACGTGCACAAAGGAATCGCGGAACAGCACATCATTGGCAGCCTTGACGTAGTTGTCGATGCCGACAAAAACCATGGCGCCGTAGCCGTTCCACTCCGTGAAGCTGTAGGCAAACGTCATGATCACGGGGAACAACACGGCGAAGCCGAAGACGCCCATCGCGGGCACCAAGAACAGGTACGGGGTTGCCGTGCGGTTCGGCTTCATGCGGTGGTTCCTTCGAAGGAGTGCTGGTCGTCCGCCTTCGGGTGACGGACGACCAGCACGGTTGGCTAACTAATGGGGGAGATGGTTAGCCAAGCTTTTGATCTATGCCGGCAACGGCATCAGCGGGGGACTTCTGACCACCCAGAACCTCTGCCAGTGCGGCGTAGAGAGCGTTCGCGGTCTCGAGGTCATAGCCGTTGTCGGGCGGCAGCACGATCGCCGGAGCGGTCTCAAGCAGAGCCGTGAGCGATGCGGTGCGCGAATCGATGTCGTCGCCCGACGCAGCCGACAGAGTCATCGGAGTGAGCTCCGCACCGATGAACTGCTGAACATTCTCGTCGTTGTTGAGCAGGGCCAAGAACTCGGCTGCCTCATCCTGCTTGGTGCTCTTGGCGTTGACGACGTACCCGGTGACAACACCGATGACGCTCTCCTGGTTGCCTTCACCCGGCATGGCTGGCAGGTTTACGTAGTCGAAGTTGAGGTCTGGTGCCTCATCGATCGCCCAGCTCACGAGCCACGAACCAATCGCGTGCATGGCGGCCTTGCCCTGGAAGAAGAGCTGAGCACCCTCGTTGTCATCAACCGCGTTGACGCTTTCGTTGACGCAGTTGTGGTCAGCGAGCTCTTCGACGTAACCGAAGGCTTCGATCCACTCGGGAGTGTTGAAGTCGGCGTCGCCCGAGAGCGCTGCGCTGTAGGCCTCTTCCCCGACAACACGCGAGGTCAGGTGGGCGAGCCAGTTGCCAGCAGCCCACAGGTCCTTGTTGCCCGAGGCGATCGGGATGATTCCCTCGGCGTCGAGTGCGTCGCAGGTGGCGAGCAGTTCATCCCACGTGGTGGGAGGAGTGAGACCGGCATCCGCAAAAATATCTTCGTTGAACCAGAGCACGTTGGTGACGTCAGCGGAATGAGGCACCATCACCACGGCACCATCGACGGTGAGC
This sequence comes from Salinibacterium sp. NSLL17, assembly GCF_015864935.1. Taxonomy (NCBI): domain Bacteria; kingdom Bacillati; phylum Actinomycetota; class Actinomycetes; order Micrococcales; family Microbacteriaceae; genus Salinibacterium; species Salinibacterium sp. NSLL17. The sequence continues at coordinate 291,438 of NZ_JADYWH010000001.1, forward strand.
GAGGTGAAGACTTCGTCATCGAAGAGACCAGCAATGGGGCCGGATGTCACGGCGTCCGAGAGGTCGGCAGCAAACCCGTCAGCGGCACGCTGTTCCAGTCGCGCTCCCGCCCACTCAAAGTAGATGTCTGGAGCGTTGCGCCCGTTGAGCAGGTTAGGAAGCCCGATGGTTTGGTACAGATCGTCGTCTTGGTAGTTCATCTCGACGGTGACGTCGGGGTTGGCGGCTTCGTACTGTGCCGCGACGTCATCCCAGACGCGGATCTGAGCTTCTCCGGGGGAACCCATGGCGATGCGGAGCACGTTATCGTCGGAGCTTCCGCCGTCGGCTGAACAACCGGTAAGGATCAGTGCTGTGGCGCTGAGGGCAGCGACAGCAGCGAGAGTCTTCTTTCTCGTGACGGGCATGATCATTCCTTTGCTGTAGGTGATGCAGTGTCGGGCGATGCAGTGCGGGGTGATGCAGGTGTTGCGGGTGGTGAGCCCCCGGCAGAAACGAGTTCTGCCAAAGTCATATCGAGCAGGTCGCCGAAGACGCGACGGTGGGCTGCGCGAAGGGTGTCGAGATAGGGGAGAAGCCGGCTGGGGCCAGCGGTGGCGAGGCGACCGGCGGCGGCGAGTTCTGCGATCTCCACAAGCGCACGCCCGCCCACGCGGAACGATTCAAGCCACGGCCGCACCTCGGCGATGAGTTGCGGGTTTGCCACGGGGCCGTCGAGCAACCGGTCTGCGGCGCCGAGCATGGCTTGGGCAACCACGAGCAGGTCAGCGGCAGCAGTCGCGGCATCACCGTACTCCGACTCAAAAGTGAAGCGCTCGAGGGCCTCGCCCAGTACCGGCGCGTCGTCGGCCGAGAGGCACGAGGAACGAACCGTGTCAGCAAACAGACTGAAATCGTCGAGGTTTTCTGGACCAACGACATCCAGCAGCGCTTGCTTCCAGCTGGCTTCTGCGTCGTAGTTTTCGGGGTCGCGCAGGTAGTCGGCGACGGTGGCGAAGGGAATCTTGGATGACTCGAAGAGTTCCATGCCGTTAGCAATGATGCCCGTGGAGAAGCGGTGCAAGTGCGGATCGCGACCCTGGTAGGGGCCGATGTGGAGCTCGTGGCCCATCGCGACATCGTTCACCGGGTAGTTATCCCAGTAGGTAGCGGGGCGGCCGGTTGCCCGGGCGAAGACGGCAGCGTCGGCAAGATCGAGGGTGGCGGAGCAAATGGCGCGGCCGGTCCAGAAGAGGTCGATGCGCGGATCAATGCCGCGCCCAAGGCGAGTGATGTAGTCCTCGTCGCCGTAGCCCCAGTACTGCGTGGGACACACCGTGAGGTGGGTGTCGGCGTCGAACTGCGAAAAGACATTCCCAATGAGCGATTGGTGGGCGGTAACGAGATCGGGGAATGCTGCCACGTCGGCCGGATGCTGCAGCCGGACCGGGATGTCATCCAGAAGCAGTCCAAAGCTGGTGACGCCCAATTCGCGCACGGCGCTGAACTTGGCGAGCAGCATCTCGATGTCGTCGCTGCTTGAGTACTTCATGGTGAGCCCGGGGGAGAGGCAGTACATGAAGGTCATGTCGTTGTCGTCACAGCGCGTGATGAGTTCGGCGATGCGGGCGAGCTCGGCGCCAGCGTAGGGGGTGCGCCATTCGTGACGAACGAGCGGGTCATCTTTGGGCGAGTACACAAAGGTGTTCATGCCGCGGTTGCCGAGGAAGCCGATGAGATCGAGGCGTTGTTCATGGCTCCAGGGCGCGCCGTAGAACCCCTCGATGACGCCGCGAATGGCGAAAGCTGAGGAGTCGGAGCTGGCTCGGGAGCGTGGAGTCATGGTGTGGTTATCGTGGTGGTGAATTTGAGGTTGCTGGCATCGCCGCTGGTGGTGTTGCTGCTCTCGTAAATATCGGGAGTGACTCCGGCATTAACAGAGAGCTGGATAGCTTCAGCCATGACGGCGTTGAGAATGGCCGCTCCCACCACAGTAGAGGTGGCAGACACCCGGCTGCTCAACCCGGCGATGTCAACGGCCGCGTCGCCGACGGCGCCACCGTTATCGATCACGACGGTGGCGAGTTCGTGCAGTCGCGGCAGGGCTGTCGCTCGGGCCTCGGGGGAGGTGGCGTGCGTCAGGCTTGTGAGGGCAATGACGGGGGTGCCATTGGCCATCACCTGCTGCACGAGTTCAGACGTAACGGCGTTGCTGCCGGAGTTGGATGCCACGATCAGCACGTCATTCGCGGCGATGGGGTGATCGCGCAGCAGTGCCGCGGCGAGCCCGGGCAGTCGTTCGAGGGAGGTGCTGAGTGGGGCACTCGTGTGCAACATGAGGCCCTCGAAGAGCAGCGGCTGAACGTTGACGAGGCCGCCGGCGCGGTAGTAGAGCTCCTCGGCGAGCATGTGGGAGTGGCCGGTGCCAAAGATGTGAACCGTGCGGTGGTTGATAAGCACGTCAGCAACGAGGCGGGATGCCGCCACAATGTTCGGACCTTCATCGGTGGTCAGTCGCTCGATGAGGTGCGTCGCGCGCGCCAAGTAGCGCGCAGCTGGCGACTGCACATCGAGAGTCGGGGGGCTCGTGAGAGTCATGCGGGTGTTCCTTTTTTCCACACGTGGATGAGATCGCGATAGAGATTGTCGGTGTCGCCAGTGCCCAGCAGCAGCGCACCTTCGAGAGCGGACGCATCCGCCGGGCGGAATGACATGCCTTCACTGGCGAGATGCTCGACAAGGCGGGCGAAGAGGAGAGTGTTCGGTCCCAGCAGCTTGCCGCCAAGAGCCAGCGGGGCATCGATGCCCACCCACCGAACTCCGACACGAGCGGTAAGGAAGAGCTCGTAAGCCGCTTCGATCACAATGGCGTCGGCGGCGGCATCCCCCTCAGCTGCTGAAGCGAGCACGCCACGGGCGAACTGGGCAATGCGGTTGACCGGGCGGTGGGCGCTATGGAGGCGTGCGGCGATATTCGTGAGGCCATCGAAGTGTTCTGCTGCTCGCGCCGTCAGGGTGGTGCGTGGTCCGCGGCCGTCGAGTTCCTTGAGCACCGCAGAAATACCGCGACTGCCGATCCAGAACCCGCCACCGGCATCCCCTAGGAGATAGCCGTCGCCATCAACCGCGTGGGATTCTCCCGTGGGGCGCAGAGCGAGACAGGCAACGCCGGTGCCGGTGATGAGCGAGACGCCAGATTCGATGGAGAGTGCTCCGGCGTGGGAGGTGACGGTGTCATCCGCGATCCACACCTCGCTGGCTCCCGTGGTTGCTGCGACAAGTTCGGCGAGACGCGTGGAGGAGGCAGCATCCGCAGGGGACGTAGTGAGACCCATCACGACACGATCAACGGGCTCGAACTTGCCGTGTGCCCAGGCGCTCGCGACTGCGGCCGCAACCGTGCGCATGGTGTCGCCCTCAAGGCGGCTCACCCCATCGACTTCAACAGTGCCGGGCTGCGCACTGCTTTTGAGGCGGATTCCGGATTGGCCGCCATCGACAGCGAGAACCCGAAGCATTAGCTGTTCCGGGATTGTTCGGCCGAGAACGCGCCGCCTGAGACCTGGGCTGTGAGCTGGTACTTGTCGCCGCGATAGAAGCAATTGGCGATCATGATGATGTTTCCGCGGGCATCAGAGTCGACCATTCGGATGCGCAGGCAGGCCTGGTTTTCGGAGATCGTGAGCAGCTCGCGCACCCGCTCGTCGGGCAACACTGGCTCGATCGAAACATTGGCGGCACCGGGGGAGATGCGGTAACGGCTGCTGAGGAGTTCGTAGAGGGACCCGCCCAAGTCGCTGCCGTTGATGCCGGGAACGAGGGCTTGGGGAATCCAGACGGTTTCAACCGCCATCGCTTCGCCACTGCCCAAACGCAGGCGCGTGAAGCTGACGACAGGATCACCGGCGGCTATCCGCAATTGAGCGGAGATCGCGGCATCCGCTGGGGCCACCCGGTAAGCAAGAAGGCGGGCGCCCGGTTCAAGGCCGCGGTCACGCATATCTTGGGAGAACGAGGTGAGACCGAGCAAGCGCACGAAGGGCTGTGGGGTCACGTAGGTGCCTGAACCATGGCGTCGCTCGACGAGGCCTTCAGCGACGAGAGCGTCGACGGCGCGACGAATCGTCATACGCGCGACACCCCAGCGTGCACTGAGATCGCGTTCGCTTGGCAGGCTCTTGCCCACCTCTGTCGACGCTACGAGTTCTCGCAAGCGTGCTCTCAGGGTGTGTCTGGTGGATTCCTCGACAACGGTCACGCTCTCATTAGAGCCCATTTTCACTATCCCGGTAAAGAGGGAATTAGACCACTCCGGGGTACATTTGGCCGAAATGTGTTCGAAACATACAAGCAAATGGGCCCGGAAAGCCGGAGAGTACGCGGTCGACGCTGCCTCGTCTAGACCACTCCGTTGCCAACGTGAGACCTCGGAACTAGACCAGTTGACGCAGGCGATATGGTGAAACCATGAGTCACATTCGGCCTGCGGGTCTCTATGACCTCCCCGGCACCTACCGAGTCTGTCTTCAGACAGCGGATGCCGGGGCTGATGGGAGCGCTCTCTACGAGAATCCCGACCTCCTCGGCCACATCTACGTTGGCCCATATCTGGTCGGTGAGCCCGATCTCGCCTTCGTGATCGCGGACGAACTCGGAGTCGCCGGCTACGTTCTTGGCGCCGCAGACACCCGCCAGTTTGAGGCGTGGCAAGAACGTGAGTGGTGGCCGGTATTGCGCGCCCAGTACCCGGCGACGGCGGGCGATTCGCTCGACGATGAACTCATCTCGCACCTTCACTCTCCGGTGGAGGCCCCTGCGGCTGTCGTGGCCGACTATCCAGCGCACCTGCACATCGATCTTCTGCCGCGCGCGCAGGGGCAGGGCCTGGGGCGAACGATGCTCGAGACACTGTTCGAGGCGCTGCGCGCTCGCGGTGTGAGCGGCATCCATCTCGATGTGGGCGAAGATAATCACAATGCCATCGCGTTCTACCGCCACCTTGGTTTCACAGAACTTGCTCGGGGCGCCGACTCGATTTATCTGGGAATGGAACTGTCGTGATTCTGCCTGAACCGACTGCAACCCCGCTTCGGGGTGGACCAACGTTGCGCTGGGGCGTTCTTGCCCCGGGTGGGATTGCCACCGACTGGGTTGCCGCCATGCATGCCAACACCGATCAGCGAGTGGTGGCCGTCGCGTCGCGCTCTGCTGATCGTGCCGCAGAATTCGCCAGGAAGCACGGCATCGGGCGCAGCTATGGCAGCTATGACCAGCTAGTGGCTGACCCCGAGGTCGACATCATCTACGTTGCCGCGCCGAACGTTTTTCACCGGCCGCTGGCATTGCTCGCCATTTCGGCAGGCAAGCACGTGCTCATCGAAAAGCCGCTCGGCATCGATGCAGCGGATGCTCGCGTGATTGTGGATGCCGCCCGTGCCGCTGGCGTGTTCGCCATGGAAGCCATGTGGACGCGCTTCTTGCCGCAGACCACGATCATCGCGCAGCTCCTCGCCGAAGGGGAGCTCGGTGATCTGAAGGTCGTCACCGCCGACTTTGGGGCTAACTTTGGCGCCCCCGCCGGCCAGCCCGTGTTTGACCCGACCATGGGCGGTGGCTCGCTGCGCGACATCGGTATCTACCCGGTCTGGTTCTCTCGCTTCGCCCTCGGCGCCCCCACCGCGGCGTTCGCTCGGGGACGGATGCTCGACACGGGTGTTGATGGGCAGGCGGCCATGATTCTCGACCACGCCACCGGTGCCCAGGCTGTGTTGCACACGACCATGCAGGCCGACACCCCCACGGAGGCCCGCATCAACGGCACCCGTGCTCGCGTTGAGGTGCGCACACCGTTTTATGCGCCGAACGGGTTTGCGGTGGTGCGCGACGACGAGCGCACCGAGTTCACCGACGGCACCGGACTCCGCGGCCGCGAGGGGCTGTCGTTTCAGACGACGGCGATTGCCCAGCACATTGCGGATGGGCGCACCGAAGCCCCCGAGCATCCGTTGGATGTCTCACTAGAGATTCTGGAGACGCTCGACACGATGCGCGCCCAGATCGAAGCGATGGGCTAACTTTCTCAGGCGCACTCTCCCAATTGCGGGCCTCTAGTGGAGAATTGACGAATGGAATTCTCCTTCGCCTTCACGCCTGACCTCATCGCGGTCTTTCTCACACTCTTCGTCCTGGAAATTGTGCTCGGCGTCGACAACGTCATCTTCATTTCGATCCTCGCATCGAAACTGCCGAAAGATCAGCAGGCGAAGGCTCGCAACCTCGGCCTCACCCTCGCGATGCTCATGCGAATCGTTCTCGTGCTCTTTGCAGGCTGGATCATCACCTTGAAAGACGAAATTTTCGTCATCGGTGAGCTTGGCTTCTCGTGGAAAGACATCATCCTCATTGCGGGTGGCGTTTTCCTGGTCTACAAGGCCGTAACGGAAATACACCACAAACTTGAAGGCGACGAAGAGCACAGCTCTGGCGGGGGCAGGAAAGCGGTCACCTTCGGGTCAGTCATCGCGCAGATTCTGGTTCTCGACCTCGTCTTTTCGCTCGACTCCGTCATCACGGCAGTCGGTATGACAGAAAACCTCGTCATCATCATCACTGTGGTTGTGCTGTCGTTCGGCATCATGCTCTTCGCGGCCCGCTTTATCTTTACCTTCGTGAACCAGCATCCGACAGTGAAGATGCTGGCCCTCTCGTTCTTGCTCCTCATTGGAGTCTTCTTGATCGCCGAGGGATTCGGGGTCTACATTGACAAAGCTCTCATCTACGCGCCGATGGCGTTCGCGATTCTGGTCGAAGCTCTCAACTTGATCGTTGCGGCCCGGCGAGCGAAACGCGAGGAGCGTCGCCAGCGCCCCGTGGGCCTGCGCCCGCGGTACGCCGATGTCGACGAGTCGATCGCGGTGCACACTGCTCTCGAGGGCCGTTCCAGCGCCGGGTCGGTAGGGCTGTCAAAGAAGCCCGTTGAGGGATCCGTGGATTCCGAGACTGACGGCGTTCGCGATGAGCGCTCGGGTCTCGGATAGCGCTCAGGCCTCGGACAACGCTGCGGCCGCAAGTGCAGGCAGCAGGGGAGAACGCTGCCCCAAGCGGGCCATGCCGGTTCGGCGACACGGCCCGCGCGGCGGGGCTAGGCGGCCGCTTTTGCGCGCGACAGGTCGATGAACAAGTCCGTGTTGAACTTGTAGGCGGCCAGTACTTCGTTAATGACGCGGTCACGCTCGGCGTCATCCCACTCGACAGCATCGAGCTGGTCGCGATACGTGATCTTGAACTCTTTGGGCTTGGCGATCTGGTCGAAAAGGTAGAAGCCGACACCGTTGGTTTCGAACCCGAACTGGCGCTGCATGAGCGTGCGGATGACTTGGCCACCCGAGAGGTCGCCGAGGTAGCGCGTGTAGTGGTGGGCGATGAATCCGCCAGCCCAGTCCTGGGCAGCAACTGCGCGCACGCGGGCCGCATAGGCGGCGGCGGTGGGGAGGGGAGCGATCTGGTCGCGCCAGTCGGCGCCGATCAGAAACTCGAGGTCCGCTTCGATCGCGGGCAGGCGCGTGAGCTGCGAGGTGATGAAAGGCGCGGCAACGGGGTTGCTGGCGAAATGGTCAGCAGCGGCTTCAATGGCTTCGTAGATGAAGTAGTGCTGGGCCACCAACGCGATGTAGTCCTCGCGGGTTCCCTTTCCCGTCATGAGGTCTTTCATGAAGTCGGCGCCTTCGCTGTCTCCGTGGCTCGACCAGGTGCGCTCACGAAGTGCTTGCGAGAAAGGAATTACAGCCACGAGGTCTCCTAGAAGGGGGGTTAGGTTACCCTCACTCTAGCGAAGGCGAATTGGGCGAAACATCATCCGAAAGTTGGGTATTCGGCGGGACTGTATCGTGAGCACGTGAGTGCAACTGAACAACCCCGGGTGATGGCAACGACTAAGCAGTGGTTGGCGCTGGGGGTGCTGATGCTGCCGACTCTGTTGGTGTCGATCGACAACACCGTACTGAGCTTTGCCCTGCCGAGCATTGCCCGCGATCTACGCCCGAGCGCGGTTGTTCAACTCTGGATTGTTGACGTCTATCCGCTGGTGCTGGCCGCACTGTTGGTGGGGATGGGCAACCTTGGCGATCGCTTTGGCCGCCGTCGGCTGCTGCTCGTCGGCGCTTCGGGGTTCGGCATCGTTTCGGTGCTCGCGGCCTTCGCTCCCGACGCCACGTCGCTTGTTCTCGCTCGCATTCTGCTGGGCGTCTTCGGCGCGATGCTGATGCCCTCGACGCTGTCGTTGCTTCGCTCGCTGTTTGCGGATCGCCGTCAGCGGCGCCTCGCGATCGCGATTTGGGCCGCCGGGTTCTCGGCGGGTTCTGCCATCGGGCCACTCGTCGGGGGAGTGCTGCTGGAGAACTTCTGGTGGGGATCGGTGTTTCTCGTCGCCGTACCGTTCCTGCTGCCGCTGCTGATCTTCGCGCCCGTTTTGATTCCCGAATCGAAGGATCCCACCCCCGGGCCGTTTGACCTGAGCAGCATCCTTTTGTCGATTCTCACGCTCGGCCCGGCGGTGTACGCGATCAAAGAACTCGCTACCGAGGGCGTGGGAGTGCTGCCCATTGCCCTGTTAGCAATTGCGGCGCTGTCCGGCGTTTTCTTTGTGCGCCGGCTGCTGGGGCAGGCCAACCCCATGCTCGATATGCAACTCTTTCGCGTGCCCTCCTTCAGCGGTGCCGTGCTCGTGAACCTCGTGAGCGTCTTCTCGTTGCTCGGTCTGCTTTTCTTCCTCACCCAGCACCTTCAGCTTGTGGAGGGATTGAGCCCGTTCGACGCTGCTCTCGCTCTGACGCCCGGCATTCTCGTGATCATTGTGGCGGGGCTCGTTGTGGTGCCGCTCGTGCGTTTCGTGCGGCCGGGCTATCTGATGGCGGGCGGCCTCACGCTGTCGCTGCTTGCGTACGGCTCCATCGCGCTGACTGGTAGCGATGCCACGGTGCTGAGCTACATCGTGGCGTTCTGTGTTCTCGGTGCCGGAATCGGTTCGGCCGAGACCCTCTCGAACGACCTCATCATTTCGAGCGTGACGCCAGACAAAGCGGGGGCGGCATCCGGAGTCTCAGAGACCGCCTATGAACTTGGCGCAGTGCTGGGAACCGCGGTATTAGGCAGCATTTTGACGGCGTCGTACCGTTCGACGATCGACGTTCCCCAGGGCCTGAGTGCTGTGGATGCGACCGCCGCGCGTGAAACGTTGGGCGGTGCCGTAGAAGTTGCGTCCACGCTTCCCGGAGGGCTTGGCGAAGAACTGTTGGAGTCAGCGCGTCACGCCTTCGATTCAGGCGTAGTGGCCACATCGTGGGTTGCCGTCGGCCTCATGGCTGTTGCTATCACAATCACTCTGGTGACCTTGAGGTCAGTGCGGAGCTAGTGACCTTCGTGGCTGGGAAGGTCGAACATGTCGTCAACGCCTTCGTCAACGCCCTCGTCAGTGCCTTCGTCAGTGGGAACATCGCGCTGCGGAGTGAATGAGCCATCGTGTTCGCCATGGGGCTGGGCATAGATTCCAGCCTCCGTGGCAGCAAGAGCAGGGGTCGTCAGGGCAGCGACTGCAAGGGCGCCAACCGTGAGAGCGATGAGGTAGCGCCCAGCACTGGGTGCTGACGCAGTGGCGTTCGAGCCTTCACGAGTTCGACGAGAGTGGAGCGCTAGGGTGCCCGCCACAAAAAGTTGGAACATGGCGGCGATTCCCCACGGCACGACATCCAGGGACGCACCGAGCGCCGGATTCTGGAAGACGGATGCTGCGGTGAGCAGCAGGCCCCAGGCAACAAGCGGCGTCACCGCTACGACCATGGCGATGCGCACAAACGGCAGTGCGTCGCGGGTGAAGGCCAGAATGCCCCACCCGAACTCGACGACACCAAGAATGGCGAGAGGGATGCCCAGCGCGAGAGGGGAACCGATCACGAGTGCAACATGGATTAGGCCGGTGCCTACTGCGGCAAAAGCGATCCAGGTTCGGGTAATTGCGGACATGACGGTTCTCCTCTCGGTGCGTGATCTGGGACTAGTGGTGCGAGTTATGCGGTGACGCTAGATGCACGCTTGTCGGCACCGAGGCCAACAGCAAGCAGGACGACGGCGCTGGCAAAGTGCAGCACGTTGTCAGCAGCGTTCAGGGCCAAGATGTTTAGCGCAGAACCTACGAGAAAGAGACCGAGGAAGCCGAGCGCCAAGTAAGCAAAACCGACTACGGAGTTCACGGTTCGGGCAGCCTTCACGTTGGAGAGGCCAGCCAGCAGCAGGGCAGCTCCAATAAGGAGGTGAGCCACGTTGTGGAAGATGTTCACTTCGAACAGGCCCAGCAGCAGTCCGCCCTCAGTGGCGAAGAATCCGACACCGTTCGTGACGGTGAAGCCGAGCAGTCCGACGAGAATGTAGACCGCGCCGAAAACTGTTCCCAGCAGGCGGTTAGGTGATTTAGTCATTACAGTGCCTCCTCTGCGCAAACCTTGTGTTCGCGCGGTTGACTCTTATTCGTAGCCCTCGCCGAACTGGTTTGGAGCGCGAATTAGTGAGTCGGAGAGGATTACGCGCTCACGCCGGTCACGCGGCTGTCGGCACCGATGCCAACGAGCAACAGCACGACGGCGGCCGCAAAGTGCAGAACGTTGTCGGCGGCATTGAGCGCCAGAACGTTGAATTCTGACCCGACAAGCAGCAGCCCGGCGAAGCCAAGGATGAGAAGGGCGAAGCCCAATCCGGAATTGACCGCGCGCGCCGCAGTCCGGTTCGAGAGCGCTGCCAGCACCAGAGCCGCGCCAACCACTAGGTGGATAACGTTGTGGAAAACGTTCACTTGGAACACGCTGGCGAGCATTCCGCCCTCGGTCGCGAAGAAGCCAGCTCCGCCGCTGACAGTGAAGCCGAGCAGACCAAAGAGAACAAAGAATGCTCCGACGATGGCTCCGAGCATGCGGTTGGGTGATCGGGTCATGATTGTTCCCCCTTGTGCGCACACTAGGTGAGTGCGCATCGTGTGCTCTCTATTCGTAGTCGCTTCGAGCAACGCGCGCTAGGGGGAGGGGGAGGTGAATTTTCTTCCCAGGAGTGATTGAGCGTGTGATTCCTCCTGTTTTGTTCAGTGGGCGACCTAAAAGACTTCATGGTGCAAGTAATGATCTAGGCAGGATGGTTAGTTCGCGCCAGCGCTGTGACAGAGTTCGAGGTGAGGATGCGCCCCTTTATGCTGAATGAATGGATCCTGTGAGTGCCGATGACGCTGCGCCCAAGTGGCTGGCCAGTGGTGAGGTCGGCCGTGCGCCGGCTGCTCGCCTGGGAGTTGCCGTCGTTCGTGAGCTTGTAGATTCGATCGTCACCGAGAAGGTTCCCTCGGGCACCACCCTGCCTCCCGAAGGCACCCTGAGCTCACACTTCGGCGTGAGCCGCACGGTTATTCGCGAGTCTGTAAAGCGGGTTGAAGAAAAGGGTCTGGTGACCGTCGCACAGGGTCGCGGAACCACCGTCAACCCGGCAAGTGCGTGGAACATGCTTGACCCGGTCGTGCTGTCGTCGCTCGTCGACAATGACGACACTCTCGGAGTGCTCGACGAACTCGCGGTAGTGCGCGGAAGTCTTGAATCATCAATGGCCGGTGCTGCTGCCACGCGCCGCACTGACGACGACCTTGCTGCCCTTCGTGCCCTTGTGGAACGGATGGAAGCCACCCTCAGCGACGCCGAAGAGAACAACCAGGCAGACGCAGAATTTCATCGCCTCGTGATGGAGCAGTCGGGCATCCGCTTGGCAGCAAACATCACGGGAATCCTTTTCGACCGCGCGCTCTCGAGCAACCGATTTGTGGGTGAGCGCGCCGATGAAGGCTCACTCCGCGTCACGCTCGCCGAGCACGTTGCCGTCTTGGATGCCATCGAGAGCGGAGACAGCAAATCCGCGTCTGAAGCGATGGCTACCCACATCGCGCGCGCGTGGCTGCGTCTCCGCCCCACTGCATCCTGACCTTCGGTCGCTGTGAGTCCCACCTTGCGGGCAGATCACCAATCGCGAGGGCTGGCTAGTGGGGGCGAGCCGGCACGCCGAGCTTTTCGCACGCGGCATCGTAGAGCTTCACGATCTCGTGGCGGATCTCCGCGCGCTCGGTGATCTCCGTGCTCCACGGCACGGTCACGTGATGTTCGATGCCGTCGACATCCGAATACTGCCACGTTCCCTCGGTGCCATCGAGCGACACCATGGCCGCAGAAATGGCGGAGGATTCCGCGAAGGCGCGCACAATGAGCAAGTTGTCATCGTTGTGGTCGCTGTTCATATGGGCGAGTACTGCGGACACAATTTCTTCACTGAAAGTAGTCACGGCTCTACGGTAGCTGGGAGTCGCCGGGTTTGGGGTTGCTCCATACCCTAGAGGGGTATAGCGTGGCGCCCATGGATGGAATGACCGAGCACGACACGCAGACCTCCCACAAGCAGCACTCTGGCCACTCTGGCCATAGCGATCATGTCGCGCAGTTCCGCCGCCTGTTCTGGATCATGCTGGTGATCGCGGTGCCCGTCACGGGTTTCAGCATGATGTTTTCCGAGATCATCGGCTACACGATCCCGGATGTCGCGGTGTTCCACTGGATCTCGCCAGTGCTCGGAACGGTCATGTACTTCTGGGGCGGAAAACCCTTCCTCACGGGCGGCTACTCTGAGCTGAAGTCGCGCAAGCCCGGAATGATGCTGCTGATCTCACTGGGCATCACGGTCGCGTATGTCGCCTCGCTCGCATCCACTCTTGGCCTCATCGACCAAGCCCTTGAGTTCTGGTGGGAGCTCGCGCTTCTGCTCGTCGTCATGTTGCTCGGCCACTGGGTCGAAATGCGGTCGCTGGCTCAGACCTCCAGCGCACTCGATTCTCTTGCCGCTTTGCTTCCGGATGAAGCGGAGAAGGTTGAGGGGGACGACTTCGTCACCGTGCCGCCGTCTGATCTCGTTGTGGGCGATGTCGTCATCGTGCGCCCCGGCGGACGAGTACCCGCCGACGGCGAAGTGATTGACGGTTCAGCCGAGGTTGATGAGTCGATGATCACGGGAGAGTCGCAGCCGGTTTCGCGCGGCGAGGGCGACCGCGTTGTGGCGGGAACCGTGGCTACCGATAACTCGATCCGAGTGAAGGTCACCGCGATTGGCGATGATACGGCGCTCGCGGGCATCACCAAGCTCGTTGAAACGGCGCAAAACTCCTCGTCGCCGGCCCAGCGCATTGCCGACACCGCCGCCGGCTGGTTGTTCTGGTTCGCGCTCGGTGCCGCAGCGATCACCGCGACCGTGTGGACTCTCGCGGGCAGCCCGGATGACGCGATCGTGCGCACCATCACGGTGCTTGTCATTGCGTGCCCGCACGCTCTTGGCCTCGCCATCCCGCTCGTCGTCTCGATCTCTACTGAGCGCGCGGCTCGTGCCGGAGTGCTCGTGAAAGACCGCATCGCCCTCGAAACGATGCGCAAGGTCGACACCGTTCTCTTCGACAAGACGGGAACGCTCACGAAGGGCGAGCCCGCCGTCACGCACGTCGCGGCGGTCGGGGATGCGAGCGAAGACGAGGTGCTTCGACTCGCGGCAGCAGCGGAGAACGACAGTGAGCATCCGCTGGCTAAGGCGATTGTGACCGCCGCGAAGGAGCGCGAGCTCGAACGAGTAGGAGCCTCCAACTTCAGTTCGTCGAGCGGTGTTGGCGTCGAAGCTTCTGTCGATGGTGCGACGATCAGCGTTGGCGGGCCGAGCATGTTGCGCCAGCACGATCAGCAGCCCATCGATGTAACGACCGAGTGGGCGGCAGACGGCTCGATCATTCTGCACGTGCTCTCTGACGGACACGTGATCGGGGCAATCGGGCTCGCGGATGAAGTGCGCGAAGACTCGCGCCAGGCGATCGATGCGCTGCACGCGCGGGGCGTCACGGTCGTGATGATCACGGGAGATGCGGATGCTGTGGCACAGTCGGTAGCCGCAGAGCTCGGCATCGACCGGGTGTTCTCGGGTGTGCATCCGGAAGACAAGGCCAGCAAGGTTGCCGAATTACAGAAGGCGGGCGGCACCGTCGCAATGGTCGGGGACGGCGTGAACGATGCGCCAGCGCTCGCCCAGGCGGATGTCGGAATCGCGATCGGCGCCGGAACTGACGTGGCTATCGCCTCGGCCGGTGTTGTGCTCGCGAGCGACGACCCGCGCTCGGTGCTCGCCGTGTTCGAACTCTCGCGTCGCAGCTACGCCAAGATGCGCCAAAACCTGTGGTGGGCTGCCGGCTACAACCTCATCTCGGTGCCCCTCGCTGCTGGCGTGCTTGCCCCCATCGGCTTCGTGCTGCCGATCTCCGTCGGAGCGCTGCTCATGTCGGCCTCGACCGTTGTTGTCGCGGCGAACGCGCAACTGCTGCGCCGCCTCGACCTGCGGCCCGAAGCGGTTATCGCGCGCAAGGACTAGCGGCCGAGCCAATCGCCATCCACATTGAGGATGCGCCGGGCTTGGTTTGCTAGTCAGCGTCGGAGGAGAGCGATCTTGGCGGCTGCCATCCCTCCCGCTTCCGGATTGCTTGCTGGATACTCAGACTGATTTCTCTTAGCTGACTCTGTTGCGCCTTTGTGAGCGGATCGAGGACGAGTTCCGTGACCGACAAAGCGTGCACCGGGGTGGCCTTGTCGAGCATCTCCAGCCCGGCTTCGGTCAGGCTAGTAAGCATTGACCGCCCGTCCAGGGGGTCTCGAGTGCGCTGCGCCCAACCCCGTCCCTCGATACGCGACACTGCTCGAGATAACCGCGAAAGCGAGCTGTTTGCATAATCCGCCAGAACGGTCATCCTCAGCGTGCGGTCTGGCGCGTCAGCCAATGCGAACAGGATGCCGTACTCAAAGTGCGTGAGATCGAAACCGCGAACCAGAGGGGCGTCGAGGGCGGGTGGCAGCCATTCGAGCACCGTCGCAAGTGCCGCCCACGTCGCGAGGTTATTTCCTGTGAGACGGTTCGGGGCGCTGGAATCAGTCATGTTTACACGCTACAGGTTTACTTGACTGAGCAACCAAATGAGGTTAGTTTTTACTTGACTGAGCAAGTAAAAAACGAGAGGTCCCTTCGACCATGGATATGCAGCTGGAAAACAAACGTGCCTTTGTAAGTGGTTCGTCGCAGGGGATCGGGTATTCGATCGCGAAGGCGCTTCTCCGGGAGGGCGTAGCGGTGGTCATCAACGGCCGTGACGACAGCAGGCTCCAGCAAGCGCTGACGAACCTCCAAGCTGAAGTACCTGGTGGGAACGTGACGGGTATTGCGGCGGACTTTGCCGACGCCGCTGAAGTGCAGCGCCTCCTCGATTCGCTCGGTGGCGTCGACATCCTTGTTAACAACGTCGGCCTCTTCGATTTAACGCCCTTCGCCGAAATACCCGACGATGACTGGTCGCGCTATTTCGAGGTAAACGTGATGAGCGGAGTCCGACTGTCCCGAGCGTTGATGCCCAGGATGATTGACGCAGGATGGGGCCGGATCATCTTCATCGGGAGTGAATCAGGCGTAAACATACCCGCTGATATGACGCACTACGGCGTGACCAAGGCGGGAATGCTCGCCTTGAGTAACGGCCTAGCCAAGCTCACCCGCGGTACCGGCGTGACGGTTAACACAATTCTTGGCGGCCCAACCTACTCAGACGGCGTAGCCGCTACCATCCGCGACATCGCCGAGGCGCAACGACTCTCGACAGATGATCTGAAGGCGTCCATCATTGGGGGAAACCAAACCTCTCTCCTCGAACGCTTCATCGAGCCAGCCGAAATCGCGAACCTCGCCGTCTATCTCTCGAGCCCGCTTTCATCTGCAACGAACGGAGCCGCCGTGCGCGCTGACGGCGGAGTACTGACCGCAATGCTTTGACCAGCGCAGCCGGTAGCTCCGCCCTCCGACGATGGTGGAAGCCAACAGTGTGCGCGTGAGGGCTAGCGGCCGAGCCACCCGCCATCCACGTTGAGGATCGCGCCCGAGACGTAGTCGGAGGAGCGCGACGCGAGGAACACGGTGGCACCCGCGAGGTCGCTGCCGACGCCCCAGCGACCGGCGGGGATGCGGTCGAGGATTGCCTTCGAGCGGTCGGGGTCGTCTTGCAACGCCTGAGTGTTGTCGGTCGCGATGTAGCCGGGGGCGATCGCATTCACGGTGATGCCCTTGCTGGCCCACTCGTTGGAGAGTGCTTTGGTGAGGCCGGCGATGCCCGACTTCGCTGCCGTGTAACCGGGCACGTTGATGCCGCCCTGGAAGCTCAGTAGCGATGCGGTGAAGATGATCTTGCCGCGGCCGCGTTCGATCATCGAGCGAGCGATGGCCTGCGTGAGCGTGAACTGGCTCGACAGGTTCACTTGAAGCACGCGATCCCACAGTTCGGTGGGGTGTTCGGCGGCAGGGGCGCGCTCGATGGTTCCGGCGTTGTTGACGAGGATGTCCACGTTGCGGGTCGAGAGTGTCTCGCCCAGCGCGGCTACGGCATCCGGGTCGGCAAAGTCACACGCGATGCCCTCGAAGGTGCGGCCATACGAGGTGACCGCCTTCTCGATGTCGCTGCCCGAGGCTTCGATGGAGGCGCTGACGCCGATGATGTTGGCGCCGGCGGCGGCGAGTGCCTCGGCCATGGCGAAGCCGATTCCGCGACGTGCGCCCGTGACGACCGCGGTGGATCCGGTGAGGTCAAACATGCCGTTCATGGGGTTGCCCTTCTCTGTCGTGATTGTCTCTGTCGTGCTCACTTCTGGCCCGCGACATCCACGAGAATTTTCATCGCTTTGCCCGCGGCAAGATCAGCAAAAGCTTCGCTGGTTTGCGACAGCGGCACAATGCGCGTGATCAACAGCTCGGCCGGGATGACGCCCTCATTGATCAGCTCGATGGCCTTTTCGAAGTCGGTGCGCTGGTAAACGCGCGCTCCCATAATGGTGAGCTCGCGCCAGAAGACGCGCTGCAGGTTGATCTCGCGGGGCGTGGGGTGAATAGCGACAACCACGAGAGTTCCGCGCACCTTCGCGAGGTCGGTCGCGCCGAGCACGGCAGCCGCAGCACCCGAGACTTCGAAGACCACATCGGCACCGGCATCCGCGGTCCACTCGTTGACCCACGCGACTTGGTCTACCTCGAGAGGGCTGATGGTCGTGAAGCCGAGCGCTTCGATCTGTGCTCGACGACCGGCGTCGATCTCGATGACCGCTACCTCAGCGCCAAATTCGCGGGCGACGGATGCGATGAGCACTCCAATCGGACCTCCACCGATGATCACGGCTTTGTCTCCGGGCACCAAACCCGAACGGCGAACATCGTGCACCGCAACCGCGGCAGGCTCAACGAGCGCGGCGTGATCCAGTCGCAGCTCGGGCGGGAGGGCCACAAGCGTTTCGGCGGGAACATTCCACTTGCCCTGGAGGGCGCCGGGGGAGTCGATGCCAATGAAATCGAGGTTCTGGCAGATGTGCTGGTTGCCGGCGAGGCAGGCGGGGCACGTGTTGTCCCACCAGAGCGGCATGACGGTGACGTGGTCGCCAACGTTCCAACCCTCAACGCCGTTGCCGAGAGCGGAAATGGTGCCGCTCATCTCGTGACCGAAGGTCAACGGCAGCTGCACGCGGGCATCCATGTTGCCGTGCAGGATGTGCATATCGGTGCCGCACAGTCCGTTGTAGGCGACAGCAATTTGAACGTCACCAGCTGCCGGAGGCTTCGGTTCGTACTCTTTGACCTCAAGGCGTTGCTCGCCTACATAACTCACGCTCAGCACTGGTGCGCTCCTTTGCGATTAGTGGTGCGCGAGGGAGGAAAGGTGGCTGGATGCCGTGAAGCAGCCGGTCTTTGGCACCGTTTCCCTTGCGCCTATTTCTGCGTCATACTAGCATGATCAAACGATTGTTCACGAGGATCAACAGAAGGCTGAACAGCAATGGATGACCACAACGGCGCACCAACGGAGTCTGCGCCAATGGACCGCCCCCTCGAGGGCATTATGGTTCTGGACTTCAGCCAATTCTTGGCCGGACCAGTAGCCGCAATGCGTCTCGCAGACCTCGGCGCCCGCGTCATCAAGGTCGAACGCCCCGGCTCGGGCGACATCGGTCGCACCCTCGCTTTCGCCGGTCGAGAGTTCGACGGCGACACCGTCTCGTTCCACGCGATGAACCGCAACAAAGAGTCGATCACGGCTGACCTCAAGGTCGCCGACGACCTCGCCTACGTGAAAGAGCTCGTCGAGCGTGCAGACGTGATCATCCAGAACTTCCGCCCCGGCGTGATGGAACGCATCGGCCTCGACTTCGAATCGGTGCGCGCCATCAACCCCGGCATCGTCTACGCCAGCGCAACCGGCTACGGCGAAGAGGGCCCGTGGAAAGATCGCCCGGGGCAAGATTTGCTCGCTCAAGCCATGTCGGGCATCCCGTGGCTCAATGGCTCGAAGACCGACGGCCCCGTGCCGGTCGGGCTCTCGATTGCCGACCACCTCATGAGCTGCCACATTGCCCAGGGCGTGACGGCGCTTCTCGTGCGCAAGTTCCGCACCGGCAAGGGGGGCATGGTGCAAACGAGCCTCCTCGAAGCCATGCTCGACCTGCAGTTCGAACTGCTGAGCACCAAGCTCAACGACGACACCATCACGGTGCAGCGTCACGGCGAACACTCGGCCCACGCCTTCTTGGCGGCGCCCTACGGCACGTATCCCACCACAGATGGTTACATCGCGATGGCGATGAATCCGCTGCCGAAACTGGGCGACCTGCTCGGCATGCCCGAACTCAGCGCGATGCACGACCCGCAACTGGCGTGGGATCGCCAGGAGTACGTCGAAGAGATTCTCGCGGCGCGGTTCGCGACCGGCACCACCCAACAGTGGCTCGACATTCTTGATGCCGGCGACGTGTGGTGCGCCCCCGTGCTCACGCTCGACGAGCTGCTTGCCTCGGGCGGCTTCGAAGCGATCCGGATGACGCAGCCCGTCACTCGCGGAGGCAACGAGCTGCTCACGACCCGCAGCCCCATCCGCGTTGACGGCCAGATTCTCACGAGCACTAAAGCGGCGCCGACTCTTGGAGAAGACAATGCTCGGATCCGGGCGGAGTTCCCGTCGCGCGCTGCGACGGCGACGGCAGTAGCGACTGCAGCTGGCACCACCTCGGCGTCGGCGGCAACAGCATGAGCCCGACCGTCATCCGCGGAATGACCTGGGAACACGAGCGCGGCTACGGCAGCGTCGTGAAGGCCGCCGAGGCGTATCGCTCGGTTGCTCCCGATGTTGAGGTGCAGTGGGAGTACCGCTCGCTACAGGCTTTTGCCGACCAAGATCTGGAGAGCCTGGTCGAGAAGTACGACCTGCTTGTGATCGATCATCCGCACATTCCGATTGCGGCAGAAGACAAACTCTTCACGCCCCTGAACGGGCGCGGCTTCGATGCAGAACTCGAGACCTTGGCCACGCAGTCGGTCGGGCGTTCGCACGAGTCGTATCAACACCTCGGGCAGCAGTGGGGGCTCGCGCTCGATGCTGCAGCACAGGTTGCCGCGTACCGCCCCGACCTTCTCGACGAACCGCCCCGCAACTGGGATGAGGTGCTCGCGCTCGCCGAAGAGGGTCGCGTGCTGTGGCCATTCAAGCCCGTCGACTCGTACTCGAGCCTCATCACGATCGCGGCCGGGCTGGGCGAAGACCCCATGGCAGCGCCCGGCAGGTTCTTGTCGGAGGAGACCTTGACTCGGTCGATGGAGTTGCTCACGCGCTTGGCTCGCTTGGTGCCCGCCGATAACGCCGGCTTCAATCCGATTCAGGTCGCCGATGTGCTGGCCGAGAGCGACACCTTCGCGTACTCGCCGCTGCTCTTCGGCTACACGAACTATTCCCGTACCGGCTACCGCTCGAACCGCGTGCAGTACATCGACATCCCGAGTTCGACTCGTGGTGTTGCGGGTTCACTGCTCGGTGGTGCCGGTATCGCAGTGTCGTCACGCAGTCAGGTGATGGATGCCGCGATCGCGCACGCTTTCTGGCTCGCCTCGGGCCCCGTGCAAGAGGGGTCGTACTACGACGGCGGTGGCCAACCCGGCAACGCGGTCGCGTGGGAAAGCTCCCGCACCAACGCCGACAGCCTCGACTTCTTCACCGGAACGCGCGCGACGCTCGAAGGCGCGTACATGCGCCCGCGATTTGCGACCTATATCGAACTCCAAAATGCGATTTCCCCGCTCGTGACTTCAGCTCTCTTGGGCGAGATCACAATCGCTGAACTACGCGAACGCCTCGATGCGGGCGTCGCAGAATGGCTGGTGCGCTGATGCTCACGAAAGACCGCTGGTACGACGACCACGAAGTAGGGGAGCGCCGCGAAACTGTCGGCCGCACCATCACCGAAGCCGACATCGTGCTGCACGCTGGCCAGACCGGCGACTTCTTTCCGCACCACATGGATGCCGAATGGATGGCAACGCAGCCCGCCGGTCAGCGCATCGCCCACGGCACCCTCATCCTCTCCGTCGCGGTGGGAATGACGGCAGGGGACATCAACCCGCAGGCCATGAGTTATGGCTATGACCGCATCCGCTTCATCCGCCCCGTCTTTATCGGGGACACCATTCGGGTGACCGCAGAGATCAACGAGATGTCGTTGCATGCCAAGCGCCCGGATGAGGCGGGCTACCTGCACGAACTGGTGACGGTAACCAACCAACATGGTGACACCGTGATGGTGCTCACGCATCTCTATCTGGTCAATCGACGTACCACAGACTAGTTGCCCGAATACACTGGCAACCATGGCTACTTTGAGTGATGTTGCAACCCGTGCCGGAGTTTCGGTGTCGGCGGTCTCGCGCGTGCTGAGCGAAAAGCCTGGCGTGCGGGTGAGCGTGGCAACACGTCAGCGCATTCACGATGCCGCAAAAGAGCTCAACTATCGCCCCAACTTCACCGCTCGGGCGCTCAAGTCGTCGCGAACTCACGCGGTTGGCCTTGTCGTGCCCGGTGTCACGAACGCCATCTTCGCCGAGCTCATGCGCGGTGTCGAAGAAGAGGCAAGGACCAAGGATTACATGGTGCTGATCGCCAGCACCGAACGGTTGCCCGAGGGTGAAGAGTCGATTCCGCGCCTTATGGGGGAAGGCCGCGTTGACGGTGTTCTCGTGCAGTTCGGTGACCACTTGAGCGGTGACGACCTGCGCACCGTGACCGACAGCGGGCTGCCCGTGATCTCGATCAACACGATCAACCCCGGCAGCGGTGGCTCTGTTCGTCTTGAAGATGAGGCCGGGATGCGCCTCGCGACCGAGCACCTCATCGAACTCGGTCACACCCGCATCGGCTACGCCGGCGGTGTGCCCACCTCGGAGTCGGGCCAACGTCGACTCGCTGGATTCCTCGAGGCGATGGCTGCGGCGAAGCTCACGGTCGAACCCGAACTTGTCGCTGACTTCGGGTACTACCCCAAGCAGGGCGCTCAGGCTTTGGATGCCATGGCCGAGTTGTCGACCCCTCCCACGGCGGTCGTGGTGGCCAACATCAACGCCGCTCACGGTGTGCTCTCTGAGGCACGACGGTTGGGCATCCGCGTTCCTGAAGACATGTCGATCGTGGCCATGCACGACACGTGGACGGCTGAAATTGCGTGGCCGCCACTCACTTGCGTGCGCTTGCCGCTGTATGAACTTGGCCGTGCCGCCATGGCGAGCCTGTGGGATAACATCAACTCCGGAACCGCCGAAGACCGTGTAATCGCCGACCCAGCACCGGAGCTGATCGTGCGTGAATCTACTGCGCCGCCGGCGCGCTAACACTCCCTGGAGGAGCCACTAGTGAAGACCAGATCAACTCAGCGCGGACTTGAACTGACAGAGATCGGCCTCGGTGCCGCCCAGCTCGGCAACCTGTACCGCGAAACCACCGACGCTGAAGTTGAAGAGGGCGTTGCTGCCGCGTGGGATGCCGGAGTTCGTTACTTCGACACCGCACCCCACTACGGTCTGGGCCTCTCCGAGCGCCGCCTCGGCGAACAACTGCGCACCCACCCGCGCGACGAATACGTGATCTCGAGCAAGGTCGGCAAGCTCCTCGTCCCTAACCCCGGTGGAGAAGACCGGATGGATGACGAAGGCTTTGCCGTGCCCGCCGTCACCAAGCGTCAATGGGATTTCAGTCGCGACGGCATCCTTCGCTCAGTCGAAGAATCTCTCGCCCGCACCGGCCTCGACCACTTCGATGTGCTCTACATGCACGACCCCGACGACCACTTCGAGCAAGCGTCGACGGAGGGCATTGCAGCGCTTATCGAGTTGCGCGAACAGGGCGTGGTGAAGGCCGTCGGCGCCGGAATGAACGCGGCGGCGCCGTTAGCTGAGCTAATTCGCCGTGCGGACGTCGACCTCGTGATGTGCGCTGGCCGCTTCACTCTCATCGACGACGACGCACTTGCCGACCTCATGCCGCTCGCTCTCGAACGCAACGTCGGCATCGTGGTTGCCGGCGTCTACAACTCCGGATTGCTCGGTCGCAATCGTCCAAGCCCCGACGCGACTTTCGACTACGGACCCGTTCCGCCCGCCGTTCTTGAGCGGGCCAATCGGGTGGCCGACGTGTGTGAAGCCCACGGTGTGACGCTGCCCGAAGCCGCTATTGCATACGTGCTGCGGCATCCGGCTGTCGTCTCGGTGGTGGTCGGCGCTCGCGGTGGCGACCAGGTGCGCTCGAACATCGAGCGGTACGCCGCCACGATGCCCGACGGTCTCTGGAGTGATCTCGAAGCTGCCGGGCTAATCGCCGCGCTCTAGTTCTTCGGCGATCGCCTTGATCGCGAGAAGGCGGCGGTCCCACTCGGCGCCAATGGTGTCGAGGCGTGTGGCGGCTTCGCTGAGTTGTGAGCCGAGCACGCGATAGCGCAGTTCGCGGCCCACTCGAACGGGCTCAACGAGCCCGGCATCATGCAGCACGTTCAAGTGTTTGGCGATGGCTTGGCGCGTCACGGGCAAGCGTGCGGCGAGGGCGGATGCCGAAGCGTCGCCTTCTCCGAGCGCCGCCAGAATGCTCCACCGGGTTTCATCTCCCAGAGCCGCAAAGACGGGGACGAGTGTAGTGATCATGCGCCCTCGAGATAGGCGACGAGTTCGTCGAGTTCGGAATCCCAGCCACCGCGGTGGTCGTCCATGTTGGCAGCGGGGTCGTCGCCGAAGTTGAAGCCCGTTTCAACGACGGTGAGCTGTGTGCCTTCCTCGATGGCATCCAGAGTGAACCGGAACACGGTTGAGCGCTTCGGGTCGATCGGCTTGGTGGGGTCGTCAGTTGGTCCGCCCCAGCGATACGCGATCACGTTCGGTTCATCGAGTTCTTCGACCTGCACTGGAAAGCTGCCATACCCCTCGAAGGTAAAACTGCCGGTTTCGCCAACCGCGACAGTGTCGAACGTCGCGACCTCGGGGAACCAACGCGAGAGGTGTTCTGGCTCGCTGATGGCTGCCCATACCGTGGCCACCTGCGCCTTGATGGTGATGGTTCGCCGCACGGTGAATGCGTCGCTGTCGACGGCGGCGGGTGGGTTGCTGGTCATAGTCATAATTCTCTCCTCAATTCATGGATGACTGCAACCCGATAGTTGCATTAATCTTCAGCGAGTGCAACCAGTTGATTGCAGAATGCGAGGCCCGCGCACTGCGAGTGCTCGCGGCATCCGCAAACCACCATCGCTCGCTACTAAAAAGGAGGGGCCGAGCCTAGTGGCTCGACCCCTCCTGTTCTCGTGTGTGGTGCTACCGAACGGTCACGCTGACCGGCTGCGAGGCGGTTTCGCCGTGAGGGTTCACGAACACCACGACGAGCTGGTGCTTTCCGGGAGCGATATCTGAAAGCTCCACCGCCACATACTGCGCGAGCGGAGTTTCTGCCGTCAGCGCCCCTTCGCTCACGACAACACCATCGAGCTCGAAGCGATACTCGGTGGCATTCGTGCCCCACCAGAGATTCGCGAACGCCGTGAACGTCGACGACTTTGCCCAGTTGTTGTGGCTCGCCGTGGGGCGACCGGGGTCAGCAGACGTGACCGTCACCGTGGTGGTGGAGGTCGACCGCACGCCCTGCGAGTTCACGAGCTCACCCGTGTACACGTACGTTCCGTTCGGCTTATCGGTGAAGTCGACACTGGACTTTTGCGCGTAGACCGAAGTCGATTCCGGCAGCATCGTGTTCACCAGCTCGCCATTCTCATAGAGACGGAAAACACTGCCCTGGGTGCCCCACCACATGTTCATCTCCACGCGATAGTTGCCGTCGTGCAAGCCATACGCCCACCCGCTGGTGTTGGAGAGTGTTCCGCGCGACGGCAGTTGAGTTGCCCCATCGTCGAAGGGAAGCACCGTGAGGGTTACCGACTCTTCGGTGACCAAACCGTCTCCGTTCGTTGCTGTTGCCGTGAGTACGACATCCGTGCCCACGAGCGCAGCAAGTTCTTCAGCAGAGATCGTTGCATCTGCCGCGACAGCCTCGCCGTTGAAGGTGACAGCCAGCGACTGGATGCCGCTCTCTGCGTCGCTGGCCGTGACAGCCAGCTCAAGGGCAGCATCCGCAAAGATGACCCCGGATGGCAGACCGGCGAGAACGGGAGCAGTCTCGTCGGTGGCAATCGTCGGCTCGCAGAGCGCGGTGAGGTAGTCGTCAGAAGCGACATCCGGGTCGGCGGAGACAGTGACAGCCTGGCACCCAGCGCCCACGTCGGGGAGCGTTGCGAACCCGCCCTCAACCTCGACGCCGGTCAGTGTTCCATTGAGGTAGACCCCGGTAGTTTCGTCAGGCACCGGTACGACCAGATCGGCCGTGGTGTTTCCGGGGATCTCCGCGACGAGACGAATTGTGCCGTCTTCTGCATGGTTGAAGGCTGCACCAATCTGACCCTTGACGGTCGGAACGGTGATGCGCGCCTCGTCAACGCCACCCGGCTGCGGCTTCACTTGGAACGTTTCGTAACCGACCTCGATCGGTTCGATGCCGAAGAGGCCTGCAGGCACGTGGAATGCCGGTGAGGCAGCCCAGGGGTGCGAGTAGGTGAGGTTGTTCTTCTGCGACGGGTCCCACGCTTCCATCGTTGCGCCAGCACCGAGGTTGATCATGTTCATCCAGCTCGACGTGCCTTCATCGGTGAGGAGGCCAACTGCGGCATCCGCAGCTCCACCATCGAAGAGGCCCGAGATCGAGAAGCCGGCGCAATACACGCTGCACGCCATGCCCTTTGAGGCGACAAAGTCGGCAACCTGCGCGGACTCGTCATTCTCGGGAACCCCGAACGAGAGAGCGAAAGCACTCGCGTGGAGTGAGTAGTGGCCGGTGAGGACGCCGTCGGCATCCATTCCATCGTCGTAGCTGCCGGTGTCTTCGTTGTAGAGCAACTCGTTCATAGCGTCACGCATGCGTTCGGCCTGAGCGGTGTACGTTGCAGCATCGTCATCGAGACCGAGTGCATCTGCCATAGCGGCCATGTCGACGAGCGAGCGGTACGCCAAGGCATTAATCACCGTGTTGTACTCGCGGAACTCGTAGTTGTCACGCTGGCTAGTGGGCCAGTCGACGATGTCGCAATCTGTGCGGCTAGCGCAGCCATCCGACCCGGACGACTTGAATACAAGGCCGGTTTCGGAATCGATCCACTTGGTCGGCATCTTGTCGACGAGTGATCCGTATGACGTCTCGACCTGTTCGAGATTGCCAGTCTGGCGCCAGGCATCATGGACCGCCAGCACCACGTACATCGGCCATTCGGTGGGCCACGTGCGGTTGTTCGCGAAGTAGTCCATCGAGTAGCGGCCGAGCGAGAGATCTTCCATGAGGTACAGCGACGACTTGAGCTGAAGGTAGCCGTCTGCTTCATAGTTGATGCGCTCGCGAGTCCAGGAATCGGTGTAGAAGTTCGCATTGAGCGCTTCGATCGAATTCTTCGACAGTGAATAGACTTGGTTGAGGTTGTCATCGGATGACGTGAAGGTCGATGCTTCTTCGTTGAACGGATAGACGAGTGCAAGCGCCTGAAGGTTCTCGGCGGTTACGGGCTCGGGAGCATCCAGAATCTCGAGGTAGCGGAACACTCGCATGCCCCACGTTTCGATCGTCTGCTCACCGTCAGTGAGCGTTGCGACATCCCGGTACTCGTTGGTGTTCGTAGTCAGCTTGTACTTCACCGTGTTCTCGGCCGAGGTGATCTCACCGAAGCGGAGTTCGACGGTATCGCCCGCTGTGCCATCGGCAATGTCGTAACTGACGCCACCGATCCACGTGCGACCGAAGTCAACGAAGTAGTTTCCATCACCCTTATCGACGATAGAAATCGGGTCGTGAAGCTGCTGCTCGACCTTGGCGATCGGCGTAGCTTGCAGATCAGGGAAGGCCGGCTTCTCGACTGCGCCCGACCATTCGGAGTCATCGAATCCCACGGTGGTGTAACCGGTGGGGAACTCGCGGAGGTCGAGGTTCTCCTTGGGAGCGGTGTAGCGCGACGAGCTGATCGATCCCGCATCCGGAAGCACCGGTGAACCAGGAAGAGCGGTCCACGATTCGTCACTGCCGAAGGTCTCCGTTGAGCCATCCGCATAGGTCACGACGAGCTCGCCGATGAACTTCTGAAGCGAAGCATCGGCCGAATACGCCTGGATGCCAATCGCGTTCAGGGCGCCCTGCTCAAGCAGCGCGGTGACATCGAACCCGTCGTAGCGGTTCTCGGTGCCGATGCGGTTCGTGGGGCCGAGGCCGACAAACTCGCCATTGACGTAGGCCTTGAACGCGAACTGGCTGTGCGTGCGGAAATCCCCCGCAGTGGCGAAGAGCGTTGCTCCGGTGATGGCCTGGTCGATGAGTTCAACCTCGGTGCGCAGGAACGCCCAGTTGGTCGTGATCGTTTGCGCGCCAGGAACGGAAAGGAGGCAGGCGCTGGACTTGCCCACCGTGATAACCCCGTTGTCGACAGAGCCGCACGCGAGTGGGCTAGAGCCCGCCGGGTCAAAAGCGAACAGTTCTTCGCCATCCGGTGCGGTGACCGTGAGGGCGCTGACCGTTCCGCCTTCGGAACCGCCGGTGCGGAAGCCGACGCCGCCGGAAGCGAATGCAGTATCGGTTCGCTCGTCAACTTGCACGCCGGCGACCGAAGTGGTGATGGTCGAACCCGACACGACGATCTGAACATCGACCGGAACGTCTGGCGTGATGGAACCGCTCGGAAGCGACACGGCGGGAAGCGCGACGTACTTGCCGTTGGTCAGAGTGTGCGGAACAAGCTGATTTTTGTCGGCACGAAATTGCCACATGTAGGCGTTGGAGCCATCGACGCCGCGCACAAAGATTCCGAGGGCAACCGTGGTGCTGATGGTGGTGTCGAGCGTGTAGTCGACCCACGGTGCAGCCGCGCCGGGGTATTCGGAGGAAGCCCAGATGGGTTCAGCATCCCAGTCGCTGCCGACCGCCGTGCCAAACCACGTTGGAGTGGCGGATGCCGATTCAGCGTCGTCGGAATCCCACGTGGTGACGCTCCAGAAGTAGCGAGTGGCGGCAGCGAGAGGCTCTCCGTCATAGGCGACATCAGTTTGGTCGGTGGAAGAAACCTTGCCGGAATCCCAGACGTCACCGTTGCCGTTCGCAGCGGCATCCGCGGTGCTCGAGACCCGAATTTGGTAGGCAGACTGAACGATCGTGTTGACGTACCACGAGAACGTGGGGTCTTCGAGATCATCGAGATCGGCGGGCTTCTCGAGCCCGTTGATGCGCAGGCCGGTCGGGGCGGTTGTGGCCGCGGCGGCCTGGGCGAATGTTGTGGTGCTGAGCACCAGCGAGGTGATCAGGAGCAGGAAAGCCAACGCGGCGGCGACTGCTCGGGATGGACGGAGGACTCTTGGCGACATTGCCAGTTGCATCGGCTTCCTTGCCTTTTGCGATCGCACAGCGACCGGGACTGCTTCCTGAAATTCGACTCTGAATCGATTCAGGCTGAATCGATTCAATAGTGACGCAGCGTTCTACCCCTGTCAAGGGGTGTGGTGAGCCACTAATTCACACCCTTGTGATCAAACGTTTGATCAAGTACCGTAACCACTATCGCTCGCTAGTAGAAACGAGGCGCCCTCCATGGGACTCACTGACACAGCCCTAACCATTACCGCCGTGCGCGCAGTGTTGCTTTCGCACCGGTACCAGCCCGGAGAAGAACTGACGTGGGTAGGAGGCACCATTTGGTCGTGGGATGCCGCGCTCGTCGAAGTAACCCTCTCTGACGGAACAACCGGAGTCGGAGAAGCGGGAGCCGGGATTATGGCCGCCGCTGCCGTGCCCGGAATCGTCGACGCTTTTCGGCCCTACGTGCTCGACCACGAGTTCGCTCACCCCCTCGAAGTCGCTGACCGCCTTCGTGCCTACACCGCCTTTTGGGCGCGCGGCGGAATGCTCAACGGCGTTGCCGGAGCAATCGAAACCGCCGCAGTGGATGCCGTCGGCAAGCGCCTCGGAGTGCCTGCGTATGAAGTGCTCGGTGGCGTCAAGCGTGACTGGATCGAGTCGTACGCCAGTGGCGGACTCGGCACCACCTTCAGCGAGGTTTCCGATTGGGCCGCAGCCCAGATCGAGGCCGGCTTTGGCACCGTGAAGTTCCGCGCCATGACCGACCCCGACACCACCATCAAACTGCTCGACCACGTGACCGCGCTGCTGCCCGAGGGCGTGCAGTTCGTCATCGACGCCGTGCAGGCGTGCGCCTCTGACCCCTGGCCTGTCGACGAAGCGATTCGTGTCGGGCATAAGGCCGCCGAACTTGGCGCCCGCTGGTACGAAGAGCCCTGCCAAGCGGATGACGTGGCTGGCTACGCCGCCGTGCGTGCCGCCGTCGACGTGCCGATTTCCGGTGTCGAATCCAACGGAACCGTGCGGGATTTCGCGCAACTGCTCGACGCCAACGCGCTCGATGTTGCTCAGCCCGACGTCACTTTCGTGGGTGGCCCCAAGGCTTTCGCGCAGGTCGCCGAGCTTGCTCACGCCACCGGCGTGAAGACGGTTCCCCACGTGTGGGGTAGCGGCGTCACCTTCGCCGCGAACCTGCACACGGTGCTCGCCAACCCCTACGTTGAGCTCTTCGAGTACTGCACCCTGCCGAATCCGCTGCGCGAAGCGATGCGGGTGGAAGAGGTCGACTTTAGGGATGGCGGAATCGTGGCTCCGAAGGCACCAGGCCTCGGCATCCAGCTCACTCCCGAAATCGAAGCCCAGTTTCCGTTCAGCCCTGGAGGTGGACATGTCATCCGCTAACGCAGGTTTCACCCCGCTGCCCGGCGACGAGCGCCTCACGACCGCGATTCTCAGCGACTCGTGCGACGAATCGGGCCTGCGCAACCAGGTGCTGACGCAGCGCCTCGCGCCCATCACTCCCGGCTCGCGAGCCTTCGGGCGGGCCCGCACCGTGCGGTTCGCCCCAGCCCTGGAGTCAGACCTCGACGACCCGTACAAGGAGTCAATCGACTTCATTGACGGGATCGGCGCTGGCCAAATGATCGTAATCGCGACCAGTAACAGCAACGACTCTGGCTTCTGGGGAGAACTCTTCAGCGCTGCGGCGCTGGGCGCGAAAGCCTCCGGCGTCATCACCGACGGCAACCTGCGCGATACCGACAAGATCGCCGAACTCGGGTTTCCGTCGTTCTCCCGCTCGCGCCGCCCCATCGACTTTCGGGCCCGGATGCGCGTCATCGCCTCCGACGTCGTGGTCGAGCTGGGTGGGGTGCTGATTGCACCCGGCGATCTCGTGATGGCCGATGACGACGGAGCAGTGGTGATTCCCCAGTCGCACGAAGACGAAGTGCTGACGCGAGCCCGCACCCGAGCATCCAATGAATCAACGGTCTTGGCAGAATTGCTCGCCGGAGACTCGCTGCGCACCGTGTGGGAACGGCACGGCATTCTCTAAACTGGCCACCTGCGAAGGGACTACACCGTGGTTTTTCCAATCATCGACGCTCACCAGCACATCTGGAACCCCAACCGGGCCCACTATGACTGGCTCGACGAATCACTGGCTCCGATCAATCAAGTGATGACCCTCGATCAGCTCCTTCCTGAGCTGCGGGATGTCGGTGTCGATTACACGGTTCAAGTGCAGTCAGCAGACAACTTCGATGACACGCGTTTGATGACGGAGTGCGCGGCCGCCAACCATGAGGTTGCGGCGATCGTGGGCTACGCGCCCCTCGATCGTCCCGCGCAGGCGGCCCGCACGATCGAGTCGTGGGAGGGTGACACTCGCATGGTGGGGGTGCGCACTCTCATCCACAATCAAGAAGACCCGGAGTGGTTGCTGCGGCCCAATGTCGACGAGGGGCTCACGGTGCTGGAGCGCGCCGGGCTCACCTTCGACGTGGTTGCCGTTCTGCCGGAGCACTTGGCGCTGATTCCTGAACTGTCGCGGCGGCATCCGGAACTTCGCATGGTCATTGACCACTTGGCGAAACCGCCCATCGGACTCGAGGAGCGCGAGCCCTGGTGGTCAGCGATTGAGGCCGCGGCAGAAAACCCCAACGTCTATGCCAAGGTCAGTGGGCTGTATTCGGCGGCTGGTGACCCGCAGCAGTGGACGACCGAATATGTGCGTCCGTTCTTCGAACGGGCCCTCGAGGTTTTCGGCGCGAAACGCTTGATGTATGGCGGCGACTGGCCTATTTCAGTGCTCGCCGGCGGGTACACGCGAGTGTGGCAGGGCCTCCAGCCGCTCTTTGACAGTGTGGATGCCGTGGACCGCGAGCAGCTGCTTGGCCGTACTGCGGCAGAGTTCTACCGCATCGATCCCGCTCGCATTGGTTACTAAGGCGCCGTGCGAAAATCGCCAAATAACAGTTGAAAAACCTTTGATCAAACGTTTGCACAACTTCCGCGCTTGGTATAACGTTTGAGCACCGGAGAATTCGAGCCGTTCCAGGGCCTTGTTCTCTCCACTACGAAGCAGTAGAAATCTCACCAAGGAGTGTCAATGAAGACCAAGAGGTTCCTTTCCGCCAGTGCAGGAGTGGCCATAATTTCGGCCGCTGCACTCGTTCTATCCGGCTGTTCAGCTGACGGAGGCGCCACCGCCCCCGAGCAGACTGACTCGGGTGGAAAAATCACGGTGTGGGTTGACCCGCCCCGTGTTCCCGCCGCAGAAGCTTTCCAAGAGGCACACCCTGAGATCGAAATCGACGTTGTGCAGATCGATGGAACCGTGGGCGGCCAGACCGTGAAGCAGGCGTTCGCCAACTTCGACTCCGCCGGATCCGGATGGCCTGACGCCATCTTCTTCCCCTCCAACGACGACATTGCGTGGGCGACCGGTGCTGCCAGCAACTACGCTGCCGACCTCACCGATCTGCTTCCCGATGTCATCGATGGTTACGACCCCGCAGTGCTTTCGTTCTGCGACATCGATGGTCAGATCCGCTGCCTCCGCAACGACGCTGCACCCGACGTGTTCTGGTACAACAAGGCATTCTTCGACGAGAACGGCTACACGCTGCCCACCACGTGGGAAGGCTACGGCGACCTGGCTGTGGAGATTGCAGCAGACCACCCCGACAAGATCAGCGGATTCCTCGGCGACGCTTATGCCGTGAACCGTTACCTTCAGGCCGCGGACTGCCCCACGAACGACCGTCTCTCCGAGTCGGAAGTTCACATCAACCTCGATGACCCGAACTGTGTTCGCGCCAACGAACTGCTCACCCAGATGTATGACGGTGGAGCACTCACCACACAGGGCATCTTCGACGGTGACGCCGCAGCAGCTGGCGTCAACCTCGTCATGAGCCCCGGTGCCGTCTGGTGGGGTAACTACCTCTTCCGCGACACCTGGAAGATTCCTGCCGGCGAGATGAGTGCAAGCGCACCGTTGACCTGGGAAGGCGAATCAAGCCCGACCGCCGGTAACGAGGGTGGCGGCCTCTGGGGCGTCTCCTCGCACATCACCGGAAAGCAGCTCGAAAACACGCTGACCTTCGCCACCTTCGTCGCGACTGACCCGGCATGGCAGGTTGAGCTCTCAACCGGTCTCCCCGGCTATGGCCCGATTCAGGATGCTTGGCTCGACAAGCTCGCAGAAGACGGCTACTTCGCTGATGTTGCCTCCGTGCAGCAGGCATTCAAGGATGCAGCGGCAGCAGTAGCGCCGTACTCCTACATGCTCTACGACACCGGTGCGGCCTGGACCGAAACGGTCAGCCCCACGCTGATCGCGGATGGATCCGTCAGCGATGCACTCAGCACCTTCGGTACTGAACTCGTGAACCGCGCCAACTCGGTCGGCTACACGGTCACCGCCGAATAGAAGTACCCAGCTAGGCACAGCAGGTGTGGGGGTTTCAGATCCTTGAGGCCCCCACGCTCTGTTCCACTCCCGAACTCATAGGCGAGGACTACATGAGCAGCTCAACGCTAGCCACGAAAGGCACGGAGCCACCGGCCACCGGCCCCCGTGCATCCACCACACCCCGGCGTCACCGCACACGCCACGCGGAATCACGCGGCGCCTGGATTCTGCTTGCCCCCTACCTCGCGCTGCTTCTTGTTGCCGCAGCGATCCCCATTGGCTATGCCTTCTGGATCGCCCTGCAAAAAGCGCCAACCCTCGTCGATCCCTCCAGCGGATTCGGCGGCTTTGACTCGTTCATCACGGTAATCACCGACTATCGGTTCTCCGGAACGTTCATCAATATCTTCTCCGTCATGATCGTGTGGTTGCCGCTCATGATGGTCGGCATCGTCGGCTTGGCCCTGCTGGTGCACGCCAGCCCCGGCCGCTTCGGCGACACAATGCGGTTCTTCTACTTCATCCCCGGAGCGTTGAGCGGAATCGCGAACTTCGTGCTCTGGGTTTACCTCCTTCACCCCACCCAGTCACCGCTCGCGCCGCTCTGGCAAGAAGTCGGGTTCGGGTCGCTGAAAGAGATCGTGACCGACGGCAACATGCCGATGATCCTCACCGGAATGTTGTTCTTCCAAGGTGTCGGAACCTGGATCATCGTCGTCAACGGTGGTCTCAACGGCATCCCCGACGAAATCTTCGAAGCCGCCAAGATCGACGGCGCGAGCGCCTGGGATCTGGCCTGGCACATCAAGCTTCCGCTCATCCGCCCCTGGATTGGCTATGCCGCCCTCATGAACCTTGCCTATGGATTCCAGCTCTTCTTGGAGCCCTACCTGCTGCGACAGATTTCGTCTGGCGCGATCGCCGGCGAATGGGCACCAACCCAATTGGGTTACGCCTTCGCTTTCACTAACCGAAACTTCCCGGCCGCAGCAGCACTCTCCATCATTCTGCTCGTAATCACCCTCAGCATTGGAGTCGTCATCGTGATGAAGAGTGGACTCTTCGGCGACGAAAAGGAGAAGAAGCGATGAGCAACAGCGCTCCCGGCGTCGTCGGCGCCAAACACTGGACCGTCGGCCGAATTGCCCGCATCACCGTCATGGTGATCGTTGCTGCCGCCTTCATCCTTCCCATCATTGGCTTCATTGCGATGGCCTTCCGCAGCCAAGAGGGTGTCCTTGCCGGCACCGACGGATTCCTTGGTCTCGGCGGTGTCTCATGGGACAACGTTGTGTTCAGTTGGAGCCAGATCAACGGCTTCGGCCCCGGTGACGGTGGCCTCTTCACCCGCTGGGTAGGAAACTCCCTCGTGATTGCCATCGTTGGTGGGGTGCTCGCCCTTATCGCGGCGCTTCCGGCGGGGTATGCGCTAGCGCGACTGCGATTCCGTGGCCGCAAGGTGCTGCTCTTCGCCACCCTGCTCGCCATGGTGATGCCGAACACTGTTCTCGTCATCCCGCTGTTCCTCGAAGTGAACGCGATCGGAGCCGTCGGCCAGCTCTGGCCGGTCGCCGTCATCATGGGCTTCTTCCCCTTCGGCACCTACCTCGTCTATATCCACTTCATGACGACCATGCCGCAAGAGCTAGTAGAAGCAGCCCGCATCGATGGCCTCAGCGAGATCTCCACCTTCTTCTACGTGGCACTGCCCATCTCGAAGCAAGTCGTCGCGCTCGTCGCGTTCTTCTCCTTCGTGGCCAACTGGACGAACTTCTTCCTGCCGCTGGCTCTACTAACCTCGAACCAGGAAAACAAGACGATTTCGATCGGCATCCAAGAGCTCATCGGCGCCAGCCCACTGTTCAATGCAACAGTGGCGGCCGGCCTCGACGTGAAGCTCTACATGCCCCAGCTCGCGCTCGCCACGTTCATCTCCATGATCCCGCTGCTGATCGTGTTCCTCACGGCCCAGCGTTTCCTGATGCGTGGACAAACCGTTGGTGCGGTGAAGGGATAACAATGAAACGAGTAGCCCAGGTCATCGGCCTCCCACCCGAGAACCGAGACGAGTACGAGCGATACCACGCCGCCGTGTGGCCAACGATTCTCGAACGACTCGCGGCCAGCAACATCCACAACTATTCGATCTATCGTCACGGCGACCTGCTGTTCTCGTACTTCGAATACACGGGGGACGACTACGAAGCCGATCAGGCAGCGATTGCCGCGCACCCCGAGACGAAGCGGTGGTGGGCTCTTCAAGAACCACTGCAGCAGCCTCTGGATGATCGTGCCGAAGGCGAGTGGTGGAAAGAGCTGCCCGAGGTCTTCCACGTTGACTAGCTGACACCGCGACTCACACGCACTACCGCGCACCGCAGCGCACCCAGACGCGCCTCACCCGCGCAGGCATACCTTTTATCGGTTCTGAGCAAGGAGAACTCTTCAGCATGACTACTATCACCAGCGTTGACGTCTATGACGTGCGTTTTCCGACGTCGCTCACCGCCGATGGCTCAGACGCCATGAACAAGGATGGCGACTACTCGGCCGCCTATGTTGTACTCCGCACCGACGAAGAGGGCGTCGCGGGCTACGGCTTCACCTTTACTATTGGTCGAGGCAATGACATCTGTGCGCTCACTGCTGAACAGCGGGCTGCACCGCTTGTTGGCCGGGATGTCGATGAGATTGTCGGTGACCTCGGCGGCATTTACCGCGAGCTGAAGGCTGATTCGCAACTGCGCTGGCTTGGGCCAGAAAAGGGTGTCGAGCACT
Organism: Salinibacterium sp. NSLL17; assembly: GCF_015864935.1. Taxonomy (NCBI): domain Bacteria; kingdom Bacillati; phylum Actinomycetota; class Actinomycetes; order Micrococcales; family Microbacteriaceae; genus Salinibacterium; species Salinibacterium sp. NSLL17. Next base: position 326,516 of record NZ_JADYWH010000001.1, read on the forward strand.
TGGCGATGGCCGCCGTGATGAACGCCGTCTGGGATCTTGCTGCGCGTCGCGCGGGTAAGCCGCTGTGGCGTTTGCTTGCCGATATGACTCCCGAGCAACTCGTCGACACCGCCGACTTTCAGTACCTCACCGACGCCCTCACTAAAGAGGAAGCGATCGCGATGCTGCACGAACTCGCTCCTACCAAAGAGCAGCGCATTGTCGAGCTCACCGAGTCGGGCTACCCCTGCTACACGACGAGTGCCGGCTGGTTGGGTTACTCCGACGAGAAGCTTCGCCGTCTCTGCCAGGAGGCCGTGGATGCTGGCTACCGCCACATCAAACTGAAGGTCGGCGCGAACCTCGACGAGGACATCCGTCGCTGCGGTATCGCCCGCGAAGTGATCGGTGCCGACGCGAAGCTCATGATCGACGCCAACCAGGTGTGGGATGTCAATGAGGCGATTGTCTGGGTGAAGGCGCTTGCCGAGTTCAACCCGCTGTGGATCGAAGAGCCGACGAGCCCGGATGACGTGCTCGGCCACGCAGCCATCCGCAAGGCTGTTGCCCCGATCGGTGTCGCCACGGGAGAGCACGGCATGAACCGGGTGCTCTTCAAGCAGATGTTCCAGGCCGAAGCCATCGACTTTTGCCAGCTCGACTCTGCCCGCCTCGCCGGCCCGAACGAGATCATCGCCGTGTACCTGATGGCCAAGAAGTTTGGCGTTCCGGTCTGCCCGCACGCTGGTGGCGTTGGCCTCTGCGAGCTTGTGCAGCACCTCTCGATCTTTGACTACGTCGCCGTGTCAGGCACGCTCGAGAACCGGGTAACCGAGTTCGTCGACCACCTGCACGAACACTTCGTTGACCCCTGCATCGTCGAGAACGGCGCCTACCGGGTGCCGATGGCACCGGGCTACTCGGCCCAGATGCACGAGTCGTCGGTCGCCGAGTTCTCGTTCCCGGCAGGGAGCTACTGGGCGGGTGTCGCCGCGTCCGTCGCGTCGTAGGCGCGGGGACGCCGCAGGATCACGCCGGTCTCATCGGGCACAAGCGGGAGTTCGTACCGTCGGCTGCTGATCGTGTTGTAGCCCGCAGCAGCTTCACGCTTCTCTCGCGCCTCTACTCGGTTGTAGCCGTAAAGCTGCATCCAGCCGAGGGCGAGCCCGCTCGCTATCGCGAGCGTGACCCCGACGGGATATGCGACGGGAATGCCTTGCGTGCCGACGACAGTCAGAGTGAGCCCGACGGCGGAGAGAGCAACGCACACTGTGATGAATTGAACCGCGCGTCGATGAAGGCGCCGCGCGCTTGTTCCGTGCACGAGTGGCATCCGTCGAGCTTTAAGCATCACACCCACGCTTTCCACGTGCGGATCACGCGAGAGGTGCGGCGCGCCATCCACTTGTCGAGCTCGGGATCGGCGCCGGGTGCTCCGAGCAGCGTGGGGGAGAGGAAACCGAGAAAGGGGCGCGTCTGGAGTTTCACCACTCCGTACCGCCCAAAGGTTTCAATCTGCTCCGCAATTTCGGCCACCTGGGCGTCGAGGTCGCCGGGTTCGGTGTTACTTTCGAAGACGAGATCGGGGCCAGCTTCGAGAACGTAGCCGCCGTCAGAAACCACGGTGACGGTGATGTCGACAGCGTCAGGCATGGGCGGAGTGAAGTCAACCGTCGCCGTAAATGTGTTGAGAAATTGCGGATGCACGACGACCTCAATTGTCGGAAAGCGGGCGGCAATTCGCTCGGCCACCTTCTCGGCAACGGGTGCGGCAATGTTCGTGGTCACTTCGGCAGCTCCGCTCCGTTAGGGAGCAACTCGATTCGGCCGCGACCCTGATGGCGGTTCCACGGAAGCCACGTCGCTGAGATGCGAAGCACGCCCCGCCCACCATGACGCTCCCACCCCACTCGGGTTCTCAATCCCCGGAGGTTTTGGGTTCCGTAGCCCGCTGGTCCGCCGACGCCATACTGGTACCTCATTAGGGCGTGCACGAGCTCCGGCAGTGTTGCATCGGCCGAAACCTCTATTCCGCGCTGCTTCACCCCGTCGTCGTTCAAGGAGCTGCGCAGTCGTTGTGCGAGCTCGGCGGGTTCCGGTTCACTGGTGACGTTCACTTCGATCGAGACGCGTTCTCCGTGGGCGGTGATGGTCAGCGTGCGGCCGAGTGCATCGAACCCCTCGTACTCTTCGTTAACGACGTCAATAGCTTCGACGGCAAGACAGGCAGCTTCGATGGTGAGGAACATCGAAAGGTCGCCGTTTTCATCGAGAACGATCGGGAGCGTTACGTCCGTCACGAGATCTCCTTGCTTGTGTTGGCCGTGGGAGCGTTAAGCGCGGCGCTACGAAGCTTCTGCAGTGTCGCGAGCATTACGCTCATCTGGAACGCGGAGACGTCAGTAAGCCCACCCATGCTCGCCGGAACGAAGTAGACTTCGTCGGCATCGACGAGCAGGCGGATGCAGTCGTGAAAGTGGGGCCCGATCTGAACGAATTCGAGCGAGTCAACTGTCGACCACGCTCGCTTTGTCGGCACTTCGTGGGCGCGGTGAAACGTGATGCAGTTCCGATCTGCGGCGACAGTGCAGATTTCGGGCACACCGTCGGGCCCAATCGTTGTCGTGGCCACAAACACCACGCTGTCAGGTTGTTGGACTCTCAGTCGTCGCCGGAGCTTTCGAGACCACCCGACACTGAGCCAGGGCAGCACCCCAGTGAAGATGACGATGAGTGCGCCGAGGATGAAAACCCACCGCTCCAGTCGCCACTCCGGCAGCAAACCTCCGAGAATACTCAGGAACACAAACAGCACGAGGGTCACGCCCAGCAGCCCTAAGCGCTGCCGTGTGTCGAGCCACGGGACCATCAGGCAGCACTCCGCTGTAGCAACTCAGACTTCTCGAAGTCGAGAGCGCGATCAAGACTCGCTAAGGCGCGACGCTGTGTGCGATCGAAGCGCAGGATGTCGCTGAGCCGGGGTTCTGGGCTGCCGTACTCGCCAAAATCCGCAGCCCCCTCCTGCCAAGTAATGAGGAAGGACTGAAGTGACTCCTGTGGGTCGTCTAGCTGGTCCCACATCTCGCGATAGCTGCTTACGATGAGAAAACGGCAAACGCGGGCGCCTTGAGTGAAGTTGTGCAGGGTCACGTCCAGTAGTTCGACCTCAACTTCGTGTGCGTCGTCGCGGAAACTGAACGCTCTGCGCTCCTCCCGCTGGGAAACGGTCACACCTTCTGCGAGACGCTGGAGTGTTATTCGAACCGCATCGGAAGCCGAAAACAGGCCTACCTGAAACCCGACGCTCAGTACCTCCTCGGTGAGTAGCCTCGCCGGGAGAAAAGTCTCGGCAGGCATCACGCTCGGGCACACGAGCCCCACGGAAAAACGCTGGTTGGTGAACCACTGCTCACGGGACTGCAGATCCTTCACGTACCCGTCAGCTCCCTCGCAATTCCTGCGCGGTACAGGACACTGTCACGCTAGCGGTTGAGCACGGTCAATCGCTAGGAAAACTGAGCATTAGTGGGCGTTTGTGCCTCTATTGGGGTGCGGACTCGCTGGGGTGCGCGAGGGAGCAATGAGCCAGAGGCCAACGCTGAGTAGCGCAATGGGCGCAATGATAAGAGTGAGTAGCGCCCAAGCGGGAGCAACCTGCCATGCTGCTGGGAGGATCCAGAACTGGGCAGGCGTAAGGGCAAGAGTGCCGATTCCGACGCCACAAAGGATGCGAAACCGCGAGGGGTCGGCTGCCCAGAAGCCCACGAGGCTGATTGACCACACGACGATGCCGATGACTGCGCCGATCGTTGAGCCGATGAGCACGTAGAGCACCGGATTGGTCGTCGCTGATGATGGTGCCGGAAGGAGGACGTTCACTACGACGAAGAGTGCACCGATGGCTGCACCAGCGAAAGCGGCTAGTGCAGTTGCGTGAGAATCGCGAAGCCTGCCGGTGGTGGGGCTCTGTGGGTTCATGGCAGCTCCCGGGCGCCGAGGGAGCGTCGTGGTGGCACGAGTCCGGAGGGCTCGGGCTTGCGTTCGGGAGGGAGGGCGCGCAGTCGCACCGAGGAGTTGATGAAGTAACCAGCGGTGAGCATGAACTGCAGCAGAGAGAGAATGTGCGCTACCCAAGCGATCATTCCCACTGCGGGCTCAGTGACGAGAAGCCATATTCCGTAACCGGCAACCCAAATCTCGAGCGCTCCGAGAACGAACCCGGCGGTGGGGCGCGCAGTCGCGCGCCACCAGGGCCGAGGAGGAGTGATGGGCTCGGCGCGGCCGCGAAAGGTGCGCACCGCCACTACGAACGCAAGCGACGTGAAAGCGACGCCGAACAAGAGTGAGACGGCCGATGATGCTCCGACGGCATCCAGCAGAAGATAGCAAAGTTGAAGCAACGCTATTGCCGTGACAAAGAAGAGCAGCTTTGCCCACCACGCCATGAATCGCAGGGGATCGGTCGTGAAGCCGCTCATGCGTTTTCGGGCCTCCCGCTCGGTGAATGTTGAGTTCACTTCGAAAGCTACACCAGTCGATGCACCTGGGGCACGTGCTCAACACCGTCAAGCGGGTAGACCACTTGGCGGTACTGGCCCGGGGCGTTTGCGGCGAGCACAACTCTGAAGTGGGGCTGCATCCCTGTAGTTCCGCTGGATTTGGCGGGCGAAAACGGTCGCGTCACCCAACCGACACGCCGCGTACCCCCCAAAATGGGGGTACGCACCCACGGGGAGGGGGAGTATCTTCACCACTACCCCCTTTGGGGGGTCAGAACGATCAGAGCAGTTTAACCAACCCGCCCCCGCAGTGCGTGCCGATTGGCACGCCATCCCGCAGCGCGCCCCCGCAGCGCTCCTATTAGCGTCCCCTCTATGCCGACACCCGAAATGTCGTGATCCCGATGCAAGCCATGATCGAATCTCCCCTGTCATCCGCCCAGCAGCTGCACCAACTTTCTGTGCAACGCCCGGAAATTCAGGCGTGCCAGATCGGGAGTTGACCGATGAGTCAGCTCCGAAAGTTTCCTGAAGCAGAGCCCAGCGACAACGAACGTGCACGACTTCGACTGGTCGATGGCGTTGAATTCGAACCCCATGCTCCGAGCAATCCCCACCCTGACTCTGGGGTGGCGTGGGCTCGTGCCTACCAAACGCGACTGCTCATTTCGGATGCCGCCATCATTGTCGTCACGATGATCGCTGCGGTATTTACCCGGGCGGTCGTCGATAGCACCCCCGGTTTCATCTCAGAGTTGCCGCCAATCGTGTGGCTGGGGTTGGGCGCGATTGCGCTCGTGTGGATTCTGGTGCTTGAGGCATTTCACACTCGGGATTGGCGCATCATCGGTTCTGGTCCCAATGAATATAAGCGCGTAATCACGGCATGCATGACCGCGTTCGGGCTGCTGTCGGTCACAGTGTTGGTGATTGAGGTCGGCTTCCCCGGCAAAGCCACTGTGGTGACTATGGCGTTGGGCGTCGTTGGCCTGCTCGTCAGTAGGTGGGCGTGGCGTCGGTGGCTCACGACGCAGCGTCGGTACGGGCACGCGCTCTCGCGCGTGGTGGTGGTGGGCACTCGCTCCGAGATCGATTACGTGGTGTCCCGCATTAAGGGAAACCTGAGCACTGCGTTCAAACTTGTCGGGGTTCTCACCGACCCAGAAATCAGCGCCCCCAGGACCGCTGGCGCTCCCCACCCCTACAGCTTCACGCCCGAAGAGGTAGTGGAGGCCGCAGCGGATCTCGGGGCTGACGCCGTGATCGTCGCCGGCGATCACGGCTTTGGCAATGACTTCATCCGCAATCTCGCCTGGAGATTGGAAGGCACCGCGGCTGAGCTGATCTTGGCTTCGTGCCTTGCCAATGTGGCTGGACCCCGCATCCACTTTCGGCCAGTGGAAGGTCTGCCGCTCATCCACGTAGAAATTCCGCAGTTTGATGGTGGCAAGCATGTAGTGAAGCGAGGGCTCGACATTGCGGTCTCTGCGATTGCCCTCATCGTGCTGGCGCCGCTGTTTCTGCTTCTGGCGCTCGTCATCCGTGCCGAAAGCCCGGGTGGCGCGTTTTACAGCCAAGTGCGGGTAGGTCGAGATCTCGAGACATTCCGCATGTTCAAATTCCGTTCCATGGTCTCGGATGCCGACGCCAAGTTGGCCGAACTGCAAACGGAGAACGAGGGCTCCGGTGTGCTCTTCAAGCTGAAGAACGACCCCCGGGTGACCAGAGTGGGACGCTTCATCCGCAAGTACTCTCTCGACGAACTGCCGCAGATCTGGAACGTACTCAAGGGGGACATGAGCCTTGTCGGCCCCCGACCGCCCCTACCCAGCGAAGTGCGCGCCTATAAGGGCAAAGTAAACCGTCGCCTCTACATCAAGCCAGGCCTGACCGGAATGTGGCAGATCAACGGCCGCTCCGACCTGAACTGGGAAGACAGCATGCGCCTCGACCTCTACTACGTCGAGAACTGGTCCGTCGTCGGTGATCTTGTCATCATGTGGCGCACCTTCAAAGTGCTCGTCAAGCCGGTCGGAGCCTACTGACGATGTGCGCGCACCGCTATTCACCTCAACCAGCATGTCTCCCCCCAGACGCCCTCACCGTTGTCATCGGGAGATCGGTGAGGGCAAAACCCGTCGCTGATATGCGCCACGAGAAGTGGGATTTTCGTGTACCCGTGCAGGCCGACATGAGAGGAGCTGTCGTGAACGGAACCGATGGCACGCTCGGGAGGCCTCGGCGCCCTCCGACACTCACTCATCACCGCCGCACGGCAAGTCCACCAGCTCACGCGAAGCGGACTGCGCAGTCAGCGGCGGGCGCCCGATCATGAGCCACAAAGGCCACCCCATTAAGAGGAATGAAGCCGCGTCGGGAAGGCCGTGCGCGCGTGCCTCTATTAAGAGGAGTAGCTCTGTTCGAAATGGAGCGGTTAGCGTGAGGCCCGGTGTGGGTCGTCGACGATGCGCGCGCGGAGGGCGCGAACGCTGGCAGCCCAGGAATAGCGGGTGCTTTCTGCTGACTGTGGAGCGGCATCCGAGGCTAGCGTCACGCCGTCCGTGGACGGATGCTCGCGCGCGGGCGCCGAACGGATTGCCGCAGCGATAGCCGCCACATCATCAGGGTCGGCGAATGTCGCCTGCGCTCCAGCTAGTTCGTGAAAGACAACGATGTCGCTCACGACAACCGGTGCGCCGAACGAGAGCGCCTCGATGACGGGAAGCCCGAAGCCTTCGTCACGAGTGAGAAAGAGCAGCAGCGCCGTGTGGGCGTAGAGCCATGCCAATTCGTCGTCGTCGATGAAGCCGAGAAATCGGATGGCGCCGCTCTCCGCGGCAGCGTTTACCGCAGCCGGCAGCTCAGCGCTGCGCCCTTGCGGTTCGCCGACGATCACGAGCGGAGTGCGCTCGGTGGCGCGACCCGAGGCGAGGGCTGCCTCGATGGTGTTTGCCAGATTCTTGCGGGCATTGAGTCGGCCAACACAGAGCAGAAAATCGCCTGCTAGATCGTCGAGCCCCGGTGGCTTTCGTGGCGCGGACTCCGTGAGCCCGCGCCCCACGGCCAGCCCAATCGGCGTGACGGGGCGACCCTGGCTCAGCCGGCTGATGCGCGCAGCCTCCGTAGCCGACGATGTGAACAGCCATGTCGCCCGCCGAGAGCTCAGCGGCATGAGCGCAAAGTACGCGCGCTCCTTGAGCGTGAACCACTCGGGCGACGTGAGAAACATGTAGTCGTGGATGAAGACCGCTGAGTGCCCGAACGCTGGCGTGAAATTGTGGGTGATGGTGACATCCGCGTTCAACCGTTTCGCGATGAAGGGCAGCTCGACGATCGCACTGACACCCTGAGGTCGGAGGCGGGTGCCGACAACGTCCGCGCTCGCGGGCAGCTCTGAACGCGCGGTATCGATGGATGCTCGGGGCACCGCCACCGTGACCTCGTCAGCGGGGAACTCGCGCAGCCAGGCCCACACGAACTCGCGCAGCACTTGACGGTTCGAGGCCGGACCTCGAACCCACCAGAACCCGTCAAAGAGAACGCGCATGACCCCCATGCTAGACCCGGTGGTTTCGCTGCCCACCGGGGAGAACCCTCGACCCAGCCCGGAGCCTGGGGCTATGGTGAAACATGACCGCCACAGGGGAACGCCCAGAAGTGCCGGAAACATTCGGTGCGATTGTCCGCTCGCTCGCGTCCGCTCAAAAGCCTGGGCGAGGTGCTCCGCCGTATTCGCGGTGGATCAACCGCCGCCTTGGCCGCCTGCTCGCCGCCGCGGCCTATCTCGCCGGGCGCACGCCCAATCAGGTCACCGGCCTCAGCGCGCTCATGACGGCGATCGCGCTTGTGCTCGTGGCCACCGTGCAGCCGAGCTGGTGGCTCGGCATCCTCGTGGCATTCCTGCTGCTGCTCGGATACGCCCTCGACTCTGCTGACGGCCAACTGGCGCGCTTGCGTGGCGGCGGTACGAAAGCGGGAGAGTGGCTCGACCACGTTGTCGACGCGTTCAAGATCGTGATTTTTCACGGTGTCATCCTGATCTCGCTGTACCGTTTCGACACTCGCTGGCCCGACAGCATCTTGCTGATTCCGCTCGGCTTCATCGTGGTGTCGTCGGTGTTCTTCTTCGCGATGATTCTCACCGATCAGTTGCGCCGCATAGCCTCCGCCGAGCGCGGGCGCAGCTACGCCAAGCCCAGCGGTGGCGGCGGTTGGCTGCAGACGATTGTCGCGATCCCCACTGACTACGCCGTGCTCTGCCTCAGCTTTGTGCTCTTTGGCTGGATTGACGGCTTCGTAGTGTTCTACGGGCTGCTGTTTCTCGCCAACGCGCTCATTCTGCTCGCTGTGCTTGGGCGCTGGTTTCGGCAGCTGCGCGCTATCGACGCGAGCTAGTTCTCGAACTCGCGCACGAGCGCAACGGTGCTTTCGATGTGAGAGCGACTGGATGCTCCGAACACGATTGATTCGATTCCGGGCTGCGCATAGATCCACTCCAGTGCCTCTCGCGGGGGGATCGCTCCCGACGCAAACACCGACATCGCGACAGCACGGAACGGCCGCTTGGCCAACGCATCCTGATAGGCCTCAACGCCGCCCGACATCCGGAACCCGATCTTGTTGATGTTGGAACACACGAGCGGATTCTGGATGCCGGCCTGATCGAGGTGATCGAGCAGCATCGGCAGGTTCATCGTGATGAAGCCGGGCTCGGCGCCGTAGCGGGTGCGCACGTGATTCGCGAAGATCGCAAAGGCATCGGTAAAGCCGAGCCCCAGCAGCAGATCGACGACGACGTTCTGCAACCAGACCACAGGCGTGCGCACGCCAGCGAAGCCGGCCATCTCGGCATCCACCAGCAGGGTGATGATGCCCTCGATGTCTTTCTTGGCCAGCGAACGGCCGCCGCGCATCATCGCGTTGAGCATGCCTTCGTCGGGCATGAAGCGATTGAGAGCCCCCAGGATTCCGTTCTCGGTGACCGCGTCGGCGTACTTGTGCGCATAGGGCATGCAGGGGAAAAACGAGAACCCGTCGTAGCGCTCAGGGTCAGCGCGCACCCGCTCCACCACATCGGCAATGCGGTCGTGCGTTGTGCACATGAGAGTGCGGATGCCGCTGGCGTAGGCATCGTCGATGACCGCCATGATCGCATCCAGATCCTGAAAGCGCATGGCCTGCTCGCGCGCTTTCTCCTCGGAGCGATGGTTGATGCCAAAGAACTGGTTATCGCCAAACAGCACCGGGTCGAGTTTCGACGAACCGGGAGTGGTGAGCGGGCCGCCCGAGTCGGCGGTGCGCGGGGCGGTGGTGCTCATGAGCGTCTCCCTAGAAGGCTTCCACGGCGGGCTTTGGGTGCGGTCGAAGCCGTGGTCTCGCCGACGAGGGTGGTCGTGGCGGGCCCGGCAGCGGCATCCGCTGTCAGCAGTTCAATGATGCGGTCGGTGATGGCAGCACTCGCGAAGTCATTGGTGGCGGGCAGCGAGGGGTCACCGATGCGCTGCACGAAGTGATCGAGTTGGGCGCTGTATTCCTCGCCGCGGAGGTAGAACCACACCTCATCGGTGAGCTCGGTTGTCGACTTGATCGTCCAGCCGGGTTCGTAGCCCTCGAGCTCGGGGGCGGTGCTGCGCAGGTAGACCTGAATCTCTTGGCGGTCGGCAATGATCTTGCCCTGAGTGCCGAAGATGCTCACCCGGGTGGTCATCTTGCGGTACGACTCATCCGACCAGTTCACCGACAGCTGACCACTGACTCCGTCGGGAAAGTAGATCGTGCTGTACACCTCGTCTTCGGTGTTCTCCGAAAAGACGCTGCCCAGAATGGTGCCGCCGACGCCGGTCGCGTTGCCGACAAACCACGTCGCGAGGTCGAGCGGATGCGCGGCATAGTCATAGAGACAGCCGCCGCCCTCGGTGCGCTTGCTGCGCCACGTCGTGCCCTTCGCCTTGAGCACGACCGGGCCATACGACTCGGCCTGCAGGTGGGTGACCCGGCCGATCGCGCCTGCCTCCAACAGTCGCTTAGCCTCGCGGAAGGTGCCGACGAAACGGTTGTGATAACCGACTTGTGTGACGAGGCCACGGACGGCTGCCACTCCCGCAAGCTCGGCGGATTCGGCGGCGGTGAGCGTGAGGGGCTTCTCGCAAAACACGTGAAGCCCGCGGTCGAGAGCCGTGCGCACCATCGCCGCATGAAAGCGGGTCGGGGTCGCGATGAGCACCGCATCGAGTTCAACGCTGTCGAGCATCTTCTCGAAATCGGTGAAGGTCTTTAGGCCCGTGTACTTTGAGAGCACCCCGAGAATGTAGCCAGCCGAATCGACAACCGCCTCCACCGAGACGTGCGGATGCGCGCGAATCATCGACAAGTGCGAGAGCCCCATTTTGCCTAGGCCAACCACTCCCACGCGGATCATGTGTTCGCTCCGGGTCGCGGCGACGGGGTCGAGCGCGGAGCCGAGACGGGAGCCGTGCCAGCGGGGAGCTGCTCGGCGAGGAGCTCCGCGTACTGCCCCGCGACGCGTTCCCACGTGAATTCGGCGGCATGCCTGGCGCGGCTGGCGGCCGCGAGCGAAGCCCGGCGATCGGGCGCCGAGAGCAGCGTCGTGATGTGGGCGGCTGCGTCATCCACGCCCGAAAAATAGAGTGCACCGTCACCGGCTACCCAGCGGTTGTAGGGATTGTCGTGGGCGATCACCGCGTTGCCGGCGGCCATCGCTTCGACGAGGGAAGGGTTGGTGCCACCAACGGTGTGGCCGTGCAGGTAGCCAAGGGAATGGAATCTCAACGAAGACACCTCATCGGGTTCATAAATTGGGCCAACGAACACGACCTCATCGCTGGCGGCTTCACGCACCGCCCGCGCATAGGGATCGCTGTCGTCGTAGGTGCCGAAGATCGCCAACTGGTGATCGCGGCGTTCTCGGGAAAACGCGGTGACAAGTTCGAGAATCGTGTTCTCGGGGATGGGCCGACAGATGAGTGTCAGATAGCGCCCTGGCGTGAGGCCGCGACTGGTTACCGGCAGAGTGTCAGCGGCTTCGACAGCGCGGGCGCCGTACGTGATCGTGACGAGTTTCGAGCGTCGAGCGCGCGTGGCCAAATAGGTTTCGATGACCGGATGATCGGCAATGAGTCGATTGCCCACCCAACAGGCGATCCGTTCGTTTATCCACAGAATTGCCTGCCGACCCTTGCCCCAGCGGGAACGAGACCACTCGATGCCGTCCATGTTGATGACATTCGGGATGCGCTTGAGACGCTGCAGGATGTTGAACACGGCCGTGTTGTAGCCAAACGTGAGGCAGATATCGCGGTGTCGAATCGCATGCCGGATCGAGGTGAGGTCGAAGCGTGCGGTGCCCAACCATCCTTCGCGTTGTTCCGGAATCAGTACCCGTTCGATGCCGTGCCACAGGTCTGTCGTGATGGGGCCGGTGCCCGGAACTTGGCAGTAAACAACAGGGCGCCAGCCGTGGTCGCGCAGAAAAATGGCGACGTTCTCGGCGGCAGTTTCAAAGCCACCGTAGGCGGCAGGAATGCCGTGAGTTCCGAGGATGCGCACAATTGGTTCGCGCTCGGCAGGGGAGTGTGGGTCGTTCAACTTTCCCTCCTCCGTTGACGGACTCAAGAACTTCGACCAGACTCCCCACTGTCTGGCTTGGAAGTGTACGCCGCTCGCGTTTTACGCTGTGGCCCCAGAACAGGGGGTACGGTGCTGAAGGGCGCGGGTGTACCGTCCAGTACCGACCACTCCCGAGGCACGGAGCTGCCATGACTATGTCGAAGCACCCAGGAACCGAGTTAGAGCCTGAAGCTGTGGCGGCCACGCCGTCGTGGCTGGGCACCCGCCCCCGTCGCATGATTGCGGGCGGTATCGTCGTTGCGCTCCTCGTCGTGCTCGGGGTGGTGCTGTTTGGGCAGTTCGCGCCGACCGCGAATCCCGGCGTTTCTCCCGGGGCGACGCCGAGTTCAGGGGCAGCGACGGAGTCGCCAGCAGCACCAGCGACGGCGACAGCGGCACCGGTCGACGGGCCAGCCGTGCCCGATGTCACACCCGTTCCGATCGAGGAGCCAGCGGATGTCACCCCCGGCCTCGTGGCAAAAGTCACCAAGGTTGAGGAGGTCGATGGCACCGCTCGCGGCCCCGGTGAAGTCGCTGGTCCGTCGTTGCGTGTGACGGTCACGATGACAAACTCGACCTCGTCAGTGGTCTCGTTGCGCACAACCGTGATCAGTTGTTACTTCGGTGCCGACCGCACGCCGGCGCCCGAACTTCGTGAGCCGGGCGGCTCACCGCTGCCGGCATCCCTCGCGGCAAATTCGGCGATCAATGGCGTATACATTTTCACTGTTCCTGCTGATCAGCGTGGCAATGTCACCCTTCTCGTCGACTACTCCGTCGACGTGCAACCGGTTGTTTTCCAAGGGGATATCGCGGACCTGCTGTAACGATCGGTCTACCCACCTCGGCGGGCGACCCCCGAAACGTGACCCCCTTTTGGGGGGCACCCAAACGGGGCGGAGGGGGAGTATGGTGACCCACCAAGTGGAACCTGAATAGCCACAAACCCCCGAGAAGGCACATCATGCGCTTAACCCGCCAGATGCCACCGAACCCGCTGAGACTTGTTTCCGCCGCAGCGGCGATGACATTAATTGCGACTTTGCTCACCGTAACGCTGCCCACCGCAGCTGTTGCCGACACTGCGGCTGCCCCGCCTGCGCCCACGACTGTGTCTACTGATCCCTTACCCACGCCCCAAATCAATGGTGTGGTCTGGGACCAGGTCATCGTGGGCAACACTGTCTACGCGTCTGGCGATTTCAGTTCGGCCCGACCGTATGGTTCGCCCGCGGGCACCAACGAGCAGAGTCGGTCGTACGTGCTCGCGTACAACCTCACGACCGGCGCGCTGCTGTCGTGGGCTCCGACGTTCAACGGGCAAGTTCGTGCTCTGGCCGCATCTCCTGACGGAAGCCGGCTCTATGCGGTCGGCGACTTCACATCGGTGAACGGTGTCTCCAAAAGTCGCATCGTTGCGTTCAACACCGCCACTGGAGCCATCTACGGTGGCTTCGATGCTGGCGCCAACTATCGCGTTTATGCAGTCGTGGCCACGAATACGCAGGTCTTCTTCTCGGGACCATTCACTTCGGTGAGCGGAAACACTCGGCTGGGTGGCGCTGCCGCCCTCGCCTCGAACGGTGCGGTGACCTCGTGGGCTCCCGAGCTCGCCGGCGGTCGTGCCTTCGGCATCGTTGTCTCCCCGGATGAGTCCAAAGTCGTGATTGGCGGAGACTTCACGACCGTGAACGGATCGAGCAATCCCGGCTACGGCCTTGCCATGGTCGATGCCACTGGGGGCGCGCTCATCACGCCCTTCGCCACCAACAATCAGGTGCGTAACGCCGGCCTCAACGCCGCCATTTTCTCGCTCTCGTCTGACGCTGACAGCTTCTACGGAACCGGCTATGTCTACGGCTCCGGCGGCAACCTTGAGGGCGTCTTCCGGTCGAACTGGTCGGATGGCGAACTCGTCTGGGTGAACGACTGCCACGGTGATACCTACTCGGTTTCTCCCGCGCCCAACGGAGCCATCTATGCCGCAGGGCACTCGCACTACTGCGGCAATATCGATGCCTTCCCGCAGACGAACCCGTGGTCGTTCAACCGCGGAATCGCCTTCTCGAAAGACGCCACCGGAAGCATCTCCCGTGACCCTTACGGCTACCACGACTGGTCGGGCAACTCGAGCCCGTCGCTGCTGAACTTCTTTCCCGACATCAACCTCGGAACCTTCACGGGCCAGTACCAGGGCCCATGGGATGTCACGTCTAACGCTGAGTACGCCGTGTTCGGCGGCGAATTCACGCGCGTCAACGGGCAGAACCAGCAGGGACTGCTGAGATTCGCGATCCCGGCGATCGCTCCCAATGCGGATGGCCCGCGCCTGACGGGTGCCGACTTGACCCCGACGATGAGCTCTCCCGCTCCCGGCACGATTGCGTTGAGCTGGACCGCCGACTGGGATCGTGACAACGAAAACCTGACGTACCACCTCATCCGTGATGGCAAGAGTGGATCACCGATTTACGTCACCGAGCAAGCGTCGCGATTCTATGATCGCCCGACCATGACCTACGTGGATACCGGCCTCACGCCGGGCCAGACCTACACCTATCGACTCCGCGCGATCGACCCCTATGGCAACAACGGCTGGGGTTCGACGGTGTCGTTCACCGCCGGCGCCACCGGTCAGTTGAGCGATTATGCGGCAGCCGTGATGGAGGATCAGCCCTCCAACTATTGGCGCCTCGGCGAGAGCGGAAACACCGTGGTCGACAGCGTGGCTCGCGACAACGCGACCGCCACCAACAACGTGGGCTTTGGAACATCCGGAGCAATCATCGGCGACAGCAATACCGCCGCGACCTTCACGGGAAGCTCGAACAGCTACGCCGGATCGAACACCCAAATCTGGCGCGACAACACCTTCTCGGTCGAAGCCTGGTTCAAGACGAGTACAACCTCGGGCGGCAAGATCGTCGGCTTCGGTAACCGTCAAACCGGCAACTCGAGCAACTACGACCGCCATGTGTACATGGACAGTTCGGGCCGCCTGAACTTCGGCGTGTACACCGGAAGCACTCGCATCGTGCAAAGCGCGAAGGCGTACAACGACAACGAGTGGCATCAGGTCGTCGCCAGCATGGGCGCCGACGGAATGGAACTCTTCGTTGACGGAGTGCGCGTTGGTGTGAATCCCGACGTGGTGTGGGGCCAGAACTATTGGGGCTACTGGCGCATCGGTGGAGACCGCAGTTGGAGTGGCTCTGACTACTTCAACGGTGCCATCGACGAAGTAGGGGTGTACCCGACCCCCCTCACCGCGAGCCAAATCCAGAACCACTTCGAGCTCTCGGGCCGGTCGCTCTCCGGACCGCCCGCACCGACCGACGCCTACGGTGCTGCGGTCTACAACGCGAGCCCGCAGCTGTACTGGCGACTGGGGGAAGCCTCCGGTGCCGTCGTGAACGACTCCGGTCTGCAGGGACTCAACGGAAACCTCAGCGGCACCTACACGCGCAACGTGCCCGGTGCCCTCGGGGGAACAACAGACTCGGCAACGCAGTTCACGCAGGCGCTCGCGGCGACAACAACTTCGCTGCCGAACCCCTCGACGTTCTCGAGTGAAGTGTGGTTCAGAACCACGAGCAGCACGGGCGGAAAGCTCGTGGAGTTCGGATCCTCCGCCACCGGCACCGCCAGCAACTATGGCGACAACGTGATCATGCGCAACGACGGAACGCTCGTGTTCGGCACGGGCAGCACCACCGTCTCGAGCACGGCCTCCTACAACGATGGCAATTGGCATCAGGCGGTAGCGACCCAGGGATCAGCAGGGCTGCAGTTGTTCGTCGATGGTGCGGTGGTGGCATCCAGTGCGGCAACACCGACCCAGACGTTCTCGGGCTACTGGCGACTTGGCCGCGGCAACACCGTGGGAGTGGCATCGTCGAACTACTTTGACGGTGACCTTGATGAGTTCGCGGTGTACCAGACGGTGCTGACCCCGAGCGAAATCAGTTCGCACTTCCTCATCGGCACGGCGAACGAAGCACCGGTTGCTGACTTCACGCACTCGGAGAGCGATCTCGTCGCAAGCTTCGACGCGACCGGATCGTCCGACCCCGACGGCACTATCGACGCCTACGCGTGGGACTTCGGTGATGGTGCGTCGAGCACGGATGCCGTGGTCGATCACCCGTATGCCGCCGCGGGAACCTATGACGTGACCCTCACGGTGACCGACAACAAGGGAGCCTCGGCAACCGCCTCCGCCACAGTGACGGTGTTGGCTCCGAATGTGGCGCCGACCGCAGCCTTCACGAGTGACACCACCGACAACGTGGTGAGCTTCGACGCGAGTGGCTCGGCCGACAGCGACGGCACGATCAGCTCGTATGCGTGGGACTTCGGCGACGGAGCATCCGCTAGTGGAGAGAGCACATCGCATCTCTACACGGCGGCCGGCACCTACGCCGTCACCCTCACCGTGACCGACAACCAAGGGGCTACGGGAACGGTCAGTCATGACGTGATCGCTCTCGATCCGCCCGTCGTAACCGTGCTGGCTCGCGACGAATTCGCTCGCTCCGAAACCTCCGGCTGGGGCACAGCTCTCGTCGGTGGCGACTGGTCGACGAACAGCAACGGCAACTTCTCGGTCGAATCGGATGCCGGAGTCGTGAACCACAGTTCGTCGGGCACTACCCGGCACGCGTGGCTCCCGAGCGTCTCGACGGACGACGTGACGGTCAGCGCGAGCATCTCCGTCGACAAAGCAATCACGGGTGGTGGCGCCTACACGGGCATCACGATGCGCGAAGTGGGCAACGGCTTCTACCAAGCCCGCGTGCGCTACTTCTCCAACGGCACCCTCGCCTTCCAGCTACTGAGTGGCAGCTCGACCAACATTGCGTACACGGATGTTGCGGGCCTCACTTTCAGTCCAGGCGACGTGCTGCTCGTGAAAGCGCAAACCTTCGGGACCTCACCGACGACCATTCGCGGCAAGGTCTGGAAGCAGGGAACAAGTGAACCCAGCGACTGGACCCTCACCGCAACCTCGTCGGTCGCTAACCTGCAAACCGCGGGTGCCGTCGGCCAGTACAGCTACCTGTCTGGCTCGGCCACGAATGCTCCCGTGCACGTGAGCTACGACTCGTTCGTAGCGACTGCAGGCCACGCCGAGGAGCCCGTGACGCCGACGAATTTGCTGCCAACGGCATCCTTCACCAGCGCGGTGAATCTGTTGACCGCTAGCTTCGACTCGAGTGCGTCGAGCGACCCCGATGGCAGCATTGCCTCTCGATCGTGGGACTTCGGCGATGGTCAGTCGAGCACCGCAACGAGCCCCGATCACAGTTATGCGACCGCGGGTACCTACTCGGTAGTTCTGACGGTGACGGATGATCAGGGCGCCACGGCTACCGTGACGCACCCCGTCACCGTCAGCTCGACTCCGGCGAACCAGGCACCCACTGCCGCGTTCACGTCGTCGGCGACCGAGCTCGCCGTGACGTTCGATGCGACAGGATCGACGGATGCCGATGGCAGCGTCGCAAGCTACGCCTGGGACTTCGGAGATGGTGCGAGCGACACCGGCGCAACGCCCTCGCACACGTATGCCAGCGCGGGCACCTACGCGGTCGTGCTCACGGTGACGGACAACGAGTCGGCGACCGGAACGGTCAGTCACGACGTCGTCGTGTCGGCGCCGCCGGGCGCAGCCTTCGCCGAAGACGCCTTCGAGCGCACGGTTGCCGCTGGCTGGGGCTCCGCCAACACGGGCGGGGCGTGGTCGTCGAATACGAACTCGACCTACACCGTCGGTAGCGGCGAGGGTGCTTTCGTGCACACGAGCTCGGGTACTACTCGCCGGGCGTTACTGGCGGGCGTGAGCGAAACCTCGGTAGAAGCTCACGTGGAGATCACCACCGATAAGGCTGCCGAATCCGGCCACATTGTCGTGGGCGTGATTGGTCGTCAGGTTGGGTCGGCGTTCTACCAAGCGCGCCTGCGCCTGCAAACTGGCGGAGTCGTCGGACTGCAGATCATGTCGGGCTCCACGGTGGTGCTCGCCAACATGAACGTGCCAGGAATGACCTACGCGGCTGGGGATACCTTCATCCTGAAGACCACGGTGGAGGGCACGAGCCCGACCACGATTTCGGCCAAGTTGTGGAAGGAGGGTGACACCGAGCCGGCCGCCTGGCAGCTCGTGACTACCGATTCCACGGCAGCGTTGCAGGCGGCAGGTTCGGTCGGATTTGAGAGTTACCTCTCGGGCTCGGCACCCAACGCTCCCGTCACCGTGAGGTTCGACAACTTCAGCGCGCGGCCCGTGCAGTAGGCAGCCTGAGCGTGTCAGGCACACGGTCGGCCCTCGGAGCAATCGGCTCTCAGGGAATGCAGGCTCTCTCGAGCTTCACGATTCAGGTGCTTGTCGCGCGCACGCTCGGCTTTGACGGCCTCGGCGCTTTTGCCATCGCGTATGGCGTAATGGTGCTCGTCGCCGGACTTGCGAGTGGGATGGTCGGCGACTCGCTCGTCGTACTGGAACGGCGTGCTCCGGCTGTGCGCTCGGCGCTGCAGCAGTTCGCTCTCGGTATTGCTGTGGGGGCCGGAGTGCTGTCTGCTGCGCTCGCGGGAGCATCCGGACTTCTGGATGCCTCCACCGCCGTCATGTTCGGAGCCGGCGTCGCCCTCTTCGCGCTCGAAGAACTCATGCGTCGCCTGCTCATGGCCGGGTTCGGATTTTGGCGCGTCATGCTGATCGACTTCGCGTCGTTCGCGGTCGCGCTCGCCGTGATCGGGCTGAGCGCGCTCGCCGGCACCCTCAGCCTCTTCGTATTTCTCGGTGCCGTGGCGGCCGGTCAGCTCGCCGCTATCGGGCTCGGCGCAGTGCTGCTGCCGCGGGAAGAACGCTTCGTCGTGGGCTTCGTGCGCGGGGGCGTTGGCACCGTCTTTCGCTACGGTGTCTGGCGGGCAGGTCAACAGTTTCTGCGGCCTGCACTTCTCACCGTCGTGCGCACTCTCGTGACCGTGCTCGCGAGCCTCGCCGCCACCGGACTCCTCGAAGCGGGTCGCGTCTTCGTCGCCCCAGCCACTCTCGCGGTCAGCGGCCTCAGCTCGTATCTCTTCGTCTCCTTCGCGCGCGACAACAGCAAGCCTCTGGCCGAGAAACTGCGGCGAGCGGATCGTGCCGTCAGCACTCTGGTCAGCCTCACCGTGGTCGTCGGCGCGCTCCTCGTCGCGCTCCTGCCATGGGGAGGCGCACTACTCTTTGGCACCGCACCCGACCTGCTCGCCGTGATTGGCTGGATCGCCTACACCGCGTCTATTGCCGCCGTGACTCCGTATGGTGCGCTCGCGGCAGTCGGCGGAAAACAGGCGGCCGTGTTCGCTATTCGGGCGGCCGATACCGTTCTCGCCATCGGATTCGTGAGCGCGGTGTTGCTGGCCGGGGGAGATGTGCAGTGGGTGCCGGCGGCGCTGGCTGCGGCATCCATTCTCGGCGGTCTCGGTATTCGGTGGCTGATTCTGGTTCCGCTGGTGCGGGCGACCTAGCGCTCGATCACGCTGCCGCCGAGGTGCTCGAGCCCGGTCTGCTCTTGCCCGGTGCCGCGTGCAAAGTCGGCGAGCGAGCTAAACGGGGTCACCCCGATCGCGTTAGTGGGCCAGGCAATGAGCGTGCGCGGCTCGAGTTCGGTCGCGCGCACGTAGAGGTTGTTGTCGACGGTGATGCCGAAGTCGCGGGCGCTGCGGGTGCGGGAGTAGTCCTCGATCCAGATGAGAGCTTCACTGCTGTCGACCAGTGTGTTGCCAACGATGCTCACGTCGGTGCCGACCCAGGTCATCTCGGCGTCATCTAGATACCGTTCGTCGTGACCGGCTTCGTTCTCGTCGCTCTTGAGGCGGTTGTCTTGCAGCACCGCGATGGCGTTGCGGCTGCCCACGACGACGTTGTCGCGAATCTCGACGCTGCTCGTGTCATTGATCTTCATGCCGAAGATGCCATTGTCGGCGAGGTAGTTGTCGGCCACGAGCGCGCGGGCCGAGATTTCGAGAAAGAGCCCGTGGCCGGCATTGCCCACGAAGGTGTTGCCGGTGATGGTCAGGTCGCGACAGGACTGATCGAACCACAGGGCGGTCGCGTTGTTGTCGGAGAAGTCAGAGTTGCGAATCTCCACGGTGCGCGAGCGCGTGAGTTTTAGCCCGCCCGCGACGGGTGCGCGGTTGAACCACTCCGTGTTGTTGCCGGATGCTTTCAGCCCGTCGACCAGCAGGTTATCGGCGTAGTTCGCGGCCACTCCGATCATCCCGCTTTCGGTAACCGTCACCTGGCGGATCGTCGTGTTGGCCGCCGTGATGAACAGGCCCGTTGTAGCCGACTCGGTGATCACCACGTTCTCGATTGTCACGTCGGGTCGCTCGACCGTGACTGCGCCAAAGTCGGGCACCGAGGGCGCAAAGCGACGAATGCCGATGCCGCGAATCGTCGATCCTTCTGCCCGGATGCTCAGGGCCCGCTGAAGCGTGCTTGCCCTCACGGTGTGGCCGCTGGGGTTCTCGCCGATGTACAGCACGCCTGCGCTCTCGTCGTGGAAGAAGCTCGACGCCGTCACCTCGTCTCGCGAGCCGACCTGCGTGAGTGGGGCGTCATCCAGCCACAGTTGGTCCGGATGCGCGGCGAGCGGATGCCCGGCGGTCACGAAGTTCCAGTACTGCTCGGTGTTGTCGGGGGCGCCCCGTTCGTAGGTGGGGCTCGAGTCGAAGACGGTGCCCCACGCCACCGACCAGAGCTCGCCATCAGCCTGCTCCCCGCCAGCCTGCTCCCCGTCGGCCTGCCAGCCATCGACCACTTCGCTGCCGTCGAGCCAGACGACCTCTCCCGGGTGCGACTGCACCGTCACCGGGGTGCCCTCGGCGATCGTGAACGCCTCGTGATACTCGCCACCCCGCAGCACGATCATGCCGCCGGCAGTCACCCGCGCCAGCGCTGCCTTGATCGTACGGAGCGGTGACTCGAGGCTGCCGTCCGCATCGTTGTCGCCGGTGGGCGAGACGAAGAGAGCGCCAGCCTGGATGTCGTAGCTGGTGGTTCCGAGCGTGGCCGCTCCGGCATCCGCAGCGCTCGCCGCAACATCGTCGGGGGCGCCGACGCCCTCGACAACAGGAACGTTCGGTCGAGCGGTGCTGTTGGCGCTACCGCCGAGAGACGAGACCACTAGAGCACTCGCAGCGATGGCGAGAGCGAGCACGATTGCGACCGCAGCGAAGACCTGTCGGCGTCGAAAACGCCGATTCGTCGTGCCTGTCGCAACGCTCACTAGCGCTCCTTATGGCGTGAAAACCGCAGCAATCGGGGGTGCGCTGCGGAATCGATCCGGTATCTATTCTCCCAGAATCGTGGGAAAGCTACTAGGGTAATGAAACCTGCAACGCTTGTTCGGCACACTGTTGTGTCGATTGCTACCCATCCCGATTGGGGTTCAACGCGTGGAAAGTTTGAGCTATCTCGAAATTTTCCGGCAGCGATGGCGTGCGATCCTTATTGCTGTCGTGGTCGGAGTGGGTTCCGCTGCGCTTATTGCGTTCAGCATCGCGCCGACCTACACGTCGACCGCCACTCTCTTCTTGTCGGTGAAAGACGTCAACGCCACGCTCGCGGAGCGTTCACAATTCTCCCTCGCTCGGGTCAACTCATACACCGACCTCGTGCGGAGCTCGGAGGTTCTAGAGCCGGTCATTTCTGACCTCGGCCTCGACCTCACGGTGCAAGAGTTGCGCAGCCAGGTCTCGGCAAGCAACCCCAACAGCACCGTCAACATCAACATCGCTGCTCAGGCCAGTAGCGCTCAGGATGCCGCCCGCATTGCCAACGCGGTTGCTGACAGTTTGTCGCGCCTTGTTTCCCGCGTCGAAAATTTCGGCACGTTCTCGGTCTCGCTTGAGCGACTCATCCCGGCGCTGCCGCCAGCGGCTCCGAGCGCTCCGCAGAAGACGGTCATTCTGGGTCTCGGTCTGGTTGCGGGGCTCGCCGCCGGCGCTGTACTCGCCCTGCTTTTGGCGCGCTTCGACCACCGGATGCGTCAACCCAGTGATGTGCGCCGCGTTACAGGATTGCCCGTGCTCGCGGCCGTTCCGCGAGGGCATCGTCGCTCGCGAGGCAACGGTGCTGACCCCGAGTCGACAGTAGAGGCTGCGTACACAGAAGCTCTCGCCCGCATCACCCAGGCCAACGGTGGCACGGTGCCGCGCATCCTGTTGCTCGCGCCGGCCGGAGCCACAGCCAATCACGCTTCGGTCTCGTTGGGCGTTGTCGCTGCAGTTTCTGCAACCGGCAGGCAAGCGCTCTTTGTCGAAGCGGAAGTTTCTGGGGGCGATGACACCGCCCTTGGCCACTTCGCCGGCACCGCAGGCCTCGCTGAACTGCTCAATGAGTCGACGACTCTGCCTGAAGTCACGCGCACACTCGACGGTTCGGAGGCACTATTCGTTTCCGCCGGGGTTGCCGAAACGACCGAAGTGGCCGCCGACAAGACCCTGCGATCGGTGCTTACCCGGCTCATTTCGCGAGCGGATGTTGTGATCACGCAGGCGACATCCGAGAGTCGCCCGCTGAGCATTCCCCTCATCGCCCCGTTCGTGGAGGTGGCGATGATCGTGGTTCGCTACAACCACACCTCCGAGGCTGAACTTGCGCAGACCGTCAGCCAGCTTCGTATTGCTGGGGTTCGCCCGCTCGGTGTCGTGCTGACGGATGTGCCGAATGCTCGCCACCTCGAACTGATGGCGACGTGGACTCCGGATGACTTCGCAGGCGGCCCCGCGAAAGCGCACGTGCATTTGCGGCGCAAGGCCAGCAAGCCCGCGGCGCCCACAGCGACCGCTACTGCCACCGCGGGCCCTTCAACGGACACCAAGGTTGGCCCCGACAGGAAGAAGAGCATGGCATCCGAATCCTCACCTTCGCCGACGCCCGTGCCGAAGCCCTCACCGCCTAAGCCTGCCCCGCCCTCAGGGCGCACCGAGACTGCTGACGCCTCAGCCGCCGAGCGCTCAAGCGAGAATGAACGAGTGGTCGTGGACTGATGTTCGCGACAGAACAGCGGGGGCGCAGTACCGTCTCACGTTCCTTGATCGGAACGTGGCTCCTCGTTGTTCTGAGCGTCGTCTCGTGGCGTCCCGATGCCCTCTTTGATGGCGGCTTCGATGTCGTGGTTATTGCGAAAGCCCTTGTCGCGTTTACTGCTTTTCTGTGCGCGGTAGCGATTCATTCGCGCGCTCGCGTTCACGCGCGAGTGGGTGTGCGATCGGCCATCCTGCTCTTCATCGTTGTGGGCCTCTCGTGTGTTGGCGCACTAGCGGCAGACAGCCCGATGCCCTCGCTCGTGCTCGCCGTACGCATCGTGCTGCTCGCCGCTACGGTCTACGTGCTGGCGAGTAGTGCTGCACCGCTCGAGGTGTTGACGTCCCTGTTCATTGCGATGGGCATTCTGACTCTTATCGGTGCCGCGAGCGGGCTGCCCGAATTTCTGAGCGACGGCCGGCTGCCGAGTGGCATCCCCGCCATGAAACCCAACGAGCTCGCCGGGCTTGCCGCGCCGCCCCTGCTCGCTATTGCGATCGACATCGCGCAGCGAGGGCTCACCCCGCGCAAGTCGGTGCTGCTCGTCACCTTTGCCGCGATCCTGTTGGCGACCGGATCCCGCACCACCCTGATTGTCGTCGTCATCGCGATGGTGCTGGCGGTCGTGCTGGCGTGGCCGGTTCCGCATTCCACGGGCATCGCCCTCATCCTGCTCGTGCCCGTTTCCTATGCCATGGTGGCGTTCACAAATGTGGTGTCTGAGGTCGCTATTCGCGGTCAGGATGTCAGTGAACTCGCCACTCTCAGTTCCCGCACGATTGCGTGGCAAGCGGTGTTCAGCATCCCGATGGACACCTGGCACAAGTGGATCGGTGTCGGCCTCGCGGCCAAGACCATCGAGGTTGATCAGCGCTGGTGGGACGTTCAGGTGCTCGACAGCAGTTGGATCTCCATCCTGTCGCAGGCCGGCATCCTCGGACTGATCGCGGTCGGCATCTGGGTGCTCTTCACCCTGAGGGACAGTCTCAAGAATCGCGAACTGCGCACCCTCACGCTTCCCCTGCTCGTTCTGCTTCTCGTGCGTAGTGCGCTCGAGAACGGGCTTATCGAGTCGAGCGTGATCTTCACGCTCTTCTTCCTCACGTCGCTCGTCCTTGAGCGAGGGCACCGTTACCCCTTCGAACGCAACCACTCTGTGCGGTTCGCGCTCGCTGTGGCACCAGCGCCCATCCCCCTCGAAGAACTCACACCTCCCCCGACCCGAACCCGGTGAGCACATGTCTCAAAGAATTGGATACGCCGCAGGAGCCTACGACCTCTTTCACGTTGGCCACCTCAACATTCTCAAACGCGCAAAGGAAGAGTGCGACTACCTGATCGCCGGCGTTGTTTCCGACGAAATGCTGGAGCAGACCAAGAAGCTGCGACCCACAGTTCCTCTTGAGGAGCGCTTAGAAATCGTGCGCAGCATCTGCTACGTGGATGAGGCGGTCGCCGAAACGGTGCCAGACAAGTTGGAGATGTGGCGTCGTTTGCAGTTCACGACGTTCTTCAAAGGTGACGATTGGCGCGGCACCGAAAAGGGGCTGAAGTTGGAGCGCGAGTTCGCCGCCGTCGGCGTCGAGGTTGTGTACTTTCCGTACACGGCCAACACGTCGAGCACCGGCCTGCGGCGGGCGTTGGAGTTGATCGAAGAGATGTCAGCCCGCGCACGGGCGTAGCGGAGCAAGCGCACCCGATTCACGCGGCAACCATTCAGACACCCGGAATAGCGTGGCGTTGCGGGCGGTTCTCCCCTGCAACGACATTTTCCCCAATTTTTGGAGCGCCATGAATCTCACCCAGCAGCTCAAAGAACGTGCCGACAACAGTGCGGCCACAAAGTCTGCCGAAGACAGCGCGACCCTCACGAACTCGGTGACCGAAGTCGAAAAGGCTGGCATCGTCAACAACGCGCTCAAGGTCGGCGACACCGCCCCTGACTTCTCGCTGCCGGATGCCGAAGGCAACACGGTGCGCCTCAGCGAACTGCTCGAAAAGGGCCCCGTTGCGATCGCGTTCTACCGCGGCTCCTGGTGCCCCTACTGCAACATCGAACTCAAGGCGCTGCAGGACATGCTTCCCGAGTTCCGCGCCGTTGGAGCAACGCTCGTGGCGATCTCCCCTCAAACCCCCGACGAGTCCCTCTCTCTCGAAGAGAAGCACAACCTCGAATTCCCAGTGCTCTCCGACGGCGAGCTCGAAGCGATCAACGGCTTCGGACTCCTTCACCCCGTGGATGACCGCACTAAGGCGTTCTACGAAAAGTCCGGCTACGACCTCGTGAAGTCCAACGGTGCGACCGGCTGGCAGCTGCCGCTTCCCGCAACCTACGTGATCGCGCAAGACGGCACTATCGCGTTCGCGTTCGTGCAGGCCGACTACAAGTTGCGTGCCGAGCCCGCCGACGTTGTTGAGGCGATCAAGGCTCTTTAGTCCCTCGGCCGCGTACCGATTTTTAGTACGCGGCCGCCGCCCTCCGGCTCAGGCGTAGGCTGGCGGGATGATTGAAACTCAGACACTTCTCGATGGCAGTTGGGCGTGGATTGCCCTCGCTATTGTCACCGCCGGCCTTGCGGAAATGAAGCATCGTCGGCGCTGGGTGTGGTTTCTTCTCGCCCTCATTTTCGGGCCGATCGCCACTGCGCTCGTCGTGATCTGGCGCCGCCCCGATTCCCCCTTCGGAAGGTAACGCAGTATGTCTCACCAGTTCGCTAGCTACGTCGCCATTGGTGACAGTTTCACCGAGGGCGTCGGAGATGAACTGCCGGATGGTCGGGTGCGCGGTTGGGCAGACCAAGTTGCTCTCGGTCTTGCGCTCGCATCGCCTCAGCCAGTCACCTATGCGAACCTCGCCATCCGTGGACGGCTCCTCGCACCCATCGCGGGGGAGCAGCTGAAGGCTGCCGTTGCCCTCCGGCCTCAGCTGATGAGCCTCAATGGTGGCGGAAACGACATCATGCGCCCCAAAGTGTCGCTGGAATCGATCACAGACCAGCTGCTGGCCGCAGTCGACACGGCCACGGCCAGCGGCATCCACGTTCTGCTGCTGAGTGGTGGCAACCCCAGCAAGCACCTGCCGTTCGGTTCGGTGATGGCCACGCGCGGTGATCGTTTAGCTCAGGAGGTCATGTCGCGCGCGTCGAAGGACAACGTGACTTTCGTCAACAACTGGGCGGATGCCGAACTCACGAAGCTGCAGTACTGGTCGGTCGACAAACTGCACCTCAACGCGCGCGGGCATGCCCGCGTGGCGAGCAACGTCTTGTCGGCGCTCGAAATTGCGGTGCCCGACTTTGGCGCTGATGAGGGGCCAGCGGATGACGCTCGCCCCCGCACTGCGGCCTACTGGCGTGAATACGTGCTCCCCTGGATCGGTCGCCGCCTCACCGGGCGTTCCTCGGGCGACAACCGCGAACCGAAGAGTGCGACCCTGCAGCCCGTGGAGATCGCGGGGCGCTAGGTTTTTCCGGCGGCGTTGGCGAGGCTGGCGCCGCACAACGATGAAGGAGCTCTCATGACAACGGCACCGACTACTTACGAAGTTCACGGGCGAAGCGTTGCCCGTCATGAGGCGTCAATTCAGGCCGGGAATCAGACGATTCCGATTGATGCGCTGTGGGGTGCCTCAGTGTCTTCTGCGCTGCCAGGGCCAGCGGATCTACTCGCGTCAGCGTTGGCCGCATGCATGCTCAAGAACCTCGAGCGATCCGGTGCGCTCATCCCGTTCAGCTACGAGAGTGCTGAAATTGATGTTCGCGCCCGCCGCCAAGATGCGCCGCCGAAATTCGTCGAGTTTGAATACGAAATTCGCCTTGTCACGAACGAAGACGAACGACGGGTTGATATGTTGCACCGGAACCTCAGCCACTACGGCACCGTGTACAACACGCTCGCGGCGGTGGCCGACGTGCACGGCACCATTGTTGTGGTCAAGCCCTCCGCCGAGATCTAGGCGCGCGCGGCGAGCTAGTTGCGCGCGGCGAGCAGTTCCGCGAGACGCGGCAACTGGGTCTCATCGGCGAGTGCCGAACCGACCGCAACAACCTTTGCGCCCGCGGTGAGGTACTCGCCGGCGTTGCCGGCATCCATTCCGCCGGTGGCGACGAATCGCATCGCGGGGAACGGTCCGCGCATTGCGCCGAACCAGCTTGTGCCCAAGAGGGATGCCGGGAAGGCCTTCACCCAGGTGAGGCCAGCGGCTTGTGCGGTCTGAACCTCGGTCGCGGAGGCAACGCCCGGCAGCGGGGGCATGCCCGCTTCGAACGAGGCGCGAACGACGTCGAGGTCGAAGCCGGGGCTGACGGTGAAGGCCGCTCCGGCATCCGCAGCTTGGCGCACGTGCTCGAGGGTGACGACGGTTCCCGCGCCGACGGACTTGCCGAGCTCCTTGCCGGCGGCAACAACGGCGCGCAGGGCTTCAACATCTTCGTCGCTCTGGATCGGCACCTCTACGGAGTCGATGCCGAGCTCCCACGCGGTGCGCGCGAGGGCAACACTGCGGTCGACGCCGAAGCCGCGAAGGATCGCCATGAGGGGCTGACCATCGAAGAGCTGGTCGAGGGATTCGTTAGAGATCTGAGCCATGAGAGTGAGCCTTTCAGCGGTGTGGGGAGAAAAGTTAGAGCGTGGGGAGGTCGGTTGTCGATTGCAGAACGAGAGCAGCGCGGTCGTGGCCGAGGCTCAAGCGCTGCTCGGGGGAGAGCCCGGTGAGGTAGCCGCTGAGGTAGCCGGCAGCGAACGCGTCGCCCGCTCCGACGGCTTCAACGACGTCGACCTTGTGGGCGGGCACGAAGACGCTGCCCTCGGCGCTGAACTCTGTCGCGCCGACGTCGCCGTCTTTGATCACGAGGATGCCGGGGGCGTCGAGCAGCGCCCGCACTTCTTCCGGCGTGGTCGTGCCCCACAGCACTTCGGCCTCATCGAGACCGACGAGCACGATGTCGGCGCGGCGGGCGAGAGCGAGAAGGGTAGGGCCTGCCTCTTCGACCGGCCACAGCGCGGCGCGGTAGTTCACGTCGAAGCTGACGACAGTGTCGCTGAGCGTGGCGCGGTCGAGAACCGCCTCGATCAGTGCGGTGCAGCTAGCGGAGAGGGAGGGCGTGATCCCTGAGATGTGAGTGATGGCCGCCTGCTCGAACGGAACGGTGGCGAGATCATCCGGTGTCATTGCCGATGCCGCAGAACCCGCGCGATAGTAGGTCACACCGTTGCCGGGATCTTTGAAGTAGAAGCCGGTGGGGGCATCCGGAGTGAATTTCACGAGACTCGTATCAACACCGCGCTCGCGGAGTTGGCGTTCAACGCGACGACCGAAAGCATCGGTGCCGAGGTGGCTTGCCCACGCGGCGTGATGGCCGAGAGCGGAGAGGTGCACGGCAACGTTCGACTCGGCGCCACCCGTTTCGAGGTGGAACAGTTCGGCGGTTTCGATGGGCTCGGCGACCGTGGGCGTGATGAGCACCATGGTCTCGCCGATCGTAATGATCTCCGGCTTCGTTGTCGTTTGCACAGTCTTACTATCGACCATGTGCGCATTCTGTGCAACACTGTTGCATATACTGCAACACGCGCGTGAGGCGAGTCAGCCGACCTGCGCGGCAATCAGAGGGAGCCCGCATGTCGCAAAGCGTTCGTCGAGCAGCGCGCATCATCGACTCGGTTGCCCTTCGCCCGGCTAGCGTGAGTGAGCTCGCCGAAGAGTTCAGCGTGCACCGCTCCACGATGTTCCGCGAAGTGCAGTCGCTCGAAGAAGTCGGCTACCTGCGCAAGCGAAAGAATGGCGAGTACGTGCTCGGGCTGCACCTCATTGCTTTAGCTCATCAGGCATCCGACAGCCTCGATCTGCGGGAAATCGCGCACGATCGACTCGAGAAACTTCACCGCACGGTCGGCAACACCATCCATCTCGCCGCCATGGTTGACCACAGCATTGTCTACGTCGACAAGATCGAAGACACCAGCGGTGTGCGCATGTACTCGCGCATCGGCAGCCCAGCCCGGCCGTACTGCAGTGGCGTTGGCAAGGCGATCCTCGCGGAACTTGCTGCCTCTGACCGGGATGCCGTGCTGCGAAACGTGGTGTGGGAGAAGTTCACGCCCAAGACGCTCACGACGCGCCCCGAGCTCGATGCCGAACTCGCGATCGTCTCCGCCCGCGGCTGGGCGGTCGACGACGGCGAGTTTGAGGACTTTGTGAACTGCGTCGCCGTGCCGATCTATGGCCCTGCCGGTGTCGTAGGCGCACTCTCGAACACAGCGATTCGGATGGTCGCTGACCTCAACGCCCTCAAAGCCAACCTGCCGCTGCTGCAGAGCGTGGCGCGCGAGATCTCGACGGAGCTCGGCGCGGCCTGAACAGAATTTTCCTCGCGTATTCGCCTAGGGTTGCAGCATGGCCAACTTCACCGCGTTCCTCTATCGCCTCGGCGCGACGGCGGCGAACATCGCGCAGAGCGTTCTGCAAGCCAACGGCGGCGGTAACGGTGATCCCCAGGTTTTCGACGAAACGTCGAAGCGCAAGCGTGACTCGGCGGCTGAAGCCAGCCCCAACGTTAAGCCCGAGGCGGGGCCCAACGCTGAGCCCGAAGCCGACCCGAGCTAAGCAAGCGACGCGCGAACGCGGTCCCGCAGTGGCTGTGGCAAGCGCTCCGTCGCGCGACGAATTGCGGGCCGCGGCAGGCGCTCCGCGTGCGTCTCGAGAAACGCGAGTACGGCATCCGGATGCACGGCTAGCAGTTCGCGCAGCACCCAACCGAGCGCGCTCGAGACTGTTTCGCGCCGGTCGTCTACGCAGTTCGCGAGCAGGCTAAGGCAGGGCTCAATCGGCATGAAGACGGCATTTTTGCCGCTGTAGTGGATCAGGCTCACCATCGCGATACGCCGTTGCCATTCGCTGTCGGCGCGGCTCCACTCCTTGAGCGTCGGATACACGAGTTCTGGCTGGTCAGCCAGCGCGAACGAATACAGCCGAGCAAGGTCGTCGGCGTGGGCCCAATTGTCGATGCGCTCGATCCAGCCGACGGCGGTGCTCCAGAGTTTGGCGCTGTCGTCAGTAGTCCAGGAGCGCGAACCGATCCGGCGCCGATAGAAATCGAGGGCCGCGAACATCACGTCGCCGTTGTTGGTCAGGTTCCAGATCTGATCCCACGCAGCGAGTGCGGATGCCGAATCCTGGTCGGTGAACGAAAAGCCAGCCGCAACCCGGCGGCGTCGGTCGGGCGTTCGGAGTCCGAGGTACTCATAGTCGGAGCGCCGGTCGGCCCGCACGAGATCGCCTCGTTCGGGCGAGATGCCGGTCTCGGTGGTGAGCGCGGAAAGCGCGCTGAGTACTTCGGCGAGGTGCTGATGCGTGTCGGAGGAACTCACGCCCAACCTTCCCACAGCACACTCCGCGCGGCGAGGCGGATGCTCGGCCGAGTGCGCACGCAGGGCAGTGCGCACGCAGGTGACCCCTACCGCGTGGGGTCGAAAACTTCGCCGTCGTCGTTTTGCACAGCCCAGCTGAACCACATCTCGAAGTAGAACGGAATCTCAGCTCCGTCTGGCCCGATGATCTGCAGCTCGCCATCAGTCTTAGTGAGCGAGACCGTGCCCTCAGCGACAGTGGTTTCGTAACTGATGCCGTCGTCGAGCGTCAGCCACGGCGCTGCCACGTGGGTGTCGCCCACCGTGAACGCCACGAAGATTTCTTTGGACGGGTAGCGGTCATCTACTCGGCTGGGCACGAAGTAGAAGCTGTCGCTGTCGTCATAGCCGGCGTAGGGATTGTTGGAGTAGTCGCGCGTATGGCCGGTAGCTTCGCTGAGCACCACGGCATCCGGGTGGCGCTGCTTGATCTCACCCAGACTGAGCAACTGGAAGCTGTGCAGCTGGAGTTCGCTCGGGTAGTGCGTGCCAGCCAAGGCGTTGCCGGTGCTCTGCTGCCAGAGCGTCTCAGTCTCGCGGTCGAACATAATCATGTTGCTCTCGAGAAGTCCGCCGCTCACTCCGAAAGTAGTGACGGTTCCGTCGGGCAGCACGCTGTCGTACACGGCTGCGCTGCCGCAGAGCGGGCAGAAGCTCACAGCGATCGGTGCACCATCGATCGTGTCGTTCACAATTTCGTGCCAGACCAGAATGTTGTAGGGGTACACCTTCGTTTCGGTGTCGCCCTGCACCACAATGGCGAGAACGTCATCCGGATGCTCGAAGTGGGCTACTGGCTCAAAGCGGGGCTCATCGATCGCCGGGATGCCATCTTTGGGCGGCCCGCCGCTGAGCGCCTGGCTGATTGCCGGGTCGGCCTGCGACCAGTCGGTGGCGGCAAAGCCTTGCTCAAGGAAAGGCGGGATATCAACCGCGCTGGATGACGAACCTGTCGTTCCCGCGGAACCGCTCGGCGAGGTGAGGTTACTGCCGCTCAATGCAATGCCCGCGACGATGGCTGTGATTCCCGCGACGGCGGCGGCAATCACGATTGCGGTTGTTCGCTTCTTCATGAGCTGGCTCCCGGTCGTGGCGCGTGGTGTTCGCCCAGACTAAGAGGAGCCTGCTATTCGTGTCTGTGACATGGCGCACAGAGCGGTCGATAGTGCGCTATCGACCGCTCTGCCGCTAAGAATTTGGTTTAGGAAACCGCGCTCGACGCCGCCCACAGGTTGATGCCGGCATCCTTGGCGTGCTCGTCGATCGCAGCCAGTTCAGCATCCTCGAACGAGAGGTTCTGAACCGCAGCAAGGTTCTGCTCAAGCTGCGTCACGCTCGAGGCGCCGATGAGGGCCGACGTGACGCGGTCGTTGCGCAGCGCCCACGAGATGGCGAGCTGCGCGAGCGACTGGCCGCGTCCGGACGCGATGTCGTTGAGCGCCTTTACGCGACCGAGCGTTTCGTCGTTGAGCATTCCCGACTTGAGCGAGCCACCCTTGGCTGCGCGCGAGTCTGCGGGAACTTCGCCGAGGTAGCGGTCAGTGAGAAGACCCTGGGCGAGCGGCGAGAAGGCGATAGTGCCCAAGCCGAGCTCTTCCACGGTGTCGAGCAGACCGTCTTCGATCCACCGGTTGAACATGGAGTACGAGGGCTGGTGGATGACCAGAGGCGTTCCGAGGTCGTTCATGATGCGCACGGCTTCGCGCGTGAGTTCGGGGGAGTAGCTCGAGATTCCGGCATAGAGCGCCCGGCCCGAGGTGACGGCGGTGTGCAGCGCACCCATCGTCTCCTCCAGAGGAGTGTCGGGGTCGGCGCGGTGGGAGTAGAAGATGTCGACGTAGTCGAGACCGAGTCGGTTGAGGGACTGGTCGAGGCTCGCGAGCAAGTACTTGCGTGATCCCATCACACCGTAGGGGCCCGGCCACATGTCGTAGCCGGCCTTGCTTGAGATGATCATCTCGTCGCGGTACGGGCGGAAGTCTTCGCGCAGAATCTGGCCGAAGTTCGACTCGGCAGAACCGGCGGGAGGGCCATAGTTGTTGGCGAGGTCGAAGTGGGTGACGCCGAGATCGAAAGCGCGGCGCAGGATGGCGCGCTGATTCGCGATCGGTTTGTCATCTCCAAAGTTCTGCCAGAGGCCGAGAGACACGGCCGGCAATTTCAGGCCACTACGCCCAACACGGCGGTAGGGCATCGGTTCGTAACGGGCATCATCAGCGACATAGACCATTCGCTAATGCTGCCATAACTTTCCTCGCTGCAGCAGGGAACGGGAGTTCCTCATCGGGACCAGTCTGCTGCTGAGTAAGTCACATCACACTTCGGGCGTGGGCGGGAGCCGTAGCATTGGCCTAATGACAAAGCCCCGCACCTCAACTCTGTGGCGCGCTGGCGTGCTTCTTGTCATTTTTGTGACAATTGTGGTCGTTGCGTTGACGGTGCAACTTCCTTCAGTGGATGAGATCCACGAGTGGACCCAGAGCGCTGGAAGCCTCGGGATTGCCCTTTTTGTGATCGGCTACGCGCTCCTCACGCTGACTCCCATTCCCAAGAGCGTGCTGAGCATGGCTGGTGGTGTCGCGTGGGGACTCTGGGTAGGCACTCTTATTGTGCTGATCGGCGCCTTGATCGGTGCGACCCTCTCGTTCTGGCTGGGCAGAGTATTAGGGCGGGATGCTGTCGAACACTTCACGGGAGGGCGAGTGCGCGCCGTCGATGAGATGTTGCAGCGCCGCGGACTGCTCTCGGTGATTGCGTTGCGACTCATCCCTGTGCTCCCGTTCACGCTCATCAACTACGCGGCAGGACTGACTGCTGTACGCATCCGGGATTACGCCCTGGGCACTGTCATCGGGATCATCCCGGGAACCTTCGCGTATGTCGCCGTTGGGGCGTACGGGGCAGAGCTCAACAGCGGGTTCTACATCGCGGTGGGAGCACTTGGCGTGCTCGCCCTAGGCGGTGTGATTATTGCGCACCGCATCCGCAAAGATGACTCGGCGCCAGAAGAAGTTGTGCCAGAGCAAGCTGCTCCAGAGCAGGCATAGTCCTGCAGGGGCGGATGATCGCCCTAAGGTCGCCGCGTCTGTCCCGCTAAGCGGGCACCGTCCACAGCGCTTCGCAGGGCAGGCTCACGGTGACGGGGTCGCCGACCGAGAGTAGATTGCCGGGAGCTGCCTCGGTGTGAACATCCGCATCTCCGACCCGCACGACAAGTTCGCGGCGCGGGCCACGTTGAACGGCAGCCGTGACGGTGCCGCGAAGCTCGCGTGGGCCTAATCTTTGGCAGGCCGCAGCATCAGGGTGGGCAACGGTAAGCCCCGCATCGCTGGAAGGGCTGCCCGTGAGACGCAGGGACGCGGTTACTGCTTCATGACGGAACACCAGCGTGGCGGGGCCCGAAGCAACGTGCGCGTCGATGGCGACGGCACCGATCGCGGAATGGTGCACGCCATTGTCGATCACGCCCGCAAAAGCATTCTTGCCGCCAAGCAACCGGGCGACGGCAAGCGACGCAGGCTGATGAAAAACATGATCAACGGTGTCGTGCTGCAGCAGTTGACCGTTCTCCAACACGACGATCCGTTCGGCCATCGCGCTCGCTTCGTCGCGGTCGTGAGTAACGAAGAGAATGGTCGGATTCACGGCCGCACGAATGCTCGCAATCATCGCGTGCATTTCATCCTTCAGCCCGGGATCCAGGGCACTGAATGGCTCATCGAGCAACAGCACCGAGGGCTTCGCTGCGAGAGCACGCGCCACGGCAACGCGCTGCTGCTGACCGCCCGAAAGCGACTGCGGCGAGCGGGAAGCGAAAGTGCCCATCTGCACCATCTCAAGATGTTCGCGGGCCTGTTCCCGCGCCTGCGCACGGCTGACGCCCGCAGCGCGATCGGCGAACGCGACATTGTCGAGCACCGTCAAATGCGGAAACAGCAGCGGGCGCTGGAACACCATCGAGATACCGCGCTGTTCCGGGAGAAGCGCGGTGACATCCCGGCCGCTGAGGCGCACACGGCCACCATTGGCATCCTCAAGACCGGCAATGATGCGCAGAATCGTGCTCTTGCCTGAGCCACTCGGCCCGACAATGGCGGTGCTCGTGCCCGGCAGAATGTCAAGGTTCACGCCGTGCAGCGCGGCTGGCGCGGTGGTCGAATAGCTCTTCGTGACAGACGTGAGCGTGATCGCAGAGGTCATCAATTCAGTGGTCATCGTTGTCTCCCTGGGTCAAGATTACGGCTGCGAGCGATGAGGCCAAGCAGAATGAGCGGCGGAATCACCGCAGACAACGACAGCACCGCCACACTTGATTCGTTGCCGACCCCGGATGCGCTTGACGCAATAATCAGCGGCAGTGTCACCAGGTGGCCACCTCCCACCACCAACGTGATGAGGTAATCGCTCCACCCGACGAGGAACGCGAGAAACGCGGACCGTGCCAGCGCCGGAGCAATCAGCGGCAGATGGATGCGCCACAACGTCAGCCGCGAACTCGCCCCGAGCGTGCGGGCGGCTTCATCGTACCCATCGTCGTAGGCGGCGTAGGCGGCACGCATCGAGAAGGTCGTATACGGAATCGCGACGGCCACCAGCACGAGAACCACGCCAACAACGGGAGGAACCCACGCCCGCAACAGCAGCACATTGAGACCGAGTACCGCAGCAAAGGGCGGCAGCATCACCGGCGAGAAAAGCAGAACGCTGATCGCCTTGCCGAAACGCACCTGACCGCGAGAAAGGGCGCGGGCGGCCATCGCACCGAGCGGGGTCGCGATCGCGGCCACGACAAGTGAGAGCGCAAGCGAATGGAGGAAAGCGCGCCCGCCCCCGTTGGCGATAGCGGCGGTGAGGCCGTCGGTGCCGGTCTCCATCGGAAACGCTGCGGGGTGCATCCATTGGTCAGCAAACGACCACAGCACGAGCGGTAAGAAAGGTAACGCGAACCACAGCGCAATCAGCGCGGTCGACAGGATGCGCAGGGCACGGGCGAGCCCGCGCGACTGGGTCAGGGGTCGACCGTGATCTCCGGGCATCCGCCGCTGCTGCTGGTTGCTGCGCGCTGTGTCGAGGTCGACGCTCGTGGTGGTGACGGTCATTGCCACGCTCGCATCCGGCGGAGTCCGAGCATGGCGAGCACGACAACGGCGGCAGTGAGAAGCAGAGTAATCACGGCAACGGCGGCCGCTTCTGGTCGCGCGGTGAGGCTAGCCGAGTTGAAGAGGCGCAGCGCCATCACCGAGAGTGGCTCGGGGTAGGTCTTGCCGAGCAGCCACGCGACCTCATACGAACCGAGCGTGTAAGCGAAAGCGATAGTGGATGCCACGAGCAGCGAAGGGGCGGCCAGCGGCAAAACGACGAAGCGCAGCCGTGCTCCGCGGTGAGCGCCGAGCACCGCGGCAGTTTCGTCGTAGGACGTGATGCGGGTGGCGAGGGTGCCGACAATGATGAGCGCGATGAACGCTGACTCTTTCCACGCGTACTCCGCGATCACGGCAAACCAGGTGGGGCCGGCGACGAGCGCGGGCCATGACTCTGGCGGGATGCCGAAAATGCGCGCGAGCACACCAGAGTCGGAGAGGAGGAGTCCAACGCTCGCGGCGCCGACGAGGTGGGGCACGGTAACGGCGGCAGCGCTGAGCGCACCCACGATGCGGCCGCCCCAGTTTCCGGAGATGATCAGCACGGCGGTGAAGAAGCCGACGACGGCAGCGATCGCGGTTGAGACGACGGCGATCCCGAGGGAGAGCAGCGCCGAGCTGAGGAGACCGTCGGTGCCTTCGAAGGCCTCAACGCTCAACGCGGGCGTGCCCACGAGGGGCATGAGGCCGAGACTTTGCACCACTGTGGTGCCGATGCCACCGATCACCACAATCGCGACCGGGATCACCGCCGGCAGCACGAGAAGGGTGGCGCGCACCCCTCGGCGTCGCGGCAGGCTCAGCATCGCTGTCATCAGCGAGCAGCGATCCTCGTGCGCCAAGCGTCATCGAGAGCGGGAACCCATTCGGCCGAAAGTTCGGGGTTGGCGTTCTGCGAAAGGATGTCAAAACTCGGCACGACGGGCGATTGCGGCAGCGCATCGAAGAGGGCACGGTCATCGGCAGAGAGAGCATCCAGATCAAGAACCGTGAACTGGCCCCACACGGCCGGGTCAGCTTTCGCGACCTGCTGCTCGACCGACAGGGCCTCGTTGGCGACGACCATGGCGCCGGCAATGTTGCCGGAGTTGCTGGGGATGCCGAAGAAGCTGGCGTTGCCGAGCGTTCCGTCGTCGACGGTCAGCACTCGCGTCGTGTCGGGCAGGGTGCCGTTCTCGACGAGGGCGGTAAGGGTGGCTGGCCCGTAGGTCATCATCATGTCGATCTCACCATCGGCAAAGAGCTTGGTGAGTTGTTCGGATGTTGCGGGGTACGTGCTGCCTTCACGCCACAGCGACGGAGCGAGGGCGTCGAGGCGGTCGAACAGCGCCGGCGAGAGTTCGTCGAAAGCCTCATCGCTGAAGGTGGATGGGACGTTCTCGTAGCCACCGGACTCGCTGTAGAGCACCGACCGCAAGAAAGCGGAGCCGGTGAAGTCGGGGGCGGCCGGATACGTGAAGCGGCCGGGGTTGGCTTCAGCCCACTCGAGGATGCCTTCGATCGTGGTTGGCGGGTTCGGCACGGTCGCCGAGTTGTAGACGAACGAGAACTGCGCTTTGTGCCAGGGCGCCTCGCAGCCGTCGACGGGGGTGCCGAAGTCTTCCGTGAGCAGCGGGTCGGTGGCGGAAACTGCCGTCATGTTAGGTAGGAGGTCTGTCCACTCGCAAAACCAGGCATCCGCCTGTTTGCCGGTGCGGAAGTTGTCGCCGTTGATCCACACGAGGTCGACAGCGCCATCCGTATTGCGGCCAGCCTGCAGCTCAGTGAAAACGCGGTTGAGCGCATCCTTGGTGTCGGCAATCGGTACGCGTTCGAGCGTGACGCCCTGCGCCGCCGCGGCCGGAGCTAGTACGTCGTCGACGTAGGCGTTGCCCTGATCGTCGCCGCCCCACATCCACAACTTCACGGTCTGGCCGTCAGCAGCAACCTGTACGTCAGACCAATCGAAGAACTCAGGACCGCTCGGAGCGGTCGTCGGCGCCGAGCACGCGCTCAGGGCCAATGCGGTCACTGCTGCCGTAGCAAGCGCGGGAAGGATGCGGCGGCGTGCGGTCGTGGAGTGTTGAGGGCGAAACGGATTGCGAATCGGCACGCACGTGCTCCTTGACGGTCGACGGAAGAGGAAGCGCCAGACACCCAGCGCAGCGAACTCTAAGACTAAGTGCGAACTTCTTCATTGCTCAGTAAGCCACATCACATACGCAGCGCGGAGCCTCGACATAACATTGGCCAAATGAAAAAGAACCGGTCCTCTTCCCTGTGGAAAGCTGGCGCGTTTGTCGTCTTCCTCATCGCAATTGTGATCGTCGCGTTCACGATCGAAATCCCGTCCGTTGACGAGATTCAAGGATGGGCGGAAGGCACCGGACTGCTGGGTGCTGTGATCTTCATCGTCGCC
Source organism: Salinibacterium sp. NSLL17 (assembly GCF_015864935.1). Classification (NCBI taxonomy): domain Bacteria; kingdom Bacillati; phylum Actinomycetota; class Actinomycetes; order Micrococcales; family Microbacteriaceae; genus Salinibacterium; species Salinibacterium sp. NSLL17. Next base: position 364,643 of record NZ_JADYWH010000001.1, read on the forward strand.
TACGCCGTGCTTACCCTCACTCCAGCGCCGAAAGCCGTGTTCAGCATTGCGGCCGGGCTCGCGTGGGGATTGTGGATCGGCACGCTGCTGGTGCTCGTGGGTGCCGTTATCGGCGCAGCCCTCTCCTTCTGGATTGGCCGCCTTCTCGGCCGCGATGCCGTTGAGCAGTACACCGGCGGCAAGGTTCGCGCCGTCGACGAGATGCTGCAGAAGCGCGGACTGCTCTCCATGATCGCGCTGCGCCTCATCCCGCTCATCCCCTTCACTGTTATCAATTACGCCGCTGGCCTCACCGCCGTGCGCGTGCGCGACTACATGATCGGCACCGCCGTCGGCATCATCCCCGGCACCATGGCCTTCGTCGCCGTCGGCGCCTACGGGGCCGAACTCAACAGCGGCTTCTTCATCGCCCTCGGAGCGCTCGGCGTGCTCACGATCGGCGGTGGCATCGTTGCTGGCCGGCTCCGTAAAAAGGATGCTGCGGCCGCAGCGGCTGCCGGTGAGAGCCCGGTGCTCGCGACAACCGACGACGTCACAACCGGCGACGCGGCTGCGGAGAACAACTAACGATGCTGGATGTCCAGCTGCGTCGGGCGGTCAGCAAACCTCTCAACGCAATGGCTTCCGCGCTCGACGTGCCCTGGATCACGCCCGACCGCCTCACCATCGCCGGACTCGTGATCGGGTTGAGCAGTGCGGCGCTCGCCGCAACTCAGCTCTGGGCGCTGGCCCTCGTGGCGTGGTTGCTCTCGCGAGTGTTCGACGGGCTCGACGGAACGCTGGCTCGCCGCCGGCGCGCTGCGGCATCCGTTCCCCGGCCCGCCACGGCGAGCGAAGCGGGCGGTTTTCTCGATATCGTCGCCGACTTCGTGGTTTACGGCGCGACGGTTCTGGGCGTCGCAATCGGCGCCACGACCGCCTTCGATGCGCCGTGGTGGCCGTTCTTGGTCGTGCTGTTCGCGTACTACATCAATGGCGCTGCGTTCTTGGCGTTCTCATCGATCGCTGAACGCACCGGCCGCACGCTTTCAGACGACGACAATCGCTCGCTGTTCTTTCTCGGACGCATCGCCGAGGGCGGCGAAACCGTCTTCGTTCATACCCTCTGGCTCGCGCTGCCGTTCATTGCCTGGCAGATCGCACTCGTCTGGAGCGTTGTTGTTCTCGTCAGCGCTGCCCAGCGGATGATCGTCGGCTACCGCATACTGCGCTAGCGCCGCCTTCTCGCTGGGCCGCCTCACCTCTAGTCGCGGGGCGTGCCCAACAGTGCACGCCGCACTCGAGCCAGCAGTTGGATGCCCGACTTCACGACTCCGCTCTTCAAGCGGAATTGCACGTCGGCGATCGCGGCATTCCACAGCGCATCGGTGAACGTTGGGTAGGCGTGAGTGGCGCTGGCCAGAGTGCTCGTGGAGAGTTTTGCGCTCACGGCAACCGTCAGCTCGCCGAGGCTTTCTCCGGCACGGGGGCCGACGATTGTTCCGCCGAGCACGCGCCCGCCGGAGTTCACAACGATCTGCGCGAAGCCGTCGTCGTCGCCTTCAGCAATGGCGCGATCAGTGGCACTGTGTTCGCCGGTAAAGACGCGGTGCTTTCCTTTGACGGCATCCGCTGCGGTGAGGCCAACCGCGGCAATTTCGGGCGAGGTGAATGTCACACGCGGCACGACTGCGTCGTTGAATTTGCGGCGCAATCCGAGGATGGCGTTAGTGCCGGCAGTGCTGCCGCTCACGCCGGCAACGTGGCTGAACTTCGGCAGCCCGGCGACGTCTCCCGCCGACCAAATGTGTTTGTTTGTGGTGCGCAGCGAGGCATCCACGTCAACGTAGCCCTGATCGGTGACGGCAACGCCAGCCGTTTCGGGGGAGAGAGTGTCGAGGTTGGGGGTGCGGCCGATAGCGGCGAGCAGGCGATCGAAGGGAACGCGGGTTCCATCATCGAGCACGAGTTCGCCACTGAGGCCATCGCTCGAGACGACCTCAACGGCGCTGCGGTTGTGCAGCATGGTGATGCCGTCGCGCTCGAACGTGGCGTGAAGCACCGCGCTCGCGCGCTCTTCTTCGCCGGGGAGGATGCGGCTGCTGCGGTTCACGATCGTGACGTCAGAACCGAGCCGTGCCATTGCTTGGCCGAGCTCGCTGCCGATTGCGCCGCCACCGAGAACCACTAAGCGTTGAGGGAGTTCGTCGAGTTCCCAGATGGTGTCGCTCGTGAGTATCTGAACGCTGTCCGCGCCGGGGAAAGAGGGAACGCGCGGCACGGTGCCGGTCGCGATGACCGCCTGCACGAAGGTGTGGCGAGTGCCGTCGATCTCGAGAGAGTGGCGCCCCGTGAAGCGAGCATCGCCGTGGGCGACTTCGATGCCGAACTCGGCAAAGGCTTCAACCGAGTCGTGTGGTTCGATCGTGGCTACCGCATCCTGAACGTGGCCCATCGCGCGAGCGAAATCGACCGTCACGTTCTCGGCGATGACGCCAAAGCGTTCCGAGGTGCGCGCAACGTGCGCGGCATGAGCGGCAGCAATCAGTGACTTGGAGGGCACGCAGCCGGTCCATAAGCAGTCCCCACCGAGGCGGTGTCGTTCGACAAGCAGCACGCGTGCTCCAAAACGGGCGGCGGTCTTGCTGGCGACAATTCCGGCGCTGCCGGAGCCGATGACGATGAGATCCCACTGAGCGGGCATGCGTGTTCCTTTCGAGAGGGCGTTTGCCCCCAGTCATGTTTAGCAGCGCATTGTTCAGCGAACCGTACGCTAGATCACAGTTCGCAGGGAGGGCTCGCCCGTAACATCGGGTCATGGCTACCGAAACTAACGCGAACACCGTTCCTGCTGACGCTCCCCGCTACGACGGGCTCAAGGCCGTCTTCATTAACTGCACGCTCAAGAAGAGCCCCGAGATGAGCCACACCCAGGGGCTCATGGATTCCAGCATCCAGCTGATGCGCAGTGCCGGAGTGCACGTCGACAACGTGCGCTTCATTGACCACGACATCGCGATCGGCGTCTACCCCGACATGCGCGAACACGGCTGGGAGAAGGACGCCTGGATGGACGAAGTCTGGCCCCTCATCGAAGCGGCAGACATCCTCGTCATCGGCGGACCAATCTGGCTGGGCGACAACTCCTCTGTCACCCGGATGCTCATCGAGCGCCTCTACGCGATGAGTGGCGAGTTCAACGACAAGGGCCAGTACGTCTTCTATGGCAAGGTTGGCGGCGCGCTCTTCACCGGCAACGAGGATGGCGTGAAGCACTCCGCCATGTCGGTTCTCTACAGCCTTCAGCACATTGGTTACGTCATCCCGCCCGCAGCGGATGCCGGCTGGCTCGGCGAAATCGGCCCCGGCCCCAGCTACCTCGACGAGGGTTCAGGCGGCCTCGAGAACGACTTCACGAACCGCAACACGACTTTCATGTCGTGGAACCTCATGCACATGGCCTCGATTCTCAAGAACGCCGGCGGCATCCCCGCTTACGGAAACACACGTAAAGCGTGGAACGACGGCGAGCACTTCGGCTTCGAAGCCAACCCCGAATACCGCTAGGCGCACGACATGGCTTGGAAGAAATACCGCTTCGGCACGCAATTTTACGATGCGATGTCTGGCGAATGGGCGGTCTATCGTTCAGGCCGTGTTGCCGGTATCGAGCTCATGGGGCTGCGCCCGGGAGACACTGTTGTGGATCTCGGCTGCGGCACCGGGCTCAGCTTTGAGTTGCTCGTCGATGCGGTTGGCCCAACGGGCCAGGTGATTGGCGTCGATGCGAGTGCCCAGATGTTGCAGGTCGCGGCCAAGCGGGCGGCCCGCAAAGGCTGGTCGAACGTGCGTGTCGTACAGGCGGATGCCACGAAAATGTCGGCAGAAGATCTTGCGATAGATGGTTTAGCACCCACCATCGATGCCGTCTTCTCGGCTTACGCGCTCAGTGTGATGGGGAGCCACCCCGAAGTGCTGGCAGAAGCAGAACGGCTGCTCACCCCTGGTGGTCGAGTCGGCATCGTCGACATGCAGCGACCTGTGGGGATGGCGAAAGTGTTCACCCCGCTCGCGCGCCTCGCGTGCCGAATGGGTGGCGCCGATATCGAAGCGCATCCGTGGAAGTGGCTAACCGAGCGTGCCGACGACGTGCTGCAGGCAAGCCGTCGCGGCGGTCACATTCAAGCCGTCACGGGAACACTCAAGTGAGCATGTCATGATGGATCCGTGTGGCGAGAGAGTGGCGTCAGCCCCGGTGGCGGGCGAACGCCCGTGGTCGCCTCAGCGAAGGGATCCTGAACCACTCATGCCGATCGACAACGGTTCATTTAGTTGCCTCAGCGAAGTCGACCTGTTCGCCGACCTCTCGCCTGCCGAGATCGAGCAGATGGATCGCATGGCGCCCTCGCGCTCGTATTCGCTCGGCGAAATGGTCTTCAGCCAGAGCCAGCCCGTCACGGCACTCTTCATTCTGAAGAAGGGCCGCATCCGCATCTTCCGGGTCACCGAAGACGGCAAGGCGCTGACGATGGCCATTCTTGAGCCCGGAGCAGTCTTTGGCGAAATGATGATGGTTGGCCAGCGCATGTACGACAACTACGCCGAAGCGATCGACAACGTCGAAATCTGTCTCCTCAATACGGCGGATGTCGAGCGGTACCTTCTTGCCGACCCACGCATCGCGATCCGTATTTCACGTCACCTCGGCGAGCAAGTGGTTCGGCTCGAAGAGCGCCTCACCGATCTTGCGTTGCGCCCGCTGCAATCGCGCGTGTGCAGCACCCTGGTGCGCTTGGCGGAAACCTCGCGCACCCCACGCTTCGCGAACCCCACGATTCGACTCAGTCACGACCAGCTCGCTGGGCTCCTCGGCGCGACCCGCGAATCCACGAGCAAGGCCATGTCTGATCTGGCCAGCCGCGGCATCATCCGGCAGGGCCGCGCCCGCGTCGTCATTCTCGATGCGGATGCCCTCGGCCAGCTTGCGCGTCAGTCCAGCTAGGGCGCTTGCGAACGCTCCGCTCACACGGTGAAGTAATTCTTACTCACGCGCAGGGTAGAGCGGTTGGTCTACCTTGCTGTCATGGATGTTCTTCAAGGCCCAAAAACAGGGGTGGCGAGTTCACCCGTTCGCGCGATCGTAGCGTCAGCCGGAGCGTTTCTCGTTGCGCTTTCGCTGGCTGGGTGCACGCCAGAAAGTCCCGCTGACGGTGACGCCACTCCTCCTGCGCCAGCCGTAACATCGGAACCAGAAACTGATCCGGTCGTGGCTCCGCTGGTCATTCCCGAGTGCGACGCGCTGCTGTCGATCAGTACCGCCCGTTTCCTCTATACCGACAACACTGAGCTCATTGAAGAGGAAACTCCCGGACAGGCTCGGAACTTTCAAGAGGTGCCAATCACCACGATTGATACGATCCTCGCGAACGCGACAGAGTCCCGGCAGTGTCTGTGGGGGATCCCCAGTTCTGATTCCTTCTTCACGCTGGCTATTGCCGATATCTCAGAGGACGATGCCATTGCCCTCGAAACCGAAACGCTCGCAGCGTCGTACTCGGGCTTGCGGGGCGGCAACTTTTCGATGTTTTCCCTTCACGTCGATGGGCCGGTCGGGCCCGTGGGCAGCAACCACTTTGTCATCGACGACCTCTGGCTCTATTCGACCGCCTACGACCTGCCCGCCACGATTACAGTCGTCGACAGTGCACTTCTCCAGATCCGCAACGCGAATCCCAGCCGAGATTACTAATGCACATTCTGCGTGGGCCGATGGGTGAGAGGCGCTCTCTTCCACCCGGCGGGTTGCGGGGTTACTCTTCAATCATGAACAGTGGGTGGGGCGAAAAATTGGTACTCGGGCGTCGACAACAGACGCGGATGATGGTGGCTGCGGCATCCGCACTGCTCGTGAGTGGGGTGCTTGCCGGGTGCGTTCCCGCGGCGCCAGAAAGTTCAACGACATCGAGCGCGCCTTCGGCCACTGCCTCACCGAGCTCCACTCCGATTCCGACGCCGGATCCGCTGATCCTTCCCGGCTGCGACACTTTGCTGCCGTTGAGCGACGCGAAGAGTCTGTTCTCTCCCTCAACCGTTGTCTTGGGCGCTGACGACACGATTCCGATTCGCGGCGATGAACTGCCCGAAATCGAGACCGCGGCAGGCAACGCCTCGATCGCCAAGAATTGCATTTGGGGTGTTCCGAACTCCGATGGTGGCTTCACCGTGATCGTCACCGACATTTCAGAGGCGGATGCCACGAACCTCCAAGACGCGCTGCTAGCAACGGGATTCACCGGTGCAAGCGCGGGAACGGTGACAACGCTGGAGAAGGAGTTCGAAACCGCCGTCGGGTGGAGCGCTCAGACTCACTACTTCGTGAGCGACCTCTGGGTGTACGTCTCCGGCACGAGCACCGAGCTCACGGTTAACGTCGCCGACGCGGTGCTCGACGAAGTGCGAATGGCGAACCCCACCCGCACCTACTGATTCGAAAGGGAAACCCATGAGTGAGCACCTGCGACCTGTCCGAGGTTCAATCGCTGCGGCATCCGCTGCCCTGATCGTGCTCACGCTTACCGGTTGTGTGCAAGCGGAAACCCAGACCGCGACCGAACCATCAGCGGTGCCGTCAAGCGAGCCAACCGAACCCAGCACTGCACCAACGCCCACTGTCGAGCCTCTCGTTCTCCCCGAGTGCGAGACGCTCATACCGTTGGTTGATGTGCGGGAATTTGCCCATGAATGGACGGAGTTGTTGCAGGAGGATGACGCTGTCCCTTTTCGCGAGATGGAACTCGCCGAACTTGAACCGATTTCTCAGAACGCCACGACCGCTCGGAGGTGCCTCTGGGGGCTGCCAAGCTCTGAGTATGGTTTCGAGGTCACCGTCGCTGGCGTCTCTGAAAACGATGCGGCTAATCTCATGACTGCACTGCGCGACGAAGGGTTTTCAGAGCAAGTGGCGGGCAGCGCGAGCACATTCGAGTTCTTGACCGTGCAGGCGGGAAGCGACTTTTTCACCAGCCATTATTTCGATGGTGATTTGTGGCTCAGGGTGGCAGCTCCTCCGTACAACGAGTTCGCTGCCGATGTCACCGCGCGAGTACTCGAGCAGATTCGCGTAGCGAACCCCACGCGCGCCTACTGACTCCTGTCTTCCTCCGCTAACGTCAGTAGCAACCATCCGTGAGCCTTCGGGCGCACGACTTGTCTCCCCGCCGCGCGGTGATAGTTGTGGATGGTCGGCGTGTGGTGGCAATCAAAACGACCGTAAATCAAGTTTGCACAGTCAATCTTGATCATGTACGTTTTGTCTAGCCATCCAATGACGGATACGGCCTAGGAAGGAACCTGGATCCAAGTGACTACACCTCTTGATTCCAAGAAATTGCGAGGCTTCGGCATCGCAGGACTCTTGGTAACAGCACTCACGCTCTCCGCCTGCACAGCCCCCGCAGAAGAATCCACGCCCGACGCCGGCGACCTCCTGATTTCTCAGGAAGCCTGCGACCGCAACGCCGCGGTGGGCACCATCACCTACATCTCCGGCTACGGATACTCGGCCAGCGCTGGCCAGCTCGACGTATTCCTCGCCGAAGAGCTCGGCTACTTCAAGGACCTGTGCCTTGACGTAGAGATCAATGCCTCCGGTGCGAACGGACAACAGCTCGTTTCCTCCGGCCAGGCCGAATTCACCGCCCTCGGTTCGGCATCCGATGTCATGCTTGCCGCCGCCAACAGCAAGAACCTCACCGCGGTAGCGACCTACGGCAACACCCCGCCGTTCTCGATCTTCGCCAACGAAAAGATCGAGAGCCTCAAGGATCTCGAAGGTGGTTCGCTCGGCTATTTCATCAACCTCACCCCGATCGCATCCGCCATGTTGGATGCCGCTGACGTCGATGTCAGCAAGGTCGAACTGATCAAGATGACCAACTACGACCCCACCGTGGTCACCCGCGGACAGGTCGACGCCATTGTCGGCTACGCCTCTAACCAGCCCGAGAACCTTCGCGCTCAGGGTCTGCCGTTTAGCGAGTTCTTCCCCTCTGATGTGGGTGTCGAAGGCACCTACAACGTCATGGAGATCAACTCCGAGTTCCTCGCCGACAACCGCGAAGTCGCCGCTGACTTCATGCGCGCATCGCTGCACGCCCTGCAGTTCTGCCTCGACAGCTCCGACGAGTGCCTCGACATGATCGCCCAGCTCGCCGAAGACAACGGTCAAGGCTCTGCTTTCCCGCGCGAACAGCTCGAGCGCACCTGGAATGTGGAATCGCAGTGGGTCGAGGACAGCAACAGTGGGCTCCCCGGAACCCAGACTGCTGCTGACTGGGAGGCCGAGTACGAACTCGTGAAGAAGTTCGGCAACGTCGACACCCTTCCCGCTATCACCGACATGATGGATGAAACGCTCGTCGCTGATCTCTATGCAGACGGCGAACTGATCTGGCCGGGCAACTAACCCGACCACCCCGCTCGGATGCCGCACCAACCCACCCGGTGCGGCATCCGGCTTCACAACTCAGGGAGTAACTGTGGAAACCGCACAGCCACACGCGGGCGTTCATATCGAGAACGTCTCTAAGAGCTTCGGCCCTGATGGGGCTCGCACGCTCGTGCTCAATCAGGTGAGCCTCTCGATCAAGATGGGCGAGTTCGTCTCCGTGATCGGACCAAGCGGTTGCGGCAAGTCGACACTGCTCAAGACGGTCGCTGGTCTCATCGACGCCGACAGCGGCACCGTCATGGTCGACGGGATGACGGTGAAAGCCGCGACGAAGAACAAGATGATTGGTCTTGTTCCCCAGTCCCCAGCGCTGCTCCCGTGGCGCACTGTGCTCGACAATGTGCGGCTGCCGATGACGGTGAACCCGAAAGCGAATGCGAACCGCAACCTGCGAGACCCTCGCGAGATTCTGGAGTCGTTCGGGTTGGGTGCCGCGCTCGACAAGTACCCCGGTCAGCTCTCGGGCGGAATGCAGCAGCGGGTCGCTATTGCCCGCGCGTTCGTGTTCGACCCGAGTGTGTTGCTCATGGACGAGCCCTTCTCGGCACTCGACGAAATGAACCGTGATGCTCAACGTTTGGGGCTGCTCGATTTTTGGCAGTCCAACCGCAAGGCCGTCATGTTCGTGACCCACTCGGTGCCGGAGGCAATCATGCTCTCTGACCGCATCGTCGTGATGGGAGCCCACCCGGGCCACATCGCCGAGATCATCGATGTTCTCCTGCCGCGCCCTCGCACGATCGACGTGTACGCGACCGACGAATTCCGTGACCTTGAAGGCCAAGTTCGTGGCACGTTGCGCGAAGTGATGGGACAAAAGAGTGCCTAAGTCACGCAAGAACGAGGACACCATGTCAACAACCGACACGTCAGCGCTCGCCGTTCAGGCGGCCACGAGCGCTACCGGCCGACGCTTCTCACCGTTGGCCTCGGCCAAGTTCAAACAGAATCTGCGCTGGAGCAACTGGGCTCCCGCCGTCATCACCTTTGTGATTGCTGCTGCGCTCTGGCAGATCACCGCGATCGCGAACCCGTACGTGATTCCGACCATCGACCAGGTGTGGGTGAGCCTCATCAACGATGCCGACACTTACTGGGCGAACATGCTCGTGACGGGGCTTGAGGTTCTGGTCGGTGCCAGCTCCGGCATCATCGCCGGTTTCATTCTGGCGATCATCATGGCTGAGTTTCAGGTCATGGAACGCGCGGTCATGCCGCTCGTCGTTGTCGTCATGGTTACGCCGATCGTGGCCATCGCACCGGCTCTGGTCGTGGCCTTCGGCTTCGGCATGACGCCCAAGTTCATTGTGACCGCACTGGTCGTGTTCTTCCCCATGCTCGTCAACTCGCTTGCCGGGCTGCGAGATGTGGATGACCGAGCTCTCGACGTGATGAAGACACTGCATGCCAGCCGCTGGGAGATCTTCCGCGACCTGCGTTTCACCGGGTCAATGCCCTACGTCTTCGCGGGACTGCGCATTGCGCTTCCCCTCGCGATCGTCGGTGCGGCCGTTGCCGAGTTCGTCGCCGCCGGCCAACAGGCAGGGCTCGGATCCCTCGTGACGATCGCCGCAGCCCAAGCCAACTTGCCCGTCACCTGGGCCAGCATCACCTTGCTCTGCTTCATGGGCGTCGTGCTCATTTCACTGCTCGCTCTCGTGCGCAAGCGAGTGCTGTGGTGGAGCGATGGAGCCGCCGTCGGCCGCTAGTTTTCGGCTCCGCCCACCTTTTCCCGCTACCACTCTGACTTTTTTCACCACCACCTGACTTTTTTCACCACCACGAAAGGTTTCACCATGAAGAAGCTTCGCTTCGGTCTATTCGAAAACCCCCAGGCCAACGACTCGGGAACGTCCACGTGGCGTCACCCCGACAACAAGCGCGACATGTTTGACCGCCTCGACTACTGGCGCGAAATCACCACCATCTGCGAAGAAGCCGGCTTCGACTTCATGTTCTTGGCGGATGCCTGGGGCTGGGCTGACGTCAACGGCGAGCGTCCCGAAATCTGCTCGGTCGAGGGCCTCGACCTGCCGCGCCTCGATCCGGCGATTCTGGCTGCTGCCCTCATCTCGACCACCACGAACCTCGGACTCGTGCTCACGGGATCCACTCTTCTTGAACAGCCCTACGCTTTTGCTCGCCGCATCGCGAGCCTCGACCACCTTTCGGGTGGCCGCATCGGGTGGAACGTCGTGACGACCGGAACGGCCGAGACGGCTTCGCAAGCCTTTGGCGTTCCGATGGTCGCGCACGACGAGCGTTATGACATGGCCGATGACTTCATGGAGGTCGTCTACAAGTTGTGGGAGGGCGCCTGGGAGCGTGACGCGCTTGAGCGTGACAAGAACGGTCGCTTCGCTGACCCCGCCAAGGTTCACCGCATCGAGCACGATGGTCCGTACTTCACGTCGCACGGCTACGGAAACTCGTCGTACTCGCCGCAGGGCACCCCGGTGCTCTTCCAAGCTGGCACCTCACCGCGCGGTCGCGAGTTTGGCGGCAAGCACGGTGAAGCTGTCTTCCTCGGTGGCGGAGCCGTGGAGAAGGTGGCCGAGCAGGTCGCATCCATTCGTGAAGAAGCGGTGAAGAACGGTCGCGCCGCCGACTCGGTCAAGATCATGTCGGCGTTCACGTGCGTCATCGGCGAAACGGCCGACGAAGCGAAGGCCAAGCTGCAAGCGGTGCTGGATGCCGAGAGCCCCGACGTTGCTGTCGCCTCCTACGCGTGGTTCACGGGCCTCGATCTCTCATCCTTCGACCCGGCAACCCCGATGAAGGAGCTCCACACTGAGCTGTCGCAGACTCAGGTCACCCGCTTCGGCGACCAGACCGTTGGCGATGTTCTCGCTCAGTGGCACGGCAACGGTGTGCGCAGCAAGCCTTTCGTGGGCACTGCTGAGCAGATCGCTGACGAGATGATCGCTCTCGCTGAGGGTGCTGACCTCGACGGCTTCTTGCTGACGCCGATGATCCAGCCCAGCTCGACGGTCGAGTTCATTGAGAAGGTGCTGCCGATTCTGCGCGAGCGGGGAGTTGCTGGCGAAGGCTATGACGCTCCGACGCTGCGCGAGCGTCTGCTCGGCACCGACGATTCGATCTTGCGCGACGACCACCCGGGTGCCGCCTACCGGGCGACAGCCGCGGTCGAAGCGACGAGCTAGCTAGTAGCGCGTCGAGCGGGACGGTCGCCATCTTCTCCGGCAAAGACATAGTCGCCGGAACGGATGCGACCGATCACGTCTCGAGCCCACTGCTGTTCTCCGCGCAAGCGAGATGTCGCAAGTTCGAAGATTTCGCGAACGTAGGCGGGAGTGGAAGTCGAGGTCGCAACATCGCCGATGTGGTACGCGTTGCTGGCAATGCGGGCATCAATTTCGGTGACGCGATGCTCAAGGCCGGCGAGCACTTCTTCGCGCTGCAGGGCGTACATAAACGAGGTGAGCACCATGACGGGTTTGGTGTCGAAGACCTCGACCGTCCAGAGGGCATCGCGCAGCATCCGGAGCAGTTCAACTTCGCCGGCTTCGGTGACGCGGTAGGTCGTGCGCTCGGGTCGGTTGCCAGCAGATTCGGTGCCGTTCTCTGCGAGGTAACCGTCGTTGGTAAGCGATCGCAGCGCGTTGTAGATCGAGCCGGGTTGGATGTTGGCCCATTCGTCGATGTGCCAGGTCATGAGTTCGCGGCGCAGGAAGTAGCCGTGAACTGGCTGGAACTGGTTTACAGCTCCCAGCACGACCAAGCGAGTTGTAGTCGACATGCCCCCAATCGTAGGCCAAGCGGTGTGCGTGCAGGGCAGAAAGTCAGTTGTTTACATGATCAAAAATGACTAACATGTAGTCATATGTTCAAACTTGACTAGCAGTCGCTGGTTGAACATTTCAAGCAAAGGAGTCCGCCCATGTCGCATCAGACCACCGCGGAAGAAGTTCCCCCACAGGTTGCTCTTCGCCGAGCACTCTCGCTCTTTCCCACCGGCGTCGTCGCTCTCGCGGCCGTCGTTGATGGCGCGCCAACCGGCATCGCGGTCAATTCCTTTACCTCCGTGTCCCTCGACCCACCCCTCGTGGCCGTGTGTCCTGCGCGCACCTCCACCACCTGGCCGGTGCTCGCTCGCGCCACTCGCATTGGTCTGAGCGTGCTCGGCGCCGATCAAGAGAGCACTGCCCGCAGTCTGGCGTCCCGCACCGGCGACCGCTTCGCCGACATCGCGTGGCGTGCCACCGAAGGTGGAGCAATACATATGGATGGCGCCGCGCTCTGGCTTGAGTGCGAGATCCGCAACAGCTTTGATGGCGGCGACCACGAGATCGTGACTCTCGAAGTCATCCACTCCGAGGCATTCCCTGAAGTCACTCCTCTTGTCTTTCACCTCAGCCAGTTCCGCGGGCTGTAGGCCGCGAGCGTGCTCGGCAGGCCCGCCGCTAGGGTGGGGCTAATGGAGCATCCACCGACGCTGAGCTTTCGTGGCATCGTCGTGCACGGCGATAAGCGTGGTCGCGAACTGGGATTTCCCACCGCGAATATTGCGGTCACCGACCACGCGGCGTTGCCTGTCGACGGTGTGTACGCGTGCTGGGTGACCTTCCCGCCGGCTGCCACCCGTCATGGCGCGACCATCAGCATCGGTGACAACCCCACTTTTGACGACGTGACCGAGCGTCGAGTCGAAGCCTTTATTCATGATTTCGACAGCGACCTTTATGGCGCTGAGGTCGAGTTCACAGTGCACGCCTGGTTGCGGGGAATGTTCCGTTACGAGAGCCTCGACGAACTCATCGAGAAGACGGCGGCGGATGTCGCGGCCTCCCGCATCGCTCTCGCTCTTCCGGCGCAGCGCCCGTAACTTTCGCGGCTCTCCAGATTTGCTCATCTGAGCACTACGCAGCCGGGATTTCGTTAGTCTTAGGCCATGCTTCTCAGTGATCGCGACATCCGGGCCGAACTTGCCACTGGCCGCATCGGCCTTGACCCTCTCGATCTCGACATGGTGCAACCGTCGAGTGTTGATGTGCGGCTCGATCGCTTCTTCCGCCTGTTCGATAACCACAAATACCCATTCATTGACCCGGCCGTAGATCAGCCAGACCTCACTCACCTCATGGAGGTGGATGCCGACCAGCCGTTCATCCTTCACCCCGGTGAGTTTGTGCTCGGTTCCACGTTCGAACTCGTGACTTTGCCCGACGACGTTGCGGCTCGCCTCGAGGGCAAGAGTTCACTCGGGCGCCTCGGTCTGCTCACGCACTCGACTGCCGGCTTCGTTGACCCTGGCTTCTCGGGTCACGTCACCCTCGAACTCAGCAATGTGGCGACCTTGCCGATCAAGCTCTGGCCAGGCATGAAAATTGGGCAGTTGTGCTTCATCAAGACCACGTCGCCGGTTGAGTCGCCCTACGGCTCGGGGCAATACGGTTCGCGCTATCAGGGCCAGCGTGGTCCAACGGCTAGTCGCAGCTTCCAGAACTTCCACCGCACCGACGTGCGAGCGAATGACGCGGGTTCGCTCGGGGGCTAGCGCGCGATTACTCGTCGTGCGACCTCCGCGTGGTTCGCTTGACGCTACTAGTCGCGCTGAGCGTCCAGCTGCTCCAGCTGCCAGCCGAGCCACGGGCTAAACGCGAACGGAGTTGCGGCCACTGCGGTGTGCAGCGACTGAGGATCGACCCAGTCGAATTCGTCAACCTCGGCGGGGTTGGGGGCTGCGGCATCCGTCGTCACGGCGCGGTAGACGGGGCAGATCTCGTTCTCGACGATGCCGGAGGAGTCAACGGCGCGGTAACGAAAATCGGGCAGCACGAGTTGCACGTCGCTGACGGTAATTCCGAGCTCGTACTTGGCCCGGCGGATGATCGCAGCGGCCATGTCCTCGCCGGGAGCCGGATGCCCGCAAAACGAGTTTGTCCAGACGCCAGGCCAGGTGAGCTTGGAGAGTGCGCGACGAGTGACAAGTACTTTGCCGTCGGCGTTGTAGACGTGGCACGAGAACGCGAGGTGCAGGGCGGTGTCGGTCGTGTGAACGAGGGCCTTGTCAGCGACGCCAATGTGCTCGCCGGACTCGGAGAGAAGTACAACCTGCTCAGGGATTTCACTCATGATCGCGATAGTCTGCCTAGGTGGAACGAATCGAAATGCCGCACCCCATGTGTCGGCCTGCACTCAGCCTAACTAATGTGCCTGAGCATGCTGAAGGCGGGCGCGCGTGAGCTCACGCCTCAAGTTGTATGACCGTGTCGCCGAAGACGCGGCCGGTATCGTCATCCGCAGCTATTCCACGTCATTTTCCGCGGCATCCCGCCTTCTCGGCGCGGATGTTCGCCAGCACGTTGAGAACATTTATGCGCTCGTGAGGGTTGCCGACGAAATCGTCGACGGTGGGGCTGAAGAGGCCGGACTCGACCTGATCGCCACCGGGCGCCAGTTGAACGAGCTCGAGCGAGAAACCGAAAATGCGATCGAGAGCGGTTTCAGCTCGAACCTCATCGTGCACGCTTTCGCCCTCACCGCGCGTGAGGTGTCGTTCGGCGCAGAACTTACAGCTCCCTTCTTCGAGTCGATGCGCATGGATCTCAGCCAAAAAGAGCACGACCAGGCCAGCTTTGACCGCTACGTCTACGGCTCCGCTGAGGTTGTTGGTCTCATGTGCCTGTGTGCCTTCTTGCATGGCCACGATGTCAGCGACGAGCAGCGCGCCAAGTTTGAGCACGGTGCACAAGCGCTCGGCGCTGCCTTTCAAAAGGTCAACTTCTTGCGTGACCTCGCCGACGACTTCGAGACTCTCGGGCGCAGCTACTTCCCCGGCATTGATGTCGCGTCGTTCACTGAAGCGGAGAAGATTCGTCTGCTCGACGATCTCGACTCCGATCTGCGGGATGCCGCGATCGGTGCCGAGCTGCCGGCGAGCAGCAAGAAAGCGGTTGCGCTCGCGCATTCCCTTTTTGCCCAACTTTCCAAGCGCATCCGGGCAACTCCGGCGAGTGAATTGGTGAAGACCCGGGTGCGGGTTCCAGATGTTGTGAAACTGCGGTTGGCTGCGGCTGCC
This sequence comes from Salinibacterium sp. NSLL17, assembly GCF_015864935.1. Classification (NCBI taxonomy): domain Bacteria; kingdom Bacillati; phylum Actinomycetota; class Actinomycetes; order Micrococcales; family Microbacteriaceae; genus Salinibacterium; species Salinibacterium sp. NSLL17. The sequence goes on from NZ_JADYWH010000001.1 coordinate 380,173, forward strand.
GCGATGGGAGTTACCCCTCGATCATGAGTGACGTTGTTGTTATTGGTGGCGGAATTGCCGGGCTCGCGAGTGCGGCGCTATTGGCCAAAGAGGGCCATTCGGTCACGCTGCTCGAGGGCCGCTCCGAGGTGGGTGGCCGTGCTGGCTCGTGGGAGCACGACGGGTTCCGTTTCGACACGGGGCCATCCTGGTATTTGATGCCCGAGGTCTTCGACCACTTCTACAAGCTCATGGGCACGAGTGCCGCCGAGCAACTCTCGCTTGTCACCCTCGACCCCGGTTACCGGGTCTACTTTGAGGGCGAGAAAGAATCCCTCGACATCTCGACCGACCTCGAAGAGAACTTGGCTTTGTTCGAGAGCATCGAGCGCGGTTCGGGTGCCCGCATGCGCAAGTACTTGGCCTCGGCCGAAGACACCTACGAGCTCGCCAAGAGGTACTTTCTCTACACGAGCTTCGCCGATCTGCGCACGAGCGCGACGAAAGAGGTGCTCGCGAAGGCGGCACGCTTCATCCGGTTGCTGATTGAACCCCTGTCGAAGCTGGTCGCTCGCACCGTCAAGGACGATCGCTTGCGCAAGGTGCTCGGCTACCCGGCCGTCTTCCTCGGCTCGTCGCCGTATCTCACGCCGAGCATGTACCACCTCATGAGCCACCTCGATCTGTCGGATGGCGTGCTTTACCCCATGGGCGGTTTCACCCGGGTAATCGAGAGTATTGCCGACATCGCCCGGGCTGCTGGCGTCGACATCCGCACCGGTTCGAAGGTCACCCGCATCGTGACGGTTGATGGCGTCGCCACCGGCGTTGAGTACACGGATGCCGCGGGCAAGCGTCACACTCTGAACGCCGACACCGTGGTTTCTGCGGCCGACCTCCACCACACTGAGACCACGATGCTCGAGTCAAGCGAGCAAACCTATCCCGCGGAGTACTGGGAGAAGAAGGTTCCTGGCCCCAGCGCGCTCCTGTTGTATCTGGGTGTGAAGGGTGAGCTGCCTGAGCTCGAGCACCACACGCTGTTGTTCATGAAGGATTGGCAAGAGGGCTTCGAGGCCATCTTCGGCGACGAGCCCAAGGTGCCCGAGCCGGCATCGCTCTACATGTGCAAGCCCAGTGGCGTTGACCCGAATGTGGCGCCCGAGGGATACGAGAATGTGTTTGTGCTCGTGCCGATTCCAGCCGACCCCGCCATTGGTCACGGTCAACTGGCGGGCGCTGGAGCTGGCGATGAGCGCATCGAAAAGCTCGCCGATTCGGTGATCTCACAGATCAGTGAGTGGACCGGCATCCCCGACCTCGCCGACCGCATCACGGTGCGCCGCACGGTAGGCCCTGGCGACTTCGCCGACGATCTCAACGCGTGGCGTGGCACCGCACTGGGGCCGGCTCACACGCTCAAGCAGAGTGCGTTTTTCCGCGCGGGCAATGTGAGTAAGAAGGTCAAGGGGCTCTACTACGTTGGTGGGTCTACCATCCCCGGCATTGGTCTTCCCATGTGTCTGATCAGCGCCGAAGTGCTCGTCAAGCGACTGCGCGGCGACACCTCTGCCGGCCCGCTTGCTGAGCCGCTGACGCCCGTGGTTGCGCCCCAACCGAGGCCCTGGCCGTGATCGTTCTCTACCTTCTTGCTCTGCTGATTTCGCTCACCGGGATGGTCGTGCTTGATCGACGTTTCTCGCTGTTCTTCTGGCGGGATGCCCGGCGTGCACGCATCGTGCTGCCGGTCGGGGTGCTGTTCTTCCTCGTGTGGGATCTCTTCGGAGTGGGGCTCGGCATCTTCTTTCGGGGAGAGACCGACTTCATGACCGGGCTGCTCGTCGCGCCCGAAGTTCCGCTCGAAGAAGTGTTCTTCCTCACGCTGCTCTGCTACCTCACGATGAACGCCTACGGGGCACTCTCGCGGCAACGCCCCCATCCCTCCGTTCAGTCCGCGAGCGTTGGCTCGGCTGACACCACCGAGGGGCGCGCGTCATGACCTACTGGCTCCTGAACGCCGTGTTCTTGGCGCTCGTCGCCGCCCTCGTGATTGCGGTCGTTGTGCGTCGCCGCTCGCCGCAGTGGCGTGCCATCGCTATCACGATGGGCATTTTGCTCGTGATGACCGCGGTCTTCGACAACGTGATGATTTCCGTCGGGCTGGTCGGGTACAGCGCGGATGCCATCAGCGGTGCGTTCATCGGCGTCGCCCCGCTCGAAGATTTTGCGTACACAATCGCGGCCGTCATCGGTCTGCCGTGCTTGTGGATGCTGCTGGGTTCGCGACGAAAGGACTCCAATGCTTAAGGACCTGTTCCTCTCCTCGCGTCCTCTCAGTTGGGTCAATACGGCGTTCCCGTTTGCGGCCGCGTACTACCTGACCACGGGCGCGATTGATCTCACGTTCGTACTCGGCACGATTTTCTTCCTCGTGCCCTACAACCTGGCGATGTACGGCATCAACGACGTGTTCGACTACGAATCCGACCTGCGCAATCCGCGCAAGGGCGGCGTCGAGGGTGCCCTTCTTGACCCACGGATGCACCGGCCAACGCTCATCGCCGCCGCCGTCACGACTATCCCGTTCCTGATCTATCTCGTGATCGTCGGCAACCCACTCTCGTGGCTCGTGTTGCTGATCAGCATGTTTGCCGTCGTCGCTTATTCGGCGAAGGGTTTGCGTTTCAAGGAGCGCCCGTTCCTCGACTCGCTCACCTCGAGCACCCACTTTGTCTCGCCCGCGATCTACGCGCTCGTGCTGACGGCAGCCTCGTTCACTCCGCAGCTCTGGGCTGTTCTCGGCGCATTCTTCCTCTGGGGAATCGCCTCGCACGCCTTCGGCGCGGTGCAAGATGTGCTGGCCGATCGTGCCGCCGACATCTCGTCGATTGCGACCGTCATCGGAGCGCGAGCCACAACTCGCTTCGCCGTTGTGGCTTACGTGACGGGCGGCATCCTCTTGCTATTCTCTGCCTGGCCTGGCCCACTCGCCGCCATTCTCGTGCTGCCCTATGCAGCCATGTGTGCGCCATTCTGGAACATCACGGATGCCACAGCCGAGTCAGCAAACCGCGGCTGGAAGAACTTCCTAGCCCTCAATTTCGTCACCGGGTTCTTCGTGACGATGCTGCTCATCTGGTGGGCGTTTATCCGCTAAACGGGTCGCCCGGTGAGGTGCGGGGTGAGGTTTCTCGCCATGGTTTCGAGCACCGTGACCGTCGTGTTGTACTGCTCAGGCGTGACGCCCTCGGTCGCTTTCTGACGACCATCGGCAATCACGATGGTGAGGCGGTCGACAACAACACGGCCACGATCGGTGAGTTCATACAGCGCACCATCGGTGGTGAGCCAGTCGCTTTCGACGAGTTCGGTGAGCGACTCCAGCGACGTGGTGTGCAAGCCCTGGGTCGGAGGAACCGCACCATTCGGGCGGTCTAAGAAGGGCGCGATTTCGATGTCGAGAAGCTCGACACCGGCAGCGCCCTTCGACAGCACGGTGAGCAGTTGCCATTGGCGGCGGGTGATTCCGTGCTCTTCGAGGGTGGTGGCGAAGAGCTCATCAACGATGCGATCGACGAGCTTCACCCAGTAGCTGATGGGTTGTTGCGTGTCCATAATCCGACAGTACTCCTCACCCCGCGAATTAGTAGACGAAACCGAGTTCTTCGGGGTAGTCGCCCAGAGCGGTGAGCTGAGTGGCAGCCTGCTGTAGGTAGGACAGCGTGAGACCCAGCGTGCGCGGTCCAAAGCTCACGCGGGCGACCCCGAGCTCGGCGAGAGTCTTCAGCGGCACATATCCTGCTCCGCCAATCACTGAAATGGGCCCATCGATCTGAGCGATCGCTTGGGCGACCATGTGCTCGTCGGCGAGACCGAGAACGAAAATGCAGTCGGCGCCAGCGGCAAGGTAGGCGCTCGCTCGGGCGACCATGTCATCCCATTCCCCGCCACCGGCCAGCACATCAACGCGGGCATTGATGGCAATCGGCACGCCGGTAGCCTCGCCTGCTGCGCGGACCGCAGCAACGCGGGCGGCCGCATGCTCGAGGTCAAAGAGGGGAGCCTTGGCCGGGCCAGAGCTGTCTTCGATGTTCAGCCCAGCAGCGCCGGCCGCGATCAATCGTTCGACGTTTGCTTGCACGCCGGCGGCATCCGAAGAATAGCCCTTCTCGAAGTCCACAGAGACAGGAATCTCGACGGCGTTGCACATGATGGATGCAGCGTTGATCGCTTGGTCAACCGTCAGGCCTTCGCCGTCGGAAACTCCGTGCGCGAAGCTCACGGCGTGGCTCGCGGTGGCGAGGGCACGCACTCCGGGGGCTTCGGCAACGATGCGGGCGGTGATGGCGTCCCACACGTTGGAGACGATCACGGGCGTGCCAGGGATGTGGAGTGAGCGGAGAAGTTCCGCGCGCGCGGCGGGGGAGCTGGGGGCGATTTCAGTCATAAACCAAGCATCCTCCGCGTGCGCGCTCGGCGCCAGCGAATTTCAGACGTGACCAGCACACTCTCGCAAACGAGAACTAGTCGATCACTGACTGCTTCGCCTTCACCGGCAGCATGAGCGCGAGGCCGGCGAGCAGCACGATCACGATTCCGATGAGGCCGTAGCGAGTGTCGCCCGTCATCGCGACGAAGAGAGTGAAGAGGCCGGGAGCGAGGAAGCTCACGGCACGCCCCGTTGTGGCATACAGGCCGAAGATCTCGCCTTCACGCCCGACCGGTGTGATGCGAGCGAGGAAGCTGCGGCTTGCTGCTTGAACGGGTCCGACGAAGAGGGTCAAGAAGAGGCCCGCGATCCAGAACCCGGTTTTGGCGTCGCCGACGAAGAGCACTGCCAAGCCGGCGAGTACGAGACCGATCAGTGAGCCGATGATCACGTTCTTGGCGCCGAGCGTGTCGTCGAGCCATCCGCCAATAAAGGTTCCGATACCGGCGACCAAGTTGGCGGCCACCGCGAAGTAGATGACCTCGCTCGGGCTGAAGCCGAAGACCTGGGCCGCGATGATCGCGCCGAAAGTGAAGACGGCGGCGAGACCATCACGGAAGACCGCGCTGGCGAGCAAGAACATGAGAACCTGCGGGCTCTTCTTGGCGAGCGTCTTGATGGTGCCAAAAAGCTTGGCGTAGCTGGCCAAGAAACTCACGCGGTTTTCACGAGCTCCCGCAGGAATCTCGGGAACTGCAATCAGTACCGGAATAGCGAAGATCGCGAACCACGCTGCCGAGGCCAGCACGGCATAACGGATGTCGAGAGCCCCGCCCTCTGTGCCAAACGGAACGTTCAGGAGGCCGTTGCCGGTGTCGCTTCCGAAGTTCTGGATGAACAGCACGAGCAGGATGATCAGCAGCACGATTCCGCCGATGTAGCCCATGCCCCAACCGAACCCGGAGACCCGACCGACTGTCTTGGGCGTGGAGACCTGCACGAGCATCGCGTTGTAGTTGACGCTGGCGAACTCGAAGAAGATGTTGCCGGCGGCCAGAAGGGCAGCGCCGAGGTAAATGTAGGAGGGCACCGGGGCGACGAAGAACATCGCGCCCATCGCGACCACGACAAGGCCAGTGTTGATCGCGAGCCAGAGCTTGCGACGCCCCGACCCGTCGGAACGCTGACCAAGAATCGGAGCCAAGAGCGCAACGAGGATGCCGGCGATAGTGAGGGCACCGGAGATGACTGTGGTGTTGTTGGCCTTCGCGAGCACGAGCGCGGGATTCTTCTCGTCATCACCTGCGGCGGCAATGATCTCAGGATCGATGAATAGACCACTCGCCAGGTAGGTGCTGAACACAAAAGTGGTGACGACGGCGTTGAACGCGGCGGAGCCCCAATCCCAGAGCGCCCACGCGCGAACGCGGCTCTTGGGGATCGGAGAATCAGCGAGGAGCCCCTGCCCCACAGTGCCGATCGCGCGGGTATTCGAGACGCGCGGAACAGCCGGGGTGCTGGGGGCTTCGTTGTCGCCAGTGTTGTCCGTCATGCGAACAGGCTAGTGGTGTGCGGTTAACAATGGGGGCCGCGCGGGCAGCAATCTGCGTGTTATCAAAAAGTTGTTTCGAAGGCGGAGCTCGTTCGCGAGACGAAAATTCGCGCACATCCCCGCGTTTCCGGGCTTGTCAGCGCTTGGGAGGACAAATCGGGGGACGTAGACAGACCGTTTCACCCACCTACTAGGGCTACAAGCGATCATGGGCCCTCACGTACCGTGGTGCACGGTGTTACAAATCTGTCCTCCATTGGGGGGACTCGTCCCGAATAACACCAACCCGACACCACCCGAGTTATCTATGGCCTACACCCGAATCTAGGTAGGCCCTAGGTCAATCTTTAAGGCTTTTACCCGTGAAGTTTCTGCTGCGCTCATTACTCATTGCTGCCCTGCTAGCCGCCGGAATTACCGTGCCCGCCGCAGTGGCAACTGCCGCCGAGGCAACTATCGCCGTCGACCTCCAGCGCCAGGTGAGCGCGTCGACGTTGTTTGGCGACGATGTCTCCGTGACGCTCACAGCACAGCAAACCTCGGGCACTAACGCCTACAACTTGACGTTCACCGACATCCTGCCCGCGGGAGCAACGCTGGTTACGAACTCCAACTACGGCGCACCGCAGCGGATTCCGCTCGCCGATGGCAGCACCAAGCTCATCTGGAACAACGTTGCCGACCTCTCGTCAGGCGCCGTCGTTTCATTGACCTATTCGTTCTCCTACCCGACGACGGGCACCTACAAGGTCGGCGACACATTCACGGGTGCCGCTGAAGCGCTGGCCAACACCAACGAGCGCACACTGGTGAAGTTCGATGCCAACAACGGCGATGTCATCGAAGACTCACGCGATGTCGGCGGAGCCGCAGAATCAAGCACCACCCTCGTTCCCTTCGTGCTCGATAAGGCCGAGCTGAACACCGCTGAATCTGAACTGCTGCGCGGTGTGCACGATCACCAGACGGTGTACGAACTCACCATCACCAACAACGGTGTGAACCCCAGCTCCGACTTCACCATCACCGACTACCTACCAGCGGGCCTTGAATTCCTCGGGTGTGAGGCCGCCGATAACAGCGCAGCCGACACCGAGGAATACGCCGGGTCTGGTCGCATCGTTAACTTCCCCAGTGCGGTTGATTGTGACGGCTTGGTCCCGACCACGAGCACCGTTGTGGTTGACCCTGATGGAGCTGGCCCGCTCGCCGAGGCCGTCTACACAAAGGTTGTGTGGACTATCGATCGCGAGCTCGCGGCCGGCGAAGTAGTGACCATTGCCTATGCCGCTGCGATCCCGCTGCGCGAAAATGTTGCGTTCGATGGCGAAGCGACCGCGAACCTCGACAACAACACGGGTGACCTCACTCATGACGAGCAAGTGCTTACCAACTACGCCGCAACGAGCGGCACCTATTCCGGCGATGGCGAGAGCTATAGCGACGATGCCACAGCAACCGTCACTGCAGAAGATGTCGCCATCCAGAAAACAGTCGACGTGGATGCCATCACTCAGGGTGCCGACAGCGTCTGGACGCTCGACTACCAGTCGTCTGAATATGCGCTTTCCACCGACACGATCGTGATCACCGACACGATTCCCGACGGACTCGAATTCGAAAGCAGCATTCCTGCTCCGACCTCTGGCCCCACCTACAACGACGACGGAACTATCACCGTGTCGTGGGATGCCGCAGCATTTGACGAAGCATCCGACAGTGGAGAAATCAAGGTCTTCACGACCGCGCTCGCCTCGTACCGCGTCACAGGCTCTGGTGACGTGGAGCGCCCCGTCAGCTCGAACGACTCGTGGACGAACACCGTCGACCTGGCGACATCCACGACCATCATCACCGACAACGACGCCACGACCTCAGTAATCGAGATTCTTGACACCTCAAGTGCCAGCCAGCAGGCCGAAGGCATCACGCTCACCAAAAAGGTAGCTGAGCCAGTAGCCGCCATGACGGGCACATGCGACACAATCAGCGGTCTTGATTTCAAGGATGAGCTTGCCGTGGGTGCGTTCCACCCGGGCGATTGGGTTTGCTACGAGTTGACCGTCACGTTCCCGAGCCAACTCGACACGCTCGACAATGTCGTGAATGACTTCTTGCCGGCCGGCTTCACTTTCGTTGACTACGCCGAAACCGCGCTCAACAACGTTGCTTCCACGTTCGTGCCGCTAGATCCCGCCGACCCGTCACGTCTGCTCACGTGGAATATCGGAAATGTCGACAAGGGAACGACGTTCCAGGTTCTCGTCACCGCCGAAATCACCAATCCTGCGGCCATTACAGATGGCGACATCACATCGAACCTCATGAAGATGACGTACCAGAACACAGCTGGCGATGTCTTTCAGCTGCGGGACAGCGCAGACACGCTCGTCGAGAAGCCGATCGTGACCCTCAGCAAGGGCATCACTCACCTCAACACTGACGCTGTTACCAATGGCCCGCTCAACACGCTTACGGTGCAGGCGACTGATCGCGTCACGTACGCGGTTGTCGTGACCAACAGTGGCGGCCAGGATTCCGAAAACGTCTCCATCCGTGACAACCTCCCGGGCCTCTTGGAGTGCTCGGATGTCGAGAACATCAGCGATGCGGGCGTGTGTGGCAGTGACCCGCTACTCCCGCGCTCAATCGAGTGGACGATTCCTTCGCTGGATGCTGGCGACTCCTACACGGTCACCTACGACGTCATCACTCCGGCAGATTCGTCTGCCGGTGACACCTTCCTCAACACTGCCGGTGTTCGCAACTACGAAGGCATCACAAACACGGGTGACCCGCAGGTCTACGTTCCGGTCAACAACATCGACCCCACGCTTGAGGACGATGCGAACAGTGTCGAGGCGAAGGACACCGCCAGCACGAGCGTGCGCCTGCCTACGATCCTGAAGACTGCGACGACCTCGATCACTGAGTCCACCTACAACACCCTGAGTGAAGCGACCATCGGTGAGGAAATCACCTACACGGTCACGACGACGATCCCCGAGGGTTCGTCGGTCTACCAAAAGCCTGTGGTCTCTGACACGATCGACAGCCGGTTTGTGATCGTTGGTACGCCTACCTTCACTGTCGAGGGCGGTGCCAGCCAGAATGCAACCGTCACAGGGCAAAAGGTTGAGGCGCCCTTGGGGGAAACCTACGAGAACCTTCCGAATAGTGGCGATGATGCGGTAGTTCTGACAATCACCGTACGCGTGCTGGATGCTTCGGGGCCGGTGCGTAACAACAACGTCAACAACACGGCCAGATTTACGTGGAAGCCGGTCAACGGCGACGCGAAGACGATCTCGAGTTCTGCAGCTATCCGCATTGTGGAGCCAGTGATTTCAGTCGCAAAGACCAGTGACGCCGTTGCTGGCCGCGTCATTGCTGACCAGGTTGTGGAATACACACTTGCTGTGCGCAACAGCAGCACAGCCACCGCTTCAGTTGCTCATGACACCACCGTTGTGGACCACGTCCCCGACACCATCCAGCCCGTTGATGCGAGCAATAACCCGGTGACTACGAGTCAGATTTTGCCCGGTGGAGGCGCGTGGGACCAAACAGCGCGCACCATTACTTTCACGGTCACCAGCATCAACCCCGGTGCCGGCCCCAACCTCAAGTACAAGGCCCGCGTGATCGACCCGCTGTTGAGTGGAACTGAAATCGTGAACACGGTTGATGTCACCACGACATCACTTGCGGGCACCGATCCCAACGAACGAACCTCAACGTCAACGACGGGTTCTGCAGCGTACAAAGACGACGATGTGCTGACACTGCGGGCGCCAGACTTGGGCGTTAGTAAGTCAGCATCGCCCGGAACCCGCACCATTGGTGAGGTCGTGACGTACACGATCGACGTAACAATTCCGAAGAACGTCGTTGCGTACGACGCGACAATCCTCGACACGATGCCCACCAACGTGCGTTTCGGTCAGTTCCTCGACTCGACGTGTGACCAAAATGGCACGCCGTGTGCTGCCGCGGCCACACTCATCGGATCGCCGTCAGTGACCGACCGCACCATCGGCTACTTCATCGGCGACCTCGACCCGGCCGAGGCCGAAGCTCGCACCGTCACGATCACCTACACCGGCATCGTGACGACTGCTGCAGCATCCGGAAACACTCTCGTCAACACGGTTCGCCCGTACTGGAACAGCGTTAACACCATCACGGGAACCCCCACAACGGTGCCGGCACCCGGCGACTTCGACAAGGTGGGAACGCCGTCGACCGCCAACGTTTCGGTTATCGAACCGCGACTGACTATCGATAAGGATGTTGCTGGCCAGGTTGGCGACAGCGACACTCGCCGTGCCAAGCCCGGTGAGCCGCTCGAGTACACGATTGTTGTGCGCAACGCGGGCAACTCGCCTGCGTATGACGTGACAGTCACCGACACTCCTGACGTTCGCGTCACGGACTTCACCTCCGCGGGAGTTGTGGGAGTTTCCCCGACCGATATCGATCCGTCAGACGGAACGCTCGGCTGGACGATTGCTGGTCCGATTGCGGCTGGCGCATCCGTGACGATCAAGTACACGGTCACGATGCCTGTCGTCGACGAAACGAGTGAAATCGTTGCGTCGCAGGAAGTCATCAATACGGCTGACGTGCCGCACTACTTCGGTGTTGCTCCTAGCGCGCAGGTCGATGACATCGACTACAAGGACTACGACAATGTGACCCCGGATGTGGTGAGCGTCGAACTCGACCTCGCCTCGATCGGTGACTTCATCTGGTTCGATGTCAACAACGACGGCGTGCAGGATGCCACGGAGCCCGCCCTGGCGGGAGTCGGCGTCACGGCCGTGTACGCAGGAGCTGACGGAATCTTCGGCAACGCCGACGATGAGACGTTCACTCGAACGACTGACAGCGATGGCGAATACCTCGTCAACCAGCTGCCCGGTGGTCTCTACCGCGTGACAGTGGATGCCTCAACGCTTCCCGCCGGAATGACTCCGAGCTTCGACCTCGACGGCACCACCGCCACGCCTAACGGCATCTGGCAGGGCACCCTCGCCGAGAACGACAAGAAGCGCGACGTCGACTTCGGCTACACGGGAACCGGCTCGATCGGTGACTTCATCTGGTTCGACCAAGACAAGGATGGCGTTCAAGACACGAACGAGCCCGGCCTGCCCGGCGCGACCGTCACGGTTGTCTTCGGCGGCCTCGACGGGGATCTCTCCACGACTGACGACAACATCACGTACACCACGTCGACGGATGCCGATGGCGAGTACACGGTCGGCCTGCTTCCTGCTGGCCCGTACACCGTCACGGTGAGCGACCTGCCCGCAGGCTACGCCGTTGTCTCCGACCCCAATGGCGGAACGAGCACGAGCTCGACAACCGCATTGACGGCCGGCCAGAACCGTGTCGACCAAGACTTTGGCTACGCCGGTACGGCATCCATCGGTGACTTCGTGTGGATCGACCGCAACGGCGATGGTGTTCAGGATGACACCGAGCCCGGAATCTTTGGCGCTCAGGTTGAACTGACCTGGTTTGGCGAAGACGGTGTTCTTGGCGGCGGTGACGACGGAGTCTTCACTACGACAACCGACGGCGACGGCCTCTACAGCTTCCCGAACCTGCTCCCGGGTAACTTCTCGGTAGCGGTAACGGGTGGCCTGCCGGCTGGTGCCACGAACAGCTTCGACCTCGATGCCGACAACGACTCCGAGGCGCCTGTGACGCTCGAGAACGGCGACGCTGTCACCAACGTTGACTTCGGCTACGACGTGACCTCCGTTATCGGAGACCGCGTGTGGTGGGACCGCAACAAGGATGGCGTTCAAGACAGCAACGAGCCTGGGTTGGCTGGCGTGAAGATTCTCGTCACCTACCTCGGTACCGATGGCGTTCTTGGCGGCTCCGGCGCTGCTGGCGACCTCGAGTTCGAGGCAACGACGGACAGCAATGGTGACTGGACTGTCACCGAGATCCCCGACGGTAATTTCATCGTCGAGGTTGTCAGTGGCGTGCCTGCTGGCTTCAGCCCCACCTTCGACAACGACAGCGGCACGACGTCACCTGACGAAGAGTCGGCTGTAACGCTCGTCGGCTCTGATCTCAAGCAGGACTTCGGTTATGCCGGCAACTCCAGCATCTCCGACACCGTGTGGCTCGACCTCAACAAGGATGGCGTCAAGGATGCTGGCGAGCCCGGCTTGCCCGACGCCGAGGTCACCCTCGTCTGGTTCGGTGCGGATGGCGTAGAGGGTGGCGGCGATGACGTCACGTTCGTTGAAACCACCGACTCCAACGGCAAGTACCTCTTCGACGGTCTGCCCGAGGGCAACTACACCGCCACGGTTGACACGACGACGCTGCCTTCTGGCGTGACGCCGACGTTCGATGCGGATGCTGGCCCCAACCAACCGACGGCAGCCACGGTTGCTTCCGGTGTTGGCCCCAACTCCACGACCGCCGTTGCGCTGCCTGCAGCGACCGATCTCGACAACATCGACTTCGGTTATGTCGGCACCGGCAAGATTGGCGACACTGTCTGGCTTGACCAGAACGGTGACGGCATTGTTGACGCGACTGAGCCCGGCATCGCCGAGGTAGTCGTCACGCTCACTTGGGCTGGCCTCGACGGCGTACTCGGCAATGCCGACGATGTGGTCTCGACGACGAAGACGGATGCCAACGGCAACTACCTCTTCGAAGACCTTCCTTCGGGACTCTTCACCGTCGAACTCTCGAACCTGCCTGCAGGGCTGACCTCAACGGTTGACCCCGATGGTGGAGCCGACGACGCTTCTGAGCTTCCGCTCCGTGGCGGCGAAGAGAACCTCGATCAGGACTTCGGTTACCGCGGTGACGCGGGAGTCGGCGACCTGCTCTGGCTCGACGTCGACAACGACGGAGTTCAGGACACCAACGAGCCCGGACTTTCCGGAATCGTCATGACGGTGACGAGCCCCGGTTCCGACGGGATCTTCGGTAACGAAGACGACCTCGTCATCACCACCACGACGGATGAGAACGGCAACTACCTCGTTGAGGGACTGCCGGCTGGCGAAGTGAAGGTCTCCTATGACCCCACGACGTTGACCGAAGGTTACGTGCCGAGCTCGGACCTCGACGGCGACGTGTTCTCCGAGACCACGGCAACGCTCGTCTCGGGTGAAACTCGCCTCGACGTTGACTTCATCGTGGTCGGTAGCGCAACGCTCAACGGCATTGTGTTCGATGACCCGAACGGCAATGGCGTCCGCGACAGTGGCGACAAGGGCATCCCGAACGCGGAGTTGGATGTCGTGTGGGATGGCCCGAATGGTCCGGTAACCGTGCGCGTCACCACCGACGCGAATGGAGCGTGGGAACTCACGAACCTGCCTGCCGGTACCTACACGGCAACGGTCGACCTCGCGTCGGTTGACGCCGAGTACCGCCCGTCGACGGGAACTACTTCAACGGTCGAGCTGCCTGCCTTTGGCACACGCTCGGTCATCCAGGGACTCACAACGTTGATGCTCGCCTTCACGGGTTCGAACATCGCGTTAGGAGGATCGCTCGCAGGGCTGCTCCTGCTCGGCGGACTGTTCCTTCTCTTGCCGGCACGTCGGGTGCGTGGCGGAGAAAAGCAGAAGCAGATAACAAGTAGCTAGCAGCGCTAGCGAGTTGGCGCGGTGAGCGTGTGGGGCGTCGGGCCCTGTGCATGCTCACCGCGCCATTTGCTTGTGCCCTCCCGGCTCGTCAGTCATTGATTGAGCCAACGACGTTACCTTGAGTCACTCCCACTCAACTTTCAGCTACGCGGCTTGACTCTCGGCGCGAGCAGGCGCAAACTTGATACAGCGCGACTCAAGTTCGTGCTTCACGAGACTTAAAGGAGTAAGAGCACATGGCTCGAGCAGTAGGTATTGACCTCGGAACCACCAACTCGGTAGTTGCCGTACTCGAAGGTGGAGAACCCACCGTCATTGCAAACGCCGAAGGAATGCGCACCACGCCATCCGTCGTCGCATTCACCAAAGATGGCGAAGTCCTCGTTGGTGAAACCGCAAAGCGCCAGGCCGTCACTAACGTCGACCGCACCATCGCATCCGTCAAGCGCCACATCGGTACTGACTGGAGCGTCGCGATCGACGACAAGAAGTACACCCCGCAGGAAATTTCCGCTCGCACGCTTGCCAAGCTCAAGCGCGATGCCGAACAGTACCTGGGTGAAGACGTCACCGACGCAGTAATCACCGTTCCCGCCTACTTCAACGACGCTGAGCGTCAGGCAACGAAGGAAGCCGGTGAGATCGCGGGCCTCAACGTTCTGCGCATCATCAACGAGCCCACCGCTGCTGCACTGGCCTACGGCCTCGACAAGGGTAAAGAAGACGAACTCATTCTGGTCTTCGACCTCGGTGGCGGAACGTTCGACGTCTCGCTGCTCGAAGTGGGCAAAGACGACGACTTCTCCACCATTCAGGTCAAGTCCACCTCCGGTGACAACCGCCTCGGTGGTGACGACTGGGACGCCCGCGTCGTTGACTACCTGATCAAGCGCTTCAAGGACTCGACCGGTGTTGACGTTTCTGGCGACAAGATTGCCAAGCAGCGCCTCAAGGAAGCTGCCGAGCAGGCCAAGAAGGAACTCTCCTCGCAGATGACGGCAAGCATCCAGCTCCCGTATCTCTCGCTCACCGAGAGTGGCCCAGCCAACCTCGACGAGACCCTCTCGCGCGCCAAGTTCGAAGAACTCACCGCCGACCTGCTCGAGCGCGTTCAGAAGCCCTTCAACGATGTCATCAAGGAAGCCGGCGTCAAGCTGAGCGACGTTGCACACGTTGTACTCGTGGGTGGATCGACTCGTATGCCCGCCGTCGTTGAGCTCGTCAAGAAGCTCACCGGTGGCAAGGAACCCAACAAGGGCGTTAACCCCGATGAGGTCGTAGCCGTTGGTGCTGCACTCCAGGCTGGTGTGTTGAAGGGTGAGCGCAAGGACGTTCTGCTTATCGACGTCACCCCGCTGAGCCTCGGCATCGAGACCAAGGGCGGAATGATGACCAAGCTCATCGACCGCAACACGGCAATCCCGACCAAGCGCAGCGAGACCTTCACCACGGCGGATGACAACCAGCCTTCCGTGTCGATTCAGGTCTTCCAGGGTGAGCGTGAGTTCACTCGCGACAACAAGAACCTCGGAACCTTCGAGCTCACCGGTATCGCACCGGCGCCTCGTGGAATCCCGCAGGTTGAGGTCACTTTCGACATCGACGCTAACGGCATCGTGCACGTGTCCGCTAAGGACAAGGGCACCGGCAAGGAGCAGTCGATGGTCATCACGGGCGGTTCAAGCCTGTCGAAGGACGACATCGAGCGTATGGTTCGCGAGGGCGAAGAGCACGCTGCAGAAGACAAGGCCCGCCGCGAGGCAGCCGAGGTTCGCAACAACGCAGAGCAGCTCGCGTACTCCACCGGAAAGCTCATCACCGACAACGCTGAGAAGCTGCCGGAAGACGTCAAGACTGAGGTTCAGGCCGACGTTGACGCACTCAACACGGCGCTCGCCGGAGATGACGAAGCAGAAGTCAAGACCGCGTTCGACAAGCTCACCGAGAGCCAGCAGAAGCTGGGCGAAGCAATCTACAAGCACCAGGAAGAAAACCCTGAGGCCGCTGCAGAGGGCGAAAGCGCTGCCGCTGACGAAAGCTCCGACGAGGACATCGTCGACGCTGAAGTTGTCGACGAAGACGAAGCTGACACGGACAAGAAGTAGATGTCTGACAAAAACACGGACCACGACGACAACCAAGAGCCGGTGAACGACGACGAAAGTCGTGTTGATCCGGAAACTGGCGACGTGAGTGCGGCCGACTCGGCTGCTGCAGAGGAATCTGCGGCAGCCGAGGGGCAGCCTTCCTCTGACGAGGAGCCTCCCGAGGACGCCACGAAGGCCCCCGATGAGCTGAGTGAAGAAGACAAGCGTCTTCTTGAGGAAGCTAGTCGGGACCTCGTCGCTGAGATGCGTGATCAGATGTTGCGTGCTCAGGCTGAGTTGGTGAACTTCCGCACTCGCGTTGAGCGGGATCGGGTCGCGAACCGCGAAGCCGTAATCGCCGACGTCATCCGTTCACTGCTTCCCGCCCTCGATGATCTCGACCGTGCCGACAAGCACGGCGACATCCTTGAGGGAACCCCCATCGCGCTTGTGGCACAGAAGATCAACTCAAGTTTTGAGCGGTTCGGACTGCGCAAGATCGGTGAAAAGGGCGAAGTCTTTGATCCTGCGTTCCACGAGGCTGTTGTTCATTTGAACAATCCTGAGGCGACCGAAAACACGATCGCTGATGTCGTTGAGCCGGGCTACATTCTTGGTGAGCGCGTTGTGCGTGCCGCGAAGGTTGCTGTCTCCGGCCCCGCTGATTAGGTCGGGGGTGGCGTGTAGTGGCTAGCCAAGATTGGTTCGATAAGGACTTTTACAAGGTGCTCGGGGTGTCGAAAGACATCTCCGAGGCCGAGTTGAAGAAGACCTATCGCAAACTCGCGCGCCAGTTTCACCCGGATTCGAACCCGGGAGATCCGAAGGCCGAAGAGCGCTTCAAGGAGATCAGTGAAGCGCACTCCGTGCTCTCTGATGCCGAGACGCGCAAAGAATACGATCAGGTTCGTGCCATGGGCTCGGGCGCTCGCTTCCAAGCGGGTGGCCAAGGTGGTCAGGCCGGCGGCTTCGAGGATGTCTTTGGTGGCATGTTCGGTGGCGGTGGCCAGAGTTATGGTGGCGGTCAGAGCTACGGCGGAGGGCAATCAAGCGCAAGCTTCGAAGACCTTCTCGGTGGCATGTTCGGTGGCCAAGCCGGCCCCGGCGGTGGCCCTGGATTCCGTGGTGGTCCCGCAAAGGGCCGCGATCTGGCAGCAAACACGACACTCGATTTTGCAACCGCGATAAACGGCGAAACGATCAAACTCCAGCCTGCTGGCGGTCGTCCGATGAACGTCAAGATTCCTGCGGGAGTCAGCGACGGTCAGAAGATCCGCCTCAAGGGCAAAGGCGAGGCGAGCCCCAATGGTGGCCCCGCTGGCGACCTGGTGCTCACGGTCTCTGTGCGCAAGCATCCGGTGTTCGAGCGTGACGGCAGCAACCTTCGTGTTGTTGTTCCCGTGACGTTTGCGGAAGCTGTGCTCGGCGCCACTATTGAGGTGCCGACCCTGGGCGGTGCACCGGTGAAACTGAAGGTTGCGCCGGGAACCCCGAGCGGACGAGTATTGCGAGTAAAGGGTCGCGGAGTGGCGACAGCGAAAGCAACCGGAGACCTGCTTGCTGAAGTGCAAGTGGCGGTGCCTAACCGCATCCCAGAAGCTGCGCTCAAGCACCTCGAGGCCTTTGCTGAAGCGATGCCCGCGGAAAATCCGCGGGAAGAACTGATTGCCAGAGCCAGGAGCTAATAGTCATGGATGAGCTGAGTCCCGCCTTTGCTATCGCCGTTGCGGCGGAGTTGGCGGGCATGCATCCGCAGACACTGCGACAGTACGACCGTCTGGGTCTCGTGTCTCCCACGAGAACCAGCGGTCGTTCGCGGCGCTACTCCATGCGCGACGTGATGCAGTTGCGTGAGATCGCAGCGCTCAGCGCTGAAGGTCTCAACCTTGAGGGCATTAAACGGATCCTCGATCTTGAAAATCAAGTGTCCGAACTCAGCACGCGCGTGCGCGAACTCGAAGCCGCGCTTGCCGATGAACTGCTGTCAAAACCGGGCCGACGCGTCTTCGCGGCCGGTTCTGCTGGTGAGGTGATCTCGCTCAAAGCGGGAACCCGCACCGAGCGCGCCAATCAGGTCGAACTGTGGCGCCCCTTCGTGAGGCGCGATAACCAACTTCCCCGGTGATTGCGGGCATCTGATGATGTTTCGGCAAGCCCCACCGCTCGGCGGCTCCGCTATTCTGCGGCAGCGCTGGAGCGAAGTAACGTTCCTGCACTGGCGGGTTGATCCTGCGGTCGTGGCTCCGCTGCTGCCCGCGGGATGCCGCCCCGATACGCTCAATGGCAGCACGTGGGTGGGGCTCATCGCCTTTCAGATGTCGCAAAGCTCCTTCTTTGGCGGGCCAAGCATCCCGTGGCTCGGTGACTTTCCCGAAGTGAACGTTCGGCTGTACTCCGTTGATGAGCACGGGCGGCGCGGAGTGGTCTTCCTTTCGCTCGAAGCGTCGCACTTGATTCCGGTGCTCACCGCGCGGCTCGCCTTTGGTTTGCCGTACCAGTGGGCGTCGATGAAGATCGGGCAGCGAGACGGGCAGATTGCCTACAAAACGAAACGGCACGGTCAGCCGGATGCCGCATCCCACATCATTGTGAAACCGGTGGATGATCCGGCGGCGAGTGTTGCGCTCGCGGCTGACCCCTTGGCTACGTTCCTGACCGCTCGGTGGGGGTTTCACGAAACTCATCGTGGACGCACGATCTACTCGCGCAACCACCACGAACCGTGGCCGTTGCAATCGGCTGAACTGGTCTACCTCGAGGATGGCTTGCTCGCTGCGGCTGGTTTTGAGGGTCTGGCCGACCGTGTTCCGGATTCGGTGATGTACGCGAGCGAGGTGACGACGGTGTTTGCGGCGCCTCGCCAGCCTGCTCTTGCGCGTCAGCCTCGAGCGAGCGCAATCTGGACATTCGCGCCGACTTCGTAAGTATTTCGAGAAATATTGTGGAATTGTATAGACAATTTTGCACAACATGGTCTCATCAGCACAAATGAGCATTGCCTCTTGCGCTGGAGAGGGACATGATGAGTAACCACACCGTCACATAGGCACAACACGATTGAAACGATGAACCTAGAGAATGGGTGAACGGGGATAGTTCCCGTTCGCGTGTCATTTTCCCGGTTCATCGCCGCAGGCAATGACGCCGAATAACGCAGGAGGCACAATGACAACGGTTCGCGCAGCAATCACTCAGACCACTTGGACAGGCGACAAGGAGTCGATGATTCAGAAGCACGAGCAGTTCGCTCGGGATGCGAAGGCGCAAGGCGCCCAGATCATCTGCTTCCAAGAGCTTTTCTACGGTCCCTATTTCGGGATCACTCAGGACAAGAAGTATTACCGCTACGCCGAGCCTGTTGATGGCCCGATCGTGACGCGCTTCCAAGCCCTGGCTAAAGAGCTCGATATGGTCATGATTCTGCCGATCTACGAAGAAGCGATGACGGGCCTGTATTACAACACCGCCGTCGTTGTTGACTCCGATGGCACCAACCTTGGTTCGTACCGCAAGCACCACATTCCTCACCTCGACAAGTTCTGGGAGAAGTTCTACTTCACGCCCGGCAACTTGGGTTTCCCGATGTTCAACACCGCCGTCGGCAAGGTGGGCGTTCACATTTGTTACGACCGCCACTTCCCCGAGGGATGGCGCGAACTCGGGCTCAACGGCGCCGAGATCGTCTTCAACCCGAATGCCACGAAGCCCGGACTCTCCAACCGCCTCTGGGAGGTTGAAGGTCCAGCAGCAGCAGTGGCCAACGGCTACTTTGTGCTTCAGCCCAACCGTGTTGGTCTCGAAGACAACGAGTACGGCGACGAAGCTGTCGACTTCTACGGCACCAGCCAGGTCATCGACCCCCGCGGAAACTTCGTGGGCGAACGTGGCTCAGGAACCGATGAAGAGATCATGATTCGCGATCTCGACATGGATCTCGTGCAGGAAATGCGCGACGACTGGCAGTTCTACCGTGACCGTCGCCCCGACGCCTACCTGTCGATCCCTAAGTAAGCCATAACTTCAGCCCCCGGTTGTTTTGGCGCCCGGGGAACAGTAGGCACACGACATCGCAGAGGAGCGAATCATGGCCACCACTCTCATTTCCGGCGGTACGGTCGTCAGCTCAACGGGGCGCGCCCCAGCAGACGTCCTGATCGACGGCGAAGTAATCAAAGCTGTGTTGTCTCCCGGCAGCACACTTTTTGGAACTGACATTGCGGCATCCGTCGACAAGGTCATTGATGCCACGGGAAAGTACGTCATTCCCGGTGGCATCGACGCCCACACGCACATGGAGCTGCCCTTCGGTGGCACCGCGGCAATCGATACGTTCGAGACGGGCACTCGCGCTGCGGCGTGGGGCGGCACGACCTCGATCATCGACTTTGCGGTGCAGACCTTTGGCGAGCGCATCCAGGATTCGCTCGCTGCGTGGCACGGCAAAGCGGCGGGCAACTGCGCCATCGACTACGGCTTTCACCAGATCGTCGGCGACGTCACTCCCGAGTCGCTCAAGGCGATGGAGAAGCTGCCAGACGAGGGCATCACGAGCTTCAAGATGTTCATGGCGTACCCCGGAGTTTTCTACTCGGATGACGCACAAATCCTCAAGGCAATGCAGGTGTCTCGCGACACCGGCTTGATGACGATGATGCACGCCGAGAATGGGCCGGTCATCGACGTTCTCGCCGAGCAGCTCGTGGAGCAGGGCAAGACTGACCCGTATTATCACGGTGTCGCTCGTGCCTGGGAGATGGAAGAGGAAGCGACGCATCGAGCGATCATGCTCGCGAAGCTCACTGGCGCCCCGCTCTACATCGTTCACGTGAGTGCGAAGCAGGCGGTCGAACAGATCGCCACCGCTCGTGATCGCGGCCAGAACGTCTTTGCTGAGACCTGCCCGCAGTACCTCTACTTGAGCCTCGAAGAACAACTCGGTGCGCAGAGTGAGCAGTACGGCCACTTCGAGGGTGCCAAGTGGGTGTGCTCGACTCCGCTTCGTTCACGCGAAGAGGGCCATCAGGATGCGATGTGGCAGTCGCTGCGCACGAACGATGTGCAGATGGTCTCCACCGACCACTGCCCGTTCTGCATGAAGGACCAAAAAGAGTTGGGCCTTGCGGACTTCCGCAAGATCCCCAACGGCATGGGAACCGTCGAACACCGCATGGACCTCATGTATCAAGGTGTTGTCACCGGCGAGCTCACGCTCGAGCGTTGGGTCGAACTGACGAGCACCACCCCCGCTCGTATGTTCGGAATCTACGGACGCAAGGGTGTCATCCAGCCCGGCGCCGACGCCGACATCGTGGTCTACGACCCCAATGGTCACACCTCGATCGGTATGCCGGTCGACGAAAACGGCAACCCCACCGGCAAGAAGCACCACATGAACATGGACCACGCTGCCTGGGAGGGCTTCGAGATCGATGGTCACGTTGACACTGTTATCTCGCGCGGCAAGGTCATCGTCGATGACGACCAATACCTCGGCACCAAGGGTGACGGTCGCTTCATGAAGCGCGGCCTCACTCAGTACCTGACCTAAACGGTTTCGCTGCAGCATCCGCTGGCTACCACCAGCGGATGCTGCACTTTAAACGACCTTCCACCACGAATGAGGAGCCCCATGGACTTCGGAGCAGTACTTCAGACCAACCCGCCGTCGGCACGAACCGTTCAACTCGCGAAGCTTGCAGAGGCGCACGGCTTCACCTACGTCTGGACCTTTGACTCGCACATCCTGTGGCAAGAGCCCTATGTGATCTATAGCCAGATCTTGGCCGAGACCCGCAAGGTGATCGTCGGACCGATGGTGACCAACCCGGCCACGCGCGACTGGACCGTCACGGCGTCTACCTACGCCACGCTCAACGAGATGTACGGCAACCGCACCGTCTGTGGCATTGGCCGCGGCGACTCGGCTGTGCGCGTGACCAACGGCAAGCCCACGACCCTAAAGGATCTGCGGGAGTCGATTCACGTCATCCGCGAACTCGCGAACTCGCGTTCGGTCGAATATGGCGGAGCGCAGTTGCAGCTGCCATGGAGCAAGGGCTCTGAGCTCGAGATGTGGGTTGCGGCCTATGGCCCGCTCGCGCTCAAGCTCACCGGTGAAGTCGGAGACGGCTTCATCTTGCAGCTCGCTGACCTCGACATTGCCGCCTGGATGATCAAGAAGGTGCGCGACGCTGCTGAAGCTGCGGGACGCGACCCGATGTCGATCAAGTTCTGCGTTGCAGCGCCCATGTACATCGGTGATGACTGGGAGCACATGCGCGACCAGTGCCGCTGGTTCGGAGGCATGGTGGGAAACCACGTGGCCGACATCGTGAAGAAGTACGGCTCTGACGGAGACGTGCCGAAGGCTCTCACCGACTACATCGAGAAGCGTGAAGGCTACGACTACAACCAGCACGGTCAAGCGGGCAATACGCACGCGGCGTTTGTGCCCGACGAGATCGTCGATCGGTTCTGCGTCATGGGAACCGCTGAGGAGCACATCGAGAAGCTCGAGAAGCTGCGCGAACTCGGTGTCGATCAGTTCGCCGGCTACCTGCAGCACGACAACAAAGAAGAGACCATGCGGGTCTACGGCGAGACGGTAATCCCGGCCCTCACCGAAACAGTGACGGCGAAGGTCTAACCCGATGACGGCAACCCGAAACGATAAGCGTGGGGAGGTTGCCGTCCGCCCTGCGAGTTCGCCGGGTGCGGTGGCTAACCCCGCGCGCACTCGGCTGCTCGGCGGCTTCCTCTGGGGCATCGCTGGCGTAGCGCTCATCGCACTCATCTGGGAGGGCTACAAGTTCTTCGGTCCCGACAACGGCGTGCTCATCGGCGAACTTCGCGTGCTTCCGCGCACGACCGACCTCGCTATGCCTCACCTGTGGGACATGATGACGCGGCTCGCGGAGCCCGTCACGCGAG
This sequence comes from Salinibacterium sp. NSLL17, assembly GCF_015864935.1. NCBI lineage: Bacteria > Bacillati > Actinomycetota > Actinomycetes > Micrococcales > Microbacteriaceae > Salinibacterium > Salinibacterium sp. NSLL17. The sequence goes on from NZ_JADYWH010000001.1 coordinate 402,787, forward strand.
CAGATGGTGCGCTTCCGCTCTGGGCAGTCGTGGCGCTTGCCTCGCTCATGACGCTCGGAATCGCTGCTGCTGGCTGGGCTGTCGGAGTGATTGTGGGAGTCGTTTTTGCGCTCCTCATGCAACGCTGGCGTCTCGCCGAATTCGGCCTCCTGCCCTGGATCGTCATCAGCCAAACCGTGCCGCTCATCGCCTTTGCGCCGATCGTCAAGAGCTGGGGCTCGCGCGTGGAGATCGGCTCCTTCGAGTGGCAAGACTGGATGTCGGTCGCACTCATTGCGAGCTATCTGGCGTTCTTCCCGATCACCGTTGGTGCGCTCAAGGGGCTGCAGTCTCCCGACCGCATCCACGTTGAGCTCTTCGACACGTATGCCGCTGGCTACTGGCCGACGCTCGTGCGACTGCGCTTGCCCGCAGCCGTTCCATACCTTCTGCCTGCGCTGCGACTCGGAGCAGCGAACGCTGTCATCGGCGCGGTTGTCGCGGAAGTATCGACCGGACTTCAAGGCGGCATCGGACGCCTACTCATTCAATTTGCCGGTCAAGCATCGGGCGACCCCTCGAAGGCGTGGGGCCCCATCTTCGGCGCAATCGTGCTCGGCCTTGTGGCGGCCGGTTCCGTTGCACTGCTCGGCATCATTCTCAAGGACTACCGACGAACCGAGGAGGCCGCATGAGCGACCAGATCCCGACCACCACTCCCGCCGCAGAAACGGTGACGACCGATGTTTCGGATGCTGCTGTTGCCGTTCGCGGTCTCAACAAACAGTTCCAGACTGCCTCGGGCATCGTTCACGCGCTTGAAGGAATCGACCTCACCGTTGAGGCCGGCGAGTTCGTCTCCCTCATCGGCCCGTCGGGCTGTGGCAAGTCAACGCTCATGAGACTCATTGCTGACCTCGATGTTCCGACTTCGGGGGAGCTGACGGTGTTCGGTAAGACGGCGACGCAGGCTCGCCTCGACCAGGACTACGGCATCGCTTTTCAGCAGGCCGGGCTTTTGCCGTGGCGCACGGTGGCAGCGAACGTTGCGCTTCCGCTGGAACTGCACGGGGTGGCATCCGCTGCTCGGCGCACTCGCGTTGCTGACCTGCTCGAGATGGTTGGCCTCACCGAGTTCGCTGACCGTTTTCCTGACCAGCTCTCGGGCGGAATGCAGCAGCGTGTGGCGATTGCCCGCTCGCTGGCAGAGCAACCGCGACTGTTGCTGATGGATGAGCCGTTCGGCGCCCTCGACGAGATGACGCGCGAGAAGATGCAGACCGACCTCGTGCGCATCGCCGCCGACACCGGAGCTGCTGTCGTATTCGTGACGCACTCGATTCCTGAAGCCGTGTTCCTCTCCGACCGCGTTGTGGTCATGTCGCCGCGGCCCGGTCGCATCAGCGACATCATCCCGATGCGATTGGATGCTGCTGACGGCCGCGAAGAACGTGACGACGACCTGCGCGAAGCATCCTCGTTCTTCGAGATGGTGACCGAAGTGCGTGAAGCACTGCACGGCGGAGCCTCGGATGCGGAAAACCCCGCACCGCGCGCCGCCAGGGGAGTGGACACCCGATGACGACAAACACGACCGCCAACGCGATCATCGGTGCCGGAACCGGTGCCACGCGCACCAAGGGCTGGAGCCCGCGAACGGAGTCGATCCTTCGCGTGGTCGCGCCCGTCACGCTCGGAATCATCGTGCTCGCCATCTGGCAGTTTCTCGTCACCGTCGGTGGCGTCTCCGACTACCTGCTGCCGAGCCCGACATCGATCATGGCGGAACTGGTCGCGTACTGGCCAGCCGTCGTCTCGGCAACGGTGCTCACCGGCACGAACAGCCTCCTGGGTTTGCTCGTCGGTTCGCTGCTCGGGATCGTTCTCGCGGCGGTCGCCGCCCGGTGGCGCATCGCCGACCAGATGAGTGCACCGATCATTGCCGCGCTCGCGGTTGTTCCGATCGTGGCTCTCGCCCCGGTGCTCAACTCCATGTTTGGGGCCGACAGCCAGTTCGGTCGCCAAGCGATTGCCGCTATCGCGTCGTTCGTTCCCATCTTCATCAACACCCTGCGCGGGTTCCGCCAAACGCGGCCAGTGCACCGTGACCTGATGAAGGCCTACGCGGCAAGCTCCGGACAGATGTTGCGCTCGCTCACCCTGCCGACAGCCCGCCCCTTTATCCTCACTGGCATCCGCATCGCTTCGTCGCTCGCCGTCATCTCTGCCCTCGTGGCGGAATACTTCGGTGGACCACGCGGCGGACTCGGCAGCCTGATTGCGACCTCGGCAGCCTCAAGCGCGTATTCCCGCGCGTGGGCCTATGTCGGGGCATCCATCGCTCTCGGCCTGCTCTTCTACCTCGCGACGCTCGCACTCGAACGACTAGTGCTGCGCCGTGTACCGACCGGGGGCTCCCGATGACAGCACCCCGCGCAGAAAAGGGAAGGAGATAACCGCTCCACCAGCTCTACCAGCAGTATCCACTTGCACCGTGAATCTGGAAGGTCTGACATGAAGTTCACCAAACGCCGCGCACTCGCGGCTGGAGCGTTCGCCGTAACGGCAGCGGTCCTCCTCGCAGCATGCTCCACCGCCGAAGAGCCCACCAGCGAATCGGGTGAAGCCCTCACCGAAGTGAAGCTCCAACTCCAGTGGCTCCCTCAGGGACAGTTCGCTGGCTACTTCGCCGCAGCCGATCAGGGCTATTTTGAAGAAGAAGGCCTCAGCGTCGAAATCATCCCGTCGGGTGGCGACATCGTTCCGCAAGACGCTCTCGCCAACGGCGACGTTGACTACGCCGTAGCTTGGGTTCCCAAGGTTCTCGGCTCCATCGAGCAGGGCGCCAACCTCACCGACATTGCTCAGATTTTCCAAAAGTCGGGCACCCTTCAGGTGTCCTGGGCTGACTCGGGCATCGATTCCATCGCTGACTTCGAGGGCAAGAAGATTGGCTCGTGGGGTTTCGGAAACGAGTGGGAGATCTTCGCAGCAATGGCTGCTGAAGGACTCGACTCCTCGACCGTGCAGATCATCACGCAGGACTTCAACATGAACGCGTTCCTGCAGGGCGACATCGACGCAGCACAGGCCATGACTTACAACGAGTACGCTCAGCTGCTTGAGTCGACCGACCCCGACACCGGAGAGCTGTACCAGCCTGAAGACTTCAACGTCATCAGCTACGAAGACACCGTAGGCGCCATGCTCCAGGATGCAATCTGGGCTGACACCGAGCGTCTCGACAGCGACGAGGACTACCAGGAGACCACGGTCAAGTTCCTCAAGGCTGTAGTTAAGGGCTGGATCTACTCGGCTGAGAACCCTGAAGGTGCTGCTGAAGGCACCGTCGCTGCTGGTTCCGGTTGGGGCCCCAGCCACGAACTGTGGATGGTCAACGAGACCAACAAGCTGATCTGGCCGGCCGAGAACGGCATCGGCGTCATCGATGAAGCCGCGTGGGACCGCACCGTTGAAGGCGCCATCAGTGCCGTCAACGAAACGGGCGCAAGCCCCATCACCACGGCACCGCCGGCAACAGCATGGTCGAACGACTGGATCATGCAGGCACTTGAAGAGCTCGAAGCCGAGGGTGTAGACACCACCGGTTCCAGCTTCGCACCGATCGACGTCACGCTCCTCGAGGGCGGCAACTAGTCACACTGAATAACCGCTAGTCGGATGCCGCCCTTACTCTGGTGAGGGCGGCATTCGTTGCTTTCACGGCGTCACACCAGCGCCCCGCACCACCTTCTCACCATCTCCTTGCCACCCCGGATCGAAAGGCCTCGCGCCATGACCGAGCAGAACACCCCCGACCTCGATGCCTACGCGCTCGAGCTCGATCAGGCGCACATCTTTCATTCGTGGTCGGCGCAGACTCCCGCCCATGCTGCGGCCGTGAGCATCAAGAGTGGGCTCGGCACCCGCGTGTGGGATCACGCCGGAAACGAATATCTCGACTTTTCTAGCCAGCACGTCAATGTGAATCTGGGGCACCAGCATCCGGCCCTGCTCGAAGCTATCCGGGTGCAGTCTCAGCTGCTCGCGACGATCTCACCGCCGACGGCCAACATCACTCGTGGCGAGGCGGCAAAGCGATTGGCTGCCATTGCGCCCGAGGGATTCAATCGCGTTTTCTTCACCAACGGCGGCTCTGACGCCAACGAGAATGCAATGCGGATGGCGCGGCTCTACACCGGGCGCGACAAGATTCTCTCGGCGTACCGCTCGTATCACGGCAACACCGGCAGCAGCATTGTGGCCACGGGCGACCCGCGTCGCATCCCCAACGAGTTCGCGCGCGGCCACGTGCACTTCTTCGGCCCTTACCTGTATCGCTCCGAGTTTTGGGCGACGACGCCCGAGCAAGAAAGCGAACGTGCGCTGCAGCATTTGCGACGCGTGATCGAGGCCGAGGGCGCAGAGACGATCGCCGCAGTGCTGCTCGAACCCGTGCCGGGGACTCCGGGCATCATGCTTCCGCCGCCCGGCTACCTCGCTGGCGTGCGCGAACTGTGTGATCAGCACGGCATCCTGCTGATCTTCGACGAAGTGATGTGCGGCTTCGGGCGCACCGGCGAGTGGTTCGCGTTCGACGCCTTCGATGCGCGACCCGACCTCATCACCTTCGCCAAGGGAGTGAACTCGGGCTACGTTCCCATCGGCGGTGTGATCATCGATGACCCGATCGCAGCGCACTTCAACGACCGGGTGTTCCCCGGCGGGTTGACGTATTCGGGGCATCCGCTGGCTGCCGCCACCGTCGTGGCGTCGCTCGACACCATCGCCTCCGAAGGCGTGCTTGAGCACGTGCGCGATATCTCGGAGAACCACCTCGGGCCGGCGCTTGAGGCTCTGGCCGAACGGCATCCGTCGATCGGTGAAGTGCGCGGTCGCGGAGTGTTCTGGGCTCTCGAGCTCGTGACCGATCGGGCGACCCGTGAACCCGTGCCGGCCGCAACGATGGGGCGCATTCGGGCTGGCCTCGTGGAACGCGGTCTGCTGCCCTTTGTGGCGGAGAACCGCATCCATGTTCTGCCCCCGTGCGTTGTTACGCCGACCGAAATCGCCGAGGCGATGGAAATTTACGATGCGGTGCTGACGCTCGAATTGGGGTAACCCGGGAGCTGTGACGCACGGTTCAATCGCGCCCCCGATTCGTATACTTGGGTGAAACTCAATTTGTGGGTTCGGTGAGGGGATGACCATGGTCGAAATGAGCGGCACGCCTGGAGGGTCGGAAGATCCGCACGAATTGACCAAGGATTACGCGGAGCTCGAAGAGTCAGAATTCATGCTCGCTCCACGCCGGTATGACCCCGAAAACCTTGCAGCCGGTAAGAAGCTCAACGCAACGAAATTGCACAAAGCCCTGCTCGCGATGGACGAATCCCTCGGTGGTGGTGGCACAATCACCGACCCTGCCGAGTGGGTCACTCAAGAAACCACGGATCTGGCGCTCAGCGATTTCGCCGGCGTGACGATCTTTGCTGAGGACGGTGCGGTGCGGGCCGTCGCGATCGAATTGGGCTCGCCGACCAAGCAGCAGTGGAGCACGCTGTACCCTCAGCTGCGCCGTCTTGCGAGAACCCTCTGGGTGCACTTCGCGCATGATCAGTCTGAGACCTGGGCAGCGAACCGCGAGTAGTCGTTCTCGAGTCACAAGATCACGGGAATTGCACAGGGTGATGAATCAGAATCTGTGCGGAGCAATCGAAGATTCACGCGTGTAGAAAATAGTGAGAACAATGACCCCCATCGCCGCAGAACGCGCATCGTGGCGGTTCGTCGCGATGGCCTGCCTCGCGCTGGCACTCATCACGGGCATTGTGGCGATGCACTCACTTGTGTTGTCCACCTCTCATTCTGAGTCGGCGATGGCGGCCACCATGTCGATGGGGAGCCCCACCGTCGAGGAAGCAACATTGATTACCCCAGCGCTCAGCGCAGTTGACTGCTCGGGATGTGGTGGCGACGCATCCATGGCTCTTATGTGGTGCGTGCTCGCCCTCCTCACCGTTTCGCTCCTCCTTGCCTCGCCCAGACTGGTGCGGGGATGGGGTCAATACCTTGAGCAGCGGCTGATCGCTCCGGCGCAGTCTCCGCGATGGGCGCGTGTGGTGCCGCCGCCGCATCCTGATCTCATAGCTCTCTGCATTAGTCGCACCTAGGAGGCGCACTGTCGATTTAGTTTCGACACGCCTTACGCGGGACCGTTCTGGTCACGCGCCTTTAGTGATTAATTTGGAGAACTTGAGAGATGAAAAATCGAACCGCAGCTACGGCTGCAATCGCCCTGACCGCGCTGGTTGCGCTCTCGGGGTGCGCAAACGCTATGACCCAATCTGGCCACAACCCTGACTCGTTGCCCACAGAATCGGTAGTGGTCGCCGACGCGAACAGCGCGGATGTCATGTTCACGGCCATGATGATTCCGCACCACGAACAGGCGGTTGAGATGGCTGACATGGTGTTGGAGAAAGACGGCATCGACGAGCGCGTGGTGACGCTCGCCCAAGAGATCAAGGCAGCTCAGGGCCCCGAGATCGAGCTCATGACCTCGTGGCTAGAGGGCTGGGGTGTCGGGATGACAGACGGTATGGACGGCATGGGTCACGGTGACGGGATGATGAGCGACTCCGACATGGCCGACCTCGAAGCAGCAGACGGAGACGATGCGTCTCGCTTGTTCCTCGAGCAGATGATTGTGCATCACGAGGGCGCGATCGACATGGCTGAGCTGGAGATTGATTCGGGACAGAATGAGGATGTCCTTGCTCTTGCCCAAGAGGTCATGGATGCGCAGACCGTTGAAATTTCGCTCATGCGGAGCATCATTAGTTCGCTGTAGCGAAGCAGGGTCCGCCGTTTTCGGGCGGCGGGCCATTGCTGTCGTGCAATGCTCAATTGGCTTCGCAACGGATAGGTACTCGCATGGCTACACGTACAGACAAAATTTCGCTCATGGGCTCAGTGTCGTTAGGCACGGGGGTGATGATCGGCGCGGGAATTTTCGCTCTCGTCGGCCAGGTCGCGGAGTTCGCTGGAGACTTCTTCCCGCTCGCGTTCTTGCTCGGCGCGATAGTCGCCGCTATCAGCTCCTACTCGTACGTGCGCTATTCGAGCGTGAACCCGTCCTCGGGCGGAATCGCGATGTTGCTGAAGGACGCCTACGGCCCCGGTGTCGCCGCCGGCTCGTTCTCGCTATTCATGTACGTCTCGATGGTGGTGGCTGAGAGCCTGTTGGCGCGCACCTTCGGCACCTACCTGCTGCGGCCGTTTGGGCTGCAAGATTCTGTGATTCTGGTTCCCATCTTGGGCGTTGCCGCAATCGTCACCGCCGCGATTGTGAACTTCGTCGGCAATACCCTTGTCGAACGCTCGGCGACAATCACCGCAGTCGCCAAAATCATGGGGATCGCCGTGCTCGCTATTGCGGGTCTGATTGGCGTCGCGGCGGCAGGTGACGGATTTTCGGCGAAATCTTCTGGTGACCCCATCAATATCGTCGGGGTCCTGGCGGGAACAACACTGTGCGTTCTCGCCTACAAGGGCTTCACGACGATCACTAATCAGGGTGACGACATCCGAGATCCGAAACGAAACATTGCTCGCTCCATTCTGATTTCGCTGGCAATCTGCACCTTCCTGTACTTGCTCATCACGGTGTCCGTGAGTTCGAGCATCGGTGCGAGTGGGGCTGTGGATGCTCGCAACTACGCTTTGGCACAAGCCGCGGAACCGTTCTTCGGCGCGTGGGGTGTCGGAATCACCGTTGCGATCGCTGTGGTGGCGACGCTCTCGGGGCTGCTCGCGAGTTTGTATTCAGTGTCGCGGCTCTACGGGATGCTGCAGGAGATGAAGCAGGCTCCGTCATTGCCGAAGTCGGTTCCGCATCAGCCCATGATCATCACGGCGGGCCTCGCCATTCTCGTCACCGTTTTTCTCGATCTCAGCCAGATCGCGTCGATGGGTGTCTTTCTCTATCTGACGATGGATATGGCGGTGCAGTGGGGTGTTATCCGCCGACTGCGGGCCAAGATTGAGGCGCGAATCTGGCTTCCGGTGCTGACCATCGTGCTGGATCTCGCCATCCTGATCCCGTTCGCGGTTCTCAAGGTTCAGAGCGATCTCTTTACAGTGATCGTGGCCGCTGTGGTCGCGGCCGCCATTGTCGCGGCTCAGGTCGTGACGGTTCGCACGCGTTCGAGTCGGTAGGGGTAGAGGTGTGCTGGCGTAGTATCTAAGCATGCATGCGGATACGAAGATAGAGAAAATTCAACCGGATAACGACTATGTGGAGATCGCGGTTGAGGTATTTCGGCTATTGGCAGATGCCACAAGAATTCGCATCGTGTTGGCGCTGCAAGATGACGAGCTGTCGGTGAACCATCTCGCCGACATCGTGGACCGCAGTCCGGCCTCGGTGTCTCAACATTTAGCAAAGTTGCGGTGGGGCAAACTCGTGCAGGTGCGCAAGCACGGCAATCGTGTGTTTTATCGGTTGACCGACGAGCACGCGAAACGGTTAGTAATCGAGGCCATCCTTCAAGCCGAGCACACAGTGGATGAATCGCCCGCGCACCACGCATGATCGAGGTTCTGCGCAACAGGACCTACCGAGCACTGTTCAGCGCGCAAGTGATTGCCCTTCTCGGGACAGGGTTACTCACGGTCGCCTTGGGGCTACTGGCGTTCGATCTTGCCGGGGATGCCGCTGGCCGAGTGCTGGGAACGGCTCTCACTATCAAGATGGTCGCCTATGTGGGTGTTGCACCTGTGGTCGCGGCGCTGGTCGACCGGATTCCGAAAAAGGCTGTCCTAGTCGGGGCCGACATCGTGCGCATCGCAATCGCGCTGATGCTGCCCTTCGTCACGGAAGCGTGGCACATCTATGTGTTGGTTTTCATACTGCAGTCCGCGTCGGCAACCTTTACTCCAGCGTTCCAGTCGCTAATCCCTGCCGTGGTGCCCGAGGCACGTGACTATACGCGGGCCTTATCGCTATCGAGGATGGCTTACGACCTTGAGGCCTTGCTGAGCCCAACGATCGCCGCAGTGTTGCTGACCGTTGTCAGCTACAACAACTTGTTTGTTGGCACTGCGATTGGTTTCGCTGGGTCTGCGATGCTGGTCGTGGCGACTGCACTTCCGCGGCATCCGTTGGATCAGGAATCCGGCACCTTCTGGCAGCGGCTTCCGGCTGGCGCATTGGTGTTCTTTCGGACCCCGAGCTTGCGGTTTCTGATGCTGACAAATGTTGTTGTCGCAGCGGGAACTGCGCTGGTTCTCGTGAACTCCGTTGTCTATGCCAAGGGAATCTTCGAGCTAAACGATGCTGCGTTGGCAATTGCTCTCGGTGCCTATGGCGTCGGCTCGCTTATTGTCGCGGTGAACGTACCGAGGCTTGCCGATCGCATCGGCGTGACGCACACGATGCTCGGCGGAGCAGTCGTCGTCGTTGGTGGGCTGATTGCTGCCATCGCCGTCACCATTCTCGCTGTCACCACCTCGACCGGATGGTGGGCACTGCTCGCGACCTGGCTGGTCCTCGGCATGGGGAACGCCCTCATCAGCACGCCATCGTCGAGGTTGCTTGCCGACGCGTCCACGCCTGCTAACCGCAATCTTGTCTATACCGCGCAGTTCGCGCTCTCGCACTCGTGCTTCCTTGTGACCTATCCGGTGGCGGGATGGCTGGGAGCCGTTAGCCTTCCGATCGCCACGGCCAGCCTCGCCCTCGTTGCGCTGGCGGGTGCTGTCGGCGCGTTTCGTATTCGCCGGCGCGCGATAGTTCTCTCACAGTATTGGGGAAACACGGAATCACGTACTGGTCGCTAAGGACTCGGTGCCGGATGCGAGCCGGCCATCCGCTAGTCGCGCCTCGCTATTCGCGCTCGTCGGCTCCGCGGGCGAGGCGTTGCGAGACCCAGACGGGAATGAACGAGGCGAGAATCACGACGGTTGCCACTACGTTGACGAGGGATGCCTCGTTGGGTCGTGCCATTTGGTTCATGATCCAGAGCGGCAGGGTGTCGACACCAGGCGGGGCCGTGAAGATCGTGACCACAACTTCGTCGAAGCTCAGCGCGAAAGCGAGAATCGCGCCGGCAACGAAGGCGCTGCGGAACTGCGGGAACGTCACGAGCCGGAACGTCTGCAGCGGGGTCGCTCCGAGGTCGCGGGAGGCTTCTTCGATGCTGGGGTTGATGCGGCGCAAGCGGGCGAGCACGTTGTTGAAGACCATGACAATGCAGAAGGTGCCGTGGGCGATGATCATGCCGAAGTATCCGACCTCAATGCCGATCGGTTCGAGCACCTGGTTATAGGTGTTGTTGAGGGCGACACCGGTCACGATGCCGGGTAGGGCGATTGGTAGCACGACGAGCAGGTTCACGGTCTGCTTGCCGAAGAAGGTGTAGCGCTGCAGGGCGAAGGCCACGAGCGTGCCGAGGATGAGGGCGATTGTCGTTGCGCCGAGGCCCACGATTACCGAGTTGAGCAGGGCGGCCCGGATGGGTTCGCTCACGAACGCCTTCTCCCACCAGATGGTGGAGAACTCGGCGATCGGCCAGCTCGATAGGCGCGCGGCGCTGAAGGAGTTGATCACGACGAGGAACAGCGGGATGTACATGAACGCGAGGGCAATCGCGACGATAGTGCCGAGGGTGAACTTGGCGCCGAGGGAGAGTCTCAACATGGCGGCATCACATCCGTTCCAGTGCGCCAGTGCGTTGAACACTGAGCAGATAAATGACCACGAAGGCGATCGGCACGAGCGAGAACGCGGCGGCGATCGGAGGGTTCAGGTTGATGTTCGAGGCGATGATGCTGCCGATCATCTGCGTTGAGCCACCGACGAACTTGGCGGCGATGTAGTCGCCCAAGCTGAGGGAGAACGTGAAGATGGAGCCGGCAATGATCGCGGGCTTGATCAGAGGGAGAACGACGGTGCGGATCGTGAACCCGGCCCCAGCGCCCAGGTCAGACGACGCGTCGAACAGGTTCGGTGGCAGCTGGCGGATCGCGGTGTACACCGGCACCGCCATGTACGGCAGCCACAGGTAGGTGAGCGTCAGCACGACCGTGACAATGCTGAAGCCGGGGCCGCTGATGCCGAGCGGGCCGAGCATTGAGTTGAAGAAGCCTTCTTCGGTGAAGGTGATGCGCATGGCCAGAATCTTCACGAGGTAACCGGCCCAGAGCGGCAGAGTGATCGCGACAGCCAGAATGGCGCGCAACTTGGGTGAGGCGACCTTCGCCATGAAGATGCCGAGCGGAACCGAGATCAGGATGCTCAACACCGTGACCGCGAGGGCGATGCCGAGAGTGCGCAGCGAGGTGGTGGCATACGCGGGGTTCGCGATGATCTGCTCAAAGTTGCGGAGGGTGAAGCCCGGCTTCACCTTGGAAGTAAAGGGGTCGGTCACCCAGAACGCCGTCACGAGAAGCATGACAAGCGAAAAAATGTAGATGCCGATGAGCCACAGCATAGGCAGCGCCAGCAGTGCCGAGAGTTGCGCGCGGCGATTCATGGGAGTCCGATCGGTTGGTGCGTGTGGGGAGCTGCTGGTCGAAGCTTGCTGGTCGAGCGAGGGATGAGGGGTGAGCGGGCGAGGCCGCCCACCCCTCGGGCTAACTAGCTCTTAACGGAGAGCCAGGCATCCGTCCACTGCTGGAAGTTCGTGCAGGTGACGTCAGTGCGGCCATCGATGCACTGCTCGATGGGTGTTGTCCAGAACCAGACGTTGCTGAAGTACTCTTCGTCGGTGGCGTTGAAGTACTCGCAGTGTGCTGCGGCTTCGTCGCTCGTGTCGCAGAAAGCAGCGTTGGCAGGAGCCATACCGAAGTTGGTGGCGATAGCGCCGTTCACTTCGGCGGAGCTGGTGTAGTCAACCCAGGCGTAAGCACAGTTGGGCGACTCTGACTCGGCGGCGATCATCCACGCATCCGACCAACCGGTCGAACCCTCTTCAGGAAGAACGCTCTTGAACTTGTCGTCGTCGGTGAGCTTGCGCAGGATCTCCCACGAGGTGCCGAGCGCAGTGGTGCCACCGGCGAACGAGGTGATCTGAGCGGCAGGGTCGGCCCAGTACTCGGAGACGATCGAGTTCTGCTGCTTGAGCAGATCGATCGCAGCGTCGAGCTGCTCTTGGTCGAGGGCGTACGGGTTGGTGATGCCGAGGTCAGGCTCGTGAGCCATCAGGTACACGGCAGCGTCAGCGATGTAAATCGGTGCGTCATACGCGATGATCTGGCCGGCGTAGGGGCTGTCAGCTTCCCACGCAACATCCCAGCTCGTGGGCTCTTCGGTCACAACATCGCTGTTGTACTGCAGGATGTTGGCTCCGCGGCCAATCGGAACACCATACGACTGGCCGTTGATGGTGTCATAAATCTGACCCTTCATGCCCTCAACGATGTCGTCACCGAAGTTGGGAACCAGGTCGAGGTTGATCGGCTGAACGTCGCCACCGGCGATGAGACGAAGGCTCGCATCACCCGAAGCGGAGACGAGGTCGTAGTCGCCCGTGCGCATGAGCTGAACCATCTCGTCGCTGGTGCCAGCCACGCGACGGTTGACCGTGCATCCGGTTTCTTCAGTGAATTCGTCGGACCATGCCGGCTCAACGAAGCCGCTCCACGCGACGATGTTGACTTCGCTTTCCATCTCGCCCAACTCTTCGAGCATGGGGATATCCGGAACGTCGATAGAAAGCCCACCGGTTGCGGTGCTGTCGGTTGCAGCCGAACAGCCCGTGAGGGCGAGAGCGGCAACAGCGATGAACGCTGCGCCGGTCATGATTTTAGATCTCATGATTACTCCTTGATGTGATGAATGGGTGCTGTGCTGTGCTGTGCTGTGCTGCTGGTGTGGATGTGGCTGGCCCGGTTGTGCCGGAATCGCCGGTATTGCAGGGGTGATCTGTTAGCCGATGCGCGAAGCGTGATCGGTGGTCCATTCGACGCGCACCCGGTCGCCGCGTGCGAAGGCGGATTCGGCGGAGGGGTGATGGTCGTTGGCTCGTTCGGCAATCACGCGAACACCCGATTCGGTGTCGACGAGAAAGCGCGTGGTTGGTCCGGTGTAGACGGTTTCTGACACCGTGCCGAGCAGGGAGACGGCTCCGGCGCTCGCCGCGGTGTCGGCGGTGAGCAGGCGCACACGTTCGGGGCGCACGCTCGATTGCACGCCATCCGCAGAGAGTTCGGCGGGGATGAGGTTGGAGAGCCCCAGGAAGCGGGCGACGAACTCGGTCGCGGGAAATTCGTAGACTTCGCGGGCGGTGCCGACCTGTTCGACGCGGCCGTTGTTGAAGACGGCGACGCGGTCGCTCAGGGTGAGGGCTTCTTCTTGGTCGTGGGTGACGAAGATGAACGTGATGCCGACTTCGCGCTGAATTTGCTTGAGCTCGATCTGCATTTCTTCGCGCAACTGCTTGTCGAGCGCACCGAGCGGTTCGTCGAGCAACAACACTTGGGGGCGCAGGATGAGCGCGCGAGCCAGCGCGATGCGTTGGCGTTGGCCGCCCGAAAGCTGGTGGGGCAGGCGATCGGCCACGGCCGAGAGGCGAACCTGCTCGAGCGCGACGCCTACCTGGGTTGCCCGTTCGGCCCGGCTGACGCCGGCAACCCGGAGGCCGTAACCGACGTTCTCGGCGATCGTGAAATGCGGGAACAGCGCGTAGTCCTGAAACACCGTGTTGACCTGGCGGGCGTGCGGCGGAACGGCGGTCACGTCAGTTCCGCTGAGGTGGATGCTGCCGCTCGTGACGTTCTCGAAGCCAGCGATCATCCGCAGCACGGTTGTCTTGCCCGAGCCGGAGGGGCCGAGCATCGAAAGAAACTCGCCGGGCTTCACGTCGAGGTCGAGGGATTCGACAGCGGTGAAGTCACCGAATGTCTTGGAGACACCGGCGAGGCTGACGGCGCCGGGCGCAGGAGTGGGATCCGTGGCGGACGGGGCTTGCTGGGCGGACGCATGCACGAGTGACTCCTTGGAACGACGGTGATCTCTGAGTGAGAGTAAACCTATAGAACCAGAGTTCATATTTCAAGCGTGTGTCCGAATCGTCACAAAAGGGCAACGGCTCAGGTGATCGGTGCGAGAATTGGCCAATGCACTCGACCGACTCGGCAGACGCGCCGCGAAAAAGTGCGGTGGTCGCCGACGACACCGCACGCTCTCGCGATGCCTCGAGGCCCGGCCGGTTGCAGGGTGCGCTCTTTCAGTCGATCGGTGATGCCGGTCGCGCCGAGCTCGTGGAACGCCGTCTCGCCAGCGCAATTACGGGCGGCCATCTGCGGGCAGGGGAGCGTCTTCCCTCCGAAAACGACCTCGCTCGAAGCTTCGGCGTCGCGCCGACTACCGTGCGCGAATCGCTGCTGGCTCTGCGCAGCCAGGGCCTGGTGGTGACTCGTCGCGGTCGCAATGGCGGCAGCTTCGTGGCGGACTCAGCCGATCCGGTTGCCCACGCGCGCACCGCCTTGGCGGCAACATCCCGCGTCGCACTTCGCGATTTGGGCGCCCACTATGCGGCCATTACCGCCGCCTGCGTTCGTTTGGCAGCGCGCCGAGCGGTGCCCTCGGAGGTGCAGCAAGTGCGCTCGCGCCTGGCCCGCCTCGACGAGTCAGATCTCGAACAGTGGCGCAGCACCCTCGACGATGCGCAGATCGAACTCGTCGCGCTGAGCCAGTCGGCCCGTCTCACTCGTGAACAGATGCGATTGCAGGCCGAAATGTCACCGATGCTTCGCCTGATTGACGTGGATGAGACATCCCGTCAGGCCCAACCTGCGCTGTTGGCGAGTGTCGTGGATGCGGTGGAAGCCGGCGACGACCACGAAGCCGTTGCGGCCACCGAACGCATGGTGGATGCCGTGATCAACGCCCTCATCGATTTGCAGTCGCAATCACGCTGAACTAGCGGTGCAGGGCATCTGGTGCATAAGATGCCACGAACAGGATCAGTCAGAGTAGGCGGCACCCGATGATTACCAGCCATAACGCGGCGCAGCGATGACGACAGCAACGAGCACGAGCACAGCAGCTCGCGCGGCGGCCATCGTCTCGCAGTATTTCAGCGCCCCGATCGCCAGTCTCGAAGCCACCGCACTTCTGCTCGGCACCGAGCTAGCGGCATCCGGAAACCTCGGCCCGCTTTCGTCTCAGCAGATTGACGCGCTAGTGGAACCGCACGCTCTCGCGACGGTTGCGCTGCCCGATGTTCACATCTACGGTGCCGGGTTCATCGCCGCCGTTGGACTGCTGACGGATGAGCGAAACCACCTCTCGTGGTGGCAGGGCGATGACCCCAAACGCCTGCTTTTGGCCGCGCAATCGGTGAACAAAGAGCACATCGATTACAGCGAACTCGAGTGGTTCCGTGTGCCGATGGAGACCGGTCGCGGTCACGTTGCCGGGCCCTATGTCGACTACCTCTGCAGTGATGAATACACGATCACGATCGCCGCGCCCGTGCACATCGACGGCACCTTCGTCGGGGTCGCTGGCCTCGATCTCCTCATCGATTCGGTCGAACGGCAGCTGCTGCCCAAGCTCGCCGAACTCGGCGACAAAGTGACCCTCGTCAACAGCGTCGGCCGCGTCGTTATCTCGACGGATCCGCGTCACGCGACCGGCGACGCCGTGCGCGGTGGCGCACTTGCCGAACTCGAGCGCACTGCCTGCGAGGGCGTCGCGCTGGAGATTATCGCGGAGTAGTCGGGTCGCCAGTTTTCTCGGCGGGGCTTAGGGCGAGCGCGAGCAGAACGATCGCGGAGATGGCGAAGAGCCCGATGCCGACGATCGTGGTGGTGCTTACCCAGGGCGAAGCCCAGACCGGGTCGAGGCCCTGTTCTTCGCGAAGGCGGTAGTTCATGCCCTCGATTACGGTGAGGGTGATGGCGGTGATCAGGCCGAGGCCGCCGACGACAGAGAACCACACAACGATGCGCTTCATGAGACGTGTTCCAATCCTGCGCTGCGAGAGGAGTTCGCGAGCATCTTCGTAAGAACTTCGAACTGCAAGTCATCGCGCCGCGGGGTGCCGACGCGCTCATCGCCGTAGGGAAACGGTTTCGTGATGCCGGTGCGCACGTAGCCGCGGCGTTCGTAGAACGCGATGAGTTCTTCCCGCACATCGATCACGGTCATCTGCATCACGGTGACTCCCCACTCCCGAGCCGCGTAGTTCTCAGCCTCGGCGAGCACGACGGATCCGAGTCCGCTGCCCTGCTGGGTGGGATCGACGGAGAACATCCCGAAGTAGCCCTCGCCGTCGACATCCGCCACGTGCGCACACGCCACAAGCTGGTCGCCTCGCTCCGCCAGCAGGATGGTTGAACGGCCCCGCGACAGATCCGTTTCCAACGCTGCGGCGTCGATGCGCTCGCCATCGATCAAGTCGGCTTCGCTCGTCCATCCGGTGCGGCTGGCTTCGCCGCGGTACGCCGACGTAACCAGTGCGACCAGGGCGGGGATGTCGTCGGTCGTTGCTGCGCGGAAGGTCAGGGTCGTCATGGCAGCAGCTTAGGCGCGATCGGAGGGTGGGGCGAAGCCTCCGCAAGCGAGGGTGACCGTGTTGCCGTGGGCAGACCACCGGGCGTTCTGCGCGACCATAATGGGTGAATGCCGATCCTCAATAAAGACATGACGCTGTGCATTTCGCTGGCCGCACGCCCCTCTAATCTCGGCACGCGCTTTCACAACTATCTGTACGACGAACTCGGCCTCAACTTCATCTACAAAGCGTTCACGACGAGCAACATTGAGGATGCCATCGCCGGGGTCAGGGGCTTGGGCATCCGGGGTTGTTCCGTTTCGATGCCGTTCAAAGAGGCAGTGCTTGAGCTTGTGGATGTCGTCGAGCACTCGGCCGCAGCGATCGAGTCGGTGAACACGATCGTGAACAATGACGGCGTGCTCACGGCATCCAACACTGACTACGAAGCTGTCGCGGATCTGATCGCACGCCACCAGCTCGACCCGTCTTTGTCGGTGCTGGTTCGCGGATCGGGTGGCATGGCCAAAGCGGTCGTCGCTGCCTTCCACGGTGCCGGTTTCACTGATGTGACGGTGCTCGCGCGCAATGTCGAGGCGGGCGAAGCGCTGGCCGCGAAGTATGGCTACCGCGCCGTAAGCCTCGACCCGCAGCCGGGCCACGCGGTGATCGTCAACGTCACCCCGCTCGGGATGGCGGGCGACTCAGCCGACGAACTCGCGTTCACACCCGACCACATCCGCGCCGCGCAGACGGTGTTCGATGTGGTGGCGTTCCCGGCCGAGACCCCGTTGATCCGGGCGGCGCGGGATGCCGGAAAACTCGTCATCACGGGCGCTGAAGTCATCGCGCTCCAGGCCGCGGCGCAGTTCGTCCGCTACACCGGGGTCACGCCGACGCCCGACCAGATCGCGCGTGCGTCGGCGTTCTCGCGGGAGTAGTGACTCGTTCTGAGGCTGAACGCGACGCGCTTTCCTTGTCGATGTTCGAATTTCGTATTACATTAAACATATGAGTACAGGTGAATCGGTAAACGGAGTACCCGTCACGGAAGAGCAGATCGCCGCATGGGCTGCTGAGGCAGAGGTAGGGTATGACGTCGCCAAGCTGAAGGAGCGTGGGCGGGGTCGTCCCGGACGAGGCGCTGAGCCTTCGCAGGTCGTCGCATTGCGGCTTACACCTGACGAACTCGCAGCGATTGACGCCCGCGCTGCACGCGAACATAAGACTCGCTCGGAGACTATTCGCGACGCGCTCACCTCGTACGTCGCGTGAAAGTTCACGATTCGCTCTCAAGCATGGCGTTCGGTCGGAAGACTCAATCCAAGCTGCGACATGGTAGCGCTGGTTTGAAGACCTTGATGATGATTCGCATGCGCGCCAGCTGCGTTTAGGATTCGACACGCAGGGTCGACTGCTGGAGACAGTTGTTCTCGTTTCCGACAGCGGAGATGAACTGATCATCCAGGCGGCGAAAGCGCGGTCACAAATGTTGGAGCTGCTGGAGTCCGGCTTTTGCAGAGATCAGCTGCCCTCGACCGGCTCACCAAGATCAGACTCGATTTCTCAGCATTCTGCTGGGGAGTTAGCGTGGGCCGCGAGCTGAACCAAACCCGCGACGCCGAACCCTCACCAGCCTTGACGCTCAGCTATCTCTTCTCGACTGCTTTGGACCGCTTCCACGAGTTCGCTGAGCGATTCGGCGAGCTCTGCGTGGCCATTGGCGCGATCGTACCTAAGCAGCCTTATGTTCATGTCGTCTCGAATTCCGCCGTCGCGACTCTCATGTACCTCATCGGCTGGAGACGTCATGAAGTGCACCGGAGCTGACGGATGAGCGCTTGCGTGGTTCTCCAGAAAAAGGACTAGATCGGGATCGCGCAGGCTGGTTCCAATAAACAAGAAAGTGTGGGTGAGCAGCAACGCGTCGATAAGTGTCTGAAATGCGGCGTATTTGTAGCGTAGGGCGGCGTAGTCGCGCCTCGTGAAAATCGTGGTCGATGGTTGATCAATCGTTCCGTGGACTTTCAGCACCCCGCGGTAATCGCCTCGCATCAACTCCGATGTGTCCGGGTCGTAGTAGTGAGAAATTCGGACCGTTTGGCCGGACTCTTGCTGGGCATAGACGTCGTAAATTTTGTCGAAGTTAGGCGTAGCAACGATGCGGCTATCTAATTGGAAAATTGAAGTGTGGGTGGCCGAGGGGGCGTATTTCGGCGTTACGAATGCTGCGGTGAGGAGACCGTTCCACTCGTCTCGCAACGACGCCTGCAGCAGGCCACAAGCGGAAAGGTAGTCTCCCTCGGCCATCAACGCTTTCACGGGGCCTCTGTCGCCAGGCATTTTGTCTACGCAAGCCTGTAGAAATTCTGACCAATCAGGCGGGCGACTAGTGCCATCGGCGACAGAGACGGACCCTGCTGACGCTCCGGCGCCTAGATAAATAACCACTCGTCGTCTGGCTATTGCGTCTATGAGGGCGCTGGGCCAAGTGATCATGATAGACGAGCCATGTTCGCGGAGAGATTTTTGGCGATTTCTCCAATGATCTTCTCGAACTCCTTCACTTTCTGGAAGTGAGCACCTACCACACCGTCGGTGCCTTTGAGTTCGAAAATAGGTTTGCGAGAACTCTGCGACATTGGGACAAGGCTGTGCAAATTAGGTATGGTTCCCAGATTGTAATCAGAGAGGTTCAGGCCACCAGTCACAGTATCGTCGATGAAATTACGATCGATTGCGAACGGTATTTTTCTCATCAACTCCTCATAGGCTCGCACCGGACGCCTAGATCCCGTTGCGTCACGTTTCGCTGTGTACTGCTGCGATACGTACCCGGCGAACTGCAAATGCCAATCAGGGTCCGACACTTCGAGTTCATCGAGCTCTTGGCTTTGCTGCAGTCCAGACTCCAGCTGTTTTTTCCATTTCTCGACTGAGTTGGAGATATTTTCCATAGCCCGAAGACTAAAGATGTCGATCGACATCGGCAGCACAAAAAAGTCTGCAGCGAGAAGCGCGGCCCGATTGATCGCTCCAAGGGACGGCCCCATGTCAAAAAGAACTAGGTCATAGTCTTGACACTTTTCTAGCAAGTTCGAGAATACGAAGCTCGTTCGAAGTCCACGAGTATTCCCCGCGACAGCTTGCACCCAATCTGTCGCGAGGAGGTCCTCTGTGAGTGCTAATCGGGGGTCTCCGGCGATGACATCAACGCCGAACGCATCGCTCCGAATAGGCAAAAGGTCGGTTGAGAAGCCCCGCCCCTGGGCGAGTGGGCGAATTACTTTGTCTACCGTGAATTTGTCGTTCTCGTAAATATCGTTGACAACTTCATCGCCGAAAAGATTCTGAGTCGCGTTGCACTGTGGGTCAGCGTCCACGATTAGAACTGAGTAATTTAGGCGCAATGACAAATAGGCCGCAAGATTGCACAGAAGAGTGGTTTTGCCCACCCCTCCCTTGTTGTTGAATACGGCTATCGACTGCACTGATGCTCATTTCTTCACAAGATTGATTGATCGCATTCTATGGGGTGGAGGCGAAAACGGAGAGTATCTCGTTTGCCTAATTGTCTCCTCATTTCGTTGAGTGCGGTCGGTGGAGGGGTGCCGAGCACGGGCGAGATCACCGACGCTATCTAACCTTTGGGTCGCCGCAACCGCAGAATCGTCGATTCCAATGCGGTTCGAGAGATGCTTAGAGCGCTCCGAGCGCTGTAGGCCTACCTAATCGGCGCGATGTGGGTGTTCTCTTTGCATGATGAGGCTTGTGAGCGGCGAGGTTCCATTGCGATTGAGCAGCTACTCCCGCACCGACACCGTCACCGTGAACTTGCTGTTGCGTCCGGCCTGGCGGGTGGGGCCGACGGTGCGGTTCAGGTAGTCGCGGTATCCGAGGTGCGTGTTGAAGACGACCCAGAGTTGGCCGCCGGGTTTGAGCACGCGGCGGGCGTCAGCCAGCATCCGCAAAGCAACGCCGGCATGCACTGTCGCGCCGGTGTGGAAGGGCGGATTGCACACAATCAGATCAGCACTGGCCGTCGGCCGTTCGGTGAGGGCATCTTCGCGCGCTGCCTCAACTCGCGCTCCGACACCGTTCGCGTCGGCCGTTTCGCGGGTCGATGCGACAGCGGCGATGGACTGGTCAATGGCAACCACGTGCAGGTCGGGGCGGGCGAGAGCGAGCGATGTGGCGAGCACTCCGGTGCCGCTGCCGAGGTCAACTGCAGTGGCAGCATCCGGTTTCATCTCGGGCAGGAACGTCAGGAGAAAGCGGGTGCCGATGTCGAGGGTGGCCCCGGCGAAAGCACCGCCGTGGGCGCTCACCGTCAGCTCATCGACGGGAAGCTCGGGCTCGCGCAGCACTGACGTCGTCGGATAGCGAGCTTCGACACCGTCGCGTCGCGGGCCCAACGACGTGAGCGTGCGCGACTTTTGGCGAGCACGACCGGCGTTCACGTCATCGAAGGAGCGGCCGAGGATCTCGTTCATCGCTAAGGTCATGTGCTTGATGCGACCGCCCGCAATCACCACGACGTCGGGCGACGCGAAGCGGGCAATGGCCTGAGCCCACTCATCCAACTCGGCCAAGCTGCGCGGCAATTGCATCAGCACCAGGCGGGCGCCCGACAGCAACTCCGCGCCCAAAGTGTGCGACGTGTAGTGCGGCGCAAGATCGCCGGCGTTCTCGGCCAGGGCCAGCTCCGACACCAAAGAATCTTGAAACACGCGGATGCCGCGGCAGTCGTGCAACGACGCCGCGCCCAGCGTGAGCGCCCCATAGTTGTCACCCATCACGACGAGTTCACCGGGTTGGATATCGGCCAATTGCGATTCGGCCTCGTCAAGAATGAGGCGATCGCTGGCATCCACCGCGAAAAGGTTGGGGGCTTCCACGTCGGGCCAACGTCGCAGAGTGGCGAACAGGTGCTCAGACATAGAGGAAGCTCTTTCGGTGGCGCGGCACCGCAGCAAGGCTGAGCGGCTGAGCCCAATCGTAGCCGAGCCCCTTAACCCAGAAAGCGCGCAGCCCCGGCACTAGTGGGGCCACTCGCTCACGGGAATCTAGTTGTAGCCGCGTGTGATGTGGGGCTCGTCAATGCACAGAGGGCATTCCTCTAGATGCGCCGACGGGATGCAATCGCACATTAGCTATTGGGAACGAGCGTGTACTTAGTAGAGAGGTACTCGTGGATGCCTTCCGAGCCGCCTTCGCGACCGATGCCGGACTGCTTCACTCCGCCGAAGGGGGCGGCCGCGTTGGAGAGTACGCCAACGTTGAGGCCCATCATGCCGGTGTCGAGGGCATCGATCATCCGGTTTCCACGGGCAAGGCTTTCGGTGAACACATACGAGACGAGACCATATTCGGTGTCGTTCGCGAGGCGCACGCCCTCGGCTTCGTCGGTGAACTCAACGATCGAGACGACCGGTCCGAAGATTTCTTCCCGCAGGATGTCGCTGTCGGCGGGAACGCTCGACACGATCGTGGGCTCATAGAAGCTTCCTTCGCCGTCAACGCGCTTGCCGCCGGAGACGAGGGTCGCGCCGCGCTTCACGGCATCCTGAACCAACTCGTCGGCTTTGTCGACGGCCTTGTCGTTGATGAGCGGGCCGATGTTGACGCCGTCTTCAGTGCCGCGACCGATCTTCATGTCGGCGACGCGAGCAGCGATCTTCTCGGCGAACTCGGCAGCAACTGAGCTGTGCACGATGAAGCGGTTGGCGGCGGTGCAGGCCTGGCCGATGTTGCGGAACTTAGCCGCAATCGCACCGTCTACTGCCTTGTCGAGATCGGCGTCGTCGAAGACAACGAACGGGGCGTTGCCGCCGAGTTCCATCGAGGTGCGCAGAACGTTTTCGGAGGCCTGCTTGATGAGCGCCTTGCCCACCGGGGTGGAGCCGGTGAACGAGAGCTTGCGCAGGCGAGAGTCGGCAATGATCGGCTCCGACACTTCGGAGGAGCTCGAGGTCGTGACGATGTTGAGCACGCCAGCGGGCAGGCCAGCCTCTTCGAAGAGCTTCGCCAAGAACAGGGTGCTGAGCGGCGTGAGCGCGGCGGGCTTCACCACGACCGTGCAACCGGCGGCCAGTGCAGGGGCAATTTTGCGGGTCGCCATTGCGAGCGGGAAGTTCCACGGCGTAATAAGGAAGCACGGACCAACCGGGCGCTGCGAGACGATCATGCGACCGGTGCCCTCAGGGGTGTTGCCGAAGCGACCCGAGATGCGCACGGCCTCTTCGCTGAACCAGCGCAAGAACTCTCCGCCGTAGGTGACTTCACCGTTGGCCTCGGCAAGCGGCTTGCCCATCTCGAGCGTCATGAGTAGGGCGATCTCGTCGCGGTGCTCCTGCACGAGATCGAAGGTGCGACGCAGAATTTCGCCACGCTCGCGAGCAGGTGTCGCAGCCCAGGAATCCTGAGCGGCCACTGCGGCGTCAAGGGCGCGCATGCCGTCTTCTGCCGAGGCATCCGAAATGGTGCGGATGACCTTGCCAGTAGCCGGGTCAGTCACGTCAAGCGTCTTGCTGCCTGTTGCGGCAACCCACTCACCGCCGATGAACAACTGGTTCGGCACTGCTTCAAGAAGCTGGGTTTCGGTGGAGTTCGTCATTCGGTGTGCACCTTTCGTGGTGGGGAAATCTGCAAGTCAGTCAAACAGCGCTAGCTGAACTTCGGCTTGGCGCCGCGTGGGCGGGCACTGAGCGCGCGCCCAGTGCCCGCTGGCCGCGAGCTAGGCCTTGGCGAGAGCGTCGCGAACGACGTCGAGGCCGTCAGCGATGAGCTCGTCAGAGATGGAGAGCGGCGGGAGGAAGCGGATGACGTTGCCATAGGTTCCACAGGTCAGCACGACAACACCGGCGGCGTGCGCTGCAGCCGCGACCTTCGACGTGAGGGCTGCGTCGGGTTCTTTCGTGGTGGGGTCGACGAGTTCCATCGCGATCATGGCGCCACGGCCACGAACATCTCCGATGCGGGGGTCGCCGGCGCGGAGTCCGTTGAGGCGGCCACGGAAGGTGGTTCCGATTTCACGGGCACGCTCAATGGCGCCCGATTCTTCGAAGGTGCGGATGGTGGCGAGCGCTGCGGCACAGGCGATGGGGTTTCCACCGTAGGTTCCGCCGAGTCCGCCGACGTGGGCGGCATCCATGACATCGGCGCGACCGGTGACGGCCGAAAGCGGGAGGCCGCCGGCGATGCCCTTGGCGGTCACCATGATGTCGGGAACGAGGTTCTCGTGGTTGGAAGCGAAGAGGTCTCCGGTGCGAGCGAAGCCGGTCTGCACTTCGTCAGCGATGAAGATCACGTTGTTGGCGGTGGCCCACTCGCTGAGGGCTGGCAGGAATCCGGGGGCGGGCTCAATGAAGCCACCTTCGCCCTGGATGGGCTCGATGATGATCGCGGCGAGGTTGCTGGCGCCGATCTGCTTCTCGATCTGCAGGATGGCGCGGGCTGCGGCATCCTCACCACTGATTCCGCCATCGCGGAACGGGTACGACATCGGTGCGCGGTAGATCTCGGGCGCGAAGGGACCGAAGCCGCTCTTGTAGGGCATCGACTTGGCGGTGAGGCCCATCGTGAGGTTGGTGCGACCGTGGTACGCGTGGTCGAAGGCCACAACGGCCTGCTTGCCGGTGAAGTAGCGGGCGATCTTGATCGCGTTCTCGACAGCTTCGGAGCCCGAGTTGAAGAGGGCGGTGCGCTTCTCGTGGGTGCCGGGGGTGATTTCGTTGAGCTTCTCGGCGACCGCGACGTAGCTTTCGTAGCCGTTGATCATGAAGCACGTGTGGGTGAACTGGGCGACCTGAGCGGTGACAGCTTCGACAACGGCGGGTGCCGCGTTGCCCACACCGGTCACGGCGATGCCGGATCCAAAGTCGATGAGGGTGTTGCCATCAACGTCGAGAAGCACGCCACCACCGGCAGCTTCGACGAAGACGGGGAGAGTGATGCCGATAGCGGAAGGAACCGCCTGCTTTTTGCGCTCGAGCAGTGCCTGCGAGCGGGGCCCGGGAATCGCGGTGACGAGGTTGCGCTTCTGCGGAAGCGAGGGTCCGCCAACCGGGGCCGGGGCCGCGGGAGCCGTGGAGGTGGAAGAAGAAGTAGACATGGCCACCGGTATCCAATCTGTGTAGACGATGTTCGTTCGTGCAGGCGAGCTGCGGCGTGCAAACGTTTGGTTCAATTTAGTTCGCGGATGCCCGGCACAACAGGCACAGAGTGGCACTCGTTGCGGCAATAACTGACAGAATGGCAGCAGGAGGATTGCCATGCCCACACCCCTCGCCGACGTGATCGCGACCGAGCGTCTCGCGCTGCGTCCGCTCACCGCCGCTGACACCTTCGAGCGCACGGTCACGTGGGTGCACAACTCCGACCTCGATGATCCAACGCCCTTCGTCACCGAGGGCCAATTGCTGCTCACGACCGGGCGCCAATTCGTCGACAACGCCGCCCCGGATGCCGAGCCCGACTTCGATTCCTACGTCGCCAGGCTCACGAGCGCTGGCGTCGCGGCGATCGGTTTCGGTACCGAAGTGATCACCCACGGAGTGCCAGCCGGCCTTGTCGCAGCGTGCTCCGCCGCCGGGCTTCCGCTCTTCGAAGTGCCGTACCGCATCCCGTTCATCGCCATCAGCCGCCTCGTCGCCGACAACGAAGCCGAGCAAGCGCGCGCCGGCTTCGACCGCGCCCTCGCCGCCCAAAACGACATCGCCAGCGCCGCCGTCGGCAAAGGCCGCCTGCCTGCTGCGGCTGCCCGCGCCGCCGAGCACCTCGACTGTGGCGTCTGGATTTTCGACGCCGACGGCGAGCTCGTCAGCGACAGCTCCGAACCTCAGCGCGGCGGCCCAAGCGGGCGCGGAGTCGCCGGCCGTGCATCCGCCAGCCGTCCCGCGGATGCCGCCCCCGCCATCCGCAGTTCGGTCACGACCTTGCTGGGTCGGGCTCGTCGCGCGCGCGTCGTTGAGCAGTTGCCGGGTGAGTACCGCGTGGTGCAAACGCTGGGCCCAAGCGGACGCTTGTGCGGGGCTATCGCGTGGTCGCGCGACACCGAATTTGGGGCACTCGACAATTCGGTGATGACGGTGTTGGCGGCGCTCGCCGAGGTGTCGCTCGAGCAGACCGAGAATTTGCGGGTGGGCCATCGGGCGATTCTGGAGCAGCTTTTTCAGTTGTTGAAGGATGGCCGGGTCGACAGTGTGCGGCGTGCGGTGCGGGTGGCCGGCATCGAGTTGCCGGCGGAACGTTTCGCGGTCGCGGCGCTGGAGTTGAGCCAGACCACGGCGAGCGTTCGCGATGTGCTCGAGCGTTGGGCCGCTCGTGCCGAGAGCACGTTTTTTGCGGTGGCCGATGGCCGGCACTTGCTGGTACTGATCGATGCGAGCCAGCTGCGTGCCGAGAAACGATTCTTTGCCGCCAACGAACTCACCGTTGGGCTCTCGGCGGTGCTCGGGTGGAGCGAGCTGAACGTCGCGATCACCCAGGCGGTGCGCTCGCTTGAGGCGGCGCCGGCCGGAACAATCACCGAATTTGACAGCCTCGTGGGCGAGAGCTTTTTCGGGTTGCTGGCGTCGAGTTCGGTGGCCGATATTGCTCACGCCCGCCTCGCTAGCGTCATCGAATCGGCCGACGGCCTCGCGCTGCTGCGGGCGGCGCAAGTGTGGCTGCGGCACAACGGTCAGTGGGATCCGGCGGCACGCGAGTTGGGCATCCATCGGCACGGGTTGAAGTCGCGGATGCAGCGGCTCGCCGACCTCACCAATTTGAGTCTCGACACCTTCCAGGGCCGTGCCGAGTTGTGGGCGATGTTGGCTGCGATCGACCTCGGTGAAACCGGCTCGTAGCCGCATCGAGAATCGGCGCGCAAAAACTCTAACTTCCAATTTTCAGGATTTCGCCTGTAGCCTACGAACAAATCTCGGCGGCGTCGCCGGTCATTTTCGAGCAGCGAGGAGCCTCTCATGAAGACCTTTCAAGTGATCAATCCCTACACCGGCGAAGAGGGCACGGCCCACCCCGCTGTCAGCGACGAAGTGATCGAGCAGATCGTCGCCGCAGCCCACTCTGAATACAACGGCGGAATGAACCGTGATCAGGTAAAAGAGCGTGCAGCGATCGTCACGCGTATCGCCGACCTTCTCACCGAACGTTCGGCCGAATTCGGCGAAATTATCGTGCGCGAAATGGGCAAGCCTTTGGCCCAAGCGGTGGGTGAAGTTGAGTTCTCCGCCGACATTTTCCGCTACTTCGCCGACAACGCTGAAGCGTTCCTCGCCGACGAACAAATTCCCGCCGGATCGGGCACTGCGTGGATTCGCAAGAGCCCCATCGGCCCAGTTCTGGGCATCATGCCGTGGAACTTTCCGATCTACCAGATCGCTCGTTTCGCCGGCCCGAGCATCGTTCTCGGCAACCCTGTTTTGGTGAAGCCAGCGCAGCAGTGCCCCGAGTCATCGGCCGCACTTGAAGCGCTCATTCACGAGGCCGGTTTGCCGATCGGTGGCTACCAAAATGTGCTCGCCGACAACGACCAAATCGCCGCGATGATCGACGACCCCCGCATTCAGGGAGTCTCGCTCACGGGCTCCGAGCGTGCCGGTGCGATCGTCGGCGCTGCGGCCGGAACCAACCTCAAGAAGAGCGTGCTCGAACTGGGTGGCTCCGACCCGTTCATCCTCATGTCGACTGACGACATGGATGCCACGGTCGAGGCTGCAGTTGCGGCTCGTGTCGACAACAACGGCCAGGCCTGCAACGGCGCCAAGCGCTTCGTCATCATCGACTCGCTCTACGAAGAGTTCGCCGAGAAGTTCAGCGCCGCGATGGGTGCCATCACGGTCGGTGACCCCATGGATGAGAGTACCGAGCTCGGACCGCTGTGTTCCGTAGCCGCCGCCGAAAACCTCGAAGAGCAGGTCGCAGAAGCAGTGGCTGCCGGCGCCACCTTGCGCGTCGGAACCGGCAAGCGCGACGGCACCAAGTTTGCGCCAGCCGTGCTCGAGAACATCAGCCCCGAGAACCCTGCGTACATCACCGAGTTCTTCGGACCGGTCGCTCAACTGCACCGTGTAGCCAGCGAAGAAGAGGCCATCGTGCTCGCCAACGCGACGCCGTTCGGCCTCGGTTCGTACGTCTTCACAACGGATGCCGAGCAGGCCGACCGCATCGCTGACGGCATCGACGCTGGCATGGTTTACATCAACGAGGTCGGCGCGGATGCTCCCGAGCTGCCTTTCGGTGGAGTCAAGAACTCCGGCACCGGTCGCGAACTTGGTTCGCACGGCATCGACGAGTTCATGAACCGCAAGCTGGTCAAGCGCCCGTAAGTGCCGGGGCGCCTCGGCGCCCTACGCGCCTTCAGCGAGAGCTCGGGCGGCCGCTGCTTCAGCGGTTCGTCCGAGCTTGTCAAGGCTTTCGGCGAGATCAAACGCGGTGATCTGACGCAGGCGCTCGTGGTCGGCAGCTTGCTCCATCACTGACTGCAGCACCGCCACAGCTTCGTCGTGACGCCCCTCGCCGGCCAAAACGTTGGCAACGAAGCGTTCGCAGTTCGCACCCGCAACGGGATCGCCTGCCGCGCGGTATTCATCCGCTGCTGTGAGTGCGAGTGCCACCGACTCCTTCGGCTTGCCGAGGCTCGCGAGAGAGCGTGCCTTCGAGTCGGTCACGTCGGCGTGCAACCAATCGGCGTTGTGTTCGGCGGCCAACGCCAGCACCTCATCCAGTGCCTCAAGGCCGGCGGCGTTGCCCGCTTCGGCGTGAGCGCGCCCCGACTGGTGCAGCACGCGCACAAGCAGGTTGAGGTCGTCCGGTGTAGCGCGAGCATGCGTCACAGCATTCTCAAGCAACGTTGCGGCCGTCTCGTGGTCGCCGTGTTGCGCGTGCACACTCGCGCTGTCAGCAAGAGTCCGTGCTGCGCTTTGGGTGTCTCCGGACTCAAGGTACAGCTCCGTTGCGGTCTCCCAGGTGCCAACAGCAGAACCCGGTTCGCCAGAGTCAGCGAAACCGTGCCCGAGCCAAAACAGAGTTTCGCCGCGGCTGCCGGGCGCGGCCTGCGCAGCAGTCTCTTCTTCGAACAGCGAGAGCAAAAGCTCGATGGCTTCTGCCGACTCTCCGCCGCGCACGAGCGCTCGGCCGAGGGCGTAGCGCGCCCCTACGGTCTCGATCTCGAGGCGTTCGGCATAGCGGATTCCGAGACGGAAGCGACCAGCGGCATCCGTGAACTGTTCGGCTTCGTCATAGAGGCGTCCGGCCAGAATGGTGGTGTCGTGCAGCGGGCCAGCAGCATCGATTGCATTGGCGCATTCGGCCGCCGCATCCGCGCTAGCGGCACCGGCAGCGAACTGGCCGCCACTGCCCAAAATGCGGGCACGAAGCGCGTGCGCGTGAGCCAAAACACCGCGGTTGGATGTCGCCCCCAGCAGATCATCAAGGTGCGCGAGTGCGCGATCAGTGTCGCCAGCGGTGGCCGCCAGATCGGAAAGATACCGCAGCGCGTGGGCGCGCAGCAGGGGCATCTCGCCAGCCTCGGCGTGCACGAGTGCACTCGCCGCGAGCTTCGTCACAGCCTCGAGATCGGGCTCCTCGCCGCGCAGCAGCACGCTCAGCAGTGACAGCTCGATGTCGGCGATCTGGGCGGGAGCCAACTCCTCCGAGACGCCAACAGCGACGCTCAGTTTGTCGAAATCGTCTTGCTCGGCGCGACCAAACAGAGAGAGGCCGAGCAGCTCTTCGAGCGACGCTTGCGCCTCGTTGCCGTGCTCACGGAGAGCCGGGATACGTTCGGCGAGAGCAGCCTCGGCTGCAGCGAGATCGCCGGTAGCCACGAGTCCGGCAACCAACGTGCTGAGGGCAGCCGTGCGCTCCGTGCCCGTTGCCAGTTCCGCAGCCTTACGCGCGGCGGGCAATGCGGTGGGAAGCCAACCAATTGCGGTCAGCTCTTCTGCTCGCAGCAGCCAGCCGGCGGCATCCGTCGGTTCGGCGTCGGCGGGAGTGGGGGCGGCAAGAGTTTCACTCGTGAGGCTGAGGGGATAGTTCTCGTTAGCGAGATTTTTAGCCTTCTGGATGCGCGTGGCGCGGTAGTTGTTGTCGGCGCGTTCGTCGAATTGGTCGCCGATCCGGCGCGCGGCAGCCCACGTGGCGGTGGCAAGTTCTTCGGCGGTCCAGGTGCCGTCGTGCTCTCCGAAGAGTGCCGTGAGTTCGTTGCTTTCGGCGCCGCGAACAACTTGCTCGCCGAAGCCGGCGGCGGTCACGGCGTCGAGCAGCACACCAGCGGCGACGAGACCGGAGAACTGGCCGTCGGCGTTGAGCTGGTCGTGCACAAACCACGAGAGGTGGCGTTCGAGCATGGCCAGGCCGCGGGCTTCATTGCCGGTGACGGCGCAGAAGATGAAGTGATTGGCGATGATGCTGAGGTTGTCGGCGTTGTCGCGCGCGAGGTTGTAGCTGCGAAAGTGGGCGGCGCGAGCATCATCGAGGCGGCCGGCGCGCAGGTAGGGGAGCAGGGCGCGCGAGAGGGCGGCTTCTGGCTCATCGCCGCAGCTGTAGCCACCTTCGATGAGTTCGTCGAAGAGCACGATGGCTTCGGCGTCGCGCCCGGTTTCTGTGAGGAAGCCGCTGGCATCGCTGCGCACACAGGCGTCACAGTGGCTGTAATCGTCGCGGGGCGTCACGGCGAGTTGGGCGCGCAATTCTTCGGCGCGGTCGAGCTGGCCAAGACGCCAGGCCGTGGCGAACTGGGAGGTCAGCACGCCGCTCTGGCCGATTCCGGCGTCGCGGTAGTGGCTCTCCATGTCGGCGAGAGCGCCGGAGATGTCGTCGGTGCCGAAGATGGGTGAGCTCGCGAGGGTCGTCGCGATCCACTTGAACTGCCACATGAGCCCGGCACCACCTTCGACCACGTCGTCGGGAAAGCGCACAGGGTCAGCGTCGTGCTTGGCGAGGCACCACGCGAATGAGGAGAGCAGAGCTTCGGTGTCGCCAAGCTGATTCGCGGATGCCGTCAGCCGAATGCGCGCACGGTACTCCAACTCTTCGTCCCCCAGTTCGACCGCGAGCGCAATCGCCTCATCGACGCGAGCTCGTTCCTCGGGGCCGAAGGCCATCGTGTCGATCTCGCTGAACAGTTCGGTGATGCGGGCGACGCTCATAGGGAAGAACTTTCTGGGAGGGAATCACCGAGTGCGACACTCATGGCGATCAGATCTGACATGGAATTGGTCATCATGGCGCGGTCGCGCACGCTGAGGGGGCGTTGGCTGGTGAGCAGGGCTTGAACGTAGAGCAGTTCGATGGTGCGGGAGAAGACGGCGTCATCACTCAGGGTGGAGAGGGTGACGACGACGGGGTTGTTCCAGTTGAGGCACAGGCGGGCGAGGGATTTGCTGGTGCCGTCGCTCGCGAGGCGTTCCTCGGCGAACGCATCCATTTTGCCGAGCACGTCTTTCCACAACCCGGGGCGACTGATTTCGCGGGCCGCCCGACGGTCGATGGAACGCAAGACTTCGGGGTCGGCGAGGTAGAGGCCCGTGACGTCGGTGGCGGTAACGCCGCGCACAATCACAGCGCAGCCGGCATCCGCGAGCACAGCGCTGGCACGGTCTTCGAGCTTTGCGACGACACTGCGCGCGTCAAGCGGTGGCACCTCGAGAAAGTCGAGTTCGTCGAGCACGCTCACGCGGTCGACGGTGAGTCCGTTGACAAGAGTGGGGAGCAGGCGGGCGATCTCGGTGTCGTAAATATAGCCACCGTTGATCACTGGACGGTCGGGGCTCGCGATGCTCGCGATCTGCCGAAATTCGTCCACCGTTTCGGCGTAACGCAACTGGGTGTGATCGCGCGTGAGGCTCTCAATCGTCATGCGCCCCAGCGTGGTTTCGACGCTCAGCCACGGAGTGATGAACTTCGCGAGTTCTTCGTCGTGGATCACGAGCGACTTGAGAGCGAGTGAATGAATCTGCACAAAGTCGTTGAGCTGGGCCGGATGCCGGGCCGCCATTTCGAGCACCCACTGTCGCAGCACCGTGCCGATTGCTGCCCGCGTGTGCTCGAGGATGTCGTCGTCCACGAGCGATTCGCGGCTTGCCGTCGGGGTGAGCGAAGTGCTGTTCAGCACGACGCGCACGAAGAACGCCCAGTCGGGTAGCAGCGCATCCACGTTCTCGCTCAGCAGCATCCGGCCAAGGTAAACGCGGTTTGCTTGACGAGCCCCTGGCGGTGGCGAGTGGGGCAACACATAGGCGACACCCGTGGTGCTGGTGCCGGGCACACTCAACGGAATGGCGGCGAAGGGCTCAACGCCGAGCAACTCGCGACCGTAGATCAGCAGCTCGGATGCCGTGGCGGTGTGAGCATCGAGGAACGGCGCATCGTGCGTGACGGTTTCAACACCGCCGCCGGGCAGGTCAACGCGAACCCCCACCGGCAGAAACTCGGCGAAGGTCTTAGCCAGGGCGAGCACCGTCGAAGTGCCGAGCAAGTCGTGCTGATCGAAGCGCGGCTTGAGCGAGACGGTGGTGCCGATGGGGAGGTCGCCCTCCAACTCGCGCACGCTGAACGTGCCGTCGCTATTGCCGATCCACTCCACTGGGGCTGAGCCGCGAGCGGAGCGGGACTGAATCACAATCTGGTCGGCCACCATGAAGCAGCTCAATAATCCGATGCCGAACTGCCCGAGGTAGTCGCTGCGCGGCAGATCGAAGATGTCGCGTTTCGAGGAGCGCCCGACGGTCGAGAGCAGCTCGGTCATTTCGTCGGCGGTGAGCCCGATGCCGTCATCCTGAAACTGGAATGTGTCGTTGTGCTCGCTGAGGGGAGTGATGCGGATGCCGCGGCTCGCGTCGTCACCGTCGAGCTCAACCCGGGCGGCCAGCGCATCGCGCCCGTTCTGCAGTAGCTCACGCAAATACACTCGCGGACTCGAATAGATGTGCTTGCTCAGGAGGTCAACGACTCCCGTGAGGTTCACTTGAAAGGAGTGGAGATCGTCTCGGGAATCGGCGTTCACCCCAAAAGTCTCTCATCTGTTGGTCGATCTCTCGAAGTACACAGCGTTCACCTAGCCACGAGAGACCGCGCGGGTATAAAGTTGAGTCATCTCAACTCAAGTTTGTGGAGGGTTTGTAAATGGCGAACATGCAGGGTGCCCCAAGTACCGATGAAGAGCAAAAAAGTGCTCTCGAAAAGTACGGGGTAAATCTCACCGAGATTGCACGCAGTGGCAAACTCGACCCCGTGATCGGGCGTGACGCCGAAATTCGTCGTGTCAGTCAAGTGTTGACGCGACGCACGAAGAACAACCCTGTACTCATTGGTGAGCCCGGCGTCGGAAAGACGGCTGTTGTTGAAGGCCTCGCTCAGCGCATCATCGCCGGAGACGTTGCCGACTCCCTCAAAGACAAGCAGCTCATCTCCCTCGACCTCGCTGCCCTCGTCGCCGGTGCCAAGTACCGTGGCGAGTTCGAAGAGCGCCTCAAGGCCGTGCTCAAGGAGATCAAAGACTCCGACGGCCAAGTCATCACGTTCATTGACGAACTTCACACCCTCATGGGTGCGGGTGGTGGCGACGGTTCGGTCGCGGCATCCAACATGCTCAAGCCCATGTTGGCCCGTGGTGAACTGCGACTGATCGGTGCCACAACGCTCGACGAGTATCGCCAATACATCGAGAAGGATGCCGCGCTTGAGCGCCGCTTCCAGCAAGTATTCGTCGGCGAACCTTCTGTCGAAGACACCGTCGCGATTTTGCGTGGCCTCAAGGAGCGTTACGAAGCCCACCACAAGGTGACCATCGCGGACTCCGCGCTGGTGGCGGCCGCAGCACTCAGCAATCGCTACATCTCGGGTCGCAAACTGCCCGATAAGGCGATCGACCTCATCGACGAGGCGGCAAGCCACCTCAAGATGGAGATCGATTCCTCGCCCGTTGAAATCGACAAGCTCAAGCGTGCTGTTGACCGCCTGCGCATCGAAGAGCACGCTCTCAAGAAGGAAAAAGACGAGGCCTCGAAGGCGCGACTCGCGAAACTCCGCGAAGATCTCGCCAGCCAGAGCAAGTTGCTGAACGAGTTGGAAGGGCGCTGGAAGCTCGAAAAGGCGAGCCTGACCGACGTCGGTGAGCTGAAGACTCGCCTCAACGATGCTCGTATTGCCTCCGAGCGCGCGATGCGTGACGGCGACTACCAAAAGGTGTCGAAGCTCGAGTACGAGACGATCCCATCAATCCAACGCGCCCTCGTCACCGCCGAAAGCAACGAGCCAACCGGCCCCCGCATGGTCAATGACCAAGTGACCGAAGAAGACATTGCTGCCGTTGTGGCCGCGTGGACGGGCATCCCTGTCGATCGCCTCACCGAGGGCGAGACTGAGAAGCTCTTGCACCTCGAAGCGGAACTCGGCAAGCGTCTCATCGGTCAAAAGGAAGCCGTGCAAGCGGTCTCCGAAGCGGTTCGCCGCACGCGGGCCGGAATCTCCGACCCCGACCGCCCCACCGGCTCGTTCCTCTTCCTCGGCCCCACCGGCGTCGGAAAGACCGAACTCGCGAAGGCGCTCGCGCAATACCTCTTCAACGACGAGAAAGCTCTCGTGCGCATCGACATGAGCGAGTACGGAGAGAAGTTCTCTGTCTCGCGCCTCGTCGGTGCCCCTCCCGGCTACATCGGATTCGAACAGGGCGGTCAGCTGACCGAGGCTGTGCGCCGTCGCCCTTACTCGGTGATCCTGCTCGACGAGGTCGAAAAGGCGCACCCTGAGGTCTTCGACATTCTCCTGCAGGTGCTCGATGATGGTCGTCTCACCGATGGCCAGGGCCGCACTGTCGACTTCCGCAACGTCATCCTGATTCTCACCAGCAACTTGGG
The DNA here is from genome assembly GCF_015864935.1 of Salinibacterium sp. NSLL17. Lineage (NCBI taxonomy): Bacteria > Bacillati > Actinomycetota > Actinomycetes > Micrococcales > Microbacteriaceae > Salinibacterium > Salinibacterium sp. NSLL17. Next base: position 437,132 of record NZ_JADYWH010000001.1, read on the forward strand.
CAGCCAGTTCATCACTGACCAAGAGCTGCCGTGGGATGCCCGCAAGGCTGCCGTCGATGACCTCGTACGCAAATCGTTCAAGCCGGAGTTCATCAACCGTCTCGACGACATCGTGGTGTTCCAGCCGCTCTCGACCGATGACCTCAGCCAGATCGTTGAGCTCGACATCGACCGTTTGGGCAAGCGCCTCACCGATCGTCGCCTGCAGCTTGCTGTGACCCCGGATGCTCGCACTTGGCTTTCGGAGCGTGGCTACGACCCCATCTACGGCGCACGACCGCTCCGCCGACTCATGCAGCGCGAAATCGACGACAAGCTCGCCAAGGCGTTGCTCGCTGGCGAGATTCGCGATGGTGACACCGTGCTCGTGGGGCTCGCCGAGAACGGCGAAGGCCTCGAGGTGTCTCGGTCGGAGCCTGACGCCGGCTAACCCGCGCGCTTAGGCAACCGCTAAGGCAACCGCTGAGACGAACTGCTTAGAGGAACATGGGCCGATCGTCGTCGTTCTCGGTGTCGATCGCGAGTTCGACGACGACGGGAACGTGGTCGCTTGGGCCATCACCCTTGCGCTCTTCGCGGTCAATCGATGCGCCCGTCACGAGTTCGTCGAATGCGGGCGAACCGAGCACGAAGTCGATGCGCATTCCCTCATCGCGAGGGAACCGCAGGCGCTGGTAGTCCCAGTAGGTATAGCCCTCGATGTTGCGGCTGCGGAGAGTATCGATCATCCCGGCCTCTTCAAAGGCCCGGAAGGCTGCGCGTTCAGCGTCGCTCACGTGAGTCTTGCCCTCGAAGGCTGCGATGTCCCAGACGTCGTGATCGAAGGGGGCAATGTTGAAATCACCCATCAGGGCGAGAGGCTGTTCCGGATTGTCGCGCATCCATTGAGCAGCTTGCGTCTTGAGGTTGGCGAGCCACTCGAGCTTGTAGGGGTAGTGCGGGTTGTCGAGCTCGCGGCCATTGGGCACGTAGAGGCTCCACAGCCGGGCGCCCTCAATGGTGACACCAAGAGCGCGCGCTTCGATCGGCACTGTGCCGTCATCGAGCGCTTTGCCGAACCCTGGCTGGGTCTCGAAGCCGACCGAGACATCCTCCATGGGGAGGCGGCTCGCGAAGGCCACGCCATTCCACTGGTTGAGGCCGTGGAGCTCGACCTCGTAGCCCGCTTCGGTGAACGCTTCGAGAGGAAATTGCTCGGGCTTGCACTTGATTTCTTGCATCGCCAGTACGTCAATATCTTCGCGGAGCAGCCAGTCAACGACGCGGCTGACTCGGGTTCTGATGGAGTTCACGTTCCAGGTGGCAATGAGCATGCTTCAACGGTAATAGGTCTACCCCCGCATTGGGCGACGACAGGTGCGGCCTCGCCCCGTAAAGTCATCGTATGCAGCAAGATATCCTTCTCGACGAAGCTGCGGCAAAGGCTGACCGTCTCGACCGCCGCAACGCGACAATCCTCGCCATCTTGGGCTTCGTGGGCGTCACCATCTCGGGTGCTTTGCTGGTTTTCGGCGAGACCATCCTCTAGGAGGTCCGCGACAATGGGTATTCTGTACTCGTGACCGACGCCAAGCAACAGCTCATTGAGCACATTTCCGCCGATGCCGTGTTCCACGGTGATTTCACTCTGACGAGCGGAAAGAAGGCCACCTACTACGTCGACATGCGTCGCGTAAGCCTCGACCACCGCGTCGCTCCGCTCATCGGTCAGGTCATGATTGACCTCATCGCCGATGTGCCAGACATCGTTGCTGTCGGAGGGATGACGATGGGGGCCGACCCGATCGCCGCCGCGATTCTTCACCAGGGTGCGGCCCGCGGCCTCACCTACGACGCTTTCGTCGTGCGCAAGGAGCCCAAGGATCACGGCCGTGGTCGTCAGGTCGAAGGGCCTGAGCTCGAGGGCAAGCGCGTCATTGTTCTCGAAGACACCTCAACGACCGGCGGTTCACCGCTTGCCGCTATCGAGGCGCTCGAGAAGGTCGGCGCGATCATTGCCGGCGTTGCTGTCGTTGTCGATCGTGACACTGGCGCCAAGGAGCGCATCGAGGCCGCCGGCTACCCCTACTTTTCAGCGATCGGGCTTGGTGATTTGGGGCTTACTCCGTGACCTCTGGCGACAACGGCTCGGGCGCTGGTGACAACCAGGAACCTCGCGAGTCCTCCTTCAACTGGGGACTCACTCCGACCGAGCCCGAATCGCCACCCAAGCCCACCCGGGCAACTCCTGTAGACCCGGAACAACCCGCCGATTCTGACGTTCCGGCGAGCTCACCGGCACCCGAACACCCCCAGGCTCCTGCGGCTCCCCAGGCGCCCACACCTCCGCAGGTTCCCGAGCATCCCGAAACGTTCGTTGCCCCCGCTGTTCCGCAGCCAACCGCGCTTGAAGTTCCTTTGCCGCCAATGACGCCATCGCCAGGCACGCCGCCGCCGGCAACGCCCGAGGTTCCTGGGCTTCTCAAGCTCCCGCCGATGCCGGGCGAACAGCCTCCCGTGCAGCCGCCAGCATCCCCTGCCGCGTCACCAGCGGCCGCCCACTCTGCCGATTCTGCGCAGCCCGCCGATCCCGTTGTTCCTCCGCGCGAGCCTCTCATCGAGCCGCCGCCGACCGAAGCAATCAACGTCGCAGACCTGCCAACCGGCGCCATGGATATCTCTGATCTCCCCACCGGGGCGATGGACATTTCCGATCTCCCGACCGGCGCGATGGATATCGCCGACCTGCCGACCGCCGCGATCAGTTCGGCTGATCTGCCGACAGCTGCAATGGATGCCGCCACTCGGCGACAGGCTCAGCTGCCGGCGTCGGTTGACCAATCGCTGGAAGGCGCGACCGAAGTCATGGGAGCGCAGTCGCTCGAAGGCATCTCGGCAGAGTCGGAATCTGTCGAGCACGACGCCGTGAGCGACCTCTTCGGTGAAGACAAATTCGTGGAGTACGAAGATCAGGCGCTCGTCGCGCAGGTGCCAGCGGTCATTTCACGACCGCGGGTTCCCCAGCCTCCTCGACCGCCGATTCCGCGCGGTCAATTGATCGGGCTGGCTATCGCCGGAGGTCTGGTCGCGGCGCTCGCCTTGGTCGCACTGTTCTTGGCGGGTACTCGCCTCGGCCCCTCCGTAATGCCTGCTGCGGTTGCCTCGCCGACCCCGTCGGCGACAGCTACTGCCGTTGTTCCCGTTGTGGGCCCTCTAGCACCGGGAACCTATCAGTGGAATGAACTCGCCGGCGGCGAGTGCCTTGACCCCTTCGCTTCTGCCTGGGAGCAGGAGTACACCGTGATCGATTGCACGCAGCCTCACGCCGCGCAGTTGCTCACGATCGGCCTGTTCGAGGATGCAGCGTCGGATCCTTATCCAGAAGCAGAAGAGCTCGCATCACGCACAGCGACAGCCTGCTCTACGGACGCTGTGATCGACTTCGCGGCGGCGCAATCATTCTCTAACCTCGAAATCGTGGCGAGCTTCGCTGCAAACGCGAGCGACTGGGATGCCGGAAACCGCGACTACTACTGCTTCGCGACGCGCTCCGGTGATGCCGCTCTCACGACATCCGTCGCTCAACCGCAAACGCCCTCCGAATAGCGGGATGGCCGGGACTGGCCGGGACTGCCGGTTCAGAGCGATCGGTGCGTGGCCAACTAGTTCAGTAGGTCCGCGACGCTGTCGAGAACTTCGTTGGGTCGGAACGGGTAGCGGTCGATTTCTTTCTGATCGCTGATTCCGGTGAGCACGAGAACAGTGTGGAGACCCGCCTCGATGCCGGCGACGATGTCGGTGTCCATGCGGTCACCAATCATGCCGGTGGTTTCGCTGTGGGCGCCGATCTTGTTGAGCGCCGAGCGGAACATCATCGGGTTCGGCTTGCCGACGATGTAGGGCTCCCGACCAGTGGCCTTGGTGATGAGAGCGGCGACCGCGCCCGTTGCGGGCAAGGGGCCGTCAGCACTCGGGCCGGTGGCATCCGGGTTGGTCACAATAAAGCGGCTGCCGTTGCCGATGAGGCGGATGGCCTTGGTGATGGCTTCGAACGAGTAGTTGCGGGTTTCGCCAATCACGACATAGTCGGGGTTGGTTTCCGTCATGATGAAACCGGCTTCGTGAAGGGCGGTCGTGATGCCAGACTCGCCGATGACGAACGCGCTGCCGCCCGGAATCTGCTCTTTCAGGAAGTCAGCCGTCGCGAGCGCAGAAGTCCAAATTGCCGACTCGGGAACATCGAGACCCGACGCCTTGAGCCGGGCGCTCAGATCGCGCGGGGTGAAGATCGAGTTGTTCGTGAGCACCAAGTAGGGCTTCTTCTCATCGCGCCACTGCTTCAGCAGCTCTGAGGCGCCGGGAACGGGATGGTTCTCATGAACGAGAACACCATCCATGTCGGTGAGCCAGCATTCGATTTCGTCACGATTCCTCATGCGCTCATGTTAGCGAACACCGTCTCCTCTGACAGCCGTTTGGTGATGATGGCGATCGCGTCGGGATTCTGTTCGACGAGGACCACGCGACGCTTGAGGGCTTGGGCGACGGCACCGGTTGTGCCGCTTCCGGCGAAGAAATCGAGCACCCAATCGCCGGGCTGGCTGGATGCCTGAACGATGCGTCGCAGAATGCCTTCCGGCTTCTGCGTGGCGTAGCCCGTTTTCTCTTTACCGGTAGGGGACACGATGGTGTGCCACCAGACATCCGTCGGCAGTTTGCCGCGGGCTGCCTTTTCTGGCGTCACAAGACCGGGCGCCATGTAGGGCTCGCGGTCGACTTCTTCGTTATTGAAGTAGTAGTTCTTCGGGTTCTTTACATAGACAAGGATCGTGTCGTGCTTCGAGGGCCACTTCTTGGTGGCACGGGCGCCATAGTCGTAGGCCCAGATGATCTCGTTGAGGAAGCTCTCGCGCCCAAAGAGAGCGTCGAGAGCGACTTTGGCGTAGTGCACTTCGCGGTAGTCGAGGTGGAGGTAAAGGGTGCCGCGGTCGTCGAGCAGGCGCCAGGCCTCCTGCAAGCGTGGCTCTAAGAATTCCCAATAATCGGCGAACGTGTCGTCGTAGGAATACAACACTCCCTTAATCGTGTCGTAACTGTTGCCTCCGAAGCCCACGCGCGTACCTTCGGTCGAACGTTGCGTGGTTAAGGCTTGACGGCGCTGCGTCCGCCCAGTGTTGAACGGGGGATCGATGTAGATCAGCCGGAAGCTTTCGTCAGGCAAAGTGCTGATCACGGGCAGGTTATCGCCGTGCACAACAAGGTCGGGTCCATCGGAGGTCCAAGGCGGCTGCATCCCTTGAGATTAACAGCCGGTGGCGCGCTCGGGTCACACAGGCACGAAGCACCCTATGAGGTCGCTAAGAATCAGAGTTCTAGCCCCAGTGCGGGGCGGCTTCGGCTGGTTAGGCTGTCCAAAACTTCGACCAACGGTTTATGGTTGGAGGAGATGCGCTCACCCGAAGGGCTATTCGTTGACGATGCGATGACCCGCAAAGTCAGGGATTTTGACTCGGGGGAGAGAAATAGTGCGGCACAACAGCATCAACGTGGAGCGCACGCAGCGTAGTGCTCGAAGCGCGTTCATGCGTGGCGTCGCATCTGTCGTCGCCTTCGGTCTTCTCGTGGCCGGACTGACTGTCATGCCGTCATCGCCCGCCGAAGCTGCCGTCGTGCAGTGGGGAACCAACGCCGGTACGTCGCCGAGCTACCAAACCACCGTCAACGGTGACTTCCTCATGGCCGGTAACGGCGTTCTCGCCTGTAACCGACCGCTCTACTCGGCGGCGCAAATTGGTACCTGTATCGACCTGCACTCGGCATCGGGTGGAAACGGCAATACGGCCAACGACAACTTCTACCTCGAAAACTCGAACACGGTAGCCGGCTTCACCACCAACTCGAGCTCGGCAAACATCACCATCCCCGCGGGCGCCGGCGTCAAGAAAGCTTTCCTGAGCTGGAGCGCCAACACCGGTGCTTACACGGGGATCACGGAAAATGCGTGTGCGAGCCCGAACGCGACGCGCGGCACCGCTCTTATGCCTGCCGGTTCGGCAACCGGTTATCGCACCGCGCCCGCCAAACTCAAGGTGGGCACTGGCGCCGTCACTACCGTGGCGCCGACGACACTGCTGGAAGACCCGGTCGGCACGCCCTCGTCGATTTACTACAGCGCAAGCGCTGACGTCACCACAGCTTTCGCTGGAGCGGCCACGGGAACCCCGCTCACGGTATCCGCTGGCGACCTGTGGGCACCGCAGGGTGCTGGTTGCTACGCCGGCTGGACTCTGACGGTCGTTTACGACTACGGCATTTACATTCCGAGCCAACCGCTGTCGCAGCCGCACCGCATCATCTTCTACGAGGGTCACGTTCGCATGACCGCCGCTGAGGCACCGCTGACGGTTGCCTTCAACGGTTTCAGCGCGATTGCCACCGGAACTCGCGCTGGATTCTCGCTCTATGAGGGTGACCGCATCATCCAGGGCGACATTGCCGAGTATTCGCGCGGCAACGGCGGCTACACGCAGATAGCCAACAGTGCGGGCAATGCAAATAACATCGGAATCGGTCGAGGAGAGGGCTCTGTTCGCTACACGGCGCTCACCGACGTCGGGCCCTTTACGAACCAGAGCGTGGATGTCGCGACGACCAACCTGACAAACGTGCAGGCGGGCGACACCTCCGTCAACCTCCGCATGAGCACGAGCGGGGACTCGTACCTGCTGCAAAACGCGATCCTTTCCGTGCCCAGCGCCGGAATCAATATCTCCAAGACCTATAACGGAACGCTCGACCAGCAATCGCGCACGGCAACAGAACCGGCAACCTTCACGATCACCGTGACCAACTCAGGCGTCGGGGTTCTGCAGAACATTGTCGTCGCAGACGACCAAACCAACTGTGCACGCACATTGACCGGCGTGACGCTTGCCCCGCTTGAGTCGTATACGTACACGTGTGTTGCGAATGGTCCAACGACCGCCAGCTACGACTCGACTGCCTCAGTGACGGCGAGCACTGTGGTGGGAAACAGTCCGGCGACAGGCAGCGACTCCACTCGCGTGCTGCTGTCTTCGATCTCCCTCGCCAAGACAAGCGCGCTCGCCGGTGGAGCAACCGGTCGCGCCGGCGACACCCTCAACTACACCTTCACCATTAAGAACAACGGCGACTCGCCCCTTACCGGAGTAGCGGTCACTGACCCGCTGCCCGGACTTTCCGCCATCACCTACTCCTGGCCGACAGGAACCGCTGGCGCCCTCGCCGCTGGTGCCTCCGCGACGGGAACGGCAACGTACACGCTGACGCAGGCAGATGTCGATGCCGGTTCGATCGCGAACACGGCGAGCGCCACCGGCACGGATGCCGACGGCGGTATCAAGCCCGTCGCGACGGCCAACCGCACCACGCCCATCCCGGTGAATGCTGTTCTCGAAACCAAGAAGACTGCAGCGTATGCCGGTGCTGGCGTCGGCAATGTTGGCGATACCGTCAACTACTCGTTCTCTGTGAAGAACACCGGTAACGTCACGCTCACTTCGGTGACGCTGACTGACCCGCTCACCGGCCTCTCGGCGATCGCCGTCACATGGCCGGGCACCGCGGGTCGCCTCGCACCGGGCCAGACCGCCACGGGAACCGCGACCTATACGGTCAAGCAGGCGGATGTGAACGCCGGCAAGATCGTGAACCAGGCGAGCTCCACCGCGCGAACTCCCAAAAACGTTGCCGTCACGGGCGTCAGTAATGAAGTGACGCTAGCAACCGCGCCTGCCTCTCCCGCGCTCACCACGACAAAGTCGGGAACAGTAGCCAACCCCAAGGGTGTCGGCAGTGTCGTTACCTACAACTTCAGCGCGAAGAACACCGGAAACGTCACCCTCACTGGCGTCGCGATCACTGACCCGCTCGCCGGGCTTTCTGCTCTGACCTACTCCTGGCCGGGCACCGCCGGCACCCTGGCTCCTGGCGAGACCGCCACCGCCACGGCGACTTACACCGTCAAACAGTCGGATGTCGATGCTGGCCTCGTGCGCAACACAGCCTCCAGCTCGGGAACATCACCCGGCGGCACGACCGTCACTGCGGCATCCCCTCGAGTGGATGTTGCGCTTCAGACTCGCACCCCCGCCGTTTCGCTGACAAAGTCGGGCGCGCTCGCGGGCGGTTCAACTGCTGGCAGCACCGTGAACTACTCATTCGTTCTGACGAACTCGGGCAACGTGACGCTGACCAATGCGGGCATCACCGACCCACTCTCGGGCCTCTCTTCGATCACGTACGGCACGTGGCCGGGCACCGCAGGCACTCTCGCGCCCGGTCAGTCCGTCACAGCAACCGCGACCTACACCGTGAAGCAATCGGATGTCGATGCCGGTGCGGTCGTGAACAGTGCGACGGCGAAGGCCACACCTCCGACCGGTGCTGACGTGACGCGGACGACTCCCGCGACGGTTCCGATCACGGCTGACGCCAAGATGGTTGTCACCAAGTCGGGCGCGTACACGACAGGATCCGGCGCTGTCGGCTCGGTTGTGACCTACACCTTCAGCGTGAAGAATGACGGAAACGTCACCCTCAGCCAGGTGGCTTTGGCCGACCCGCTCTCGGGACTCAGCCCCATCGCGGTGACCTGGCCCGGAGCATCCGGAGTATTGGCTCCCGGTCAGACGGCTACGGGAACCGCGACGTACACGGTGAAGCAATCCGATGTGGATGCGGGTTCGGTCAAGAACACGGCTACGGCTACGGCGAAGACTCCCACCGGCGGCACGGTGACACAGGCCTCCACGCAGTCTGTAGTGCCCACGGTCGCACCGACTCGACTCATCACGACCACGAAGTCGGCAACGATTGCCGGCGGCGCAACCGGCAAGGTCGGCGACGTCATCAGCTACTCGTTCAGCGCGAAGAACGACGGTAACGTCACACTCTCCGGTGTCACGATTGCTGACCCGCACACTGGCCTCTCGGCGCTGACCTACACGTGGCCCGGTGCCACTGGCGTGCTCGCACCCGGCCAGACCGTCACCGCAGTTGCGACTTACACCATCAAGCAATCCGATGTGGACGCCGGAACGGTTAAGAACATCGCCACCGGTAGTGGAACTCACGCCGGCACTACCGTGAGCAACCCCTCGTCTGAAATCACCGTTCCGACCGTCACGGCGAACCCCGTTGTCACGACGCTCAAGTCGGGTGCGCTCGCCGCCGGTTCGACCGGCCGCGCTGGCGACACCGTGAACTTCTCGATCAAGCTCACCAACTCGGGCAACGTCACCCTGACCTCGGTCTCGGCCACCGACACGCTCCCCGGTCTCTCGGCGCTCACTTACGGCACGTGGCCCTCGGGCACCGCCGGAACGCTCGCGCCCGGACAGTCGGTTACGGCCACCGCTACCTACACGCTCAAGCAGTCAGACGTGGATGCCGGCTCGGTATCGAACACCGCCACCGGTTCCGGCACCCCGCCCACCGGCGCCGCCGTCACCAGCGTCAGCCCCGCTACGGTTCCGATCACTGCCGGCCCCGCGCTCAGCGTCTCGAAGTCGGGCGCGATCACGACCGGAAACGGTTCCGTGGGCGATACCGTCACCTTCTCCTTCGTTGTGCGCAACACCGGTAACGTCACCGCCACTGGCGTTGGCATCTCCGACAGCCTCGTCGACCTCTCCGCCGTGACCTTCGGCACCTGGCCGAGCGGCACAGCAGGCACGCTTGCTCCCAACACTCAGGTGACCGCTACGGCCACCTATCTGATCAAGCAGGCTGACGTTAACGCTGGCTCTGTGAAGAACACGGCCACGGCATCCGGAAGCACGCCGTCGGGCGGAACCGTGACGGCAACGTCCCCGCAGGCTGTCGTGCCAACCGTCGCATCATCACCGGCAATCGACACTCAAAAGTCGGCAAGTATTGCCGGCACGGGTGCTGTCGGCGATGTCATCACGTACACGTTCACCGCGAAGAACATCGGTAACGTCACGCTCACGGGCGTCTCGATCGCGGACCCACTGACCGGGCTTTCGGCTCTGACCTATGGCACCTGGCCCGGCGGAGTTTCCGGAACGCTTGCGCCCAACGCGCAGGTCACGGCCACGGCGACCTACACAATCGCTCAGTCGGATGTCGACGCGGGTTCTGTCAAGAACACGGCGACCTCGCAGGGCTCGTTCGGGGCGACGACGGTCACTGACCCGTCACCTCAGATCACGACGCCCACGATCGCCTCGGTTCGCACCATATCGCTGACCAAGAACGCGGTCCTCGCGGCGGGCGCAACCGGCGTCGCTGGCGATGCCGTCAACTACAGCTTCGTCGTGCGCAACACCGGTAACGTCACGCTCACGGGCGTTGGCATCACCGATCCGTTGCCCGACCTTTCGGCCGTCACGTTCGGCACTTGGCCGAGCGGAACAGCCGGTCGTCTCCTGCCGCAAACACAGGTCACGGCTACTGCCACCTACATTTTGAAACAGTCGGATATTGACGCCGGCTCAGTCGCGAACACTGCGACGACCCGCGGCACCCCTCCCACCGGTGCCGTCGTGTCGGCGACCGCTCCCGCTACCGTTGTCGTCGCCTCGAATGGTGCCCTTGCGGTAACGAAGACGGGTGCGGTCACCTCAGGCACCGGCGGTGTCGGCAGCACGATGACCTTCTCGTTCTCGATCACGAACCCCGGAAACGTCACGATGACGGGTGTCGCGATTGTGGATTCCCTCGTGGGCCTTTCCGCGCCGCTATACACCTGGCCGACCGCGACGGCCGGGCGACTTGCTCCGGGCCAGACGGCGACCGCGACCGCGACGTATACGGTCAAGCAGGCCGATGTAAACGCGGGCTCGGTAGCGAACACGGCAACAGTGTCGGGCAAGACTCCGACGAACGCAACGGTCACTTCTGCACCGTCGACCGCGAACGTGCCCACGATCACGGGTGCCCCTGAGCTCACCACCACAAAGTCGGCGAACGTCACTTCGGGAGCCAAAGTCGGCGACTCGATCACCTACTCCATCGCGATCTCGAACACGGGTAACCAGACCATCACCGGCGTCGCTCTGACGGACTCGCTCGTCGGTCTCTCCACTCCTGTTGTCACGTGGCCGGGTGTGGCGGGAACCCTGGCTCCAGGCCAGACGGCTACAGCCCTCGCAAGCTACACCGTGAAGCAGTCGGATGTTGATGCTGGCTCGATCGCCAACACGGCGTCAGCAGCGGGAACGGCTCCGGGCGCGACTCCCGTCAGCGATGACTCCAACCCCGTGGTGACGACCACCGTTACTCCGGCGCCGACTCTCTCGCTCGTGAAGTCCGGCACGCTGCCGGCTGGATCCACGTCCGTTGCTGGCGAAGTCGTCACGTACAGCTTCGTCATCCGCAACACCGGCAACGTCACGATCACGGGTGCCGCGGTCAGCGACCCACTCTCTGGTCTTTCGTCGATCACGTATGGCACCTGGCCGTCGGGCACCACCGGAACGTTAGCGCCGAACACTCAAGTGACGGCCACCGCTACCTACACGGTGAAGCAGACGGATGTTGACGCGGGTTCGATCGCGAACACCGCGACCGCAACGGGAACGGGCGTCATCGGCGGTGCTGCTGCTCCGAAGACCAGCAGCGCTACGGTTCCGCTCGCCTCGACCGCCAAGCTCACGGTGTCGAAGACGGGCGCTACGGCAGCCGGGGCGAACAAGCTCGGCGACACCGTCACTTTCTCGTTCGTCGTCAAGAACACCGGAAACGTCACGCTCTCGAGCGTCGGCATCACTGACACTCTGGCGGACCTCTCGGCTGTCACCTTCGGCACCTGGCCGGGCGGCACGACCGGAGTTCTCGCTCCGAACGCGCAGGTCACCGCTACCGCGACGTACACAATCAAGCAGTCTGACGTGAACGCTGGCTCCGTCAAGAACACGGCTACGGCATCCGGAACGCCGCCATCGGGCCCCGTTGCTACGGCATCCTCGACCCAGGCTGTCGTGCCGACTGTTGCCGCTTCGCCTGCGCTCATCACGACCAAGAGCGCTGTTGTCGGCGGCACGGGAACCGGCGCGATCGGCGACACCGTCACCTACACCTTCACGTCTCGCAACTCCGGTAACGTCACGCTCACGGGCGTCACGCTGACCGACCCGTTGAGCGGGCTCTCCACCCCCACCTACGTGTGGTCGGGTGGCGTTAGCGGCCAGCTCAACCCGAACGGAACCGTCACCGGAACCGCCACCTACACAATCACGCAGGCGGATGTTGACGCCGGCTCGGTCAAGAACATTGCGACCGCAACGGGTACGCCTCCCACGGGCGCTGCCGTGACTGCTCCGTCGCCGCAGCTCGTCACACCGACGATCGCGTCTGCACCGAAGATCGGTGTGACCAAGTCGGGCGCTCTCGCGCCGGGCGCGCAGGGTGTTGCTGGTGACGTTGTCACGTGGAGCCTTTCGCTCACCAACTCGGGCAATGTGACGCTCACCTCGGTAGCGGTCACTGACTCGCTTCCCGGCGTCTCCGCCGTGACCTATGGCACGTGGCCCTCGACGGCAGGAACCTTGGCTCCGGGCCAGAGCGTGTCAGCCACGGCAACGTACGTTCTCACGCAGGCCGACATCGACGCCGGCGCTGTCTCGAACACCGCTAATGGTTCGGGTACTCCGCCGCGCGGTTCACCCGCGACGGCCACTGCTCCCTCAACCCTTCCGCTCGCATCGAACTCCAGCATCACGCTCGATAAGACCGCAGCCATTGTGTCTCCCGGCACGGGCGTGGTGGGTGACACCATCCGCTACACGTTCACCGCCGAGAACACGGGTAACGTCACCCTGACCAACGTGATCATCGCCGACCCGCGTCCCGGACTCAGCGCACTCACCTACGGCACCTGGACCAGCGGCACTGTTGGCCGCCTCGCTCCGGGTCAGACGATTACGGCAACGGCTGACTATGTCATCCGCCAGGCCGACCAGAACGCTGGCGTTGTGAACAACACGGCGTCCGTTTCGGGCAAGCCTCCCGCAGGCGCGAACGCCACGGCGTCGTCTGCTGCGGTAGCTACTCCGACCGCAACGCGCGTTCCCGGCATCCTCACCACCAAGACCTCGAGCGTGGCCGGAACCGGTGCCGTTGGCGATGTCATTACGTACACGATCACCGTGCGCAATACGGGAAACACGACTCTCACGTCGGTATCGGCGAGCGACCCGCTCTCGGGACTCAGCACGCTCACCTACGGCGCTTGGCCTGGCGGCGTGACGGGAACGCTGCAGCCCAACACCCAGGTTGTCGCCACCGCGAAGTACACGATCAAGCAGTCCGATGTGAACACGGGTTCGGTCACGAACACGGCAACAGGTCAGGGCACGTCGCCCTCCGCCGGCGTGATCACTGACCCCTCTGATGAAGTCATCACTCCGACCGTTGCGGCGAACCCCGTGGCGACCTTCGCGAAGTCTGGCGCGCTCGCCCCCGGTTCCGTTGGTGTTGCCGGCGACGTCATCACCTACACCTTCACCACGAAGAACACCGGAAACGTCACACTCACGGGTGTCTCCGTCGCCGACCCGCTGGCTGATCTCGGCGCCATTTCGTACACGTGGCCAGGTGCCACAGGTGTGCTCACCCCGGGTCAAACCGTCACCGCTACCGCCAACTACACGGTGAAGCAGTCGGATGTGGATGCTGGCTCTGTCAGTAACGCCGCGACGGCCACCGTCACTCCGCCTTCCGGCACGCCCTTCAGCGAGACGGACTCAGAGACGGTCTCGATCACGCCTACTCCCGGAATCTCGGTCAGCAAGGTTGCCTCCGTCGGTGGAACCGGTGCAGAAAACGACGTCATCACCTACACGATGACGATTCGCAACACGGGTAACCAGACACTCACCGTCGTGACGCTCATCGACAACCTGCCTGGTTTGAGCGCTCCGACCTTCGTCTGGCCGGGAGCGGACAATGAGCTTGCGCCAGGCCAGACAGCCACGGCGACCGCAACGTACACGATCGATCAAGACGACCTCAACGCCGGCGAGGTAACCAACACCGCCAACGTGACCGCGCAAACTCCGGGCGGCGGCCCCGAGGTGGCGGCAAGCTCTGGCGCCGTCGTTGTCGCGACCGGTGCCCAGCGTCCCGAGCTCACGACAACGAAGACCGCCAGTGTCGTGCCGAGCCCGGCCGCTGAAGGCACCACGATCACGTACTCGTTCCTGGTGGAGAACACGGGAAACGTGACCATCGAGAACCTCGTTCTCAACGACCCGCTCCTGGGTGCAGCAACACCGACGTTGTCCGCGACATCACTCGACCCGGGTGAATCCGCCACAGCAACGGCGAACTACACGATCACTCAGACCGATGTCGACGCCGGTTCGGTGACGAACACGGCGAAGGCTGCCGGTGCCACTACAGCAGATCCCGCCGTGCCGGTTGAAAGCCCGGTCTCTTCGGTGACGACTCCGACCGCGCCCGCCGCCCCCGGTATCTCGGTCACGAAAACAGGCACCGCCGCTCAAGACGCCGGCGACCTGATCGACTGGTCCTTCACGGTTACCAACACCGGAAACGTCACCCTCAGTGGCGTGACCCTCAACGATGCTCTCGCCGGCGTGACGCCCGTCTTCGGAACCTTCCCCAGCGGCATCTCTGGTCAGCTGAACCCCGGCGATAGCGTCTTGGCCACCGCTGACGACTACGTCGTGACGCAGGCGGATGTCGACGCGGGCTCCGTCGTGAACACCGTGACCGCATCCGGTACTCCGTCGCGTGGTGCCGTCGCCAATTCGACCACCGCCGCGACCGTGCCGCTGGCGCCGGACGCTGGCATCACGATCGTCAAGTCAGAAGACGCCACTCCGGCCGCCCGCGGTCTCGGTAATCCGGTGAACTTCACGTTCACCGTGACCAACACGGGTAACGTCACGCTGAGTTCGATCAGCATCATCGACGAACTCGACGGTGTCTCGGCGATCTCGTATGACTGGACAGGCAACCCCTCCCAGACTCTCGCTCCCAATGCTGTGCTGACCGCGACCGCGACGTACGCCCTCACGCAGGAAGACATCGACCGCGGCTTCGTCGATAACGACTCAAGCGTGCTCGCTTCGACTCCTGCTGGAGCGATCCTCGATGAGGATTCCACCACCGTTACGGTCACCACTGAAGCGTCCGCCCCGGTTCTCGTGACGACCAAGAACGCCGTGCTCAACGGCACCGGTGTCGTTGGCGACACGATCAGCTACACGATCACGATGCTGAACGACGGAAACGTCACCGTGACGGATGCCGCAATCACCGACTCTCTCGCAGGGCTCAGCGCTCTCGTCTACGGCGAGTGGCTTTCTGGTGTGGACGGCGAGCTGGCTCCCGGCGAGTCCGTCTCGGCCACGGCGAACTACACGATCACGCAGGCGGATGTCGACGCTGGCTCGGTCAGCAACGTCGCGACCGGCGATGCCGAGTCCGCTCGCGATGGCGCAGCGGTGACCGATGATTCGCCTGCCGCGGTCACGCCTCTCGTTGCTCAGGCCCCCGCCATTTCGGCGACAAAGAGTGGCGCACTCGAGTCGGGTGCTGAGGGCGAAGCTAACGACACTGTCGAGTTCTCGTTCACCATCACGAACGACGGAAACGTCACGCTGACCGGCGTGACGTTGGCTGACCCGCTCGCTGATCTTTCGACCATCACGTACACGTGGCCTACGGCGACCGATGGTGTGCTGGCTCCTGGCGCCACGGCAACCGCTGTCGCGACCTACGAACTCAAGCAGAGCGATGTGGACTCCGGTTCAGTAGTCAACCTCGCGACGCCGTCGGGTATCGACCCCGGTGCCGTCACGGTTGATGGCTCCGAAGTAGCGGCAACCGTTGTCGTCGAGCCCGATGCGAGCCTCAGCGCGAGCAAATCGGGCGAGCTCCGCGCTGGCGGAATCGGTCAAGTCGGCGACATCGTCGACTACGTGCTGATCGCGACGAACACGGGAAACGTGACACTCCACGACGGAGAACTGCTCGACCCGCTGCCCGGAATCACGCCTCCGGTCATCACGTGGCCGAACCCGGCAGAACCTGGCGTGCTCAAGGTTGGCGAGTCCGTCACGGGAACCGCATCGTACGCGCTCACTCAAGACGACGTTGACCGCGGATTCCGGGACAACACGGCGCGCGTTCAAGCCCTCACGCCGAATAACGTCCTTGTTCCCGCGATCACGAACACCGTCATCATTCCGACCGTTCGCCCCGCTCCTCTCCTTACCGTTGACAAGTCAGCGGTCGTTGCTGACGCTGGCGAACTCGGCGATGAGATCGCCTACTCCTTCACGATCACCAACGCCGGAAACATCACCGTGGCTGGCATCACCTTGGCCGATCCTCTGCCAGGCCTCACCGATCTCACCGTCAACTGGCCTGCCGCCAACACCACGCAGTCACTCGCCCCCGGTGAAAGCGTCGGAGCAACCGCAACCTACGAAATCACTCAGGGCGACGTCAACAACGGTGACGTCACCAACACGGCAACCGCGAGTGGAACCGACGCGCAGGGCACAGCGGTCACCGGTGACTCTCCTGAGGTCGTTACCGAGATCGTCGCCGCCGCTCCCTCGCTCAGCGCGACCAAGAGCGCGGCCCTTGCTGCGGGAGCAACGGGAGTCGCGGGCGACACTGTTGAATACAGCTTCACCGTCACCAACAACGGAAACGTCTCCCTGACATCCGTCAACCTCATCGATCAGCTGCCGGGACTCACTGGTGTGACGTTCGGCACGTGGCCGACGGCGACTGACGGCCTGCTCAATCCAGGCGACGATGTCTCCGCAACCGCAACGTACACACTGCTGCAGAGCGATATCGATGCTGGTTCTCTCGCGAACAGCGTCAACGCGATGGGCGTTCCGCCGACCGGATCTGCTGTGACACAGCCGGCCTCCGCAACGCTTCCGCTCACCCCAGCCCCCGACTTCACGATCGTGAAGACCGGAGACCTCGGCGCGCAGCTTGGCGAAGTCGGCGACGTTGTTGACTACTCCTTCAGTATTACCAACTCGGGCAACGTGACGCTCTCGGGTGTTGTGCTCATCGACTCCATGCCTGGTGTCAGCGCTCCGGTCATCGTGTGGCCAGGGGCTGAACGAGTTCTTGCTCCCGGTGAAACAGCCACAGCCACTGCCGAATATACGATCACTCAAGACGATGTCGACGCGGGTTCTGTAACCAACATCGCTGAAGCCTTGGGTGCGACCCCCGACGGTAGCGAGTACTTCGAATTCTCCGATCCTGCGGTGAACCCCACCATTGAGCGCACGGCATCAGTCACGATCGACAAGGTCGGTACAACTCCGGATGGCGCGGCTCTTGGCGACCTCGTTCACTACAGCTTCACCGTGGAGAACACCGGAAACACGACCCTCACCGATGTTGCGATTGACGACCCGCTCGTCGGACTGTCGACCATCGTCTATTCCTGGCCCGGTGCCGACGGCGAGCTCGCCCCTTCTGAGACAGCAACGGCGACCGCAACGTACGCGATCACGCAGGCTGACATCGACCGCGGCTACGTGCGCAACTCGGCGGATGTCGACGCAACGTCACCGCTGGGTGCCGTTGACGATTCAGTCGGCCCCATCGATGTGCCGACCGTCATTGCTGCTGCAGCGATTGAAACCACCAAGAACGGTGCGCTCGAGGCTGGTTCAACTGGCTTCGCTGGCGACATCATCGACTACTCGTTTACCGTGCGAAACAGTGGAAACGTCACGCTCACGGGTGTCACGCTGACTGACCCACTCACGGGTCTCAGCGCGCTGACCTACACGTGGCCGACCGCGACGGACGGCACTCTCGCGCCCGGCCAGAGTGCAACCGCGGTTGCCACTTACGAGCTCACGCAGGCTGATGTTGATGCGGGCAAGGTTGACAACACGGTGACGGCCGAGGGAACAACTCCTGCGGCAGGCACCGTCGACGACACTGCCGATGAGACAGTGACGATCACGCCAGCACCCGTGCTCACGCCCTTCAAGTCGGGAACGATTCTGAATGGTGGCGTCGGTGCTGTGGGCGACACCGTGCAGTACACGCTCACCGTGACCAACGACGGAAACGTCACCCTCTATGAGGGCCAGTTGCTCGACCCGTTGCCCGGACTCTCGGTTCCGGTTATCACGTGGCCAGATAGCGAAAAGCCTGGTGAGATTCCGGTTGGCGAATCTGTCATCGGTATTGCGACGTATGTAATCACGCAGGCAGACGTCGACCTCGGCTATATCCCCAACACGGCAGACATGTCGGCGAAGACCCCGCAGGGTGTCGTCATTGTCGAAGCCTCGAACGAAGTTATTGTGCCGATGGTGTTGCCGGCTCCGAACATCACGGTCACGAAGTCTGGTGCGCCTCAGGGCTCGGCTGACCTCGGCGACACAATCGACTACTCGTTCGAGATTCTCAACTCGGGTAACGTCACCCTCGATTCCGTCACACTGACAGACCCACTGCCGAGCCTCTCGGCGATCACGATCACGTGGCCAACTCCGACAAGCCCTGGCGTGCTCGCTCCCGGTGAGATCGCTACCGCCACGGCGGACTACGAGATCACTCAGGATGACGTGGATGCTGGCGCTGTTCTGAACATCGCGACCGCTGATGGCGTTGACCCCAACGGCACCGACGTCACCGATGACTCTGAAGCGAACACGGTTCCGACAGAAACGATTCGCGCCGAGGTTGAACTCACCAAGAGCGGTGTTCTCGCTGACCCGGCTCGCGCCGACGAGGGCGACACCGTTAACTGGTCGTTCGAGCTCAGCAACACCGGCAACGTCACGCTCACCGGTGTGGAGATCGTCGATTCCCTCGCGGACATCTCGGCTCTGACGTACACGTGGCCCGGCGCCGACGGCACGCTCAAGGTGGGCGAATCGGTCACCGCAACGGCGACATCCACGCTCACCCAGGAGCAGATCAACGCCGGAACTGTGGCCAACGACGCAGTCGGTTCGGGCACGCCTCCACGCGGCGATGCCGTGAGCGACCCCGCGACGGCAGCGGTTGTGCTCGCGTCGCAGGCTGGCATGGACGTAACGAAGGTCGGAACCGTGGATGGCGTCGGCAATGCTGGCGACACGATCGATTACGACTTCGGCATCACAAACTCCGGAAACGTCACCCTCACGCTCGTCGACCTTGTTGACGCTCTTGCTGGTGTCAGTAACCCGGTCTTCACTTGGCCAGGAACCACCGGCGAGTTGCAACCAGGTGAGACGGTTACGGCCATTGCTGATTACACGATCACTCAGGATGACGTCGACCGCGGCTCTGTCTCCAACGTGGCGACCGCCAGCGGAAAGCCGCCCATCGGTGACACGATCACGGTGAGCACGACGGTCACCGAAACGACCGTCGCTCCGGCCGCTGCTTCGCTGCTGCTGAGCAAGTCATCGAGCACGGGTGCCAGCGCCGGTGTCAACGACATCATCACCTACACGTTCGAGGTTGAGAACACCGGAAACGTCACGGTCGACGCGATTGTTATCACCGACCCGCTTCCCGGCCTCAGCACCCCCGTGGTGAACTGGCCGGGCGACAACGGCGTTCTTGCGCCGGGGGAGATCGCCACAGCGACCGCAACCTATGCGATCACCCAAGCTGATGTGGATGCCGGCTCAGTAGATAACACTGCTGTCGCCAACGGCACCTCGCCGACCGATGCTGCGGTGCCGAGCAACACGGCTCTCGAGTCGACGCCGACGGATGCTGCTGCCCCCGACATCCTCGTCACCAAGAGCGGTGCCCTCGCTCCCGGTGCGACCGGCTTCGAGGGTGACCTCGTGGAGTACGAGTTCTCGCTGACAAACAGCGGAAACCAGACCCTCACGGCGGTCTCGCTGGCGGACCCGCTGCCTAACATTTCGGCTCTGGACTACTCGTGGCCGACCGCGACGGCGGGAACACTCGCGCCGGGCGCTGTCGTCACCGCGACGGCAACGTACGAGCTGACTCAGGCTGATATTGACTCGGGCTCCGTGGCGAACGTGGTGACCGGTAGCGCGACACCGCCGTCTGGCGTCGCCTTCACCGAGGATGCGCCGGCCGCAGTAGCGATCGCGGCCAATGGCGAGCTTGACGCTAAGAAGTGGGGTGAATTGCGTGCTGGTGGAATCGGACAGGTCGGCGACTGGGTTGACTACCGTCTCGAAGCGATAAACATCGGCAACGTAACGCTCCACGATGGCGAACTGCGCGACCCTCTTCCGGGTCTTAGCGTTCCGACCATTACGTGGCCGAACCCGGCTCAGCCCGGTGTTATCTTGCCCGGTGAAAGCGTGATCGGTGAGGCTTCAGTTCAGCTCACGCAGGCTGACATCGACCGTGGTTACATCTCCAACATCGCGGATGTGGGAGCTACTGACCCGAACGACATCGATGTTCCGGCAACCACCAACGAGGTCATCATCACTACGGTTCAGCCGCAGCCGAGTATGACGGTTGTCAAGTCGGGCGAGATTGCTGTGACGGGCGAGAACGGCGTCGGCGACACCGTTGACTTCGAGTTCGAAGTTCGCAACACCGGTAATGTCACGATCGGTTCGATCGTGGTCACTGATCCGCTTCCCGGAATGACCACGCCCACCGTGCAGTGGCCGACCGCGGTAGAAACTCTTGCCCCGAACGCGACGGTGACCGCAACGGCCAGCTACGACATCCGTCAGTCGGATGTTGACCGCGGCTACGTCGAAAACACGGCGAGTGCTACGGCCGTTCCGGTGCGCGGCGACCCCATCGCTGCGGTATCGAACACGACCCAGGTGCCTACCGTGGCTCCGAGCGTGGTGGTTTCGGTGACCAACGTTGGTGCTTTAACCGATCCAGGCCCGGCTGAGGCTGGCGACACTGTCACGTGGAACTACAGCTTCACGAGCACGAGCAACGTGACGCTCTCGGGCGTTGAGCTGAGCGACTTTATTGGCTCGCTGCCCGCCGGCGATTACACTTGGCCCGGCGTCGTGGGCGTTCTCGCTCCCGGCGACACGGTCACGGCAGTTCGCGTGCAAACGCTGACTCAGGCCGATATCGACTCGGGTGCTGTGTCGAGCGTTGTCACCGGTGAGGGAACTCCTCCGGTGGGCGCTGCGGCAAGCGCCACTGCTCCGGCGACCGTCACTCTCGCGGCTGATGGCCTGCTGCAGGTGACGAAGTCGAGCGAGCTGGCTGTTGCGGGCGAGAATGGTCCTGGCGACACGATCGATTACACGATTGTGGTTAGCAACATCGGAAACGTCACGCTGCGCACGGTGACCATCACCGACAGCATCGACAACGTTTCGATCAACTCGATCGTCTGGCCCGCCAACAGCGGCGTGCTGGCTCCGGGTGAGTCGGCGACGGCGAGCGCCACGTACGTTCTCGAACAGGATGACGTTGACCGTGGCTACGTCGACAACACGGCATCCGTCCGTGGCGTCACGCCGGGCGGCGACCCTGTCACGGCGACCTCGAACGTTGACCGGGAACTGACTGCAGTTTCTGACCCCAGCATCACAGCCGAGAAGTCGGGCGTAATGACCTCGGGTTCGGGTGAAGTCGGTTCTGAAATCACGTACAGCTTCATCGTGAAGAACACCGGAAACGTGACCCTGCGCCTCGTAGGAGTTCTCGACCCACTGATCGATGTTGTTCCCTCCGACCTCACCTTCCCGTCGGCCACCGGTATTCTCGGCCCGAACGAGCAGGCTGTTGGCTCCGTCGTGTACACCGTCACGCAGGCAGATGTCGACAGCGGCACCGTAGAGAACACGGCGACCGCGATCGGCACCGCGCCTGATGGCAGCGAAGTTCAGGGCGTCTCGAACACGGTATTCAACCCGACCGAGGATGCTGAACCTTCCATCGTCACTTCCCACACCGCTGCTCTCGCTGCGGGAGCAACGGGTGTGCTCGGCGACGGCATGGACTACACATTCACCATCACGAATGACGGAAACGTCACGCTCGATGGCGTGACGCTCTCGAACACGATCCCGGGCCTCACCGGCTTCGTCTACACCTGGCCAGACCCGGCCGCTCCTGGCGTTCTCGCACCGGGCGAAAGTGTCACCGTCACGGCGACCCGTCTTGTTGATCAGGCGGATGTCGACGCTGGTGAAGTACGCAACGTCGCGACCGGCGAGGGCAACTCTCCTGCCGCAACCGCCGTTGATGCTGATTCTGCGGTGACTATCGTTCCGCTCATCGAGGCGCTGTCGAGCGTTGACATTGCCAAGGCTGGCGAACCGCGCGACACGGTGAACCCCGTCGTCGTTGGTTCGTGGATCGACTACACCTTCACCGTCGAGAACACGGGCGAAACCACACTGAGTGGTGTCACTGTTGCTGACCCGAAGGTCGGAACGACTGCGGTTGTGTACGGTGCTTGGCCCGCAGCAGACGGCGTATTGGCTCCGGGGGAGTCGGTTACGGCAACCGCGAGCTACCAGGTCACGCAGGCTGAGTTCGATGCCGGTTCGGCATCCAACACCGCCAACGTGACATCGACGAACCCGGCGGGCGACACCGTGATCGACACCTCCAACACTGTGGTGGTGCCGACCGCTGCTGGCGACCCCGACATCCAAATCACGAAGACTCAGGTGCTCGCCGCTGGCGCGACCGGCAACGCGGGAGACGTCGTGGAGTACAGCTTCGAGGTCACCAACACCGGTGATGTCACGCTGAACGGTGTCACGATCGCCGACGACCAGATCGATCTCAGCACGCTGACGATCACCTGGCCGGGTACTCCGGGCGTTCTCGCTCCGGGCCAGTCGGCCACGGCAACCGCAACGTACGTGCTCACTCAGGATGACGTGGACGCAGGCTCGATCAGCTCCGACGCCTCCACGGCGGGAACGCCGGTAGTGGGCGCAGTGGTGACGGATACGGCCACCGGCTCAACGCCGATTGTCGAAGACCCGTCGATGACCATCACGAAGACAAGCTCGTTCGCGACCTTCGCTCAACAGGGTGCAACCGTGAACTACGTCATCGAGGTCATCAACACGGGTAACGTCACGCTCACCGCAGTGGTGATCAGTGATCCCAAGCCGGGCGTCTCCGCGCTCACCTACAACTGGCCGGGTACTCCGGGCGAGTTGGCTCCGGGGGAGTCGGTTACTGCAACGGCAACCTATGTGATCACTCAGGATGACGTGGATGTCGAACAGACCACGAACGTGGCCACGGTCGACGCGAACGCGCCCTCGGGTGCCATCGCGCTGGAAGAAGCAACCGACGTTCTCGCGATCCCGAACGTGCCGAACATCGCACTGACGATTTCGGGTGTGCTCGGTGCGGGCCAGCAGGGCTACCCCGGCGATGTTGTGACGTTCACCTACGTGGCGACGAACACGGGAACGCTGCCGCTGACGAATGTCACGATCGCCGACCCGCGGTCGGGACTGTCAGCCATGCGCTATGGCACCTGGCCGGGAGCGATTGGTTCGCTCGCACCGGGCGAATCGATCACCGCAACGGCAACCTACGTCATCCGTGAAAGCGATGCCGGAACGACGCTGTACGAAACGGCAACGGTCACGAGCACCGAGATCAACTCGGGAGACCCCGTGGTCGCAACCGCACAGACAAGTTTGCAGCTACCTACCAAGGCACTCTCTTACACTGGGTCAGACCCCCGAGGAACCCTCGCAACCGGGTTGGGCACACTGCTCGCCGGCCTCGCTCTGATCCTGCTCGCCCGCAGAAGACAACGACAGGAAAATTCATGAAACTCCGCACACGACTGACCGCTACCGCTGTTCCTTTTGCGATTCTCGCGCTCACGCTGGCGGGATGCACCAACGGCACTGAGGAACAGCCTGACGCCACCGAAAGCTCGGCAGCGGCAGAGCAGACCCCCGGGGTAACTGACATCACGGATGCTCCTGGCACCGGCGAGAACCTTGAAGGTGCTCTTGCTGATTCCACCGTTGAACAGTGCGAGCGCGATGGCGACGACTGGGTCGTGAACGGGTCCGTGACGAACTCCACCGATGCCAGCGCCACGTACCGCATCTACGTCTCACTGCTCAACGGAGCCAACGACACCCGCGCTCTCACCCAGGTGGATGTCGAGGCAACCGAGCCCGGCGCGACCACCGACTGGGAGACTGTCATTCCTGTCGCCGAAGACGAGCTCACCTGCGTGCTGCGCGTCGAGCGCTACGAAGGCTAGTCGCGAACGGTCGCCCCGCACAGGGATGCCGTCACGAGGCGGTACTCAGGCTAGGCCGCTGACGACTATCGTGGAATGGTGACTGAACCGAACCCCAGCGTCGAGCTGTCGACCAACGGCGTGGGGCCCTGGCAGGGCGAATGGCCCACTGACGCCCACTACGATCCTGCGCTGCTCGAACGCGGGGATAGCCGCAACGTCATTGACCGGTATCGCTACTGGAACATGGAAGCGATCATTGCCGATCTCGACGTGACGCGTCATCCATTCCACGTTGCCATCGAGAACTGGCAGCACGACATGAACATCGGTTCCATCGTGCGCAGTGCCAACGCGTTCGGTGCCGACACTGTGCACATCATTGGGCGGCGGCGCTGGAACAAACGCGGCGCCATGGTCACTGACCGCTACCAGCACGTGCTGCATCATCCGGATGTCGCGGCCTTCGTCGAGTGGACTGAAGCCAACGACCTGCCGATCATCGCGATCGACAACGTGCCCGGCAGCGTCATCATCGAAACTTTTGACATCCCCAAGCGCTGCGTGCTGCTGTTCGGCCAAGAGGGCCCCGGGCTCTCTCCCGAAGCAATCGACGCTGCCACGGATGTCGTGGAGATCAGCCAGTTCGGTTCAACCCGATCCATCAATGCGTCAGCCGCGGCTGCCGTAGCGATGCATAACTGGATTACCCAGCACGTCAGCTTCACGAAGTAGGGAACTATGACACAGCCCGCGAAAGTCACCATTATTGGCGCCGGAATCGTAGGGCTGTCAACGGCCTGGTTCTTGCAGGAGCGTGGCGTGGAGGTCACCGTTCTCGACCGCACGGGCGTTGCCGCTGGTGCTTCGCTCGGTAACGCCGGCTGGGTTGCTCCCGCACTGACACTTCCGCTGCCGGAGCCCTCGATCTTCAAGGTCGGCATCAAAGCGGTTATCGACCCCACCTCGCCCGTGTACGTTCCGGTCGCCGCCAACTCGACGCTGCTGCGCTTCCTCGCTGGCTTTGCGCGTCACTCGACGCCCAAGATGTGGCGCCGCAACATGGTCACGTTCGCCGAGATCAACAAGTGGAGCCTCGAATCCTTCGACCGGATGGAAGACGGCGGAGTCTCTGCAGCCCTCAAGCACGCCGACCCCTTCCTTGCTGCTTTTACTAATGAATCCGACCGTCGGGTCATCACCCACGAATTCGATGAGGTTGCGGCCGGTGGCGGCAACGTGAGCTTTGAGAAGATCACCGGCGACGAGCTGCGCGAGTTCGAGCCGAGCGTCTCCAAGCTCGTGACTCATGGACTGCGCGTGGATGGCCAGCGCTTCATCAACCCTCCCTCGTTCATGGAGGTGCTCGCGGCATCAGTGCGCGCTCGCGGAGCCACGATCGTGGAAGGCGCGAAAGCGACCGGCATCCGCGACCTCGGTGCTGCCGGTGTCGCCGTTGATGTCGAAGGTCAGAACGCGGTGCTCAGCAACGAAGTCGTTATCGCTACCGGAACGTGGCTTGGCGACCTCGCCCGCCAATTCGGCGTGCGCCAAGTCGTGCAGTCGGGCCGCGGCTACAGCTTCAGCGTGAAGCCGCCCGTGATCCCCACGCACCCGATCTACCTGCCCGCCCAACGCGTTGCCTGCACACCCCTCGGGGATCGGCTGCGCGTGGGAGGCATGATGGAGTTCCGGTCAGTCGATGCGCCGGCCGATTCTCGCCGCATCCAAACCATCGTCAACGCGGCCAGCCCGATGTTCGACGGCGTCGACTGGGATGCCCGCGAAGAAGAGTGGGTCGGCTCGCGCCCTTGCACTCCCGACGGCCTACCGCTCGTCGGCGGCACGCGCTCGCCGCGCGTTCACGTCGCTGGCGGTCACGGCATGTGGGGCGTCACCCTCGGTCCCTTGACGGGGCGGATTCTCGCCGAGTCCATCACCGGTGGCGACAAGCACCCGCTGCTCACCGCCTTCGACCCGCTGCGCTAAGACATTTCGACGATGGATGAAGGAGGGGAGGCGCTCCGTGAGGGAGTTCGTGCCACCCCCAGTTCGCGCCTGAAACGCTGACGCATTATTGTTTTTCCGGCGCGCGGGATAGCGTCGCAGTGCGACCATAAATCGGAAGAGTGGTTGCTCGCAGTCTCTGGGGGGAGATTATGTCTGTGCTGCCCGGGAGCAAATCCCGAAAGACTTCAACGATCATCCGACTGGCGCTGGCCAGCGTGGCTCTGGTCGGTATTGGTGCTGCCGCCACGAGCGCCGCGTGGACTGCCCAGACGACCCTTTCTGCCAGCGCGAAAGCGGCATCCATCGAGCTCTACGGAGCCCTGGCGGTCAACGGCACCTGCCCGACCGCTCAAGGATCGCCCTACGTCGAAGCAGACACCAGCGCGGGTGCCGTTGCCATCACTCTCGCTTCGGGAGAGTTTTCTGCCCTCGTGCCTAATCAACAGCGCACAGTCGCTATCTGTGTGCGCAACGGTGGGGACCTGCCTCTCAACGTGTCGCTGAACCCCCTTGCCGTCAGCAGCAACAGCATCTTCGGTGGGTCTGCGCCGGCCACGATCGAGGTTCGCACGAGCGCCGCCGCATTCACCTCGACAGTTCTCGCTGCTAACGCGACCCTTCCGCTGAACGTTGTCGTCACGACGCCGACGAGCTGGCCCACTTCATATCAGGGCCTCTCCTCCGGCGCGGTCGAGCTTGTCTTCAGCGGCTCTACGGACGTGCCCTAGTGCGCGCGATGAAGGTAATCCGGGCTGTCGGTGATGCGCTGCTGTGGGTCATGGCCGTCATTGGCGCGCTCACCGGAGTGCTCTGGATTGCTCACGCGTTCGGCCTGATTCAGCCGCTCGTGGTGGTGTCGGAGTCGATGCAGCCGGCGATTCGAACCGGTGACCTGCTCGTCGCGTTCCCCGTTCCCGTCGAAGATCTTGCCGTGGGAGATATCGCTAGCCTGCCTTCCACGATCACTGGCAATCTCATCACGCACCGCATTATTGATGTCGCGACCGATGCTGACGCTGTGTACTTCGAAATGCAGGGTGACGACAATGATGCTCCGGATGCTGAAACCTACGAGTATGCGCTCGGTGACACTGCGCTGCATCCAGTGCTCACTATTCCCCGAGCAGGCTCCGTGCTGACTGCGCTTGGCTCGCCGATGATCGGCATCCCGCTCTTCGTCGCGATCGTTGCGTCGATTCTCTTGACGGTGCTCCCGTCGAACCCTCGCAAGCTCGACGAGAGCAGCGAAGCTGACGAGCAGTTGGCGCTCTCCGGCGCTGCCGCTGTGACGGAGGAATGAACAGGCTGATGAAACGCATTCTTGCGACAATCGTTGCGCTAGCAGCGACCGTGGCACTCTTTGCTGGCGCGACCACTGCCACGCCGAACACGACGGTGGCGGCCTGGACTGACCCCGCTGTGTTCGTCGCTGAAGCGTCGACCGGCACATGGGGCAGCTCCACCCCCACCCCGAGCTCTATCGTGATCGTTGCGGGAAACACCTCAACCTCGCTCGACTCGACCGCCTGGGATATCCCAGCCTCCGCGACAAGTTCCAGCTTCTGCGTCGACGTGACCGTGCGAGGAACGGATGCCACTCCGCGCGCGTGGGAACTGCATGCCGACATGACCTTGCCGCCGTTCAACGGCCGCACGGGATCCGGCGGAATCTACTCGCGGGGTTCGACGCAGGCGTCATTCTCGACCAGCTCTGCTAGTCCAACCACTCTTGTGATTACGGGTGCCGGCTCAGGCGGTTCGAACTGGAATGAGTCCTATAACAACCGACTCCTCACCGATACTCAGCAGCTGATCATCACGATCTGTGTGAGCAGTGTGCCCATTGCTGCTCCGGGTGCCAGCAGCTACTACTCGGTGACGCAGGCGCACGCTACCTGGACAGACACGCAGGCCTGTGTCGCCGTCACCGCTACGGGCAAGGTGACCGACCTGCAAGCCAACCCCTTCTACTTTGGGTGGGAGGCAACAGTGAACCTCGCCGCAGCGAAGAACCGCATCCTGAGTGCAGGCAAGACGGTGAACTACGTGGGTTGGTCGCCGTCACCCTCTTCTGGTTATCAATACACGACGGTGCCGACGACCTACTACCCACCCGCGGATTCCTACGCGATCACTTCCGGCCGCGCCACCGCCATCAAAGGCACCCAGTCGAGCACTATTACGGCGTGTGTATACGGCTACTAGTTGGTGCGCTGCGGAGACCTAGTCGCATTCGATTTCGGGCTCGGGCTCGGGCTTGGGTTGAGGCGAAGGTGCGGGCTGCGGCTCGGGTGCAGGGCGTGAGGGCTGTGAAGCCTCGCGCACGCGATCAACGAGTTCACGCCACGGGCCAACGAGCTGCTGCTCGGGGATGACCGCTTCGTGCGGTTCACAGTGAATTTCGTAGATGTAGCGGTCGGGCATCGTGTTTTCGACCGGATGCTCGTGCCACGGCAATTCTGCAATCAGCACGTACCACCGCTCGGGGTCGGGCTGCTCATCGACGACGACATCCCATTCGATGCGGCGACCGAGAAGCCCACCGCTGCGCCACACCTGTACCTTCACACGTGCATGCTATCCCGTCGCCGTGCGGGCGAACAGGGTGCAGGTGAACAGGGTGCAGGCGAACAGGGTGCAGGCGAACAGGGTACGACGAACAAGGTGCGAATCAACGCAGCGTCTGCGAGCGAGGTTCTAGGTCACGGCGTCACGCTTCGGCGGGAATCACTCCGACTAAGGCCCAGCCGGCTTCGACCGCGCGCTGTTCGTCCGAGCCGTCACCGAAGCGCGTGGCGGCAGCGGCGATGGTGGCGGCAGCGAATTCGGAGAACTCGCTGCGGGGTGTGAGCGAACCGTTGGTGAGGGTGTCGTACCAAATCTGCCCGGCGCGCTCCCACGCGAAGCCGCCAAGAGTGTCGGCGGTGCTCCAGAAGGCGCGGTTGGGGATTCCCGAGTTGAGGTGCACACCGCCGTTGTCGTCTCGCGTGACGATGAAGTCATCCCAATGGGCGGGTTGAGGGTCTTTGCCGAGCACATCGTCGTCGTAGGCGGTGCCGGGCGCTTTGAGAGACCGCAGAGCATTGCCCTCGACCTCATCGGTGAAGATGCCTTCGCCGACTAACCACGATGCTTCGGCCGAGGTCTGGCGCCAGGCGTGCTGCTCGACGAGTGCCCCAAACACGTCGGAGACGTGCTCGTTGAGGGCGCCGCTCTGGCCGCGGTAAACAAGGCCCGCGGTGAATTCGGTGACTCCGTGCGCAAGCTCGTGGCCGATGACGCTGAGGGAGCGAGTGAAGCCAGTGAAAATTTCACCGTCACCATCGCCGAAGACCATGCGGCTGCCATCCCAAAAGGCATTGTCGTAGAGCGAGCCGAAGTGCACGGTCGCTTCGAGCGGCGACGAACGATCGTCGATCGAGTCACGCTCAAACACTTCCCAGAACAACGCGAACGTGTAGCCGAGGCCGTCATAGGCCTCCGTCACCGAAGCGTCGTCTGTCTCGGGCTCTCCTTCTGAGCGCACGAGGATGCCGGGCAGAGTCTCCCCGGTCTGGGCATCCGAAATGGCGCGGCTCACAATGCCGCGCTCCGCTGGCTCGTCTGGGCGAAGTGACCGCGGCGGAAGTGTGTGTTCGTGGCGCCCATGATCGAGGTGGTCATGCCCGATGTCGATGAGGGATCGCTGCGCGGCATGGGCTGCTCGCTCAAAGCGGGGGTCGTCGAGCGTCGCGATTCGCGACAACAAAAACGGGGGAACGATCGCGCACAGGGCGCGGGGCGATTCGGCGGGGGAAACGTGTTGCAGTGGCATCCGGAACATGATTCATGCTGACACGAACCACTGACGCTGGCGACGATGGCTCACGATTCTCACGGAGTCCCCAGCAACGCCGCCACGCAAGAAATCGCTACGACAAGCAAAAGACTGCTCTCGGGTAGACTGAGGTGTAATCCCCCCACTTCTTCGAAGGGATCCACCATGCCAGCAATCGTCATTATCGGCGCCCAATGGGGCGACGAGGGCAAGGGTAAAGCAACCGACCTCCTCGGTAGCCGCATCGACTATGTCGTCAAATTCAACGGCGGCAACAACGCCGGACACACGGTCGTTATCGGCGACGAAAAGTACGCGCTCCACCTTCTGCCATCTGGCATCCTCACCGAAGGTGTCACCCCGATCATCTCCAACGGTGTCGTCATCGACCCCGAGGTGCTTTTCGAGGAGCTCGACGCTCTCATCGCCCGCGGAGTCGACGTCTCCAAGCTGCTGGTGAGTGCCAACGCGCACATCATCACTAACTACCACCGCACCCTCGACAAGGTGACGGAACGCTTCCTCGGCAAGCGCCAAATCGGCACGACCGGCCGCGGAATTGGTCCGGCGTATGCCGACAAGATCAACCGCGTCGGCATCCGAGTTCAAGACCTTTTTGACGAGAACATTCTTCGCCAAAAGGTTGAGGGCGCTCTCGACCAGAAGAACCACCTGCTCGTGAAGGTCTACAACCGTCGCGCGATCGAGGTTGAAGAGATCGTCACCGAGCTGCTCAGCTATGCCGACCGTCTGCGCCCCATGGTCGCCGACACCGGTCTGCTGCTGAACAAGGCACTCGACGATGGCGAGATTGTGCTCTTCGAGGGCGGCCAGGCCACGATGCTGGATGTTGACCACGGCACGTACCCGTTCGTCACGTCCTCCAACTCCACCTCGGGTGGCGCGGCTACCGGTTCGGGTGTTGCCCCCAACCGCCTCGAGCGCATCATCGGAATCGTCAAGGCCTACACAACTCGCGTTGGTGCCGGCCCGTTCCCGACCGAACTGCACGACGAGTCGGGCGAGTTCTTGCGCGCCAACGGTTTCGAGTTCGGAACCACCACCGGGCGCCCGCGTCGCTGTGGTTGGTACGACGCCCCCATCGCCCGCTACACAGCGCGCGTCAACGGCGTCACCGACTTCGTGCTCACCAAGCTCGACGTGCTCACCGGCCTCAAGACGATCCCCGTCTGTGTCGCGTATGACGTTGACGGTGTGCGCTTCGACGAGATGCCTGTCTCGCAGTCCGACTTCCACCACTCGGTGCCGATCTACGAAGAGTTCCCCGGCTGGGACGAAGACATCACCGGCGCGCGCACCTTCGAAGACCTGCCCAAGAACGCGCAAGACTACGTGCTCGCCATTGAAGCAATGAGCGGCGCCCGCATGTCAGCCATCGGCGTTGGCCCCGGCCGCGACGAAATCATCGTTCGTCACGACCTCGTCGACTAAGCACTTCTGCAGTTAGCTCGCAGCCAAGCGGCACGCACCGGAGAGATCCGGGGCGTGCCGCTTCTGCGTGGGCGGGCGGAGCGTATGACGTGCCGATGGGGAGCCAATCGGGGATTGCTGGACTGAACGGCCGTAATCGGTGGGTGAAGGTCCGAAATCCGCGGGTGCGATGTCTTTGCAAGGTGGGAAGATTTCTGAGTGACCGTAACGCGCCCGCAGCCCCGCATCCTTCAGGGAACCTTCGTCTCCGTTGAACCCCTGACCGAAGCGCACCTCGCTGACCTCTGGCATGCACTCGGTGTGCCCGCGGTCTTTGCCGGTGGCTACGGTGGCGGCCCTGCCGGGCTGCCCGCCGACGAAGCATCCTTCATCGAATGGATGCGCGCTGGCTACCTCGGTTACGCCGACCGGCTGCCGTTCGCCATCCGCCTGAGCTCTGGCCCCGACGCCGGGCGTCTTGTCGGCGTGAGCACCCTCGGTGACCTCGACGATAAGAATTCCAACGCTCACCTTGGCTGGACCGCCTACGCGCCGAGCGTGTGGGGCACTGCGGTGAACCCCGAAACGAAACTCCTGCTGCTCGGCTTCGCCTTCGACAGCGGCTACAACCGCGTGCGACTCCAAGCGGACTCAATCAACGAGCGATCCCGCGCCGCCATCCTCAAGCTCGGTGCCACCTTCGAGGGCATCCAGCGTCAACACCTGCTGCGGGCCGATGGCTCGTGGCGCGACACTGCCGTGTACTCCGTAATCGACACCGACTGGCCTCGCGTGAAGGCCGGGCTACTCGCGCGCCTCGAGCAGGAGCCGCGCGCGTGAGCGCCCCCGTTGCTTCCGCTGGCCGGGTCGAAAAGCATGACACGGCATCCCCGCTCGGAACCTGGTTGCGGTTCGCCGCAGCCGGACTGGTCTGGGGCTCCAGCTTTCTCTTCATGAAAGTGGCGCTGGATGGCGTGAGCTTTGGCCAGGTCGCCTGGAGCCGCGCGGTACTCGGCGCTCTCGCGCTCGTCGTCGTGTTTGCGGTCAGCCGCCGTAAGCTGCCGCGCAAGCTCATCGTCTGGGCGCACTTCACAGTGCTTGCATTCCTCTTCGCCGTGTTCCCGTACCTGCTCTTCGCGTGGGCTGAGCAGTATGTGAGCTCGGGGTTGGCCAGCATCTACAACGCGACAACGCCCATCATGACAGCGATCTTTGCGACCCTCGTGTTCCGGGTAGAGAAGCTCACGCGCTCGCAGATTGCGGGCGTGACTCTCGGCATCTTTGGGGTGCTCGCGATCATCGCGCCCTGGCAGGCCGGTGACATCAGCGGCAGCCTGCTGGGCCAGCTCGCGTGCCTCGGCGCAGCACTCTGCTACGGCGCCGCCATGAGCTACCAGCGCAAGTTCGTGGCGCCGTACAAGGTGCCCGGCGTCACCTCCGCGACCATGAATATCGGCATTGCCGCCGTCATCTACCTTCTGCTGACTCCGCTCGTCGCGACCGGCCCGGTGAACCTCACCCTCCCCGTGGTGGCCAGCCTCCTCGCGCTCGGGGTGCTCGGCACCGGCATGGCCTACGTCTGGAACTACCGGGTGCTCGCCGAATGGGGACCGACCCGCACCTCGACCGTCACCTACATCACGCCCGTGATCGGCGTCATCCTCGGCTTCGTCATCCTCAAAGAAACGATGTCGTGGCATGAGCCCGTCGGTGCCGTGATCGTGCTGGTTGGAGTGCTGTTGGCGCAGGGGCGGATCGCGCTGCCCGGGGCACGAGCTCGCGCGGTATAGAGCGCGGGGAAGGCGGGCGGCCGCGCATAAAGCTTTCCTATGAATCCGGTAGGCAAGGGCTGTTTCAGCGCGGTCTGGCAGTGGGGGTCTGGGAAACTTGAGCCGTGTCTTCCCCCTATCTCGTGCGCCGTATCGGCGTCGGTGCAGCAGCCCTCGGCGTTGTAGCGGCCATTACCGCGTTCGTCATCATGGCCTCCCCGGTAGCCGAAACAGCTTCGTCGGCCGCTGAGGATGTCGCTGCCGCCGTCGCAGAAACCCCCGAGGTTCACGCGGTCAGTGCCACTACCGGCACTCTCGTTGGTGGGGAATCGATCACCATCACGGGGGCAGCCCTCGACGATGTCACCGACGTTACCTTTGGCGGAGTCTCCGCCACCGACGTCGTCATTTCGGACAGCGGAACTCTCACCGCGACAGTGCCCTCGGCTGTCGACTTTCAGCCCACGACAGTCGCCATCGAAGTAGTAGCGGATACCGTGCCGGTTGCCGCTGCAGCCGCCCTCGACTACACCTACGAAGCATCCACCCCGGTCGACAACCAGATGCAGTACTTGATGGAGCACTGGGAAGACTACAACGTCGACGAATACGGCGACCTCAACTCGGTCGGTGGTGACTGCGCCAACTTCGCGAGCCAATCCTTGCTGATGCGCGGGTGGACCATGACCGCCGACTGGTTCAACTACGACGCCGCTGCCGACTGGAGCGGAGCCTGGGGTTATGTGCCCACCATGGAGAACTGGTTGATCTCCAACCCCGAGCTCGGGGCAACCCAGTTGAGCTTCGACGAGCGCGACCAAGTGAAGGTCGGAGATCTCGTTGTCTTCGACTGGAACGACAACGACTTCCTCGACCACATTCAGGTCGTCTCCTCAGTGGAGACCGTCGACGGCGAAATCGTCATCAAGATGGTCGGCCATAACCTCGACACCAACTACCGCGACCTCGATGAAACCATCACCGTCGATCACCCCGGCGCTATCGGACACTTCTGGAGCATCCCGTAACGAGCGGTGGTTTAGCGTTCCTGCTCGCTACCCGTTCAGGGCAGCGTCGACGATCGCTTTGGCTTCGGCCTGCACGAGCCGCAAGTGCTCGGCGCCCTTGAACGATTCGCCGTAGATCTTGTAGACGTCTTCGGTGCCGCTCGGGCGGGCGGCGAACCACGCAAACTCCGTGGTCACCTTCACGCCGCCAATCGCGGCGCCATTACCCGGAGCCTCCGAGAGCTTCGCCGTGATCGGGTCACCCGCGAGTTCGGTGGCCGTGATTGCAGCCCCACTCAACTTGCCCAGCTTGGCCTTCTGCTCTTTGGTAGCCACGGCATCCACACGTTCGTAGGCCGGGTCGCCAAATTCTTCGACCAGCTCGGCGTACAGAACGGATGGCGTCTTGCCGGTGACTGCCAGAATCTCGGCGGCCAACAGGGCGAGCAAGATCCCGTCTTTGTCGGTCGTCCAGACGGAGCCGTCTTTGCGCAGGAAGCTCGCGCCAGCGCTCTCCTCGCCACCGAACGCGACCGAGCCATCAACGAGTCCGGGAACAAACCACTTGAAGCCGACCGGCACCTCGATGAGGTCGCGGCCCATGGCGGCCGCAACCCGGTCGATCATGGAACTCGAGACGAGGGTCTTGCCGACTGCGGCATCCGGGTTCCAGCCCTCGCGGTGCGTGTAGAGATACTGAATCGCCACTGCCAAGTAGTGGTTGGGGTTCATGAGGCCGCCGTCGGGCGTCACGATGCCGTGGCGGTCGGCATCGGCGTCGTTGCCGGTGAGGATGTCGAACTCGTCACGGCGGGCGACGACCGAGGCCATGGCCGACTTCGATGACGGATCCATGCGAATCTTGCCGTCCCAGTCGAGCGTCATGAAGGCCCACGTGGGGTCGACGTCGGGATTCACGACCGTGAGGTTGAGGTCGTACTTTTCCGCGATGAGCTTCCAATAGTTGACGCTCGCACCACCCAGCGGATCAGCACCGATGCGGATGCCGGCCGTGCGGATCGCGTCGATGTCGATGATGTTCTCGAGGTCGTCAACGTAGCGCCCGCGGAAGTCGTAGCTGCCCGCCGTCGTGTTCTCAGCCCCGGCGTCGCCGACGTGCTTTACGGCCGTGTTGCCGTCGGCGATGATCGCATTCGCGCGGTCAGCAATCCAGCCGGTCGCATCGCTGTCGGCGGGGCCACCGTGCGGCGGGTTGTACTTGAAGCCGCCATCGCGGGGCGGGTTGTGGCTCGGGGTGATGATGATGCCGTCGGCCTCATCGCCGTTGTCGGCAGCGTTGTACGCAATGATTGCGTGGCTCAGCGCGGGCGTCGGGACGAAGTCATCGAACTCGTCTTTTAGCGCGAGTACGCCGTTGGCGGCAAGCACATCGAGCGCAGTGGTCTCGGCGGGCTGCGAGAGTGCGTGGGTGTCCCGCCCAATAAACAGCGGGCCCGTGATGCCCTGGCTGGCACGATATTCCACGATCGCCTGCGTGATGGCGGCGATGTGCACTTCGTTGAACGCGGTGTCGAGCGCGGAGCCACGATGGCCGCTCGTGCCGAATACGACGCGCTGCTCGGCGATCGAGACATCCGGAACCAGCGCGTAATACGCCGCCACCAACTCGGTCACATCAATGAGGTCGGATGCCTGGGCTGTCGTGCCTGCGCGATCGTTCATGCGATCTAGTCTCGCACCCCCGAGCGGGGGTCGGCGCGTCATCTGGCAAACACGCAGCATCCGTACGCTCTAAAGTCGTTGTATGGCAGCAGCAGATCAGGCCCACAACGACAACGTCGACCCCGAAGTGCGTGAGCAACTTTTGGGCGCTCGCCGCAGCATTGACAACATTGATGCGGCCCTCATCCATTTGCTGGCCGAGCGCTTCAAATATACGCAGCAGGTTGGTCGTCTCAAGGCCACCAAGGGCCTGCCCGCGTCTGACCCGAACCGCGAGCGCGACCAGATCGCACGCCTCAAGTCGCTCGCCGAAGAGTCACACCTCGACCCGGCGTTCGCCGAGAAGTGGTTCAACTTCGTCGTCGCCGAGGTCATTCACCACCACGAGCAGCTCGCATCGGGCAGCGAGCCCGACTCGAGCAAGTAGAGCGCCTGAGGCGGCGACCCTAGCTATTCGCTCAGGTTGTCGCTCAGCACATCAAGCACGAGCGCTCGCGTCTGATCGGCCGTCTCGCCCAGCTCTGAGGCGACAAGCCCGACGAGCGACTCCAGCAGAATCGTGTGCGACACCCGTGAGGTGTGCTCCAACTCATGACGGAACGAGCCCGTTGCCGGCGCAATCACGATCGCGTTGTCGGCGAGTTCCACGAGCGGCGACTGCGCAAACGACGTCACTGCAATCAGGTGTGCTCCCGAGGCGCGAACGGCGCGAGCGGAACGCAGCGTTGCCTCATTGGCGCCACTACCGCTGATAACCACACAGGCATCCTCGGTGGCAAGGCCGCGGGCAGCGATCTGCTGGCCAATGGCATCCGCCACATACTCCGACGGCCGACCGACCGCAGTCAGCCGCATGGCCAAGTCGCTGGCCTGGGCAGACGAGAGTCCATTGGCGATCACGAGCAGGCGTCGAGCGGTGGCGATGCGGGTGATCGCCGCATCGAGGCCGTCACTATCCAACGCGGCCGTGATGTGCGGCAGGGCGGCGGCGAGAGCATCCACTTCGGCTCGGATGCGGCCAAGCGCACCTTTCTCGTAGGTGACATCGCGGGCCTCGGTTTGGGCGAGCTCGCGCGTGAGGGCAACCCGCAACTGCGGGTACCCGCGGTAGCCGAGACGTTGGCAGGCACGGATCACGGTGGACCGAGCAACGCCGGCCCGGTCGGCGATCTCTTGAGCCGTGTTTTCGACCGCGGCTGCCGGATCATCGAGCAACAGTTGAATGAACTTGTCTTCACTCGGAACGAGCGCGTTACGCACCGTCGCGATGCGCGCGGTGGGCGATGCGTCAGAGTTTCCTGTCCAATTCATGCCAGGCGTGCTCCTTCGGTGATGCGGCGGCGGATGCGACCCGAAATGGCGTCGATGGTCATCGTGACGACCACGACAACAATCAACAGCATCCCGACAGTCGACCATTCTCGGTACTGAGTGTAGGAGGTAAGCATGTCACCGATGCCGCCGACACCAATCAAACCGAGCACGGCTGACGAGCGAACATTGATCTCGAAGCGGTAGAGCCAGAACGACATGAACTCGGGGCTGGCCGATGGCCACACTCCCCAGCGCACCACCTGTGCCCACGAACCACCCGCAGCGCGAGTTGATTCGATCGGGCCGCGGGGCACTCCTTCGATGGATTCGTAGCCCCACTTGCCGAGGGTGCCAATGCCATTGATGCCGAGGGCGATTGCCCCGGTGAGGGGAGTGAGCCCCGTGACCGAGAGGATCACAATCGCGATGATGATCTCGGGCACCGCACGAATGAGGGAGAACCCGATGCGCAGCACGGCGCGCACGGGCGCTGGCCCGAAGTCGCGGGCGGCCACAAAGCTCAGTGGGGTGGCGAGCAGGATGCCGATGACCGTACCGACCCAGGCCATCGCGACCGAACGCCACGTTTGAAAGAGCGCCTCGGGCAGCTTCGTCCAGTCGGGGCTGGCGAACATTAGCCACGTGTAGCGCGCGATCTCGGCAGGCAGGTCGAGCAGGCGATCCCATTGGATTTCGACCGACCAGAAGGCGGCAACCACAATTGCGGTCGTCACTAGCCAGAGTGCGTTGCGCAGGGTGCGGCGGGGCCGCGGGGGAGCAGCGAGGGTCATACGAGCCTCTTTCGAATCGATGACGACACCACGTCGATGACGACGACCACCACCAGGATTTCCAGAATGATGAGCGACAGTTGGTCGTAGCGGTAGAAGGTGCGCACGGCGTCAATCAGCAGGCCAAGACCGCCGGCGCCCACAAGGCCGAGAACCGTGGATGCTCGCACATTGAGTTCGAGCACATACAGGCTCTGATTGGCGAAGGCCGGCCACACATCGGGCAAGGCTGCGGCCCGGTTCACTTGCGCTCCCGTGCCTCCGGCGGCGCGCGCGGCTTCGAGCGGGCCAGCATCGTTGCTTTCGATTGCTTCAGACACCAGCTTGACGATGATGCCCACGTTGAAGAGCACGAGCGCGATGATGCCGGGCAGGGCGCCGACGCCGACCATCGCGACAAGAATTGCGGCATACAACAGTTCGGGCACAGCACGGATGACGTTCAAAATTGTGCGCACAATCCCGCGCAACACCGGGTGCGGGTTCGTGAGCCGCGCCGCCCACAGGCTCAGCGGGAGCGAGATCAAGGCGCCCACGGCGGTCGCGATCACCGCCATCTGCAGGGTTTCGAGCAGCGGCGCGAGCGTGCGTGGAAAGAACGACCAGTCAGGAACGAGCAACTGCGCGATCTTGCCTGCACCGTTCTGCCAATTGCGAGCAATCGCATCAAAGGAGAAGGCGACTCCCCACTGTGGACTGAAGGTGATAATCGTGATCACGAGCACGACAGCCACGGCAACCCAGGGCTTCCAGCGGCCCCGCGGGCGCGGCGGCACGGCCAACGCGGAAGACGTTGAGCCTGCGGCGGGAACGGATGCCGGGGCGGGACCGGGCGTCGGCGTTGCGGTCGTCATTCGCCCAGCACATCCTCCGGCGCGATGCTGCGCCCGTAGATGGCCTCAAAGTCGGCGTCGGTGGCGCTCGCCGCTGGGCCGTCGTAGACAACCTCGCCAGCACGGAGGCCGATCATCCGCGTCGTATAGGTGCGCGCGAGATCCATGAGGTGCACGTTCGTGATGACGGTGATGCCGAGGGTGCGGTTGATGCGCCGCAGGTCGTTCATCACAGCGTGGGCCGTTGGCGGGTCAAGGCTCGCGACAGGTTCATCGGCCAACATGAGGTGCGGTTGCTGGGTGAGGGCGCGCGCAATGGCAACCCGCTGCTGCTGACCGCCCGAGAGGCTGGATGCCCGATCCCAACACTTGCCCAGAATGCCGACGCTCTCGAGCGCTTCGAACGCGAGCTGCTTGTCGGAGGCGTGATGCAAGCCGAGCAGAGTGCGCCAGGTCGGAGTGTGAGCGAGCCGCCCGACAAGAACATTGTCGAGAACACTCGCGCGGCCGGCCAAATTGAAGCTCTGGAAGATCATGCCGATTCCGCCGCGCAGGGCGCGCAAGTCGCGACCACGAGTCGTCGCGAGGTCACGGTCGCCGACAGTGAGGTTGCCAGATGTGACAGGAACCAACCCGTTGATAGTGCGGATCAGGCTCGACTTGCCGGAACCCGACAGGCCAACGACAGAGACCATTTCGCCGGCGGCAATATCGAGGGAGACATTCTTGAGCGCGGTCACACCGTTGCCGTAGCGCACGGTGAGATCGCGCATGCTGATTGCCCACGACGCAGCGGCCGGAGTGGTGGCTCCGGCCGCTGCGCTGGGTGCGGGAATGCTCAATTACTGAAGACCAAGCTTCTCGGCGGCACGAGCCACAACATCGAGCGAGGCCGGGTCAGCCGGAGCAAGCTTGGTGATCGAGTAGATCGACTGCAGAACTTCGGAACCTTCTTCGGTGTTTGAGTAGTCCGCAAGCGCATCGGTGATCTTCTGCTGAAGCTCAGGGGAGAGGCTGCTCGTGAGAGCGACACCATCGTTGGGGATTTCTTCGCTCAGTGCGAAGACAACGACCTCTTGGCCGACATCCGGAACATCACTCGTGACGATGTCGCGGGCATCCCAGAAGCTGAAGCCCACTTCGGCGTCACCGTTGTAGACGGCGAGAACGCTCGCGTCGTTGGCGGTTACCGGCACCTGCTCGATGTCGGTGTCGGTGTTGATGCCGGCCTCTTGCAGAGCAAGAATGGGGTAGATGTAGCCAGCGGGCGAGCCGGGGCCGAGAAGCGCAACGGTTGTTCCCTTGTCGATCTTGGAGATGCTGTCGAGACCGGCAGGGCCCACGAGAGCGTCGGCGCCGTTGCAGAACAACTTGCCATCGCGCTCAACGGGCTCGTCGTCGCAGTACTTGTCTGGATTGTTCGTCATGAACTGAGCCGGGTAGCTGATGTTGCCGTTACGTTCGGTCTGCAGCACAACGCTCGCGCCGTACATGTCGTTCGCCTGCCAGAGCTGCAGCGACGGCAAGAAACCGATCTGCGCCTGATCGGCACCCATCGCTTCGACGGCGGCTTGGTAGTCCTTCGAGACAACACCGGTGACCTCCATGCCGAGGGCTTCGGTCAAGTAGTCGGTGAGGGGCTCGGCGGTGGTGACGAGTTCGCCCTGGTCTTGCGAGGGAACGAGAGCGAGCACGAGCGACGTCGGGTCGTTGGCTTCAGTGCCTTCGGCACTGTCGGCACTCGTGCTGCACGCGGACAGTGTGAGAGCAGTTGCGGTGAGAGCAACGCCGGCAACCAGTGCGCGAGATTTTTTGCTGAGGGTAATCACGGGTGTTTCCTTTCGAAGAGCTAGCTGAGAACTGCGGGTGGTGTGGTGGTGGTGGGTGGTGCGGCCTGCGGTTCACGGTGGGTTCCGTGAATCCAGGAGTTGAGGGCCTCGTACAGTTCGCCGAGGGTCGCAGCCGTGAAGTCGGCGTGCGGGTGAGGGGTGTCAGAGAGGAAGGCGGTGGTGGCTCCGCGGCGGTGGGCGGGCTCAAGGTCGTTGGCCCAGATGTCGCCGATGCTGAGAAGCGGGCCGGCGGGCATCCATTCGTCGAGAACTGCGTCGAGACCGGCGGGCTTTCCCACGTTCGTGTAGATGTGGTCGAAGTAGTCGGCGAGGCCGAGCGCGTCGAGCGTCTCAGCGATGCGGATGTCGGGGGCGTTCGTGGCGAGCACGATGGTGGCGTGCTCGCGAGCGGTGCGGAGAAACTCAGCGAGACCGGCGGGCGCGGTGACGGGCGCGGCGTCGGTGGCGAGCAGTTCGCGGCTCGCGAGGTAGGCCGCGTTGTGGGCGTCGGGGGCGACGGGCAGCGACTCTGAGGCGAGGCGAACGAGTTCGTAACCGTCGGATGCTTCGGCGAGCGGATGCCCGGGCTCGCGCAGAAGCGCGGTGCTGACGTCGCTGAGAAATTCCTCCGCCGCAGCGGGAGTGAGGCTCGAGGCGACGGCACGGGCGTACGCCATGATCGGGCCATCGCCGAGGGCGACGGTGCCATCGAAGTCGAAAACGATGGTGTGTGTGCGGGGGTGAGTGGCTGCGGTGGACATTGCGTCCAAGATATAAGACGCTCAGTGACGATTGGGCCATTTCAGGTGAACGGGAGGTAAATCATTCCCGGGACACGCCCCCGCGAGCCTACGATCAAGGAGTGGACGAACAGCATTTCACCCTCGCCGAACTCGATGCGAGCGCTCGCCGCATCGCCGCCGTGACCGGTGAGCGGGCGGTATCTCGAGCGCGCATTCACACGATCATTACCGGGGAACTACCGTGGCTTGCTGACCAGATCGGGGCCGACCGTGCCGAGGGGCGATTCGCCGAATGGGCGCTGTCGACGGCGATCGACGAAAACACCGGCGAGGCCGTCGTCTCCCGCGAACTGTTCGAGGTGCTGCACGACCTCGCCGGGCTTGAGGCACAGTGGCCGATCGGCAACGCCGGCCTGCTGCACTGCTACGGCTACCTGCTTTCGACGGCATCCACCCCGTATGGACTCAAGCGCGACCGCTGGGTCACGAGCGAGTTGGCCACCGCGTTCGGTCTCGCCCCCGACGCATTCACTCCGTGGACGGGCAGCGAATCGTTGCTGAGCCGGGTCGCGCACGTGATTGTTCCCACGCTCACTAACCCGCCCGCCGACGCGCTTGCCGTGCATACCGCGATCACCGAACCGGATGCCGCAGGCGTCTCCCACGCGACGCGAACGGTGGTCGTGCAGCGGCACGGTGTCGCAGCTCTGGCCTATGGATTCGTGGTGCAGCACGCGGGGGTTCGCGTGCTTCGGCCTGTGACGGTGTTCCCGGTTTCGGCGTCCTCCGACTGGCTCGCGGAGCTCGCCGCCGACGTCTCGCGGTTGCGCTTCAACGCTGTGGGGGCGGGCTAGCGCGCGGCAAGCAGCAGACAGTGAGCAGTGAGCAGTGAGCAGTGAGCAGCCAGCAGCAGGCTAGACCGCGCGGATGCCGTGCTGATCGAGCACGTCGAGGAACGTGGTCGGTTCTGGCCGCACCCGGTGGTTGTCGGTGTGTTCAGCCCACAGCACTGTTCCGGTGGCGTCGGTGATGATGACGGTCGGTACGACGGTGTCGCCATTGGCCGGGGCTCCTGCGCTGAACATGACGGGTGTTCCGCCGGACTGCACGATGTCGAGCACGGCGGCGGCCGAGGCATCCGCATCGATGTAATAGGTGACCGGGATGTCGAAGCGTTCGGAAAGCTCGACGGTGTCTTCGGGCTTTTGAGGGCTGATGATCGCGACAGCGACTCCGCGGCGGTCGAGCTCGCGGTACTGGTCGGCGATCTGGGCGACCTGGGCCATGCAGAATGGGCACCAGTTGCCGCGAATGAACATGATCACGTGTGGTTGTTGGGTGAGCACGCTGCTGTCGACGACAGTGCCATCCACGGTGGTGAGCGGGAACGACGGCAGCGGTTGCCCGACCGTGACGGGGCCTGCGGAGGTGTGCTGCACCGAGTACCAGTAGTTGTAGCCGAGAATCACGGCAAGCCCGAGAACGGCCACGAGTACGGCGAGCGGCCCGGCGAGGATGGCGGCAAAGATCGCCACGCCGGAGACAGCAAGCTGAACCCACGGATGCCGGCGCTGCACCACGACGACGCGCGTCATCAACAGTGCCAAATAGAGCGCGTACGCAACCCACGGCAGGGCGGCGGCGAGCCACCACGGTTGTGCCTCCGTGATGGCGCGCAGGATGACGAGCGTGATCACCACGAGGGCGAGCGCGGCGGTGACTTCTCCGTAAACCCTCTTGATGGTCTGCACGTTACGCGCCGAAGGCCTCCGCGAGCGTTCCGCGGTGTGCCGTGAGCAGTTCTTCGAGGGTCAGGGTGAACTGGTCCTGAATTTCGAGGGCGGGGGAGGCGGCATCCGTGACTCCGATGCGCACGGCAGGGTAGCCGCGGCCTTCGCAGAGTCCGCGGAATTTCACGTCGTCTTCGCGCGGGATCGAGACAACCATGCGGCCGGTTGATTCGCTGAAGAGGGCGGTGGCGGCATCGATGTCGTCACGCTCGAGCAGTTCGCCCAACCAGACGCGAGCGCCAACGCCGAAGCGCATGACGGATTCGGCGAGAGTTTGAGCGAGTCCGCCGTCGGCGAGGTCGTGGGCGCTGGCGATGATGTTTTGCTCGTTGCCGGCCTTGATGAGATCGGCGAGGCGACGCTCGGCAGCGAGGTCAACCTTCGGCGGCAGACCACCGAGGTGATCGTGGATGGTGCCGGCCCAGGCCGAACCGTCAAGCTCAAGCGCGGTGGTGCCGAGCAGGTAGATGTTGTTGCCTTCGTCTTGCCAGCCGCTCGGGATGCGCTCAGCAACGTCACGGATCAGGCCGAGCACTGCGACCACGGGGGTCGGATGGATGGGCACATCGCCGGTCTGGTTGTAGAACGAAACGTTTCCGCCGGTGACAGGAATTTCCATCTCGAGGCAACCGTCGGCGAGACCTTCAACGGCGCGGCTGAACTGCCACATCACTTCGGGGTTCTCGGGGCTACCAAAGTTGAGGCAGTCACTGACGGCGACAGGGTTGGCGCCGGTGGCGGCAACGTTGCGGAAGGCTTCAGCGAGAGCGATCTGGGCTCCGGCGTAGGGGTCGAGCTGGCAGAAGCGGCCATTGGCGTCGGTCGCGACAGAGAAGCCGAGGCCGCTCTCTTCGTCGATGCGCACCATGCCGGCGTCATCCGGGAAGCTCAAGGCGGTGTTGCCGAGCACGTAGCGGTCGTACTGGTCGGTGATCCAGCTCTTGTCGGCCAGGTTGGGGCTCGCGAGCAGCTGCAGCATTTGGTCGCGCAGCTCGATGCCGTCCTTGGGGCGGGCGAGGCCGGAGGCGCTGTCGGCCTGAAGCTTGTCGATCCACTTCGGGTAGGTGACGGGGCGGTCGTAGACGGGGCCATCGATGGCGACGGTACGGGGCTCGACGTTCACGATTTCTTCGTCGTGCCAGTTGATGATGAGGCGACCGGTGTCGGTGACTTCACCGAGCACGCTGGTTTCGACATCCCACTTCTCAACAACCTTGAGGAAGCCTTCGAGCTTCTCAGGCTTCACGATGGCCATCATGCGTTCTTGGCTCTCGGACATCAGAATTTCTTCTGCCGTGAGGGTGGGGTCGCGCAGCAGAACCTTTTCGAGTTCGATGAACATGCCACCGTCACCGTTCGAGGCGAGCTCGCTTGTTGCGCAGCTGATGCCAGCGGCGCCGAGGTCTTGGATACCCTCAACGAGGTCACCCTGGAAGAGTTCGAGGCAGCACTCGATGAGTACCTTTTCGGCGAAGGGGTCGCCGACCTGAACGGCGGGGCGCTTGGTCGGGCCGCCTTCTGAGAAGGAATCCGAAGCGAGGATGGATGCTCCGCCGATGCCATCGCCACCGGTGCGGGCACCAAACAGCACAACCTTGTTGCCCACGCCGC
Organism: Salinibacterium sp. NSLL17; assembly: GCF_015864935.1. Lineage (NCBI taxonomy): Bacteria > Bacillati > Actinomycetota > Actinomycetes > Micrococcales > Microbacteriaceae > Salinibacterium > Salinibacterium sp. NSLL17. The sequence continues at coordinate 481,917 of NZ_JADYWH010000001.1, forward strand.
GAGCGTTAGCGAGGTGCAGGTCTTCGTGGCGCAGCACTCCAACGGCGAGTGCGTTGACGAGCGGGTTGGCCTGGTAGACGGAGTCGAAGTAAGTTTCGCCGCCGATGTTGGGCAAGCCGAGGCAGTTGCCGTAGAAGCTGATGCCCGAAACGACACCCTTGGCGACGCGAGCGGTGTCTGGATTGTCGATGGCGCCGAAGCGGAGCGCATCCATGACGGCAACGGGACGGGCACCCATGGAGATGATGTCGCGCACGATTCCGCCAACACCTGTTGCTGCACCCTGGAAGGGTTCGATGTAGCTGGGGTGGTTGTGGCTTTCGATCTTGAAGGTCACAGCCCAACCTTCGCCGACGTCGATGACGCCAGCGTTTTCGCCCATGCCGACCATGAGGTTCTTGGTCATGTTCTCGCTGACCTTCTTGCCAAACTGGCGAAGGTAGTTCTTCGAGGACTTGTAGGAGCAGTGCTCGCTCCACATCACGGAGTACATGGCAAGCTCACCGCTGGTGGGGCGGCGGCCCAGAATTTCGCGAATCTTCGCGTACTCGTCTGATTTGAGGCCGAGGGCGCCGTAGGGCTGCTCTTTCTCGGGCGTAGCCATCGCGTTCGATACCGTGTCGGCAACATGCTGGCGGGAATTGGTTGAGACGTCAGTCACGAGGGGCTTCTCCCAGAAGATTATGGATGCCGGGGTGCTCACGCCGGCTGGTTCCAGTCTACCTAGGTGCGCGAAGGTGTCGCGCTTGCTCGACTGGGTCAGGAGATGGGGGTTGCGGTGCCTGTTACGGTGACGCCACCGGTGGGCGGCACGTCGACCATGAGCAGGCTGGGGCGGCCAACATGGCGCCCTTGGTGCACCCCGAACCGGGCGGGAGGCTCGATCGCCCCCAACGCTCGAAGGTATGCGCCGAGCGACGCGGCCGCTGACCCCGTGGCGGGGTCTTCGGTGATGTCGCCCACCGGGAAAAGGTTGCGCGCTTCCACCCGCAGGGTTGACGACTCATCGGAGTGCTGGCGGCAAACCACGGTGACCGTTCCCGCCCATCCGCGCTCGTCCATCAGAGCACGGATGCTGGCCGGGTCGAAGCTAAAGGCATCAAAGACTTCTTGGGAGCGGATCGTGACAATGGGATGCCAGTTGCCGGCAAAGGCCTCCCCCAGAGGCCAGTGGTCATCGAGGTCGGAACGCTGGAGTCCCAAGAGCGAGAGCAGAGTGTCGGCAACCACGGGGTCGAGTTCACGAACGTGAGGTTCAACGCTCGTGAACGAGGCTGTCACCGAAGCGCTAGCCGCGCCTCCTGCTGGAGTGATGGCCGCATCCGAATCCGCATCCGATCGCGCTGTGTGAACGATGACGAGCCCAACCGGAGTCTCGAATGTGAAGGAACCGGTTCCCCGGCGCTCTGCCAGAGCAACAGCTGTCGCAACGGTCGCGTGGCCGCAAAATGGCACCTCGGCCACGGGAGAGAAGTAGCGCACTCGAACGGTTCTGTCGGTGTCGCTGCCGGGCTCGATGAGGAACGCTGTCTCGGCGTACCCGACATCCGCAGCGATTCGCTGCATCGCAGCGTCGCTGAGAGCGGAGGCATCGAGGACGACGCCGGCAGGGTTTCCCCCTCCGGGCTCAGAGGCGAAGGCCGCCAGACGAAGCACGTTTGTCGCTGGGGCCGAGTCATAATCATGGTCTGATGGTTGCCGTGGTGACACGAAACCACCCTGCCACAGTTGGGGCGGAGTTGGGATGAACTCGGGCACGAGTTCGTGGGGAAGGAGACCACCTCACCGCCGCCTGCTTCGGCGATCCCAGCGTCGCCGTCGAAGGCGAGCGAGGGATGAGCGTTGCTCTCTGAGGTGCCCCTTAGTCGTGAGAAAAGTGTCGGGGGTGGCGAGTAGCCTGAGCGCATGCTCACAACGCCATCAGAATGAAGCCCGCAACGACGCTCAGAAGGCCAATTCCGGTGAGTATCGAGCCGATGACGATGGCGGCGTTCGTGCGGCGGGGCCGTGCGAGACTCCACCGAGAGGGATGGCACTGGTCGTAGTGGAGCGTGACTGGGGCGCCGACATCCATGTTCGGAACCTCGGATGGCTCGTGAAGGACGGAGTACTGCCTGCCATCACCATCGGACCAGCGAAAGCCCTGAAAGCCTCCGGCTTCGAATACTTCGGCAGTGGTCGCGATCCACTTGCATGCCCGCAGAGCGAGAATCCAGCCGAAAAGGAGTAGCGGGATGCCGGGAACGAGGCCGACCCAGGACATCGTTTCGAGCACCGCTCCTAGAGCGCCCTCAGGTCCGGTCATCCTGCAATATTATCTGCCGCACAGCTCGGGGATCGCGGGCTGCAAAGAGGGGATTTCTCCGGCCTGTTCCCGCCGAACCTGCGCTCACTTCACTACCTGTGAGCGCTGATTAGGGCAGGGGTTTGAGCATCGCGAAGTTCGTCAGCTCAACGCCGCGCTTCACTGGATGCTGTTCAGCAGTGACGACGAATCCGAAACGTTCGAAGAACGGTCTGGCGGTGATGCTCACGTCGGCGGTCAGCACGCGTGCTCCCGAATCGGAAGCCACGGCTTCCGCGTGAGCGAGGAGCCGCCGCGCAACCCCACGTCGCAGAAATCGCGGCGCGACAAACATCATGTCGATGTACCCGGTGGCGCTCACATCGGAGAACCCTGCGACCTCTTCATCGATGGTCGCGACAAAACTGTTTCGCGCCGCCATCGCGCGGCCCCAAGAGTGCAGGTCCCGCGCATCGATATCCGCCCAGGCTTCCGTCTGCTCGACGGTGTAGTCAGCGGATGCCGTTTGGGTCACCGCGGCGATGAAGACGGCCAGCGTGCTGGCGGCATCCAGCTCGGTATAGGGGCGCACCTCAATCGAAGCGTGCTCACGATTCGCGGATGCAGTCACGCGACTAGCATCTCACTCGGGCTCGTGTGCGTCGGTGCCCCCTTCGGCCACACCCGACCCCAGTGGATCATTCCCCACGGCGGCATGATCACGCTCGACGCGACAACCCAGTCGGTCGCGGCCGACTACAGCTGACCGCCTCGTCCTAATGCGGTTCAGCACATGCGAGTATGAGTTACGTGACGGTTGTGGAGGTGGATGGCGTTATCGCCGCAGTGTCGGAGAAGCTGGGTCGCGCGATCACGCTCGTTCGACCGCTGGCTGGCGGCCAGCACGCGACGACGCTTGTGGTCGCGGACTCGACCGCCGAGTATGTCGTCAGAGTGTTCCCGACACTGGACGATGCGGTCGTGCACGAGCCACCAATCCTCGACCGAGTCGCTGCTCTGGGGGAGCGTGTGCCGCGGCTCGTCGCTACCGGTCAGTTCGGCGAATCCCCGTTCATCGTCACGTCGGTGGTCCCCGGCGGCCCGCCCTCACCCGACGTGCCACTGCGCAGGGTCGCAGAGCAGATGGCGGCGGTATTGGCCCAGATCCACGAACTCGACAGTGTCGGCCTCCGAACCCTGTCGTGGGAAACCCCGAAGGGTGTCAGCGCGATAGAGACTCGTGGGCGCGGGGCGTGGCAGCAACTTGATCGGGCTGACCGCGTTCTCACTCACTACGATTTTTGGTGCGGAAATGCCCTGTGGGAGGGTGACGTGCTCACCGGTGTCGTCGATTGGTCGGGCGCTCGCAGCGCTCCACGCGGCTTGGATGTGTCATGGTGCCGCCTCGACCTCGTGCTCCTCGGATCCATCGATGCGGCAGATCATTTTCTCGCGGAATACGAGCGCGAATCGGGGCACTCCCTTCCCGACATCCAGGCATGGGATCTGGTGGCTGCCGCCCGGTCGGCCTCGCGCGTTGAAACCTGGGCCCCCAACTATCTCGGTGTCGGATACAGCGACCTCACTGAGAGCGCCCTCCGCGCGCGGATGGATGATTGGACTGCACGCCTCTGCGTCAGCTGATGCCAGTTAGTCGATCCCTTAGCGCCGCGGTTCGCTGATCTCATCCCCAGCGATCAGGCGGCTGAGATTCCATTCCAGGCCGTCGAGGAGACCGGGCGAAATGCCGGCGGGTGGCCGAGTGCTGTTGAGCGCTGAGCTGAATGCCGCGAAGGTCTCTGTGACCGTTTTTTCGATTGATCTCGGCGTCATGACTCCCCAACCTGTGGCTTCATTGATGAGCCGTTCGGCACTGATGCGGCGGTGGTCGAATTGCCCATCGATCGCTAAGGCCATGGTCCAGTCGATACGGCCTGCCTGGTAGAGGTTGGGCACCGCGTCGTAGAGCTGGGTGAGGGTATCTTCGCCGGGGAGGTGAAGGATTCCGGTGTTCTTTGCGTGGCCATCGTTGTCGCCAACGAGCACCCGGTAAGTGAGCTGGCGCAACCACTCCGAGAGCGGGTTTTCTCCATTTAAGCTAGCCGCAGCTTCAGCGATCCTCGCTGCGCTGGGGCGTTGCGGGTTCGCGGGCCAGTTCTTGTCTTGAAACTTTGAGCTCGCGTTTATCCAGTCGAGGCCGAGGGCCTGCGCGCAGTCTTCTTGGTGAACGAGCCTGACAGTTTCGCCGTGGACGGCGCGGTCAAAGCGTTCGATCGCCAGATAGGAGGTGCGGCCGACGGTGTGGAGTTCGCTTTCGAAATGGGAGAGCCCCATGGCGCGGGTGAGCTGGTGGCTGAAGTATTCGTCCGCGATCAGATGAGGGCGCGATGACACTTGGGGCTTGATGATGTGGGTGGAGTGGGCACTGCCGTGCGGCTGCCGCCAGCCGGCTCCGAAGTTCGCCAACAGAAGTTTGGGCTGAAAGCCCGGGATCATCGAGCGGCTGTCATCTCGCTGCCCAAGGTCGTGATCCTCAACTGCCCTCTTCAGCATCCGGTTCAGTTCAGCGTCGCTCAGCGGTTCATAGGATGCCGAGCTCGCGGGATTGTCTCCGACCGGGAGAAAGGTCAGGGCGCCGGCGAGCGATCCACCGAATTCGCGAAGGATGCCGAAAAGATCGTTCGGTTGTATCCCGCGCTCCGAAGCCATCGCTTCGCGCTGGTTGCCCTCGGGCCCGTAACCTCCAAGGAACCGTGACACCAGGTTCACGTCGGTTCGAGCGCCGGGGACGGTGGTGAAGCTTTCGGTTAAGCGCACTGCACCGGGCTGATAGTCCGCAGCCCATGTGAGTCGGACTTGCTCGGCAGAACCCCGTGCGGCCCGAGTTAGCGTTCCGATGCGCTGTTCATGAAGAAATACTGCGAGTTCACTCGCCATCGCGTGCTCCGGCCTCGCTCTGGGCCTCGTCGGCTTCGGAGCTCTGACGCGTCAGTTCGTACGTGACGGTGACGCGGATGCCGAGCTTATTGAGGGTGCGGAACAGCCTCGACGCGAAGAGGTTCGGTTTGCCGGATTCGATTTCGCGCAGGTAGTTGCGCGAGAATCCCAGCGTTTCTGCGACGTCCTCTTGGCGGATGCCCTGTGCTTGCCGTGCAACCTTCACGACGGCGCCGAGGTCCTTGAAGTTGGTGATCCCAATGGTGGGCATCGGATGCTCCTTCCCTTTGTCCCTGCCAGACCCGAAACTACGATGCACGGATAACAGTGCATTGTGCGATGCACGTTTATCCTAGCATTATCAGATGCATCAATAAACGTGCATTGCGTGTGCTCTACCCTTCGCGGCGGGTTGACCCGCGGCTACGATGCGACGCTGATAACCAGTACATCGGATGCGGTAGACAAAACGAGAATGTAACCTCGCGTGTACGTACCCAAGGTGGTACATTCAACGTATGGACACGATGCTGCAGGCAATCTCAGACGAAAGCCGACGCACTCTACTCGCCCGACTTCGATTGGGTCCGACGAATGTCACCGAACTCGCAGCGCTTCTTCCGATCGCGCGCCCCGGTGTTTCTCGCCATCTCAGGGTCTTGCGTGAAGTTGGGTTAGTGGATGTTCACAGCGAGGCGCAGCATCGCATCTACTCGCTGCGCCCCGAGCCGCTCCAAGAGCTTGACGAGTGGCTGGAGGAATATCGCGCGCTGTGGGAACACCGCCTCGACGCGCTCCACACTGAGGTCGCACGCGGCAAAAAAGCGAAGTCGCACGCGGTAAACGAGAGAAAAGGGAATAGCGATGCCTGAAGGATCCGGAGTTACCAAAATTCTGGGCAGTGTGCGGGAGGAGAACGGCGCAGGCGTCGTTCTCGTTGAGGACGTCTATGCGACGAACATCGACGACCTGTGGTCCGCGATTACGGTGCCGAGCCGACTCGCGCGTTGGATCGTGACCGTGGATGGCGATCTCACCATTGGTGGAGAGTTCAGCGCCACGTTTACCAGTGGCTGGGAAGGATCCGGCCGCGTTGACATTTGCGAGTCACCCAGACACTTGCGAATAACGACCTGGTCGGATGACGACGCACCCGGCGTGATTGACGTCACGTTGGTTGAGGAACCGGCCGGCACGAGGCTAATCGTCGAGGAGTCTGGCCTGCCGCTCGATGTTTATCATCACCACGGTGCAGGCTGGCAAATCCACATCGAGGATCTCGCCGCCTATCTTGAAGGTCGCGAAACATTGGACTGGGGCGCTCGCGCGACAGAGCTCTCCACTGTCTATCGGGAAATGGCGGCTGGCCTTCACTAACCAAAAACCATCGACCAGGTCTCCTGCCGAGAGCGCCCGTGGCAGACTGTGCGGCATGAATCTAGACGATGAGCTTGACCGGATCTTCGCCGCCAGGGACCGGGAAAACATGCAGCCAACAATAGATTCGCTGCTTCCCCTCTACGCTTCGCATTCCCAGAACGCTCGAGTGCTCTATGAGCTGGGAGGGGCGTATGACACGGCTGACCAGGAAGAAACAGCCCGGGGTTTTTACGAGCGCGCTCTCGCCGCCGGGCTGGAGGGCGATCTGCTCCGCCGTTGCTACGTTCAGTACGGCTCAACGCTCAGAAACTTAGGCGAATACGACAAATCTCGGGAGGTGTTTGCGACAGCACGCAGCGCATTCCCGGAGTCCCCTGCGCTGGGTGCTTTTGAGGCGATTACGTTGCACGCCGCCGGGCGGCATGATGCGGCCGTCGCAGCGCTCCTCGATCTAGTGGTAGAGTTCGTTCCTTCTCCCGACATAGATAGGTACAGGGCGGCGATCAGCGGGAATGCGGCGTACATCCGTTCCTTGGAAAAGAAGCGGCCGGAGCTTTCGGCTTAGCCGCCCCACTCGATCTCCCTGCGGGCGTATCCCAGTGGCCCACAGTGTTCGGCAACTTCTGAGCGCAGAATCGAATTGAGCGCGAGGTCGATACCGTCGTGGTCGAACTCTCCGTCACACAGATAAGCCCGGGCCGATTTCTTCGCACGGAGAACGATCTCTGCGTACTGTTCGCTAAAAGTAGATTCCATAGAGTGCTCCGATCGAAATGGCATCCGCGACCAAACGAATTGCAATTAGCGCTAGAACTTAACCGCTTATTGGGCTGCACACGCATTTCATGACAACAGCGGCGCCAACCCCTGCGCGGCTTCCCTGAGGGAGTCGACGATCTTGGCAGGGTTCTCGACCCGCACTCCGGGCATCGAGACGGCGAGGCCAGCCACGAGCACATCGTGATCGTCGCGGATGGCTACGGCGATGCATCCGTGCCCTGGTTGCAGTTCCCCGTTTTGCATCGCGTAGCCGCTGCGGGTGACGTGTTCAGTAATGGCGTGGATGCTTGACGCGGGGCGCACGACAGCCCACGAGGGGTGGCCGTCGTGGCCGAGTTCGGTGAGCAAGAGGCGGCCCATTGCTGAGCAGTCGAGCTCTCTGCTGATGCGTTCGGGGTGGCTGAGTGGAAAGTCTGGATCGATGTCGCTGAGCACAATGTGCGTGGCGTCGTAGCGCACAAGATGAACACCGGCACGGATGCTGCCGCGAAGCTCGGTGATGATCTCGCGGGCGGCGCGCGGGGGAGCTGCGGGCTTCACTGCGCGGCCAAACTGTTCCAGTTTGCTGCCGAGCGCGAAGCCACGGAGGTCGGGGGTGCGCACCAAGTATTCGTCTTGCACGAGAAGGTTGAGCAGGCGGTAGGTGGTGGCGCGGGGCAGATCGAGGGCTTCGGAGATTTCGCGAGCGCTGACTCCAGCGCCGTGTCGGGCTACCGCCTCAAGAACCCCCAGCGCGCTGTGCACCGCAGCGGGCTGGCGTGCGCGCAGACCATCGACGGCTCCACGCTTGCGCGTCGCCTCGGGCACTGCGGGCGGGGTCGATTCAGTCACTCGCCTGCTTCGCCTGTGTGGTGCCGCCGAGTACATCGATCACGGTGGGTTCGTCGTAGTTGCCGATCGTGAGGGCGAGGCGTGGATTCTTGCGAACTCTCAGCAGCAGAACGGCAGTGCCCAGGCTCATGACTGCCACATAGAGTGCGACGGCGAGTGCACGTTCTCCGGCTACTTCAACGGCGAGGTAGGTGACGAAAGCGATGGTCAGCGAGAGGCCGGCAACTAGTGCGGTGAGCAGCGGTCGGATGCTGAGCTCGCCGATGCGGTTCAAGAACGCGGGGGCGGCGAAACACACCATGATGTAGGCCGTAATGTAGCCCGCCGCAGCGACGACCAGCAGCAGTTGCATGGTGTTCCAGATGCCAGCACCAGCGAGCACGAACGCCAGCGGCACGACGGTCACGGCGAGCAACGAAACTCCGATTGCAAAGAGCGGTGTGTGGAGTTTCGGATGAGTGGAGCCGAGCCGGCGCGGCAAAATTCCGTCGCGGCTCAACGAGAAGAGCACTCGAGCGAGCGCGGTGGTTGACGCGATAGTGCAGGCGAGAAACGATGCCGCGATTCCGATATCGAGAACAAGGGCAAAGGAGCCAAGCCCGAATCCTTCTGCTAATTCGTTGACCGGCGACGTACTCTGGCTGAAGTCGGCTCCGAGCACCTCGAAGCCCATCACTTGAGCGGTCGCGGCGAGTACGTAAAAGAGGAGAGAGCCCAGCACGGTCCAGACCAGCGCGCGCGGGATGTTTCTAAACGGGCGTCGCACCTCGACGCCCAGAGCGGCTGAACTTTCGAAACCAACATAGGCGGTGAGCGCTAACACCGCGCCGACTGCGATTCCAGAAAATGACCCAGTCGAACCTGCGAAGGACTGACGAGTGACCGCTGACCAGTCCGTGTGAGGCCCAATCTGAATCAAGAGCGCAACGATAAGGATGAGCAGCACCGCGACCGAGAGCGTCTCCACCATGAGCGTCACTCTCGAGGAGAGCCGGATGCCGCGGGCGAGAACCAGCAGCACAATGCTGGCCAGCGCCACCATGATCCCGCCCGTCGCGAGTGGTGAGCCGATGAGGTCCGGAATGACTCTCGCGAGAACGATCGACACGTAGTAGGTGCCTCCGGCCAGAGCGAACATTGCGATGAAGCTGTAGCCAATGAGCATGCCAACACTTGTTGCCAGAGTCGCGGTTGTGCCCGCGCGGTCAGTGCCGAAGCCTTTGGCCACAAAGGTGTAGAGCGATCCAGTGGCGGCCATGCGGCGCGTGAATTGGTTGACGGTGAAGGCGATAAGGAGAGCGAGAAGACCGGCGGTAGCGATCGAGAAGACGGTGGCTGATCCCGCGATGCTCGCGACCAGCAGCGGCATAGTGGTGGCGGCTGCCGCCGGGGCAATGGCCGATACCGATTGAGCAAGCACCTCGACGAAACCGATGCTGCGGCGATCGAGGCCGTGAAGCGGTGACTCGCGGCTAAAGCCATGAACCGGGTGGCGCTGCGCGATCGCGCGTTCAAGTGCTGACATCGCGTGCTCCTAGAGTGCCGAGATTCGACGACTCTAGCGGTGGTCGATTACAGCGGCGAGACCGAAATGTTTCCGGCAGGTAAGCCCAAATGAGACAGCACCAGAAACTCGTCTCATTCAGGCGACGGATGTTTTTACCGCGCGGTGACAGCGGCGCAATCCGGCCTCGGCAGAGTGTCCTTACGACCATTCCCCTCTCCCGTTTGATTGGACGACAGCAATGACCGCCACTGGAACACCTCCAACAGCTACAGACACCTTGGCTAAGCCAAAACTCTCCGGAAAGCTCGGCGTCGCCGCGATTGTCTTCATGGTTGTTGCCGCTGCATCACCGCTCACTGTGGTCGGAGGGGCGGTGCCGCTGGGCATCCTCATCGGCAACGGTGTCGGCTTTCCGAGCATGTATGTCATCTCTGGCGTCGTATTGCTGCTCTTCGCTGTCGGCCTCTCTGCCATGGCCCGTCACGTTCCGAAGCCGGGGGCATTCTTCACGTATGTCGGCTACGGCCTTGGCCGCCCGGCTGGGCTGGCGAGTGCGTGGCTTGCGATGCTCACGTACACCGCCATTCAGGTGTCGGTGCACGGCTATGTCGGTTACATCCTCAGCGTGACGGCGATGTCATTGGGCGGCCCGGAGATTCCGTGGTGGGTTTTCTCGCTCCTCGTCGTTGCCGTTGTCGGTGTGCTCGGCTATCGCCACATCGATCTCTCGTCCAAGGTGCTTGCGGTCTTCCTCGTTTCTGAGGTCGGCATCGTCATCGCGCTCGTGATTGCGGTCGTCGCTTCGGGCGGTGCGGAGGGGCTCACTCTCGAGCCCTTCTACCCGACCAACATCGTCAGCGGTTCGCCGGGCGTCGGCCTCATGTTCGCCATTGCCGCCTTCATCGGCTTCGAAGCGACCGCGGTGTTCCGTGACGAAGCAAAAGACCCTGACCGCACCATCCCCATCGCCACGTACAGTGCCGTCATCGGCGTTGGTGTGTTTTACACGGTCGCCAGCTGGGCGATCGTGATGGCGTGGGGCCCAGAAAATGTGGTGGATGTCGCGGCCCAAGATCCTGGCGCCATGATTCTGGTCACCGTGGCGCAGTACCTCGGTGTCGCGGGCGAGATCATCGTCAACATCCTGCTGATCACGGCAATGTTCGCGTGTGTGCTCTCGTTCCATAACGTCATCACGCGTTACCAGCACTCGATGTCGAACACGGGTGTGCTTCCGGAACGTCTCGCCTCAGTGCACTCCAAGCACCTGTCGCCGCACCTCTCTTCTCTCGTGCAGACCGTAACAGCAGGCACCCTGATCACTCTTTTTGCGGTGCTTGGGCTCGACCCCGTGGTCCAGGTATTCACGTGGTTCGCTGGTGTCGCAACGCTAGCCATCGCGATTCTGATGGCTCTCACGAGTGTCGCGGTCATTGTGTACTTCGCCAGCACGAAGAGCGACACACGAGTGTGGAACACCAAGCTGGCACCGGTGCTGGGCCTGGTAGGTCTCATCGCCAGCGCCGCGATCATCATCGCGTACTTCCCGGTCATGGTCGGAGACGTCAATGCCGAGGGAGCCCCCGTCTTCGGCGTAATGAGTGTGCTGCTCCTGTTGCTGATCGTGATCGCTCCCGCTGTCGGTCTGGTTCAGGCAGTCATCCTCAAGCGCACCAAGCCCGCAACCTACGAATCGATTATCGACTCAATCGACGCCTGATCCGTTCGGGCTGGAGCGCCGCACTGGACAACCCTGTGCACCGGCCCGGCGCTCCAGCCCGGCACGCACACATCATCCCCATCCCCCGCAAGTGAAGGAAATCGAATGACGATCACGAACGACAAATCAGTCTTAGCCCACCACAATTCGACTGCGCCGCAGCATCCGCTCAGCAGCCTGAGCGCCGACGAGATCACCGCGATTCGCGACATCGCCTCGACGGTGGATTTCTTCACCACGACCACTCGTTTCGTTTATGTCGGCCTCGAGGAGCCCGCCAAGAACGAAGTGAAAGCGTGGGAGGCAGAGGGCGGGGACATGCCCGACCGCCAAGCACGCGTCATGCTGCTTGATCTCGCAACCGGCCACTCCAGCGACAACATCATCTCGTTGGGGCTCGGAGCCGTCATCTCAACGTCGGTGCTCGACGGATCAGCGGGACAATTGCCTATCCTCGACACAGAATTCGAGCTCGTCGGCGAGATCGTCGCCCAAGACGAAGGCTGGATCGCGGCTCTTGCGAAGCGCGGCGTCACCGTAAACGACGTCGAAGTTGTGCCGCTCTCCTCCGGCTACTACGACTTTCCCGAAGAGGAGGGTCGCCGCATTCTGCGTATCTTCGCGTTCCGCTCTGACTACGTGGGCGACCACGTGTGGGCGCACCCGATTGACGGTCTCGCCGCCTACGTCGACATTGCCGCGATGAAAGTGACGCGCATTGTCGACAACGAGGTTTATCCGATCCCCGCCGAGGGCGGCAACTACGACGACCCGGCAGTGCAGGGACCACCGCTCGATGCGCTCAAGCCGATTGTCATCACTCAGCCGGAAGGCCCCAGCTATCTCGTCGACGGTGAACAGGTCGAGTGGGGCAACTGGAAATTCCAGATCGGGTTCGACATGCGCGAGGGTCTCATCATGCGCAACCTCAGCTTTGCCGACCAGGGTGTCGACCGCCCAATCATGTATCGCGGGTCGATTAGCGAAATGGTGGTTCCCTACGCCGACCCGCAGCCCAACCGTTTCTGGCAGAACTACTTCGACACCGGCGAGTACCTGTTCGGTCGTTACACGAACTCGCTCGCCCTCGGCTGCGACTGTGTTGGCGAGATCAAGTACTTTGACGCGGTCTTCGCCGACGAGCTGGGTTCCCCCAAGGTCGTACAGAACGGCATCTGCATGCACGAGGAAGACTTCGGCACACTGTGGAAGCACACCGATCTCTTCACTGGCGCCTCGGAAGTTCGGCGCTCTCGTCGACTCGTCATCTCCTTCTTCACCACAGTCGGAAACTACGACTACGGCTTCTACTGGTACCTGTACCTCGACGGCACCATCGAATGTGAGTCGAAGCTCACGGGCATCCTCTTCACGTCGGCGTATCCCGGACTGCAAGCGGATGGCTCGGACTACCCCTACGCCTCGGAAGTTGCCCCTGGCCTCGGTGGCCCCAATCACCAGCACCTCTTTTCGGCACGACTCGACATGACCGTCGACGGTGTAGCCAACAGTGTGGATGAGATTGACGCCGTGCGCGTGCTGATGGGGCCGGGCAATGAATACGGCAACGCCTTCACGAAGCAGGTCACGCGCATCCGCTCGGAAGGCGAGTCAGGCCGAGTTGCTAACGGTGCGGCATCCCGTGTGTGGCAGATCTCAAGCGCAGACAAGACCAACCGCACTGGACGCCCCACGTCGTACGTTCTCTACCCCCAGGAGAGCCCGACCTTGATGGCAGACGAGTCGTCATCGATTGCGAAGCGAGCTCTATTCACGACCAAGCATCTCTACGTGACGAAGTACGACCCAAGCGAACGGTATGCGGCCGGCGACTTCGTGCACCAGAACCCGGGTGGCGACGGCATTGCCAAATACATTGCGGATGACGCCTCGGTTGAAGCCGAAGATGTTGTCGTGTGGCACACCTTCGGTCTCACCCACTTCCCCCGCATGGAAGACTGGCCCGTCATGCCCATGGACTACGCCAAGTTCACCCTCAAGCCCAACGGCTTCTTCGGCATGAACCCGGCACTCAACATCCCCGCCCCGGCCCAAGAAAACGGTGACCACTGCGCCCACCACGATAGTGAGCACGGCCACTAGGGAGCGGCGAGGAGAACGAGAGCGGAAGCGGAAAACAGTGGAAACCTTGCACGTGGCGGCCTTGCTGCCGGCGGCGCTCGGCACGTGTTGCACCGTAAGTGCGCGGCGTACTGGAATGCAGCTGCAGTCTTTTGCGGCGATTGTGATGCTCGCGGCGATGCTGGATGTGTCGCTCTCGTGGGGGCTGCTTCATCCGCTGGTCTGGGTGATGGCGCTTCTCGTCTCGGGGGTGCTCGTAGGGTTCGGCGCGCGACCCAACTCCCGTTCGGCTCGCTCGGCGGGAACGGCCGCAGGGGCAGATGCGGCGCATCCTTCCGGGCTAATGGCGCTGCACTCGGCCCTCGGTCTCGTCTTGATGGCGGGAATGATCATGGCGATGAGTTCGGGCGGCGTCGATGCCAGCGAAAGCCACCATCACGGGGTGGCGTTCCTGCCGCCACTGTTGGGCGGCATGGCCGGGTACGTCATTTTCACCGTGTGGTTCGAGCGGTCGCTGCGGCTAACGCAGCGATCGCCCGGGCTGCTCGCGCGCGTCGAAGTGCTGAGCATGGGCGGCGCCGCGGGGCTCATGGCGTTGGCGCTGCTGGCGTAGAGGGCTGTTGTCGGGACTCTCTAGCGAGCGCGCCTAGCCGAAATCGTCATTGATGCCTGAGCAAGCCTAGATCCGTGACCCTCGATTTAGTGTGACGGCGAACTGGTGACCCTCGACGAGCAAGACCGCAGCGCATGGGATCGCACCCTGATCATTGAGGGACACGCCCTTGTTCGCGAATGCCTCGTTGCGGTCGCCGCTGGTGGAGGGCGGCCCGGGCGATTTCAACTCTTGGCAGCGATCAACTCGTGAGCTGATCGTTGGTCGGCCCGCCGCGCCAGGTCCGGTCGGCCATCAGCCCGCACCACCGGCCGTCGTGTTGCTTGACGTGGATCGGATGCTGGAAGGCGGCGGCGGAGCCTCTTCTTAGAAAACGGGTCCGGTCTTGTCGATATGGTATTTCGCCATGTCTCCACCAAGGAATTCGATATCTAGCTGCGGGGAGTTTGCGATCTTCCTCCACGCAGCTAACGCCTCCTCGTTCTCCCACCGCTCAAATGTATTGACCCGGGCGTCGTTGACGGGGTCTGAACTGATGGCGAGGTCTAGGCACCCCGGCGCTAGGCGTGCCCGAGCCACGAGGTCGAGGTGTTGAGCGACAAATCTGTCGCGTTCAGTGGGGGCGAGAAGGAGGTATCCGGCGATGACGAGCATATGAGCGTTCCCTTCATGGCGATGGGTGTGTGGTTGTAGAACGTGACGATGTCGGTGGCGAGAACGTGCAGTCGTCCCACCCGCTGGCAACGTTGCAACCATCGCAATTCCTTATCGGTGATAAGTGTTGGTGCAACTATGGCTTATCGTCGATAAGGTGTCAAGATGGCTTCAACAAAACGACCGACACTCACCCGGAAGTCGATCACTGCGACAGCGCTCGCCCTTGCCGACACGGTTGGTTTGAACGAACTCACCACGCGGCGGCTGGCGGTCGAGCTCGGGGTCAAATCGCCCGCGTTGTATTGGCATTTTGCCAACAAGCAAGCCCTTCTTGACGGGATGGGTGACGCCATAATCCTCAGCGCCGGCATGGGCGCTCCTCTGCCCGATGAGGGTTGGCAGAAATGGGTAGAGCGACGCGCCCGCGCGTATCGCACGGAAATGCTGAGCCATCGGGATGGGGCTCGCATTGTTGCGTCCGTTCGCACAGCAAGCCCTGAAACCGTTCGGCTCTTCGGTGACGAAATCGCCGCGCTGGCAGCCCTCGGGTTTGATCCGGCGCTAGCTGTACGCACCATCGCCGTCGTCTCGCATTACGTGACCGGGTTCGTCTTAAAGGAGCAGGCCGCGGCCGAGGCGCAACGCATGGGAGTAGGCGGCGCTGTGAATCCGATGGAGATACTCGACGGGCCTGCACTCGACACATTCGTGGTTGCCATGCGTACTGGAGGGGATCCCCTGGGCGAGGATGTTTTCGAGCACGGATTGCGCATGATCATTTTAGGAACCGAACGCGAGTTGGCCGCTGTCAGCAGCGACTGATCACGCTGGCAACGGGGCCCGACACAACTTCTGTTTACGAACAATCACCTCTACGTCACAGCGTACGGCCCGAGCGCACGCTTGCGACCGGGCAGCGCGAACCAGCGCCCGTCGTGCTGGCCGACGCGAATCGGATGCGCGAAGGCGGTCGTGACGTTTTCGGTGGTCAGCACGTGTTCGGCTGGCCCCGCCTGAGAGATCCGACCATCCGCAATTAGCGCGGCATGGGATGTCGTGGAGGGCAGTTCTTCGAGGTGGTGCGTCACGAGAATTGAGGCCAGTCGCGGAAAGCTGTGGGTGAGCGCGTCGACCGTTTCGAGGAGTTGCTCGCGTGCCGCGACATCCAGCCCGGTGCTGGGTTCGTCGAGAAGGAGTAGGTCTGGTTCGGCGATCAGTGCGCGGGCGATGAGTGCTCTGCCGCGTTCTCCTTGCGACAGCGTCGGCCAGCGGTGGGCATCCTTGCCTGCCAGCCCCATCTGTTCGATGAGTTCTGACGCGCGTTGGGTCTGCTGCGCGCTGGGGTCCCATCGTGGGGGAGTCTCGAGGGATCCGGTGAGGCCGGTGAGTACGACATCCCGAATCGTGAGGGGTGCGTGAAGCGGATGACGCGGGTTGACGTGCCCGATCGAGCGACGCAGTGCCTGCAGTTCGACCCGGCCGAGGCGTTGCCCCAGGATGTCCACTGTTCCGGAGGTCGGGTGCGCTGAGGCGCCAACGAAACCGAGGATGGTGCTCTTGCCGGCGCCGTTGGGCCCGAGGAGCGCCCAGTGTTCGCCCGCGCGCACGGTGAGGTCGACCTCGTTCAGGATGGTGCGCTCGCCGCGGCGAAAGGTGACGCCGCGCAGCTCGACGACGGTGGGGTTGCTGTTCATGGAGGTGCTTTCGTTCATGAAGGTGCTGTCGTTCGTGGTGGTGCCGTCGCTCACGAGAGGGCTCGGTGCACGCCGGTGAGGTGCGCCCGGCTGCACTCTGCAGCGGCGGCTGGGTTTCGTTCGGCGATCGCTTCGACGAGAGCGGCGTGGGCGGCTTGGTCTGCCTCGTAGTCGTGGATCGGGCGCAGCTTCAGCATTTCGATCATCGCTACCCGCACTCGCGGCACGAACCCGTTGAACAGTTCGAGCAGCACTTCATTGTGGGATGCCGCGACGACTTCCTGATGAAGCGCCATGTCGACGTCAGCGAACTCTTCGGCAGAGTGGTGCGAGCCCGAGCGGCGGGCGAGTGCTCGACGCATCGCCCGCAGGTCTGATGGGGTGCGCCGATGCGCTGCGAGTGCGGCAGCTTCGGCCTCGATTGCGACCCGAGCCTCGATGACGGATGCGACGGAGACTCGGCGCAGCACGACATCCCAGTCCTCGGCGATGTTGGTCGAGATCACGAAGACGCCCGAGCCTTGACGGCTTTCGAGCACGCCTTGACCGGCGAGTTCACGGATGGCCTCCCGCAGTGTAGAGCGCCCGACCCCGATCTCGGCGGCCAGTGTCGTCTCGCCCGGCAGCTTGTGCCCCAGGGGCCACTCGCCGGCACGGATGCGCTCAAGCAGGACTTCGGCCGCTTGCGCTGCGAGCCGACCTTGTTGCACTGCTGGCGTCATGCAGGTGCTCCGATCACTGTGTTTGTCTGCCTCGCAACTCTACACCTCAGACAAGTTGCACGAGCGTACTCGGTGGCGTGATGGGGTAGCGGCACAAAACAGGTTGGGAGGATTCGCTCCTCACTCGGTCGCTCGGGGAGGCATAGCTGAGAAGCCCGGAGCTATTGCCGATATGGGTGGGTCGGGCTAGCATTGTTGGTGCCTCCCGTTACGACGGGTAAGGAAGAAGACCTTAGAACCCCAGCCGGACGACTGGATCTAGGGTCTTTCGTTTTTGTCGGTCGAGGGTTCATCGGGAACGGGGGATTCTGAGGTGTACCGGTGAACTACGAAAGTCTGCGACAGGGCCTCAAGGTGACTCTTCTCGCCTAGATAATCGGAGTTGATCGCGCCGAGTACAGCGTCAGCGATCCACAACAGCGGCTCGTCGCCGCCACGAAGATGAGTGATGCGTACGCCCTTGGATTGGCCAGAATTCTGCACACCAACAATGTGGGCGCGATCTAGCTTGTCCTGCTTGGGGCTGCGGCTTTCCAGCGTGACGTCCTGGACATTCATCGCGGTCATCTCCGAATAGAAATCACCAAGGCACTTTCGGCGGAAGCGTTCAGTTTTCGTTTGCCGTGTGGAACGATGCGCAATCACTACGTTCATGGTCCCCAGCCCACTAAGCAACGTGATGATCCGACGTCGTCTGGACTCGCTTTCATCGGTCCAGTGGAGTTTTATCTGACCGGGCAACAGCAGGGGACGAAGCTTCGCTCGCACGTCTTCGCACTCGTCGGCTGGCACGAGAGCCGCGCCGATCAGGTACTCCTGCTGGCGCTCTCCGCGGTTTGCGGACGACTCGTCGGCGAAGGCGCGAAACTGAATCGGGGATGGCACCCCTGCTACGGTACAGCGCTTGATCTCGCCCGACGCAGAGGCGTCAAGAACTGTGGAGTCGGGATCACGAGAGGACAAAATTCACCACAAGTTGTCTTGAGTTACTCAAAACAACTGATACGGTCGTAGCCATGGAAACAGTGACGGATGCGGCGCTCGCCGACACTCTGCGAGAGGCCGGTCTGAAAGTGACCGAGCCCCGCGTCGCTGTGCTCAGCGCCCTCACTGACATCCCGCACTCGGATGCCGACACAGTGTTCGGGGCTGTGCTGCCGAGTTTGCCCGGCACCTCCCTCCAAGCCGTGTACGGAGTGCTGGCGGCGCTGACGACGGCGGGCTTGCTGCGCAAGATCGAACCGGCAGGGTCATCCGCTCTCTATGAACGCCGCATTGGCGACAACCACCACCACATCGTGTGCACCGAATGCAGCGCCGTGCGCGACGTCGACTGTGTTGTTGGCCACGCGCCGTGCCTCACGCCATCCGAAGCCGGCGGCTTCACCGTGCACACCGCCGAAGTGAACTTTTGGGGAGTATGCCCCGATTGCCAGAGCGCTCTCAACCAAAAGAGCGCAGACTAAAGAACACAGACAGAGCTGTCTACGCTGTCGACCGACTTTCCATTTCGCCCCTAACAATCCCCACACAAAGGAGACATCGTGACAGAACCCACGAGAACCCAGGCCGGCGCACCAATTGGGAGCGACGAACATTCGCTCACGACAGGTCCTGATGGCGTAATCGCGCTGCACGATCGTTTTCTGGTCGAGAAGCTTGCCGCGTTCAACCGCGAGCGGGTGCCGGAGCGCAACCCCCACGCCAAGGGTGCTGGAGCATTTGGTGAGTTCGTCGTCACAGAAGACGTCTCTCGTTTCACCAAGGCTGCCGTCTTCCAGAAGGGTGCAACGAGCGAAACCATTCTGCGTTTCTCGTCCGTAGCCGGAGAACAAGGTTCGCCCGATACTTGGCGCGACGTGCGCGGCTTCGCACTGCGTTTCTACACCACCGAGGGAAACCTCGACATCGTCGGAAATAACACTCCCGTCTTCTTCATTCGTGACGGCATGAAGTTCCCCGACTTCATTCACTCGCAGAAGCGCCTCGGTGACTCCGGTCTTCGCGACGGCGACATGCAGTGGGACTTCTGGACCCTCTCGCCCGAAAGCGCCCACCAGGTCACGTACCTCATGGGCGACCGCGGCCTCTCCAAGTCATGGCGCCACCTCAACGGCTACAGCTCGCACACCTACCAGTGGATCAACGCCGAAGGCGAACGCTTCTGGGTGCAGTACCACTTCAAGTCCCGCCAGGGTGTTGAACTGATGGAAGCTGCCGAAGCCGAGCGCATCGCCGGAGAAGACGCTGACTACTACCGTCGCGACCTCTTCAACGCCATCGCCGACGGCGACTACCCCACCTGGGATGTCTCCGTTCAGGTCATGCCGTACGAAGAAGCCAAAACCTACCGTTTCAACCCCTTCGACCTCACCAAGACGTGGTCGCACAAGGACTACCCGCTGATTCCGGTTGGCCACTTCACGCTCAACCGCAACCCGGAGAACTTCTTCGCGCAGATCGAGCAGTCAGCGTTCTCGCCGTCGAACATGGTTCCCGGCACCGACATCAGCCCCGACAAGATGCTGATGGCCCGTGTGTTCTCCTACCCGGATGCCCAGCGCAACCGCATTGGAACCAACTACAACCAGCTCCCCGTCAACCAGCCGCACGCTTCCGAAGCGCGCAATTACCAGCACGAAGGTTCCATGAACTATAAGATCGGTGACGCGGCAGCACGCACGTACACACCGAACTCGTATGGCGGACCCGCAGCTCAGCCCGAGCTTGCTGGCGAAGGCGGCTGGGCAACCGACGGCGAACTCCTGCGCGCCGCAGCAACCCTGCACTCCGAAGACGACGACTTCGGTCAGGCCGGAACGCTCTACCGCGACGTCTTCTCCGCAGAGTCGAAGGCACGCTTCATCGAAACCCTCACCGGACAGGGCCGCGGCATCACCGTTCCCGAGATCCTCGAGCGTTTCTACTGGTACTGGACAAGTGTGGATGCCGGCCTCGGCGCTACCCTGCGCCAGACCGTCCCCGGCAACGGCGACACCCCCAACGAGGAAGCTGACCCCGTAGGAGTCGGCCCCGCCGAATAACACTGAGTCGAAACGGCAGCGCTAACGCGAAGTCGAACACCGGATGCCCGGTCCCCGAGAATGGGGGCCGGGCATCCGTTGGTTAAGGCTGCAGGTGTCGCCTGTGCTGGAGGTGTCGCAGGTGCCGCGCAACAGAGCGAGCGCCGCCGAGAGCGAGTCCGGTGCTGGCTAGGCCGCGAGCCCCAGGCCCCCATCGATGACAGCGACCGTGCCGCCGACGTACGCGATAATGATGACCGCGATCCGCGCAGCGCGGTGGCTAACGTGCCGATTGAGCACCTCGCCAAATACGAGCCCGACCAGTAGTGAGCTGATGATGATGACCCAGCTGAGAGCATCCAACTCAGGAAGCATGCCGCCAGAAAAGAGAGCCTTCGTAACGAGTGAAGTGACGCCGACAATCACAAAGTAGGGCTGAAGTGTGGCCGCAAAGTTCACTTGTGGCCAGCGCATGATCACCGCATAAATACTGATCGCCGGACCGCCGACGCCCGCCGCTGTATTCATAAAACCGGATGCCGCCCCGGCAAGGATCGCGGCCGGTCGCGCCGGCACCACGCGCTCCGAGCGCCTAATGAGCAGCGTCGCGGTGAGGGCAACGAGCACAAGGATGCCAATGCTGAGCTGAGTGATCGGACCAGGTAGTCGTGTCACAAGAAATGAGGCGGGCACGATCGTGACAACGGCCGGAATCGCCAACCATGCGAGCGTGCGCCACTCGATGTGTCGCCACACCCGCGGGATGATGAGCGCTGCCGATATGACACCGCAGAGGTTCACCACAAGCACCCCGTCGAAGGGGCCGAGCAAGATCACGATCAGTGGCGATGCCACGAGTGCGAAGCCCATCCCGGTGATCCGTTGCGAGAGTGCTCCGATGAGAACGGAGAGCGCGACGAGAGCAAGCACTGACCAAGACTAGAGCGCTGCCGTGCCCATGCTTGCCATCAGGCGAGAAACCCGTGCCGAGCTGGGGTTCTGCGTTAGAGCGTTTTGGAGTAACAGACGCTCAGAGGCTCGCCCACGTAGGCGCCGAAGTTCTCGATGCGCGTGTAGCCCTCGCGCTCGTAGAAACGCATCGCGTCAGGCTGGGCTGTTCCCGTTTCGAGAACGAGTTCGGTGGCCGACTGAGCGCGAGCCCACTCTTCGAGGCCCTTGAGCACCGCGATGGCGATGCCGGTGCCGCGCTGAGCGGGCGTGACGTACATGCGCTTCACTTCGAAGTTGCCATTGTCGAGCTCGCGGAGCCC
Source organism: Salinibacterium sp. NSLL17 (assembly GCF_015864935.1). Classification (NCBI taxonomy): domain Bacteria; kingdom Bacillati; phylum Actinomycetota; class Actinomycetes; order Micrococcales; family Microbacteriaceae; genus Salinibacterium; species Salinibacterium sp. NSLL17. The sequence continues at coordinate 503,418 of NZ_JADYWH010000001.1, forward strand.
ACCACAACCGGCAGGAACGCCATCGACATAGGCGATCAAGAAGACGACAACCGAGTCAGCATTGGGCTTAACGCCGGGTTCGCTGTCTTCGGTTCCGTACCGCGCAGTGAGCTCGGCGCGCTGCGCTGAGCGCAGCATTACCGAGTCGGCGTGCTCAAAGGGAACGCTACGGAGTTCGAGTTCGTAAGTGTCTTCCACGTCAGAATCCTAGTCTGCGTGTTGCCGAGAACCTGCCGAGAGCGTTCCAGAACGCTAGAGCGGGCTGGGGAAGATGCCCTGATGGCAGATCATCCAGGTCATGTCGTTGGGCGTGATATCGCTCATGTCGGGGAGCCCAAAAGTCTCGTAACCATCGCCGCCGTAGGTGGTGCCGATGAGTGAGAAGAGCGCTGGGTTGGAGGAAGTATTGAGAAGGCGGCCATCTGCGACCAGACCATTGCCGGCGTATGCCGATGCCGTCAGGGACAGAGTGCCGAGAGTGCACGAATTACCGGGACTGTCTCGTGCTGCGCCCGTACGGGTGCCAAACTCTGCGGCAAGGAGCGAGTTGCCGGCGGGTCCGGTTGCTCCCGTTGCGCCGGTAAGGCCCTGGACGCCTTGTGCTCCGACTGCGCCGGTATCGCCCACCGGACCTCGCAGTCCCATGGGGCCGACTGCACCATCTGCACCATCAGCGCCCGGTGCGCCTAGGGGGCCGGTGTCGCCCCGGTCGCCGGCGTCGCCCTTAGGGCCCTGCGCTCCGTTGGCTCCGGTGAGGCCCGCAGCGCCGTCCGCGCCGGTCGCCCCGGCGGCACCGTCAAGTCCGTCGGCACCGTTAAGTCCATTAGTGCCGTCGGCACCGTTGAGCCCGTTGGCACCAGCCGCGCCGTCACTTCCGTCGGTGCCGTTCGTACCATCGACGCCATCGGCGCCGGCGATCCCGGTTGACGCAGCCTCTGTCATGAACACTGCCTCAACGAATCCGGCACCGCACGAGTCGGCGGCATCAATGAGCTTGATTGCCGAGGCGGTCGTGTCGACGCAGGCCTTCTGCAGCGCATCCGCCGAACTGGCTTGGGTGGTGCAGCCGGCGAGCATCACGGCGGCAATGGCTGCGCCGGCAAACAATCGAAGCGAACGTGACGGTGTGCGGGGTGCTAAAGACAAAGAGGGGATCCAGACGTGGAAGAGGTGCAACGATCAGCCAAGGGTTGATACAAACATAACGAAGTTCTCTCAGTTAACTCAAGTGGTCTCGGCCCCCAGTGTGGGGGTGCGACGGACGGTCTACCTGCCTGCCGTTGCGGGCGGGCACAGCTACAGGGTGCAGAATTCGAATCATGGAGAATGCGACCGGCGACCTGCAGAGCGTGGGCAGAGTGCCGATGAGGGATGCAGCCGTGCCAGTGGCAATGGCAGCCTCGGTTCACGCCTTCGATGACGCGGTTCACGCTGTTCGCGCCGGCACAGTCAATGCCGACACAGCCTCCGCTCAGCTCGTCAGCCTGCTGACAGAGAAGGAACTACTCGGCCTGCTCGACGGTGACTCTCCGCGACGTCTCTTGCCCTTCATCCCTGCCCTTCTCGGGCGGCGACCATTTGTGGCCGGAGCAGTAGCGCGGCTCGGCATCCCCGGCATCCGGTTCAGTGACGGTGCTCGCGGTGTCGTTATTGGTGCCGCTACAGCGTTCCCCGTGACGATGGCGCGGGCAGCAAGCTGGGATCCGGAGCTTGAGCAACGCGTCGGGGTGGCAATCGGCGCCGAGACGCGCGCGCGGGGTGCCAACTACTCTGCCTCGGTGTGTGTGAATCTGCTGCGGCATCCCGCCTGGGGGCGTGCGCAGGAATGCTACGGCGAAGACCCGGTTCTCGTCGGTCAGATGGGGGCAGCCCTTACCCGCGGTGTTCGGGTGCACACGATGGCGTGCGTGAAGCATTTCGCGCTCAACTCGATGGAGAACGAACGCTTCGAGGTCGACGTCTCTGTCGACGACCATGCGCTGCATGAGGTGTATTTGCCCCACTTCAAAGCGGTGGTGGATGCCGGAGCCGACTCAGTCATGAGCGCCTATAACCGGGTGCGCGGCGAGTACATGGATGTCAATCGCGCCCTTCTTACCGATGTGCTGCGAGACGAGTGGGGCTTCACCGGTTTCGTCACGAGCGACTGGGTGTTCGGCACTCACGATGCTGTCGTCAGCTTGCAAGCGGGAATGGATGTCGAGATGCCCCTGCGGATGCTGCGGGCGCGCGCTCTGCCTGCCGCCCTGCGCAGCGGGGAGCTTGACCGCGCGACCGTGCTCGAGTCTGCTCACCGCATTCTGCGCACCAGCATTCTGCATGCGGCAACGCGCGAGCAGCCGGAGCCGAATGTGAGCGTCATCGCCTCTGCCGCGCACCGGGCCCTTGCCCTCCAAGCCGCCGCCGAGTCGATAGTGCTGCTCAAAAACGACGCTGTTGATGAGGCGCCGCTGCTACCACTGGCTCCCGATACGCGTCGACTCGCGGTTATCGGGCGACTCGCTGACGAGGCGAACCTGGGCGATCATGGCTCCTCGCGCGTTCGGCCACCATCCACCGTCTCTGCGCTGCAAGGATTGCGCGAAGCGTTCCCGGAGGCGCAGATCACGACCGCCACAGGCAAAGACGAAAACGCTGCCGCGGCGCTCGCAGCACAGGCAGAGATTGCCGTCGTCGTTGTCGGGCTCGACCAACACGACGAGGGCGAGTCGGTGGTCACCGGGGGAGTCGATGTGGGAATCCTCGGTCGCGCTTTCAACTCTGGTCTGTCTCGCCGTATCTTCATCGGGCTTGCGCACCTCGCAGCACGCTTCGTGCGCGGCGGCGACCGGAGCTCGCTCGAGCTTCGGCCCGCCGATGTGAGTCTCATCCGTGCCGTTACCGCAGCCAATCCGCGCACCGTTGTGGTGCTGATCGGCGGTAGCGCGATCCTGACCGACGAGTGGCGGGATCGCGTTCCTGCACTTGTCCTCGCCTGGTACGGCGGCATGGAAGGTGGGCATGCCCTCGCGAGTGTGCTCACGGGAGAAGCCGAACCCGGAGGTCGGTTGCCGTTTGTCATACCGAGCGACGCGGCGCAGCTGCCCCCGTTTGATAGCGCAGCAAAGGCGGTCGTCTATGACGACAAGTGGGGTCAGCGTCACCTTGATGGTCAGGGCATTGCTCCCGCATTCCCGTTCGGATTCGGCCTGGGCTACACGACGATGACCCACGAACTGCTCGACCACACCTTCGCCGACACCGGCGGCAGCGCTCGCGTGCTCGTGACCAATACAGGCGACCGTGACGGATCCACCGTCGTTCAGGTGTACGCCGCTGATCTGGCGGCCGAGCATCCGATCGCTCAACTTCTCGGATTTCAGAAGGTCACCCTGGCGAGCGGCGCAGAGACAACCGTGCAGGTTGCGCTGGATGCGGGGCCGACGTTGCAGCGTGATCCGAGTACCCGGCAGTGGCACCCACGAGCGGGCGACTGGGCGCTGATCGCCGCTCACCACAGCCCCTCACACTGGGCTGGAGCAGTGCCGTTGCGGCCCACCGCGAACTAGCGGCCTACCGACTGCGACTGCGACTGCGACTGCGACTACTGCCGCGACTACGCCTGCGACCGCGACTGCGCGTGCGGAAGTGCGTCGATGCGAACACGCAGCGCCTCGTCGTTGCGAAGCACTGCCCGAATCAGTCGGCGGCCCTCCCAGCGCACCGAGGCGAGCCTCTGGTCGGGCCTCAGCACGAGCTCTCCCTCGCCCGACGCGTACCGCTTCTGCAGGTCTTCCAGCTCATCTGCTTTCAGAAGCGCCACCGTGCTGTTGTCTGTGGGGTCAGTCAATCGAACGAGGGCGGAGTCTCCTCTGAGATCGCTCGCCACCATTTGTCGTTCGCTGGCGGCAAGAATAGCTTTTTGAGCAGCGCGAGTCACGACGATCGGCCGGGCCGGGCCATCAAGCAGGCCAGTGAGAACGTCTGCCGCGGCATCCGGTCGGCCAGTGCTCTTCGCTGCCGCTTGCATCCGTTCGAGGCGACCAGGTTCGCGCACGATCTGGTCGATCTTCCAGCCGAGGGTGGTGACGTCGTTGCAGCGAACAGCGGCACCCTGTTCCATCAGGTAGTCACCGTTGCGAACCTCTTGCCCCGGGATGGGGTTCACCAGCACCATGGGCAACCCTGCCGCCATGCATTCGGAGGCCGATAACCCACCCGGTTTGCCCACGAACAGGTCGGCGCTTCTGAGCAATGCGGGCATCTCTGTCGTAAACCCCAGCACGTTAAAACGATCGTCAGCCCCGACGAGTTTCTCAATGCCCGTGCGAGTCTCCTCATTGTGCCCGCACACGACGGTCGCTCTAAAATCCGAGCGCATATGCAGTGTCTGCCGCACCACCGCGATGGCGTAGTCCCCGCCCGCTGCACCAGCAGAAATCAAGATATGGGGGATGTCGTGGGCGACGCGGTCGGGTTCGGCATCCGAATACGAACTGATCGGGATGCCGGTTGCGGCCACACGGTCGGCCGGTAGGCCGAGCGCCATCAGCTCGATCTTGCCTTCCTCGCGCGCCACATTAAACGAGTGGAACGCGCTGGTCAGCCAGAGGCCTTGAGGGTCGTAGTCGGTCGTGACCACCGCTGTTTTGGCATCAATGACTCCGCGCATGAGGAGCGTGGCCATGAGCTGGGCAGGAAGAAAGTGTGTACTGACGATGGCGGTCGGCTGAAAGCGTTTGATCGCCCGAATTACGGGAAGAGAGTTGGCCTGTGTCCAGGGGTCGATCGGTCCGCGGCGCCAAAACGGGGCGTCGCTGACGTCGTAGGCCCACTCGAGCAGCCACGGCAAACCCTTGGCGAGCACGAAGTAGCCCTTGCCCAACACATCGCGGTAGAGGGCACTGCTGACCTGCAAGACGTCGAGCACCTGCACTTCAGCGACATCGGTGCGCGCATCGCAGGCTTGGCGCACTGCTGCTGCGGCACTGTTGTGGCCCGATCCGACGCCGGCAGAGAGAATCAGTACCCGTTCCCCGGAGTCAGCGTCGGGGCGGGCAGTCGGGGTGCGGGGCATGGAGAAATGATAGTCGAGCAGGGGGTGGCTCAGCAGGCTGTGTCTCAGCCGGCTCCGTGCGACTCAGAGCCAGCGGTGATCGACGGTCGCAGCACGCGCCGCCTCAGCAAAGCGGGCGAACCGTTCGCGCTCCACAGCGTCATACGTTTCGGCGGCAACGGATGCTTCGAGCCGGTCAATTTGCACAGCCACCGCCGCGGACTGCTCGGTGCGTTGCGCGCGGTAGCCAACCTCCTGCAGCAGTTGGAACAAACGCTCAACCACCCCGGGGTCGCTCGCGCCATAGCGTCGCGGCTGGGTCATCGCGATATCGAGCAGGCTCACGAAGTCGTGGGGTTTGATGATGACGCGCACGATGTTGTCATCGTCGGTGAGCCCGCGAGACTGAATCTCAAGGTCGGCAATCGAGCAGAGCGTCGCCGAAATGTGCCCCAGCGTGTGCACGGCCGTCGTGGGGTCGTTGACTCCGGGGGAGAGTGCGCGGGCGGTGATGTCGACGAGTTGCCGGATGCCAAAACCAATATCTTGGCTGGCCGTGCGCTCGTAGGCGAGGCTGACGGCGCCGACCAACGCACTGTTGATGGTGGCGCGTTCTTCGTCATCCATGTGGCGCATGGGGTCACGCGGCCACCAGCGCAGCACCGGGGTGCCGCTGACCACGTGATGACCGACGGTGTGTTCTTCGCGTGCCACGATGTCGTTCTTGATCGCGATCGTGAGCAGCCGGGAACGGTCACTGGAACGAATAAAACCGGAGCGCTTCGCGAGACTCAACTCGATGCGCTCGGCGGGCGGCCACTCGGGCAGTTCCGTTTCGCCGGTCGCCATTGTGGATGCCACGAGCTCAATAGTCTTGCTGGTTTCGAGGTAAACCTGCCGCATCGTCGTCTCAATGCGCAGCTGCCGCGCGAGGTGCGCCAAGAACAGCGTGAGCATGACAACACTCGCCAAGGTCAGGAGCGACGCCAACGTCACCGCAAGGCGCGGCACGATCGGGTCGATGGTGTCATCGCCATCCTGAACCGTGCGCAACACCGTGAGGGCATAGGCGAAGGTTCCGACGAACACCGAGAGCGTCCAGTGCACGGTCTGGTCTTTGAGGAAGGTGCGCAGCACGCGCGGGGATGCCTGGCTGCTCGCCAGCTGCAGGGCAACGACAGTGAGGGAGAAGGTGAGGGAGGTCGCCGTGATCAGCGAACCCGAGATGGCGGAGAGCACGGCACGTGCACTTTCGGGGCCGCCGGCAAACAGGAATCGCTCAACGCCGACCGGCAACGATGAGTCGACGGCGCGGTCGATGAGGGGGAGCACGATGCCCAAGATCACGGCAATGATGATCGACATAGTAGGCAACGGCCACAGCTCAGCGGCGATGCCTTCGCGCACGGTGGCGATCCACCGGCGCAGGGAATTGCGGCGTGCACTCTGTGTTGCTAGCTCGCTCATGACTTCCCTCTCGAATCGCCCTAGTTAATCACGTCAGCCTTTGTTGTGGTGCCTGCCCCTAGGCTGGAGCAACGCCAATGAAAGGAAATCACTCGATTGTTTGAATGGGTATCGTGGCTGGGTCTTGCCGTTGCTGTCGTGATTGCGCTTGTCGCCGTCGTCATTGCCGTCGGGGTGATCTCTCTCATTGTGCGCGGCATCGCGCGGCTTCGGCCGGGGGTTTACGCAACCTTGGCTCCGACTCGCCGCCGCCTTCGCGTGCTCATGGCCTTGCTTGCCGTGTGGGCTGCGATCTCGATCACTCTTCCGGTGGAGAGCATGCGCGACGTTATCGATGGTGTTCTGCTCGTGCTGGTGATTGCCACCAGCGGGTGGGTGCTGATCGCCGTCATCAACCTTTTGCTCAATCGCACCCTCACTCGATACCCCACTGACGTTCCCGACAACCGGGCCGCTCGCCGCATCCGCACCCAGATTCAACTGATTCGCCGCATCCTCGGAGCGGTCATCATCATCGTCACGATCGGCGCCATCCTGTTGACGCTCCCCGGTGCCGAAGCCCTCGGCGCCAGTGTGCTCGCCTCTGCTGGTCTCGTCAGCGTTGTGGCCGGTATCGCCGCGCAGTCCGCTCTCGCCAACGTCTTTGCCGGAATGCAGCTCGCCTTCAGCGACGCCATCCGAGTGGATGACGTTGTTATTGCCGACGGCGAATGGGGTCGCATCGAAGAGATCACCCTCACCTACATCGTCGTGAGCATCTGGGATCAGCGCCGCCTCGTGCTGCCCTCTACGTACTTCACGACAACGCCATTCCAGAACTGGACGCGTAACGCCACCGAACTTCTCGGCGAGATCAACTTCGATCTCGACTGGCGCGTCAACATCGACCAGATGCGCGTGCACCTCAAGAAGATCGTCGCCGAATCCGACCTGTGGGACGGCCGCACCGCTAACATCCAAGTCGTGGATGCCACGGGTGGCTTCGTGCGCGTTCGTGTGCTGATTAGCGCCGCAGATTCCGGCGCGCAATGGGACCTCCGCACCCACGTGCGCGAAGAGATGGTCGGATGGCTGCAGCAGAAAGACTCCGCCGCCTTGCCGCGCACTCGTGTGCTCATGGTCGACAACGAAGCCCGCGGTCGCACCAAGGGCTCGGTTGAACCCCAAGAGCGCGGCCTCTTCAGCGGTAGTGCTGAGGCCGACGCTCGTCGTCAAGAGTTCACGGGAGCGATTCCGGTTCAAGACAACGTGCCCGAGAACCTGGTTGGCCCAGAAGAGACCGATGCCGATGAGGCTCAGACTTCCACCGCCAAGCGCGTCATCAACGACTAGGAGTCATTCAGGATGCCCGGCCTCGACAATGCTGTCAGTTCCCCGCCACTCAGTTCACGCAGCTGGGGGTTGGTGCCGGCAGCGCTGCTGAGCGGATCGGCGGTGCTGATGTTCTCGCTTCGGCTTCCGCTGCTGGGCTATGTCGTGGTGGCATTGGCGCTCGCCGCCGCGTGGTTCACCGACAGCCGCAAGCTCACTGAGGGGCTCGCGAAAGACCTGCTGCTGATCGCGGTCGGTATGATCATCGTCTCCACGGTGTCGGTCGAAGCCGACATCAGCTGGGGCAACTTCTTTCTGCTGGGGTTCGTGCTGGCTGCGGCCGTTGCCGTGCCCTACGCACTGTCACGGTTTGTGTTCAAAGACCGCCTCATCCGCTTTCCGTGGCGGGGCGGATGGCCGTGGAACCGCGTTCAGTGGGGCTACCTGTTTCTCGTGCTCTTTCTCGGCTGGCTCATTCTGCCGTTCTACTTCATCACGAGTGGCGTGTACCTCAACTGGCCCATCGTGACGACGCCCGACGAGATCGGTCGACTGTTCGTTGGCGTGAACGCGGTCGGCACGTGGGACGAGCTGTTCTTCATCCTCACCGTCTTCGTGCTCTTCCGTCGGCACTTCCCGGTGTGGCAGGCCAACCTGCTGCAGATGGTGATCTTCGTGGCGTTCCTGTGGGAACTCGGCTACCAGTCGTGGGGCCCGTTGCTGACGATCCCGTTCGCGCTATTGCAGGGCTGGATCTACTCGACCACCAAGTCGCTCGTGTACGTGCTGAGCGTGCACCTACTGTTTGACGCGGTCGTGTTCCTCGTCATCGTGCACGCCAGAAACCCGGGAGTCATCCCGTTCTTCCTGCTGTAGCGCGAAGCTACTCTTTGCCGCCGGGAGGGCCTGCGATGAGCAGAACGACGTAGAGCAGAATGACGGCGCCCGCGATGAGGGCCACCAAGATGTACGGGTGGTTCAAGAACCACCGCATCGTGCGGTCGATCCAGCCAGCATCACGCGGATGATCGGATGCTTCCTTGCGCCAGTCGCCCTTCAAGCGACCCGTGCGTGCAAGCCACAGCTCCACCGGAATGGTCGCGTAAGGAATGACGGCGCTACCGATGGTGAGAACGGCGGTGCCGACGCTCCAACGCTGGTTCACCGTCAACAACACGGCCGTGGCACCGTAGGCGAGGAAGACGAAACCGTGGATGGCCCCACCGATCGACACCGCGACATCCAGCCCCGCCGTAGCGCGCAGGATGAGGCCGGTGATGAGCAGAGTCCAGGTGACCGCCTCAGCGAACGCAAGGACGCGGAACAGTGACTTGGGGGTCGCAAACATGGAGCCGAGCTTTCAGTATTAGGCGTTGGCCATCAACGAGCTGATCGCGCTCGTGAAGAACGTGAGGCCGTCGGTGCCCGAACGCATCGCCGCGCGAGTGTCTGGGCCAAAGCCAGGCTCGGTCGCGTGCTCGGGATGAGGCATCAGGCCAACAACGTTGCCACGGGCATTCGAGATGCCAGCAATGTCATTCGCCGACCCGTTGGGGTTGACCTCAAGGTAGCGGAACACAACCTGGCCTTCACCCTCAAGGCGGTCAAGAGTGTTCTGGTCGGCAATGTAGCCGCCCTCACCGTTCTTGAGCGGGATGATGATCTCTTCGTCTTCTTTGAAGCCGTTGCTCCAGGCAGTGTCGATGTTCTCGACGCGCAGCTTCTGGTCGCGGCAGACAAAGTCACCGTGGTCGTTGCGCACAAGACCACCGGGCAGAAGGTGCGATTCCACCAAAATCTGGAAACCGTTGCAGATGCCCAGTACAGGCATTCCGGCGTTAGCGGCCGTGATGACTTCGCTCATGATGGGCGAGTGGGCTGCGATTGCGCCGGCACGCAGGTAGTCGCCGTAGCTGAACCCACCGGGCAGAACGATGGCATCCACGTTCTTGAGGTCGTGGTCGCCGTGCCACAGGGCTACCGGCTCACCGCCACCCAGCTTGACCGCGCGCTGAGCGTCACGGTCGTCGAGCGAACCCGGGAAGGTGATGACTCCGACGCGCACTATGCGCCCTGAGCGTCGTCGGCAGGGCGAGCCTCGCCGACATAAATCACGTCTTCGATCACCGTGTTGGCAAGAAGATCGTTGGCGATCTCGCGGGCCTCAGCCAGCAGTTCGTCAGTGATCGGGCCCTCAACGGTGAGCTCAAAACGCTTACCGATGCGCACCGCGCTGAACTCGCTCTTGTCGAGACGGACGAGGGCGCCGGCTACGGCCTTACCCTGAGGATCGAGGATTTCAGCCTTAGGCATTACCTCGACGACAATAATTGGCACCGAATCACTCCATGATTTCGCGCGGGCGGATTGCACCAAGTCTAGCGGAGGCTGGTGGTGCGCCAGACTGTACCCATGGACATTGACCGCGCAGTGCAATCTCGCATCGTCCGTACGCTCGTCGCGGGGCAAGTGCTCGCCGGGCTGGGTCTCGGAGCAACCGTTGCCGTCGGTGCGATTCTGGCTGCCGATCTGGGTGGCGAGACGCTCTCGGGCGCGGCAGCGACATCCAGCACTTTGGGTGCAGCACTCGTGTCGATTCCGCTGGCACGACTTGCTCAGCGCTGGGGGCGGCGGCCTGCGCTGGCTCTGGGCGCGGGCGTTGCGGCCGGCGGTTCGCTCATCACCGTGATCGCGGTGGGCGTCGCGTTCTTCCCGCTCCTCATTCTTGGATTTGCGATGCTCGGTGTCGGAACGGCGGTCGGCCTGCAGGCGCGCTTTGCGGCGACGGATGTCGCGGCTCCGGCACACCGCGGTCGTGACCTCTCGCTCGTTGTCTGGTCGACCACGATCGGTGCCGTCGCCGGCCCCAACCTGATTGGTCCCGGCGAAGCGATTGCGCAGTGGCTGTCGTTGCCCACCAACACCGGATCGTTTGTCTTCGCGATCGCCGCGCAGCTCGCAGCGATGGCGCTCTATCTCGTGGCGCTGCGACCCGATCCGCTCACTCTCGCTCGCAACCGCCCCGTCGATGCTGCGGTTGCTGCGGATGCCGGAATCGTGCGCGGTCGTGGCCCGTTGGTTTTCGCTATCGCTGCTATCGCGATCAGCCATGCGGTGATGGTCTCGATCATGGCAATGACGCCCGTGCACTTGAGCCACCACGGAGCGAGCCTCACAATCATCGGCTTCACCATCAGCCTGCACATCGCCGGTATGTACGCACTCTCGCCCGTATTCGGTTGGGCGAGTGACCGTTTCGGGCGCATCCCGACAATACTTATTGGGCAAGGGTTCTTCGCGGCATCCGTCGTGGTCGTTGCTCTGGGAGAGCTCAGCAACACGGCTGTCACCGTCGGGCTTGTGTTGCTCGGGCTCGGCTGGAGCGCATCAACCGTTGCGGGCTCGGCACTCGTCGCCGACCTTGCGACTGGAAAAACGAAGCTCCGCATTCAGGGTCGCAGTGACACCATCATGAGTCTCGCCGGTGCCTTTGGCGGAGGGTTTGCGGGGCCCATCCTCACTCAGGTTGGCTACGCCGGTCTCGCCTGGGGTGCCGGAATCCTGGTGCTGGTCGTTACGGTGGCCGCGCTCGTCGTCTGGCGAAGCGCTGCTGTTGCCGCAGCCGAAGAAGTATTGCTCGACGACAAAGTCACCTCATAACGAAGGCCTCTCCGCGCAGTGCGCAGAGAGGCCTCGTCAGGAAATCGCGAGAGCGCGACTACTGCTGGAGTGCAGCCTGAAGGTCAAAGGTGAGGGTCACGTCTTCGCCGAGAAGAACGCCGCCGGTTTCGAGAGCTGCGTTGTAGTTCACGCCGAAGTCGGTGCGGTTGATCACAGTGCTGGCGCTTGCCGCCGCAATGGTCTGGCCGTAGGGGTTCTGGGCGATGCCGCCGAACTCGCCCTTCAGGGTGACCGGCTTCGTGACGCCACGGAGGGTGAGGTCACCCTCGATGGTGAGGTCATCACCGTTGATTGCGACCGAGGTCGACGTGAAGGTGGCGGTGGGGAACTGCTCAACGTTGAAGAAGTCGTTGGTGCGCAGGTGACCGTCGCGGTCAGCCTGGTTGGTGTTGATCGTCGCCATGGCGATCTCTGCCGTCACCGAATTCTCGGCGGGCGTTTCGGAGGTGACGATCGTGCCCGAGAAACCATCGAAGGTTCCGCGAACCTTGCTGATCATGAGGTGCTTAACGGTGAAAGAAACCGTCGAGTGAGCGGCGTCAATCTGCCAGGTGCCGGTGGTGAAACTGGGGTGTTCAACGAGAGAAGTAGTCATGTAGATCGGCAACTCTCGGTAGCGTCGATTCATTCCGCGAACGCGGGTCTGTTCGCTGGGAGCGCTACTCGGTAATCATCGAGGCCACCCACAGCATCCGCTGCCCAATTGACGAGCGACAGTAGGTAGGCTCGCACTATGGACACCACGGGACTCGACGAATTTCTTGAGCACAACGACTTCTCTGGCACGGTCCTCATCAAGCGAGGCAACGCCACTATTTACGAGGCTGTCGCCGGCAAGGCCAGCCAGCGCTGGGATGTGCTGAATACGCCAGATACTCGCTTCGACTCGAGCTCGATCACGAAACTCTTCACGAGCGTGGCGGCGCTGCAGCAAGTGTCGAAGAATGACCTCGATCTCGAGACATCCATCCACCACTATGTTGACTTGGCCGACACTGAGATCGACCCGGCCGTGACGCTGTTGCATGTGCTCACCCACACGAGCGGCATTGCGGATGACGTAGATGAAGAGGAGGGCGAAAGCTACGCCGACCTCTGGGCAGAGTTCCCGACCTACACAATTCTAGAGCCCGCCGACCAGCTCCCCACCTTTGTGAACAAGGAGTCACTGGCCGAGCCCGGTGTCGAGTGCGTCTACACCAACGCGGGTTACGTTCTGGCGGGCCTTGCGCTCGAGAAGGTTACGAAGACCGACTACCGCCAGTACATTTTCGACGAGGTTTTCACGCCGGCCGGCATGGTCGACTCGGGGTTCTATGACCGTCGGGATGCCGCACCGCGCGTTGCCGAAGGCTGGGACTACATCGATGGCCGCTGGGTTTCCAATATCTATAGCGCCCCGCCCATTGGTCTGCCCGATGGCGGAGCTCACGTCACCGCCGCCGACCTCATTCGCTTCATTCAGGCTGTGCGCAACGGCGACCTCCTCGACACCGAATTCACGGAAGAGTTTCTCACCCCGCAGGTGCAGTACGACGAAGAGACCTGGTACGGCTTCGGTCTCGAGTTCGACATGAATGAAGACGGCACCGTGCGCAGCTACTTCGCCGACGGTGTGAGCCCCGGCGCCTCCGGAATCGTTCGCCACTACCTTGAGAACGGTCTCGACGTTGTCGTGCTCTCGAACTCCGAAGAGGGCGCGTGGCCGGTCATCCGCGAGATCGACGAACGCCTCGGCGGGTAACCTGTCGGTTCGCTAGCGCGCTACTGCGCGGTGCTGACGCGAATCGTGTTCGCCCACGGGTCATCGAAGCTGAGGGTCTGACCATCGTGGCGTAGCGGGATGCCGTGGTGGGTCATCCGTTCATCTAATGCTCCGAGGTCGTCGGCGCTCGGCACCGCAATGTCGACTTGGGCGAGTCCGAGTGCGGGCAGCCGCGGACCGGCGCCGCTCGAGTTCCACGTGTTCATGGCCATGTGGTGGTGGTAGCCGCCGGCGCTCACGAACACGGCGCTGCCGGGAATTTCGGTGGTCGCCTCGAAGCCGAGTTGGTTGACGTAAAACTCACGCGCGGTGGCAACGTCGCCGACTTGCAGGTGCACGTGGCCGACACGGGCGCCGCCGATCGCGGGCTGTTCGACTGCCGCCTCGGTGAGGTTCTCTTGCAAGAAGCCGTTGGGGTCGAGAAACAGGGTCGCCATTTCGACGGTGCCGTGTGTCCAGCTCCACTGGGTGCGGTCGCGATCCCAGTACAGTTCGACACCATTGCCTTCGGGATCGGTGAAGTAGAACGCCTTGCTCACGAGGTGGTCGGCGCTGCCGGTGAACGTCTTCGGGTAGCGAGTGGCGACCGAATAGACGGATGCCGCCAGGGCTTCTTCGGTGTCGAACAGGATGGCCGTGTGGAACAGCCCGGCATCGCGCGGGCTCGCGTGCTTGAGCGCGGGCGAATGCGTGAGGATCACGACGGGCGTGGTGCCGCGACCGAGAACGACCGTGTCAGAAGACTCGCTGAGCACGGTGAGTGCCACGGCATCCCGGTAGTACGCGGTGAGAGCGTCGAGGTTGGCAACGCTGAGCGTGACAGCGCCCATGGCGGTGTCGGCGGCGAGGAGATCGGTCATGACCGGTACAACCTTGCCGCCAACAGCGGTATTCCGAAAGCTCTGGGGGAGCGGGCGGGCAGAGCTAGGCGGCGGCGCTCACACCTTTAAATTCTGCAAGCTCGCGCAGGCCAGCAGCCAAGCGCGAGACGCCTTCCCGGAAGATTTCGTCGCGGCCGTTCGAGCCGTACATGACGCGAATGTAGCCTTCGCCGACGTTGCCGAACCAGTTGCCGGGCGAGACGCCGAGCTGCTGGGTCTCGACGAGGTGCTTGACGACTTCGAGCGAGGTGCCGAGTTCGGAGATGTTGACCCAGTGGTAGAAACCACCGGCCGGCATCGTGACGCCCACGCCGGGGATGCCCTGGAGTGCATCGAAGATGGCGTGGCGACGCTGGTCGTAGATCGTGAACCACTCATCCGTGTAGGCGGGGTTCTCGTAGGCGGCGGCAACACCGTATTGAGCGAAGGTGTTGGTGGGGCCGACGTAGTTGAACGTCGCGATCTTGAGCAGCGGCATGATCTCGGCCGGGGCTACAAGGTAACCAACACGGAAGCCGGTGAGCCCGAGGTCTTTCGAGGTGCCGAAGACGGTGAGGGTGCGTTCGCGCATTCCGGGCAGAGTCGCGAAGTTCACATACTCAGCTCCGTCGTAAACCTGGCGTTCGAAGTCCTGGTCAACGATCACTCCCAGGTCGAACTCTTCAGCCAACGCGGCGAGTTCCATCAGGTTCTCGCGGGTGTAGACGGTGCCGGTCGGGTTGTTGGGGTTGGTGATGACGATGGCGCGAGTGCGTTCCGTGATGCGCGAGCGGAACTCATCCATCCGCAGGGCGAAGCCATCCTCTTCGTAGGTCGGAACTTGCACGCACACCGCACCCATCTGGTGGATGTCGTTGATGTTCTCTGCGAAGCCGGGGCTTGTGACGAGAACCTCATCGCCCTGACCGGGGCGGATGCAGATGCGAATCGAGAGGAAGAGGGTGAATGCCGAGCTGGGGCCAACCATCAACTCCGTTTCGGGGTCGATCTCCATCCCGTTGAAGTCCCACAGCTTGTTGACGAGCGCCGTCTTCAGGCGAGGCTCGGCGTACCCGTTGTCGAGCGAGTAGTGCGTTTTGCCGTCATCGAGGGCTTGCTTGGTGGCATCGATCACGTGGTCGGGCAGGCACTTATCTGGCGCGAACGGATCCGCGCCCATCATCATGATCCGACGCTCGGGATCGAGCCCTGCATAGAGGGAAAAATCGGGAGCGGCGAGGTCTCGCCACGAATCATCAATGCGCACGGAGCTACTTTCTGTTGGAGCGGTTATTCGTCAATGCCAAGAATGTGAGTGAGCGGTGACGTGTCGTTGACCCGGCCGAGACTGATCATCGCTTCGACGCGCTGAAGGCCAGCGACGGCTCCCAGTTTTTCGAGTAGAAGGGTCTGCAGCTCGGCATGATCTTTCAGGCGGAAGCGCGCCATCATGTCGTAGGTACCGCTCAGGATAAGAATCTCAGTGAGGGAAGGAATTGCCTGCAGGGCCTCGATGACGGTCAGCATTTTGGCATCCGACGTGATCTTGATGGGGATCACGACGAGCATCGGGCGGCCCATCGCTGACCAGTCCATCTCGATGCTGCGGCGGCGAATGACACCCGTGCGTTCGAGGCGGGCAACGCGCTCGCCGACGCTCGGCGCCGACATCCCGACCAGCGCGCCGAGGCTGCGCAGCGAAACGCTGGCGTCTTCGTGCAGATGGCGGATCAGCTGAAGGTCAACCGTGTCGAGCTCGACCTTGGGTGTGCTCTCTTCGAGCAGGTCAATGATCGTGGAGGCTTCGGCTGCTGCGACGGGATCAGTCATTGTTCGCGAACCCGTTGGCCTCAAGGTTATTGAGCAGGTCGAGCGTGAACTGGATGTGGGTGAGGTAGTCCTCGAGGTAGCCGTGTTCGTTGTAGCCGTGCATGTTGCCCTCCGGTCGCAAAGTTCCGGTGGGTGAGATCAGGGGAGCCCCGAGATGTTCAAGGAAGAATGCTCCCGGTCCGGAACCAGTCATCACATCGTAGATGACGGGTTCTGCTTCGAAAGCTTTTGTTGCAGCTTCGAGAACCGAGACCGCGAACGGAGTGTCGACCGGAGAGAATGCAGGCTGCATGGTGCGGATGAGGTTGACTTGAATATCGGGAGCGGTGTCGCCGAGGAAGGTCTTCACGGCATCGAAGCACGCGTGCGGGTCCATTCCCGGAACGAGCCCGAAGCGCACCTTCGCGGTGCCCTTCGCCGGAACGCTGTGGCTGACGCTGGGATCGATATCGAAGCCCGAGAGGCTCATCGACGGGGTGAAGATAAAGCGTTCCTTCAGCTCTGCCTCGGGCAGATCCTTCAGCGGGCTGATGCCGGGGAGGCTGATGGCATCGCCGGGAAGCGAAAGCTCCTGCGTGCGAGCCTTGGCTGCGGCATCCGGACGCAACGCAGAATCCGTGAAACCGGGAACGGCGATGAGGCCGTCCTCGGTGACGAGAGACGTGATCGCCCGCATCAGCTCGAGCGGTGCGGAACGCAGAATCTGCGAGTACGAGGGGTGCTGATTGGAGGCCAGGATGTTCAGGCTCAGGCCGATCTCCATGCCGCCACGGCATCCGAAGCCGACGGCGGGGCGACCATCGTCTTCACGAAGGTAGCTCTCCCACAGCACTGCGTCGGAGCTGAGGCGTTCGGCATTCTCGGCCAAGACGGTTTCGAGTCCGGGGCTACCGATCTCTTCACAGGGGTCGGCGAGGTAGATCATGCTGTACGGCAAGCCGCCCGGGTGATCTTCGATGAACAGTTCGAGCGCGCGCAAGCGGCTCGTGACATCGGCCTTGTCGTCGCACGCACCGCGGGCCCACATGGCGCCGTCGCGGATTTCTGAGTCGAAGGGGCCAGAGACCCACTGCTCGAGGTCGCCGACGGGCTGCACGTCGTAGTGGTTGTAGAGCATGAGCGTTTTGTCGCTCGCTCCGGGGAAGTAGGCGACAACGACCGGCCCGTAAGCGGGAATCTCGATGCGTTCGACGCGCTCGCTGAGCCGGCGAAGCTTCTGCTCCAACCAGTCAGCGGCAGCCTCAATTGCAACACGATCACTCGCCACAGAGGGAAAGCGACAAAATTCCTGCCATTCGCGGATGCTCTGCTCGCGCTCGGCATCAATGCGGGGGTCGCGCACGATTAGACTCCTCGGGAAATCGCGACGGGGGTGAGCTCGTACGGGTAGTCCGTAATGCGCTCGGCGCCGTCTTCGGTCACGAGAACGATGTCTTCGAGGCGCACGCCGCCGAAGCCCTGGCGGTAGCAGCCGGGCTCGATCGCGATGACGTCACCGGCAACAAGCACGGCGTCGTTCTGGCCGAGGCCGGGAGCTTCGTGAACTTCGAGGCCGATTCCGTGGCCGAGGCTGTGGAAGTAGCCCTCGTTGAGAACCTCACCCGGCTTCTTGGTGAGCTGCGTGGGGTAACCAGCGTTGCTGATTGGCTCGCACGAAATGCGGTGCAGTTCGGCAACGGGGAGACCGGGGCGGATGGCCGCGAGTGTGTTGTCGAAGGATTCCTTCACGATGCGCCAGTACGTTGCGAGCTCTTCGTTGATCTCGCCCTTGACGAAGGTGCGGGTCATGTCGGAGTTTCCACCGGACTCGGTGTCGCGGGGGCAGATGTCGACCGTGACGGGCTCTTTCTCAAAGATTTGGCCCGAGCCAGCGTGGTGGCCGATGCAGGTTTGCTCGCCGTGAGCCACGATGAGGCCGGCGTCTTCGCAGCCGTTGCGCAAGAAGGCGGCGCGGATGCCCGTCTTCAAGTCTTCACACGTGAGGGGCTTGCCGTCGACGAGTAGTCCGCCATCGGTGTCGATCGTTGCGGCTTCCATCTGGGTGGCGACGTGGGCGACGCCTGCTTCGGCAGCGATCTGAGCGCGGCGCATGCCGGCGAGTTCGGCCGGCGACTTCACGCGGCGGCGCATCTCGAAGAGGTGGTTGTCGACGTTCAGCTCGATGCCAGCAGCACGCAAGTGATCGGCGACGCCGAGCGGGAAAGTGGAAGGAACGCTGGCGCTCGTCACGCCGGTGCGGGTGCAAGCCTCAACCAAGCAGTTGAGTTCGGCGAGGTCGGGGCCCTGTCCAGCGGCGCGGAAGTCATCGAAGCCGAGCTCTTCGAGCGGGAAGACGGTCATGTTGTCGACGTCGCGCATCCGGGCCGCTTCAAGCGACTTGATGGCGGTGTAACGCTTGCCATCAACCTCGATGTAGAGGAAGGGGTCGTGCACCTCGTGGGTGATTACGTGCCGCATGTCTGCGGACATCGTGCTCGAAAACATGAGGATAGGAGCGCTCGTCATCGTCTCTACTTCTTTCTTTGCTCGGTGCGGCTGAACGCCGTCATGGCGAAACCTTACGGTATCCGCATAAAGGCAATGATAGGCCATGTGACGGTTTTGTAAATTGTTTGTAAGGCAACTAGTCAATACAACCTAACAACGAGATAACATTATGACACTTTACGTTAGGTCGCTGTTTCATAGCCCTAAAGTAAATCCAACGCCCGGAGCCACTCACTGTTGGCACCGTAGGCGCTCACTGCACAGGAGGAAGCATGAAGACATCACGTTTCGGGTTGGGCGCTGTCGCGCTCGCCTCGGCGGTCTCGCTCACTCTCGCCGGCTGCGCTAGCAGCGATGGCGGAGATTCAGGCGACGTCAACCAGATCATCACCACCAATGGAAGCGAGCCGCTGGGCCCGCTCATCACCACGGGAACCACCGAAGTGGGTGGCGGCAAGATTCTGACCAACATCTACGCGGGTCTCGTTTCCTACAACGCCGATGGCAGCATCAGCAACGACGTCGCCGAGTCGATCGAATCGGAAGACGGCCAAAACTGGACCGTCACGCTCAACGACGGCTGGACCTTCACTAACGGTGAAGCAGTCACCTCACAGTCGTTCATTGATGCATGGAACTACGGCGCGACCTTCAGCAACGCGCAGGCGTCCTCCTACTTCTTCGACAACATCGAAGGCTTCAACTACGAAGAAGACGCGGAGCTCACCGGCCTCACCGCCGTTGATGACCTCACGTTCGAGGTTGCGCTCAACTCTCCTGAAGCTGACTGGCCGCTGCGCCTCGGCTACACCGCCTTCATGCCGCTGCCGACCGTAGCGTTCGAAGACATGGATGCGTACGGCGAAAGTCCCGTCGGTAACGGTCCGTACATGTTGGACGGTGACGACGCGTGGGAGCACGACGTTCAGATCGCTCTCGTCACTAACCCTGACTACGACGGTGTGCGCACCCCCGCCAATGGCGGAGTTACGTTCAAGTTCTACACCTCGCAAGAATCCGCTTACGCGGACGTTCTTGGTGGCAACCTCGACATCCTCGACGCTGTACCCGACTCGGCATTCGGAATCTTCGAAGACGAGTTCGGCGACCGCGCCATCAACCAGCCTGCAGCCATCTTCCAGGGCTTCAACATTCCCTTCTACCTCGAGCACTTCAGTGGGGAAGAGGGAGAGCTGCGTCGCGCCGCAATCTCGATGTCGATCAACCGTGACGAGATCACCGACGTGATCTTCCAAGGAACCCGCACTCCCGCAACCGACTTCACGTCGCCTGTTGTCGACGGCTACTCGGACTCGCTCGCCGGTGCTGAGGTGCTCCAATTCAACCCCGAAGAAGCTCAGAAGCTGTGGGCCGAAGCCGACGCCATCTCGCCCTACGGCGACACCGTGTTCGACATCGCCTACAACGCTGATGGTGGACACCAAGGTTGGGTGGATGCTGTAGCTAACAGCATCAAGAACACGCTCGACATTGAGGCTGTTGGAAAGTCGTACCCCGACTTCAAGTCGTCGCTCGAAGACCGTGTAGCGGGCACGCTTACCGGTGGAACTCGCGCCGGATGGCAGGCTGACTACCCGTCGCTGTACAACTTCCTTGCTCCCCTGTACCAGACCGGTGCCGGCTCGAACTTCGAGGGCTACAGCAGCGCCGAGTTCGATGCACTCATGAAGGAGGGTGCAGCAGCGGACTCGGTCGATGACGCAACTGCTCTCTACCAGCAGGCTCAGGAAGTTCTGCTCACGGATCTGCCCAGCATTCCGTTGTGGTACTCCAACGCCACTGGCGTCTCGGCTGACACCGTCGAGAACGTTGAGTTCGGCTGGGATTCAGTTCCGCTGTACTACGAAGTCACCAAGGGCTAATAGCTCTCACGTGAACTAGCACCAGGGATCAAGCCCGGGTCGACTTCGGTCGGCCCGGGCTTTCTTGTTGCCCGGGGCCGTTTCCCGGGCGCGCGCGGGGCGCGGGAGCTGTTTTCTGGGAGTGTGCTGGTGCGCTTGACCTAGAGTGCGCTCCAACTCTTAGAGTCACAAGCATGATCTCCCTCGAAGAAATGACCGCCCGCCAACAACCTCTCGAATCGATGTTTGGCTACCGCAGCACAGCATCCGAAGTGATTGCCGGATTCGACCTCGCCGGCAAAACCGCCGTCGTCACCGGTGGCTACTCGGGGCTCGGCTTCGAAACAGTGAAGGCGCTCGCCGAAGCGGGCATGACCGTGATTGTTCCCGCTCGTCGTCCAGACAAGGCCGCCGAAGTGCTCGCCGGTGTCACTGGTGTGCAGATTGAGGCGATGGACCTCGGCGACCTCGACTCCGTTGCCGCTTTCACCGCCGGGATGCGCGACGCTGGCACTCCCGTTGACCTCATGATCAATGCCGCCGGGGTCATGGCAACACCCGAGCTGCGCACGCCGCAGGGCTGGGACCTGCAGTTCGGCACCAACGTGCTCGGCCACTTTGCGCTCGTCGCCGGCCTCGAATCCCTGCTTCAGGATGGCGCGCGAATCGTGTCGTACTCGTCGGTTGGCCACTGGCGTTCGCCGGTGAACTTCGACGACATCAACTTCGACTCCACCGAGTACGAGCCCTGGGTCGCCTATGGTCAGTCGAAGTCAGCGGATGCCCTGCTCGCTGTTGCCCTGGATGCTCGCTTGGCTGGCCGCGGCATCCACGCGTTCTCGGTGCATCCCGGTGGCATCATGACCGACCTGCAGCGCAACATGCCCCGCGAAGAACTGCTTGCTCGTCAGTGGATTGACGAAGAAGGCAACCCCAACCCGCTCTTCAAAACGCCTGCTGAAGGTGCATCGACCGGACTCTGGGCGGCTACCGCTCCCGAACTGGCCGAGCGCGGCGGCGCATATTGCGAAGACTGCTCCATCAAGGGCATCGTTGCGGATGACCACGCCGACATGACGACCGGCGGCGCCAAGCAGTGGGCGGTTGACCCTGCTGCGGCCGAGAAGCTCTGGGCCGTAGCGGTGAAGGCGACCGGGCTGGAGCCGTTCACTAGCTAAGGCCGAAGGGTCTTTCGCATCTGTTGGGTGGTGACGGTGTAGCCCGACGACCCATAGAGCTCGACGGCGGGGGTGTTATGTCCGAAGACGTTCAGTTCTAAGGCGGGCACGCCGGCCTCCAACACAGCGGCTTCGACTGCGGCCAGAAGTGCGCGACCGAGACCGGTGCCTCGGCGACCTTCCACCACTTGGATGTCGAACAAAAATGCCAAGTCGGGTGACCCCTGCGGGTGGTCGAGGCTGACCCACGCGTGACCGATGGTCACGCCAGCGGCATCCATTCCTTGGAGGAACAGCATGCGTGGGGTGTCGAATCCCTCGGGCAGTAGCCGGGCATTGTCTTCGATCGCGCGGTCAACGGAGCCCTCGAGAGCCCAGCGCCCAATCGCCACTTGCTCAGCGGCAAACTCTGCCGTTGTTGCACGTTGCCAGGCCGCGAACTCGCTCGCAGTCATGGCGCGAACATTCACTGTCGTCATGTCTTCATGATCGCAGGATATCGGTGTGCAGCACAGCGGCGCTCGGTGTTTCGTCGTGGTTGTGGCCGAGCACCGCTGTGGCGACGCGCTAGCTCGGCTCGAAGGTCGGGTAGTCCGTGTAACCCTCGGGGCCGGAGCCGTAGAAGGTGGCGGCGTCGGGGGTGTTCAACGGCAGGTTTTCTTGCCAGCGGTAGACCAGGTCGGGGTTTGCGAGGGCCGGGCGGCCCACGACGACACCCTCGGCGTGACCGTCGCGCACGAGGCTGAGGGCCTCATCGCGAGTTGTCATCTGCTGGAAGCCACTGTTGAGCAATACCGGTCCGCCAAAGCGCGTGCGTAGTTCTTGCACGAAGGCGCCGGTGGGTTCGGCGTTCAGCACGCTGAGGTACGCAAGCCCTAGTGGGGCAAGGCCGTCGGCTAGCGCGCCGTAGGTCGCGAGGGCGTCTGCGTTGTCTGTCTCGAGGGCGTCTTGGATGTTGTGTTGCGGCGAGATGCGCAGGCCAACGCGGCCAGCCCCGATCGCCTCCGCTACCGCGGTTGCGACCTCGATCACGAAGCGAGCGCGGGTCTCGGGGGAGCCGCCGTACTGGCCCTCGCGCTGGTTGGAGGCGGGGGAGAGAAACTCGTGCAGCAGGTAGCCGTTGGCGGAGTGAAGCTCCACGCCGTCGAATCCCGCCGCGATGGCGTTGCGGGATGCTGTCACGAACTCGTCAATCACGCCGGTGAGTTCGCCGTCGGTGAGCGCATGCGGCACCGGGTAGGGCTGCTTACCGTCGTAAGTATGGGTCTGGCCGTTGATCGCGATCGCGCTCGGGGCTACGACGGTGTGTCCGCCGTTGGTGGCTTCGTGGGTCACTCGCCCGGCGTGCATCACTTGCGCGACGATCTGGCCGCCCGCCGCGTGCACCGCGTCGGTAACGTGCTTCCAGCCCTCGAGCTGCTCGGGCTCGACCAGACCGGGCTGGCCGGGGAAGCCCTGCCCGGCATGGCTCGGGTAGGTGCCCTCAGAAACGATCAGACCGAGCGAAGCGCGCTGGGCATAGTGTTCGGCAACCATCGGGCCGGGAACGCCGGCTTGGCCCGATCGGGTACGCGTGAGCGGTGCCATCACCAAGCGGTTGGTCAGGCTTAGCTCGCCGAGGGTCGTGGGGGAAAACAAGTTCACAGCAGATCTCTTTCTGTCGGTCGTATCAACTTCAACATCGACCGGCACGCACTATTCCTCCCTGAGAATGTGCTCGGTTTGCTGGCGGAACCTGCCCGCGCGTGGCTACAGCAACGGAGCTGCAGTTCGTTCACCGGCTAGGGCAGTCGACTCCAATCGGTCGGGATTCGGCGGCTGCCTCCCTGGGGCAGTTCGCGGATGGTGCCCACAATGGCGAGGGCTGAGACGGTGGCGATAATGATTGCGGTTAACATGGCACCAACGCTACGATCGTATAAATAGTGCCAACAGTGGCAGCCATGCCATCTATCTAACGAATACTGCCAACTTCGCATGCGGCGTATTCAGCGAAGAGTTGAGGTTCTCATGGAACGAGTAGCGGTCATCGTGCACGACGGGTTCACTCCGTTTGAGTTCGGGCTCGCCTGCGAAGCGTTCGGTCTCGATCGCACCGATGAGGGCATCCAGTCGTTCGATTTTCGGGTGCTCGCCGCAGACCCGGGCGCGATCCGCAGCAGCATCGGTTACACGATGAACGTCGACAACGACCTGTCGTTCGCTGATGAGGCAGACGTGATTGTGCTCACCCCGATTCCTCGTGCCATGTGGGGAACCGTGGATGCGCGGGTCTCCGCAGCGCTCGAACGGGCGGTCGCGCGCGGAGCCTGGGTGCTGGCCATCTGTAGCGGCTCGTTTACTTTGGCGGCATCCGGATTGCTGGATGGACGCCGTGCAACCACGCACTGGATGTACTCGCAAACCCTTGCCGAGATGTATCCCAAGATCGACGTCGACCCCGACGTTCTTTATGTGCAGGATGACCGCATCATCACGAGTGCCGGCACCGCCGCCGGCATCGACGCCTGCCTGCACCTCTTGCGGCAAGAACTCGGGGCTGAGGTGACGAATCGCATCGCGCGACGCATGGTGATTGCGCCGCAACGTGATGGCGGACAGGCGCAGTTCATCAGCAAGCCGCTGCCGGTCGTTCGGTCAGAGTCGTTCGCGGCCGTGACCGAGTGGATGTTGGAGAACCTGCGCGATGAACTTCCGGTGGATGAACTCGCGCGTCGAGCCCAAATGTCGCCGCGCACCTTCGCCCGTCGCTTCAAAACGGATCTCGGCACCACCCCCGCAGCCTGGCTCGCCCGCCAACGACTGCTGCACGCGCAACGGCTTCTCGAAGAGACCGAGCTCGATCTTGAGCAAGTGGCGGGAGAGAGCGGATTCGGCTCTGCCGCTGTGCTGCGCCAAAACTTTGCGCGCACGCTGGGAGTCACGCCCAGCGCCTATCGCAGCCACTTCAGTTGCGGAACGCACGAGCCTGTTTCGGCTTAGCGCAGCTGCTCTCCCCGATTCACCGCCAAATCTTACGGTTTTGACTCATCTCGAACCCTGCCGCCGTCTACACAGCAGCCGCGTCTAGGGTTAGTTGTGACTCCTGTTCCGGCGGTTCTGGAAGAGGATGTTCAAAGTCCAGCCCGGCGTCTAGACCCACGGTCTCTCGTCTTACTTAGGAAGAAGCGATTCGCCTGTGACCTCCACGACGAAGACTGCCCCGCCCACCGAACTGAGCGTGAAACGAATCCGCACCTGGTCGGCACTTCTTGGCGTGCTCAGTGCCGCCGTCGTGCTTGCTGTCGCCGAGTTCTTTGCTGTCTTCATCTCGCCCGCAAGCAGCCCCGTGCTTGCTGTCGGCTCCCTCGTCATCGACCTCGCACCGTCATGGTTGAAAGACCTCACTATTGCGCTGTTCGGAACCAACGACAAGATCGTGCTGTTGCTGTGTGTCGGGCTCCTGGTGCTGGTTCTCGCTGTGGCCATCGGTCTTGTTGAATATGCTCGGCCCAGCTGGGGCGTCATCCTGCTCGTCTTCGTTGGGGTGGTCGCGACGATCGCCGTCACGACGCGCGCCCAAGCGACCGCAAGCTGGCCGATGCCCACCGTTCTCGGCGTCGTCGCCGGCGTTCTCGTGTTGCGCCTCACCATGATTCGCTTGCGACGCTGGGTGAGTTCTGCCCCGGTCACGCCTGCTAAGACGCCCGCCGGTACCGCAGCGGCCGCGCGTGCCGCTAGCGCTCAACGTTCATCCGCCACTCCCAACCGTGTGCCGGCCGCTTCGCGCCGCGACTTCCTGCGCATCGTGGGGGTGGCATCCGTCGGTGCTGTTCTTGTCGGCGTTGGTGCGCGCGTCGTCAACGCCAGTGCCAGTGTCGTGGATGCCGTGCGCACGGCTCTCACGCTGCCGGCCGCGGCGTTCCCCGCTCCGGCAATCCCCGCCGGCGCGAGTCTCGATGTCGCAGGCATCTCGCCGATCATCACCCCCAACGCTGACTTCTATCGCATCGACACAGCGCTCGTCGTGCCCAACATCGATGCGGATGAGTGGAGCCTCAAGATCACCGGAATGGTCGAGAACGAGGTCGAAATCACGTTCGCCGAGCTGCTCGCCCTGCCCTTGGTCGAGACCGCCGCAACGCTGTCGTGCGTGTCGAATGTGGTGGGCGGCGACCTCGTCGACAACGCCATGTGGCTTGGCTACCCCATCCGTGAACTGCTCGCCCAAGCGAAGCCGCTCGCCGGGGCTGACATGGTGCTGTCGCGCAGCATCGACGGCTTTACCGCGAGCACCCCGATCGAGGCGTTGCAGGAAGAGTCTCGCGAGAGCATCCTTGCCGTCGGGATGAATGGAGAGCCGCTTCCGCGCGAACACGGCTTCCCGGTGCGCATGGTGGTTCCCGGACTCTACGGCTACGTCTCGGCAACCAAATGGGTTGTCGAGATGGAAGTCACCCGCTTCGCCGACGCCACGGCCTACTGGACCGATCGCGGATGGTCGGCAATCGGCCCCGTCAAGGTGCAGTCACGCATTGATGTTCCGTCCTCAGACGCATCGGTTGAGGCGGGCACTGTCGCCGTTGCTGGCGTCGCGTGGGCGCCTAACACCGGAATTGCCGGCGTCGAAGTGCGCGTCGATAGCGGCGACTGGGAAGCCGCAGAACTCGCCACCGCGATCTCCGCTGACACCTGGGTTCAGTGGGTTTATCAGTGGGAAGCCACGAGCGGCAACCACATCATCGAGGTGCGAGCAACGGATACCGAAGGCACAACGCAATCCGGTGACCCCGTGCCGGTCGTGCCCGACGGCGCCGAGGGCTGGCACCGAATCGGCGTGCAGGTCTCGTAGCTGACAAGTATCGAGGCTATCCAGCGCGGATCAGCGCTTATCAAGGCCTGCCCGCGCGCTACGCGCGATCGTGGAGCGTGATCTGGTAGCCGTCGAGGTCGGCGAACGTGAAGGTGCGCCCGAAGGGACCATCGACGGGAGCTGAGGTGATGATTATGCCATCGGCAGCGAGGGTGTCGTGGATAGCTTGGGCGTCGGGAGCGTGCATCCAAATGCCGACCCCGAGTCCGAGTTGTGTGACCGAGTCGAGGTCAACGCCGGGAGCTGCGGAGCGCACCGCGAATGCAGCCGGGGTCGTGCCGAAAACGATCGCGTGGGGTGGGCCTGGCTGGCGGGTCAAGCCGAGGTACTTTTCGTAGAAAGCGCCCGCGGCGTCGAAGTCGCGAACCTGCAGTGAGATGAAGCCGGGGCCGGATGCGCTGGTCATTATTTCTCCTCAATCGTCATGTCAATTAGTTGACATCCCACACTCTATGTCAGAATATTGACATGACGCAACGGCCGGCCGGAATCGATCTCGAAACCTCGCTGGGCTACCTTCTGAAGGAAGCCTCCAGCGCACTCCGGTCGTCGATGGAAGCCGTGCTGCGTCCGCTCGGGATGAACATCACGCACTACTCGTGCCTCGAACTGTTGGCCCAACGACCCGGCCTCTCGAACTCTGAGCTTGCCCGCGGAGCCTTCGTTACTCGCCAAGCCATGAACGTCTTGCTGCAATCCCTCGAGCGTGATGGTCTCATTACGCGGCCCGAGCAGCCCGTCGCTGGCCGCGTGCTCCCCGCCGAACTCACTGCGAGCGGGCGGCGCCAGTTGGCCTCCGCCAGCGCTGCGGTCAAAGACGTCGAGGACCGGATGAAGTCCACCCTCAGCGTGGGCGAGCAAGTGATGCTCGGCGATCTGCTGTCGCGGTGCGTGACGTCGCTGAGTGAGCCGAGTGCTGGGGTTGCCGGCGCCGCCGGTGGTGAGGAGCCCAGCCTGCCGGCGACCGAGCATCCGGCATCCACACGTCAGCAGGCGCAAGAGCAGGTGCAATCGTGACCGAGTCGGTCTACCGGCGAGTGCTCGGCGCCTCGCTCGATCTGCTGTCTCCCGAGCTTCGCCCCTACTTTGACGGTGGTGACCGCGTCGGCGTAGGCAGCGGGGTGTTCGACGTGGCGGGGTCACCGCTGCGCATCCTGAAACCGGTGCTGGCGTTTATGGCGTGGCAGCGCATCCTCTTTCCGGAGTACGCGCGCAACGTGCCCTTCGACGTCATCAATACCCCCACCGCGGATGGCGACCTCGGCGCTGTGCGCACCTTCCACTTCCCCGGTCGCGACCGCGCCTTGCAGGATGAGATGCGCGTCGTCGACGGCCGCCTGCACGACTTCTTGGGCAGGCGCGGCGGCTTCGAGGTGCGCCTGGAGCTCACGGTCACGGATGGCCGCATGCGGTTGCGCTCCGACCGCCAATGGCTGCATCTGGCTGGCCTCCGCCTCCGCATCCCCGCGCTCGCCACAGTCACCGTCGACGAGTCGTGGGCCGACGGACGACAGCACGTGGACGTTCGGCTCCACACTCCGCTACTCGGCGACTGGTTCCGCTACGTCGGGTACTTCGCTTACGGCTACAACTAGCTCCGCCGCAGGGTTCCCCTGACGACCCGTTTACAACGGCGCGCTTGAGGCGCACTATGGGACGCATGAACGCACAACGCGAGTTGCTCCGTATCGAAGTCGAAGACGTCGAAATCTCAAAACTGGCGAGATTGCTTACCTCGTACACAACAGGAGTGTTCAACCGAACGCTGCGCTTTGTCGGCAAGGTAGATGGCGACACTCGCTACGAAAGTGGAACCTTCTCGTCAAATCACATGTTCGATCCGATGAATCCGGATGAAGCGTACGCGCCGCGCATGGCCGAGCACCTTGCGAAGATCCGCCACGACATCGAAGCGGATGGCTGGGTCGAGACCGAACAGGGAGCCCGGTCGTGGGCGCTCACTTTCGCGCGGCCCGAAAGCGCTTAGCTTTAGCCGCGTTGTGCCTGGCGTAGCTTATTTCCAGAGGTGGAAGGTTTGCCAGTCTTCGGTCGTACCGAGAGCACCAAAGTTAAGTCCGCTGTCGAGCGGGAATGAGGATACGGCAGCAGGAAGCAATCGCTGATTGTGCCCCTGAGTTTGTGAGCCAAGGTGCTGGATAAGGGACAGCATCCCAAAGGTGCTGTGCTTCGAGACGGCGATCTCGTCGAGAGCAAGGTTCTCACCAGGTCTTGTGAGCTTCGGCGACATGGCGTAGCGGCGATTGAAAAACGCGAGTGATGAGCGCAAGCGTTTCTTACGGTGTTGAGGGCGCGAAGCCATGAGAAGAGCTGAGCCGCGCTGAGCGCGAAATGCGCTGCCACGGCCTCGCGTTCGCGAATGGGCATAAAGCTATAGAGGTACGAAAGTCCGCCCCAGTCGAGAACATCAACGGCAACCCATTCGGGAATCACATTCTCACGATTGTCGCGATGGTGGATCACAAAGTCCTCGCGCGAGTCTTCTACTTTTCTTGCCAGCTTTGCGGACCACAAGCCGTAGTCCTGCATCCTCGAGATCGATAGCAGCTCGGGCTTCACGTGGATGAGTGGATCCACCGCTCCCAACGAGTATCCGATGAGGGCTCTCAGATGGGTTTCCACTGTCTGTACTGAGGCAAAAGTAGCTGCTCGAAGTCGATTGTCGAATGACCAAAGAGCCTGAACGTATGCGAGTAGCCGCTTAGCGTGAGAGTAGGCCCATTCCGCGAGCATAGCGCGTAGTCGTCATCTCGTGGCAGGCAGCAGACGCCGTCCCCGCCTGGCCAGTGAAAACACAGCCCAGGCGGGGACAGCTTTCGCTGCCTCTAGCAGTCCGGCAACTCGTCAAGGTTGTTCCGCGCGGTCGCATCGCGATCCGTGCGAAGGTACTTTCCGCCTTGCCCCGGAACTACCCGAATGGGCGTGTGGCCCGATTCCCACGGCACGTAATAAGAATGCGTGCCGCGCTCAATATCAAAAATCACATCAGCACTAGAACGAGGAGACCAAACGGCTCCCTCGTCGCCGAGTGCAGTGATGTTTCCGTAGTTATCTTTACGGCTTTGGCGAACGGGACGAACTGACATTAGTAATGTCCTAACCGCAACGTAGCTCTGGAGAAAACAATTTTGTCTCCTCCAGTGTTTAGCGATACGCTCAAACAATTCCGTCTCAAGGAAACTGCTCAAGCCTCGTATAGCCACTGCCCTTCACCGGGTAGCTAGTTGCTATCCGGGGCTTGCTGCTTTTCTTCTGAAAGTATATCGACTTCTGCCGACAAAGAGGGCTTAGATGCCCCGCTGACGGACTTTCATAGCTGTTAGTAGTTGGTTTCCCGCTAGTGGCGCCGCGCAGCGCGAGGGGTGCCGTGTAGGGCCTCTACACCCGCTATTTTCCGCGTACTTACGGGGGAACTCGCAAGGATTCAACCCGTACGAGTTTACAAAATCCGAGCCGGTCCCCCTTAAGGGGGACATCGAGAAATACATTTGACTAATTATGAATGGGCGTGTTGCTCACACGGTTATCCCCCATTTATCGCCACTTATCCCCAAGTTATCCCCAGACACGGAGACCTCGGAATTCTCCGCACACAGCGATCCGACTGGGGAAAGCCTCAATCTGACTACAACTACAATTGCCCGCCGCTAGACGTCATCGCATGCGGCGGAGTTGTTCCAGTCCTCGCTCGATATCCGCTTTAGTTTGCTCGTTTGCGAGGTTGCGGGAGGTTGAAGCGGTCAGATTCTCCATGCCGACTTGGAGTTCCGTCTGCGCCAGCTGAGCTTCTGCAATCATGATCATGGCTTCGCTACGCTGCTCACCGAGACCCTCCAGCGCTTCCTCGGCTTTGAGTAGAAACCGCCGGAAAGCCTCGATCCGCACAGTCTCCGTCTCGTCAATTGCTTTGAGCTGCACTTCACATTCGTTCTTCTGGGCTGTTGCTTCCGCGATCATCGAATCGACAGACTCAAGAAGGCTGACGCTCCGCGCTTCAAGTGCTGCTGCGGCTGCGATCACTTTCCTCGCTGTTCGTTTTTTGAACCAAAAGAGCGAGCGAATCGTCGCCCAAGCACTGATCCCCACCACTGGTGTCGTTGCAATTGAATTGATGTGAATCAACGGATAACCGACCACCACCGCCATCACTATGGTCATAACGGTAGCCGCCGCGAGCACGTCTCCGGATGAGAAGGTGGGTGTGATTATGTAGTAGAAAGCACCGACTTCGAGCGCGATTAGCAAAACCCCGCCGGAAAGAATGACGGCGCCCTGCACGAACGCCCACCAACGGCGCTCGTAGGACCACGTAGACGCAATGCTTCGAGCCTCCAATATGTAGGCCAACGCAATGACCGGGACAATTGTCGCGAGGGGTACCCAAAAGTGACCGACTAGTCGCAAGGATTCTTCATGGTTCACAGTGAGCACTGTACTGGCTCCCCGCCAATTCAGCGCCAAACGTCGAGGCGAGCGTCTTTCGGTCGATAGCTCGTTCCGCACTGACCGCACCACCAAGCTCCGACAGTTTCAATCATGCGCTGAAGACAGCCCGCACAGTTCGGGGCAGCGGCAAACGCCAATTCGTCGCACTCCCACTCATGATGATTCGAGATCGAATTCATGTACTTATTGCGTTTTGCTCTGTAGTAGCCAGCCCGCTGGAGGAGTGCCAGAGCGGCAGCAGCATCTTCAACCGACATGCCGCGACGTTTAAGCACCGCTAACTGCTCGGCGTACGTCTTGTGCGGCTTTGGGTCCACGGGCTAAGACCTGTCTGGGCAAAGTAAAGACCGGCCCTGGACCCCCTGAGGGGCGGAACCGGTCGTGTTGTTGCTAATTTAGCAGATCCCAACGAGCGCAGCAGAGTTTTCCATATGGTTGAGCTGCGCCCTGAATTGGGTTTCCGCGCTACGGGCGAAGCAGGATTGAACGCCGTCGCTAAATCCACCCCTGCTGCCACGCCTTATCGGCGGCATCGTGCCGCGAGCGAGCGTCGAGCTTGGTCATCGCCGATGACAAGTAGTTGCGCACGGTTCCCGGCGCGAGGTGCAGAGCGTCAGCGATTTGCTGCACGCTCATCGTGGAGCGGCTGAACCGCAGCGCGTCGAGCTCGCGATCAGTAAGAGGGCAGCGGTCGGCGGTGAGAGCCGTCGCCGCGATTTCGGCATCGATGTAGCGTTTGCCGGCCACAACATCCCGAATCACGGCGGCCAAGTCTTCGGCGGGCGTCGACTTGGGCACAAAGCCGGAGACGCGGGCGGCGAGTGCCCGGCGCAGCACGCCTGGCCGCGCGTGGCGGGTCACGATAACGACCTTCGTTGCGACGGTGGCGAGGATGCGCGTGGCGGCCTCGATGCCATCGGCCTGCGGCATTTCGAGATCGAGCAGACACACATCCGGCTGCAGCTCGAGCGCTTGCTCCGTCGCCGCAACACCGTTGTCGACGCTCGCGACGACCTCGATATCGGCTTCCAGGTTGAGCAGCGCACTCAAGGCCCCGCGAATGAGGTGTTCGTCGTCAGCGATGAGAAGGCGGATGACGCGCGGCGCTTCGCCGGCTGCACTCACGCCAGCGTCGCTCACGCTGTCACTCTCGCTCGCGACGGAATTCGCACGCTCAGCTCGAAGCGATCTCCGGCGTCATCGACGGCGGTATCAAGTGTTCCGCCGAGGGTGGCGACGCGGCTTCGGAGTCCCACTAGCCCACTACCGAGAACTTCGCCCGCCGAGGCTGAGCTTCGCAGTTCGTTGTTGCTGATCACCAACGTGCTCTCGCTGTCGTTGCTGTCGAGCTGGATCGACACTTGGGTTGCTTCACTGTGTCGCAGGATATTCGTCGTGGCCTCGCGCACGGCGAGCCCCAATGCACGCCGCACCTCAGCGTCGGCGGGCATCGTGCCGACGGCCAGATCACACTGAGCACCAGCAGCCGCGAGAACTTCGCGCGCGTTCTCGAGTTCGTTGTCGAGCTCAACTTCGCGATACCCGGCCACGAGTGACCGGGTCTCTTCGAGGGCTTGTTTGGCGATCATCCGAGTTTCGTGAATGTGTTCGCGGGCTGCCTCGGGGTCGATGGCGAGCATCCGTTCGGCCAGCTCAGATTTGAGGGCGATCACTTGCAGGTGGTGTCCCTGAATGTCGTGCAGGTCAGAGGCGAATCGCAGGCGTTCTTCGGTGACAGCGAGTTCGGCCGCGCTCGAACGCAGACGGTCGAGGGTGACGACAATGTCCCACCACCACAGGGCAGAAAGCACCATAAGTGGCAGCAGGATGCCATAGAACAACACCAGCCAGGCGTCCCCAATCGCAGCAGGGCTGATGGGGTTGCCGAAGATCATGGTCGCGAGCACAGGGTGGGCGATGGACGCGGCAAGCCCGAGGGCCAGCAGTGTCCAGAGTTGGCGACGCGGAAAGAGGGGAGCAACCACGCACACGGCCATCCACAGCGGAACAGCGGAAAGAAAGCCCACCTCGGGCCTGAAAAGTCCGATCACCCAGACCGCAATGGCGGGGGCGAGAAGCGCGATGAGCCACGCAATGTTCGGGATGCCCTGCCCGCGCTCCGTGCGAAGGAACCAGCATCCGCGCACTTGGGCTGCCACCGCAACCACCGTCAGCGCGATGAGAAGGCCATCGAGAGGCGAGCCTGATGCCGCGAAGATGGCGAGCATATTTAGGATCACGACTGCGTTCAACACGATGTAGAAGAACACGATGGAGCCGAGGGTGTAGTTCCACGTGGCGCGCACTCCGCGCACGCCGCGAGCCTGTTCGCCGTCGCGGGGCGTCGCGGGCGTAGTGGATTCGAGCATGGCCTCCAGCGTAGAGCAGTGACATTTGTCACTGTCGCGGGTGCGAAAGTGCACTGGATGCCGTGACGCGGCGGCACTGTCCGGCGCGATCATCCGCGGCGAGGATTGATTCATCGCCGGCACCCCAGCCAGTGACATGCCAGACGATTCTCGTCATCCTCATCAGAAAGGCACACCATGTACGACGCTTTCACTTCCTTCACTTCAGGACTCCCCGAACTGCTGCAGTGGGTGGGTGTGATGTTGATCGCGGCGATTCCGTATGTGGAGTCGTACGGCGGTTCGGTGATCGGGATCGTCGCCGGCGTCAACCCCGTGGTCGTGATCATCGCTGCAATCGTGGGCAACGTGATATCGATGCTGATCTTCGTTTTCGCAGCCCACGGAGTTCGTTCCAAGGTGGCAGCGGGCCGCGAGCCCAAGCCCGAAACGCCCCGTCGCCAAAAGCTGCGCGAACGGTTCGATCGCTACGGAGTCGCGGGAGTCAGCCTGCTCGGCCAGACGCTCCTGCCCAGCCAGGTCACCTCGGCTGCGATGGTGTCATTCGGGGCTTCGCGCAACGCCGTCATCGTGTGGCAGATCATCTCGATCATCATCTGGGGCGTTCTGTTCGGTGTGCTCGCGACCTTCGGGATCACGGCTCTGCGCTGAGTGTTGGTGCGGTGAGCCGCTCGCTTTGCCTCTGTGCGTTGCGCGGGCGCTTCCAGCCCGCAACTACAATCGTCGGATGTCGACCCGTCTGCTGAAGGAATCCGACCGGCCAGTCCTGAGAGAAGCGACGCTCGCCAACATGAACTGGTGTGGGCAACGTTTCAGCTTCGCTGACCTCGACCAGACAGAAGAGCTCGCCCACTACTACTCCAACTTCCCCACAGGCAATGACTTCGGGATGCTGGATGAGACCGGCGGCGACATCCGTGCTGTCGCGTGGCTGGTTTTCTTCTCCGCCGAGCACCCCGGCTATGGCTTCGTCGAAGAAGCAATCCCGGAACTCAGCATCACCACGTTCGCGGGCTTTCGTGGCCAAGGCATCGGGTCCGAGCTTCTGCAGAAGCTCATCGCGGCCGCGGCTGTGCGCGGTCTGCCCGGCATCAGCCTGAGCGTTGAGGACGGCAACCGTGCGCGATCGTTGTATTCACGATTCGGATTTCAGGTTGTCGGCCGCTCTGGTGGCTCCGACACGATGCTGTTCCGGTTGCCGACTTCTTGAATGCACACCAATCAACAAAGGTGAAAAATTCAGCCAGATTCATCCAGCGTGGGCTATCATCGTCATATAACCACCCGGATGCTTCGGCTACCGGGCGCGGCCCTCGAGGAATCGGGGGCCTGCTTTATTTCACGGCCAAGTAGGCGGCTTCCGTATGGTCCGCCCATCGGCGTCGCTTATGGCTACTGGGAATTGCGATGAGGCGAGAGTGCCGCGGCGGATCTGTCGAATCGTTCGGAGCCCCACATTGGCGAATGCTTTGTTGTACTTTTCATTCGCTACGGATACGAGCGTCAGGTCTTTCCCTCGCGCGCTGAGCAATTGCAGCGGCGGAACTAGGTCCGAGTCATTTGTGATGAGAGCGTATGAGTCCGCTCGATTCTCTAGGGCATCGACGAGTAGATGAGAGGCGAGCGCCACATCGCTGCCTTTCTCTTCCGGACGGTTGACCCGCACCGTTTTTACTCGGCCGGTTTCATCCAATTCTTCGGGATGCAGAGGCAGGTACTGTTTCGCGAAATTAAACTTTCCCTCGATGATTTCGACGCGTGTCGTACGCAGGGCGCGCCAGTAAACTTGCTGCCGCTGTCCGACGCCGGGGTCGTTGGTCAGCGGCTTCAATGGGGCCGTAAAGAACTTCACAGCGACGACGTCGCGTCGTGGGAAGAGTCGCTCTGACAGAGACTCTAGGTCGAGCCACTTGTATTCAGGAAACGTGCGTTGGAGCATCCCCTTGTACAAAGAGAACCCGTCGATGTAAACCATCACGGTTTTGCGCGGATGCATTTATAGAGAGTAATGAACTGCGAATTTCAACTCTCCTAATATCCACAGCTGTCTGGCGATTCCGCAGTGAGCACGAAGCTGCGCGGCAAGCCGCTCAATCAGCTCGCCGCGCAAGAACTGCGCCGCCGATGAGCACCCCACCTCCTATCCACGTGAGCGCGATTCCGAATATCGCGGGGACGGTGCCTTGGTCAAGGAAGACAGTCGCGGACTCCTCGGAGGGTGGGTAGGGAGAGTATTCGCAGTTGAAGCCGAGCGGGAACAAGGAAAACGACGGGATAATTCGGTACTCGATCGACTCTCCCAATCCATCAGGTCGAGACGTGTGGTCCGTGCAAGCTCTCCATTGCCCCTCGTAATTGTTTGAAGCTAGATTCAGCAGGACGCCGCCCATCACCAGCATGCCCAAGACGATCAGCACAAAGCCTTCGATCAACGTCGCTCGCTTCATGATCCCCCGATCAGCGAATCGGAACACCCGACTCATAGCTGAAGATTACTTCCTGAATCGAGGGCGCTGGCTTTTCGTGCATCTCCGAATACGATGAGGCCATGTCTCAGCCGGTCTCCCTCATTCGCTCAGCTGATCTTTCCGATACGGCCGAGTACGCCTATGCAGCAACAGCCCCTGTTGGCGCACGTCTCATTTTCCTCGCGGGAGCGTGCCCGTTGAACCTCGACGGAACTACTGCGGGAGTGGGAGATTACGCCGCGCAGGCAAGCAAAGCGATTGAGAATCTACTGATCGCTCTGCGGGCGGCGGGGGCTGAACTCAACAACGTCTTGAGCACCCGAATTCTCGTGGTTTCAGCCAGTCAAAGCGATCTTGTTGAAGCCTGGAATGTCATTCGCGAGGCGTTCGGCGATCACGATGCGCCGAGCACGCTCATGGGGGTGACTGCGCTTGGCTACACCGACCAGCTCGTTGAGATTGAAGCGGTTGCCGCCGTTATCGACAAGTAGCAACAGCGCTTCGGCACGTATGCGATCTACTTTGTAAGCCGCTCAATCAGCTCGCGATACCGCGCCGCGGTCTGCTCCACGATGTCGGCGGGAAGCTCGGGCGGAACGCCCTGCTTGTCCCAGTTGGCAGAGAGCCAGTTGCGCACGATTTGCTTGTCGAAGCTAGCTAGACGACCAGGGCCACCGGCGGCATAAAGTTCAGCATCCCAGTAGCGGCTCGAGTCGCTCGTCAGCACTTCGTCGGCCAGCACAAGAGCACCGGTCTCCGGGTCGGCACCGAACTCGAACTTGGTATCCGCGAGAATCACGCCACGAGTTTCCGCGATGGCTGAGGCTCGGGCGAAGATGTCGAGCGAAGCATCCCGAAGCGCGGTCGCAACCTCAGAACCCACGAGTTCGACGGTGCGCTCAAAACTGATGTTTTCGTCGTGCTCGCCCATCGGCGCTTTCCACGCCGGGGTGTAAATCGGTTCGGGCAGGCGGTCGCCATCGCTCAAACCAGCAGGCAGCGCAATGCCGCACACGCTCTGCGACTCCTGATATTCGAGCCAGCCACTGCCCGACAGGTAGCCGCGAACGACACACTCCACCGGATACATCTCCAGGCGCTTCACGATCATCGAACGGTCAGCAAGCTCAGCCGGCGCGTCAACACCAGCGGCATCCGCCAAATGGTTCGGCATGTCAGCCAGCTGCGCGAACCACCACTTGCTCAGTTGCGTCAGCAGCGCGCCCTTGCTCGGGATGCCCGGCTCCAGCACGTGGTCGAACGCACTCACGCGATCACTGGCAACCATGAGCACAAGCTGTGGCTCGTCGGCGCGCACATAGAGGTCGCGGACCTTGCCGGAATACGTCAGCGTCCACACGCCAGCAGCAGCATCCGCCCCGGCAATAGCATCCGCACCAGCAGCGTCGTTCACAACGTCGCTCATTTCGCGACGCGCAAAGCGATATCGCTGCGGAAGTGTGAGCCCTCAAGGTGAATGTGCCCGAGCGCTTCATAGGCACGTTCGCGGGCGACGGCGAAGGTCTCGCCGGTCGCGACAACGCTGAGCACGCGTCCGCCGGTGGCGACAAACTCGTCACCCTTTTTGGC
Source organism: Salinibacterium sp. NSLL17 (assembly GCF_015864935.1). NCBI lineage: Bacteria > Bacillati > Actinomycetota > Actinomycetes > Micrococcales > Microbacteriaceae > Salinibacterium > Salinibacterium sp. NSLL17. The sequence goes on from NZ_JADYWH010000001.1 coordinate 540,637, forward strand.
GGTGGCCGCGTGGGCGATGGTGATTCCGGGAACGGCGAGGGCGGCATCCAGTCCGGTAATCGGGCGACCGATCTTGGGGTTCTCGGGGTAGCCCTCGCTCGCGAGAACAACCGTCACGGCAACGTCGTCGCTGAAGATGGGCGCTGCGTGGTCGGCAAGGCCGCCAGTTGCTGCGGCGTAGAGCAGCGAGCTGAGCGGGGTGACCAAGCGGGGGAGCACAACTTGCGTCTCGGGGTCACCGAAGCGAGCGTTGAATTCGATGACGCGGATGCCGTCCCGAGTGACAATGAGGCCGCAGTAGAGCAGTCCGATAAATGGTGTCTGTTCTTCGGCGAGCTGGCGGATCGTGGGCAGCGCGATGGTGTTGATCACTTCGTCAACGAATCCGTCGGGGAGCCAGTTGAGCGGCGAGTACGCACCCATGCCGCCCGTGTTGGGTCCGTCATCGCCGTCGTAGGCGCGTTTGTAGTCCTGCGCCGGCGAGAGCGGAACAACGTTGTGGCCATCGCTCAGCAGGAAGAGGGAAACTTCTTCGCCGGCGAGGTATTCCTCGACGAGCACGCTGCCGTAGGTGAGCCAGTGCTTGGCGTGATCGACGGCGGCGTTGCGGTCGCCCGTGACAAGAACGCCCTTGCCAGCTGCGAGGCCGTCGGCCTTCACTACGTAAGGGGCGCCGAACTCGTCGAGAGCCGCAGTGGCTTCTTCGAGAGAGCCGGCGCGGTGGGCGCGACCGGTGGGCACGTTGGCGGCATCCATGATGCGCTTGGCGAAAGTTTTGCTGCCCTCAAGAGCAGCGGCAGCCTTGCCGGGGCCGAACACGGCGATGCCGCGGCGGCGAAGAGCATCAGCGACGCCCTCAACCAGGGGAGCCTCGGGCCCGATGATGACCAGTTCGATGTCATTATCGAGGGCGTATTCGGTAACGACGCTTCCCCGAGTGGGGTCAAGCGCGACCGTCTCCACGACCGATGCAATACCGGCATTGCCGGGCGCAGCCGTGATTTCGTGCGTCTCCTCCTCACTGAGAAGTGACGTCACAATGGCGTGCTCGCGGGCACCGGATCCAAGAACAAGAATTCGCACAAGCACAGCCTAACCAAGCCCACAGCCACAGTTGTTAGCGTTAAGCTATGGCACAGCTGAAAATAGCCCCCATTGCTGGTGAAGCGAGCATCCGGATGGTGCGCGACGGTAGAGCAGACCGCGACGCCACCGCAACCGCAGTGCGCTACCTCTTGCAGGTGCTCGCGAAGAATGCCGAAGGCAACTCGGTTGAAGTGCGAGTGCCGCCGTTCGGAGCCGTTCAAGCCATCGAAGGCCCCAACCACACGCGCGGCACCCCGCCCAATGTTGTTGAGATGGATGCCGCGACCTGGATTGCCCTTGCCACGGGAACACGAGAGTGGGCCGAAGCCCTCGACTCCGGCGACATCAGTGCCTCAGGGTCGCGTGCCGACCTCAGCGAATACCTCCCAGTTGTGTGGGAGAGAATAGTGCCGTGAGTATTACGCCAGAACACGAGCCCGCGGCATCCGCCCCGCAGCAGCCTGCGATGAAGACCACGGTCGAATCAACGGGCGTGAGCATTCGCCGTGCGCCTAAGTACGGCGCGTTCATGATCGTCGGTGGTGGGCTCGGTGCCGCCGCCACGTTCATTCTCACGATGTCGTTCCCCGCTGACCCTTCGGTCGGATTCGGGGCTCTCTTTGGCTACTTCAGCCTCTTTGGAATTCCTGCCGGTGTTGCCGTCGGAGCTCTCGTTGCGCTGATCGCCGACCGTTCCTCGCGCCGTCGTGCCAAGATCGGCACGGCCGAGCACGAGATCTCAGAACCAGAAGCGTACGAGGGCACGCTCGAGTAACAACGAGCTGCACCCCGCGGAAGTTCACCCCGAGAAACGCGCCGCGCTAGCTCAGTTGCGTGAGCTCAAGCCAGTCGAGGTATTCGGGCGTGATGTTGCCCGAAACGTATTCGCCCGTGAAGCAGCTCATTTCGAGAGCTGACACGTCGGATCCTTCAGTGATCGCAGCCTGCATGTCGGCGACCTCTTGGTAGATGAGAGCGTCAGCGCCCATCTCTAGAGCGATCTCGGGAATCTTGCGCCCGTGGGCAACGAGTTCAGCGCGCGTCGGCATGTTGATGCCGTACACGTGTGGGTAGCGCACGGGAGGTGCAGCGGAGGTGAAGGTGACCTTGTTGGCGCCGGCTTCACGAGCCATCTGCACGATCTCTTTCGAGGTGGTGCCACGCACGATGGAGTCATCCACGATCAGGATGTTCTTGCCCTTGAACTCGGTGCCCATGGCGTTCAGCTTCTGCTTCACGCTCTTCTTGCGCTCGGCCTGGCCGGGCATGATGAAGGTGCGGCCAACGTAGCGGTTCTTGTAGAAACCTTCGCGGTATTCGACGCCAAGCTTCTGGGCGACCTGCATTGCGGCGGGGCGCGAGGAGTCGGGAATGGGCATCACAACGTCGATGTCGCCCATGGGGGTGAACTTCGAGATGGTGTCGGCCAGTTTGTCGCCCAAGCGCAGACGAGCTTCATAAACGGAGATGCCGTTCATGATCGAGTCCGGTCGGGCCAGGTATACGTATTCGAACGAGCACGGAATCAGCACTGGTGCTTTGGCGCACTGCTTGGAGAACATTTCGCCGTCGGGCGTGATGAAGATCGCTTCGCCGGGGGCAACATCCCGCACCAGTTCGTATCCGGCGCTTTCCAGCACGAGAGATTCGGATGCCACGATCCACTCGTAGCCGACGAGACCGGTTTGGCGGCGGCCCAACACCAGCGGGCGGATGCCGAAGGGGTCGCGGAACGCGAGCAGACCGTGCCCGGCGATCAGTGCGATCGCGGCGTAGGAGCCCTCAACGCGGTCGTGCACGCGCTCGATGGCAGTGAAAACTTGCTCGGGGTCGAGGTCGAGCCCCGACACTTGCTCTTGAAGTTCGTTGGCCAACACGTTGACGAGCAGTTCAGTGTCGCTCGTGGTGTTGAGGTGGCGACGGTCGATGCGGAACAGCTCATCAGTGAGCTGCTGCGTGTTCGTCAAGTTGCCGTTGTGAACAAGGATGATGCCGTAGGGCGCGTTCACATAGAACGGCTGGGCTTCATTTTCATTGAAAGCGTTGCCTTTGGTGGCGTAGCGCACGTGGCCGAGGCCGGAGGTGCCGACAAGGTTGCGCATGTCGCGAGTGCGGTATGCCTCACGCACTTGCCCGTTGGCCTTCTGCAAGTGCAGAGTGCTGCCGTCGGCGGTGGCAATTCCTGTGGAGTCTTGACCGCGGTGCTGCAGGAGCAGCAGGGCGTCATAAACCTGCTGGTTGACGGGCTGAGAAGAGACGATACCGACAATGCCGCACATGCTTTCGCGTGGCTCCCTGAGGTCGTAGAGCGCGTACCCGGTGTGAGTACGGTCTAGCTTCTCACATTCGGCCGTGCTGTTGCTGCGGGGAAGCGGGGGTGCTGCTGCGTGTAAAACCCGCAGACCGGTACGCTTGAGCCGTGACCGAGAACTCTTCTTCCAGCTATGCCGCAGCCGGTGTCGATACCGCTGCTGGTGACCGCGCCGTCGAACTCATGAAGGCGGCCGTCAGTGCCACTCATGGGCCCAACGTGGTCGGAGGGTTCGGCGGTTTCGCTGGCCTCTATGACGCCTCGTTCTTCAAGGACTACAAGCACCCGCTGATGGCAACATCGACGGATGGCGTGGGCACGAAGGTCGCGATCGCTCAGGCTCTCGACAAGCACGACACCATCGGCCAAGACCTCGTCGGCATGGTTGTTGACGACATCATCGTCGTGGGCGCCAAGCCCCTCTTTATGACGGACTACATCGCGTGCGGCAAGGTCGTTCCCTCGCGTATCGCCGACATCGTTGCCGGTATTGCTCGTGGATGCTCGGCTACCGGCACTGCGCTGGTAGGCGGCGAAACGGCAGAACACCCCGGTCTTCTCGGCCCAGACGACTACGACGTTGCTGGTGCAGCAACCGGCGTGGTTGAAGCCGGATCGCAGCTTGGCCCACACCTTGTTGCCGATGGCGATGTTGTGATCGCGATGGAGTCCTCGGGCATCCACTCCAACGGTTTCTCGCTTGTTCGCCACATTCTGGCCAACAACAAGGTCGGCTACAGCGACCACCTCAACGAACTCGGCGGAGTCGTCGGTGAAGTTCTCCTCGAGCCGACCCGCCTCTACACAATGCCGCTACTCAACCTGCTCGACGCCCAGCCCGGCGCCGTGCATTCGCTCAGTCACGTCACTGGTGGTGGCATCGCCGCCAACCTCGCGCGCGTGCTGCCTGTCGGCTCGTGGGTTGAAGTTGAGCGCTCGACCTGGTCGCCGCCCACCGTATTCCGCGTGCTGTCTGATCTGGCTGGTTCCAGCCTCGAAAGTGCCGAAGGAACCTGGAACCTCGGCATCGGCATGATCGCGATTGTGGCGGCGGATGCTGCCGACGCGACAATCGCAGCACTCACCGCCGACGGCATCCCCTCGTGGGAAGTCGGTCGTGTTTCGATGGCCGCCCATGATCTTTCTGGCTTCGAACAGGGAGCCAAGGGCGTCAACGGCGGCGCAGTGCGCCTGAGCGGTTCGTACGCGAACTAGCTCTATCGTTCCGTTGAGCGCGAGCCGCGTTCTTTCCGGTCGTGATCCCGGTCCCTATCTGAGGCGTTGAACTATGCCCATCCGTTCCATTCTCGCCGCGGTGCTCGTCGCCATCATTTGGGGGCTCAACTTCGTCGTTATCGATGTTGGTCTCGAGGGGATGCCACCCACGCTGTTTCTAGCGTTGCGCTTCATGGTGGTGATTGTTCCCGCTATCTTCTTCGTGCCGCGGCCGAAGTCGAGGTTTCGCGACGTAGTGCTCATCGGCTCGTTCATGAGCCTCGGGCAGTTCGGCCTGCTCTACACCGCGCTCGCCATCGGCATGCCGCCCGGCCTCGCCTCACTGGTGTTGCAAGCGCAGGTGGTGCTGACGGTGGTGTTCGCCGCCCTCGCGCTGCGTGAAACCCCCACGCGCAGTCAACTGGTCGGAGTCGTGCTCGGTGCCGCGGGCCTGGTCGTGGTGGGGAGTGGGCGCGGGGTAGAAACTCCCGTGCTGGCCTTCTTCGTGACCCTGGCCGCTGCTGCATCGTGGGCCATCGGCAATGTCATCGCACGCCGGGTCGGGCGCATCGGCACCACGTCCTCGCCACTGGCCGGACTCTCGCTCACGGTCTGGTCGGCCCTGGTCGTACCGATCCCGATGCTCGGACTCGCCTTCGCGATCAATGGGGCGGATGCTGTCGGCTTCGCCCTCACGCACCTCACCGTTCCGCAGCTGCTCTCGACCGCTTACACCGCGTGGCTCGCCAGCCTTGTTGGGTACGGCATCTGGAACACGTTGCTCGCCCGCCATGCGGCATCCGCTGTCGTGCCCTTCACGATGCTCGTTCCGCCGATCGGCATGACCACCGCGTGGTTGGCGCTCGGCGAGGTGCCGACGGTGATCGAAGTTATTGGTGGAGTGATGCTGCTTCTTGGCGTCGCCATCACCACCGGGTTGCTGCGCCGTCGCCGCGGGCGCGCTCTCACCTAGGCGACGCCTTGACCGCAGCAGTGTTTTCGCTGCGCCCCGGGTGCCACCGAAGCGAATCCGGTGCCGTGCGCTTGAATGGGCGCTATGGCAACTAAGCAGCCCGACAACTCGGTTGACGTCGACAACGACGAGCAACTCGCAGAACCCGAACACGAGCACACCGTGGTGGATGAGCAGCACGACGACGCTGAGGATCAAGCACAGGGCACGCAACGCCCCGAACCGCTGCTGACCCGCGATGGTTCTCCCGCCGCCGCGCTGTGGAGTCTGAACTCCCGCTGGCGCCATATCAACCACGGCTCCTTCGGAGCAGTCCCTGTCTTTGCCCAACTGCGTCGCCTCGCCTACCTGCAAGACACCGAGAGTGCACCGCAGCGTTGGTTCATGGCCGCACCTGAGCGTCTTGCTCAGGCCCGCGCCAACCTTGCCGACTTCATCGGTGTGGATGCCGACCGTTTCGCTTTCGTTCCCAACGCCAGCGCCGGAATGACGGCCGCCATCCGCGCCCTCATGCTCAACGCCGGTGACGAGGTGCTCATCACCGACCACGCTTACGGGGCAGTCGCCTTCTCGGCCCGCCGCGAGGCCCGCCAGCACGGAGCCAAAGTGCGCACCGTGCCCATCGCTCTCGACGCCACGCCCGAGCACATCCTCACCGTTCTTGGCAAAGCACTCGCCAAGAAGCCTGCAGGCCTCATCATCGACGCCTCAACCTCGGCCACTGCGCGCGAGTTTCCGGTCGCGGCGCTCGCCGAGTTGGCCACGAAGCACGGGGTGCCTCTGCTCGTGGATGCAGCTCATGCCCCGGGAATTCAGCACCGCCCGGCAGAGGGCGTTGCGGCATCCGCTTGGGTGGGCAATTTGCACAAGTTTGCGTGCGGTTTCCGCGGAACCGCAGTGCTAGTGGCAGAAAAGAAATTCGCCAAGAACCTGTATCCGGTGATTGATTCGTGGGGAATGGATGAGCCGTTCCCCGGTCGTTTCGACGACCAGGGCACCCTCGACTACACGCCCTATCTCGCGACCGTCGATGCAATCACGGGCCTCGAAGACCGTATTGGCTGGGATTCCATTCGCAGCTACATCGACTCGTTGCTTGACTACTCCACCGACGTTGTCGCCGACGCGCTCGATGCTGCGTCTGGCGAAGAGTCGCGAGTGGATGTCGGAGCCCCCGCTCCGGGAATGCGTCTCCTGCGGCTCCCCGGCGCTCTCGGCACGAGCCATGACGATGCGCAAGCTGTTCGTCAACGCATCACGGACGAACTCGGATTCGAAACTCAAGTCACCAGCTTCCGGGACATCGGCTACTTAAGGCTCTCCGCGCACGCCTATAACACCGCAGACGACTATGAGCGCTTCGCCGAAGACGCGGTGCCTACTCTCGTGGAGTGGTCGCGCGAGCGCTAGCCCGGCGTCACGTTAACGCACGAAGCGAGCATCCGACCCCGGAGGGTCTGGTGCTCGCCTTGTGATTAGAAGGTGACTATCAGGCGCTACGAGTTTCCTCGTTGTCGTCTTCGTCGTCCTCTTCGTCGACGTCGTACTTATCGCTGTAGGCACTACCAGCGGAGTACTCCGGCCACTTTTCGCTGTCTTCCGACACCGGAGCAGCGCTTTCTGACCCGCTCAACTCGCGAGCGAGTGCACCATAGTTGGTGTCTGGGCTGAAGTACTTCAAATCCCGAGCAACCTTGGTGTGCTTTGCCTTTTGACGGCCGCGTCCCATTCGAGACCCCCTCATGCTTCTGTCCCGGTGCACTGACGGTGGCCAGCGAACGAGCGAACAGGGATGGATGAAAACTAACCTGAAGTTTAGCACGGTGGACAGAAAGGTCTTCGTGGGCGGTGCACAGGTGGGGTGTTCACGGGTAACGTTAGCCCGTGACATCCACCACTGAAACCGACACCTCTGTTGTCGTTATTGGTGCTGGCCAAGCGGGCCTCTCTGTTGCCTACTATTTGCAGAGACTAGGTCTCGACGCCGGCAACGACTTTGTGCTGCTCGACCGCGGCCCCAATACAGGCGGCGCGTGGCAGTTTCGTTGGGAAGCGTTGCGCATTGGTTCCGCCCACCGCATCAATGATCTTCCCGGTCTCGACGAGCTGGGGCTCAGCTTTGAGACCGCCGACAAACACATGCCGGCCAAGAAAGTTGTCGCCGACTACTACCGCGCCTACGAAGAGCACTACGGACTGCAGGTCGTGCGCAATGCGGATGTCATCGCCGTCGATAACCTCGGCGAACATCTGAACGTGACCTTCACCCTCGATGGCGAAGAAACAAAAACTGTCAGCACGATGCTCGTCATCAACGCCACGGGCACCTGGGGTGCACCGTTTATTCCGTGGTACCCGGGGCTCAAGTCGTTTGAGGGCCGCCACCTTCACACGAGCGAATACCGCAGCGCCCGCGAGTTCACCGACCAGAGTGTTGTCGTGGTCGGCGGAGGAACGTCAGCGATCGGGTTCCTGCTCGAACTCGAAAACATCGCCAGCAATCTCACATGGGTGAGCCGCCGCCCCATCGACTTCCTCGAAGACGGCGGCCTCAACCTTGAAGCGCGCAAAGAAGCTGTGCTGGTGCAGGATGAGGCGGCGCGGGCAGGCCGAGCCCTCCCCAGCATCGTCAGCGGCACGGGCGTTCCGCGCACCCGCCGCATCCAAGCCGGCATCGAGCGGGGCGTTTTGACGCCGCGGCCCATGTTCTCCAGCATCGAACCCGGTGGGGTGCGCTGGAAAGATGGTGCCTTCCAGCAGGCGGATGCCATCATCTGGTCCACCGGTTTCCGCCCAGAACTGCGCCACCTTGCTCCGCTGAAACTGCGCGAGAAAGAGGGCGGCGTAGCCGTCGGGCAGGGCGTCGCGTGGAAAGACCCCCGCATCTTCTTCGCCGGGTACGGACCGCAGGCATCCACTATCGGTGCCAACCGTGCGGGGCGGATGATCGCCCGCCAGGCCATCGCGACGCTCAGCAAGATTCAAGCCATGAAGAACGGTCGCTAGCGCTTTCGCAACCGCGAGCTGTCGGGAACGCGCTCGTCGCTAGCCGGCGGATGCCACATCGCGAATCAGTGCGCGAAGTGCGGCAAGCTGGGGCCGGCTGTCGCTCGTGCGCCACTGCATTTCGAGAGGCAGAGTTGCCGGCCGGGCCAGCGGAATGGCAACGAGATCCTCGGGCAGGTGGCCGATGAGGGCGGCGGAGACGAGCGAGAACGCGCGCGACTCCGAGAGTAGATAGAGCCGCGAACCCACGATTCGGGGCGGGCTCACCAGAAGCAGCGGGCTCAATCCGCGCGAGGTGCAAATCTCGAGCAAGTAGTCGAAGTAGGCGGGATTCTGTTCGCGCGGCCACAGCAACAGGGGAAGATCGCCGAGCTCCGGGAGCTCGAGGTGGGCGGCATCCGCCAGGGGGTGTTTGCGGCTGATCGCGACAAAGACTTGTTCTTCGGCGAGCACCTCAACGCTGTAGCCGTCGAGGTCGTCAAGGAAGCGGCCAAGCCCGACATCGGCCTGTTCGGTGACGAGGTGGGCCGACACTCCTCCGGTGTCTACAGGAATGTCTTCGATGCGAGTCGAGGCCAGGGACTGCTCCGCTTTGCTGATCACGGCGGGGAGCAGCCGGTTCACGACGCTTGGCGAGGCAACGACGCGCACGGTGCGCAGGCGGCTCGGCTCGTGCAGCTTCACATCGAGCACGACCTGAGTTGCGTGAGCGAGCAAACTTTTACCCTCGAGGGCCATCGCCTCGCCTGCCGGGGTGAGCGTGGCTGATCGCCCAGACCGATCGAGCAGTGCGATGTCGAGAGCGCGTTCCAGCCGACTGACTTCTTGGCTCACCGTCGGTTGAGAGATGTGGAGCGCTTCGGCTGCGCGACCGAAATGCCCGAACTCGGCAACGGCGACAAAGATCTCCACTTGCCGCAGTGTGATTTGCATAGGTTAAACCTATCGAAACTCTCGTGACTCTTTCTGGATTCTTGGTAATCGACTGGTTACGGTGGGGAGAGAGGTACGCCTCCGGCCGAGCATCAGTGAAGAAGCGCAGCGAAGAAAGAGATTGACTATGTCTGAACCCGTCATCCATGTTTCCCAAGAAGTGCAAGACGCTGTGCGTGAAAACCGCCCCGTTGTCGCTCTCGAATCCACAATCTTCACCCACGGGCTTCCTCGCCCGCGCAACCTCGACGTTGCTCTTGAAGCCGAAGCCGGTCTTCGCGCGCAGGGCGTCACGCCCGCCACGATCGGTGTCTTCAACGGTGTGCCAACTGTCGGCCTCAGCACCGAACAGATCACTGAACTTTCCAACACTGACAATATTGCCAAGGCCAGCCTTCGCGACCTTCCTGTTGTTCGCGCGCTCGGCATCCACGGTGGCACCACCGTCGCAGCGACCGCGTTCCTCGCGCACCACGCAGGCGTCAAGGTCTTCTCCACCGGCGGTCTCGGTGGCGTTCACCACGGTGCCTCCGAAACTTTCGACGAGTCGGCCGACATGACCACGTTGGCGCAGATCCCCATCCTCGTCATCAGCGCCGGAGTGAAGTCGATTCTCGACATCCCCGCAACCCTCGAACGCTTCGAGACCCTCAACATCCCCGTCATCGGCTACGGCACCACCAAGTACCCGGGCTTCTATGTCACTGACTCAGGCTTCAGCATCGGCTACTCGGTCGATACTCCCGAAGAGGTCGCCGCCGTTGTCACCGCACGCGATGAACTCGGACTCCCGCAGTCGGTATTGCTCGCCAACCCCGTCGCCGCCGACAAGCAGCTTCCGCCGGAACAGCTCGACGACATCCTCGCTCGGGCCTGGGCTGAGGCCGAGAAGCAGGGCATCAGTGGCAACGCCTCGACCCCGTTCCTGCTCGACTTCATCCAGAAGGACACCAAGGGCGTCAGCCTCGACGTCAACGTCGAGGTCTACCGCGGCAACGTCTCGCTCGGTGGACTCGTCGCCACGGCGCTCACGCGCTAGCGGCAGTCGACACGTGCTCGGAATCATCGGCGACCTCGTTGAAGACGTGGTCGTCTGGCTGGCTGAACCGCTGAGGCATGGCACCGATACGGCGGCGGAGATCTTCCACACCCGCGGCGGTAGCGGTGCGAACGTTGCCAGCTTCGCCGGCCGCCTCGGCCCCACGCGCTTCATCGGCTGTGTCGGCAACGACCACCTCGGCTCCCTGCTTGTTGAGGGTCTCGAGGCGGAAGGTGTTGACGTACGCGTGCAGCGCAAACACGTCACCGGCACCGTCATCATCCTGATCGACCAAGACGGCGAACGCAGCATGGTGCCGAACCGGGCGGCAGCAACAATGCTCGATGAGGTTCCGGATGAGTGGCTCGACGGCCTCGAGCTGCTGCACGTCTCGGCCTATTCCTTCAACGGAGCGCCCGTTGGCGAAACCGTGATTGATGTGATTCGTCGTGCCAAGCAGCGCGGGATTCTCGTGTCGATCGACGTCTCCTCCACAGGGATGCTCGCCCAGTACGGCATCGACCGTTTCCTTGATCTCATGGCTGACCTCAGCCCCGACTTCTTGATCGGCAACGCGAGCGAGATGGAATGTCTCGGAGTCGTCGTCGATGGGCAGCCGGGTGCTGTCGCTGCGAGACTCGCCAATACCATCATCGTGACGAAGGCGGGAGCGGATCCCACCCTCGTTCACGAGCCTGGTCGGGAGCCGCTGACGGTTGCGGTGCCACCGGTTCCCGAGGTCCGAGACCTCACCGGTGCCGGTGATGCCTTCGCTGCGGGATTCCTGACGTCGTACTTGGCTAGCCGCGACCTGCAGAAGGCGTGCGTGGGCGGTCACGCCTCCGCGGCGCTCGTGCTGGCATCGCCGGGAGCATCCTCCGGAGCAGCGTCGAAGTGACTCGCCTCTTCGTGAAAATCTGCGGCATCAGCACTGCGGATGCCGCAGCGGCGGTCGCCGACAGCGGCGCCGACGCGATCGGGTTCGTTTTCGCTCCCGGCAGCCCCCGTGAGGTCAGTGCCGAGCACGCGCGTTCCCTCATCGCGGGCCTTCCGTCCGCGTTGGAAACGGTGGGCGTTTTTCGCAACCAGTCGATCGATACGGTGCTCCGCACCGCGAGCGCTGCAGGCGTAGCGACAGTGCAGTTGCACGGTGATGAAACTGAGGCAGAATTTGACCGGCTGCGGGCTGAGGGCTTTGGCACCATCCGCGCCCTGTCGATTGATGATTACCGCCGGCTCAGTCGTGACGGAGCGTTGCGCGCCGACGACCGATTGCTGATCGACGCGGTGACGCCGGGCGGCGGAGCAGCCTTCGACCCCACCCTGCTGTCGGATGCTGCGCCTGACGGCTTCTGGATTCTGGCCGGTGGCCTCACCCCGCAGAATGTGGCGGAGCTGGTCGGCATCATGCAGCCGGGAGGCGTTGATGTGTCGAGCGGCGTCGAAGTGAGCCGAGGCGTGAAGGATCCCGAACTGATTCATGCTTTCGTGGCGGCTGTTCGCGACGCCTGAGCGGCGGGGTAAACCCCACTGGCGACGCAGCCGAGCGATGAGGCTAAGTCGCGAGCGCGATGAGGCCGAAGTAGGTCGCGGCGGCGACGCCGATGCCGAGCACGAGGTTGGCGGCAACGCTAGCGACGGCGGTCTGGAGTCGCTTCATAGTGGCGATCTGCATTGTTTCAACGCTGAGGGTGCTGAAGGTGGTGAGTCCGCCGCAAAGTCCGGTGAGTAGCACGAGCTCGAGGTTAGGGTCGATCGTGCCAATGTGCGCCATGCCAGCCAAGGTGCCGCCGAGGGCAGAGCCGATGACGTTGACGACGAGCACGGCCCACGGGAACCGCTTGTTCGGAACAAACGCGCGTGCGGTGAGGTAGCGCAAGACGGCCCCGGCGGCTCCGGCGCCCAGGATCGCAAACACCACGCCCGCGGTCATTCGTTCACCAGGTCAGGGCGGCGTGCGCGAGCGAAACCGAGGCGCAGGCCCAGTGCGGCTGCGGCGAGTCCGAGCACCAAGGTGGCCGCGAGGTAAATGAGGGCGGGGACGAGCTGGTCGGCACCAATGAGTTGCACGACGGCGACGGCCAAAGCGGAGAACGTCGTGAAGGAACCGAGAAGACCGGCGCCTAAGCCGGCGCGGGCCCAGACCGGAGCGGGTGTCCATAGCTCGGCGACGACGAGCGCCAGCACGAAACTGCCGACGATATTGGCGATCAGAGTGGAGAGGGGAAACAGCCCATCGTCGGTGGCAAAGGCAAGATCGAGAGCGAACCGCATTCCGGTGCCGATAGCACCGCCAACGGCAACGGCAGCGAGTTCACGGATCATGCGCTGCCTTTCAGATGCCAGTTCTGGGGGCTGTACTGCCTACCAGTCACCTTATGGCAACCGGGCGCGGACCTGTGCCACGCGCGCAGTCCTAGACTGAAGCCATGACCCGAACTGCTGCGCGCCGCCGCCGTTGGCCGTGGATCGTGCTCGCCGTAGTTGTGGTGTTGCTCGTGCCCATCGCCATCATCGTCGTGCCGATTCTCACGCACGAGAGCGCGGGCCAGTCGAGCCAGCAGCTCGTCGATGGAGAATGGCCGCTCTCGGTCACCGCCGAGGGGGATGACGGTCGCACCCGCACGCTCAGCCTCGCCGGTGAAAACGGCGAACCCATCGACACCGAAGCACTCGTTCGTGACGAACGGGTGGTCGTGACGGGAACCGGCTACGACGGCACGCAGGGTGTGTACGTTGCCGTGTGCGTCATCCCAGAAACACCCGCAGACAAGCCAGGGCCCTGCATCGGCGGAGTGCCGTCGCAGCAGCAAGAAAACGTGGCCGAAGGCACCGTGCAGTGGGCCCCGAGCAACTGGATCAACGCCGATTGGGCGTGGCGGCTCTTCGGCGCTCGCAGTTATGACGACACCGCCACCGGCACCTTTACGGCCTACCTCGAGCTCGGTGACCCGCTCGGCGAGGACGCTGACTGCATCACGAACGAGTGCGGCATTTTCACCCGCAACGACCACACGGCGCTCAATGACCGGGTGCAGGATGTCTACGTACCGGTGAAATTCACCGAATAGCCCGGTTGTTCGGATAGTGCGGTTCGCCGGAAAAGGCGCGTGCTTGACATTGACGTAGCGTCAACCTCTACCGTCGAGGTATGGCCCACGACACCCCACCACTCGCCGACCGCTCGATCAACGATGTCGCCCGCATCACCGGAACGACATCGCGCACGCTGCGGCACTACGACGACACCGGGCTGCTGAAACCGAGCCGAGTGGGCACCAACGGCTACCGCTATTACGACGCGGATGCTCTCGCTCGCCTTCAGCGCATTCTGCTGTTGCGCGAACTCGGGCTCGGCCTTCCGGCCATTGCCGAGGTTCTCGCCGGGCAGCGGGATGACACCGCCGCGCTCAGAGACCACGTGCACCTGCTCGAAAGTGAGAAGCAGCGCATCGATCGGCTCATTGCTTCGGTGACCAGCACCATCCATAAACTCGCAGAAGGAGAGCCACTCATGGCTGAAGAAATGTTCGACGGATTCGACCACACCGCTCACAAAGACGAAGTGGAGCAGCGCTGGGGTTCCGACTCGTACGCCGCGAGCAACACCTGGTGGAAGGCAATGAGCGCCGCCGAACGCGCCGAGTTCACTGCGCGCCAGAAACAGTTGGCGGCCGACTGGACCGCTGCTGCCGAGCGCGGCGATGACCCCGAGAGCGACGCCGCTCAGGTGCTCGCACAGCGTCAGTTCGAGGGCCTTGTCGGCATCCCCGGCACTCCGAGCGAAGCAAAAGCGGGGCCGCCCCGGGAGTATTACCTCGGGCTTGCCGACCTGTATGTCGCTGACCCCCGCTTCGCTCGTAACTACGGCGGGCAGGCGGGCGCCGAGTTCGTGCGCGCGGCCATGGTTGCATTTGCGGCCACACGCTGGAGCTAGTTCGCGCCGCTGATCTGTCGCACGCGGGCGGGTTGCGGCCGGTTGCGGCGGTTGCTCGTGCTGCGAGGGTGCGGCGCCGCTACGGGACGGTGACGTCGGGGCTCGGCTCCGGCGTCTCCACGCTCTCGCCAGAGACGGCGGCCGGCACCATGAGGCGCGGAATCGTGAAGTGCACAATCGGGCCGATCAAGAGCGCGAACGCGAGCGTGCCCCAGCCGAGGTTTCCGCCGAGGATCGCGCCGATCGTCAGTACGACGAGTTCGATACTGCTGCGCACGATCCATATCTTGCCGCCATAGCGGTGGTGGATGCCGGTCATGAGGCCATCGCGCGGGCCGGGCCCAAAGCGTGCTCCGAGGTAGAGGCCGGTCGCGATTCCGAGCAGCAGCAGGCCAGCGACGAAGACGAGGATGCGCAGGGCAAGTCCCTCAATCTCGGGCAGCATCCACAATCCAAGTTGGGCACTGGGGCCGACGAGCGCCACGTTGAAGACGGTTCCGATGCCGGGCTTCTGGCGGATCGGGATCCACAGCAGCAACACGATGAGGCCAATGATGTTGGTGACAAAGCCAAAGGGGATACCAGTGCTGAGCGAGACGCCCTGCCCGAGGACGTCCCACGGGGCGACCCCGACCTCCGCACGAATCATCAGCGCAATGGCGAAGCCGTAGAGGAACAGGCCGGTGCCGAGCTGAACGATGCGTCGTGTCATGGTGAGGCGGGGAGTCATGTAAGTATCCAATTACGGAATTGGACTCGGAACAAGGGGCCAATCGAGGTATTCTGGCCTCATGAATAGCCTTTCTGCCCGTGCATTGGTCGTGATGATGGGCGAGTGGCGTGCGAGTGGATCGAACGCTGCCTATCTGGCCGTCTCTGACCGCATCCGACTTCTCATCATGGATGGCCGCATTCTGACCTCGACGCGCCTGCCAGCCGAGCGCGAGTTGGCGCTCGCTCTCGGCGTGAGCCGCACCACGGTGACGGCGGCCTATTCGGCGCTCCGCGAGGGCGGTTACGTCGAGAGCACGCGGGGGTCGGGCAGTGTTGCCCAGTTGCCGCATCGCGCAAGCCTGATCCCCGATTCGGCTGCCCCGCAGATGCTCGATTTCAGCAAGTCGACCATTTCGGCCGCTCCCGAGGTGATTGAGGCATCCCGTCGTGCTGCCGAACAACTGCCGGCCTACCTGGGGGAGTCGGGCTTCGACCCGGTAGGGATCCCGGTGCTACGTGAGGCAATCGCCCAGCGCTATGCCGACCGCGGTCTGCCGACGAGCCCCGACCAAATCATGGTGACGCTCGGCGCCCAGCACGCCATAGCGCTGATTTCTCGCACCCTCATGTCACGCGGTGACCGTGCCCTCATGGAAAACCCGAGCTACCCGCACGCCCTCGACGCGCTCCGGGCAGCTGGCGCGCGACTCGTGCCGGTGGGAGTCTCGACCGAAACCGGCTGGGATGCCATCGCTGTTGAGCAGGCAATCCAACGCACGAGCCCCTCGCTCGCGTACCTCATGCCTGACTTCCACAACCCGACCGGTCAGTCGATGCCCGAAGAGTTGCGCGAAAAAATACTGACCCTCGCGGAACGCCACGGCACCGCAGTCATCGCCGACGAGACAATGGCCGAACTCGACTTGGATGGCAACGGCATCCGACTGCCCTTCGCCGCTCACGGCAACGCGATCTCCGTGGGTTCGGTCGGCAAGACAGTGTGGGGCGGTTTGCGCACAGGCTGGATCCGCGCCGACCACGCCACCATCCGCCAACTCGTTCGTGCTCGCTCAGCCGGTGACCTCGGCACGCCCCTGCTCGAACAACTCGTCGTTACCAACATCCTCGAAACTTTCCCGTCGATTCTGGATGCTCGACGCACCTCCCTGCGCGCTGGCCGCGAGCACCTCTCCGCTCTGCTCGCCGAGCAACTGCCGTCCTGGCAGGTGCCGCATACCCCCGGCGGAATGACCGCGTGGATCGGCCTCGGCCAACCCGTGAGCTCGCAGCTCGTGCTCGCCGCCCGCAACGAAGGTCTTGTGATTGCCGCCGGGCCACGCTTCGGAATGGATGGCGCGTTCGAACGCTTCCTGCGCATCCCCTTCAGCGGGGGCGCCGCCGACCTGGAACAGGGCGTCTCGGCGCTCGCCGCAGCGTGGTCGACGGTGATGCGGCATCCGTTCTCGCCAGCGAGCAGTGAATTCGCGAACGTCGTCTAAACCGCGCTGCGGAGAACGCGCCGACCGCGGTTGCAGCGCTACGGGTTTAACGCAGATGTAATCTCGCGAGAGTACGCGGAATACTCAGCGTGCTGAGAGAATTGACCTAACCAAGAAGTGGTTTTTGCGACCGCGCCCGCGTTTAACAGCAACGAAAGTTCCCTCGTGCATCTGCTTTCTGTCTTCTCCCTGCGTAACCGAGCGCTCATCGCCCTCGTGACAATTGTCATCGGAATCTTCGGT
This sequence comes from Salinibacterium sp. NSLL17, assembly GCF_015864935.1. Taxonomy (NCBI): domain Bacteria; kingdom Bacillati; phylum Actinomycetota; class Actinomycetes; order Micrococcales; family Microbacteriaceae; genus Salinibacterium; species Salinibacterium sp. NSLL17. The sequence continues at coordinate 557,593 of NZ_JADYWH010000001.1, forward strand.
GGCGTTGCGCTGACATCGCTCAAGCAAGAACTCATTCCGTCGCTGTCGCTGCCGCAGATCTTCATCGTCTCTACCTACCCGGGCGCATCGCCGGCGGTTGTCGATAAGGACTTGGCTGGCCCGCTTGAGGCAGCCATCCAGGGCGTCGAGGGTCTTGAGTCGACGACCGCAACCTCGAACTCGAACTTCGCCAACATTTCGGCATCCTTCGCATACGGCACCAACATCGCCACTGCTGAGCAGAAGATTCAGCTCGCCATCAACCGCATCTCTGGCCAGCTTCCCGACTCCGCCGACACTCAAGTGTTCACCTTCAACTTCACCGATCTTCCGGTCGTGCAGATCGCGGTCTCGAGCGACCTCGACCCTCTCGAGCTCTCCAGCAAGCTCGAAGCATCCACTCTCGTTGAACTCAATAAGTTGGATGGCGTCAGTGACGCAAGCCTGCTGGGCACGTCTACTCAGCGCCTGGTTATCACTCCCGACCAAGACGAACTGTTCCTCAACGGTCTGAACAACCAGGACATCATTTCTGCGCTCGACGACAACGGCGTGCTGTTGCCGGCCGGTGAGATCACCGAAGATGGCCAGACCCTCACGGTGCAGGCGGGGCAGCGCATCACGACGGCAGACGGCATTGCCGAACTGCCGTTGCTCGGCGGTTCGAACACCGACGTCGTCACCATCTCAGACGTAGCGACAGTCGACGTCATCGACGATCCCGCCACCGGAATCTCGCGCGTTGACGGTGAGCCTTCGCTCACGATCGCGATCACGAAGAGCCCCGCGGGCAACACCGTCGCTGTGTCCCAAGCCGTTCTCGAAGCGATCCCCGACCTCGAGAGTGCCCTCGGCAACAACACCAAGTTCACGGTTGTCTTCGACCAGGCCCCCTTCATCCAAGAGTCAATCGACAGCCTTACCACCGAGGGATTGCTCGGTCTCGTCTTCGCCGTGATCGTGATTCTGGTGTTCTTGCTGTCGATTCGATCGACGCTGGTGACCGCGATCTCGATTCCGGCATCCGTTCTCATCACCTTTATCGGTATGCAGGTCTCGGGCTACACCCTCAACATCATCACCCTCGGAGCCCTCACGATCTCGATTGGTCGAGTGGTGGATGACTCGATTGTGGTTATCGAGAACATCAAGAGACACGTCTCAATGGGAGAGCCCAAGCTTCAGGCCATTCAGACCGCAGTGAAGGAAGTTGCGGGAGCCATCACGGCCTCCACCGTGACGACCATTGCCGTGTTCTTGCCTCTGGCCCTTGTCGGCGACATCACGGGAGAGTTGTTCCGCCCGTTCGCGTTGACGACCGCCATCGCGCTCGCCGCATCACTCTTCGTGTCGCTCACGATCGTGCCGGTGCTCGCCTACTGGTTCCTCGGCAACAAGGCTGTGCCGCGCCACACCGAAGACGCTGTCGAGCACGCGCACGCAGCGGGTATGCCTCAGGAAGAGAAGACCAACGCCCTGCAGCGTGGCTACCTGCCCGTAATCAAGTGGACGCTCAAGCGCCCCGTTGCCACACTCATGACTGCTGTTCTCCTGCTCGGTGGAACCGTGGCACTCGTGCCGTTCATGAAGACCAACTTCATTGGCGACAGCGGACAGAACACTCTGACCGTCAACCAGTCGCTGCCACTCGGTGCGAGCCTCGAAGCTCGTGACGAAGCCGCCAAGAAGGTTGAAGCGGTTCTCATGGACCTCGACGGCATCGAGACCGTGCAGCTCTCCATCGGTTCCAGCGGCGGCTCGCTGCGGGCCGCGTTCACCGGCAGCGGAGCGAACGCGTTCTCGCTCACCACCGACCCCGACCTCGATCAGACCGAGCTGCAAGAAGACGTGCGCGAGGCTGTTGCCGACATCGAGGATGCGGGCGAGATCACGCTTGCCGCGGCATCGAGCGGCTTCGCTTCGAGCGACATCGAGATCAACCTCACCGCCACCAGCGATTCTGAACTGCGCGAAGCATCGGATGCCCTGCTCGAGCAGGTGCGCGACCTCGACGTCGTCGCCGAAGCCACGAGCAACCTGTCTGAACAGCAGCCGTTCATCTCGATCGTTGTTGACCGTGACAAGGCCGCGAAGGTCGGACTGAGCGAAATTGCAGTTGGCGGAATCGTCACCGGTGCAATGAACCCGAATGCGGTCGGTAGCGCCGTCATCGACGAATCGACGCTCTCGATTTACATTCTCAATGACCTTGCGCCGACCACGATTGAAGAGTTGGAAGACTTCGAGATCCCGGGTGCCACCGGACTCATCCCGCTGACGGATGTCGCCACAGTGTCCGTCGATGACGGCCCCGCGAGCATCACCTCGGTTAAGGGCGTACGCAGTGCGACCCTGAGCGTGACGCCGAGCAGTGACGACGTGGGAACGGCATCCGCCCTGGTTGCTGCCGCTGTTGATGAAGCAGAATTGCCCGCGGGCGCTTCGGCTGAACTGGGCGGTGTCGCTACGGAGCAGACGGATGCGTTCCAGCAGCTCGGCCTCGCGCTCCTGGTCGCAATTCTCATCGTGTACGTCGTGATGGTGGCAACCTTCAAGAGCCTGCGCCAGCCGTTGCTGCTGCTGGTCTCGGTGCCCTTCGCGGCAACCGGTGCCATTGCGCTTCAGGTGATCTCGGGCATCCCGCTCGGTGTCGCTTCGCTCATCGGTGTGCTCATGCTCATCGGTATCGTCGTGACGAACGCGATCGTGCTCGTCGACCTCATCAACCAGTACCGCGTGAAGGGCATGCGCGCTCGCGAAGCCATCATCGAGGGTGCATCGCGTCGACTTCGCCCCATCCTGATGACCGCTGCGGCCACGATCTTCGCGCTCCTTCCGCTGGGCATTGGTGTCACCGGCCAGGGCGGATTCATCTCCCAGCCGCTCGCCATCATCGTGATCGGTGGACTCGTCTCCTCGACAGTTCTCACCCTCGTGGTGCTTCCCGTTCTCTACTACCTCGTTGAGGGCGCCAAGGAACGTCGCGAAGACAAGAAGGCAGCCGGCACTGATCGCAAGAGTCGTCGTGCGGCCAAGAAGGCCGGTCGCGAGACTCCGGTGGTTGCCACCGCAGAGTAATCCCTGAATGGTCTAGTTTCCCCACGCCGGTTCAGCTGCCGTGGGGAAACAGAATTTCTGTCACTATTGCAGAAAGTGTGCCGCGCAGAGAAAAGGAGCACCCATGCTCGACAACATGTCATCGATCACGACTATCGCCATACTGGTGCCCGTTGTGCTGCTTCTTGTGGGTGTACTGTTGGTTTACGGCATCATTCGAGCCGCCGTAGTCGGAGCACTGCGCGATCACCACAAGTGGCTCGAGCGTCGCGAGTCGAAGGTGAATTCGCAACCGCAGCCTGTTCAGCAGACTGACCTCCGGGACTTCCCCTACAACCACAACGTTTAGTGAGCCGCCGAAGCTGCCAGTAGCGGCATCCGCTCGGCCCTCGCTATTAGGGGCTCGATCGAGTAACGTAGTCAAGTCGGCTCAAGACAGCGCGAAATCTCGCGTATGGGTTTGTAAGTCTTGCGGGCCGGTTTGCCAGTCCATCCAACTGGTGACAATCACACGAATGTATGTGACGGCCTCGGTCAAAGACTGCCCGGGTTCAGTAGTGCAGCGTACGAATACTCAAGCTAATTAGAAGACAGCCAATCGGTTTCTAACCAATCGGTGTCTCGCTAACTAAATGGTGAGTGTTGGCGTGCGCGCGTGCTCCACGCACTAGATGTGTTCCATCTAAGAACAACCCGGAAAGAACAATGCCTAATTTCAATAAGCCTGCCACTGGTCGTGGCAACAAAAACTTCAACTCGGGAGCGCCCAAACGTGGCGGTTCACGCAGCGAAGGTCACCGCGGATTCCGTGCCGATGAGGGCGATGCCCCCAAGCGTCGCTGGAGCGCGGATGACCGTGCCGCTCGCACCGGAGACCGCAAGCCCGGAGCCGCTCGTGGCGGACGCGACGAGCGTCGCCCCGACTGGACTCCCCGCGAGAAGCCTGCCCGTGGTGGACGCCCCGAGGCAGGCGGCCGCGGAGATCGCCCCTCGTATGGTGACCGCCCGCAGCGCAACGAACGTGGCGCCTACGGCGACCGTCCCCAGCGCAGCAACGATCGTCCCTCGTCGGGTGACCGCCCCGAGCGCGGTGGACGCCCCACGTATGGCGACCGCAACGAGCGCCCGCAGCGTAGCAACGATCGCCCGTCATACGGCGACCGTCCTGACCGTGGTGGACGTCCGTCGTACAACGACCGCAACGACCGCAACGAGCGCCCGCAGCGCAGCAATGACCGTCCTTCGTATGGTGACCGCCCCGACCGTGGCGGCAACGCCGGTCGCAGCGAGCGCCCGTCGTACAACGACCGCAACTCGAGCGGCCGTAACGAGCGCCCCTCGTACAACGACCGCAATGCTGGTGGCCGTTCAGAACGTCCCTCCTACGGTGACCGCCCCGACCGCGGTGGCCGTCCCTCCTACAACGACCGCACCGAGCGTCCGTCGTACAACGACCGCAACGCTGGCCGCACTGAGCGTCCCTCGTACGGTGACCGTGGCGCATCCGCTGGTCGCACCGAGCGTCCGTCGTACAACGACCGTGCTCAGCGCACCGAGCGCCCCGCGTACGGTGACCGTCCCGACCGCGGTGCACGCCCCGAGCGTTCCGAGCGTCCCGCCTACAACGAGCGCCCGCAGCGTTCAGAGCGTCCCGCGTATGGCGACCGTCCCGACCGTGGTTCGCGCCCGTCGTACAACGACCGCAATGACCGCAACGATCGTCCGCAGCGTTCCGAGCCGCGCGAAAGCGCCTACTACCCGGCCCGCGATGGCAAGTCGTCGCACTCGCAGCAAGAAGACGTTGTACTTGAGCGTCTCGTAGCCAAGACCGTTACCGCCAGCGATGTTGAAGGCAAGTCCTTCATCGACCTCGGTATCGGTTCGAACATTTCGCGTCAGCTCGCATCCATGGGTGCAGAGTCGCCGTTCCCCATCCAGGCAGCAACCATCCCCGACGTTCTTGCCGGCAAGGATGTTCTTGGCCGCGGAAAGACCGGATCGGGCAAGACCATTGCTTTCGGTGCGCCTCTCGTTGAGCGTCTGATGGAAAACAACGGTGGCAAGGACCGTCAGATGGGCCGCAAGCCGCGCGCCCTCATCCTCGCTCCGACTCGTGAGCTTGCTCAGCAGATCGACCGCACCATCCAGCCCATCGCTCGCAGCGTTGGTCTGTTCACCACGACCATCGTGGGTGGCGTTCCTCAGTACAAGCAGGTTGCAGCTCTCACCCGTGGCGTCGATGTCATCATCGCGACCCCCGGCCGTGTTGAAGACCTCATCGAGCAGGGTCGTCTCGACCTCAGCCAGGTGAAGGTTACTGTTCTCGACGAAGCAGACCACATGTGCGACCTCGGGTTCCTTGAGCCTGTTCAGCGCATCCTGCGTGAGACCAGCGAGGGCGGCCAGAAGCTGCTGTTCTCGGCAACCCTCGACAAGGGTGTTGCCACTCTCGTCAAGGAGTTCCTTGTTGATCCGGCCGTGCACGAGGTTGCTGGTGAAGACCAGGCTTCTTCCACGATCGACCACAAGGTTCTGCTCATCGAACAGCGCGACAAGCGTGCGATCATCAAGCAGCTCTCTGCAGGCACGGGCAAGACTCTTGTCTTCACCCGCACGCGTGCGTTTGCTGAAGAGATGGCCGAATTCTTGAGCATGGGTGGAACCCCAGCCACGAGCCTTCACGGTGACCTCAACCAGTCGCGTCGTACCCGCAACCTGCAGATGCTCACGAGCGGCAAGGTCAACGTGCTTGTCGCGACAGACGTTGCAGCCCGCGGCATCCACGTAGATGACATCAGCCTCGTTATTCAGGCCGATGCCCCCGAGGAGTACAAGACGTACCTGCACCGCGCTGGCCGTACCGGTCGTGCAGGCAAGGCCGGAACTGTTGTCACGCTCATCCCGCGCAACCGTCGTCGCAAGATGGACGAACTCCTCGGCCGCGCCGAGATCGATGCAGAGTCGGTCGACGTAGCGCCTGGCGATTCGTTCGTCGACAAGCTGGCTGCGCTCTAACAAGCACCCCGCTCACTCGAGCATAAGAAAGCCCCGGATGCCCCACTCACGTGGTCGGCAGCCGGGGCTTTCTGCGTGTGCCCGCTGTGGTTGACGCCGACTAGCGCGGCGCTACGGCTTTCAGCACGGCGGCCAGCCGGCCGGGGAAGTTGGTGGGCACCTCGGCGGGGAGAGCGTTCGTGGCGAACCAGCGCACGTCTTCGCTTTCGTCGCTGGCCGCGAAGTCGACATCTGCCGCCGCGAGTGCGACAAAGCCGACATCCCAGTGTGCTGCGCACGCGAAGCCACCGTGCAGCTCGTGGCGGTCGAGGTCGACTATCGAGTCCGAGAGGAGGGAGAGGCGGGCAATGCCCGACTCCTCGCGAGCCTCGCGCAACGCGGCATCTGCAATCGACGCATCCTGCGGCTCGATGTGGCCGCCGAACTGCACCCAAAACTGTCCCTTGCGGTGAAAGCACAACAGCACGCGCTCGAAGTCGGGGGAGAACACGAAGCAGGATGCGGTGACGTGTTCGGGGCCGCCGTCGCGCTTGAGTGCACTCCTGTTTCCAGCGCTGGCGAATGAAAGAAAAGAGTCGCGTGTATTGGAGGAGGGAAGGGCGGCAAGTTGGGTAAGTAAGTCATGGGCGATCACTCAATAATTATCCGATGGGAAGGGCGCCGTGCGCGCTCGTGCAACCCTAGGCTGAACCACAAGCCAATAATTACGCACCGGAGGAATTCTGCGTTCAGGCGTATAGCAAGTGCGATGCCGAGCAGAATAGTTTCGCCAATCCGCGCGAACCCCAAGGCAAATCGGGTCTGCCGAGGGACCGACGCATTCGTCGGTGGTTCAGCGGTCATATTAGGTGTGCTGCCGATCCCCGGTTTGCCGAGACCCTCACGGCTGGCTCGTAAACTTCGGTGCGGAGTTTGAGCCGACGCAGCCCACCGGCACAAAAAGAAGGGCGCTCGCCCGTAAGGCGTGCGCGGCGGTGAACGAGTGAAGAGAGCAGCGTGTGCGTGTGCGTGTGCCTTATGAAAAGGAGATCTTGGATGATATGTTCGGTGACCTGGAAACCCAACTCGATCCGCAGCTAGAGATAGAAATTATCGTGTCGGTGGGAGACTTTAGGTGAAGCCTTTCGCTGGGTTCAACTTCGCGTAGTGCCATATACGGTGCAAGATGAATATCGATACGGAGCGAGTTTCCGAGGGCTTCGGGTCTGAGCGCTAGAGACTTCCACTCAGTTCTTCGCGGGCGGCTTTCCTATCGCGATGCACGAGTACCCCATATCGCACTATGACCGCCGCGACGATTGCGGTTGCTTTTACGCCGTAAACCGCGAGTTGGGCGGTCAGTTCCGCTTGATCCAACGTCTTGATGCCTCCTTCAACTCCGCGCCCACCGGCGGACTTCGCGCCGCCGCCCGCCGCCGCGTGAGTTGCGTCCGTCTGGGCAACACCACGAAGCAACGGAATCGGAGTGCCGGTGCTGGCCTTCTGGGATCCTGCCTGAACCAGGAGGGCCTGTCGAACCTCAACTCCAGTTTTCGAGGCTGACCCGCTTGAGGCGATAGTTTGCAGATTCTCTCCCGAGAGCACGTCGCCGATGGCTATAAGTAAACGGGGGTCCATGGGTTTCCTTCGGTTCAGTGAGGGAGTCTCATCCAGCGGTGCTGCTCTTCGAACAATAGCAACTAGCTGAGTCCCAGAGGTTGAGCGCGGCACGCAAATTCTCTTTCCGAGTGAACTTAGCGGGGTTTTAGCTCGCGCGGTGCCGAACAGGCGGTGTCTATTCTCTCCTTATCGAACACCGATCTCTCTGGAGGGGTCTATCTTGTCCGGCGCGCAACTCAAGTCCTTCGCGCACGTGTATCGATCCCGGTACTTCGGGTCCTTTTGCGGAAAATGGAACCGTCTAAATGTCAAACAAAACAGACTCCCGACGCGTCCCTGCAAGCGTTGCTTTAGTTGCTGTTCCCGAAGAAGTAATCAGTTGCTTTCGAGACAACCAACTTTTGGAGAAGGTGGGTCATTGGCAGTTTCATGCTGAAGGGACAAGTGGAGATTTCAACTAGATTGAACGATTTCCGCGGGTGGAGTGCCAGCTGCGGCAGCCGGAATATCTTGCAAACGGATTACTGCTGGAATGCACTGCACAAACCGCTGCGCTGAGATAAATCGCTGCTGGACCTCTTTCGCAGATAAGGAGGGCGAATGAGAAGCGAAGTCACCGTGCACAAGTTCGTTTCGGGCTCGTCCGAGCTTCAGAAAGTCAGAAGCGGCGGGTCCGACCCAATCAGTATCTTGTACGAGTGCCTTATAGTGCTTCGTCCGCTCTTCACCGAACACGGCGAAGAATCCGTTTGCAGAATTCCCTTTCCATTCGAAAAGGGTGTGGTAGTTCCGGAATAATGCCTTCCGCTTCATGAATTCCAAAACCGCGGGATTCTCTTGACTTGTTTCGGAAAAAAAATCGTGAATATAGTCGGTTACCACAGTCTCGAAATGGCTTGCTGCCGCGACGATAAAAACTCTAGGTAAGTCGGTGGCGAAAGTATTGATCATTGAAAGATCACCGCCCTCGTCGAGAGACTCAGCGATCAGAAGGCGATCCTCAAAGAAGTTAGTCAACTGCATCCGATCGTCTCCTAAGCAGACCGGAAAGCGTCAGCAGCGAGATTGATCCGGCGATCGACATTTCGAGTATCAGTTGTCTTGTTCGATGAGGCGGCGATGAATTCGGAGTCTGTAACTAGATCGCTGAGCGCTTCATCGCGGAGTATTGGCGTCGTTCCGGTCTCCATTTTGGCTTTTGCGAAGCCTGCGTATACGGCTTCGAACACGGGGACGCTGAATCTTCCAGAAGCAAGGAAATGGTCTCGTTTCCAAAGCGCTGAACATCTTAGGAACTCTTTGAAGAGCTCGACTCGCTCCTGTGTCGTATTCAAAGAAAAACTACGTGTCTCGTCGGCGTACTCATTCAGAAACCGAACCATTGATGGTTTGTAGTCCACCGTTCCGTCTGCCATCGCGAATGCTCTCAGAAGAATCTCTAGATCCTTGAGCCGCGGATCCGGCGACTCCATGCCTAGCAGAGTTCGCCATTCAGGCATGTCATTTATCTCGAATAGCATCTCCATGAAAGCCGAACTGGCTAAACTCACTCTAATTTCCTGCGGTGTCAGGTTGACACCAGTTGTATTCAGGCGATTAAAGATCTCGTATACCGCGCCACGACCGGCCGGACTGACCTGCTTGATGATGACGTTTCGTAGCGGACGCATCGAGAGCTGAACCTGGCGCTCTCCCAGAGTCTCAAAATTCTCGCCATTCAGAGAATTTTCGGGTCGCCCATCCGTCGTTTTGAGGCTTAGCTTGAACGGCTCAAAGTATGCGTCGTCGAACAACACCTCTGCAGGGATCGCGCCTTTTTCCCCCCAAAAACTGCGAAGAAGGGGTCTTACTTTCTTGCGGGGAAAGCGTCCTACAAGGAAAAAGTAGATGGACATGAGGCGCTGCTGACCGTCAATTATCTGAAAGGAATTGCGCGCGTCCTCATAAAGAAAAACTTGAGGGACAGGAAGTCCCAAGATCAGGGATTCGATTAGCTTGGAAGATCTAGCTCGGTCCCACACAAAGTTTCGTTGATATCGCGGAATCTTGACTGCGCCCGACTCTAGAAAGCTCTTGATCGTCATGACATTGAAGTCGTTCGGGGTAGAAACAAGATCGTATTCCGTGAGGGGCGTGGAATCCTCGATCTCATCGTTATCGGGGTCGAAGAGTCTATCTTCGTGTGCGGGCGTGAGTTCCATTGCAGTCCTTTCGAGTCTGCAGCGAGAGTATCTCAATTTTTACGAGAATTGGACTCGCTTGCCATGTCTGACACAGCCTCGTCACGAGGGGTGAACTGAGTAGACGGACGGATTCCCGGCGTTCACGCTGAACGCCGGGTGCTAGCAAGACCGTTTAAGGGCCCCGGCGACGGCGTCGGCGAATTCTTGACTCGATGTTGCGCTCGACCACGACTAAAGCGCACAGTGTCGATTGCGCAAGGAACTGGCCTCGGGCTGCGTCGACAGCGCGGGCTCTCCGGCTCAAAAGGAGTAATAAATTCATCTCCACTTTGTTGACAGGGAAACGACTGAAGCTCTGGCTGGTCGGCAATAATGCTTTGCTCGCCAGTGCGACGCGCTCTGAACGAAGGAGACAACAGGCGATCAGGAACACAAATGTGGCGGCCGTCGCAAAAGTGCAATAGGGTATCGGCATGTCTGATAACCACAGCGAACGTGCCCTGGAAGACGAGATTGTCACCGACTTTAGTAAGAGGATGTCGTACGGCTCGTATCTGGAACTCGACACGCTGCTGAGCGCGCAGACTCCGCAAAGCACCCCTGAGCATCACGACGAGATGTTGTTCATCATCCAGCATCAGACCACCGAGCTGTGGCTCAAGCTCGTGATCCACGAACTCACCTCGGCCCGCGATCTCATTGCGAGCGACAACCTCTCTATTGCGCTCAAGCGCATTGCACGCGTCAAGCACATCCAGCGCACCCTCACCGAGCAGTGGTCAGTGCTCGCGACGCTGACGCCGAGCGAGTATTCGCAGTTTCGCGACTACTTGGGCAGCTCATCCGGATTCCAGTCGTACCAGTACCGCGCTGTCGAGTTTTTGCTCGGCAACAAGAACGCCGGCATGCTGAAAGTGTTCGAATCGCAGCCTGAAGCCCACGCCCTGCTCAGTAAGCTGCTCGCCGAGCCCAGCGTCTACGACGAGTTCTTGCGTTACCTCAGCCGCCACGGCTACGAGATTCCCGACGCCGTGCTGGGCCGTGACGTGACTCGCGGCTATGAGCAAAACGACGAGCTCATCGACACTTTCCGCCACATCTACGACAACGAAAGCGAACACTGGCTCGCCTATGAAGCCTGCGAAGAGTTCGTCGACCTCGAAGACAACTTCCAACTGTGGCGTTTCCGCCACATGAAAACAGTCATGCGCATCATCGGCACGAAACGCGGCACCGGCGGCTCGAGCGGCGTCGGCTTTCTGCAGAAGGCACTCGACCTCACCTTCTTCCCGGAACTCTTTGCCGTGCGCACTGAGATCGGCCGCTCGTGACCGAACAACCGAACCCAGCTCCGCAGCTCCCTGCGGCGACCGGACCAACCACCGAGTCAGCGCTCACCGTCGACTACGCCGTCGACGGCTATTGGCTGCGTGAATGGCACGGCCCGGCCACAGTGCGGGTCAGCCCCCACGGCATTCGAGCGATAGCGGATGCCGCAATCCCGACCGCGGTGCGTCTTCCGGGAGTGCTGCTGCCGGGCTTTCGCGACGCGCACGTGCATCTCGGATTGACGGAGCCGCGCGCTCTCGTGGCTGGCGGCCTCGCGGCGGTCGACGATTTGGGTGGGCATCCTGAGCGTCTGCGAGAGTGGGTGATTGACGATGCGGTTCCCGCGCTGAACCACGCGGGCGCTTTCATTACCGCGCCTCATGCTTACCCGGCGAATCGTGCGTGGGCGGCGACGCTTGCGGTTGCTGAAGTGGAGACGGGTGAGCAGGCGATGGCGGCGGTCGCGCAGCAGCTCGCCGCTGGTGCGACCTTTGTGAAGGTTGCGCTGAATGCCGAGGATGGCCCGGTCGTTGATGATGAAACCTTGTGCGCACTGGTGGAGTACGCGCACAGTCGCGGCGCCGAAGTTGTCGTTCATGTGCAGGGGCCAGGGCAAGCGCAGCGGGCGTTTTCTGCGGGGGCCGATCGCCTGGCGCACACACCATGGACCGAGAAACTCAGTGACGCCCTGATTGCTGAAATGGCGGAGCCGAACTCCCGCTTTCTTGCCGGACGTCACTCGTGGATCAGCACCCTCGACATCCACGGCTATGGCCAGCGTGGTCGCGACTTCGAGACTGCGAGCGACAACCTGCGACGCTTTCACGCCGCGGGCGGCACCGTTCGTTACGGCACCGACATGGGCAATGGCGATCTTCCTCCCGGCCTCAACCAGCGCGAACTGACCGCACTGCAGGATGCCGGGGTGCGCTACGACGCCCTGTTGCGGGCGTTGTGCTTACCCGGTTTCGGCAGCACCGTGAGCTACTTGCCGACGGTGCCGACCGCGGATGCCGACCTCGCGTCGTGGCTCATGACCGCCACCGTGGTCACGGCCCGTGAGCTGCTTCACGCTGACTTTGCCGTGAGCGCGACCCGCGCGCACGCGGCTTGGGACGGCGACAGCGCTGTTCCCACCGCAACAACCCCCATCCCGACCACATGGAGGATCGACCTATGACCGACACCCACGCGCCGACTGCTGCGCACGATGACGCGACGGCTGCGCCCACCGGAGCCAGCGCGCCACTCGACACGAGTGCCGAGGCCGCAGCAGCACTCGACGCCGCCGACCCGCTGAAGCAGTACCCGACCAAGTTCGTGCGATCCGCTGAAGTGCGTGCCTACCTCGACGGCAACTCGCTCGGGCGACCCACCACCGCGAGTGCGGCCCGCTTGGCCGAGTTCGTTGACGAGCAGTGGGGTGGCCGTCTCATCCGTGGCTGGGATGAAGCGTGGTACGAACTGCCTCTCACCCTCGGCGATCGTCTCGGCGCTGCAACGCTCGGTGCTGCACCCGGCCAAACGTTCATCGGCGACTCGACCACGGTCGTGCTCTACAAGCTGATTCGCGCGGGTCTGAGCGCGCGCCCCGAGCGCAGCGAGATCGTGATCGACACCGGCAACTTTCCGACCGATCGCTATCTGGTCGAGGGCATCGCCGCCGAGCTCGGCAAGACGCTGCGCTGGATCGACCCCGCGAGCGACGGGGGAGTCACCGCCGCCGAAGTAAAGGACGCGCTCAACGAGAACACGGCCCTTGTCGTGATCAGCCACGTCGCCTACCGCTCCGGCCACCTCGCCGATATGCCCGGCATCACCGCCCTCGCCCACGAGGCCGGAGCGCTCGTGCTCTGGGATCTTTGCCACTCCGCCGGCGTCGTCGAAACCGAACTCGATGCCTGGGGCGTCGACCTGGCTGCTGGATGCACGTACAAATACCTCAACGGAGGCCCGGGTTCCCCCGCCTTCGGCTACGTGCGCGCCGAGCACATCGAGGCCATGACGCAGCCGATCCAAGGGTGGATGGGCAGCAACAACCCCTTCGAAATGGGGCCAGGCTACGCACCGCACGAAGGCATCCGTCGCTTCATCAGTGGCACACCATCGGTCGTCGGCTCGCTCGCGATGCAAGACATGCTCGGCCTTATCGAAGAGGCGGGCATCCCCGCGATCCGCGCCAAGTCGGTCGCCCTCACCGAGTACGCGCTCGCGCTCGTTGACGAACTGCTCGTGCCGCTCGGCGTCACCGTCAGCTCGCCGCGGGATGCCGCCGAACGGGGCAGCCACGTCACGATCGACCACGAGAGCTTCGCCGCCGTGAATGCCGAACTCTGGAAACAGGGGATCATTCCTGACTTCCGCCGGCCTCACGGCATCCGCCTCGGGTTGTCGCCGCTCAGCACAACCTTCGCCGAAGTGCAGCTCGGCATCGAGGCCATTCACGCACAGCTCACCAAGTAACCGCCATGATTCTGGATGACTTCGACTCCCGCCCCGGGAGTGCAACAGCCCTGCTCCGCACCTTTGTGGGCTCGCAGCTGCGTCAGCTTGGCGGCTGGATCTCGTCGGCGCATCTCGTGCGCATCATGGAAGCGCTGGGAGTCTCTGCCAATGGCGCCCGCAGCGCCATCGCACGAGTGAAATCAAAGGGCCTTCTTGTGCCTGAAATGGTCGACGGCCAGCAGGGCTACCGCGTGAACGAGGATGCCGTGCCGATGCTCGAGAGCGGCGATCGCCGCGTCTTCAGCTTTCGCCAGCAGCGCGAAGATGACCCGTGGTGTCTGATCTCGTTTTCGATCCCCGAATCACGCCGCGATGAACGCCACCAGCTTCGTCGCAGGCTCGGCTGGATCGGGTGCGGCACCGTCGCCACCGGCCTCTGGATTTGCCCGGCGCACCTCAAGCCAGAAGTGTTGCGCATTCTTGAAAATCTCGAACTGAGTGAGTGCGCGACGCTGTTTATTGCGGGACGGCCCGAGACGACTCAGTCGTTCGCGGATGCCGTAGCCCAGTGGTGGGACCTCGACCGCTTGCGTGAATTGCACGACAGTTTTCTCGCCCAGCACTCAGCCTTGGTGGGCCCGGCGTCGACCGATGCCGAAGCGTTCGCGTGCTATATCCATGCTCTCGATCAGTGGCGTGTGATCCCGTACGTCGATCCGGGGTTGCCGGATTCTGCGTTGCCCGAGGATTGGCCGGGGCGGGCAAGCGTCGATCTTTTCGGTCGCCTTTCGCGTTCGTTGGCGGCGCGGGCGCACGCTTTTGTGCGCAATTCGGCCCAGTAACGGCGTCGCAGACCGACGCACGAAGCGGGTAGCTGGCCGAGTCGCGAGGCCGCACGCTGCGCACAATAACAACGGGTTACGCGCACATGAGCAATTCGTTTAAAACCTTGGAATGAGCTGTGGGCAGGGCTATCGTCTGACATACCCCCATTGGGGGTAGACCGTTGATTTCACAATTCATAAGGGGACTGCCCGCTATGTATCCACGAAGCAGCAGGCCAACGCGGCTCACGATCGGGGCTCTTGCCACGTCGTGCGCCATTGCGTTGACCGCGATCACCGCTCCGGCCGCCCTAGCGGCCGAAGCAACAGCAACTATTGCCGACGTTCAAGGCACTTCAGCCTCGAGCACCATGGTCGGCAACACCGTCACCGTCGAGGGTGTTGTCACCGCTGACTACCGTGGGGCCTCCGGCTACCGTGGCATTGTCATCCAGACTCCCGGATCGGGTGGGGCGAGCGATGCTACGCCCGGCGCCTCCGACGGAATCTTCATCTTCCTGGGCAGTGCGAACCCCGCAGTGTTAATCGGAGACAAGGTCACCGCAACCGGCCCCGTCGCTGAATACTTCGGACTGACCCAGCTCGGTTCGGGCACGGCCGTCGAACTCGTGACGGCCGCCGCCGACCTTGACCCGGCTGACCGTGTCGAGGCATCCGCCCTCGATGCGAGCGTTGTTGGTGCCGACCGGGAGCCTCTCGAGTCGATGCTCGTTGCTCCCACCGGCGACTACCTCGTGAGCTCCAGCCACCAGCTCTACAACTTCGGCACCCTCTGGCTCAGCCCAGAAGAGCTCGCCGTCAAGAGCACCGAGACTACGGATGCCGGAGCCGACGCCGCCGCGATCGCCGCTGCTAACCGTGCCAGCCGCATCTTCCTCGATGATGGCTACAGCATCCAAATCTCTAACGGTTCTCACCCCGGTGAGCAGCCGTACTTCTCAGCAGACACTTTTGTGCGCAACGGTGACACTGTCGAGTTCCCGGCGAACCCCTACGTTCTGAGCTACGGCTTCGATGACTGGCGTTTGCAGCCGACCGTCGCGATCAACGATGCGAGCCCGGCGGAGTACCTGCCCACGTTCGAGTCCACGAACCCGCGTGAAGAGTCGGCTCCTGTTGTTGGTGGAGACTTCAAGGTTTCGGCCTTCAACGTCTACAACTACTTCACAACACTGACGAGTGAAGACTCGGATGCTCGTGGTGCAGACACCGCTGAAGAGTTCGCCATTCAGCAGTCGAAGATCGTTGCCGCTATCAACTCGCTCGATGCGGATGTTGTGGGTCTCATGGAGATCGAGAACTCGATCAAGCTAGGTGGCAACCTCGACGAAGCGCTCATGGATCTCGTGGGTGCTCTCAACGCGGCTGCCGGCGCCGGAACGTGGGACTACGTTCGCACGCCAGCAGACCTGAACGATGCGGCCATCACCGACTTCATCACGAACGCGATCATCTTCAAGCCAGCAGCAGCCACTCCGGTTGGCGACAGCTTCACTGCTGTTGACGAGTCGGTCTGGGACATCGCGCGCGAACCGATCGCTCAAACTTTTGAGTCGAACGGTGAGCTCATCACGGTGATCGCTAACCACTTCAAGTCAAAGGGCGGTTCGGGAACCGAGCCGACTGACGGCCAGGGCTTCTTCAATGTGGAACGCGTTGAGCAGGCCAACGCCGTGAAGGATCTCGTTGACTCGATCTCCGCTGACGAAGCGAAGAGCGACCAGGTCGTTCTCGTCGGTGACTTCAACGCCTATTCCGAAGAAGATCCGATTCAGGTCTTCACCGAGGCCGGCTTCGTTGACACTCTCGCGGCCATGACCGATGACCAGTACACCTACACGTTTGATGGTGAACTGGGATCGCTTGACCACATCATCGTCTCGCCGTCGCTTGCCGACCACGTGACCGATGCTGCCGTCTGGAACATCAACTCGCCCGAGTGGGGCGATCGCGGCTACGCCTTCGGAGCAACCGAAGCGGGAAGCGTGTTCCGCTCGAGCGACCACGACCCGATCAGCATTGGCCTCAGTACTGAGGCCGCGCCGGTCGAGATCGAGATCCTCACCACGAACGACTTCCACGGTCGTATCGAGGCAGACCGTGGCATCCCCGGTGCAGCTCAGCTCGGCGGAATGGTGAACTACTGGGAAGCCATGAACCCCAACACCACGTTCGTTGGTGCCGGTGACTTCGTCGGAGCCACGACATTCACCTCGTTCATCCAGAACGACCAGCCCACGATCGACGTGCTCAACGAAATCGGACTCGACACGAGTTCTTTCGGTAACCACGAATTCGATCAGGGACGTGCCGATGTTGACGACCGCATCGTGGATGCTGCCGATTGGCCTTACCTCGCCGCGAACCTCTACGACCGGGACACCAACGCTCCGGCCTACGACGAGTACTTCTTGCAGGAGTTCGATGGCGTGACCGTCGGATTCATCGGTGCTGTTACTGAAGACCTCAACGAGTTGGTCAGCCCCGCTGGCATCGAGTCGCTCGAGATCCGCAGCATCGTGACCGAGGTTGACCGTGTTGCGGACTACCTCACCGATGGAAGTGACGCCAACGGCGAAGCAGACGTTCTCGTTCTGCTCGTTCACGAAGGTGCGGCATCCACCGACATCGCAGCATCGACCGACGACTCGGCCTTTGGCCAGATCGTCATGGGCCTGAGCCCGAAGGTCGAAGCGATCGTGTCGGGTCACACTCACCTCGCGTACGACCACGAGGTCACCGTTCCTGGCATGGACCGCCCGCGTTTGGTGGTTTCGGCCGGACAGTATGGTGCCAACTATGGCCACTTCGACCTCAACGTCGACCCGGCAACGAAGGAGATCATCGACTTCGAGGCTGAGGTTCTGCCGATTGAGGGCTTCGAGCCCGATGCCGCTGTTCAGTCGATTGTCGACGAGGCTACTGCAGCGGCCGCCGAGCTCGGCAACGCCAAGGTCGGAGAAATTTCCGACAGCATGTACCGTGCGGTGCAGACTCCGGTTGATGGAACTCCGTTCCCCGAGAACCGTGGTGGCGAGTCGACCATCGGCAACTTCGTCGCCGACGTTCAACTGTGGGCAGCTTCCGATTCGGGCGCAGAGATTGCGTTCATGAACCCGGGTGGTTTGCGCACGGACCTCGTCTACGAAGCATCAGGTGCTGGCGACGGTGACGGTGAAGTGACGTACCGCGAGGCTGCGAACGTGCAGCCCTTCGGCAACACGCTCACGACGATGTCGCTGACCGGTGCTCAGATCAAGTCAGTTCTCGAAGAGCAGTGGCAGCCCGAGGGTGCGCAGCGTCCGTTCCTCAAGCTCGGAGTTTCGGAAGGGTTGACGTACTCGTACGACCCCACCGCGGCTCAGGGTGAGCGAGTAACCGCGATGTACCTCAACGGTGTTCCGGTGGATGTTGCAGCCAGCTACACGGTGGTTGCCAACTCCTTCCTCGCGGCCGGTGGCGACAACTTCGCTACTCTCGCCGAGGGAACCGACCGCGCCGACAGTGGCCGCGTCGACCTGCAGTCCATGGTCGAGTGGTTCGAAGAGAACACGATCGCTGACCCGCCGCTCGAACAGCGCGCCATTGGTGCTGTTGTTTCAGCTCCGGATGCCGACGGCTACAACCCCGGAGATGACGTCACGCTCGACCTCTCGTCGCTCACCTTCAGCCGCGGCGGCTCAGACGCCACCACGGTCGAGGTTTCGGTTGATGGAGACGTGCTCGGTTCGGCAACGATCGACCGCACCATCGTCGACACCACGGATGAGCAGGGCCGCGCTAGCGTGACCGTTACGATCCCCGCCGGCGCACCTTCGGGCACGCTCGCGCTGACCGTCATGGTTGCGGGAACCGACACTGCGGTCGTAGTGCCCATCGAGGTCGCGACGACTGCTGAAGCCATCGAGAACACGAAGGCACCGAGCATCCGCGGCAAGGTCGAGGTTGGTAAGACAGTCAAGGCCGTGCACGGTAACTGGAGTGTGGCTTCGGCCGACTACAGCTACCAGTGGCTGCGCGATGGTGCACCGATCGCTGATGCGACCGACAGCCGGTACCGCATCACGACCGACGACATTGGAACCGAGCTGAGCGTGCAGGTCACGGCCAGCAAGGATGGTTACTCGGATGGTGTTGCAGAATCGGACGCACAATCGGTGGAGAAGATCTCCTCGAGTGTTCGCTCGAGTCTCTCCTCCTGGTTCGTGTGGGGCAACCGCTCCGTCACGGCGGATGCCAGCGTCACGGTCGGCAAGGATGGCACGACCGCAGGCGAGGTGACCTTCTACGACGGTCGCACCGCCGTCGGCACGAGCACGGTAGATAAGCGCGGCAATGCCTCGCTGAAGCTGCCGAAGCTCAGCCGCGGCATCCACTGGATCTCGGTTGAGTACTCCGGTAACGACCTCGTGGAGTCCAGCACAAGCTGGCCGCGACTGGTCTTCGTCTTCTAGGCGAAAGCTGGCAGCTAGCTGCATAACGCGAAGAGGGTCCCGCACAACGCGGGGCCCTCTTTTCGTACTTTTACCCAGATTGATGAAATAAATTTGGCCTGCTGATTGCTACTAACTATGGTGAGCAAGCTCCCATCGATCTCCAACCTGCAAAGGAACCCCTGAATCATGGCTAGTCGTATCTATAAGAACATCACCGAACTTGTCGGTAACACCCCGTTGGTTCAGCTCAACTCCGTCACAGACGGTGCTGGCGCTACGGTGCTGGCGAAGCTCGAATTCCAGAACCCGTCGGCCAGTGTGAAGGACCGCATCGGTGTTGCGATCATCGACGCCGCTGAGAAGGCCGGGGCCCTGAAGCCCGGCGGAACCATCGTTGAAGGCACCAGTGGAAACACCGGCATCGCCCTCGCCATGGTCGGTGCAGCCCGCGGCTACCGCGTTGTGCTCACCATGCCGGAGAGTATGAGCAAGGAACGCCGCATGTTGCTTCGCGCGTTCGGTGCAGAACTCGTCTTGACCCCTGCCGGCGAAGGAATGCGTGGCGCCGTTGAGAAGGCTGCCGAAATCGTTGCTGCTACTGAAGGCGCCGTTGCCGCACAGCAGTTCGCAAACGCTGCAAACCCCGCTATTCACCGTGCAACCACGGGCCCAGAAATCTGGAATGACACCGACGGTGCCGTCGACATCTTCGTTGCGGGAATCGGAACCGGTGGAACGATCACGGGTGCTGGCGGTTACCTCAAGGAACAGAACCCTGAGATCAAGGTTGTCGCTGTTGAGCCCGATGAGTCCGCGATCCTCAATGGTGGAGCTCCTGGCCCCCACAAGATTCAGGGAATCGGCGCCAACTTTGTGCCTGAGATTCTCGACCGCGATGTCTACGACGAGGTTCTCGACGTCAACATCACTCAGTCGGTCACGATGGCTCGTCGCCTCGCTGCTGAAGAGGGCATCCTCGCTGGTATCTCCTCGGGAGCAACCGTTCACGCGGCTCTCGAATTGGCCAAGCGCCCCGAGAACGCGGGAAAGACCATCGTTGTCATCATTGCGAGCTTCGGCGAGCGTTACCTGTCGACGCTTCTCTACGAAGACCTCGTCGACTAGGGGCTTGTCGACTAAGACCGAGTCACCTCAACTCAACGCCGCTAACCACCACTAACGACGGATCCCTCTATTGTTTGCTCGAACTCGTGAAGACATCGCTGCCGTGCGCGAACGCGACCCCGCAGCCCGTGGTGCCTTCGAGATTTGGCTGACCTATTCGGGGATGCACGCCGTGTGGGGTTACCGCTTGAGCCACTGGCTGTGGACTGCGCGGGCATTTTTTCTTGCCCGCGTGGTCTCCCAGTTCGTGCGCTTCTTGACCGGCGTTGAGATTCACCCTGGCGCGCAGATCGGCCGCCGCGTCATTATCGACCACGGCTCCGGAGTCGTCATTGGCGAGACCGCCATCGTGGGCGACGACGTCTTGATTTACCATGGCGTCACACTGGGCGGCACGAGCTCACAGGGCGGCAAACGTCACCCCACGCTCGGCAACGACATTGTCGTGGGCGCTGGGGCTGCCGTTCTTGGCGACATCACGATCGGCTCTGGCTCGGTGGTCGGTGCTGGTGCCGTAGTGGTGGCGGATGCTCCCGCCGATTCTCTTCTCGTCGGGGCTCCCGCCGTGGCGCGCCCCAAGGGCCGCACTAAGGCCCCCAAAGACGGCTTCAACTACATCGATCCCGCCATCTACATTTAGTCACTCGCGCTCGGCGGAGAGCCACTCGCGTTCAGGCGGCCTCACGTAGTGCCCCCTGAGCGCACCGTTCTCCCTGCACCCTCAGGGTCGGTTTCGTCAGTTATGCTCAGCATTATGACGTCAGTTGAGGCAGCGCCCATCGAGCCCGAACGAAGCGAACTAGCGCCCGGCGGGATCGTCGTCGAAAATGTCGCACGATCGTTTGGCGAAGTCCACGCGGTGCGCGACGCCAGTTTCGTCGCGACTCCCGGAACCGTCACCGGCCTCATCGGGCCCAATGGTTCCGGCAAGACCACGCTCATGCTCATGCTGGCATCCCTGCTTCAACCGGATGCCGGCAGCATCCGCATTGCCGGTCACGATCCCGTCACCGAGACGGCAGCGGTCCGCTCGCAGCTCGGATGGATGCCTGATGTGCTCGGTTCGTGGCCCACGCTCAGCGTGCGCGATACGCTCAGCTACACCGCGCGCATGTACGCAATGGATAAGGCGGCCGCGGCCGCACGCGCAAGCGAACTCATTGCGCTCGTCGACCTCACCGAGCTTGCCGACAGCCCCACTCGCGTTCTTTCGCGCGGGCAGAAGCAGCGCCTGAGCCTTGCTCGCGCGCTCGTGCACGACCCCAGCGTCCTGCTGCTCGATGAACCCGCCTCGGGCCTTGATCCGGTTGCCCGTGGTCATTTGCGCACGCTTGTTCGCCGACTTGCTTCCGAAGGAAAAACGCTCCTCGTCTCCAGCCACGTGCTCTCTGAGCTCGACGAAATGGCCGATGGCGCGGTGTACCTGTCGAAGGGCGTCACGGCGTCCGCGGAGGCCTTGGCGCGCAGTCGCGCCACTGCTCGTCCCTGGCGCATCCGCTCGAGCGACGTCGTGGCCCTGCGTGCGGCACTCGTCGCGGAGGGAATCGAGGAGGCTGCGATAGCGACCGATCGCACGGAACTCCTTGTTGCGCTTGAGGGGGAGGCTGCGGCATCCACGCTGCTTGCTCGACTGGTGGGTGCTGGCATTGCGATCAGCACTTTTGCCCCGGCGGTGGGCGACCTCGAACATGCCTTTATCGACCTGAGCTCGGAGGAAAGTAAATGAGCGCGTTCTTCGCCGGTGTCGGAGTAATTCTTTCGCTCGAACTGCGCCAGCGCGTGCGCACTACGAGCTGGTATATCTTGCTCGGTGTCTTCGTAGCGCTGATCCTCATGGTGACGGTGCTGTTGTCATTCGCGCTGAATGGTTTTGGCACTGACGACAATGGTGCTGCCGGGGTCTACTCCACCGTCATCTACTTCGTGCTGCTGCTCGGTACACTGGTGGCGCCCGCCCTGAGCGGCAACGCCATCAATGGCGACCGGGATGCCGGAACCCTGGCAACCACGCAAGTGACGCTCATCACAACCGGCCAACTGATCGTTGGCAAGTTTCTCTCGGCGTGGATCACGGCGCTCGCGTTTTTGGTGGCCGCTATTCCGTTCCTCGTTTATGCGGCTATCGCCGGCCAGCTTCCGGTGAGCACTATCGTCGTGTCGATCGTGGTGCTCGCGCTTGAACTGGGCGTCGTTGCTGCGGTCGGGGTGGGGCTTTCGGGCCTCATGTCGCGCCCGCTGTTCTCCATCGTGGTGACCTACTTGGTGGTCGCTGCTCTCAGCGTCGGCACCATCATCGCGTTCACTCTTGGGGGGCTGGCGCTGCAGACGACGGCAACTCAGACCTCAAGCCACGCGCTTGAATACGACAGCGCCGGAGCGCCGACGGCGTGCTCGGCGCCCGAAGAGTATGAGTACCAGACGCCACGCTTCGATCTGTTCTGGGGCGCATTGGCGGCAAACCCGTACGTGATTCTGGCGGATGCCGTGCCGACAGCGTACGACTCGAACGATCAACCGACCGACCTCTTCGGCTACTTCAAACTGTCGACTCGTATGGCCCAACTTCCGCAGGACGCGGGGTACAGCTACGGCGAGTGCGTCGTTGGTGAGAGTGAGCAATACCCGGACGTCCCGAGTGCTCGCAGCGTGATCGAATCCACGACTCCGAGCTGGGCCGTTGGGTTAGCGATTCACCTCGTCCTTGCGGGGGCGTTGCTTGCTGGGGCCTGGGTTCGCACCAAGACCCCAGCGGCAAAGCTGAGTCGCGGCAGCCGCATCGCTTAGGGAGACGGCTTTCGCGGCGTTAGCCCATCGTGTTGACGATGAGCCCAATGTGAGTGAAGAAGTTGAGTGCGCCGAAGAGGAGGAACGCGGTGCCGCCGAGAGCAAGAGCGACCCCGGTAACCCACTGAACCTTGGTCGGCGTGCTGCGAACCGCAAAGCTGCGGGTGGCGAACGGGAAGAGCAGTGCTCCGAGGCCTACGAGCGCGAAGAGGCCTGACATGAAGATCGCTTCGACCCAGGGCCATTCGGCGAAGGCGCCAGAGATGGGCTCCTCGGGAGGGGCGGCGAAGAGCTGGAAGATGACTCCGGCGAAAGCAATCGCGATGAGAGCGAGGCCGAGACCGAAGATGAGCACGCCAAGGGGTTCAGCAGTGCGGGCGACGGCGCGGGCGGCATCCTTGGATTCTTCGAGCACGGATGCGCGGCGCCAGAGCACGAAGCTCGCGGCGAGCAGCAGCACGCCGAAGGCCAGGCTCGGCTCGCCGAAGATGATGTTGTCGAAGGGGAAGTAGGCCGCGAAGGGCCAGGTCAGCGTCATGTGTGCGCCCGTGACGGTGAGGATCAGGCCCAGCACTCCGAAGTTCACGGCGTGACCGCGGAACTCCACGTCAGCTCCCGCCATGAGCTTGCGAGCAAACAACACGAGACTGAGCAGTCCCGCACCGGCGGCCACCGCCATGATCGTGTTGTAGGTGGGCATTTGTGTCCAGTCGATGACTAATCCTTGATCCATCTCGTCAGTCAACACCCCGCGGCAGCGATACTCAAATTTGCCTAAATCGCGTATAGCTGCGCCGAGATGGTGCACGGTCATGTCTCATTCGTGTTGCGGTAGACAACTCAGTTGCGCAAGCGCTTGCACAAACCGTTGATCGTCACCTAGCGTGAGTCATGAACACGCTCTCTTGAGCTGCAATGAGCGAGCGAGTTCAGAGCTGCAGTTGTTCCCCCGCACGCTGCTCGGCCTGCGGGCAAACCTCGACGAGGAGGATTTGTATGATTTCCCACAACTTTCGACGGGCCATGCTGCCCATCGCCACCCTTGGCGTCGCAAGCATGGTTCTTACGGGCTGCGCCTCCGGTTCCGGTGGCACGGGTGGCCCCGGCGATTCTGGTGAAGCGGATGGCGTAGTCACCATCTACGGCACCATCGCTGACACTGAGGCTGAACTTCTCGAAGAATCCTGGGCGGACTGGGAAGAAGCGAATGACATCGACATTCAGTACGAATCGAGCAAAGAGTTCGAAGCGCAGATCAGCATCCGCGCTCAGGGCGGCAACGCCCCTGACATCGCAATCTTCCCGCAGCCAGGTCTTCTCGCCGACCTCGCTTCGCGCGATTACATTCAGCCGGCGCCCGAGAGCGTTCAGGCCAATGTCGACGAGTACTGGTCTGCAGACTGGGCCGCGTATGCCACCACCGGTGACACCCTCTACGGTGCGCCGCTCATGGCCAGCGTCAAGGGCTTCGTCTGGTACTCGCCTTCGCAATTCGAGGAGTGGGGCGTCGAAGTTCCCGAGACCTGGGACGAACTGCTCACGCTCACCCAGACGATCGCCGACGAAACCGGAACCGCACCCTGGTGTGCCGGGTTCGGTTCGGATGCCGCAACCGGTTGGCCAGGAACCGACTGGGTAGAAGACCTCGTGCTTCGCGAAGCGGGACCAGACGTCTACGACCAGTGGGTTTCGCACGAGATTCCGTTCAGCGATCCTGCGATCGTCTCGGCGTTCGACTCCGTCGGGGACATTCTCCTCAACCCTGAGTTCGTGAATGCTGGATTCGGCGACGTGAAGTCGATCAACTCCACGCCGTTCGGTGACCCGGCACGCGCGCTCGGCGACGGCACGTGTGCCCTCCACCACCAGGCATCCTTCTTCGACGGGTTCATTCAGGACCCCAAGAACGGAAACGCTACGGTCGGACCGGATGCTGACATCTGGGCCTTCGTGACGCCGTCTGCTGAAGCGGGTGGCAACGCAGTCACCGGTGGTGGCGAGATTGTCGGAGCCTTCTCCAACGATGAAGACACGATCGCTGTGCAGGAATACCTGTCGAGCGCGGAGTGGGCAAACTCTCGGGTGAAGCTGGGCGGTGTCATTAGCGCTAACAATGGCCTTGACCCGGCAAGCGCGAGCAGCCCCATCCTGCAGGAAGCCATCACGATTCTGCAGGACCCCGACACCACGTTCCGCTTCGATGCTTCCGACCTCATGCCGGGTGTTGTTGGCGCTGGATCGTTCTGGACCGGAATGGTCGACTGGGTCAACGGCAAGTCAACAGAAGACGTGCTCTCGACCATCGACGCATCATGGCCGTCTGAGTAACATCGTTCAACGGTGAGCGTGGGCTGGACCCTTGTGTTTCCAGCCCACGCTTACTTTTCTCCCACTCGGGCCGACTCCTCGGTAGAGTCGAAACAGCAGCAATGCCAGTGAAGTGAAGAGTCCAGTGATGCACTCGAAAGGTCGCTAATGTCAGCTTTTCTCGCGTGGATTTCCACGCTTCCCGCTCTCGCTCAAATACCGCTTGTGCTTCTGGCATTCTTCGCGGTGATCGCCCTGCTGATCTTCTTCATCGAGATCGCTCCACGCAGTGGCCGCAAGTACACGATCATCCGCGCCGTGGCGTGCGTGCTCATCCCCACCCTCATTTTCTTAGCGCTGGGTTCGGTGTACTGGGCAGCCGGCGCAGCAGCCGTCTTCGGGGGGCTCTTCTTCCTCCTCGACTACCGCTCTAAGCAGGGCGCTGGCTACCTCTTCCAGCTCGTCGGCTTCATGAGCCCGGCGATTTTCTTGCTCGCTATCGGTCTCATCTACCCGACGATTCAGACCACGATCCAGGCCTTCATGAACAGCCGCGGAACACGTTTCGTTGGCCTCGAAAACTTCATCTGGATCTTCACTCAAGACACCGGCATCCGCACCGTTCTCAACACCGTCGTGTGGGTGCTGATTGTTCCCACGGTCTCTACGATTTTCGGCCTCGCCTATGCGGTCTTCATCGACAAGTCGCGCGGCGAGAAAGTGTTCAAAGTGCTCGTCTTCATGCCGATGGCTATCTCGTTCGTGGGCGCGAGCATCATCTGGCGCTTCGTGTACGCGGTGCGCCCGGCCGACCAAGAGCAGATCGGTTTGCTCAACCAGATTGTGGTCTGGATGGGCGGGCAACCGGTCGACTGGATCTCGAACTCTCCGTGGAACACCTTCTTTCTCATCGTCGTGCTGATCTGGATCCAGACCGGTTTCGCGATGGTGATTCTCTCGGCCGCGATCAAGGGTGTTCCCGCCGAGCAGCTTGAGGCTGCGGAACTCGACGGAACGAACGCGTGGCAGAGCTTTATCAATGTGACCGTGCCGGGCATCCGCAGCTCACTGGTTGTTGTGCTCACCACGATCTCGATTGCCTCGCTCAAGGTCTTCGACATTGTGCGCACGATGACTGCCGGCGCGAACGAAACCAGCGTGATCGCGAACGAAATGTACTCGCAGTGGCAAGGCTTTGAGGTCGGCAGGTCTGCCGCCTTCGCGGTCGTGCTGTTCGTGATGGTGCTGCCGATTGTCGTGTACAACGCGAGACAGATTGCTAAGCAGAGGGAGATCCGATGACCGCGACAGTGCCCGCGAAGCTTCCACTCGGCAAGAAAACCAAGAAGCAACTGGCCCGGGGCGAGAAGCAGTCAGCCGCCAAGCGCACCAAGAAACGCCTCACGAGCCGTGGCGCGACGATCGCCGCGCTGGTAATCGCGGTGTTGTGGACGACGCCAACCTTCGGGCTCTTCGTCTCATCGCTGCGGCCGCCCGAGGAAATTCTGCGCAACGGTTGGTGGACGATCTTCCAGAACCCTGGCTTCACGCTCAACAACTACACCGAGGTATTGGCGGCGGGAAACAGCACGCTCAACCTCGCTGGCGCCTTCATCAACTCGATCGCCATTACCTTGCCGGCCACGATTTTCCCGCTCGTCATTGCGAGCCTGGCGGCCTACGCCTTCGCCTGGATCAAGTTCCCCGGCCGCAACTGGATGTTCATCGGCGTTTTCGCGCTGCAGATCGTTCCCCTGCAGATGGCGCTTGTTCCGCTACTGAGCCTGTTCTCCCGGGGACTTTCGATCGGTGACATCGAAATCTTCTCGAGCCTCAACGCCTCCAACTCGTATTCGCAGGTCTGGATTGCGCACACGATCTTCGCGCTGCCTCTGGCCATCTTCTTGCTGCACAACTTCGTCTCCGAGATTCCCTCCGAGCTCATCGAAGCGGCGAGAGTGGATGGCGCGGGGCACGGCCAAGTCTTCTTCCGCATCGTGCTTCCGCTCACGATGCCGGCCATTGCGTCGTTCGCGATCTTCCAATTCTTGTGGGTCTGGAACGACCTCCTCGTGGCGCTGGTGTTTGCCGACGGACGAGTAGCGCCCATGACGAAACTCTTGGCAGAGATCACCGGTAGCCGGGGTCAAGACTGGAACCTGCTCACCGCCGGTGCCTTCATCTCGATCCTCGTGCCGCTCATCGTGTTCTTCGCGCTGCAGCGCTACTTCGTGCGCGGACTGCTCGCCGGTTCGACGAAGGGATAGCGCCAGTCGCACGGACGAGCGCGCCAACGTCTCGGTGAGGCACTAGCCGCCGACCACGAGCAGGACGCTCGCGGTGATGCCCAACGCAATGCCCAGGTATTGCACGGGCGCAATTCGCTCACGCAATACGATGGCCGCGAGCAGCACCGTGCCCGCCGGGTAAAGGGCGGTAAGCACGGCAATGACCGAGAGGTCGCCGATGCGCACTCCCGTGATGATCGCCATGTTGGCGATCACGTCGAGGGTGCCGCCGATCATGGCGAAATAGAGTCCGCGACGCCAGAGGGACGAGCGGGCGGGGGCTGGTGCTCCGGCTCGTTTGCGCTTGGCCAACGCCGCCATCACAAAGAACAGCGAGAACATGAGGAGCGCGTTGACGACACGGTTTCCCACGACCGGGATGATGCCAGAGTCGTCGGGGGCGGCATCCAAGATCACAAAGAACAGCCCGATCGCACTGCCCGCACCAACCGCCATGAGCAGTGCCTTGGCACTCGGTCGCACAGCACCCTTTTCGGGAACGAACCCGACGAGCACGACGGCAATGAGCGCGATCGGGATCGCGACGAACCCAAACGCCCCGAGAGATTCTCCACGCAGCAAGCCGACCGTCACCGGGACGATTGCCGACATGACCGCGGTCACGGGCGAGAGGATGCTCATCGGCCCGATCGCGAGGCAGGCGTAAAGCAGGCCGATTGCCACCGCGCTATTGACGCCAGCGATCGCGCCATAGAGCACGGCCTCGGTTGACCACACGTTCGAGACGAACGGGAAGATCAGCAGCAGCACAGCGAGGCCAGCAACGGCACCGACCGCGGTGGCCAAAATGGGGCTAATTCGCTTGGCTGCGATACCGCCGAAAAAGTCTGCGGCGCCGAATGTGAGCGCGCTAGAAAGCCCAAGAAATACGGTGAACATGGCGCCTGTCGCTATGGGGACTAATCATGCCAATGGTAGTGGCTGCGCCTAGACTTCTCGGCATGGTGTCTGCCCAGTCTGTTCTTGAGTCCACGTTCGGTTACGACTCGTTCCGGGGGCAGCAAGGCGAAATCATCGACACCATCGTCGGCGGTGGTGATGCGCTTGTTCTCATGCCTACCGGTGGCGGCAAGTCGCTGTGTTATCAAATCCCCGCGCTTGTTCGTGAGGGCACCGGCGTTGTTATTTCCCCGCTGATCGCTTTGATGCAAGATCAAGTGGATGCCCTGGCCGCCGTTGGCGCCCGTGCAGAGTTTCTCAACTCCACCCAGTCCGCCGACGAGCGCACTCGCGTCGAAAACGCGTACCGGGCTGGCGAGCTGGATCTTCTCTACCTCGCGCCCGAGCGCCTCCGCGTCTCGTCCACCGTGTCACTTCTCAAGCAGGGCCAGATCGGGCTCTTCGCCATCGACGAGGCGCACTGTGTGTCGCAGTGGGGCCACGACTTTCGCCCCGACTACCTGCAGCTCGATGTGTTGCATGACCTGTGGCCGAGCGTCCCGCGCATTGCGCTCACCGCGACCGCGACTGAGGCCACGCGCAAAGAGATCGCCCAGCGACTGAAGCTCGCTGACGCTACGCAGTATGTTTCTAGTTTTGACCGGCCCAACATCCAGTACCGCATTGAATCCAAGGCGCAGCCGCTGCAGCAATTGCTCACGCTGCTGAACACCGAGCACTCGGGCGACGCCGGCATCGTGTACTGCTTGTCTCGCGCCTCGGTCGAGAAGACGGCGCAGTTCTTGGTGGAGAACGGTATCCCCGCGTTGCCGTACCACGCGGGTCTCGACTCGCGAGTGCGCGCCAGCAACCAGAGCCGTTTCTTGCGCGAAGAGGGCATGGTGATGGTTGCGACGATCGCGTTCGGCATGGGCATCGACAAGCCTGATGTGCGTTTTGTCGCTCACCTCGACCTACCCAAGAGCGTCGAGGGTTATTACCAAGAGACCGGTCGTGCCGGTCGTGACGGTCTGCCCGCGACGGCATGGCTCGCCTACGGACTGCAGGATGTCATGCAGCAGCGCCGCATGATCGATCAGTCGGGTGGCGACCTGGCCCACCGTCGCAACCTGAGCGCGCACCTCGATGCGATGCTCGCGCTCTGCGAAACCGTGGAATGTCGCCGCGTGCAGCTGCTCGGTTACTTCGGTCAAGAGTCGACCGCGTGCGGCAATTGCGACACCTGCCTGTCTCCGCCCGAGTCGTGGGATGGCACTGTCGCGGCCCAAAAGCTGATGTCCACCATTGTGCGGTTGGAGCGCGAGCGCAACCAGAAGTTTGGCGCCGGCCATCTGGTCGACATCCTCATCGGCAAGACCACGCCGCGCGTGACGCAGCAACGTCACGACGATCTGGCCACGTTCGGAATCGGTTCGGATGTCTCGGAGCAAGACTGGCGCTCGGTCGTGCGGCAGTTGCTCGCGCAGTCATTGCTCACGGTGCAGGGGGAGTACGGCACGCTCGCGATCACGCCCGAGAGCGCCTCGGTGCTGAGCGGCGGGCGCACGGTGAAACTGCGCAAGGAAGCGCCTCGCAAGGCTCGTGGTTCCGGTGCAGCGGGCGGTGCGGCGAAGCGCAAGGTTATGACCGACCTGCCCGCCTCGGCAACCGATCTGTTTGAGAATTTGCGCACCTGGCGTTCGGGAGTCGCGCGCGACAACGGTGTGCCCGCGTACGTCGTGTTCGCGGATGCCACCCTGCGCGGCATTGCCGTCACCAAACCAGAGTCGTTGGCTGAGCTGTCGGAAATCAGCGGTGTGGGCGAGAAGAAACTCGAGACGTATGGCGCTGCGGTGCTTGCGGTCGTTGCGGGGGAGTCGCCGGAAGCCGCTGTTGCGCCACCGGTGGCGGCTGCCGCTTCGCCCGCCTTTGCCGCGGCGCCTGCTGTCAGCGCGTCGACTTCCGCGCCGTCACGCCAATCTCGCCCCGCGGCATCTCGCCCAGCGGCATCCAAGTTGGCTCCTTCACGACCGGCTCAGCGCCAAGCGCCCGCCCCGGCAGCATCCGTTCCCGGCGACGAAAACGACATCCCGTTCTACTCGGATGATGACGCCCCCTATGACGGGCCGCCTGAGTTTTAGGCAGTTGCGAGGGGGAGCCGGATGATGATCCGGGTTCCCTCTCCGACAGCAGACTCGACTTCGGCGCTGCCTCCGTGCTGGTCGACAACCTCGCGCACGACCGCGAGACCGATACCGGAACCGGAGATGTCGCGGGCTGCGGTGCCCCGCCAGAGCCGATCGAAAACGTAGGGCAGATCGTCCACGGGGATGCCGGGGCCGGTATCAGAAATCGTGAGTACCGCATCGTCGCCCTGCACGGCCAGCGCAACCGTCAGTGAGTCGTCGTCGCGGCAATAGCGCACAGCATTGGCGATAACGTTGCCGACCGCCTGATGAAGCCGGTCGGCATCGCCCTGCACAAACACTGGCTCGGGAAGATTGGTGATGACGTGAAGCCCGGCCGCTCGAAGTTGGGCGTCATGCAGCGCTACCTCTTCCTGGGAAATCTGAGCCAGATCCACACGGCTCTCGTGGGGCAGAGCCCCGGCGGTTTCGGCGGCAGCTAGTTCGGCCAGGTCGGCGACGATGCGACCGAGCCGCAACGACTGATCGTGCAGTGCAGCAAGTCGTTCAGCATCGGGAACGACCAAGCCATCGCGAAGCTCTTCGAGACCTGCTTGAAGCGCAGCAAGCGGGGTGCGCAATTCGTGAGCGACATCGGCGGTGAGATTGCGACGGTCGCGTTCAGAGCGCGCAACCTCGTCGGCCATCCCGTTGAACGCGACGGCGAGTTCTCCGAGCTCGCCGGGCGCGCGGCCATCTACTCGTGACGTGCGATCTCCCGCAGTGAATGCGCGGGCAGCATCCGTCACCCGGTGCAACGGGCCAACAAGAAAACGGGTGACAACCCAGCTTGCCGTGAACGCGATAGCAAGCGCGGCGAAGGCGGCGATCACAATCCACGCCCACGCTATGTCGAGCACGCGGGACGAGCTGGCCGTCGATAAAGCCACTCGCACGGTACCGACGACCGCATCGTCGACTGTCACGTCTGCGACGCTGGCCGAGGAACTCAGTGCGCCTCCACCACCGGGCGAGTTTTCATTAGGAATGCCGCTTGAGACAACCGTTGTGCCCGCCAAATCGAGGATCACGAGTCGAGCGGATGCTGCTTCGCCGATGCGCACGGCGCGCGACAGATCAGCCGCATCCCAGCTTCCCGCACGCTGAAAAGATTCAGCGGCGGTGGCGGCGATGGCGTCGGCAACCTCCTGTCGATCGGCTTGTTCCCCCGCTTGCACCCCGCGGTCGACACCGATGAGGGCGGCTCCGGCCAGCACCAACACTGTGGAGATTGCGACCGCGAGAAACGCGAGGAGGATGCGTGTGCCCAAGGCTCCAAAGCCCCACAGGTTAAGCCCGGAGGTGCGCGTCATCGTCCTGCCTCATCCTTAGCGAACCCGAGGCGGTACCCCACACCGAGCACTGTTTCGACGACGTGCGTTCCCTCTGTTCCGAGCTTGCGGCGCAGGTTCTTGATGTGGGAATCGATTGTGCGCTCGTAGCCCTCATATTCGTAGCCGCGCACCCGATTCACTAACTCATAGCGTGAATAGACCCGGCCGGCGGCAGCGGCGATTGCAGACAGAAGCCCCCACTCTGTGGGGGTGAGGTCGAGCTCCACGTCATCCAACCACGCGCGATGGGAATGGTCATCGATTCGAAGGCGGCCGCTGCCGTAGGTAGTGACCTCATTCTCGGTCGTGCTGCCACCGTGGCGATTCAGTACGGCTTGGACACGCAGTACAACCTCGTGGGGGCTGAAGGGCTTCGTGACATAGTCATCGGCGCCGAGTTCGAGGCCGCGAATGCGTTCCTCGGTTGTGCTCCGAGCGGTCAAGACGATGACCGGGAGGCTGCCCAGAGTTTTGATCTCGCGAAGAAGGTCGGTTCCCTCGATATCGGGCAAGCCAAGATCGAGCAGAACGAGATCTGCCGAAGCGAACAGTTTGAATGCCTCGGCACCCGAACCGGTCGTGAGCACCGAAAATCCGGCGCGTTCAAGGTAGCGACGGAGCACCTCGCGGATGTCCCGCTCATCTTCGACGACCAGCACGGTTGGCATACCTCACCTTATTCCACGGCGCGAAAATGCAGTCTCCACACGATCTCCACACGGCTGCATCTCCCTCTGCACATCGGGAGCGCACTGTGTGCCTATACACAAGGAACAGGAGCATCACATGCGCAAGGCAACCATCATCACCACCTCAATCGTCGGCGGCGTACTCGCTGTCACTCTCGTCGCGGGAGCCAGTTTCGCTGTCGGTACCGGCCTCGGCCGTATCTCAGCCGGTGCTGGGTCAAGCCAGAGCGGCTTCTCGCACGGAAACTCGGGCCACTCAGCAGGAGAGGGGCAGGATTCATCGAACATGGAACGCGAGGGCCGGAATGGTCATGACTCGAATGACAGCTCGATGGGCGAAAATCTCACTCTCGAAAGTGGCACGCTTACGGGCGCTGAAGAAGCGACGCTCTCCCTCATGGCTGAAGAGGAAAAAGTAGCTCACGACCTGTATGTCGCATTCGGCGACCTCTATGGCGACAAGGTGTTTGACCGTGTTTCGAACTCGGAAAGTAGCCATCTTTCCGCGGTGCAAACCCTGCTCGAGCGCTACGGTCTGGCCGACCCCACCGTCGGACAACCCGTCGGCGAATTCGAGTCCGAGAGCATGCAGGAGCTCTACGACTCATTGCTCGCCCAGGGATCGGTTAGCCGCGATGACGCCTACGAGGCGGCTCGCACCGTCGAAAAGACCGACATCCGTGACCTGGCG
This sequence comes from Salinibacterium sp. NSLL17, assembly GCF_015864935.1. Lineage (NCBI taxonomy): Bacteria > Bacillati > Actinomycetota > Actinomycetes > Micrococcales > Microbacteriaceae > Salinibacterium > Salinibacterium sp. NSLL17. Next base: position 590,806 of record NZ_JADYWH010000001.1, read on the forward strand.
GCAGCCGCGGATGAGTTCACGGCACCTGACGTTATCGCTGTGTTCGAACGGTTGCTCGCCGCATCCGAAAAGCACCTGGCTGCGTTCGGCGGTTGATGTCGGGAGGCTGGCGGGCTACCGGCGGCGAGGTGGCGTGCCTTTGGCGCGTTACTGGCGTAGCCCGCATCCACCGCATCGTGGAGTATTGGTCACATGAACGAGACACGCATAGTTGATCTGCGCCGTGAGCGCGGCTGGACCCAAGAGAAGCTCGCCACTGAGTGTGGTGTCGGCATCCGCACCATCCAACGGTTAGAAGCGGGGAGTGACGCCAGCCTCGAAACGCTGTCGCTGGTCGCGGATGCACTCGGGGTGCCGGTTCGGGATCTCTTCGCCAGCATCGAGAGCGATGAGTTGAGCGGCCGGGTCGATTCATTCGAGTCGCGCGCTCAGGATCAGCAGTCGTCACGCAAACGGGTGGCAGGTGCTTGGGTGTGGCTATTCGTCGGTGTGGGCGTGGTGATCAGCATGTTCAGCTTTGCGATCAATACGCAGTTGTCGAGCATGGGTTTCGTCGCCTATTGGCTCGGTGGCAGTCTCATTTTCATTGCTCTGAAGCGACTTGTTCTCGAGCCATATCTCCAACGCACATTCCCGCTGTCGCGCAGCAAAGGTGACCGCCGACTGCAGAAGAGCCGCGAGATCTGACCCTTTTCGCTTCAGGTTAGGTATGCCATACTTAGGCAATGCTTACCTTGGAGCGCGAGATCGCGAAGGACGCCCGCCCGGGCTATCGACCATTCGCTGCCCGCGTGGAAAGCATCCGCGAACTTTCGCCTCACTTTAAGCGGGTTACCTTCGCGGGCGCTGAGTTTGAGACCTTCGGCACTGATGGTTTCGACCAGCGCATCAAGATCGTTTTTCCGCTGCCGGGCATCGGCCTGAGCGACATCGGCGCGAACGATCCGCAGACCATCGCCGATGGCACCTGGTACGCCCGCTGGCGTGCGCTGCCCGACGAGGCGCGCAACCCGTTCCGCACGTACACGATCCGTGCCGTGCGTCCCGAGCTCCGCGAGATCGACGTCGACATGGTCTTCCACGGTGCTAACGGCCCCGCCGGGCAGTGGCTTTCGAACGCAGCAGCCGGTGACGAAGTCATCATTGTCGGGCCCGACGCCGCGAGCATCCACTCGGGCATCGGCATCGACTGGCACCCCGGCCCCGCCCGCACCGTTCTTCTCGCCGGTGACGAAACCTCAGCGCCCGCTATCTGCAGCATCCTCGAACGCCTCGACTCCAGCGTTCAGGCTCACGCTTTCATCGAGATTCCGGATGCCGCAGACCAGCCGCCGCTGAACCTTCCGAGCAACTGCCACGTCACGTGGCTACCGCGGGGCACGCAGCCCGCAGGTTCCGTGCTCGACCCCGCCGTCCGGGCGTGGACGCAAGCCAACGCCTCACTCGTGTTGCCTGCGCTCTCGCCGGCCGCGCAACCACTCGGTGATATCGATGTCGATACCGAGCTCCTCTGGGATTCGCCGGGCGAAGCATCCGGAACGCACTTCTACGCGTGGCTTGCCGCGGAGGCCTGCGTCATCAAAATGCTGCGCCGTTTTCTCGTGAGCGAGACGGGCGTTGACCGCAAGCAGGTTGCGTTCATGGGGTACTGGCGTCTCGGCAAGTCCGAAGCGCAGTAGCTCGCACCACCGCCCCCGACCATGACCCAGACTGCCTCGGCTTCGCGCGCACGACTGAGCCTCCGCACCCAGCGCTGGCTCACTCTCGGCTCAGCTCTTGGTTTGCTCGCGATTGTGCTCGTGCTGAGTCTCGCGCTCGGCGCTCGCGGCGTCGAGTTTTCACAAATTGGGCAAGCACTCTTCGACCCGGAGGCAGGCAACAACGACCAGCTCGTGATTCGTGAACTGCGCTTGCCGCGCACGATCGTCGGCTTGCTCGCCGGGCTCTCTCTCGGAGTCGCAGGAGCCGTCATGCAGGGCGTCACCCGCAACCCGCTCGCCGACCCCGGGCTGCTCGGCGTCAACGCCGGTGCCTCGCTCGCGGTCGTCTTCGCGATCAGTGTTCTCTCGATCACGAATCCCACCGGCTACATCTGGTTCGCCTTCGCCGGAGCCGCGGGCGCTGCCGCCATCGTCTACGCGATCGGCTCTCTGGGCCGCGAAGGTGCCACCCCGGTCAAGCTCGTGCTCGCCGGAACCGCCGTCACCGCCGGCATCACCTCCGTGATTTCCCTGGTTTTGATCTCCGACACCGACACCCTCAACACCTTCCGCTTCTGGTCCGTCGGGTCGCTCGCCAGCCGCGACCTCGAAGCCGTGCGCCTCACGATCGGTTTCGTTGTCGCCGGTGCACTCCTCGCGATCATTTCGGGGCGGATGCTCAACCTTGTCGCCCTCGGAGATGACCTCGCTCGCGGCCTCGGCCAGCGGGTCTATGTTGCGCGTGCCGTTGCTGCCGGAGCCATCGTTCTCCTGTGCGGCTCCGCCACCGCGCTTGCCGGCCCCATCGTCTTCGTCGGTCTCGTTGTTCCCCACATCGTGCGCCCCTTCACTGGCCCCGACTACCGCTGGATCATCGCTGTCTCCGCCGTCGTCGGCCCCAGCCTGCTTCTGATCGCCGACATCGTGGGCCGTCTCGTGGTCGCGCCTTCCGAGCTCGAGGCGGGGCTCGTCGTCGCCGTCATCGGTGCGCCGGTCATGATCGCCCTCGTGCGCCGAGTGAAGTTGGCCGGGCTGTGACCGCCATGCGGGGCGCAACCGTGAGCGCCAGCCGAGCCTCTCGAGTCCCGTTGACGGCCCGTACTCTCCGCATCACCATCGGGCTCATCGTTGCCGCAGTGGCGCTTGCTCTCGTCAGTATTGCCGTTGGGGCATATACGCTCACGCTGCCCGATCTGCTCGCAACTCTCTTCGGCGGCGGCACCTCATCCGACCAGTTCATTGTCTTCAAGTTGCGGCTACCGCGCGTGCTGCTTGCCATCTTGGTGGCGATCGCGTTCGGCCTCGCGGGGGCTCTCTTCCAAAGCCTCCTGCGCAATGCGTTGGCGAGTCCCGACATCATCGGCATCAGCGGTGGAGCCAGCGTCGCCGCCGTGCTGAGCTTGCTCGTGTTCGGCGCGACAGGCCTCATCGTCTCGCTCTCCGCGCTCGTTGGTGCGCTTCTCGTCGCGTTCACGATCTACTTGCTCTCGTGGCGCTCCGGCATGAACGGCATGCGCTTCGTGCTCATCGGCGTCGGTATTGCGTTCATGGCGCAATCCGTGCTCGGGTACCTCATCACGCGCGGTGATGTGCGCGATGCGCAACAAGCTCTCGTCTGGATGGTGGGCGGGCTTGGCGGTGCCAGCTGGGACGACATCCTCATCATGGCCGTTAGCCTTGCCATCTTGCTCCCCGCGGTGGCCGTTCTTGCCTCCAAGCTCCGGATGCTGCAGCTCGGCGATGATCTTGCTGCGGGTCTTGGGGTCTCCGTGCAACGGTCGCGGCTTGCCCTCATCGTCGTTGCCGTCGCTCTCGTCGCCATCGCGACAGCACTCGTGGGCCCCCTCGCCTTTGTCGCCTTTGTCTCCGCCCCGATCGCTCGTCGCCTGGTGCGCGGGGGAGGCCTCGCGCTGGTGCCGAGTGCCCTGGTCGCGATTGTGCTCGTGCTCGGTGCCGATTTCGTCGCTCAACACTTGCTCACTGCCGGAACCCAGGTGCCGACCGGAATTGTCACCGGCATCGTGGGCGCCCCGTATCTGCTGTGGCTCATCTCCACCACCAACCGCGAAGGACGTGCCTCGTGACCCAGGCTGACGCACCCCAGAACCACGCGCCCCAAGCGGACGCGTCCACAGCCGTCGCGCCCCACTCCAGCGCGCCCGTAGCCGGCGCACCCCAACGCCCCGCGCACTCGTTACGCGCCGACAACGTCACCCTCAACTATGGCGGCCGCGACATTGTGTCGAACTTGAGCGTGGAGATCCCCGACGGCAAGGTCACCGTGATTGTGGGCGCCAATGCCTGCGGCAAGTCGACGCTGCTGCGCGGGCTGTCACGGTTGCTGCGACCGGCTTCGGGTCACGTGATGCTCGATGGGCGCGACATCCATTCGGTGCCGTCGAAAGAGATCGCGCAGGTGGTGGGCATTTTGCCTCAGTCGCCAATCGCGCCGGAGGGCATCACCGTTCGCGACCTCGTGGCTCGCGGACGCTACCCGCATCAGGGCTGGTTTCAGCAGTGGTCGGCGGCGGATGAAGCGGCTGTCGAGCACGCGCTCGAAGCGACCGACACGGCCCAGTTGGCGTCGCGGCGCATCGAGGAGCTCTCGGGTGGGCAGCGCCAGCGGGTGTGGATCGCGATGGCTCTGAGCCAGGATCCCGACATTCTGCTGCTCGACGAGCCCACCACGTTCCTCGACGTGCGCCACCAGCTTGATGCGCTCGACGTTCTCGCTGATCTCAATCGTGAACGTGGCACCACGATCGTGATGGTGCTGCACGAACTCACTCTTGCCGCCCGCTACGCCGACCATATGATCCTCATGTGCGAGGGGCAGATCATCGCCGAGGGAACACCTTCCGAGGTTGTTACAGCAGAGCGGATGCGGGAGGCGTTTGGGCTCGAGGCTCAGATCATGGCCGATCCGGTTTCTGGCTCACCGATGGTCATCCCGCTGGGGCGTCGCTCGGGGCGCTAGTGGCACTGTCGTCGGACGCCGGCGCCGCCTGTGCGCCAGCGCCCTGCCGGCATGTTCGCCCGCACGCTGCTTGCGCAACTCACTAAGGTAAGCCTATCCTTACTGTGCACCTATCGTCCGATCGAGGAGATCAATGTCACGCCGTTCCCGCCTTGCAGCCTTCGCTGCGGCCACCGCCGCTCTCATCGCGTTGAGCGGTTGCGCCGCCTCAACGTCCGAAGGCGAAACGGATGCGCCCGCAGCATCCGACGCATTCCCTGTCACGATCGAGCACGCCTTCGGTGAAACAGTCATCGAGAGCGAACCGCAGCGCGTCCTCACCCTGGGTTGGGGCAGCGGCGACGCGGTTCTCGCTCTCGGCGTCGTGCCGGTGGGCATGGAAGCCCAGAACTACGGTGGCGATGAGAACGGCGTTCTGCCGTGGGCGGCGGATGCTCTCGCCGAGATGGGCGCAGAGACCCCGCTCATCTTCCCCGCGACCACGGATGCTCCCGCTTATGAGGAGATCGCGGAAGCCGCTCCCGACTTGATCCTCGCAACCTACTCGGGAATCACCGAGGAACAGTACGATCTCCTCAGCGAGATCGCACCTGTCGTTGCGTACCCCGAGCTGCCGTGGTCGACTCCGTGGCGCGACGTCATCAGCATCACGGGCAGCGCCCTCGGCAAGACTGCTGCCGCGGATGACGTGCTCGCCAACATCGACGCTCTCGTCGCCGAGAAGGCGGCCGAGCATCCCGAGTTCGAAGGCAAGACCGTTGCGGCCACCTTCGACGTGGGCGGAACTTTCTACGTCTACAAGCCCGCCGACCCCCGCGTGGAGTTCTTGCTCGACCTCGGTCTCGAGAACGCGCCCGCCGTCGACGCTCTCTCGAATGGCGACTCCACGTTCTTCTATACGCTCAGCTACGAGAAGCTCGATGAGCTCGACAGCGATCTGTTGATCGCCTATGCCGAGACCGAAGAAGTCGGCGACATCTTCGCCTCGCAGCCTTACGCGCAGAGCATCCCGGCTGTCGCCAACGGTGGCCTCGTTGCCGTCAATGGCGCATCGCTCGTCGCTTCGGTATCGCCTCCCACGGCGTTCTCGCTGCCCTGGGGAATCGACAGCTTCGTGGATGCAATCTCTGGCGCGCTGAAGTAGCGAATCACCACGCGAATCACCTCTCGAAAGCGGCCACAGACGTCAACGTCAGTGGCCGCTTTTGTGTCGCCCGGGGTGCCCGACCATCTGCGCTTTCGGGTGCGGTGGGCCCGGACACCCTTGTGCACGACCTCGCTAACGCCGTGAGCTGATAGCTAGATAGGCAATTCGACCACCCCTGGATAACGATCAGGCCAAACTTTGGGACCAGAAGGGCAGGTAGGCGCCTCGCTCGTTACCGTGAAGTGAGAAATTGCTCACTTTTTGTTAGGGGATGCAGATGTCTACAGCGTTGAGAAGAACCGTGTCCATCGCGGCGGTAGGAGTAACTGCGCTCCTGCTGCTCGGCGCCTGCAGCCCGCCCGTAGAGCCCGAACCTACGGCCGCACCTGCGGGTGGACCCGCTCCCACGGAGACGGCCACGCCCGCGTTCCCCACTACGGTCGTACACTCTGGGGGCGAAACCACGCTCGAAGTTGCCCCAGAACGCATCTTCACTTTCGGCGCTCAGCAGACGCATTCGCTTCTAGCGCTGGGTATCGCGCCGGTCGCCTCCGGCGGCGGCTCGCTTGGTCCTTGGCGGGAGGAAGCGATCGGCTCGCTCGGCGCCGGCGGGGTGCCGACCATCGATCCTCTCGACGGTGACACTCTTGCCGATGTGGAAGCAGTCTCGCCAGACGTTATCGTCACGGCGCTGCCTTCTCATCCGTTCGACATGGATCCGACGTCATGGCTTGCCTTTTATGATGCTCTCCCTGACGTAGCGCCCACTATCCGCCCAGCACTGTCAGCCCTCGACTCTCCCGAATTCAGCTCCTCGAACTCGTGGCGCGAAACCCTCCTCCAGATGGGGCAGATTGTTGGTCACGTGCCTGAGGCTGAGGCTCACCTAGCGTCTATCGACGATTCGTTGGCGGCGCACGCTGCGGCGCATCCTGAGTTCGCAGGAAAGACCATCGCGGTCATCTCGCCGCAAGGAGGCTCTGTTGCCTACAGTAAATCGAACACTGCGGTCGCGGCTCTCCTCGAGCAACTTGGTTTCACTTACTCCGATGACTCAACTGTCGCCTACAACTCAGAATCGGACAACGGCAAGGTGTACTACTTGTGGGCCGACGATGTCGAACAGCTTGACACCGATGTGCTGATTTATATCGGGGACCCGGTCGGTGCGCCCTATTGGGTGACGTTCGTTGAAGCCAGTGCTACGGGGGCTGACGGGGTCATTCACTATCCGGGATTCCTCGATGAGCCGACTCTGGGCATGATCGCGCCCACTGCGCTCACCGTGCCGTGGGCAGTTGATGCCTTCGTGGCAGATCTGGCTGCGTCGATTGGTGCTCCGTAGGCGGCCTTAGTTCACGCGCAGAAAAGGCCCCGCCGACATTGCGTCGGCGGGGCCTTTGTGGTCTGCGGTGGTGCTTCTGGTTAGTGAGAGTGCTCAGCCGGCGCTTCGCCAGCTTCAGCGGCAGCCTGCTGTTCAGCAACCTGCTTGTGAACCTCGACCATGTCGAGGTTCTTGGCGCCCTCAATGACCTGCTCGAGAGCAGGAGCGGGGAGTGCTCCGGGCTGCGAGAAGACGAGTACGCCTTCACGGAAAACCATGAGCGTCGGAATCGAGGTGATTCCTGCTGCGCCAGCGAGTTCCTGCTGGTCTTCGGTGTCTACCTTGCCGAACGTGATGTCCGGGTGGGCTTCGCTTGCAGCTTCATAAATGGGCCCGAACTGCTTACAGGGGCCACACCATTCGGCCCAGAAATCCACGAGGAGGATTCCGTCTTTAGTGACCGCCTGGCCAAAGTCTTCTGAGGTGAGAGTGATTGTCGACATAGTTACATCCTTTCACGGAGGCCAACAACAGCACCTGAACAAAGATTCCCGAGGTATCAGGAGCGAGATTCGCACTAGTTCCCACAACGCTACGGCGGCTGTTTTGCGGTTTTGCACAAAGGGATGCGGTGGGTCCGGCATCCACTTGGTTGACCGTGAACGAGACACTTTGCACCCGCTCGCACCAGTCGTACGTTGTGATTACCGAACTTTGACGAATCGAGATAGCCATGACCCAGGTTCACGACCACACGGCGACCGAGTCGGCGCCGGAGTCATCCACCCCCGCCAACAACGCCGCACCTTCCTCTGCTGCAGCGACGACAGATAGTGCCGCCGCTGCCCCCACCATCGATGTCGAATGGTTGGGCGAATACCTTCTGGGCAAGTGGGCGAAGGAGCGCAAAGAGTCCCGCACGCTGATGTCGAACCCTGAGTTCCACCGCGTCGACGGGCTCTCGATGCAAGACCACCGCGAGCGTGTTCTGCACCAGTTGTCGCTCCTCGTCGAGAACAAAGCTGTTCACCGCGCGTTCCCGGTTGACCTTGGCGGCAACGACGACCACGGCGGAAACATCGCCGCGTTCGAAGAGACCGTGCTGGCCGACCCGTCGCTGCAGATCAAGTCGGGCGTGCAGTGGGGACTCTTCGGTTCCGCCGTCGTCCACCTCGGCACGAAAGAGCACCACGACAAGTGGCTGCCCGACATCATGAGCCTCAAGACTCCCGGCGCGTTCGCGATGACCGAGATCGGTCACGGATCGGATGTCGCGAGCATCGCCACCACGGCGACCTACGACCCCGACACCGATGAGTTCGTCATCAACACCCCGTTCCGCGCGGCGTGGAAGGAATACCTCGGCAACGCGGCCCTGCACGGCAAGGCAGCAACTGTCTTCGCTCAGCTCATCACTAAGGACGTCAACCACGGCGTGCACGCGTTCTACGTTCCGCTGCGCGACGACAACGGCCCGCTCCCCGGAATCTCCACCGAAGACGATGGTCTCAAGGGCGGCCTGAACGGTATCGACAACGGTCGCCTTCACTTTGACCACGTTCGCGTTCCCCGCACCAACCTCCTCAACCGCTACGGCAACGTTGACGAGAACGGCGACTACGCCTCCGACATCGACAGCCCCGGTCGTCGCTTCTTCACGATGCTCGGCACGCTCGTGCAGGGTCGCGTTTCGCTCGATGGTGCCGCAGTGCTCGCGAGCAAAATGGCCCTCACGATTGCGATCAAGTACGGCGCAGAGCGTCGACAGTTCACGGCATCCAGCAACACCAACGAAGAAGTAATTCTGGACTACCAGCGTCACCAACGTCGCCTGCTGCCGCGCTTGGCTCAGACCTACGCGATGTCGTTTGCCCACGAGGAGTTCCTCGACAAGTTCGATGGCGTTTTCTCGGGTCGCACCGACACCGATGCTGACCGTCAAGACCTCGAAACTATTGCGGCCGCACTGAAGCCGCTCAGCACGTGGGCTGCGCTCGACATCCTGCAAGAGTCTCGCGAGGCTTGTGGTGGTTCTGGTTTTATGGCCGAAAACCGCCTCACGCAAATGCGCGCCGATATGGACGTCTATGTCACCTTCGAGGGCGACAACAACGTGCTGCTGCAGTTGGTTGCTAAGCGCCTGCTCACCGACTACTCGCGCAAATTTGCGGGGGCGGATGCTGGTGCCCTGGCTCACTACGTTGCCGACCAGGTCAACGAGGCTGCCGTCAACCGCACGGGTCTTCGCCGCTTCGCCCAGAACGTGGTGGACTTCGGTTCAACCGCTCGTTCGATCGGCTACGTTCGCGACACCGACTCCCAGCGCCAGCTGCTCACTGACCGTGTTGAGACGATGGTGGCGGATGTCGCGGGCAAGTTGCGTCCAGCAAGCAAGCTTCCGCAGGCTGAGGCTGCCGCTCTCTTCAACAGCCACCAGAACCAGCTCATCATGACTGCGTACGCGCATGCCGAGCTGCTCCAGTGGGAGGCGTTCACTCGCGCCATCGAGAAGATCGAAGATAAGGACACCGCTCAGGTCATGACCTGGTTGCGTGACCTCTTCGGTTTCTCGCTCATCGAGAAGAACCTCGCGTGGTACCTCATGCACGGTCGCATCTCCACGAACCGCGCGCAAGCGATCACCGACTACATCGACGACCGTCTGCTGCCGCGTCTGCGTCCGCAAGCTCTGGATCTCGTGGCCGCGTTCGGCCTGACCGACGAGTTGGTGCGCGCACCGATTGCCTCGGGTATCGAAGCGAAGCGCCAGAACGAGGCTCGCGACTACTACGCCGCGCGTCGCGCGAGCGGCGAAGAGCCCGTGCACGAAAAGGATCTCAAGCAGAAGAAGCCCCGCTAACAGCACTGATCTACAGAGAAGGCTGCCGCCCCACATAGCGTGGGGCGGCAGCCTTTGTGTATCTCTACCCGGCGGTTATTCTCGCGCGGACTCGTCAGTTGACTCTGCAGCGTTGCGTGCACCAGCGCCGTCATCGTCGGCACCCTCGGCGTCATCGTCGCCGCGGCGTCCAGCGTCGAGACGAAGGCTGGCGAGGAATCCAAACGCAAGGAAACCGGCAGCCGCGAGCGCGGAATACCGTGTCGAATCGGTGAACGCTTGGCGGGCGTCGGCTGCGGCATCCGGCGACTGAGCATCGAGCGCGCTGATGCCGGTGCCGGCGGAGTCGACGACGAGATCCACGATCTGGGTGCGGGTTTCGGCGGGGATGTCCGCGCGCTCCGCAAGCTTGGCGTCGAGCCCGGTGCCGAGGCTCGCGAAGAGCACGGTTCCCAAGATTGCGATTCCGAGCGCAGAGCCGATCTGGCGAGCGGTGCTCTGGGTTCCGGAGCCCTGACCCGACTGGCTGAGAGGCACGTCCTTGAGCACAACGCTCGTGAGTTGGGCGGTGGCGAGACCGACTCCGAAGCCGTAGATGAAGAGGCCGGGCGCGATGTGCCACCAGGCGGCATCTGGGCTCAGGACGAACGCGACGATCAGCACCCCCACGATCTCGGCGCCGATTCCGACGCGCACGATCGTGACAGGAGTCACCTTGTTGCCGAACGCACCGGCGAAGCCACTCGCGACGAACGAACCAATAGCGAGGGCGAGGATGACGAAACCAGTCTGCAGGGCGTCATAGCCGAGCACGTTCTGCAGCCACAGCGGTAGCGACAGGATGATGCCGAACTCACCGAGAGAGACGATCATCGCAGCAATATTTCCATTGCGGAACGACGGAATCTTCAGCAGTCCAAACGCGAGCATCGTCGATTTGCCAGCGCGCTCGCGAGCGAAACCCCAGCGCACAAACACGATGCCGCTCACGACGGCGAGGGCAAAGGCGAAGGGGATAGGGGAGACGTCCCACGTCCAGAAGGCGGGAGGGGTGTCGCTGAAGAACCAGCCATAGCTGCGGCCCTCAATGAGAGCGAAGACCAGTGACGCAAACAGCACGACAGAGAGAACCGCGCCCACGACATCCACTCGTCGTTGGGCCGAGGGCTCCTTCGATTCGATCGTGAAGATCAGGATGCCGATAACGATGATGACGCCGAGCGGCACGTTGATGCCAAAGGCCCAGCGCCAGGAGTAATACGTCGTGAGCCAGCCACCGAGGAGCGGGCCGACAGCCGCCATGCCGCCGATGGTGGAGCCCCAGACGGCGAAGGCGATAGCGCGCTCGCGGCCGCGGAAGGTTGCGTTGATCGTCGAGAGTGACGACGGAAGGATCATTGCCCCGCCGACGCCCTGCACCAGGCGGGAGGCGATCAGCAGTTCGCCCGTCGCGGCAGTGGCGGCAAGGATCGAGGAGAGAGCGAAGATTGCCACACCGATGAGCAGAACCTTGCGACGACCGTAGCGGTCAGCGAGGGTGCCAAACACGAGCAGTAGTGCAGCGAAAACAAGGGTGTAGCTTTCCTGCACCCACTGCACTTGAGTGGAATTAAGGTCGAGGTCTTCGACGACCGAGGGTATGGCAACGTTAACGATCGTCGAGTCGACGATGATGAGCGCAACAGCAATGCTGATGAAGAGGAGGCCTAACCAGCGTTTGCGTGAGGCGCGTCGATCGTTCATTGAGCGGTCTGTTCAGCCCTCAGGCGTGCGGTGGTGAACACCGCGGCACTGGCGAGTACGGCGACGAGAGCAACGATCGCGGCGACCGCGGTGGGCTGCGAGATGAGGTCGCCGGTGAGGCGTCCAACGGCAACCCATGCGAGCCCCCAGCTCAGCGAAAGCGATGGCGCAAAGTGCGCGCGGCCACGGGCAGCGAGGGCGATACCGACGGCGCCAGCAACGAAGACAACAGCGACGCCCCACACATCTTGCGAGATGCCGAAGCCCGTAAAGCCGATGGCAGTGAGCCACGCGGCGATATTGGCTGCGGTGGCGACGCAGACCCAACCGAGGTAGAGACCGATGGTGCCGTCGGTGATGATGGTGTCGATTGCGCCGGCAGCGGGCAGCTTGACGGTGATGAGGTAGGCCCGGATGAGCACGATGAGCAAGAGGATGATCACCGGAACACTCAGAGCGAGCATGTCGAACTGAATCGAGAGAATCCAGGCCGCATTCAACACGAGAGAGGCAGCTACCCAGTACCCCACGCGACGGTGCAGCTCGGTGCGGGTCTGTTTCGGCAGCATCTGCCACACGGCGTAGGCCACGAGGCCGAAGTAGATGACGCTCCAGATGGTGAATGCTGCACCGGCCGGGGCGATGACGGTAGCATCGGCGCTCAGCGCACCGCCTGCAACTTCCTCTACGGGGGTGCCGCCATAGGCGCCAGATCCCACGAAGGCCCCGATGAGGGCAAAGGTCGCGCTCGCAGCGACGGTGATCTGGCGGACTACATCTTTGGACTCGCGCATCACGTTCTCCTTCGGTAGGCCTTTAGCCTAGAACTCCCGTGTCGGAGTTGTCCGAAGAATCGCTGAAATGTGGGTGTCGCTCAGCTAACGCGTCCGTCGAGGTGACGCATTTAGTGCGTGAAGCCGGCGAGCAAGCTCGGAACGGCCAGGTTCACGAGCAAGATGATGCCCGTGAGCGCAACAATCGCACCCATAACGACGAGCACTGCCTTGCCGAGAACGGTGATTACGGAGATGAAATTCATTCCTCAAGGATATCTGAGTAGATCGGGATGTGGTCCCGGTGCATAGTAAATTCCCTCTATGACGTTCAACGACAATGCCCGCATCAATCCAGACAAAGTCTCCCGGCGCGGGCGCAACACCGGAATCGCGGTCGGCGGCGGCAGCACACTGCTGGTCATTGGGCTTTTCATCGCGTCTCAAGTTCTCGGCGTCGATTTGACCGGGCTTGTGGGCGGCGGTGCACCGAGCGGAGAGCAAGAACAGGGCCAAGCGCTCACGGAATGCACTACGGCAGAGAAAGCCAATAGCGGCATCGATTGCCGTATCGCCGGAGCAGCAGATTCGCTCGATACCTATTGGGAGGGGCAGGTCGACGGCTACCGCACCACCAACGTTGTTCTTTTCACTGATCAGGTCAACACCGGATGCGGTGGCGCGACGAGCGCGACGGGGCCGTTCTATTGCCCTCCAGACGAGAAGATCTACGTCGACACCGCTTTCTACGATGACCTGCGCAGCCGGTTCGGTTCCTCCGGCGGGCCTCTGGCCGAGATGTATGTCATTGCGCATGAGTGGGGCCACCACATTCAGAATTCCACAGGCGTTATGGAGGGCCTCGACCGTCAAACAACGGGCCCGTCATCCGACTCGGTGCGACTCGAGTTGCAGGCAGACTGTTTCGCGGGAGCGTGGGTGGGGGCGGCATCCACCATCACTAACGATGACGGGGTGGTCTTTCTTGACCCCGTCACGGATGCCCAAATTGCGGATGCTCTGAGCGCAGCTTCGGCTGTAGGCGACGACCGCATCCAAGAGTCGACCCAGGGTCAGGTAACTCCCGAGTCGTGGACGCACGGCTCGAGCGATAAGCGTCAGCAGTGGTTTACGACCGGGCTCAACGGCGGTCCGGACGCGTGCAACACCTTTGAGGTGGCAACGCCCTAGCGCTCGCTCGCGAGTCGACGGGCTAGCTACAGTGCGACAGTGCGGAACCCGGCGTTGCCCATCGAGGAATCGGGAGTGTTCTGCGAGCGGGCCGAGTTGCGATAACGGTTGCAGTACGAGATGTGGCATAGGTAACTGCCGCCGCGCAGCACCCGAACGGTTCCCCCGCTGGGGCCGGCCGGGTTGTCGGTGGGCGCATCGGCGGCGAGTGTCGAATAGTAGTTCGCGTCGTACCAGTCAGAGCACCACTCCCACACGTTGCCGACGGTTTGGAAGAGTCCGTAGCCGTTGGGCTCGAAGCTGCGCACGGGCGCGGTGGTCAGGTAACCATCATCGAGAGTGTTGGTGCGGGGAAAGTCACCTTGGAAGATGTTGGTGCGCCAGCCGCCGGCATCCATTTCGTCGTCGCCCCACGGGTACTTGGACTGGTCGAGACCTCCGCGAGAGGCATATTCCCACTCGGCCTCGGTGGGAAGTCGTCGGCCCGCCCAGGCGCAGTATGCTTCGGCGTCGTTGAAGCTGATGTGCACGACCGGATGATCGCCCAAACCTTCGAGGGAAGAATTGCGCCCGCCGGGGTGCTGCCAGTCGGCACCAGTCACGCCGAACCACCACGGAGCTCCTGCGGCCCGCCCCATAATGTCTTCCTCGGGGGCGTCGACAGCGAGATGGAAGACTGCCGAATTTCCGAACGTTTCTGCCTCGGTGAGGTAGCCCGTGGCATCCACAAAGCGGGCGAAGTCGTCGTTCGTCACACTCGTGACGTCGATGGAGAAAGCGCTCAGAGAGACTGGATGTTGCGGCAGTTCGCCATCGGCGGCGTTGCGGTCGCCTGAGGAGTCGCCCATCACGAAGGTGCCCGCGGGAATCGCAGCCTGCTCGACAGGGTGGTCGCCGGTTCCGGCGGTCAGTGGCGTGAATGTTGCTGCTGAGGATGACGCGGATCCGGATGCGGATCCGGATGCGGCAGTGGCGTCGGCTGCTACTGCTGAGGATGACGCGGGCGGTGCTGCCAGTGGCATGCCGAGAGGTGCCGCGGAACTGCGTTGGGGCGTGCAGGAGCAGCTGTCTCCGCAGCCTGAGTTTGAAGCGTCATCCATCGTTCCAGCCTAAACTTTGTCGACGCTGGCGCTTACGGCTGCGTCCGATGACGCGACGTACTTAGCGAAGACGTCACGTACTGAGCGCTCCGGGTTTTCTAAGATTTCACGGAAGTCTTCGAGCCACGTCAGCATCTCTTGCGTTTGGTGCAGCCACAGCCAGTGCATGGCGTGTCGATTGCGCCACACGCGGGTGTTTTCGCGCACTTCGTCCCACGAATCCAGCATGTGCTTGAGGCTGAGTTGTCTGCGTCGCTGGAACGAAATTTCGGCCTCAATGAGGTACCCGGCATTTGTGTCGTCGAGAACCCACAAGGTGAGAAGGCGCATCATTGCATCGTCGCGGATGCCGTGATCAGGCTCGTCATGGAGTAGCCAGCGGCGGAGTTCCTCGACGCCAGCTTCGTTAATGACGTAGCTTGTGCGCCCTCGCTCATTTCGCTCGCTGATGTCGATGAATCCCTTGGACTCCATCTTGGTCAGCTCGGAATAGACCTGCGAGGGGCTCGCATGCCACGCGCGGTCGACATCGTCGGCGAAGCTTGAATTGAGGTCGTAGCCGGTGCGTGGAATGCCACGTGAGAGGGCGGAAAGTATTGCGTGCCTCAGCGCCAAGAGGGCCTCCTTTGATTCGAGCCATCGTCAATTTAGGTCATCGGGCGTTGCTCGTCAAGCGCCGATGCTTGCCAGAATGCTCCTTTCTTGAACTATACCTTTGGCATGAAGTTTTGGGGTTAATGCCGCTGTAACACTTTCGAAATAGAAGTACGGTCTAATTCCAATTGTGGAGTACAAGAATTTGGCACATAACCGGTTTCTCCGGTTCGTTGGGGCACGACTGCTCTTGACGGTTCTCACTGCGTTTTTCGTAGCGGCCGTTGTGTTTTTCGCAATCCGAGCAATACCGGGTGACCCGGCGCTCACGATCCTTGGAACTGACAGTACTCCTGAGGAGCGCGCCGAGCTGCGTATCGTCATGGGCTTAGACCAATCGATACTGGTGCAGTTCTTCGGCTGGCTTGGCCGTCTCGTTACGGGCGATCTGGGGTACTCCTACAGTCAGGGTCGACCCGTCGCAGATATTGTAGGGCCAGCACTCGAAAACACTGCGATGCTCGGAGCAGCCGCAACGCTGATCGCCGTCGTCCTTGCTCTCGTCATGGGCAATCTCGCCACGTCATCCATCCGCTGGGTGCGTCGAGTGATCGACTGGGTCGAGGCATTCTTCTTGTCGGCACCGCAGTACACCGTTGCGCTCCTCCTGCTGCTTGCATTCGCAGTGCTACTTCCTCTCTTCCCTGCCGGTGGCATTAGTTCTCGCGGCGATGGCGGCTTCTTCGATGTCGCCGCACATCTCGTGCTCCCCGCCACAGCATTGGCGCTCGCCCCCGGAGCGCAAATGGCTCGCTCGTTGAAGACGTCGATCGCCACCCTTCAATCGACAGAACTCCTCCCCGCACTTCGCGCTCGAGGGCTTTCCCCGTGGCGACTCGCGGTGCATGCGCATCACAACGCACTGCCGCCCATGATCACCGTGTTGGGAATCCAAGTTGGCTCGATGCTCGGTGGCGCTCTATTCGTCGAGAACATCTTCAGCATTCCCGGCCTCGGTGCCCTCGTGGTGCAGTCAGTTAGCTTGCGCGATTACACCCTCGTTCAGGCAGTCGCGCTGCTCATCGCTGTCGTCTTCGTTGTTGTGCTTCTCCTCGCCGACATTCTCAATGCACTACTTGATCCCCGCATCCGTGTAGGTCGGGCATGACTAGATTTCCCGTCATTGGAAGGAAAGCCACCATGGCAACACCATCGAAGACCGCAGCCCCGCGGTTCCAGCGCAGGGCGCTTCTCTCTCGGCTGCCGCTGAGGAGCCAAATTGCGCTCGCCTTGGTTGCCAGCGTGGGACTGATCGTGATCCTCGCGCCGGTCTTGCCGATCGCTGATCCGCTGAGCGGTTCCCTCTCTGAACGACTGCTGCCGTTTTTTAGCGATGGCCATGTCCTGGGCACCGATAGCCAGGGTCGGGACATGCTAAGTCGACTGGTGTACGGAACGCGTACCTCTCTGATCGCGGGGGTCGTGCCCATCGTGATTGCCACGACGCTCGGCCTAGTTATCGGCACTATTGCGGGGCTCGCGGGCAAGGTAACCAACACCATCCTGATGCGCGCCGTCGACGTCATGTTTGCATTTCCCGGCGTGCTACTTTCACTTCTTCTCGCCATCACCCTCGGCGTCGGTCTGGGAACGCTCATCCTCGCGCTGACTCTGGTCTGGATCGCACCCGTCGCCCGAATCGCAGAGACTGAAGTAACGCGAATTCGTGAACTTGATTTCGTCACGGTCGCGCGAGCTAGTGGTGCAGGCCTCCCGTCGATTCTGGGGCGACAGATCGTTCCGGTTGCGCTGCCGGCGGTCTTAGCATTCTCGACCTCACTTGTGGGGGCCAACATCGCCATTGCGGGTGGGCTTGGGTTCATTGGGCTTGGGGTTCCTTCACCGGAACCGGAGTTGGGATCCATCCTTCAAGAAATGCAGGCTGCCATTTATAGCGACCCCGGGCTGGCGCTCGCACCCGTTGTCGTAATCATCGCGCTCTCGATGCTCTTTCCGCTCGTCGGAGATGGCTTTCGAGATGCCATCTCCGGACGGGGGCAAGAGTCATGAGCCTAGGCACCACAACCGCAGCATCGGGAGGGCGACTCGATGCCCAAACACCGTTGACGCTCGACGCATCACACGTCTCGGTGTCATTTCGATCGCCCCGCGGTGGCTGGAACACTGTCGTCGATTCGATTGGCCTCGGCCTCGAGCGTTCTCAAGTCACCGTCCTCCTCGGCGAGTCAGGCAGTGGCAAGACGGTATTCGCTCGCACCATTACGGGAATGGCGCATCCCGCAGCAAGGGTCGACGGCACTGTTGAGTTTGACGGAGTCGACCTGTTGACCGCCGACCGTAGAGCTCTCCGCCGACTTCACGGGGACCGAATTGGAATGGTGCCTCAAGACCCAAACTCTTCGCTCGATCCCATGAGGCGAATCGGCGGACAGATAACCGAGACACTCCTTCAACATGGGAAGGCTCCCAACCGTGCAGCCGCTTTGGCGCGAGCAACTGAGTTGCTTGAGTTGGTGCACATCGCTGATCCCGAAAGGGTTTTGCACAACTACCCCCACGAAATCTCTGGTGGCATGCGTCAGCGAGTCGCGATCGCGATCGCAATCTGCTGTGAGCCGGAGCTGATCATCGCGGATGAGCCGTCGAGCGCTCTCGACGCCTCAGTCGGCGTTCAAGTCGTGCGACTCCTCGATGATCTTCGTGAGCGTATGGAGACCGCAATTCTCTTCATCACTCACGACATTGGAATCGCAGCGCTCATCGCCTCGAAGCCGCACGACCGCGTTGCGGTCATGTTGGGCGGCCGCATTGTTGAGCTCGGCTTCGCGCATCAAGTTCTCCACAACGCGCAGCACGAGTACACGCGTGCGCTTCTCGCAGCCGAACCGTCCGCTAACACTCCGCGAGGGGCGCTCGCGGTCGTCCCAGACGAGGTGCGGATGAGGCGGGATTGGGGTCCGTTGCGTGACATCGAGCCCGGCCATGCCGTGGCTTCAACTCCTCAGGAGGTAACAGCATGAGTTCAGTTCTCGCTGCCGATGGCATCGTGAAGCGTTTTGGCGCATTTACCGCACTCGACGGGGTGTCCTTCCGCCTCGAGCGCGGACGAACGCTCGGTGTAGTAGGTGAATCAGGTAGCGGAAAGTCGACTCTCGGCAGAATTGTGATGCGACTCATGGCTCCGGATGCAGGTGTCGTCACCCTCGGTGACGATGACTTGTTCTCGATGACTGAGCGCCAGCTGCGTATGGCGCGCCGACGAATTCAACTGGTTCCCCAGGATCCGAGGCACGCCCTCAACCCCACGATGACGGTTCAGCAGTCGCTCGCTTTTCAACTCCGGGCTCAGGGGGTGCCCACCCGCGAGTGGTCCGCACGTTGCGTGGAACTGTTGGCGCGCGTATCGCTCACTGCTGACTACCTTCACGCCTACCCGCACGAATTATCTGGTGGTCAGGCGCAACGGATTGCAATCGCACGCGCGATCGCCAATAACCCAGAGGTGATTGTTGCTGACGAGGCGGTGTCGGCACTGGATAAGTCAGTTCAAGCGCAGGTGCTCAACACCTTTGCGGAGCTGCAGAGCGATCTTGGCGTTGCGCTCTTTTTTATCAGCCATGACCTCGCGGTCATCGAGCACATCAGCGATGACGTGCTCGTACTGAACCGCGGTGAAGTCGTCGAGTCGGGGCCGACTCGCGCCGTGTTGGACGATCCGAAAGACCCGTACACGCGGGTGCTTTTGGACGCGAGGCATAGTGCGGAGGCCGTATGACCGATGAAAAGAAACGCGCACACCCCTACGACACAAGGAGAGACATGCATTTCACAAACACCCGCACGCGGCGCTTAACGGCGGTCGCGGCCGCGGTTGTGTCTACAGCACTCGTCCTGACCGGCTGTGCCGGTAGCGACGGCGGAGACACAGCTGAGCAAGAACTCGTCATCGGTTCACAGATGGCATCCTTCCCCAGCCTTGATACCGGTGCCATCACCACCGCCGGCTATGAGGGCCAGCGACTCATCGGAAACCTGATCTACGAGGGCCTTACCAAGCGAGACGTTTCTGACCCGAACGCCCCTGCTGGCGTCGCGCCGGCTTTGGCTGCGTCATGGGAGATCGCGGAAAACGACCTCGACTACACCATCCACCTGCAAGAGGACGTGACCTTCCACGATGGCACGGCGTGGGATGCTGACGCGTTGCTCTATAACCTCACTCGCTATATGGACGAGACTGACCCGAATTACGACCCGGTGCTGGTGACCTACTACTCGGTGCTGAACTTCATTGAGTCGACCGAAAAGGTCGACGACACGACGGTCGTTTTCCATCTCAACGAGCCTTTTGCCTTCTTCCTTGCTGACCTCTACAACGTCTACTTCGCTAGCCCCGCTTCGTTGGAGGAGTTTGGTGCAGCAGGTCAGGCCAAGGATCCGGTCGGAACTGGGCCGTTCGTTTTCGATTCCCTCGAAGAGAACCAGTCGATCTCGTTCGTTCGCAATGACGACTACTGGGCTGACGTAGCAAAGCTCGACCGGCTGACTGTTGAATTGATTCCTGATGCTTCGGCTCGCACCGCTGCCTTGCGTTCGGGACGTGTCGACTGGATCGAGTCAGCGCAACCAGATGACTTCGCAAGCCTCGAAGCGGCTGGGTTCGTTACGGCTGGTAACGCGTTTGACTGGGAATGGTCATGGCAGTTGATGACGCAGGAGGCGCCGCTGGATGACATCCGCGTGCGTCAAGCGATGAACTACGCGATTGACCGTGAGGCAATTGCTAGTGACCTGCTGCACGACACGGCTTCGCCGGCATATCAGATGTTCGCCCCCGCGAGCCTTTATTATGACGAAGCCGATGACATCTATGACTACGACCCCGAACTGGCGAGTGAGCTTCTCGCTGAAGCAGGCTATGCCGATGGTGTTGACATCACGGTTGGCTACATCACAGCCGGTTCTGGTTCGATGCAGGCCAAGTCGATGAACGAAGCGCTGCAAGCGCAACTGGCCGAGGTCGGCATTCGGGTCACCCTTGACCCAGTGGACTTCTCGGGCATGTACGGGCAGTTGGGTGAGGGTGACACTGGTTGGAACGCTGCGAACCAGGCGTTCAGCCTTGAACAGCCCTCGAGCTGGAACGGCTTCTGGTTCGGTTGCGATGGCAACTTCTTTAGCTACTGCAACGAAGAAGCAGATGCGGCTTACGCTCAGGCGATCGTGACAACTGACGAAGAGGAGCGTGGTGCGCTCCTGACAGAGGTTGGACATCTCGTCACTGAGGATGCTGCGTGGTTGTTCGTTGCGAACGACACCGCACCTCGCGCCATGTCAGCTGCTGTCGAAGGCTATGAGCAGCCGAAAAGCTGGTGGGTTGAATTCACTGACGTATCGATGGCTGACTAAGAACAGCTAGCGCCACAGCGGCCGGCCCCGTCTGACGACGGGGCCGGCCTTTCGCGCGCCTCCACGCCTCATCGACTTCGCACCTTCGCGCGAAGGCGATGAGGGCTCTTTGTCTCTCTCGCCGTCGACCACTGTGTGTCGCGGCGTGTGAGGCTTGCGGAGGCTGGTTCTGGGCCGTGCCGGGGCGCTAGTCCGGGCCGGGAACGCCGGGAAAGTCGGATTGGGCTGCGTGGGCTCATGGCGCTGGGTCTTACTTCTGTGGCATCACTCGGCTCCCAGCGAGTGCGATGCTGCGGTGCTAACTCGGCGGGGTTGTCACGCTTCGGCGCTTGGCCGCCCTGCGGGCTAGATGCTTGCGTGTGCCGCCAGTGGATTCGACTCACGGAGTTCTGGCTCCGCGAGCGGGGCGGTCCTGCGGCTGCGTGCGCGATCTAGGAGCGCGAGGATTGCCGCTATGAACAGGAAGACCGAGGTGAGTGCAATCGCGAGTGTCGGACCGAGCGTGGGTTGGCCCGCGACCGTGGCTACATCCTCGTAGCCGTAGTAGAGGATGAGCGCGAAAGCGATACCGATTGCGGAGCCGAAACGCTGTGAAAATTGAATCAAGGATCCGGCGACACTTGCTCGATAGTCAGGAACTTCAACCAAGGTGCGTGCTTGGTTCGCAGGTCCCGCTAGTGCATTTCCGAAGGAATTGGTGACCAGGATAGCGCTGACGATCCACGGCAGCGCTGCGAGGGGGGCGCTGCCGAAGGCTACTGCGATTCCTGCTAGTGAGAGTGCGCCCATGCCGGTTCCTATCGCGATCAAGCGGTAGGTGGAACGTTGGGGGAGCCTGCCGGCAATCCACGAGCCGATGATCGTGGCCACGGCTGCGGGAAGCATCCAGAGAGCTGTCTGGAGCGCGGTCTGTCCCGCCTCCCGCTGTAGTCCGACGGTGATGACGAGGGTGCCAGCTGTGGCCGCTGCGTGCATGAATCCGGCGATGAAAACACCAACCGTCAGGTGTCGAAACCCGAAAAGCAGTGGGTCAACGAGAGCTTGACGGCCATTGCGCGCTCGCTGTCGCTCGTAGAAAACGAAAGCGAGTGCGAAAATTGCCCCCAGTAGTGTCAATGCCAGCGTTAACCATGATGCAGGCGAGTCAGAAGAGACCGTGCTCAGGGGGCCGGCGAGCAAAATAACGGCTGGCGTCAGGAGAATGACTCCGATCGAGTCGAACCCGTGGCGCTTTTCGCCGCGTGGTTCTCGCACCACGAAGACTGCAACGGGCAGCACCACAATTCCGATAACGACGTTAAGCCAAAAGAGTGCTCGCCAAGCTTCGGGACCGCCGACGAGTTCCATGAGAACTCCAGCGATTACGGGGCCGAACAGCGCGGTAGCCGCGATCGTCGCCGCTAGAGCCGCTAGTGGGCGTGATCGTTCTTCAGGCGGGAAAATGCGTTGGATAAGCCCGAGCACTTGCGGCATCAATATGCCTGCTCCGGCGCCTTGAAGCAGACGCCCTCCGATCAGCCACGCGATATCAGGAGCTAGGGCACAGACCACGCTCGCGCCGAGGAACATAAACCCGCCGACCAAGAAAATGCCTTTGCGGGACAGAACGTCGCCGACGCGTCCGGCGGGCAACAACAAGACGGCGTAAGCGAGGGTGTAGCCCACCACCATGACTTGAATAGTGGAGCCCGAGCCACCAGTAGATGCTTGGATTGCGGGCAACGCAACGCCAACTTTCGACACGTCCAGGATGGTGAGCGCAGCGGTTGCCGCAAGCACGGCGAATGTCGCCCAACGATGTGGTGCGCGCTGCTGAGCGGCTGCTGAGTTGCCGGCGGTCACGAGAGCCTTTCGTTGGTGGCAGCGTCAATGTCGTAGAGAACCGAAATGAAGTGCGGACGGAAACACAAAGGAAACACCGATACTGTACAACAGTATTGGAGTACGTTTCCACACTAAAGATGAGTAGAGAGCGAGAGCCCGATGAGCGACCGGACAGCTGTTGTCATGATCGACATGCAAAACATGTACCTTGAGCAAGATCGACGCGATGCCTTCGGATGGCCTCCGATTTGGAACCTTGATGCGGTGGTAGCAGAGTGTTCAGCGTTGCTCGCCGACGCTCGCTCGACGGGCATCCCGATCATCTACACGCGCCAAGTAAGCCGGCCTGATGGCGCAGACACGACTCCGAGCATCCGTCGCCTCGAAGCAAAGCTCGCGGATGCCGCAGAGGGTCCGGGTTTCGATCCCAGCGACTGGTCGTCACAGATCCTCGATTCCGTGGCCCCGCAGCCCGGTGACATCGTTATCGAAAAACACCGCTGGGACGCCTTCTTCCAGACAGACCTCGACACGATTCTGCGCAATCTCGACGTTCGCCGTCTCGTTGTTGCCGGACTGCAGACCAATGTCTGTATTGAAACCACGTCGCGCACAGGCATGATGAAGAACTTCGAAGTGGCAGTGCCTGAGGATGCGGTTTCGACTGACGGCAAGTCGCTGCATGACAACGCACTTGACGCGATGCGTGTGCTGTACGTCGAGGTTGCGCCGTGGCGTGAGCTCCTGGCCCCGGGGGCCCCCTGGGATCGCGCCTTTACAACGCCCCATTACGGCCGTCGTCAGGAGAGCTAGGCAACAACTCTCATGCGCGCTGGCACCAAGGTGCTCTGCCGTGCCATTCGGGTGCAGGGCAGAGTGCCGCCAGCGGGACTTGCGGAGAGAATCAGCCTAGGACGGGATCCGTCGGCCGCACTTCGCGGGTTCGCCGCGGAAGCTTGAGCACCGCGTAGACCGCAACGACGCTCAGAATCATATTCACCCAGTTGATCTCGTATTCCGCCTTCGGAAAGTACTGCGCTGCGAAGGCGACAAGCCCTCGAAGCACGAGTGCCCACATGTTGATCGCGAGAAAACCTTTGCGGGCCCATTCGCTCCCGCGGCCCACTTGGATAAGCAGAAGAAGCCCGATCACACCAGAGGTGATCAATCCGGCTTCGGGATCGTCGAGGGGAAAGAAGCCCCACACAATCGCGACAACTTGGGTGGCGATCGCGACTCGCAGCCACGGAAACGTGGTCTCGTCATCCGCGGCTATCTCCGAAGCTGATTCGGGAGTCGTGTCAGTCACGTTCGAATCTTTCCATGTGCTGACTCTGTCGACTATCTCTAGCGTCGCCCCAAGTCGAGGGGCATGGGACAGCCTCGAGCCTCGGCCCTCACGTCGCGGGCCGCTGTGATGCTCGCCCCTCGCCGTCGGAAATTCAGGAAAATCTCGCGGGGTGGCAATGCGAGCCCTGTTAGCTTGGCGGGTCGCAGGAACGCATCCTCGGATTTCCTGAGTTTCCAACAGGGTGCGCGCAGCGCGCGCTACTCACGGGGCGAAGTCGCCCCGCTACCTTTCTCGACGTACCTAACGACAGGTCGTAGCCTCTAGTCAGGACGTCACGAGGAAGAGGCGCGCATGAACAGACGCGTGATCGGGCTCGCACTTGTTGCGCTGCAATTTGTGCTGATCGCTGCGTTGGTGCTTGTGCCGTGGACTGATCCGCTGTGGCACAGAGACGCAATCGCTTTCAGCGTCGCTGGCGTGCTCGCGCTCGCCGGAGCGGTCGTCGCGGTCCTCGGGGTGCGCGGGCTTGGCCGTTCCCTCACTGCCAACCCGGTGCCGCTCGCGAGCTCAGAGCTGGTAACGGATGGCCTCTACGGCTGGGTTCGCCATCCGATCTATAGCGGCCTCTTGGTTGGTTCCCTCGGTGTCGCGTTGGCCGGCGCATCCTGGTGGCACCTAGGGACATGGCTGGCGCTCGTGGCGCTGCTCATGGCCAAAGCACGCTGGGAGGAGCGCATGCTCGTCGAACGCTATGTCGACTACGCCGAATATGCGATGCGCGTCGGCCGTTTCATCCCCGGTGTCGGACGCATCGGTTGAACCCGATGTGCCATTGACCTAGGAAGCACGACCCGGCCGGAGCGGCGCCGCGATTCGCGCGCCACGATGCGCCTGGCTGGAAACGATGTTCTTGTTGGCTTGGAGCGTCGCTGCCGTGTTTTCTTAAGCGCGCTGCCGCTCAGGAAAGAGCAGCGCAAGCACTTCGCTTGAGAGGTGCTTGGGGAAGGCCCAGAACAGGTCACCATCGCGTGTCGAGATGACAAAGTGAGCGGAGTCTGCCCAGGCCGCAGGGACCCCAAACTCTGGTTCTCCCGCAACAGCGGTAGCGCTGAGCACGGGAATAGTGCGATCGCCCACAATTCCGAGTTCGGGAACGAAGGTGAGGCGGCCGTCGGCGATTTCACACACGCCGACGCTCCATTCAGTGCCAATGTTGAGAACCCGGCCGTCCAACGCCCGGATGGCGCAGGCCACTTTGTTGGCGTCAAAGAGTCGTCGATCACGTGCTCGGTGATTTGTCGGATCCCACGGGATGAGCGCAGCGAAGACCATGACGAGGAACTCGAAGAGCGCGCTCACTGTGCAGGTGCTCCTCGTTCTGATTGTCCTCGGCAAACGCTGCCCACTGCCGCTACAGAAGAGCATAGTCAGGCGTGGCTGAGGTCGATCGAGCCACTCACGTATGCAATTGGAGACTCGGGAGAATAGGGGAGGCCAGCGTGCACAGCTTGAGGAAAGCAAGGCTTCGTCGAGTGCCTGTTGCGAATTCTCCTGAATTGCCGTGATGGCAATGGCGATGGCAAACGTGAAGACAGAAGTTCAATGGCGAGCTACGCGAGAAGGCCCAGAGGGCAAAAAAATGACCCTCGCCCGGTAGAAGCCCGGGAAAGGGTCAAGTGGCTCCGACGGGCGTCGATCCCGTGACCTCACAATTTTCAGTCGTGCGCTCTACCAACTGAGCTACAGAGCCGTAAGAGTTTCCTCCTACTCGTAAAGGTTTCCCCCTACTACAGAAAAAGCCCCTCCTTGCGAAGAGGCTTTCTGTTTGCGACCCTGACCGGACTTGAACCGGCGACCTCCGCCGTGACAGGGCGGCGCGCTAACCAACTGCGCTACAGGGCCAAGCTATTAAATTCTGTGTGTGTCTGGTGACCCCAACGGGATTCGAACCCGTGCTGCCGCCGTGAAAGGGCGGTGTCCTAGGCCACTAAACGATGGGGCCTCGAAGTCACAGAACTTCTTAGCTACCGAGGGAAAAGCATACGGTGCGTTTCGTGATTTACCAAACTGAGAAGCAAACTGACTGATATTTCATGAAGCGCTTTTTCCAACAGGCTCAAATGTACCCGACTTTTGCGGCGCCGGATACTACGTTCAGTGAGAGGTTGAGACTTTTGCGCCAAGTGTCGTTGGCGCGGGTGATCTTTCCCGCGTGGCTACGCGCTCTAAGCCAACGCCCGATAACGCTGAGGGGAATAATGAAGGTCATGCATGCGAGTCGGGGAACCACGGCAACGCGAGCGCTCCGCTCTCTCGCCTTCCGCGTCATTGGCTTCACCGCCGCGCTTAGCCTTGTCGTTGGCGTGAGCGTCGTTGCCGGTACCAGCCAGGCAGCATTCGCCGATGATTACCCCACGTGGAGTGACGTCACCGAAGCCCGCAATGACGAAGCCGCAACCAAGAAAGTTGTCGAGCGCATTGAGGCGGCACACGTTCAGCTCGAGGCTGATGCCGCAGCCGCCCAGAAAGAGGCCGAAGAAAAGGGCAACATCTGGCAAGAGGCTGACACGAAGTACCAAGCGAAGGCCACCCAGACCGCAACTTTGCAAGAGCAAGCGGATGCCGCAAGCGCCGAAGCTGACGAAGCTGAGACACGCATCGGTGAGCTTGCCGCGCGGCTCGTGCGTGCCGGTGGTGGCGACGTCACCACTAGCCTCCTCGCCAACTCGCAGGACGCAGACGCGCTGCTCTACAACCTGGGCATGTCGTCAAAGATTTCGCAGCAGACATCCTCCCTGTTTGATCGCGCTGTTCAAGCTCGCAATACGGCGCAGTCGCTGAGCGATGCTGCGGAAGTTGCTCGCGCCGAACTTGAAGTTCTCAAGATCGCGGCTGAAAAGGCTTTCGCTGAGGCTCAGGCCGCCGCTCAGGCCGCCGAAGAAGCTCTCGCCGAGCAGCAGGAGCGCAAGATTGAGTTCGACGCTCAGCTCGCCGCACTGACTTCTGCTCGCAAGGCAACTGAAGACAGCTATCTAGAGGGCGTGCGTGAGCGCGAAGCCGCTCGCGCTGCTGCAGAAGCTGCCGCACAGGTTCCGAATTTGGACGCTGGCGAAATCAGCCTGAGTGGTTGGGCCCGCCCCGCCGGGGGATACATCACTTCGGTGTATGGCTACAGCTCGAATTACGGCTCCAGCTTCCATAAGGGCACCGATATCGGTGCTGCTTGTGGTGCTGGCATTTATGCGGCGTCGAGCGGAACCGTTGTTTATGCCGGTTATGGCTGGAATGGCGGCTACGGAAACTACATCATCATTGAGCACAGCGGTGGATTGCGCACCGCGTATGGCCACATCGTTGACGGCGGTATTCGGGTTTCTTCTGGACAGAGTGTGGCCGTCGGAACGAAGATCGCCAGCGTCGGCTCGACCGGAAACTCCACCGGATGCCACCTTCACTTTGAGGTGCGCCCCAACGGCTGGGACACGACAAACCCGGTGCCGTTCATGGCGGGCCAAGGCATTCAACTCGGCTAAAGCCTCAGAACGTGCTCCTGCTGAAGGGAAATGCTCGCGAATCAGCACCGCAGTCTTTCCATGGCATCCTGATGGGCCGGGATCGGCCGGGGAGATGCGTTGCGGCGTGCACTAATGCACGCGAAACCCGCATTCAACAAAAGGTTGAGACTTTTGGGTCGCATGTTGTTAGTGTGGTCAATGTTATTCGTGTGACTAATGGCCATTAGTCGGCGCTGAACAATGTTTAGGGGAACAATTGAAGGTCATGCATGCGAGTCGGGGGACCGCAGCAAAGCACAAGCTTCGCTCACACTCTTTTCGGGCAATCAGTTTCGTCGCGGCGCTCAGCCTCGTCGTCGGGGTCAGCGTTGTTGCGGGAAGTAGCCAGGCTGCTTTCGCCGATGACTACCCCACGTGGAGCGAAGTCACTGAGGCCCGCAACAACGAAGCGGCGACTCAAAAGGTAGTCGACCGCATCAAGGCCGCACTGGTAGAACTCGAAGCTCAAGCCGTCGCCACTCAAAAGGATGCCGAAGAAAAAGGCAACATTTGGCAAGAGGCCGACACGAAGTACCAAGCGAAGTCTGCACAGACCGAAACTTTGCAAGAGCAAGCGGATGTCGCAAGCGCCGAAGCCGATGAAGCTGAGAAGCGCATTGGTGAGCTTGCTGCGCGGCTCGTGCGTGCTGGCGGCGGAGACGTCACCACGAACCTCCTCGCCAATTCTCAAGACGCCGACGCCTTGCTTTACAACTTGGGCATGTCATCGAAGATTTCCCAGCAGACATCCGCTCTGTTCGATCGTGCCGTTCAGGCTCGCAACACCGCGCAGTCGCTGAGCGATGCTGCCGAAGTGGCTCGCGCCGAACTTGAAGTTCTGAAGATTGCCGCCGAGAAAGCGTTTGAGGAAGCTCAAGCAGCAGCGGCTGCAGC
Organism: Salinibacterium sp. NSLL17; assembly: GCF_015864935.1. Classification (NCBI taxonomy): domain Bacteria; kingdom Bacillati; phylum Actinomycetota; class Actinomycetes; order Micrococcales; family Microbacteriaceae; genus Salinibacterium; species Salinibacterium sp. NSLL17. Next base: position 619,187 of record NZ_JADYWH010000001.1, read on the forward strand.
GGAAATCGCAGTAGCGGAGCAGCAGGAACGCAAGGTTGAGTTCGACGCTCAGCTTGCTGCTCTCACTGCCGAGCGCGTCGTCACCGAAGCTGACTACCAGGCTGGGGTCAAGCAGCGCGAAGCGGAGCGCATTGCACGCGAGAAGCGGGCTGCTGCGGCAGCCGCGGCTGCAGCTGCTGCTGCCGCCGCTCAAAACGGTGGCTCCAGTGGCGGTTCAGGCTCCTCGAGCGCCAACGGCTGGACTAAGCCTGCCTATGGCTACATCACGTCGGTGTACGGCTACAGCTCGAACTACGGCTCAAGCTTCCACAAGGGAACTGACATTGGCGCTGGCTGTGGTGCCCCGATCTACGCCGCATCAAGCGGAACTGTTGTGTACGCCGGTTATGGCTGGAATGGCGGCTACGGCAACTACATCATCATCGAACACGCTGGTGGAGTGCGCACCGCTTACGGTCACATTATTGCCGGCGGCATCAACGTCTCCTACGGTCAGAGCGTGGGTGTCGGAACCAGAATTGCCAGCGTCGGCACGACCGGAAACTCCACCGGCTGCCACTTGCACTTCGAGGTTCGCCCCAACGGGTGGGACACCACCAACCCCGTGTCATTCATGTCAGGTAAGGGCGTTGGCCTCGGCTAAAGTCTGAGCACAGGCTTGAGGCAACGACGTCTCTGGCAGAGGGAGCACGCCATGCACTCAGTTGCCGGACTCGTTGTTGTGATTACGGGCGCTGCCCGCGGAATGGGCGAGATTTATGCTCAGCGCGCTGTCGCTGAGGGTGCCGCGAAAGTAGTGCTGCTTGACGTCGATGCCACGGCTCTGGATGTCGCAGCAGCCGCTCTGAGTGCTGCGGGCGGTTCCGTCACCAGTTACGTTGTCGATCTCTCGTCACGCACCGCGATCGAGTCTGTCGCCGAACGCATCCGCACCGAAGTCGGAACCCCCCACGTGCTCATCAACAACGCGGGCATTGTGCGCAGTGGCTACTTCTGGGAGCACGATGCTGTCCGCGACATCGAAGCGACCATGCAGATCAACACGCTTGCGGCTATGTATCTCTCGCGCGAACTGCTGCCGGCGATGATCGAGGGCGGAGCGCCCAGCCGCATCCTGAATATCGCGTCGGCGGCCGGAACTCTCTCGAATCCGAATATGAGTGTCTACGCGGCATCCAAGTGGGCCATGATCGGCTGGAGCGATTCGCTGCGGCTCGAACTGAACAAAGCGGGCCACGCCCATATCGCGGTGACCACTTTTGCGCCCAGCTACATCAGCACCGGGATGTTCGCCGGCGTGCGGGGGCCGCTGTTGACCCCCATCATGACTCCCGAGATCGCGACCTCGGCAGCGTGGTCGGCAATGCTCCGCGGCAAGCCGCTACTCATGAAGCCCTGGACAGTGGGACTCGCTCGCGGGCTCAAAGGCGTGCTGCCGACGCGCGCTTGGGACTTTGTGGCAGGGCGAGTCTTCAAGGTCTACAACTCGATGGATGAGTTCACGGGGCGCTGAGTTCACGGGGCGCTGAGTTCACGGGGCGCTGAGTTCACTAGGAGCTGAGCCCACCAGCCGATAAGTTCGGCGGGCGCTGAGCCGCGCTAACCCGTTAAACGCCGATGGCGGATGCCTGAGCATCCGCCATCGGGGTGACGCGCACGGTACCTGAGCACCGCGCGCGAGAAGTGCGTAGTGCTGCTTAGTGGCCTTCGGCCTTGAGCTTCTCGAAGCCAGCCTGAACGATTGCGTCAGCTTCTGCTGCGTCGCCCCAACCGTCGATCTTGACCCACTTGCCGGGCTCGAGGTCTTTGTAGTGCTCGAAGAAGTGCTCGATCTCCTTGCGCGTGAACTCAGGAACATCGTTGATGTCCTGAATGCGCGACCAGCGCGGGTCTTTCGCCTGAACGCAGATGACCTTGGAGTCGATGCCGCCGTCGTCGCTCATGTTGAGCACAGCAACCGGACGAACCGAAATACCCACACCGGGGAAGGTCGGAGCATCGAGCAGAATCAGAGCGTCTACGGGGTCACCGTCGAGGCCGAGAGTGTTCTCGAAGAAGCCGTAGTCGGTGGGGTAGGCGAAGGTGGTGAAGAGAAAACGGTCGAGAAATACGCGACCGGTTTCGTGGTCAACTTCGTACTTGTTCCGGCTTCCGCGCGGAATCTCAACGACAACGTCGTATGCGGCCATGTAGCTGCTCCTAAGAAAAATGTGGGGTTGCTGCAATAACGTTACTGGATGCACTCCGACAGACGCCCCCGTCTTACTCCCGCAATCGCTGATGTGAGGCGTGCTGTGCGCACTGCGTTGAGCTCATTACCGGTGCCCGCGGGTTCGGCGGCGGTGCCTGCAGGCTCAGAACCGCTCGTTCTTGTCGCCCTCAGCGGAGGCCCCGATTCGCTTGCGCTGGCGGCCGCAACGGCCTTCGAAGCGTCCAAGGCCGGCATGCGGGCCGGTGCCGTGATCGTGAATCACAACCTTCAAGACGGGTCAGCGGATGTTGCCGCCGCCGCCGCACAGCAGGCTCGCGACCTCGGGCTTGAGCCCGTCGACATCCGCTCGGTTCTCGTCGGTGACGCCGGAGGCCCCGAGTCTGCCGCCCGGGACGCGCGCTACGCGGCGCTCGCCGAAGCCGCCGCCGAGCATGGCGCCGTCCGGGTGCTGCTCGGCCACACCCTCGACGATCAGGCCGAAACCGTGCTGCTTGGCCTTGCCCGCGGCAGCGGGGCTGGCAGCCTCAAAGGGATGGCAGCCGACACTGGCCAGTACCTGCGGCCGCTGCTGGCAGTGCCGCGAACCACGACCGTTCAGTGCTGCGAAGACTCCGAAATCGCGGCGTGGAATGACCCGCACAACCTCGATACCTCGTACACGCGAGTGCGGGTGCGGCAGACCATTTTGCCGCTGCTGGAAAGCGAACTGGGCCCCGGCATCCGCGACGCTTTAGTGCGAACGGCAGACCAAGCGCGCGAAGATGCCGACGCTCTCGACCATTTTGCAGAAGAAATCGCGGAAGATTTGGCCGAGATTTCGGAGGCGGGAATCTCGTTGCCGGTGCGCGCGCTTGCGGCGAATCCGGCCGCTCTACGTCAGCGTTTGATTAGGTTGGCGGTGGCAAGCGAGTTCCATGTCTCGCTCAGTCGCACCCACACTCTGGAGATCGCGCGCCTCGTCACCGACTGGAGGGGGCAGGGACCGATCGACGTTCCCGGCGTTAGGGTTGAACGACGAGAGAACCTTCTCCACTTTTCGGCCCACAGTGAGGAACGCGATGCAGTTTAGCGATGTCGAAGGAGACCTCAGCGAGGTCCTTCTGACCCAGGAAGAGATCCACGAGAAGATCGCCGTGATGGCGCGTCAGATCGAGGCCGACTATGCCGGCGAGAAGCTGCTGCTGGTCGGTGTGCTGCGCGGTGCTGTCATGGTGATGGCTGACCTCGCACGTGAACTCAACCTGCCGATCGAGATGGACTGGATGGCCGTCTCCTCGTATGGCGCCGGCACGCAGTCCTCGGGTGTCGTTCGCATCCTCAAAGACCTCGACAGCGACCTTGAGGGCCGCAAGGTACTCATCGTTGAAGACATCATCGACTCGGGCCTCACGCTCTCCTGGTTGCTCGGCAACCTGCGCAGCCGCGGTGCTGCCTCCGTGGAGATCTGCACCCTGCTGCGCAAGCCGGATGCCGCCAAGGTCGAAGTGGACGTCAAGTACGTCGGCTTCGACATCCCCAACGCGTTCGTGATCGGCTACGGCCTCGACTACGCGGAGAAGTACCGCAACTTGCGCGGCGTCGCAGTGCTCGCACCCCACGTCTACGCCTAGGGCCGGCTGAATGCGGGCGAAGGCAGCAATCGATCAGGCGACCGACGAGATTGTTGGTCTGTTTGAGAATCGGGTAGCCGAGCAGAAGGCCCCAGCATCGTTCTTCGCGGTGTTTGGTCCAGACGGCATCGTGCTGGAGGGCGGCTACGGCGAGAAGGTTCTTGGCGAAGGCAACGCTCCCGACCGCGACACGGTGTTCCGCATCGCGTCGTGCACGAAGAGCTTCACGTGCACGCTGCTGCTGATGCTGCGCGATCGTGGACAGCTCAGCCTCGATGCGCCGATCACTGACTTTGTTCCTGCGTTCACCGCTCTCGAGCCAGCGGCTGCTCCCGTGACTCCGAGTGTGCGTCAGCTCATGACGATGTCGGCGGGGTTCCCCACCGATAACCCCTGGGGTGACCGCGTGGAGGAGATGACGCGGGCCGAACTCGACGAGTTCATGGCGGCGGGCATCCGCTATTCGAGCACGCCAGGCACTCGCTTTGAGTACTCGAATCTCGGCTACGCCCTGCTGGGTGAAGTCATCGCCGAAATTACGGGCCGCCCCTACATCGAGGCGATTGCCGCCGAAATTCTCGAACCTCTCGGCCTTACCTCGACCCGCTTCGAGGAAGACCCGGATGCCGATGTCGCCCTCGGCTACCGGCTCGCCAATGGGCAGTGGCAGGTTCAGCCGTTCACCGGGCCCGGAGTCTTTTCTTCCATGGGCGGTTTGTTTTCTAGCGCGACCGACCTGGTGCGGTGGTCGCTGTGGCTCGCTGGTGCCCTCGATCCAGACGGCACTTCAGACGGACCCCTGTCTGCCGCCAGCCGCCGCGAACTTCAGCAGATTCAGCGCGCCGTGCCCGAGGGCATGTCGAAGGCTGCCGAGTTTTCCGAGCCGACAGCCCACGGTTATGGCTACGGCCTGTTCATCGATGAGGGCACGACGAAGATCGTGTCGCACTCGGGCGGTTACCCCGGCGTGAGTGCCCACATGCGCTGGCACGCCCCAACCGGCCTCGGCATTGTGGCGTTCGAGAATGGCACGTTTGCGGCATCCTCGATCCCGGCAACTCAGGCTTTGCAGGCTGCGTTGAATGCGTACGGCGAGCTGACGACGCCAGCTCCGGCCTGGCCCGAAACTCTGGCCGCTCGCGACGTGTTCGATGGCCTCGTTCGCGAGTGGGATACCCCCACCGCGGATGCGCTCGCCGCCGTGAACTTGGCGCTCGATGTTCCGTGGGAAGAGCGCATCGCTGGCATTGCGAAAGCGATTGCTGAGGTGGGGCCGCTCACCGGTGCGCCGCTGACCGAAGTACCGCGCACCCTCAGCGACACTCCTGCCGTGACCAACTGGACGATCGACGGCGAACGCGGTCGCATCAAGTGCCACATTTTGATGAGCCCCGAACTGCCACCCCGCGTGCAAACCTTCGCGGTGACAACCGAAAGTCACTAGCCGCAGCGAGCCCGCTCGGAACGCATTACGCCGAGGGCAAACATGCAGTGGTCTTGCAGCGCGATAACGGTAACCTTGCAGCACGTTTCTTCAGAGAGAGGCACTGGGTCACCCGACCCGGAACATCATGAATTTTAAGCGCATTTTCCGCGGCCCCGTTCCGTACATCATCATCGGTATCGCCGCCGTCTCGATCGCCGCGAGCCTTCTCCTCGGCGAGGGCTACAAAGAGATCACCACTCAAGAGGGCCTCGACCTTCTTCAGGGATCGACGGTGTCATCAGCCACCATCATTGACGGTGAGCAGCGCGTTGACCTCGAGCTCTCCAAAGCCGACGGCGACAACGGAACGAAGGTGCAGTTCTACTACGTAGCACCGCGTGGCACCGAGATCGTTTCTGCTGTCAACGGCGCCGACGTCAAGGAGTTCAACGACCAGGTTCCGCAGGAAAACTTCTTCGTCTCCTTCCTCTCGATCATGCTGCCGTTCCTCATCATCGGCATCATCTTCTTCTTCATCTTCAGCCGCATGCAGGGTGGCGGCGGCAAGGTTATGCAGTTCGGCAAGTCGAAGGCCAAGCTCGTGGGTAAAGACACCCCGCAGGCCACTTTTGCGGATGTCGCTGGTGCTGACGAGGCCATCGAAGAGCTCGAAGAAATCAAAGACTTCCTGAAAGAACCGGCCAAGTTCTTGGCTGTTGGCGCCCGCATCCCGAAGGGCGTACTGCTGTACGGCCCTCCCGGAACCGGTAAGACCCTGCTGGCCAAGGCCACCGCGGGGGAAGCTGGCGTGCCGTTCTACACAATCTCTGGTTCTGACTTCGTCGAAATGTTCGTGGGTGTCGGTGCAAGCCGTGTTCGCGACCTCTTCGAGCAGGCCAAGCAGAATGCTCCCGCAATCATCTTCATCGACGAGATCGATGCTGTTGGTCGCCACCGTGGTGCCGGAATCGGTGGCGGTAACGATGAGCGCGAGCAGACGCTCAACCAGTTGCTGGTCGAGATGGATGGCTTCGACGTGAACGCCAACGTGATCCTCATCGCCGCAACGAACCGCCCTGATGTTCTCGACCCCGCGCTTCTGCGCCCTGGTCGTTTTGACCGTCAGATTGGTGTGGATGCTCCCGACAAGATCGGTCGCAAGCAGATTCTCGAAGTGCACGCCAAGGGCAAGCCCATGGCCGAGGGCGTTGACCTCGAAGTGCTCGCTCGCAAGACGCCCGGCTTCACCGGTGCTGACCTGGCGAACGTGCTCAACGAAGCAGCCTTGCTGACCGCGCGCTCCAACGCGCAGCTCATCGACAACCGTGCTCTCGACGAGGCCGTTGACCGTGTCATGGCCGGCCCGCAGCGTCGTTCGCGCCTCATGAACGACAAAGAGAAGCTCGTCACGGCGTACCACGAGGGTGGTCACGCGGTGGCTGCTGCCTCGATGCGCAACACCGACCCCGTCACGAAGATCACCATTCTTCCTCGCGGTCGTGCCCTCGGTTACACGATGGTGATGCCGCTCGAAGACAAGTACTCCGTTTCGCGTAACGAGCTGCTCGATCAGCTCGCCTACGCGATGGGTGGTCGTGTTGCGGAAGAAATCGTGTTCCACGACCCGACGACCGGGGCATCCAACGACATCGAAAAGGCCACCTCGATTGCTCGCCGCATGGTCACCGAATACGGCATGAGTGCCCGAATCGGTTCCGTGAAGCTGGGCAGTGCCTCAAGCGAACCCTTCATGGGTCGCGACATGAGTTCGAGCCGCGAATACTCCGAAGAGCTCGCCAAGATCATTGACGAAGAAGTTCGACTGTTGATCGAGAAAGCTCACGACGAGGCATGGCAGATGCTCAACGAGAACCGCAAGGTGCTCGACAAGATCGCCCTCGAGTTGATGGAGAAAGAGACCCTCGACCACGTCGAGCTCGACAAGATCTTCAAGGGAATTGCCAAGCTTCCCGAGCGTCCCCAGTGGCTCTCGAGCGACGCGCGCCCCGTGTCGCAGTTGCCTCCCATCAAGGTTCCCAAGAAGAAGGTGCCGAAGGCTGACGCAAGCGACAGCGACGAAAGCACCCCTTCGAAGCCGGCACGCACCCCACGGCCACGCAAGTCGCCCGGGGTAGCAACGGCCTAGGACACCATGTCGATCGACCTCGCACGCATTGAAGCTGCGGTAGCCGAGATTCTGGATGCCGTCGGCGAAGACCCGAAGCGGGCAGGCCTCACCGCCACCCCGCGTCGGGTCGCCGAAGCGTACTCCGAGTTCTTCGCAGGCAACACGATCGACCCTCTCGTGCACCTCTCCGACAGCATCGAGTTCACCGCTAAGGCGGATCAGACGGGCGAGCTGGTGCTCGTGCGTGACATCGAGTTTCGGTCCATGTGTGAGCATCACCTGTTGCCGTTCTTGGGCGTCGCGCATGTCGCCTATGTCCCGGATGAGCGCATCATCGGCCTGGGCAATATTGCGCGGGTCGTGGAGACGATTGCCGCGCGCGCGCAACTGCAGGAGCGACTGACCGAGGAGATCACCGAGGCGATCAACACGGGGCTGTCGCCGCGAGGAGTGCTCGTTGTTATTGATGCTGTTCACGGCTGTGTTTCGGCTCGCGGACCCCGCCAGACCGCCAGCTCCACTGTCACTTTGGCGTCTCGTGGAGTTCTCAGCGATCCAGTGGAACGCGCTGAAGTGATGGCGCTCATCGGCCGAGGTGGCGATGCGTAGAAACCCTCGCGTGGCGGTTCCCCAAATCATGGGCATCCTCAATGTCACGCCTGATTCTTTTAGCGACGGCGGCCAGTTCGAACATGTGGACGTCGCCATTGCGCGAGGCATCGAACTGCGCAACCAAGGCGCGGATGTCGTCGATGTCGGTGGCGAATCGACTCGCCCCGGTGCCGAACGGGTCTCAGCCGCGGCGGAGCAGCAGCGGGTAATCCCGGTGATCACGGCGCTCACGGCTGAAGGCGTGACCGTGAGCATCGACACCATGAATGCCGAGACAGCACTGGCCGCGGCGAATGCGGGAGCATCCATCATCAATGATGTCTCTGGTGGGCTTGCTGACCCCGAGATGTACCGCACCGTTGCCGAAACAGATCTGCTTTATATTGCGATGCACTGGCGTGGGCACAGCACCACGATGGGGCAACTCGCGCACTATGACGACGTGGTTGACGACGTGCGCAGCGAGCTGAAGGCGCGTCTGGCAGAAATGATGGTGTGGGGAGTGAAGCCCAATCGGGTGGTGCTCGATCCCGGCCTGGGCTTTGCCAAAGACGCCCGCCACAACTGGGCGCTGCTCGCGCGTATCGATGAGATTGCGTCGCTGGGGCATCCGGTGCTGATCGGGGCGTCACGCAAACGCTTTCTCGCAAAAATGCTTCCGGCCGATGCGCCGCCAGCCGAACGCGACCTGGCTACCGCAGTGATCAGCAATGTCGCCGCCGAGGCGGGCATGTGGGCCGTTCGGGTGCACGATGTTCCGTCAACGCACATTGCACTTTCCGTGTATCGAGCTATGCAGAAGGGCAAGAAACGATGAATCCCGCACTGGACGAAATCACCCTCACCGGCTTGCGCGCCACTGCCTTTCACGGCGTCTTCGACCACGAGCGTCGCGATGGTCAAGTCTTCGTGATCGACGCGACCGTGTATCTCGACTTTGCAGCCGCTGCCCGCACCGACGACCTTGACCGCACCATTCATTACGGCGTCTTGGCCGAAGAGATCGTCGCCGCCGTCGAGAGCAACCCGGTCGATCTCATCGAGACGGTTGCCGAACGCATCGCCGCTGTAGTGCTCGCACACGAGGCCGCCGTGAGCACCAAGATCACGCTCCACAAACCAGAAGCACCCATCACTGTGCCGTTCACCGATGTCTCGGTCACCATCACTCGTCAGCGTGCAGCCCGCGCCCAGACCGCCGGCTTCAGCGCAGAACCGCAGCCGCTGCCGTGATGCGACAGCAACGACTGCACGTCGAGTTGCCGGTGATGCTTGCCATCGGCAGCAATCTTGGCGACCGCGAAACCACCCTGCGCGATGCCGTGCACGCCATCAACCGCATCGACGGTGTGACCGTGGATGCCGCCTCCAGCATTGTGCAGACTCCGGCCCTGAAACTCTCCGGCATCGACCACTCTGCTCCCGCGTATCTCAACGCGGTCGTGTTAGCGAGCAGTTCGCTGGAGCCCCACGCTCTCCTCGCTGAGCTGCAGCGCGTCGAGGCTGAGCATGGTCGCGTGCGCGACGAACGCTGGGGCGATCGCACGCTCGACATCGACATCATTTCTTTCGCGCACCTGCAAGTGGATGACGAACTTCTGACGATCCCGCATCCGCGGGCCGCCGAACGATCGTTCGTACTCGTGCCGCTGCTGCAGCTCGACCCCCACGCGCAGCTCGCCGGAATCGGAAGCGCGGCGGACGCCCTTGCCGGCATCGAGAACGACGCCGCCGAGTTTGAGGCGGAACCCCTGTGGTAGCCCGCACGTCAGCCGTGCACTTGGTCACCATTGCCGCGGCGGGAGCAGCCGTCGGCTGGTTGCTCGAAGTGTTGTTGACGGCATCCGGAAACCCGATTGTGACACCCTCGGTCGCCTTGGCGGTCTCGCTCTTCTTGATCGCCGTGATCGTGGTCGTGCTGGCAGTGCCCATCTACCGCTCATCACGCGGGCTGCGCAAAGAACGCGTGAATCCCTTCTTCGCGCTGCGCGTTGTCGTGCTCGCGAAAGCATCGAGCTTCGCCGGGGCTCTCCTTGGCGGAACCGCCCTCGGCATCGCGGTCTACCTGCTGAGTCGCACCGTTTCTCCCGAAACCGGTGCCATCGGCACGAGCTTCGTTGTTTCGGCTGGCGCGATAGTGTTGCTGATCGCAGGATTGGTCGCTGAATATTTGTGCACCATCCCGCCTGATGATGACGACCCGTCGTCGCAGAACCCGATGGACCCCCAAGGAGCAGCGTGACCGAGCGACTTGATCTCCCCGACGCCGAGTGGCGCGGCGTCTCCCGCAAGTACACCATCGTAGAAGCGGTCGGGCTGCTCATTACGGGCATTATCCTCACGGTGGGAACGTCGATCCCGACCTTCATCACCGGAATCCAGTGGCTTGCCGTAATTCCGATTTCGCTCGGCATCATCTTCGTCATCAACATCGCGCTCACCCCGCGGCGAGTGCGGGCGATCGGCTACATGCTGCGCGAGGATGACCTGGTCTTTCGTCGCGGACTGATGTTCCGCCGCGTGGTTGCTGTGCCCTATGGCCGCATGCAGCTCGTCGACATCAACCGCGGACCCCTCGATCGCGCCGTTGGCCTCAGTGAACTCAAGTTTGTGACGGCCGCGGCATCCACCGGTGTGGTGATTCCTGGCCTTCCTGAGCAGGATGCTGAGGAGTTGAGAGACACGCTCGTCGCCCTGGCCGAGAGCCGCAGGGCCGGACTGTGAGCGACCCGCGCGAGCCCGCCGAGCCGCTGGAGCCTCGAGAACCGCTGGAGCCTCGCGAGCCAGTGGACCCGCTGGAGTCCGTGAACGCAACTGAGCCTGCGAGCCTGAACGCAACTGAACCTGCTGCTCCCGCCGTGGCGCTCACGGTGCCCGAGAGCGCTCGTCGCCTTGCCGACGGCGAGTGGCATCGGCTGCACCCGGCAACGCCGTTCTTGCGCGGTGGCATCGCGTTCGTGGCAATCATCGGTGTCATCATCGTCAACGCCCGCGACGTCTTTCTCGACACCATTTTTGGCGGCGGCAGCCGAGAACTGCGTTTCTTGGAGCGTTTTGCCGAGTCAAGCCTGATCATTTTGGCGATTCTCGCCGTGCTCGTCATCCTGATTCTGAGCGTCGGTGGTTTTTATCTGTCGTGGCGGATGCACACCTTCCGCATCACGGACGAGCTAGTTGAGGTGCGCAGCGGCATCCTGTTCCGCACCAACCGTCGTGGACGACTAGATCGCATTCAGGGCATCAATATCTCGCGGCCATTCTTGGCACGCCTGTTTGGGGCCGCCAAGCTCGAAGTGAATGTGGCAGGTCAAGACGCCAACGTTGAGCTGGCCTATCTCGGCTCCGCTGGCGCCGACGATTTACGAGTCGCGATCTTGCAGCTCGCCTCGGGCACCCGCGCGGCTGAAGCAGCGGCCGATGCAGCCGCACAAGCCCCGACCGGTGTCACGGGTGTGGTGGAGTCGCGCGTCAACGAATTCTTGGCCCCAGAGCTCGACCCCCATGCCGCGCCGCCAGAGTCGATCGTGCGCATCAGCATCCCGCGGCTCATCGGTTCTCTCGTGCTCAGCGAAGCGACCATCATCGCGATTCTGGTGGGCATCGGCATCATCACGACGATCATCGTTACTGGCGACTACGGCTGGATCTTTGCGCTCCTCCCGGGCTTTCTCGGTCTCGGCGGATATTTGGCTTCCAGACTGACGCGCTCGCTTCGGTACTCCATCGCGGCAACGGACGACGGCATCCGGGTCGGTTATGGCCTGTTGTCGACGACCAATGAGACGCTCCCGCCCGGCCGCATTCACGCGGTTGAGGTATCGCAGCCGCTGTTATGGCGCGCTGCCGGCTGGTGGGAAATCAAGATCAACACCGCCTCGCAAGCAACAAGCTCAAGCGGTGCGACCGCGAAGACAACGCTGCTCCCGGTCGGAGATATGGCCGATGTGCACCGCGTGCTGCAACTCATTCTGCCGAGCCTCGCCGACGCCAAGTCGCGGGAACTGCTCGAGTGCGGTCTTGCCGCTGGAGCCCACGATGACGACTACGTCACCTCGCCCAAGCGGGCGGCCTGGCTGCGCTGGTTCTCCTGGCGCCGCAATGGTTTCGTGCTGATTTCGGATGCCGTAGCGCTGCGCAAGGGAGCCATCTGGCGTTCCCTCGTGCTTGTGCCTCAAGCCCGCATGCAGAGCGTCAGCATGAACGAGGGTCCGCTGCTGCGTCGCATGGGTCTTGCTGAGCTGCGAATTCACACTGTTGCGGGGCCGATTTCGGCCACCATCGGTGCGCTCGACCGCAACGATGTTGTGCGCTTCTTCGATGAGGTTGAGCACGCGGCTGTGCATGCCGCAGGCGTCGACACGAGTCACCGCTGGCGCAGTGCTGGCGTGGACGCCGAGTCCCCGGCACCAACACCACGTGAGGACAACGCGTAATGGCGCAGGCAGCTGGCCGACTCGGAATCGGCATCATTGGCGCGGGAAAGGTCGGCCCGATTCTTGGCGCAGCCCTCGCCGGCGCGGGCCATGCAATCGTCGGAATCGCGGCGACGTCAGAGCGCAACCTTGAGCGTGCAAGCGCGATCCTTCCCGACGTTCCCGTGCTCGACATCCCGACTCTGGTTGAACGCAGCGAGCTTGTGATTCTGGCGATTCCCGAGGGCGAGATTGAGTCCTTCGCGAAGGGTCTCGCCGATGCTGGAGTGTGGCAACCGGGGCAACTCGTGCTGCACACTGCGCCGGGGCTCGGCTATCAGGCGTTGGCGCCGGCACTTGCTGTTGGAGCGATTCCGCTCGCCGTACATCCGGCCATGGTGTTCACGGGAACAAGCCTTGACCTCACGCGCCTGCACGAAACCTATTGCGCCGTCAGTGCGCCCACTCCGGTATTGCCGATTGCGCAAGCTCTCGTCGTGGAGATGGGCGCCGAGCCGATCGTGATCTCCGAAGACGAGCGTGCTGCGTGGGCCGAAGCGGTGAGCACCGCGACTAGTTTTTCGGCCGCGATTGTCCGTCAATCTTTAGATTTGCTCGGCAGCGTCGGGGTGGATGCCCCCGCGCGTGTTTTAGGGCCGCTTCTGCGGTCCTCGGTCGAGAGTGCGCTCGCGCGTGCAACTGCGACTAGCATCGATGTTTCCTTGCTCGACCCCGAGCCGAGGCCCCATTCACAGGAGGACCCCTCGTGAGTTCACACTCCCGCCCGCAAGTTATTGAGACCGTCGCGGGTATGCGCGATGTGGTTGCGCACGAGCGCGCCGCTGGCCGCACTATTGCTTTGACGCCCACGCTGGGCGCTCTTCACCAGGGTCACCTCGCTCATGTTGAGCGCGCCGCCGAGCTCGCCGATGTGCGCATCGTTTCGATCTTTGTGAATCCCACCCAGTTCGGTGCCACCGAAGATCTCGACAAGTATCCGCGCACGATGGATGACGATCTCGACATGCTTGGCGAGCTGGGGGTTCCCTACGTCTTCGCCCCCAGCGTGGAGGAAATGTACCCGAAGGGGCCAACCTCCACCACGATCTCGGCCGGCCAAATCGGCACGATGTTCGAGGGCAAAACGCGCCCCGGCCACTTCGACGGTGTGCTCACCGTTGTCGCCAAACTGCTCGCCATCACTAGCCCGCAGTTCGTCACCTTTGGCCAGAAAGATGGCCAGCAACTCTTTCTCGTTCGCCGCATGATCACCGACCTCAACATCCCGGTGCAGCTCGAGATCATTGAAACCGTGCGCGAAGAAGACGGCCTCGCTCTTTCAAGCCGCAACCAGTTCTTGGATGCTCACCAGCGCGAAGCAGCATCCATCCTGTCGACAGCATTGAACGCGGCAACCTCGGCCGCCGACAGCGGCCTTGACGCCGTGATCGCCGCCGCGCAGGGTGCACTCATGGGGGCATCGGGTGTGGAGCTCGACTACTTCACTGTCGTTGACACCGACACCTTCATGCCGGTGCCCGATGGGTACCGTGGGCCCGCTGCTGCCCTCGTCGCTGCCCGTGTGGGGGAGACCCGTCTGATCGACAACGCGACCCTCTACGTCGGCTAGTTTTCGGGCGCATTCTTGGGCGCGGCAGTGTTGCCTTATCCCGGCTACGATTGAGGGCGTGAATGACGCCGCTAACGCCCCCGAGCCCACCGAAGCTGAAGTTTCTGAGCAAAAAGCCGTTCGGTTAGAGAAGCGTCAGCGACTCATCGATTCGGGCGCGGAGGCCTACCCGGTCGGCGTCGCGATCACCACGAGCATTCCGGCCGTGCGCGAGAAGTACCCGTCGCTTGAAGCGGATGACACCACCGGCGATGTCGTTGGTCTCGCGGGTCGCATCGTGCATCTCCGCAACACGGGCAAGCTGTGCTTTGCCTCGCTGCAGTCAGGTGACGGCCAGCGTATCCAGGTCATGGTTTCTCTCGGCGAAGTGGGCGACGATTCGCTCGCGCTGTGGAAAGAACTCGTTGACCTCGGTGACCACCTCTTCGTGAGTGGAGAAGTCATTTCGAGCCGCCGCGGCGAGCTTTCGGTCATGGTCAAGGAATGGAAGATTGCGGCCAAGGCTGTGCTTCCCTTGCCCAACCTGCACTCCGAGTTGAGCGACGAACAACGCGTTCGTAGTCGCTACCTCGACCTCATCGTCCGCGACCAGGCCCGCTTCACGGTGCGCGCTCGCGCCAAGGTCAACGCGAGCCTGCGCGCCACGTTCGCCGCGCACGATTACCTCGAAGTCGAAACGCCGATGCTGCAGACGATGCACGGTGGAGCATCCGCTCGCCCCTTCGTCACGCACTCCAACGCATTCGACACCGAGCTGTACTTGCGCATTGCTCCCGAGCTGTTCTTGAAGCGTGCCGTCGTCGGTGGCATCGAGCGTGCCTTCGAGATCAACCGCAACTTCCGCAACGAGGGTGCTGACTCCACGCACTCGCCCGAGTTCGCGATGGTCGAGGCGTACCAGGCCTACGGCGATTACAACCAGATGGCAGACCTCACGCAGGAGCTCGTGCAGAACTCCGCGCTCGCCGTGACGGGCTCCACGCTCGTCACTCTCTCCGACGGCACCGAGTATGACCTCGGCGGCGAGTGGGCGCGTATCTCGATGTACGATTCCCTCAACGAAGCAGCTGGCCTGAGCGTCACGCCGCAGACTCCCGCCGACGAACTGAAGGTGTTGGCGGATGCCGTTGGCATCGAGGTCACTCAGCCCACCCACGGCAAGTACGTGGAAGAGCTGTGGGAGCACTACGTCAAGCCGGGCCTCGACCACCCGACCTTCGTCATGGACTTCCCCGTCGACACGAGCCCGCTCGTGCGCGACCACCGCAGCATCGAAGGTGTTGTTGAAAAGTGGGACCTCTACGTTCGCGGCTTCGAATTGGCGACCGGCTACTCCGAGCTCGTTGACCCCGTTATTCAGCGCGAACGCTTCGTTGAGCAGGCTCTCCTCGCGAGCCAGGGCGACGTTGAAGCCATGCGCCTCGACGAAGACTTCATCCGCGCTCTCGAGCACGGTATGCCCCCGACCGGCGGAATCGGTGTCGGCGTTGACCGTTTGCTGATGGCCATCACGGGCCTCGGCATCCGCGAAACCATCCTCTTCCCGTTGGTTAAGTAAGCACGACAATGACTGACCCAGTGCCCAACGAGACTCCGGATGCGGCTGAGACGCCGGATGCGGCTGAGACGCCGGATGCGGCTGAGTCTCCGAAGAAGTCGACGATCACCCCCATGCGCATCGCGCTGTGGGTGCTCGTCTCGGGCGCTGGCCTCTTCATGGTCGTCTCGGGACTCGTCGGTGTTATGGTGAAGGCGCAGTAATGGATCGCAAATCTTCACGGCTCATCATGACTGTGACTCTCGTGGGACTTGTCGTTCTCATCGCCATAGTCACCTTCGTCAACGGTTAGGCTAGAAACGTGCCTCAAGAATTCTGGTCGAACGCCATCTTCTCCGTCATCCCGACGATTGCTATTGGCGCCATTTTCTGGATCGTCATGTCGGCCATTATTCGTTCTGACCGCACCGAACGTGACAGCTACGCCAAGATCGAAGCTGAAGAGCGCGCCAAGGTTGCCGCTCAGGCCGAGTCAACACCTACCGCGTAGTTACCGCCGACCGCCTAGTCACTACCGACCGCCTAGGCACCAGTTGGTCGCTGCAGTAGTTTCCTGCTGAGCACCAGAGGTTGGGTTTTAGGCCGAGCCACGCAGTTTGATTTCGGTGGGCAGAATGCGACCGGGAGTTTCCGGTGTGATGCCGTTGACGAGTTCTAACACCATGGATGCCGCTTCTCGGCCCAAGAGATCGGCTGGCTGACGCACTGTCGTGAGTTGGGGTTGACACCGCATCGCCCAGTCGCTGTCATCGAAACCAACGATGCCGATGTCTCCGGGCACTGAGCGCCCGCGTTCGCGCAGCACATCCATGGCGCCGGCAGCGAGAGCATCGGATGCTGCAAAGACTCCGTCGATGTCCCCGGCGCGGTCGAGGAGGGCTTTCATTCCCTCAACGCCGCTGTTGCGCGAGTAAAGCGGAAAGTCGACAACCAGGTTCTCGTCGAACTGGTCGCCCAGGGCATCCCGAAAACCGGCTAGTCGTTCGCTACCGGAGTCGCGGTCGAGGGCGGCGGCAATCATGCCGACTTTCTTGCGCCCGGTGGAGAGGAGCTCGCGGGTGATATCGCGGGCTGCGCCGCGGTTGTCGATGCCGACGTAGGGCATGTCGGGCGCGCTCATGGGGTGACCGACGAAGACGGCGGGGAGTCCAATGTGGGCGATGGCGTCGGCAATGGGGTCGTGTTCGCGGGCCGAGACGATGACGGCGCCGTCGACGAATCCACCGCGGAGGTAGTCGGCAATGCGAGCACTGTCGCGGTCGGAACCGATGATGAGGCAGACGAGTTGGTAGTCCGCTTCGGAGAGGCGTTCGTTGGTGCCGAGAAGAATCGCCCCGATGTTGGGGTCTTCGAGAAAGACCGAGTGGGGCTCATGCACGATGAGCGCGATCGCCTTGGAACGCTGGGTTGCGAGGTTGCGAGCCGCCATGTTGCGCACGTAGCCGACTTTGGCGATGGCCTTCTCGATGGCCTCCCGAGCCGAGTCAGAAACGTACGGTTCGCCGTTGAGCATGCGGGAGACGGTGCCACGGGAGACGTTGGCCTCGGCCGCTACGTCGAAAATTGTCGCGCGGCGTGGTCGTGCCCCAGGTGTTGCCATAACCCCATGCTAGCGCTCTCACGGGTGCGGCACTGGCCCCGTTTCGCGGGACTGTTCACGCTCACAGACACGCCGAATGCTTGACAGAGCGAATAAGGCTCGCTTAGTCTGTGAACGCTCCCAGAGATTGTCGCCAATTTTTGTGGGTCAGGTTCTGTGCACGTTCACAGAATCCGAACAATTGTGAGCAGAACTGCTGACTCAGCAGCTGCGCCCATCGCCAAAGGAGGCACGCGTGACCACACCCCGCGCAGATCGCGTCGCGAGCTGGTCACCCGATTCCCTCGTGCTCGGTTGTGACTACAACCCCGAGCAGTGGTCCGAAGAAGTGTGGCAGCAGGATGTGGCCCTCATGCGTGAGGCCGGGGTCACCCTCGTCGCGATCAACATCTTCGGCTGGGCTGAGATTGAGCCGCGAGCGGGGGAGTACAACTTCACTCGCCTCGACGCGATCATGGATCTGCTGCACTCTGCCGGCATCCGCGTAAACCTCGGCACCGGCACCTCCTCGCCGCCCGCGTGGCTTACGACGGCGCACCCCGATATCTTGCCCACCGCGGCCGACGGCACCCGCCGTTGGCAGGGTGGCCGCCAAGGGTGGTGCCCGAGTTCTCCCGAGTTCCGCTCGGCAGCTCTCGGCCTTGTCGAGAAAGTAGCCGAGCGCTACAGCAGCCACCCAGCGCTCGCGATGTGGCACGTCTCCAACGAACTCGGATGCCACAACGCGCACTGCTACTGCGACACGTCCGCTGCCGCGTTCCGCGTCTGGTTGCAGTCGCGCTACGAGACCATCGATGGCCTCAACGCTGCTTGGGGCACGACCTTCTGGAGCCAGCGCTACAGCGACTGGAATGAAGTTCTCCCGCCCCGGATCACGCTCTCGTCGGCAAACCCTGCGCAACGACTCGACTTCAACCGCTTCAGCTCCGACGAACTTCTCGGCTACTACAAGGCCGAAGCGTCGCTGTTGCGCTCTAAGAGCAGCATCCCGGTGACCACGAACTTCATGGTGACCGCGCACATCCGCAGCCAGAACTACTGGCAGTGGGCGAGCGAAATGGATGTCATCGCCAACGATCACTACCTCGATCACCGGCTGCCGCATCCGAATAATGAACTCTCGTTCGCGGCTGACCTGACTCGTGGGCTTGCCCAGGGTTCGCCGTGGATGCTCATGGAGCAGGCCAGCAGCGCAGTGAGCTGGCAGCCCCACAACCTGGCCAAGCAGCCGGGTGAAATGCTTCGCAACACGTTGACCCACGTTGCTCGGGGAGCGGACACAATCTGCTTCTTCCAGTGGCGTGCGTCGCGACAGGGTGCCGAGAAGTTCCATTCGGCCCTGCTTCCTCACGCCGGTACTGACACTGCTGTGTGGCGCGAGACCCTCGACCTGGGTGAGAAACTCCACTCCCTCGAGACTCTCGCGGGCACTCGGGTCGAGGCGTCCGTCGCTCTCGTCTTCAGCTGGGAATCCTGGTGGGCGGCCGAAGGCGACTCGCAGCCATCGTCGGCCGTGCGCTACCTCGAACAGGTTCACGCCGCCTACAACGCAGCAAGCGCGAACGGCGTGACGGTCGACATCGTCGCTCCCGGTGCCGCGCTTGGCGAGTACACGCTCGTCATCGTTCCTAGCCTCTACCTCGTCGACGACGCGAGTGCGGCCGTCATCAGCGACTACGTTGCGGGCGGTGGCAACGCGGTTGTCACGTTCTTCTCCGGCATCGTGGACGAAACCGACGGCATCCGCCTGGATGTCACCGGCGAGACCCCTCCCGGTGCGTTCAGCGACATGCTTGGCGTCTGGACCGAACAGTTCATGCCCGTGAAGCCCGAAACACGTCTGCTGCTGAACGATGGCGGTCAGGCGAGCATCTGGGCTGAGCACGTCCGCCCCACCACAGCGGATGTCGTTGCCGAGTTCGCGTCCGGCCCCATTCCTGGTGGGCCGGCCGTCACTCGCAATCGCTTCGGTTCGGGAGCTGCGTGGTACGTGGCAACCGCGCTCGACGCTCCGAGTTTTGCCGACCTGATGGGCCGCGCACTCAACGAGGCTGGCGTCGAGGCGCTCGATCTTCCCGCCGGTGTTGAAGTCGTGACGCGTTCAAACGACACCGACCGCTTCCGCTTTGTGATTAACCACAGCGCGCATGAAATTTCTTTCCCCGCCGACGGCGCAGAATTGTTGACGGAAACTACGGTCACAGGTTCGGTGGCTGTTCCCGCTGGTGGCGTTCGCGTCATCCGCCTGACTGTCGAAGAAGGAGCAACGCGATGACTACAGACATTGCTACGCCCGCCACACCAAAGAAGGCGGTGACGAAGAAGGTTCCCCGCGCTACCAAAGCCACGAAGAACCGTGGAGCGGTGCTGTTCTTTATCGCCCCGTTCTCGGTGCTGTTTGCCCTGTTCTACATCTTGCCGATCCTGGTCGCGATCTATCAGTCGCTGCTGACGGTTGAACGAGAAGGAACGTTCGGTAAGCCCACCGAGGTGTTTGGTGGCTTCGTGCAGTACGCACGAGTGTTCCAGGACGACGCTTTCTGGTCATCCATTCTTCGGGTGCTCACCTTCGGTGTCGTGCAGGTGCCGATCATGCTCGGCCTCGCGTTGTTGCTTGCGCTGCTGCTGGACTCCCCGCTCGTCAGAGGCAAGCGCTTCTTCCGCCTCGCGTTCTTCGCACCGTATGCCGTTCCCGGTGTTATCGCGGCGGTCATGTGGGGCTTCCTCTACTCGCCCAAGCTGTCGCCGTTCACCGCGATCACGAGCGAAATCAATTTCCTCGGTGCCGACCTCGTGCTGTGGGCCATCGCGAATGTTGTGACGTGGGTGTTCGTGGGCTACAACATGATCATCATCTACTCGGCGCTGCTCGCGATCCCCAGCGAGATCTACGAAGCCGCTCGCCTCGATGGTGCGTCGCAGGCTCGCATCGCCTGGTCGATCAAGATTCCGTTGATCACCCCCGCGATTACGCTCACCGCCATTTTCTCGATCATCGGAACGCTGCAGCTGCTCGCTGAACCTCAGGTCTTCAAGAGCTTCACCTCAGCCGTGACCAGCACGTTCACGCCCAACTTGCTCATTTACTCGACAGCCTCGGTGCCGAACGTGAACCTCGCCGCCGCTTTCTCGGTCGTGCTCGCGCTCTTCACCTTCGCGCTCTCGTTCACCGTGCTCAAGTTCACCCAGCGAAAGGCTGATTGATGAGTGCCACGACAACTCCCGTGAAGAAGCACAACGGTCCTCGCGAAAGCCTGTTCTCTCGGGCCGGCGCCATGCTCGTCATGGCTATCTGCACCTTCTACTTCTTGGTGCCGATCTGGTGGCTCTTCGTGGCCGCGACGAAAGACCGCGCCGATTTCACGACAAGCGCACCGCTCTGGTTCGCTGACTTCAACCTCATCGAGAACATCGGCAACTTGGCGGCCTACCGCGACGGCGTTTTCTTCCGCTGGATGCTCAACAGCGTGCTCTACGCCGGTGCGGGTGCTGCCATCGCAACACTCTTCGCGACGATGATGGGCTACGCGCTGGCGAAGTACAGCTTCCGCGGCCGCGAAACCCTCTTCAACGTTGTGCTCGGTGGCGTGCTGGTTCCGGCAACGGCTCTCGCGCTTCCGCTGTTCTTGGTCTTCAGTCAGGTGGGCGCCACCAACACGTTCTGGTCGGTGTTCTTGCCGAGCATCGTGAGCCCGTTCGGTGTGTACCTTGCCCGCATTTATGCGACCTCGAGCGTGCCAGACGAGCTTGTTGAAGCTGCCCGTATCGACGGCTCGGGCGAGGTGCGTACCTTCTTTACGGTTGCCACTCGACTGATGACGCCGGCAATGGTCACTATTTTCCTCTTCCAATTCGTCACGATCTGGAACAACTTCTTCCTGCCGCTCATCATGCTGCGCGACGAGAAGCTATTCCCCGTCACGCTTGGCCTCTATATCTGGAACAGCCAAGTCAGCCAGATTCCCGAAATTCGGGCGTACGTGATCATCGGTGCCCTGCTGTCGATCATCCCGCTCATCATTGCTTTCCTCAGCCTGCAGCGCTTCTGGCGCAGCGGGCTGGGAACGGGCGCAATCAAGTAGTCGCCCTCTCGACCACTCGGCTTACCCCGAGGGAAACCCCGCACCACACCACAATCACAATCGCAAGGAAGGTAATCGCATGGCTAATCGCATAGCTCGCGCTGGAGGAGCATTGGTGCTCGTCTCCGCGCTCGCACTCACAGCATGCTCAACCGGAGCCAGCACAGACGGTGGCACTGACGCCGCCGCGTGCGCCCCGTCAGATGGACCCGTAACGCTCAACTTCACCACTTGGTTGCCCGGCATGGAAGACGCCGTCGCTATCTGGAATGAAGCCAACCCCGACATCCAGGTTGAAGTTCAGACTGGACCGAACGGTAACGGCGGAACGTACAACAACTTCTTCAACCAGATCGAAGCAGGCAACGCGCCTGACCTCGGTCAGATCGAATACGACGCACTGCCCAACTTCCGCGTACAAGACGGCGTCGTCAACATCGCCGACTGCGCCGGAGTTCTGGATGCTCAGGACCAGTTCATTGACTGGACCTGGAGCCAGGTGACATTCGGTGAAGAAAACGCTGTGTACGCAGTGCCGCAGGACACCGGCCCCGAGGGTCTCTTCTACCGTGCCGACCTGTTCGAGGAAGCCGGAATTGACATTCCGACCACCTGGGCAGAATTCGAAGAAGCAGCCAAGGCCGTTCGCGCAGAGGGTGGCTACATCACCAACTTCTCACAGAGCGACATCAACGCCTTCGCCGGTCTCGTTTGGCAGGCAGATGGCCAGTGGTTCGAGAACGACGGTGAAGCGTGGGACGTAACCCTCGACTCGCCCGAATCGATCATGGTCGCTGAGTACTGGCAGAACCTGATTGACCAGGACCTCGTTGCTGTTCTCCCGCCGTGGACCGACGAGTGGAACAACGGCTACAACTCGGGTGACGTCTGGAGCTGGGTTTCCGCAGTCTGGGGAGCAAACACCATCACGAGTGGCGCTCCTGACACCGCAGGCAACTGGGCTGTAGCTCAGATGCCGCAGTGGAACGAAGGCGAATCCGCTGCCGGCAACTGGGGCGGATCGAGCACCGCAGTTCTCAAGGGAAGCGAACACCCCTACGAGGCTGCACAGTTCGCACTCTGGTTGAACACTGACCCTGAGGCGCTGTCGAGCATGAACAAGACGGCAAACATCTACCCGGCAACGAAGACTGGTGGCGACCTGCCCGCATTCTCCGAAGGCCTGGACTTCTACGGCGGACAGAACATCTACGACGTGTTCGCTGCTGCCGGCGCCGAGGTCAACCCCAACTTCACGTGGGGCCCGACCATGACGCAGACCTACACGGATGTTGCTGACGGATTCTCCGCCGCAATCTCCGGTTCGGGCACCCTCTCGGAGGCCCTGACCAACGGTCAGCAGAAGACAATCGACGCCATGAAGGCTGCCGCGATTGCTGTCAACGAATAACACGAACGATCTCGTTCACCTCCGTGCCGCGGGCACCAGCTTCGTGCTGGATGCTCGCGGCACGGGCGTGCCGTCGATCACGCACTGGGGCGCAGACCTCGGAGAACTTGACCGCGACGAGCTCGCGGCGCTCGCAGATTCGCGCGAGCGTGCCATCGGGCCGAGTTCCATCGACGAACCTTTCCGGCTGAGCATCGTTCCCTTGCTCGCCGAGGGCTGGACCGGGTTGCCCGGTCTTGAGGGCCGCCACGATCGGGCCGCCGGAGCAAGCGGTGGGCGTGTGCGCCGGCCGTCTCTGCAGACCGCGAGCATCGAGCATCCGACCCCCGACCGTATCTCGGTCACGCTGGTCGACGACGATGCCCTCAGCCTCACTATCGACTTTGAACTGTCTGCCGCCGGAGTGCTGCGCAGCCGTTCACGATTGACCAACACGGCCACCGAGGCTTTCGAGCTGTCGTCGTTGGCCACTGTTCTTCCGCTCCCGCCTGTTGCGCGCGAGCGACTCGACTTCAGCGGAATCTGGGCGGCCGAACGCCAACCCCAGCGCTCCGCCATCGACTACGGAACCTGGCTGCGCGAGTCGCGCCATGGTCGCCGCGGTCACAACGATTCCTTCCTCACGGTGTCGGGAACACCCGGCTTTGGTTTCCGCCACGGTGAGGTGTGGGCGGTGCATGCCGGCACCAGCGGCGATACCCGCGTCTGGATTGATCGCCTCGCGCTCGGCTATACGACGGTGGGCATCGCCGAACTGCTCTCTCCCGGCGAAGTGCGTCTCGCGACCGGTGACACGCACGAAACTCCGTGGGCCTACGCCGCGTGGTCGAATGCTGGTCTCGACGGGCTGAGCGACCGTTTCCACGACTGGTTCCGGAGCCTGCCCGCGCATCCATCGACACCGCGCCCGCTCACCCTCAACACGTGGGAGGCCGTCTACTTCGACCACAACTTTGACCAGCTCGCGGCACTTGCGGATGCCGCAGCCGACGTCGGTGTTGAGCGTTTCGTTCTCGACGACGGCTGGATGACCGGCCGCACCGACGACAAGCGCGCGCTCGGCGACTGGACGGTGGACGCCACGTCATGGCCCGAGGGGCTCGCTCCACTCGTTGATCGAGTGACAGCCAGCGGGATGCAGTTTGGCTTGTGGGTAGAGCCCGAGATGGTGTCTCTCGACTCAGAACTTGCGCGGGAGCATCCGGAGTGGATTCTGCGCGACGACGACCGGCCGCTGCCGAAGTCGTGGCGCAACCAGCACGTGCTCGATCTTGATAACCCTGCCGCGCGTGAGCATGTGCGCGATGCGATTGCGGCGCTGCTCGACGAGTACGCGATCAGCTACCTCAAGTGGGACATGAACCGCGACCTGCTCGGTGGTTCGGTGCATCGTCATGTCGCGGCAACGTACCTCCTCATGGATGAGCTGCGCGAGCGCTACCCGCACGTCGAGATTGAGTCGTGCGCCTCTGGCGGTGCGCGGGTGGATGCCGGAGTGCTCGAGCGCGTGCAGCGAGTGTGGCCATCCGACACCAACGATGCGCATGACCGTTTCTCGATCATGCGCTGGACCAACCTGCTCGTGCCGTTCGAATACTTGGGCTCGCATGTGGGGTCTTCGCCCGCGCACACGTCGGGGCGTTCGCTCTCTCTCGGCTTCCGTCTCGCGACCGCGCTCATGGGGCACTCGGGCATCGAATGGGATCTCACGACGACAACCGCTGAGGAGCAGGAGGCGTTGCGCACCTGGGCGAGCGCCTACCGCTCGCTTCGCGGACTCATCCATTCGGGGCGGGTGGTGCGCAGCGAACTCAGCGCCGACCCCATCATCACCGGCGTTGTGGCGGAGGACATCAACGGCGTTGTGGCTGACGCCCTGTACTGGGTGACGAGCCTCACCACCCCCACCGATTCTGTACCCACCGCCCGGCGTTTGCCCGGGCTTGACCCGCACCGTATGTACCGCATCACCCCCGTCGATGTGGGTGCGGAAGCGGCAACCTACCCGGGCACTGCGCCAGCGTGGTGGCACGACGGCGAGCTCACGCTGTCGGGCGCGGCGCTCGGGTCGGTTGGACTCACTCTGCCGATTCTGCATCCGGATGAGGCACTTGTGTTGCGGGTGACGGCTGTGGGCGGCGAAGACTCGAGCGGCGCGCTCTAACGCGGTCGCCGGAGCACAGCTATTCGCGCGGCTTGAGTCGCACTGTGGGAAGCTCTGGCGCGGGCAATGGCGCTTCGTCGCACCCTGCGACGGTGCCGAAACGACCGTCGGGGTTTCCGCCGTTGATCACATCGGCCTGCCACTGCGCGCGGAACTCTACAATCTCGTCGTGGCTGCGCCCAATGAAGTTCCACCACATGACGATGGATTCGCCGAGTGGCTCACCTCCGAGTAACAGGAGTCGGGCATCCGTCGACGCGCTAATGACGAGCTCGGTCACGCCGGGAGCGAGATAGGCCAGGTGATCGGGTGGGGTCGTGACATCCGCGATAGTCACGGCACCGGCATCCACGAGCACGCCGTGTTCGAAGTTGGCATTGATGGGCAGCGTCACGGTTGTGCCGGCGGGGATGTCGAGTTGGGCGCCGAGAAGCGGAGAGAAGACGCGCGCTGGCGACGATACGCCCGCAAGCTCACCGATGAAGATGCTGACGGTTGCGCCCTGAAGATCGAAAGGGATCGGCGCGAAGTTCTCGAAGCTCGGAGCGGTGTGCCGGTGGGCATCCGGCAACGCGACCCACAGTTGCGCACCGTGCAACAGCGTGGGCTCGGCGGGCGAGATTTCGGAGTGGGAAATGCCGCTGCCGGCCGTCATCAGGTTCAGTTCGCCGGGGCGCACCGCAGCGAGGCTGCCGACGCTATCGCGGTGCTCGATGTCGCCAGCGAAGAGCCAACTGACGGTCTGCAATCCAGTGTGCGGATGCGGGGGCACGAGCATCCGCGTCGTGTCAGGTCCGTAGTGGTCGACGAAGCACCACCCACCGATGAGGGATCGTGACCGCTGCGGAAGAGTGCGCCGCACGTTCATCGCGCGCGGGCCACCGAGCGGGACTTCGCGAGGCTCAAGTAGTTGCACGCCTGCCGCTGGCTGCGTTTCGCACACGACCTCGGCCGGGTTCTTCTCCGGGTTGCTCACGGCGGCTCCTCACTCCAATGTTGCCTCAGTGAGTGCTAGCGTGCCACAAAAATTACCCCGCGATAAGTGGGGTCACCGAACGCCACCATCTGGTCGAGCACCGCGATCGAGACGGGCAGATCGTGGGAGTCGACCCAGGTCTCGCCCTGCTCGGCGGTGATCCACGGATCGTTCAGCAAAACGGTGTCGCCCTTCACCGAGTGAGCGACGACCCAGTGCGGGGTCGAGGCATCGTGCATGGGTTCTTCTTCGATCAACAGAATCGCGAGCTCGCCGCCGGCAACGCGCTCGGTGATCTGCTCAATCGACAGCGGGGCGGTGTGCTGCTGGATGCCGCGGCTCGCCGCTTCGGCCCGCGACTGTTCTTGCAGCTGCTCGCGGAACGTGCGCTCTTCGCCCTCGTAGGTTTCGAGGAGCGTCGGTTCGGTCGTGTCGAGGTGCAGTTCGAGGCTGATGCCGGATGCGGACTGCGCGATCACGTCGTGAACCGCCACCGCGAGACCGAGAGGTTCGCACGCGGGGAAGTTCGTGGCCGAACGCCAGAAAGCGAGTTCGCGTTCGCGGGCATCCTCGTCTTCGGTGTCGGCGAAGGGTTCGAGGCCGAGGTGACTGAGGGCTGTCATTGCGGCTACAGCGCCACAGGTGAAGAGCGTGGTCTGGCCGTAATAGCGCAGTTGCTCGTGCGGCCAGACGTCGTGCCACAGCACGAAGCCGCGAACGCCCTGAGTGCCATCAGCCGAGGAGATAGGGGTTCGCAGTTCGGTGAAGCCGAGGTCGGCGGCGAAGGTGGGGAGCTCAGCGTCGAGCGGGAGCTGCCACTTGAGGGCGGCGTCGCCACGCTCCGCGGAAGCCGCAATCAGTTCGCCGAGAAGACTCTGGGCGGCAGCATCGCTGTCGGCCCAGAGATCAACGAGCTTCGTGTAGCGCGTATTGGGGCGACCGGAGGTGAGGGCCGCTGCACTGCCGGTGGGGGAGTCGAGCATCCACACCCGCGGGTTATAGGGCTCGCGATCGCGTTGCCATGCGGCGGCACGGTCGGTGCCGAGAGCCTCGATGAGATGCGTGGGAAGCTCGGCGGGCGCGAGCTGAACGAGGGCAGCGCCGATGGTCGCGCCAACGACAGCAACGTCAGCGTCGGTTGTGTTCGAGGCGGCAGAGTCAGCAGGAGTGGAGGTGTCCACGGGGTCCTTTCGGGGCGAGGTCGGGCGCTTGTGGCGCCGAGCTCAGTGAGTGGGTGCTTCGTGAATCGACGCTGCAACGAGCGCCTGAGTGTAGGGATGAGTCGGGGCGTTGAGCACGTCGTGGCACTGACCAGATTCGACGACTTCGCCGTGTCGCAGCACGTACACGCGGTCGGCAAGCTGGCGCACCACGGCGAGGTCGTGCGAGATGAAAAGGATCGAGAGGCCGAGTTCAACGCGCAGTTTGGCGAGCAGATCGAGAATCTGCTTCTGCACCGACACATCGAGCGCCGAGACTGATTCGTCGCAAATGAGTAGCTGCGGTTGAACAGCCAGAGCACGGGCAATGGCGACTCGTTGGCGTTGACCACCCGACAGTTCTGCCGGTCGCTTGCTCGCGAAGTCGGTGGGCAGTTCGACCAACTGCAGCAGGCCATTGAGGTCGGATGCCGGACGCCCTGCCACCCGCAACGCCAACTTCAGCGACCGACCAACACTGATCATCGGGTTGAGCGACGAGTACGGATCTTGGAACACGATCTGCATTTGCTTGGGCGTGCGTGAAGCGCGGCCGGCGGCGAGGGCGACACCGTCAAACTCGATCACCCCGCTGGTCTCGTGCTCGAGCCCCGCGACGCAGCGGGCGATTGTGGTCTTGCCCGAGCCGCTCTCGCCGACGATGCCCACGGTCTCGCCGCGGCCCACGGTGACGCTCACTCCGTGCAGCACGGTCTTGTCTCCGAAGCTCTTGGTGATGTCGGTCGCGACCACAAGGTCGCCGGTTGCTGTGTTGGCGCCCGTCTCGGCGTCGGCGTCGGCGTCGGGGTTGGCGGTGCCGGTCCCGGTCTCAGTGCCGCTCGGGCCCGCCGCAGCATCCGCAGCGGTCACGCCGGGCCCGGATGCCGTACGCACCACCCCGGCGGAGCGATCGGTGAGCGAGGGGTCGGCTTCGATCAGCGCCCGAGTGTAGGGGTGGCTTGGCGCATTGAGTACGGAGCTCGTGACACCGCGCTCAACAATCTCGCCGTGGCGCATCACGAGTACGTGTTCGGCTCGCCCACGCACCATTCCGAGGTCGTGCGAGATGAGTAGGGCAGCCATGCCGCGCTTCTCTTGCAGGCCCCGAAGGAGGTCGAGAATCTCGCACTGGTTGCTCGCGTCGAGAGCCGTGGTCGGCTCGTCGGCAATGAGCAGTTCGGGGTCAGTGGCGAGGGCCGCCGCGATAGCAACCCGCTGCCGCATTCCGCCGGAGAGTTCGTGCGGGTAGGCGCGCGCGACATCCGCGGGCAGGTTCACTTCGGCCAGGCTTCGCGTGATGCGAGCGGTGCGTTCCTCGCGGCTGAGGCGGGTCGCGCTCGCGGCATCGATCGTCATCCCGATTTGGGTGCCGCAGCGGTGCACGGGGCTCAGGCTCGTGAACGGATCTTGCAGCAGCAGTGAAATGCGGCGACCTCGGGTCGCACGCCACACGGCATCCGTTGACGGCAGCTCGATGGTGGCACTCGACAGCGCGATGGTGCCGCGCGCGTTGAAGCCCGCAGGCAAAAGCCCGGCGATCGCTTTAGCGGAGAGCGTCTTGCCCGAACCCGATTCGCCGATGAGGGCAAGGGTTTCGCCTGGCGCGATGGAGAAGTCGAAGGGTGCGACAACAACGCCAGCAGGCCCGTCGATCGTGAGTCCGGTAACGGCCACTTGAGCGGTCGAGCCGATGCTCGATCCCGAGCCGATAACCAGCCCGGCACCCGACGCGGGCACGTTTGTCATGCTGGTCTCGGTCATGAGCGTCCCGTTCTGGTCAAGTTTTGGCCGAGCCAGTCGCCCACAAGATTTGCCGCCGAAGCGACGCCGATGATGAGCAGTGCCGGCACCAGAACCGCAGCCGGGTTGTCGATCATGATGGCGCGACCGTCGGTGAGCTGGCGTCCCCAGTCGGCCGTGCCGGGGGCAACACCAACGCCCAAGAACGACAGCGACGAGAACGCCACGAGCGCGAAGGCCACGTTGAGCATCGAGTTGGTGATGATGAGCGACCACACGTTCGGCAGCACCTGCGTGAACATGATGCGGGTCTTGGAGAGCGACAGCATTTGGGCTGCCTCCACGAAGGGGCGCGCGGCCTGCTCCATAACGCCGGCGCGCACAATGCGGATGTCCGAGGGCGAGAACAGCAGAATCAACAGCAGCACGGTCATCCAGTAGCCAGCGCCGAAGACACCCGCGACCACGATCGCCGCCAGCAGCAGCGGAAGCGAGAACAGCAGGTCGGTCCAGCGGCCAATGATGAAGTCGATGGGGCCGCGCAGATAACCCGCCACCGTGCCGAGCAGAATGCCGAGAATCATCGACCCGAGTGCAACACACACCGGACCAACGAGGGCGGATGCCGCTCCCGCGATCGTCAGCGCAAGCACGTCGCGACCGAGTTCGTCGGTGCCGAGAAGGTGACCGGGGCTGCCCGGGGGCAGGAGCGAATCGAGGATCGACTGGGCTGTGGCATCCGGGGCAATCAGGTTGCCGAAGAGCACCAAGAAGGCGACGACTCCGAGCAGGGCGAGTGACAACCACACCGCAACCGGGTGCCGACGGCGCGACCGCGGAAGTTTCGCTAAGACGATAGCTTCGGTGCTGCTCACTGAGCACTCTCCTTGGCGCGGATGCGGGGGTCGAGAAAAATGTAGGCCAGGTCGGCCAACAGTGCGATGGTTGCGATCGTCACGGCCACCAGCAGGGTGAGCGCTTGCACGACGGCGATGTCTTTGAACAGCACGGAGCCTTGCAGCAGGGTGCCGAGTCCGGGCAGCGCGAACGTGGTTTCGGCGAGCACGGTGCCGCCGACCAAGAAGGTCAGTACGAGGCTGGCACCGGTCACGATCGGGATGGCGGCGTTGCGCAGGGCGATCATATGCACTTGGCGGTCGGGCAGGCCGCGCGCGCGACCAAAGGTTACGTAGTCACTTTCGAGTTCGCGCAGCATGGCGGTGCGAGTGAGCTTGAGGATGATCGCGCCGAGCCCGAGCGCCAAGGTGATGGCGGGCAGCACGAGGTGCCAGAGAGTGTCGAGGCCACCGTCGCCCGATCCATAGACCGGGAAGATCGGTAGGTAGAACGCGAACACATAGAGGAGGAGGAGTCCGACGGCGAAGGTGGGGGCGCTGAGGCCGACGATTCCGAAGCCGGTCGCGAAGCGGTCGATCCAGCTTCCTGAACGAACGGCGCTCTGCACGCCGAGCGGAACGGCGACGATCACGGCAAGGAGGAACGCGAGTCCGCTGAGGGCGGCAGTGATACCCAGGCGCGAGCCAATCACGTTCGATACCGAATCTTGCAGCCGAATGGACTGCCCAAAGTCGCCGGTGAGGGTGTTGCCCAACCAGATCAGGTACTGCATATACAGCGGCTGATCGAGGTTGTATTGCGCACGGATGGCGGCGATGGCTTCCGGCGATGATGCCCGGTTGCCGAGCAGGTTCTTAACGATGTCGCCGGGGGCGAGATGCAGCATCGAGAACACGATGATGGACAGCACCAGCAGGATGCCGATGGTGCCGAGCACGCGCACCACAAGCATGCGGCCCAAGGACCGTGATTGTGATGCGCGTGCAATCGGGGTGGTTGTCACAGATTATCCAGCGGGGGTGAGCAGGGTCGGCCACGCGGAGATGAACGCGAATGAGCTGTAGCTACTCATGTCGATGTCCTTGGAGAACGCGGTTGCGGACTGTCCCCACCAGAGTGGAACGCTGATGATGTCTTCTGCCTGCAGCGTTTCGGCCTCGATGAGGAGGTCGATGCGGGCAGAGGGGTCGGTCTCAGCGCCGACACGTTCGAACAGCGAGAGAACTTCGGGGTTCTCGTAGTTCGAGATGTTGTAGTCGCCGAGCATGTACGTCGACACTTCAGCAGGGTCGCCCAGCGTGGAGAAGTACCACATGAGGCCAACGCCGTAGCTGCTGTCTTGTTCGAGGCTCGCGAGCCATTCCTCGATGGGAACTTCACGCACGTTCAGCGTGATCCCGATCTTGGAGAGGTTCTCGGCGAGCGACTGAGCGGCGGTGCCGAGCTGCGGTCCCGTGGAGGGGAACAGAATGTCGGTCTCGAAGCCATCCGGGTGATCGGAGGCCGCGAGGGCTTCCGCAGCAGCATCGAGGTCGAAGTCGTACTGCGGGATGGTCGCGAGCAGGTCGCGCGCATCGTCGGCGCTGTAGACGCTTCCGAGGGATTCGGGAGTCGCGATGGCAGTCGCTACTTCGCCGTGGCCGCGCAGCAGCTTGTCGACGATCGTGGTGCGGTCGACGCTGTGGGCGAAGGCTTCGCGCACCTTCGGGTCGTTGAACGGTTCGAGGGCGGTGTTGAAATACATACCGACGTAAGAGAGGTCGTTGACGTAGTCGACGCGCATGTTGTTGAGGTCTTCCCACTGGGTCGACTGCGCGAGCGGCACGTTGAAGGCCACATCGATGTCGCCAGACTGGGCGGCAAGAAGGCGAGTTCCCTCATCCGGGATGAACTTCACGTTGATGTTCTTCACCTCGGGAAGGTCGCCCCACCAGCTGTCGACGCGTTCGAAGTTCACGTGGGAGTCGGGCACGAACTCGGTGACCTTGTAGGGGCCCGAGCCCAGAAGCAGGGCGCTGCTGGTGCCGACTTCGCCGTTGTTCTCTTCCCAGAACTTTTGCGAAGTGATGAAGGCCGCGCCACCCGTGCTCATGTTGGCGGCGAATGCTGCATCAGGGGCCGAGAGGGTCACGGTGACTTCGAGGTCGCCGGTCTTCTCGACGCTCTCCACGCCACCCAAGTAGTACGAAAGGCCGGGCGAGCTGGTTTCGTCGCGCGCCTGCTCGAGGCTGAACACAACGTCATCGGCGGTCACCGGGGTGCCGTCTTGGAACATCGCATCGTCGCGCAGCTCGTAAACGTAGGTCACGTCATCCGGCTGGTCCCACGATTCGGCGAGGCCGGGCTGCAGGGCCCCGTCGGCGTCGATCGAGACAAGGCCTTCTTGAGTGATGGAGGCAATGTAGTAGTTGAGGATGCCGCTCTCGGCACCCACATAGAGGCTCGAGAGGGAGCCGGGTAGAGCAACCGTGATGGTGTCAATGTTGCCGTCGCCAGTGGGCGTGCTCGACGTGGCACAGCCCGCGAGCAGCAGGGCCGAGGCAGCGACGGCGACTGTGGACGCCCGAGCCCCCTTAGCCAGGGTGGAGTTAGTCGATCTCATGCGAAGTTCGTGCCTTTCGGTGAGCGTTACAGGAGGTGAAAAAGGAGAGGATGCAAATTTCGCGCGTTGGAGGTGCGAGTGCTGTGACAGTGCCGCGCGGTCACTGTTGGTTTTCCGGGCCACCTCGCGCATGGCCAGCAGCCGAAGGGCCACTGCGATGCTTGGAGTGTCGGCGGAGTCGTCGAGCGTTGTCGCATAGATGCGTCGACGAAGCTTGGGTTGCAATTCGAGGGCCACGACGCCGTCGGGCAAGGCGGTAGTGGCTAAGGCGAGTTCTGAGAGGAACGTCACACCGATGCCGGATGCCACGAGCGCGAGTGCTGCGCCGGTGGTTGTCACATCGTGCCGCAGGGTGGGGTTTTCGCCGAGGGCGGTCGCGACGGCAACAAGCTGCTCGGTGCAGGTAGCCGGGCCGCCGATCCACGTAAACGGAAGAAGCCCCGCAACACTCGCTGACGCTCCGAGCTGATCGGCGGTGGCCCGAGGCACAATCGCGAGCACGTTTTCGGAGAGCAGAAAGCGCGAGCGCAGTCCCTCCGGGCTCGTGTGCGAGCTCGACGCGATGGTGTGGTCGCTCGCGTAGCGATAGTCGAGGGCAATATCGGCGCGACCTTCGGCGACGGCGCTGAGGGCGGCATCCGGTGCGGCTTCGCTGAATTCAACGTGGATGCCCGGAAACTCGCGATCGAGCCGCGAGAGTAGTGGCGCGATGATGCTGGCGACGGCGGCGGGGAACGCGGCGAGACGCACAGCGCCCCGGTCGAGTCCGAGGTGCGCGGTGAGGTCGCTCGCGGCGGCGGTGACGGCGGCATCGATGCGGGGCGCGTGGCGGGCGAGCAGGGCGCCGGCTTCGGTGAGTTCCATGCCGCGCGGCGTGCGTGCGACGAGGGCGATGTTTAGTCGGGCTTCGCTGCGCTTGAGATGTTGGGTGATGGCGGGCTGGCTGAAACCGAGTCGGCGAGCGGAGGCAGAAACGCTGCCCGTCTCTTGGATAGCGACGAGGATGCGCAGCATGTGAAGGTCGAGCGCGCGCGTCAGTTCGTCAAGGGTGGCGGATTCCTGCGGTGCGTCCTGCATAACGACACCTTATGGGCAAACGCCACCTGCATAACGTTACAGAATGATTAACTTTGGCTATGGGGCGCGACGCAACCCTTTCGGGGGCAGGCCGAATCGCGACCAGAAAAGTACTCTTAAATCATGACAAGTTCTCGACGCCTGCCCGCACTCATCTCGGGCGCCGTAGCTCTTTCCCTCGTTCTGGGCGGTTGCTCACTTGTGGAGCAGGCCGTGACCTCGGCCGGGGAAGGTGTCATTGCTCACGCCGCGCTGTCTCGGATGGTTTCTGAACTGGCGGAACTAGAGGGTGTGGACGAGGCGTCGTACGACTACACGAGTGATCCCGTGGTGGGGGATTCCGGCGACGTGAGCGTGATTGCGGCGTCGGCGATCGAAGGCGCCGAATTGGAGCGAATTGCCGAACAATTTCGAGAGGGATACACTGATTTTGAGCGAGCTGCGTTCTTGCCGAGTTTCACGCTTGCGCTCGCCGACGATTCCGCTGGGGTTCTAGAAACGTCGGGTCTCCCCGAGTCGACGGAGACATTCGTTGAGAGTTTTGAGTTTTGGCGAGCGGCATCTGCGGCGGCAGGGACCGAACTCAGTGTGAATCTGCAAAACGTTGACGGTTTCGGCGGCAGTTTTCGCTCGGTTTTTATCCCAGATGAATCAGATTTCGATGTAGCGGCAGACCGCGTGGTCGAAAATTACACAGCTCTGCAACAGCTCGCGAGCGAATCAGAGCAGAACCACACGAGCTGGTCTGTGGCCGGCATTTATTCGCCAGACGAACTTGCTCCGCTGGAGTTCGTGGAGCTCGTCACTGATCTTCGCGCAGTGATCCCTTTGCGGGACAACTCGAAGGTTGGCGACTCGAGCCTTGGAGATGCCGACTATCCCGAAGGCTTCCAGGCGACGTGGGCAACACCAGGAGTGCTCGACGGGATTTCCGAGATCTCTGTGGTGAGCAACGAGGACACCGACGAGACGTGGAAAGCGGCACTTCAAGCTGCGACTCGCACTGGCCAAATGGAGAACATCAACTTCCTGTTTCGCGCCGGCGATCGAGGATTTAGTTTCCATACCTCCGCGTGCAGCGGATCGGTCGAGGCCACCGCCAATGACGACACTTTCTTCCAGGCTGTTTCTTCTTCCGGAGCACAGCTTGCTCCCGGCGCTGGCGCTGGCATGTGCTTCCCCGAGCAGTGATGCCGATAGCGGTCCTTGGTGGCTTCGCGGGCGATGGAAGATGAGGGCGAATGATGAGTTTTCGACGGCGGATTGTGAGTGCGCTGGCGGCGCTGTCGTTGCTTGCGCCCGCGCTGGCGGGGTGCTCGTTCTTGAGCGATGACGCAGCCGATCTCGACAGTGCCGGGCTGGTCGCTTCGTACGAGGAGTTCCTTGCCGAGAGCACCACTGAACTAAAGGAAATTGAGGGCATCGGGGAAGTCTCGCAAGCCCCGATCTCCGGTGTGATGTGGGAGAGCCCCGTCATGATCGATGTCGAGGTGAGCGAAGAGTTCGCTGAGGCCCAAGCGGTTGCCGTCGTCGAAACGTTGCGCCGTGTATCCGACGGCTATCCCTCGTACGGCATCCCGGTAGCGTTCACGATTCGGGTGGCGGGAGAATCCGCCGGTCGTTTTCGGGTGGCCGGCCTTGGACTTTACCCAGACTTCGTCATCAGCAACTTCAACTATTGGCGAGCGCTTGAGCAAGCGTTCGGCGCTGAGCTGACGATGGTGCTGTTGACCGACGCCTACGACGAGGCTTCGTACTCGCGAATCATAGGCCCGGGCAACGGCGCGGTCTCGCGAGAAACTATCGCTCAAATGCTGATCAAGTACGACGCGCTCGCGACAGTGTCTTCGGAGCAGAGCAGTGGTGGCATCGGCGTGGCTGCAGCGCAGGGTCGCAAGTACGAGATGTGGGCACTCCCCGGGCTCAATGCCTCTAACCACCTACCGCCGAGGGATGTCATCGAACTCGTTGCCGCCCTCGGCCGCTCTTTTCCGTTGCAAGAGAATGCGTGGCTCGGCCTCGACTACGACTATCCAGCCGCTCTCGCCGCGGCTGGCGCGCTGGTGCAGTGGATTGACAACGAAGCTGCACTGCACGGCCGAGAGGTAGCAGTCAATAGCGCTGAGTACCGCGATGACGAGTGGCCGGCAATCGTCGCCGCTGCCGCAGGCACTGCTCAAGTCACCGGCTTTGACTTCGGCTATGCCTCGCCCGAGCGCGAGTTTCGTTTTCACACTTCCCCCTGCGAAGGCACGATCGAGCAGACAGCCGACGACGAACTGCTCTTCGCTGCGTTGCGCGAGGGCGGTCTTGCCTCATTGGAGGATCTGGCGCCGGGGCGCTGTGTCCCCAACTATCCGCAGTCGCGATAATGGGGCGACGGCCCAGCATTTAGCGATGGGCCCTCAGCGGCACCGGTGAAACGTAAGCTTGAGTCATGAATTTTCCTCGGCGCGTGACGAGCATGGTGATGGCCGTCGTTTTGCTCGCGCTCGGTGGGTGCACTGCGCTCGGTGATGAGGCATCCGACCTCCGCATCGAGGGGTTCTCCGAATCGCAGCAGCGCGATTTCATGGAAAGCCTCGTCGAGCTCAGGAGGATCCCGGGGGTGAGCGAGGTGTCGTGGACGGCAACTCCGAACCCCTTCTGGGAGAGCTTCGCGACGATCGAGGTGGGTGTGAGCGAGGCTTTCGCGGAGCAGCAATTGGGGGTCATCGCCTCGACCATGAATCAGTACGACGGCAATGGTGAAGGCCCTGGGCTGCCGATCTCGTTCAGCATCCGGCTCGACGGCGACGACGATGCCGGGTTCACTGTGTCGGGCCTCGGCCTTCCTCGCGATGAAGTCGTCGAGAACTATCGTTATTGGCGCGAAATTACAGCCGTAATGGAACTCGATATGAGGATGAATCTCCAAACGACCGTCTTTTTCAGGGATGATTACATGCGCGTGATTTCGGCTCCGACCGACACTCACCCGCTGCAGCCGCTACGCCACGTGATCGACCACTACGACGCGCTTGCGGCCCTTACTTCTCCTGAAGGCAATCCCGCTGGTGCGCTCTCCGCAGCGGGCAACGGAGTGTTTGAGTTCTGGTCCATTCCGGGCTTGCAGTCGTCGGGTTCGCTTCCGCCGCGCGAGGTGCTTAATCTTGCGGAGCGGCTCAGCGGCCTATTTTCGTTGCGCACCAATGCGTGGCTCACTGCTGAGCCTGACGACGGCGATAGTTTCCCCGAAGGAGCCGGGATTCGCTGGGATGCCGACCCCACAGCGCAGCAGGGCCGCCAAGTGGATCTACTGTTCTCGGAATACCACGAGGAACATTGGCCCGCGATTGTCGCTGCTGCCGCAGCCTCCTCTCAACTCGCCGTGTTCCATTTCCAGCACTTCTCCTTCGACCGAGACTTCTCCTTCCACACCTCGACCTGCGAGGGAACAGTCCAAAA
This sequence comes from Salinibacterium sp. NSLL17, assembly GCF_015864935.1. Classification (NCBI taxonomy): domain Bacteria; kingdom Bacillati; phylum Actinomycetota; class Actinomycetes; order Micrococcales; family Microbacteriaceae; genus Salinibacterium; species Salinibacterium sp. NSLL17. Next base: position 655,931 of record NZ_JADYWH010000001.1, read on the forward strand.
GTCAGCTGACGACCAAGCACTCTTTGACGCGATCCAGGCGAGCGGCGTCACACTGCTGGAAGGCGCAGCGCCGGGGCAGTGCATCCCCGACTTTTATGAGTGAACGGGTGACATCCGTGCATCGGCGTGCTGGCCCCGGCGCGTGCATTCCTGAGCAGCAACCCAGCACAGTCACGCCTAGGGCGAACAGGGGCCTATTTCGCGATTTCTCTGGTTAGTCTCTTTACATCGGTACCGAATCTGTAGCGGTATCTAAGGAGTGAAGAGATGTTTGAGAGATTTACCGACCGCGCCCGTCGTGTAGTCGTTTTGGCCCAAGAAGAGGCCAAGATGCTCAACCACAACTACATCGGCACAGAGCACATTTTGCTTGGCCTCATCCACGAGGGTGAAGGCGTTGCCGCAAAGGCGCTTGAGTCTTTGGGTATTTCGCTCGACTCCGTGCGCGAGCAAGTGCAAGACATTATTGGCCAAGGTCAGCAGCAGCCGACCGGCCACATCCCCTTTACGCCGCGTGCCAAGAAGGTACTTGAGCTGAGCCTGCGCGAAGCGCTGCAGCTTGGTCACAACTACATCGGCACCGAGCACATCCTGTTGGGCCTCATCCGCGAGGGTGAAGGCGTTGCCGCTCAGGTGCTCGTGAAGCTCGGCGCTGACCTCAACAAGGTTCGCCAGCAAGTCATCCAGCTCCTCGGTAGCTTCCAGGGCAAAGAGGCGGTTGCCGTTGGTGGCAACGAGTCTGCGCCCGACAAGGGATCGCAGGTTCTTGACCAGTTCGGCCGCAACCTCACTCAGGCGGCTCGCGATGGCAAGCTCGACCCCGTTATTGGTCGCGAGAAGGAGATGGAACGCGTTATGCAGATCCTCTCCCGCCGCACCAAGAACAACCCCGTCCTCATCGGTGAACCCGGTGTCGGTAAGACGGCTGTTGTTGAAGGCCTCGCCAACGCGATCGTTGCTGGCGACGTTCCCGAGACGCTGAAAGACAAGCAGCTTTACTCGCTCGACCTCGGAAGCCTCATCGCTGGTAGCCGTTACCGCGGTGACTTCGAAGAGCGCCTCAAGAAGGTCACCAAGGAGATCCGCACCCGCGGCGACATCATCGTCTTCATCGACGAGATCCACAGCCTCGTCGGTGCCGGCGCTGCTGAAGGTGCCATCGACGCAGCATCCATCCTCAAGCCGCTTTTGGCTCGTGGCGAGCTCCAGACCATTGGTGCGACGACCCTCGACGAATACCGCAAGCACTTTGAGAAGGATGCCGCGCTTGAGCGCCGCTTCCAGTCCGTGCAGGTGCACGAACCTAACCTGCCGCACACCATCAACATCCTCAAGGGACTGCGCGACAAGTACGAGTCGTTCCACAAGGTATCCATCACTGACGGTGCCATTGTTGCCGCAGCGAACCTCGCCGACCGTTACGTCGCCGACCGTTTCCTGCCAGACAAGGCCATCGACCTGCTCGACGAGGCCGGCGCACGTCTGCGTCTGTCGATCTTGTCGGCACCTCCTGAGCTGCGCGAATTCGACGACAAGATCGCCGACGTTCGCTCGCGTAAGGAAGGCGCTATCGAGGATCAAGACTTCGAGAAGGCTGCAAGCCTGCGCGACGAAGAGAAGAAGCTGCTCGGCGAGCGTCTTCGCCTCGAGAAGCAGTGGAAGTCTGGCGACGTTGGCGCGAGCGGAATCGTGGATGAAGGTCTGATTGCCGAAGTTCTGGCAGCAGCAACCGGCATCCCCGTCTTCAAGCTCACCGAAGAAGAGTCCAGCCGCCTTATCTTCATGGAGAAGGCACTTCACATGCGCGTCATTGGTCAAGAGGAAGCCATCTCGGTTCTCTCCAAGACCATCCGCCGCACGCGTGCAGGCCTCAAGGACCCCAACCGTCCGAGTGGTTCGTTCATCTTCGCCGGTCCGACCGGTGTCGGTAAGACCGAGCTCGCTAAGGCGCTTGCTGAGTTCCTGTTCGACGATGAGTCGGCCATGATCTCGCTCGACATGAGTGAATACGGCGAGAAGCACACTGTTTCACGACTGTTTGGTGCCCCTCCCGGATTCGTTGGATTCGAAGAGGGTGGCCAGCTCACCGAGAAGGTGCGCCGCAAGCCATTCAGCGTTGTGCTGTTCGACGAGATCGAGAAGGCTCACCCCGACATCTTCAACTCGCTCCTGCAGATCCTCGAAGAGGGTCGCTTGACCGACGGTCAGGGTCGAGTGATCGACTTCAAGAACACCGTCATCATCATGACCACCAACCTCGGCACGAAGGACATCACCGCTGGCCCCATGGGCTTCCAGGTGGAAGGTGACTCGGCAACCAGCTACGACCGCATGCGCGGCAAGGTTGTTGAAGAACTCAAGAAGCACTTCAAGCCTGAGTTCCTCAACCGTGTTGACGAGACCATCGTCTTCCCGCAGCTGAGCAAGCCAGAACTGTTGCAGATCGTTGACCTCTTCATCAAGCGTCTCTCTGAGCGCATGATGGATCGCGACCTCACCGTCGAGATCACTGTTCCCGCCAAGGAGCGTCTCATCGAAGTCGGGTTCGACCCCACTCTCGGTGCACGACCGCTTCGCCGCGCAGTGCAGCACGAAGTCGAAGACGCGCTCAGCGAGAAGATCCTTCACGGCGAGCTCAACGCCGGCGACCACGTACACGTTGACTTCGTTGACAACAAGTTCGTGTTCGTCACGAGCCGCCAGCCGGGTCTCCCCGAAAAGGAGCCGGCCGAGGTCGAGGCCTAAACCTCCGACCTTGCCACCGCGGCACTAGCCACACGACAGCGGCTGCACGACACCTTCTGGTGCCGGGCAGCCGCTTCGTCGTTAACGGAACCAGCCACCTGGCAATCGCCCCGCTGCCGGCGGGAGCAGGTGTTCGGCGAAACTCGTCGCGCGGTGTGGGGCTGTGCGCCCCTGAGCGGTACCGTTACTGCGTGACCACCTTCAGCATCCGCCCGGCACGAACGCATGATGTGCGGGCCATCCAGAGCCTTATCGAGCCCTTGGTGAACGAGCGCATCCTGCTCGGTAAAGACCTTGTCGTCTTTTACGAGGCAGTCCAAGAGTTTCGGGTGGCTGTCGCGCCCGACGGCTCCGTTGTCGGATGCGGTGCCCTCCACGTGATGTGGCACGACCTGGCCGAAGTGCGCACCCTCGCTGTCGCCTCCGAATGGCTGGGAAAGGGCGTCGGCCATGCGCTCATGGATCAGATTGAAGCGGATGCTCGCGCGCTGGGTCTTGACCGGTTGTTCTGCCTGACCTTCGAAACCGGTTTCTTTCAGCGCCATGGCTTTGAGCCGGTTGAGGAAGAAATCGTCGATCCGACCGTATTTGCGCAGTTAGCGCTCTCGCCTGACGAGGGTGTGGCCGAATTTCTGGATCTTTCCCGTGTAAAACCCAACACCCTCGGCAACACGCGCATGCTGAAGCACCTTTAGTGGCCTCAGACGTTTAGCCTTGCGGTATGTCGACGTTTAGGAACCCTGTCGGCCCGCAGTCAAGCAGCGTCTACTGGCGCCGGCGCTTGATCGTCGGGCTAGGACTCCTTGCCGTCATCGCCATCATCTTGCTGATTGTCTTCGGCCCTAAGGCCTCATCGGACCCCGCATCCACGTCTACAACGACGTCGACGACGGATCCCTCGGCCGCCGAATCCAGCACGCCAGCCGCCACTGATGCCTCTGGCTCGCTTGTCTGCGATCCCGCGAAGCTCACCCTTGAGGCGATCACCGACGAATCAAGCTACGCCGAGGGCCAGAACCCGCAGCTGTCGTTCTCTATCAAGAGCACCATGACAGAGCCGTGCGCTATCGAGGCCGGCAGCGACATCCAAGAGTTTGTCGTCACCAGTGGTAGCGATGAAATTTGGAACTCAAAGCACTGCCAGACCGAAGGCGAGCCGGGCACGGTCGTGTTGCAGCCTGGTGTGCCGGTGCAGTCGAGTTCGATCGAGTGGGATCGCACCCGGTCCGCCACCGACACCTGTGAGTCAGACCGCCCCGTTGTTACCGCGGGTGGCGCCAGCTACCACCTTGAGGTCTCGCTTGGTGATATCGCCTCTGACAGCACCAAACAGTTCTTGCTGAACTAACCCGGATAGGCCATGGCTTCCTCAACCTCCGCGGCGCAGAGCGCCGAATTCAGTTCCCCCTTGCTCGCTCAAGCTCTCGAAGCTGGCGACCCCGTAGCGGTTGCTCTGGCGCTGCGCAACGACAGAGTCATGGTGCCGTTGCTGACGGATGCGACGGATGCGACGGATGACGCCGCAGCGTCGAGCGAGAACGAAGCGCAAGTGCGAGTGTTCCGGCGCGGTGAAGCAGACAAATACATGCTCTTGCTGTTCTCGTCGGTTGAGGCCTATGTGGCCATGCTGCCGGAGGAGACTGACCATCAGGTCGTCGCCTATCGTGCAGATGATTTGCGCGCGTTCCTTGAGACCAATCGAGGCGTTCTGGAGTCGGTCTGGTTCGACGTAGCGGGCCCCCACACGATGCAAGCATCGCCCGATGACATCTTGGATGCCCTCACTCTTTCCTAGACCGACTGCTTGTTGACGGCCTTGGGGCAAATATTTGCCTTCCGGGAGGAATCAGGCTTCTGACCCAGTTCAGGGGACAAACACCCCAAAATAGACCATTTAAGGCCCATTTCGGCACTCTTTAGGGTTACATCCAGACTCGCAGCGGCATCAATGTTATAAACAGGCCTTTCTATCCCTTGTCTGTGACGGTTACTCTGTTCAACGTGGAAGACAACAGTTTCGGTGTGCCAGCGGGATGGTACCCAGACCCTCTGGGCTTGCCCCAGTTGCGCTGGTGGGATGCCCAAGCCTGGACTGAGCACACCTCAGATGCACGTGCCCCTATCGTTGTGCAGCCAGCTACCAAGCTGGCGTTCGCCGACGATGACTATGACGACGACGTAGACGAGCTTCCGTCGCGGCGCGAACAGCGCGATCGTGAACGTCATGACACCGGTGACTACCTCAGGACCGAGACTCGTAGCGAGCCGGAGCCCGAGACTGCAGCAGTTCACGACGAACTGAGTGCTCAGCCGCTTCTCGCAATGACATTGCGTGAGCTCGAGGCACCCATTGACGACGCGCAACATGCCGATGAGCCAATGCTGCTGCCGAAGTCGGCTAACGCCCACGCGAACTCGATGCCTGGTGCATCCACCCTCAGCGCTTACGCCGAGGAAGAAGAGGCACCCGAGCGCGAGATCCGCCAACACCGCACGTACAACGCGGCTGTCTGGCTCATCGCGATCCTTCCACTTGTTCAGCTTCTGACCAGCATGTTCCTGATTGCAGGCGCCGGCCTCGGTAGCAACTTGCCGCTGCTGCTCGTCGTCTGGATTGCTCCGTACATCGTCGTTCTGGGCCTCGCCGCCTACGACAACCTGCTGCTGCAGGTGTGGGGTCACGAAAAACCAGCAAACGCTGCGTGGGCATTCCTGACCGCACCGGTTTACCTAGTGGTTCGTGGTCTGCGCACCATGAAGGAGACGGGCAAGGGCATCGCGCCGATCGCCACGTGGGCCGGCACGATCGTGTCGCTGGTTATCGGAATGTTGATCCTTCCCGGACTCCTCATCTCCTTGATTCCGCAGACGTTCAGCAACCAGATCGAGAGTTCGATTCAGGCTCAGGCTGCGACGCTCGGCGCAAACATCGAGCTTTCTTGCCCCGCAACTCCGCCGGTTCTCATGGGCGACACGTTCACGTGTCGTGCAGTGAAGCCCGCCAATGGCCAGAGCGACTCGATCCTGGTCAGCTTGCAGCGTGAGAACGGCTGGATCAGCTGGCGCGTAGAGGACTGGGGTCTCTGGACCCTGTTCGGCTAGCCAACAGTTCACCACCTAGCGTCGCAACGGCGGCTCATCTTCGGATGGGCCGCCGTTGCTGCGTTCTGGGGGAGGAGCGTGACTCGTCGGCTCAGAACTCGGGGATGTGCACGCGTTCTTCGGTCGCCCCGGCGAAGGCCAAGCGGAGGGCTTCGCGAACGTGGGCAGCGTCGGCATCAATGACTGTGTCGAAGCCCAGCCGTGCCGCTTCTGCCAGTCGCTGTTTCGCTGACGATGCTGGCCGAATTTCGCCGGCCAAACTGATTTCGCCGACGACGGCCATCGTGGCGGAGAACGCTTTGTCTTTGTAGGCACTGGCGATTGCCAGTGCAATCGCGAGATCCGCTCCGGGCTCGGTGACGCGGATGCCGCCCACCGTCGACACATAGACATCGAATGTCGATAGGGGAATACCCGCTCGCCGCTCAAGCACCGCGAGCAACATGGCCACTCGTGAGGCATCGACGCCGTTGACGACGCGACGCGGTTGGGGAGCTTGAGACTTCACGATGAGCGCCTGCACCTCAACAGGCAGGGCGCGCCTGCCCTCGAGGGCGATCGTGACACACGTGCCACTCACGGGTTGGCGGGCGTGGGAGAGGAAGAGCCCGCTGGGATCGGAGACTTCGGCGATTCCTTCGCCGGTCATCTCGAAGCAGCCGACTTCTTCGGTGGAGCCAAAACGGTTCTTGTGGGCGCGGACAAAGCGCAGCGCCGTCTGGCGGTCGCCTTCGAACTGGAGCACGACATCCACGAGGTGTTCGAGCAGTCGTGGGCCCGCAATGGTGCCGTCTTTGGTGACATGGCCAACGAGCAGAATGGGCAGGTTCTGGTCTTTGCTAACCCGGATGAGTGTGGAGGCGACTTCGCGCACTTGCGATGGCCCGCCGGCGATACCTTCGGTCGCGGCGGAGGCAACAGTTTGCACGGAGTCGACGATCACGAGTTGTGGCTTGACGTGATCGATCTGACCGAGGATCGTGCCGAGATCGGTTTCGGCGGCCAAGAACAGCGAAGGGTGCAGGGCGTTGGTGCGTTCGGCGCGCAAGCGAACTTGGCTGACCGACTCTTCGGCCGTGACGTAGAGAACACGCTGACCGGATGCCGCAGCCCGCGATGCCACTTCGAGCAGCAGTGTTGACTTGCCGACGCCGGGTTCACCACTCAACAGAATGGCAGCGCCGGGCACGACACCGCCGCCGAGCACGCGGTCGAACTCCGCGATGCCGCTCGGCCAGTGCGCAACGGACTCGGCACCGATCTCGGTGATGGAGCGTGCGCCGCTCGTGTCAGAGACGGCAACGGTGGCCACACGCTTGGTGATGCCTGTTGCTGCGCCCGCATCGGTCACGGTGCCCCACTGCTGGCATTCGCCGCAGCGGCCCACCCACTTGATGCTCGTCCAGCCGCACTCAGTGCAGCGAAAATTACTTACAGCTCGGGCCATGTTTCAACCCTAGGCGGCACGACCGACACTGCTAGGCGAGAGTGAGGAACAGCTTCTCGATATCTGCCGGGGACATTCCATCGTGGCTGCCCTCGCCATCCGCATCATCCGTCGAGCATGATTGCAGGGCGTTCGCGATGATCATGAAGCCAGCGCGATCGAGTGCCTTGCTGACGGCAGCGAGTTGCGTAACGACGTCTTTGCAGTTCGACTCGGCTCCCATCGACTGGATGAGGGCGTGCAGTTGACCTTCGGCGCGCTTGAGGCGGTTCATCACCTTGCGCATCGCTTCGGGGTCGTGCCCGGTAGCGGCATCCGTGGAGGCAGCGATTTCAGAGGTGGTCATGACTAATTGCCTTTCGTAACGGGTAGGCCAGCGGTGCGCCAAGCGGAGGTTCCGCCCTCGATGTTGACAGCGTCGAAGCCCTGGGTGTTGAGCCATTCGACGGCCTGAGCACTGCGGCCGCCGCTTTCGCAGATGACGTAGACGGTCTCGTCGCGGTCGAGTTCTTCGACGCGAGCAACGAGTTCTCCGAGCGGAATACTTGCGGCCTTTGGCGCATGCCCCGAAACGTATTCGACGGGTTCGCGCACGTCAATAACGACGGGGTTGGTGAGTTCGGAGAGGGTTTGGGGTGTAACGGCGTTCATGGGGATTCCTTGGGAGTGACGTGGATCAGGTGGGTACGGGGGAGGGGTAAGTTACGCGTTCGCGGCGAGCCACGTGCGGTAGCCGCCATCGAGGTTGACGGCGTCGATTCCGTGCTGGGTGAGGATGCGCACGGCGGTGTGGCCGCGCTGTCCGACCTGGCAGTGCACGATCACGCGGCGGTCATCGAGCTCACCAAAGCGGGCACGCAGATCGTCGAGCGGGATATTGACGGCGTGCGGGATGGCGCCGCGCTCGAATTCGGCGGGGGTGCGAACATCCACCAGCACAGTGCCGGCCTCAAGCTCGGCAGCGATTTCGTGCCACTGGATCGAGGCACTCAGGTCGTCCCGCAGGTTCTTGGCGACGTAGCCGAGGTGGTTGATCGGGTCTTTCGCTGAACCATACTGCGGCGCATAGGCGAGTTCGAGGTCGGCGAGAGCACTCGCGGTGAGGCCGACGCTCGTGGCGGTGGCAATCACATCCATTCGCTTATCGACACCCTCGCGACCGACAACTTGGGCTCCCAAGATGAGATCGGTGTTGGCGTCGACGATGAGCTTGAGTGACAACGATTGAGCGCCCGGGTAGTAGCCAGCGTGAGAAACCGGGTGGGTGTGAATCACGCGAATGTCGCGACCGGCAGCACGAAGCGCGCGTTCGGTCGAACCGAGGCTGGCGGCAGTGAGATCGAAAACGCCGACGATGGCGGTGCCCAGTGCTGGCTTCGAGTGCACGTCATCCCCGGCGAGAGTGTCGGCAAGGTAGCGGCCGTCACGGTTGGCCGGCCCGGCGAGCGCAACGAGTTCGTGCTCGCCAGTGATGGCCCCGACCTTCTCGGCAACATCGCCGATCGCATAGATATGGGGTGCGCTGGTCTGATACCCCGCACTGACTCGGATGCCGCCCGTTGGCCCCGTAGCGAGGCCAGCGTGCACGGCGAGCCCGTTGTCGGGTCGCACCCCAACGGCCGCAACGACGAGGTCTGCGGCAAGGCTGGAGCCGTCGCTGAGCTGGACGGAGGTGTCATCCATCGCGATCGCTTCCGTGCCGAGGTGGAGGGCAACACCGTTCTCGCGCAGGTGCGCTTCAATCGGGGTCACCATTTCGGAATCGAAGGTTGCCAGAACGTGGGCGGGGCGCTGCACGAGCGTGACGCTAAGCCCGCGCTTGGCGAGGTTCTCGGCCATCTCGATGCCGATGTAGCCGGCACCCAAGACGACGACGTTCGCAGTCGCCGGGTCGAGGGCGTCGAGGGAGGACTGGAGCAGGTCGACGTCTTCGATATTGCGCAGCACGAGCATCCGCTCACTGCCGGGGATGGCGGGGATGACCGCGCTCGCGCCCGTTGCAATGACGAGCTCGTCGTAGCTTTCGGTGCTGATGGTGTCGTCGACGTGGTTGTGCACGGTGATGCTGCGTTGGGTGGGGTCGATAGCGGTGACGTTGTGGTTCACGCGCACGTCGAGGCCAAAACGGCTGCCGAGGCTGGCGGGGGTCTGCAGGAGAAGTTCGTCGCGGTCGGTGATGACGCCGCCGAGGTAGTAGGCAAGGCCGCAGTTGGCGAACGACACGTGACCGCTGCGCTCAAAGATGACGATCTCGGCGTGTTCATCGCGACGGCGCATGCGGGTGGCGAAGGACATGCCGGCGGCAACTCCGCCAATGACGAGGATGCGGCGGGTGCGGTGCGTGGGGGAAGTGCTCATCAACCAAGCATACCTAGGGGGGTATGCGGGCCCCAATCTATCGGGGCAACTAGAGATCCGCTGAGCGCGAAATGCGTGCGGGAGAGGGCGCGCCGCACTCCTCGATCGTTTTTGAGGAATGCGCGACTTATGGATGCTTCCCGCCTACGATGAGGGAGCGAACAAGGGAGCACCGTGGCGAAAGACAAAAACATTGACCCCCGATTCGACCCCGTTTTTCAGCGAGGTTACGCAGCAGGGGAGGGCGGCCAGCGCGAAGAAAACACCCGCGCCGCCCGCAACGTCGACAGCTACCGTCAACCTGGTCCCGCCAGTGTCGCGCCGTCGACTCCGCGAGTCCCCGCCGACGATCGCGCCACAGCAGCGGCAGCGACCGCCACCCTCTCCGCCCGGGAACCTGGCCCTTCGCCGGCCAGCGGCGAAACTCATCCCTCGGCGGCGCCGCAGTCGCAGTATCTGGATGACGCGGCCGCATCCGTAGACCCTGTCGCGACCCGCACGCCGACAAGTCTCGCCCGCAACCCCTGGATCTACGTTCTCTGGGCGGTGGGCGGTGGTCTCATGGCGAGCGGCGTCGGAGGGCTGTGGTGGGCGTTCAAGGGGCTCTATGGTCGCGGCACTATCAACGAAAACAGCTGGGAGCTGTTCAACCTCGCTCAGGTCGCAGCACCGATCTGCATCACCGCTGGCGCATTCTGTGTAGCAAGTGCCCTGCTCGTGCACTGCCTCAACTGGATGCGCCGCAACCCGTGAACGCACGTCACCGATATCTGTACTAAACTCTCTCCCGGTACCGTGTCCGAGCGGCCGAAGGTGCAACTCTCGAAAAGTTGTGTGCGTGAAAGCGCACCGTGGGTTCAAATCCCACCGGTACCGCCAAAGAAAAGCCCCCTACTTCCTGGTGTTTACAAGGAAGTTAGGGGGCTTTTGCTTTCCGCATGTCGCCATTTGGCAACAAACTGGCAGCACATCGCAGGTGTCCTAGCGTGATCCGGCGCCGCAGATCGTGAACCTTGACCCGCTCGAAAGCTTTGTCAGTAGTCGCGCTTGCGGATATCCGCCAGAGCAATCAGGAACATCTATCGGCTCCGCAGACGCCAGAGAAGTCAAGAGCGATATCGGTCGGCTCGTCGATGTGACCGCGAGCCTCGACACCGTCAACGTCACCCACGACGGGGTGAACGTCACCTCTCACGAACGGGAGCGGGCCCGCGCCCTGACGGTGACCGGCCCCGAGCCGATGCGGCATCGTAGAAAATACGAATAGTGGTCCTGTTTTCAAACGGCACTAGTGGCCCTATTTGGGTCGGCGTGACTATGGTGCTCATGAGGAGGCCCTTTCGGCTGCAAATGACGTGGTGATGCCAGCTGTGATGGGTGTTGGTGAGATGCCGAAGACGGTTTCAAAGGCCGTGGAGTCAAAGAGATACGGTGCGGTGTATTGGTAGCTCATCTCGAGGGTTTCGCGCGCTGCAGTGTTGAAGAGAGCTCCGATTCGCAGGGTCGTTGCAGACGTCACGTTGATGCGTGAGTCGGGTGCTCCGGCGAGGTGCAGGTATTCGCGGCCGGTGAGCGCCGGCGCCGTCGGGACGTGCCAGGTGCTCCCGCTGTCCGCGGGGTGGGTGCCGAGGATTGCGAGGGACTCGCCGATATCGGGTGTGTAGGTGAGCGAGTGCGGTTGGTCTGCATCGAAAAGCCAGCTTGCGGGTTTGCCGGCCGCGATCTTGGCGAGGGCAAAAGTGTTGAAGGCGCTGGTTGTCGCCTCGGGGCCGTAAAAGTCGGCGCTGCGCGCGACAGTGAAGGAAAGCCCGCGTTCTTCTTTCGCCGTGTGGAGGGCCGTGAGCGCGTCTGCTCGAATGCGACCTTTCTTGCTGACGGGGCGGAGTGCGCTCAGTTCCGTCATGGGGCCGTCGACGAGCCCATACGCGTAAACATTGTCGAAGTAGATGAGATGGGTGTTGTTGGCGATCGCGGCGTCGATGCTGTTGCGAAGAATGATCGGCCACTGCTGCGCCCAAATGGTGGACGAGTAGGCCAGGCCCGCAGTGAGATACGCGACCTGCGCGCCGGTGAGGGCATGTGCCACGTCCGCGGCGGTCAGGAGGTTCGCAGTGATGGATGACACGCCGTCGATGGTGGACGGCCGGCGGCCAACTGAGGCTATCTTTTCGCCGCGGCGGAGGAGGGCTCGGACGGTCTCACGCCCGATAACCCCGTTCCCGCCGAGGACGACGTGTAGCTGCTGGGTAGTGGTCATGACTTGTCTCGATTCTGGTTGGTATGGAAAAACTTGTGGGTAGCATCTTCCTGGGCGATGCGACGCAGTCCGGCAAAAAGTGGATCTCCGAGAACGGTTCCGACGACCATAAATTCCGCTATCTGGTGCGGGTCCGACAGCATGGTCAGGGCGTGACGGTCCGCAGCTGCCGCGGTCGCTGCAGCTGATGCATACGCGCCCAAATACTCGCTCGGAGCGTCTAAGTCGATCGCGTCTAATCCGTCTAGGGCTCGCACCGAGCGGTCAATCCCGGGACTATCGTCGGTGAACTTCCAACCCTGTGAGCGGGCAAGGCGCATCACGTGCCCCGCGAGGTGTCACGGGGAAGAGACCCTACAACCCGCGGTGTGCCCATCGCGTACGATGCGACGCTGAATATCTCGGCAAACGGCGCACCCTTAGTATTCGGCGCCCGAATGATGTCCTTCGTCGCGGCGATCGAAGGGCCAGCCGTTTCCAGCAACGCACGGGTAAGTCGAACACGTTCGGCATGCAGCTCCTCGTATTCGACCTGATTGGGGGCAGATCGAACTCCTTCAGGAAATAACCCCTCGCGTTGGTAATACTTCACCGCAGAAAGAGGAGCGACGGCTTGCCAGGAAGGTTTGGATATTTGCACTATCGGATAGTATCACTATCTATTGACGGGTCAAAACTCTGTCCAACTACGACCGTCCATGAGGCACATCCGGCACCCAAGGTGGAGATGTGGCTTTCTGAATTTTGTGGCGGGGTTCCTCCTACTTCTAATGGCGGGATTAGTTCACACCGACTACGAGGTCGTCGGAAGTTGGTGCTGCAACGAGGGCGACCGCAGCGATTTCCTGACCGTCGGCAGAGTCCTCGAAACTGTCCGCTAATTACCTCTATGGAACTGGACGCCTGCTCATCGGGCCGCGGGAGCGACACAGGCAAGAGCGAGAGCGACGGCTCCATGCTCAGCCCCCGGGTGGGCGCCTCAACCATTCTCCGAGTGCCATCGCTGATGCAAGCCCGCATCAAGTGAATTGCTGCGCACACGATACGAGCGGGGCGTCCGTCGCGGCATACGCCGGCTGCGGCGAACCCATCACCACTCGCACACACCAAGCATTGCTCGTGTTACGCAGGAACCCTAACGATGCCACTCGCGGTCGAGCACGAGGCATGCAGAACTGCCGAAAGCGCCAAAATCGTGCTTCGTTGATCCCGCCATGTTGGTGCGCTGCGCGGACAGGGTTCTATGACGATGCCGGTTTGGCGATGGGAGATGAGTTCTCGGAATACGTGGAAAACCATTACTGCGCGGTAGAGCTGCATCACATGGCTTCGCTCGCCGCTTCCGCGCCCAAACACGTCTACGCAGCGCGTGATGAAAAGTGGCAACACTTGGTACAAAACCGCAATGTCTCAAGTGCGACGACATGATCGAAATGCCGGAAATGCGGAGAATTTGAGGACGATAACCCTGTGCACAGGGAGGGAATGAGGGTTCACAGCCCACCGGAACCGCCAGCAAAAGCCCCGCATTCCTTGTGAATGCGGGGCTTTTTCGTGCGGGGGCGCTGGCGCCGTGGTGCAGCTCTAGAACTGAGGCTTGTTGCTTGGACGGTTGGGGTCGTCATCGTGGAAGGGCAGCGCGGCAACTACCAATGCCGGAATAAGGAACCCCATGGCGAACGATAGCCAGAAAAACGATCCGAAGCTGCGATCTTTGCGCTTAGCTGAGCCGGCGACCAAGAACGAGATGAAGAGGTTCAGCAGAAAAAAGCCGCCAAGAAATAGGGAGTAAACGAGGTCATAGGTTGCCGGAAGTAATGGGTTCACGTGGCCACACTATCGACCTCGGCGAGTTCGTCTTCGGTCGCCATCCGGAATCCGCCGCCCGCGGGGGTCTCGATCGCGTGGCGGGGCTGGCCGCGCGTGGCCCACAGGCTCGCGCCGATCGACGTGGCCAGGATGACGAAAATCACACCGAGCGACAGAGTCGTCGAGATGTAATACACGTCGAGCAGGAGCATCTTGATTCCGACCCAGACGAGCAAGAGAGCCAGGCCGATCTTCAGATAGATGAAACGGTGCATGAGGTCAGCGAGCAGAAAGTACATTGCTCGTAGGCCGAGGATCGCGAAGGCATTGGCGGTGAACACAAGGAACGCTTCGTCGGTGACGGCGAAGATGGCCGGGATCGAGTCAACGGCGAACACGATGTCGGTGATCTCGACAAGAACCAGCACGGCCAGCAGCGGGGTAGCGAGCAGCACGCCCGCCTTGCGCACGACGAACTTCTGACCGTAGAAAGCATCCGTCATGGGGACGCGGCGACGGAAGATCTTGAGCACGACGGATTTCTCGGGGTCGTAGTGCTCGTTTCGTTTGCGCAGCATCTGGACGCCCGTGAAGACCAAGAAGGCACCGAATACGTACAGCACCCACGCGAAGCTACTGAGCAGGGCTGCACCGGCGGCGATGAAGATGCCACGAAACACGAGAGCACCGATGACCCCGAGGAACAGCACGCGGTGCTGAAACTGTGGGGGTACGGCGAAGGCGGAGAAGATGATTGCCCAGACGAAGACGTTGTCAACGGCAAGCGACTTCTCGATAACGAAGCCGGCAAAGTACTGCTGGCCGAATTCCGCACCAAACAGCCACCAGATAATGCCACCGAAGGTCACGCCGGACGCGACCCAGATCACGGACCACGCTGCGGCTTCGCGCACGCTAATGACATGAGCGGTGTGATGCGCGACCAGGTCGATCGCGAGCATCACGAGGATGACGCCGATAACGGCGAGCCAAGCCCACAGAGGGACGTTCATGAAACAACTCCAGAATGTTAGAAATTCTGGAGGTCTCGTCGAGCACTTTCGGGCCCTAGCTGCACCGGGTCATGATGACACGACCGTAATGACGATGAGCTTCGCGGGGACTACTCCCCTCCGTGCTGATAACTCAAACACACTTCGGGATTCCGCTCAATGAATCGAACTCGGAACTCGGGTTTTTCGCAGCTTGGACCGGTTCGTACAATTAGCCCAACGGGATGTCGAGCATGTCTTCGAGGGTTTCGCGCACGAGCGACTCTCGGGTTTCGCGGGTGCGGAAGTTCACAAGTTGGTACGCCGAGGTGGCATCAACGAGGGCGAAGAGCACGAGGGCGGCGCGCTCCGGGTTGACTGGGGCGAACTGCCCGGCATCCTGACCGGCGCGGATGATCCTGATGGCGAGCGCATGCCAGGAATCCATTGACTGGCGAGCGGCTTCGGCGAGCGAGTCGTTGCGGCGGCCGAGGCTCCACGCATCGGTCCAGACTTCGCCGACGTTATCGCGCGCCGGGTCTGCGATGGCCTCAATGAGCGCTCGAATCTGATCGAGGGGTTCGGCTGGCGCGAGAGCGTAGCGCTCGACTTCGGCGATCTCTTTTTCGGCGATCGACGCGAAGGTCGAAGCCACTAGGGCTTCCATGTTGGGTTCGTAGTGCGTGATGAGCGGGGCGGTTACTCCGCAGTGGGCGGCGAGGTTGCGCAAGGAGATCGCGGCAAGTCCCCGGGCGAGGGCGATGGCCTGAGCCGCGTCACGAATTTCGGATGCTCGCTCGGTGGCGTTTCGTCGTCGAGTTGTGCCTGCTGCCATCCTCGAAGTGTAGCCGTTCTTGACTCTTATTGAACAGGTGGTAAATAATGGAGGGTATGAACACCTTTAACCGCGACGTTGTCATCGTCGGAGCCGGCGCCACAGGCCTTACCGCAGCACGGGCTCTCGTTCGCGCGGGCAAGAGCGTGATCGTTCTTGAAGCGCGTGACCGCATTGGTGGTCGTCTCTGGACGAACGACATCGACGGGCAGATGTATGAGATCGGCGGCCAGTGGGTTTCGCCTGACCAAACCGCACTCATCGACATGCTCGCCGAACTCGGCCTCGAAACCTACTCCCGCTACCGCGAAGGCGAGAGCGTCTACGTGTCGCGCGATGGTGTTGCGCGTCGCTTCACCGGAGACATCTTCCCCGCCGGCGAAGCAACCGAAGCCGAGATCACCCGACTGATTACGGTGCTTGACGCCCTCGTGGCTGAGCTCGACCTTCAGGCTCCGTGGGAGCATCCGCTGGCCGCAGAATTCGACCGCATCTCGTACCGCAGCTGGCTAGAAAGCCAGAGTGCGGATGCCGAAGCTGTCGACAACATTGCGCTCTACGTTGCCGAGGCGATGCTCACGAAGCCTGCCCACTCGTTCTCGCTGTTGCAGGCGTTGCTCATGGCCGCCAGTGCTGGCAGCTTCAGCAACCTCGTGGATGCCGACTTCATTCTCGATAAGCGCGTGGTCGGTGGGCTTCAGCAGGTTCCGCTGCTCATGGCCGACGCCCTGGGTGGCGACGTTGTTCGCCTTTCGCAGCCCGTTCGCCGAATCGAATGGGATGCCACGGGCGCGACCGTCACGAGCGACGAGCTAGCGGTGCGTGCCGAGCACGTGATTGTTGCCGTGCCACCGAACCTCTACGACCGCATTGACTACGTTCCTGCCCTTCCTCGGATGCGCCAGCAAATGCAGCAGCACTCCTCCCTCGGTCTCGTCATTAAGGTGCACGCGACCTATGCGACCCCGTTCTGGCGCGCGGCCGGGCTTTCCGGTACAGCCTTTAGCCCGTACCAAATCGTGCACGAGGCGTACGACAACACCAACCACGGCGAAGAGCGCGGCACCCTCGTGGGCTTTGTGTCGGGGGAGAAGGCCGACGAACTGTTCGCGCTTGATCCGGTCGAACGCAAGCAGCGCATCCTCGAATCGCTCGCGACCTACTACGGCGACGAAGCACTCACTCCGGCCGTGTATTACGAAAGCGACTGGGCCTCCGAAGAGTGGACCCGCGGTGCGTATGCCGCGAGCTTCGACCTCGGCGGGCTCACGCGGTACGGCGCTCTGCAGCTTGAGCCGGTGGGACCAATTCAGTTCGGCTCCAGCGACCTCGCGGCGGAAGGGTACCAACACGTTGACGGTGCTATTCGCGTGGGACAGCGGCTCGCGGCATCCATTATTGAAGCGTCGAAAGGCTAGTCATGAGCTGGAGAATGCCATCCGAAACCGCTGAACATGAGCGCACGTGGATGGCGTTCCCGCGCGTCGGCGAAACGCTCGGTGCGACCGATGCCGAACGAGAACTCGGCTATGCCGCGTGGGCCGATGTGGCCAACGTCGTCGCCCAGTTTGAGCCTGTGTCAATGGTGGTTGACCCCACCGAAATGCTTCGTGCTCGGCGGATGCTCGCCAGCAGTATTGAGCTGTTCGAGGCCCCGCTCGACGAGTTCTGGATGCGCGACATCGGGCCCACGTTCGTGCTCGACGATGAGCGGCCGGGCGTGCTCGGCGCTGTCGACTGGATCTTCAACGGTTGGGGTGCTCCCGCGTGGGCGGAGTGGGCTAAGTCGGCTGAGATCGGTGGTTTCGTCGCGGAAGCTGCGGGTGCCGAACTCGTTAGCTCGCTTCTCGTTGCTGAGGGCGGCGGACTACACGTGGATGGCGAAGGCACCGTCTTGCTGACCGACACGGTGCAGCTCGACCCGCGCCGTAATCCGCTCGCTGACCGAGCACGCGTTGAGCAGGAGATGCTGCGCACGATTGGCGCGACTCATGCAGTCTGGCTGCCGCGCGGGCTCACCCGCGACTATGACGACTTCGGCACCAACGGGCACGTCGATATCGTCGCGACAATCGCATCGCCGGGGCGCGTGCTGCTGCACGCCCAGCCCAACCCCGAGCATCCGGACCATCAGGTGATGGCCGAGATCCGGGCCAGCCTCGAGAGCCAGCGGGATGCTGCCGGTCGAGCCTTCGAGATCGTCGAGTTGCCGACGCCCGCGACCCTTCGCGACGACCATGGCTTCGTCGACTACAGCTACGTCAACCACCTCGTCGTCAACGGGGGAGTCATCGGTTGCGGGTTTGCCGACGAAGTCGCGGATGCCCGAGCCGCCGAAATCTTGGCCGACGCGTATCCCGGTCGCACCGTGCACATGGTCGACTCCCGGGAGATCTTTGCGCGGGGTGGCGGCATCCACTGCATCACCCAGCAGCAGCCGAAAGTGCCCGGGCTCAGCGACGATGCTGCTGCCGCGCTGGAACCGGGAGCGATCGTATGAGTACCTTCGACGTCGTTGAAGCCTCGATAGCCGAACTGCAAGCGGCGCTCGCGGCAGGAACTCTCACGAGCGAAGAACTCGTCACCGCCTACCTCGCGCGCATCGACCGCTATGACCGCAGCGGGCCAAAACTCAACGCCGTCGTTGTGCCGAACCCGGAAGCGCTCGCCGAAGCGCGGGAGTCGGATGCTCGGCGCGCCGCTGGCCAGTCGCGGGGGCCGCTTGATGGCATCCCGTACACGGCTAAAGACAGCTACCTGCACCGTGGGCTCACGGCAGCAGCGGGTAGCCCCGCCTTCGCCGACCTGCGCGCGATGCGGGATGCTGCCACAATTGGTGCCCTGCGCGGTGCCGGAGCCATCTGCCTCGGCCTCACCAACATGCCCCCGATGGCCAACGGCGGAATGCAGCCCGGCGTGTATGGCCGTGCCGAGAGCCCCTACAACTCCGAGTACCTGACCGCCGCCTATGGCTCGGGATCGTCGAACGGATCGGGCACGGCAACGGCGGCGAGTTTTGCGGCCTTCGGCCTCGGTGAAGAGACCTGGTCGAGCGGCCGGGCTCCGGCATCCAACAACGCGTTGTGTGCCTACACGCCGTCGCGCGGCGTGATCTCGGTGCGCGGCAACTGGCCCCTCGTGCCCACGATGGATGTCGTCGTGCCGCACACCCGCACCATGGCCGACCTGCTCGCCGTGCTCGACGTGATCGTGTTCGACGATGACGACACTCGCGGAGACTTCTGGCGCTCGCAGCCGTGGGTGGAGATCCCGGCGGCGTCTAGCCTGCGGCCCGAGACGTATATGTCGCTCGTGATCGAAGATCCGGAGCTACCGCTGGCGGGAAAGCGCTTCGGCGTTCCCCGGATGTACATCAACCGCGATACCGAGGCGGGCTCGGGCACGCGCGGTGTCGGCGGTCCGACAGGAACCGCGATTGACACCCGCCCGAGCATCCTGACCCTGTTTGACCAAGCGCGTCGCGACCTCGAAGCAGCCGGCGCGACCGTGGTGGAGGTCGACTTTCCGGTCGTCTCGAACTACGAAGCCGACCGGGCTGGTGCCCCCACGATCGCGACCCGCGGTCTGGTGAGCCCCGAGTTCCTGAAGCGCGAAATCGTCGATCTCTCGGCGTGGGCGTGGGAAGACTTCCTCCAGGCCAACGGCGACCCGAACTTCGACACCATCGTGGGTGTCGACGGCAGCACGATCTTCCCGACGACACCGGGCACCCCGCATGATCGCTACGACGGCTTCGAAGACGACATCGCGGTGTATCCGACTCAGGTGCGCGACCACCCCTACGAGAAATTCACCGACATCCCCGAGCTCGAAGCGGGCGTGCGCGGCCTCGAAGAAACCCGCCGCATCGACCTTGAAGAGTGGATGCGGGCCAACGAGCTCGACGCCGTAGCTTTCCCCGCGGTCGCCGACGTGGGCGCCGCCGATATGGGAACGAACCCCGCCACGGCGGCAGCAGGATGGCGAAACGGTGTCTGGGTCGCGAACGGCAACCTCGCGATTCGGCACCTGGGCATCCCGACCGTCACTGTTCCCATGGGGCTCATGGACGACATCCGGATGCCCGTGGGAATCACTTTCGCCGGTGCCGCGTATTCCGACCTCGACCTGCTGCGCATCGGCATCGCCTATGAAGCGGCGTCGCAGCGTCGGGTCGCGCCGCCGCGCACTCCGCCGCTGGTCGACTAAGCGGGTCGCACCCTAAAGCTGCTTGATCATTTCGAGTTCGCGTCGGGACTTATCGAGAATGTACGGAACCGTGTGCCTTGTCAGAGCGAAGCCGCGATTTTCGTACGCGGCGCGCGCTCGAGCGTTGTCTTCGTGCACGCCGAGGGTGAGGGTGCTGCCGTACTGGAACGCCCACTGCTCGATGGTCGTGAGCAGGGCATCCGTCACGCCAGCTTTCCGGCCACGAAAATCGGGAGTGACGTAGACACCCACAAGGAGCGGGCCCGTTTTTGCGTCAGGGATATAGCACCCCATCGTGCCGATCCACCTGCCTTCGGTGGTGATGGCGGCGACAGCAATGGCTAACGAGCTCTGCCCGCGAACAGCCCGAAGCTGCCACTCTGCGTCCGTGGCGTGCTGAGCATCCTCTAGGTGCTCCGCGAACCCCATCGGGGTATCGGCCAGCATCTCCAACCTCAGATCGCGGACCTCGCGCCAGTCGGCGGCATCCGTTCGTCGGATCGAAAACTGTGGCTCGCGCATGATCTGAATCTTAGTTGTGGGCCTGGCACGCAGCCTGCCGTACCGTTGCAGACATGGTTCACACTCACAGCGGCAAGGGCAGCGACGTTGAGGCAGTGCCCGCTGCGGTCATCACGGTTTCTGACCGCAGCTTCCGGGGGGAGCGGGCGGATACCTCGGGGCCGCGCGCGGTCGAGCTGCTCACGGCGCAGGGCTATGCGGCGTCGTTGACGGTGATTCCGGATGGCGCGGAATCAGTCACTACTGCGATACGCGCCGCGCTCGCCGCTGGTGCCCGCATCGTGATCACGAGCGGCGGAACGGGAGTGGCTCCCCGGGATCTCACGCCCGAAGGAACCCGGCCCGTGCTCACACGCGAGATTCCCGGCATTGCCGAAGAGCTGCGCCGCGAGGGGGCTCGCCACACAAAGATGGCGGTGCTGAGCCGCGGTCTGGTTGGGGTTGCGGGCACTGCTCTCGTGGTGAACCTGCCCGGGTCAACGAAAGCGGTCGAAGAGGGGCTTGCGGTGGTCGCGCCGTTGATCGGCCACATTCTGGAGCAACTTGATGGCGGAGACCACTAGCGAGATTGCAGGCTGAGGAGCCCGAGCCCGACGGTAAAAGCCAGACGGCTCGCCGCTCACCGCACGTTATTCGGGGCGACGCCAGTCACCCGAACGGCCACCGGACTTCGCGAGCAGTCGCACGTTCTCAATTTGCACGGTCTTGTCCATGCCCTTGACCATGTCGACGATCGCGAGAGCCGCCACCGACACCGCGGTCATGGCTTCCATCTCAACGCCGGTGCGATCGGCGGTGCGTACGGTCGCGGTGACGGCGACACCGTCATCCGTCACCTCGAGGTCGACGGTCGCGCCGTGCACGCCGATGATGTGGGCGAGCGGCAAGAGTTCGGCGGTGCGCTTTGCCGCTTGGATGCCGGCGATGCGCGCGACCGCCAGAACGTCACCCTTGGGAGCGTTGCCCGAGCGCAGCGCATCAATGATCACGGGGGAGCAGCGAACGAAACCCTCCGCCGTCGCCTCGCGAACGGTCGGGGTCTTGGCGGTGACATCCACCATCCGGGCTTGGCCAGCGGAATTGAGGTGGGTGAAAGGCTGATCGCTCATGAGACCAGTGTGACAGTCAGGGTGTCACCGTTGAGCACATCGGTCGTGTCTTCGGGCACGAAAGCCAGGGCGTTGGCGCTGGCCAGACTCGCGACGAGATACGAACCGGCACCGCCGGCGCTCGCGGGACGAACGGATGCCGCACCCTGCCCATCTTCTTCGACAACAGCGGGCATGTATTGCGCTCGCCCCGCGGGGCTGCGCCAGCCCGTTGTCACGGTGGCGGTGAGCGTCGGCCGCACGATCGGCGATCGGCCCGCCAGCGTGAGAAGCGCGGGGCGAACGAGGGTTTCGAAGGAGACGAAGACGCTCACGGGGTTGCCGGGGAGGGCGAAGAGGAGGGGGCCGCTGTCGGGAGCGGTTGCGGCGGCGGTCGTGGCGGTGCTGTTGTCGCTGCTGCCGTCGGTGGCGGCGCTGGCGTTGACGACCGGGAACCGGCCGAAGCCCTGGGGCTTGCCCGGCTGCATCCGCACCGGTCCGAACCAGATGCCGAGCGGGGCGAGCACGGCCTTCACGACGTCGTAGGCGCCGACGCTCACTCCACCCGAGGTGATGATGGCATCCAGGTCGGGGGCGTGCGTGTCGAGGATCGCACGCAGAGCATCGTCATCGTCGGGCACAGAACCGAGCAGCACCGGGATGCCGCCGCACTCGGTAATCAGCGCTTCGAGCAATAGAGAATTCGAGTCATGGATCTGGCCCCGGGCGAGAGGCTCGCCGGGCTGGCGCAGTTCGCTGCCGGTCGAGAGCACGCCAACGCGCGGTGCCGGAATCACCGAAAGAGTTCCGACCCCAGCGGCGGCAGCGGCGGCAAGATCGCGCGGGCCGAGAACGCGCCCGGCAGGCAGCACCGCAGCATCGGTGCGCACGTCGGTGCCCTGGGGGCGAATGAACGCAGCCTCGCTCGGGGCCCGAAAAATGAGCACCGTCGCGGTGCCCTCATCAGTGTCTTCGATGGGAACGATGCAGTCCGCGTCGTCGGGAACGGGAGCGCCGGTCATGATGCGCGCGGCCTCGCCGGGGAGCAGTCGCGGGTTCTCTGCGGACCCGGCGGGGAGGTCGGCAACCACAGTGAGGGTAACCGGGGTTTCGGTGGTGGCCGTTGCGGCATCCGCTCGACGAAGCGCGTAGCCATCCATCGCCGAGTTATCGAAGCCGGGCACATCCGCGGCGGCCCGAACGTCGGCGGCGAGCGTGCGGTGCAGGGCCTGAGCGATCGGAACAGTGATCGCGGGCAGCGTGGCGGTGGTCGTCAGAATGCTCGCGAGGTGCTGCTCAATACTGATCGATGCCGGTAGCGGCGTTGCGTCGAGGGCCATAGGCTCACTCTAGCGAAAACGGTTCACACTCGACTGGGTGCGGGCGTAGCGAAAATCGCCCTTTATCTCCGCAGGTGCGGTGCTAAACTCCGATTTATGACGCACTATCGGATTAGCGAAGCCGCAGGGCTCCTCGGAGTCAGCGACGACACCGTGCGACGGTGGATCGCCTCCGACGGACTGCCTGTCTCTCTCGATGACGCCGGGCGCCAAGTCATCGACGGCGCGGACCTCGCGCAGCGGGCTCAAGAGCGTGCGCAGCAAGCCCTGCAGTCGGCAGCGGCATCCGGCTCACCGAGCAGCGCTCGTAACCGGATGGTTGGGCTCGTCACGGGCATCCTGAGCGACACCGTCATGTCGCAGGTCGAGCTGCAGTGCGGCCCGCATCGCATCGTGTCGCTCATGTCGACCGAAGCGGTGCGCGACTTGAAACTCGAAATTGGGTCGCTCGCGGTCGCCGTTGTGAAGGCAACGATGGTGGTTGTTGAGGCTCCGAAAGACAACTCCTAGTGATGCTTCCGGTGCGGAAGCAGGGGCAGCCGCGGCAGCAGGGCGGGCACAGGCGACGACGGGTTCGCGTGCTGACGACGGTCGCCGCCATCGCGATGGCAGGTCTGGTGGGGCTCGCCGGATGCTCGGCAGCAGACCCGGCACCGGCATCCACGTCTGCTGACGGTGCGCTGCAGGGTGAGCTCACGATTTTCGCCGCAGCCTCGCTGACGGCCTCGTTCACCGAGTTGGCTGAGGCCTTCCACGCCGCGAACCCCGGCGTGACTATCGCTCCGATTTCCTTCGACGGCTCCTCTACTCTCGCGACTCAAATCAGTGAAGGCGCCCCGGCCGACGTCTTCGCCTCCGCGGATGACGCGACAATGCAGCAGGTCAGCGCCGAGCTCGCGACTGCTCCCGTTTCGTTCGCGAGCAACGAATTGCAGATTGCAGTGCAGCCCGGCAACCCGCTGGACATCACGACGCTGAGCGATCTGGCGGAGCCCGGAGTGCAGGTTGCCCTGTGCGCTCCCGCGGTTCCGTGTGGGGCGGCCTCCCGCATCCTGCTCGACGCTGCAGACGTCGAACTCACGCCCGTAACCGAAGAACAGAACGTGACGGCCGTGTTGACCAAGGTTGAGCTGGGCGAAGTGGATGCCGGGCTCGTCTACGTCACGGACGTTCTGAACGCGGCGGGTGCCGTCGACGGCATAGCGATTGCCGACGCTGCAACCGCACGCAACACGTACCCGATCGCTGTGCTGAACGAGGCTGCACAGCCGGTCATCGCCGCTGCCTTCGTCGAATTCGTGCTTTCGCCGGCGGGGCAGAGCATTCTTGCGGGCTACGGATTCTCTAAGCCATGAGTGCCTCCTCGCGCCGTGCGCAGACCGACCGGGACGGAGCCGCCGAGGTCGCGACCGGCCCAAGCGCAGCCAGCCGAAGCGCAGCCAGCCGAAGCGCAGCCTCCCGCACCACGGCAGCAGCAGGCTCTGGCATCCCGCGTCTGCTTTACCTGCCCGCGGCCCTCGGTTTCGCCCTGCTGATCTTGCCCCTCGTCGGGCTGTTTCTCCGGGCCGATTGGCCCAGCGTGCCGGCCGCGATCGTCTCGGAGGAGGCGCAGTCGGCACTCTGGCTGTCGCTGCAGACTGCCCTCGCCGCGACGGTGCTGTGCCTCATCGTTGGCATTCCGCTCGCGCTGGTGATCGCTCGCTCGGGCAATCGGCTGGCCGGTCTGCTGCGTGCGCTCACGACGCTCCCGCTCGTGATGCCACCCCTGGTCGGAGGCATCGCCCTGCTCTACCTTCTCGGACGCAACGGGCTCGTCGGCAGTGTGCTCGAACTGTGGTTCGGCATCCGCATTCCGTTCACGACGGGTGCTGTCGTAATCGCCCAATCGTTCGTGGCGTTGCCCTTCCTGGTGATCTCGGTCGAGGGCGCGCTGCGCACCGCGGGCACTCGGTACGAGGCGGTAGCCGCGACGCTTGGCGCCGGCCGCTGGACGGTCTTTCGTCGAGTCACCCTGCCGCTCATCATGCCGGGCGTCATCGCCGGAACCGTGCTCTGCTTCGCCCGCGCGCTCGGCGAATTCGGCGCCACCGCCCTCTTCGCCGGCAACGCCGCCGGCACCACCCGCACGATGCCCCTCGCGATCTACACCGCGTTCAACGGCGCCGGCGTGAGTCAAGATTCGGCCATCGCTCTGTCGCTGCTGCTCGTGGTGGTCGGCATCGTCATCCTGCTTCTACTGCGCAGCTGGCGCACAACCCCGGAGCGCTGACCCATGACGCTGGATGCCACTATTCAGGTGAGTCGAGGCTCGTTCAGTCTCGACGCGAGCGTCACAGTCGCGCCCGGAGAAACGCTCGCGCTGCTGGGCCCGAACGGCTCCGGTAAGTCGACGCTGCTCGCGGTGATCGCGGGGCTGCTCGCTCCCGACCAGGGCTCCGTCTCGGTCGACGGTCGGGTGCTCACCGAGGTTCCGCAGTCGGGTGGCGGGCGGATGACCGTGGTGCCCGCTCATCGTCGTCGCATCGGGTTGCTCGGACAAGACCCCCTGCTGTTCCCACACCTCAACGCCCTCGAGAACGTAGCTTTCGGGCTGCGTTCGCGCGGGCTGCTGCGCTCGAACGGAATGAATGCCACGGATGCCCGCGAACGTGCTTCCGAATGGCTGGCGGCCGTCGGCATGAGCGAGTTCGCCGCTCGCAAACCCGCCGAACTCTCGGGAGGCCAGCAGCAGCGCGTGGCGATCGCCCGCGTGCTGGCCACCGAACCCGATGTGCTGCTCTTCGACGAACCGATGGCCGCCCTCGACGTGCAAAACGCTTCCCTCGTGCGCACCCTGCTGCGCGAGTGTCTGGCCTCCCGGATCTCCGCCACCCACACCGGAATCGATGGCCGCCCGCCGACCGCGCCCGCCACAATCGTCGTTACCCACGATGTGGTGGATGCCATGGTGCTAGCCGACCGCGTTGCGATCATGGATGCTGGCCGCATCATCGACAGCGGCGACGTTGCCCGAGTGCTCGGCGAGCCCGTCAACCAGTTCGCCGCCACTCTGGTCGGCCTCAACGTGCTGCACGGAATCGTCGAAACCCGTGAACTCGTGCGACTTGCGGATGGGCGTGGATTCGCCGTCGACGACGTCGTACCGGAGGTCGGTGCGGAGGTTTCGGTCGCGTTCCCGCCGTCTGCGGTGACGCTGCGCCGGGAGGTATCCGCCCCCTCGCACCCCAACGAATGGCACGCCACCGTCGATCTTCTCGAGCCCGGCCTCAGGGGAATCCGCGTCACGCTGCTGGGCGACACGGTCGTGGCCGAGACAGCGGCGGCCGATCTGCTCGCGCACGACATCACGCCGGGGGACCGCATCGTGGCATCCGTCGCAGCATCCCAGATCACGGTGTACCCACGCCGCTAAAACGCACCGCCACAACGCGCCGCTAAAACGCACCGCCAATTCGCATCGCGAATCCTCGGGACACTCCCGTCGTTCTTGGGGCGCACGTTGCTAGGATTTGCCCATGCGCGTGACACGACTCAGAGTGTATCCAGTGAAGTCTTTTGCCGGCGAAGACGTCGATTCGGCGGCCGTCAATCCATGGGGCCTTGACCAGGATCGCCGCTGGGCGCTTGTCGATAGCGACGGCAAAGCCCTGACCGCGCGTCAGCACAACCACCTTCTCGGCCTCACCGCTCACGCGCTGAGCGAGACGGCCGTGCGGCTTTCTGACCGAGACGGCTCCAGCGTGACCGTCGACATGGCCGACGGCGGCGACACGATCGAGGTGAGCCTCGATGGGCAAGGCACCGCCCTTGCAGCCCGCGGCGACGTGAACGCCTGGCTCAGCGAACGCGTCGGCCTCGACGCTCGCCTCGTCTGGCAGTCCGACCCCACTGTGCGCGCGATCGACCCCGACGACGGCGGCCAGCCCGGCGAAGTCGTGTCTCTCGCTGATGGTGGCCCGCTGCTGCTCGCAAGTGAAGCGTCGCTGCGTCAGCTCGACGAGTGGACCGACGCTGATGACGCGCCCCTCGACATGATCCGGTTCCGTCCCAACGTGATCATCGACGACCTCGAACCGTTCGTCGAAGAAAGCTGGACCAGCGTGACGATCGGTGACGTGCGCTTCCGCGTCACCATGATCTGCGACCGCTGCGTCATGACCACGATCGAACCCTCCACTCTCGAGCGCGGTAAGGAACCGATTCGCACCCTGGCGCAACACCGCCAGCGGGACCACAAGACGTGGTTCGGCATCCGGCTCACTCCGCTTGATGGCGGCAGCATTCACGTGGGCGATGCGATCGACGCGACGGCCTCGGAGGTTTCGCAGCCTTCCGCGGGTTAGTCTGACGCTATGAGTTCCTCCGCGATCGGCACCCCCGTCGTGGACACCCTGGGTCGGCCGCTGCACGACATTCGCTTCTCGGTCACCGACCGCTGCAATTTTCGCTGCGTCTACTGCATGCCCAAGGAAGTCTTTGGCGCTGACTATGCGTTCATGCCGCGCGACGAACTTCTGAGCTTCGAAGAGATCACTCGCTTGGCGCGCATCGCCGCACGTCACGGTGTCGAGAAGATCCGCCTCACGGGCGGCGAACCGCTGCTGCGCAAAGGACTCCCTGAACTAGTCGGGATGCTGTCGAAGCTGACGACCCCGGCGGGCGCGCCCCTCGACCTCGCCATCACCACCAACGGCTCAGCGCTCGGCCACCTTGCCCCCGCGCTGAAGGAAGCTGGCCTGAAGCGGGTTACCGTGTCGCTCGATTCGCTCGACGATGCGACCTTCCAGTCGATGAATGACGTCAAGTTTCCCGTGAAGAAGATCTTGGACGGCCTCGACGCAGCGCACGCTGCAGGACTGGCCCCGATCAAGATCAACATGGTCGTCAAGAAGGGGCACAACGACAAAGACATTGTCGCGATGGCCCGTCACTTTAAAGACACCCCGTTCATTCTGCGCTTCATTGAATACATGGATGTCGGCACCACCAACGGCTGGCAACTCGGCGAAGTAGTGCCCTCGGCCGAGGTTGTCGCCCGTATCAACGCAGAGCTTCCCCTCGAAGAAATCGCCCCGAACTACAGCGGCGAGACCTCGCAACGCTGGCGCTATCGCGATGGCAGCGGAGAGATTGGCGTGATTTCCAGCGTCACTCAGTCCTTCTGCCACACCTGCTCGCGCGCCCGCATCTCTGTCGACGGCAAGCTCTACACCTGCCTCTTTGCGAGCTCCGGCCACGACCTGCGTGCCCTCATGCGCGACGGCTGCACCGACGGCGAACTGTCGGATGCCATGGCCCACCTCTGGCGCAACCGCACCGACCGCTACTCAGAGTTGCGCTCGCTCAACACCACCCGGCTGGCGACCACGCCAGGACCGGGCGCTAAGAAGATCGAGATGTCGTACATTGGTGGCTGACATGACCACTCACATTCGCTATTTCGCCGCTGCCGCCGAGGCCGCTGGGCGCGATGAAGAGCACCTCGAAATCGAGTCGGGGGCAACTCTGGCAACGCTCAAGGAGCTGCTCATCGAGCGCTACGGTTCGCTCATGCAGCGAGTGGTGGAGTCGGGGTCATTCCTGATCGACGGCGTTGTTCGTCGTGATCCCGCGTACGCGGTGGGCGTTCGCGTCGACGTGCTTCCGCCGTTCGCTGGCGGCTAGAGCCCAGCTCCGCCTACGGCTGCGACGTGGCCTGTGCGCCTGACTGTCGCTCGCCGATCGTGTGCGCCGAAAGTCGCCGCTACAGCCCCACCCATTCGGTCGCGCCACCGGCAAGCTGCTGACGTTTCCAGATCGGCACCGTCGCCTTGATGCGTTCGACGAGCAGTTCGCACGCCTCGAAAGCTTCGCGACGGTGTGCTGCGGAGACGGCTGCCGACAGGGCAACATCCCCAATCTGCAGCAGGCCAACCCGGTGCGCTGCCGCAATCGCCAGGCCGGTTTCGGCCGCCACCTCGGCGCAGCACTGAGCAAGCAGCGCTTCGGCCTCGGGATGCGCCTGATACTCCAGCGACCACACTTCGTTGCCGGCGTCGTGATTACGCACCACTCCCGAAAACACGACGACCGCGCCGGAAGCGGGGGACTCCACCGCGCGCCGGATCGCGGCCTCATCGATCACGGCATCCGTAATGGTGGCGAAGCTTGCGGGGATCTGATCGTTCACGTTTAGTACCTCGCGAGCGCAGGATCAATGACCTGCGAGTAGTCGTCGATGCCGCCCACTAAGTGGCGGATATTGGTGAAGCCGGCGCTCTGCAGCATTCGCAGGGCACGTTCGCTGCGGATGCCGTGGTGGCAATACACAACCACAGGAATGTCGGTGCGGATGTCGGCATGCCGGCCCTCGAGGCCACCCAGCGGAATCAGCTCGGCAGTCTCAATCGCGGCAATCGCGTACTCGAAGGGCTCACGAATATCGATGAGTTGCAGTGGCGCACCCCCGTGGAGCAAGCCCGCAAGTTCGCGTGAGTCGATCTCGTCGCCGGTGCCGCTCGCGTCATTCGAGCCGTGGGTGCCACTCGACGCGGGCGCCGCCGTCACCCCACAGAACAGGTCGTAGTCAATGAGCTTGGTCACGGCATCCGCTTCATCGCTTGCGGCGTACTCAAGTTCCCGGAATCGCCCCGACACAGCGTCGTACGTGGTCACTCGTCCGAGGAGCGGTTCGCCGATGCCCGTGATGAGCTTCACGCTTTCGGAGCACATGATCGCGCCGATCATGGCGCACACGGTCGGCAGCACTCCGCCCTCAGCGCACGAGGGAACGGTGCCTGGCGCGGGTGGAACAGGAAACAGGTCGCGATAGGTCGGTCCGTGACCAGTCCACGCCACTCCGGCTTGACCGCCGTAGCGCAGGATCGCTCCCCAGACGGCGGGGATGCCGGTCAGCGCCGCCGCGTCATTGACGAGATAGCGGGTGGCGAAGTTGTCGCTGCCGTCGAGCACGAGGTCATACCCCGCAAAGAGTTCGAGCGCGTTGCTGGAATCGAGCCACACATCGTGGCCCGTGAACGAGACCTCCGGATCGATCCGGCCGACAGTCTCGGCCATCGAATCGAGCTTGCTGCGCCCGATGTCGGCGACCCCGTGAGCGAGCTGCCGGTGCAGATTGGAGAGCTCAACGGCATCCGTATCGATCACGCCGATGGTTCCAACACCCATTGCAGCCAGCGCGGGAATGGTAGCACTGCCTAAGCCGCCAGCGCCGACAACAAGCACTCGTGCGTGAGCGAGGCGACGCTGAGCGAGCTCACCGAAATCAGGATTAGCCAGCTGGCGCGAGTAGCGAATCAGCGCTTCGGAAGTGAGCGGTGCGCCCGGCTCGACGAGCGGCTGGCGGTCATGCTGAGCAGGCGATGTCACAGGGCGATCCTTACCGCGCCGGGAGCGGCACAGTCTCGATTCTAGCCTCCGCGTTAGGGGCATTCTGGGGGTCTGCTGCGGCTGTCAACGTTGGGACTTTTGCCGATTCGTATCGTGACGTAGAGTGGCAGAAATTAATGAGCGGTAATCAAGTAAGTCACTCATTCGGAATGATCGGAAGATGGCGCAACGATCCCCGTTCGTCGCTGCTGTCCTCTTCAAAGGAGATCCTCTGGTGTCTGTTCGTCGAAGTCGACCGGCATTCGCTGCCGTCGCGGCCGCTCTGCTTATTCTTCCCCTTGCCGCCTGTACCTCCGAAGCTGCAGACCCAATCGATCCGCTAATCGAAACGCAAGCAGTCTGCGAGCAGGTATCCGACGCGGTAACCCTCACCTTCAATCTGAGCACTTCAGTCGATCAGGGGCGGGCGATCGAAGCTGAATACGAAGGAGCGAAACGCGTCGCCGCGAGGATGATTCAGCGGATCTCTCCCTCCGAAGAAACCAAATTGGCCCCGCTGATCGCTGAGCTGCAAGCGGTGACCCCGGCGGCCGCGGTTGCTGCGGAGGGGGAGCCCTACGATCCCGACTCTGCCGAATGGACGGCTGCCTATAGAGCTGTGCTCGATCAGTGCGAGGCAGAACTTGGCATGTTCGGAATCGAAGGCTGGGTCGGCGGCTAAGTTCAGCCCTCGACCCTCGACCCTCGACCCTCGACCCTCGAGCGTCGGTGACTGCCGATAGGGTGTGGGCGGGCCGGAGATCTCGGCCTGCCACCCGATCTAAGGAGTACCCGATGGAAGCCGCTGTAATCGCCGCCTGGACGTTCGTTTCTGAAGCCCCCATTCCCGAAGACGTGATGCCGATGCTGCTGCCCGGCGAACAGCCCATCGCGGCCTACAAGACGTTCCGCGACAGCGCCGTGTTCACTAATAAGCGCCTCATCGTGCGTGATGCTCAAGGCATCACCGGCAAGAAGGTGGAGCTCTACTCGCTGCCCTATTCGAACGTGCTCATGTGGTCATCCGAGAACGCGGGAACCCTCGACATGAATGCCGAGCTTGAACTCTGGACCCGCGCCGGCCACATCAAGATCAAGGTCGGCAAGGCCATCGACGTGCGCAAGCTCGATATGCTCATCGCCAACGTGGTGATCGGCGCGAGCTAACAACACGAACCAATGCACGGCGGGGTGGGGCAATGAAAACAGATTTCAAGAAGACGCTCGACGCGTATCAAGCGCGCCACAACGAGTTCAGAATTCTGGATGTCCCGCCTCAGCAATACCTCATGGTCGACGGCCATGGTGCGCCCGGTGCCGACAGCGACTACACGGCCGCGATCGGCGCGCTCTATCCCGTCGCGTACACCTTGAAGTTTGCAAGCAAAGCCCTCGACCGCGACTACGTTGTGCCGCCGCTGGAAGCGCTCTGGTGGGCCGAAGATATGGCCTCCTTCACGAGCGGTCGTGACAAGTCACAGTGGGACTGGACCGCGATGATCCTTGCGCCCGAGTGGATCACCGCGACCATATTCGAGGATGCCGTTGCGGCGGTCACCGCCAAGAGCAAGACGCCAGAGAGCCTGCCGGTCAGTCTCGACAAGGTGCGCCTCGAGACTCTCGACGAGGGGCTGTGCGTGCAAACACTCCACCTCGGCCCCTATGACGATGAGGCCGAGATTCTTGCGCAGATGCATACCGAATTCATTCCCGAGCAGGGGCTGCGGATGACCGGCAAGCACCACGAGATCTACTTCAACGACTTTCGTAAAGTCGAGGCATCCAAACTGCGCACGCTGCTGCGGCAACCCGTGGAACGCGCCTAGTCCGGAGCGGGTTTAGCTAAAGCTTGGCGATCTCGATTTTCTTCAACTGCATCATGTGCTCGAAGGCATTCGGCCGTGTCATGAGTTCGTCGATATTGGCGGGAGTGATCTGCCAACTCACCCCGAATTTGTCTTTGCACCACCCGCAGGCTTCCGCTTCGGGAACCGCCGAGAGCGACGCCCAGTAGCGGTCAATCTCAGCCTGATCCGCACACGGAATCACAAACGACACTGCCTCGGTGAACGTCACGTGTTGGCGAGTGGCGGCATCCATTGCTACAAACCACAGGTCTCGGAGCCTGACATCGCCAAACATGACGGAACCCGGATGCGCGGGGCCCGTGCGTTTGGGGTAGCGAACGTCGGCCCCCAACTGCGCATTGTCGAACACGGAGGCGTAGAACTCGACGGCTTCTCGAGCACGGTTCTGCACGCCGTCGCCGAACAGCAGCGCGGGCATGATCGTGGGCCGCGGTTCACCAGCGGGATCGGTGAGGATCAGCTGCCAGTTCACGCCAAAACGGTCGCGCAACCATCCATAGCGCGGGCTGAAATCGTAGTTAGCGATCGGCATGAGCGCACTGCCGCCGTCGATAAGCGCATTCCACAACGCATCAAGATTGCGGCGAGCATCCGGATCAATAGAAGGATCGAAATTGACCATGAACGACGTGGACTCGTTGAACGCAAACCGCTCGCCCGCGTTGATCGCCAAAAAGTCTTGCCCGGCAAGACGGAAAGTAACCGTCAGCACCGCACCGGCGAGGTCGCGTTGAAAGTCAGCTAAGCCCTCCGAAGGGTAGTGCGTGGTGTCGACTATCGAACTGTCTGAAAACGCCGCGGTATAGAACTGCACAGCGTCTTCGGCATTGCCGTTGAACCACAGGCACGGCGTAATCGTGGTCATGGTGTTCCTCCTCGAACCCATGTCGTCGCAACGCGCGGCGGCTAATGATCTGAGCCTAAACCCATCTCGGGGCATCCTCTAGAGTGCATGATCTGAAAGGAGCACCGCGGGGGTCGTGCGCCAGTTCCGTATCCTTCCGCTTAAACTGACCGGATGGGATCTTCCGATGCGACCAGCAAGCTCCGCAGCGCGCGCGGTGAGTGGTGGTATGCGTTCCGTCGTGCCTATCACGGCTTCATGCTGCACCGCGGAATCGACTCCGCAGCGACGCTCGCCTTCTTCTCGGCGCTCGCCACTCTGCCGGCGGCGCTCAGCGTCGTCTCCGTGTTGGCGATCGCCGAAGGCAAAGATCAGGCCGCCGACACCGTGATTGATCTCGCCACCGAAGTGCTCAAACCCAGCACCGTCGAAGTCTTGAAAGAACCTCTCACGCAGCTGTTCTCCATTGGCAGCCCGGGAGTCGCGCTCACCGTCGGGCTCCTCTTGAGCGTCTGGTCACTGTCGAGCTATGCGACCGCCTTCGGCCGCGCCGCGAACAGCGTGTACGAGATTCAAGAGGGGCGCCGCTTTGTAAAATTCCGCGGACTCATGCTCGTACTGTCGACCTTCTTGCTCGCCGCCTTCGCCGCCGTCGTTGTGCTGCTGCTGACCACCAGAAACGTAGCATCCGCCGTGGGCGAGGCGCTCGGCATCGGCGAGCCCTGGATTACCGTCTGGTCGGTGGGGCGCTGGCCGGTGCTCGCCGTCATCCTCACCATGATCTTCGCCGTGCTCTACTACTACACGCCCAACGTGCGACACGAACGGATGCGGTGGGTGAGCACCGGAGCAATCTTTGCGATCGTGACGTGGGGGATTGCGACCGCGGGCTTTGGTTTCTACGCCTCCAACTTCGCGAGCTATGACCGTGTATACGGCTGGCTCGGGGGAGCGCTCGCGCTGCTCATCTGGCTCTACATCAGCAACCTCGCGTTTGTCGCCGGCCTTGAAGTGGATGCCGAATTCACCCGGTTGCGTCAGTTGCTCGCCGGGGTGCCCGCCGAGAACACGGTTCAGTTGCCGCTGCGCGACACCTTCCGCAATCACGTGCTCGCCCGGCGCCAAGCGGAGGATGAAGCGCGCGCGATCGTTATTCGCGAGCGCGACATCCCCTAGCTCGTGTCGACTGCGACTCCCGCTGCGGTTCGGAGCGTTAGCCCTAGCCCTAGCGCGGTGCGCGCACGCTCGACTTGAACCCGCGCAACCGCAGACTGTTCGTCACGACAAAGACCGACGAGAAGGCCATTGCCGCGCCCGCGATGAGCGGGTTGAGCAGACCGAGCATCGCGATCGGCAGGGCCGCCACGTTGTAGGCGAAAGCCCAGAACAGGTTGCCGCGGATGATCCCGAGGGTGCGCTTGGCGAGCCGTACCGCGTCGGCGACAACCATGAGGTCACCACTGACGACGGTGATGTCGCTGGCGGCGATTGCAGCATCGGTGCCGCCACCCATGGCAATGCCGAGGTCCGCGGCGGCCAGAGCAGCAGAGTCGTTCACTCCATCGCCGACCATCGCCACAACCCGGCCTTCGGCCTGCAGCTGACGGATGACGTCGAGCTTGCCCTGCGGAGTGATGCCGGCGTGCACGTCGGTGATTCCCACTGCGCCGGCAACGGATGCTGCAGCGCCGGCGTTGTCACCGGTGAGCAACACGGGGCGCAGGCCGAGGCGGACGAACTCGGCGATGGCGTCCGCACTGCTTGCCTTGATGGTGTCGCCGACAACCAGCACGCCTCGCGCTTGACCTGCCCACGCGATGACCATTGCGGTCGACCCGGCAGCTTCGGCCTTCTCGACTAAGGCGCGGGCGGCATCCGACACCATCTGCTGGTGATCGGCGGTGAGCCACGAGGGTTTGCCGACGAACACCACGGTGCCGTCGATGGTCGCCTGAACGCCGGTGCCCGCATGGGCGGCGAAGTCTGTGACGGCCGGAAGG
Organism: Salinibacterium sp. NSLL17; assembly: GCF_015864935.1. Classification (NCBI taxonomy): domain Bacteria; kingdom Bacillati; phylum Actinomycetota; class Actinomycetes; order Micrococcales; family Microbacteriaceae; genus Salinibacterium; species Salinibacterium sp. NSLL17. The sequence goes on from NZ_JADYWH010000001.1 coordinate 690,715, forward strand.
GCGATGGCCCGCTGTTCGGCTGCCGCGACAACCGCACGGCCCACCGGATGCTCCGAGCCAGCCTCGACGGCGGCGGCGCGAGCCAGCACGAGCTCCTCGTTTTCGCCCTCGAGCACATCGATCGAGCTGAGGCGCATTTCGCCCGTCGTGACGGTTCCGGTCTTGTCGAGAACGATGGTGTCAACGGAGCGGGTCTGTTCAAGAACCTGCGGTCCGCTGATCAGGATGCCGAGCTGCGATCCGCGACCGGTGCCCACGAGCAGGGCAGTCGGCGTTGCGAGGCCGAGGGCGCACGGGCACGCGATGACGAGGGTCGTGACGGCGGCAGTGAACGCGAGTTCGATGGGGCCGCCGGCGATCATCCAGCCGACGAAAGCCACGACAGCGAGGCCGAGCACGACCGGAACGAAGATCGCCGAAACACGATCGGCAAGACGCTGGATGTCGGCTTTGCCGGTTTGTGCTTCTTCGACCATCCGACCGAGGCGGGCCAGTTCGGTGTCGCGGCCGACGCGGGTGATTTCGATGACGAGTCGTCCGCCGACGTTGAGGGTGGCGCCGGTGACCCGATCGTCGGGGCCGACTTCGACGGGCACTGATTCGCCCGTGAGCATGCTCGCGTCGACGGCGGAGTTGCCTTCGATGACGAGTCCGTCGCTGGCGATCTTTTCGCCCGGGCGCACGACGACGTGGTCGCCGACGACGAGCGAGGACACGGCAACGCGCTGTTCGACACCACCGCGCAGAACGGCGGCATCCTTCGCGCCGAGCTCGAGCAGGGCACGAAGAGCAGCACCGGACTCACGGCTAGCGCGAGCCTCGATGTACTTGCCGAGCAGAATGAAGACGGTGACGGCGGCAGCAACTTCGAGGTAGATCTCGCTTGAGCCACCGTGGGGTGTTCCGAAGAAGGTCATCGTCATGTGCATGCCGGCCTCGCCAGCACCACCGAAGAAAAGGGCGTAGAGCGACCAGCCGAACGCCGCGATCACGCCGAGACTGATGAGGGTGTCCATGGTGGCGGCACCGTGGCGGAGGTTCACGGCCGCAGCGCGGTGGAACGGCCACGCACCCCACACGACAACCGGCGCGGTCAGCGTGAGGGCCAACCACTGCCAGTAGGTGAACTGCAGCGCTGGGATCATCGACATCAAGACCACGGGCACGGCCAGTGCGGTCGAGACGAGCAGGCGGTGCAGCAATTGCGAAGCCCAGTCGTTGTCGCTGCTCGTGGAGCTAGCGTTGTCGTTTTCGTCACGCTCGTGAATGGGCGCCGGGATGACGGCGCTATAGCCCGCAGCCTTCACGGTTTCTAGAAACTGCTCGGGATCCATGCCCTCGGGCGCGCGAACGCGAGCCTTCTCGGTGGCGTAGTTCACGGTCGCCTCGACGCCCGGGAGCTTGTTGAGCTTGCGCTCGATGCGGCCAGCGCAGGAGGCGCAGGTCATTCCGGTGATGTCGAGTTCGACATCCAGGAGGTTGATGGTGCCGGGCGCTGCGGTGGTGGCGGTGCCGTCGGTGGTTGCTGCGTTGTCGGATGCCGCGACCATTAGAGACTCTTCACGAACGTGTAGCCGGCCTCCTCGATTGCGGCGCTGACGGTGGCGTCGTCGAGAGGAGTCTCAGACGTGACAGAAACGGTGGAGGGCAGGCCCGAGGCGAGGTCAACCGAAACTTCGGTGACGCCATCCACTTCAGAAAGTTCTTCGGTGACGCTGGAGACGCAGTGGCTGCAGGTCATTCCTTCGACCAGGTAATCGGCGGTGTGAGACATGGTTCTCCTTCGATTGCCGCAGGCGCGAGGCGCGGGCGGAAGTTGTTGTTAGGAACGAGTTCTAGGAACGAACGAGGCGCGCGATGGCGGCACTCGCTTCGCGAAGTTTTTCGTCGGCGACAGCTCCGCCTTCACGGCTGGCTTCGGCGACGCAGTGGGTGAGGTGGTCATCAAGTAGCGCGAGCGCTACGGACTCGAGGGCCTTCGTGGCGGCAGACACTTGCGTGAGCACGTCGATGCAGTAGGTGTCTTCTTCAATCATGCGGTGGATGCCGCGAACTTGACCTTCTGCGCGACGAAGGCGCTTGAGCAGCACTTCTTTGTCTTCGACATAACCGACCATGATATTCCCTCCAACTGGATACCCCCAAGGGGTATTTCCATTAGACGCTTCTTGCCGGGAGAAGTCAACCCGAAACCACGTGCGGCTCGAGCTGGCTGCGGTGGCGGCCGCGCGGCCGGGGCGCGAGCTGACCCGGTGGCTAGGCTGCGAGCGCAGGCTGAGTAAGTGCCGACTCGAACTCGTCTACCGAACCGGCCACGGCATCCAGCTCACTGTTCTGAAGAACGGTGCTGATGCTGCCATCGTCGTGATGTGCAAGCACGACAGGCAATCCTGTGGTGGCGACGTGTGCGATCTCGGCGGGAGTGATTTCGTTGCGGTGTCGCACGGTGAAGGGCACACCGAGGCGCGCCACCATGGCATCCCACTGGGGTTTGCGGCGAATAGGCGAGTGCGTGATGTCGCACAGCGAGCACGCGGCGGTGCCCAGCATGTGCCCGATCACGTAGCGGGTTTCGCCCCAGACGCCGCCATCAGCGTTGTAGATGCCGGTGTAACGGATGATCGCCATGATGCCTCCTCGCCCGGCACGGTGCCGGAACTCCTGTGTGAGGAGTTATTCGGAGACCTGGGCTGGTGCGTTTGGCGAGGCGGGTGTGTGCAGGCCGTGGGTGTCAGTCGGGAACGCTGAACGAACGCGCCCATCGCGCTTTTCTCAACAGGATCACCACGGAAACTACTGTCACGATCGTGATGGAGACGATGATCAGCACCACATTGGCATCGACCCAGGTCGCGAAGAATCGTGCAAAACCAGAGCTGAGGATGCCGCCGGTGCCGCCGTCGTAGAGGTAGGTGAGAAACAGGCTGTACGGGTAGCTGATCGCGGCCGCAATGATCATCGTCACAATGCCGATGCCCGCGGCGACGCCGAAGCCGTGCTCTTGAACGGGAAAGCGGTCGGAGGCGCGAGCGAAGAGCGAGAAGGCAATCAGAATCGCAAAGGGGGCGGTAGCGGCTCCCGCGGTTGGCGAGGCGAGGCCGAATATTGCGGCGAGTGCGGCAGCAAGGGGGATGGTGAGTAACGTGACAAGCACTCCGCGGCGAAAGCGGTACGGCCCGTCAGGCTCGAGGATAATGTTGCCGCGGCTGTGCTCAGCGGCAGCGATTTGGGCTTCGACTTCGAATACGCGCCCTTGAGCGTGGGCATAGTTGCCGGGGCCAGGGTTGTGATACATCTCTGACACTGTGATCACCTCGTGTGGCGCGGCGGGAGTTTCTCGCCGGGCACCTTTTCGCTAGCTCTGAGGATACCTAAGTATTTCTCCACAGTGGGCCCTTCACGGTGAGGATCTTGATGCCGCACCGGTTGCGTGGCTGTTTCCCGTGGATGGTTATCTTTCCGTTCGAAGACCTGACCATGCCCTAATCGCTTTGTGGGCGAGGTCGCTCACCCTCGACGCGAACCCCTTCGTGATTTCCTGTTCGTCGAGTGGTTTTCCATTGAGGATGATGCCGGGCGATGAGGCATTGATGGTCATGACGTGATTGGCGAAACGATTGGCTGCATTCGCCGAATTGGTGGCGGATGACGACAACGCTTGTCGCGACGTCTCGAAGCGGGTAGTCGCTGATGTTGCTGCAGCATTGGCTTTCGCGATGATGCTTTCGCGGTGCGCAGCGAGGGCTTTGGCGACGTTCATGACAATCACGAGGATGGCGACAACCGCGGTGACGGTAAGCGGAATGGCGACTTGTTCGGCCCGGGTCGGGAAAGGAAAATCGGCGCGCCCCGCGAGGATGTCCTCAATGATGCCGGTCGTGCCGCCGTTAGAAACGAAGCTGGTGTAGACGTCAGAGAGCAGGCCGGAGAGGGCTCCGAGAACGGTAGCGATGGTGCCAACGACGAGGGCGAACATGAAGTCACGGCCGCGTGTCACGGTCTGGCGAGAACCTAGGGCAAAGAGTTGAAAGGCCGTGAGCATTCCGAGGGCGCCGAAGATGGCTCCGATTCCGAATCCCAGCAGGCCAATAAGGATTGCGGCGGCGATTGCGAGGGGGATCGCGAACAGCGAGAGAAATGCTCCGAGGCCGAAGTTGTAGGGCGTGGTGTCGGCGGGAAGGGTGCGACCGTTGGTGTTCGCGGCGGAGATCATGGCGTTGGAGTGGCGTTCGAGCGAGCGCGCGTATTTGGCGGGGCTCTGCTGTGAGAAGAGACCTGACATCGTGGCGACCTCCGATCGCACCGCAACGGCTCCGTTGCTTGGGCTATCAGAATAGCTTTCTTGCCGGTGAAGCGGCAGGGAGCGTGCGAAGTCTCCTAGGGGCGCGGATGCCCTGTGTTGGGTTTACTGCACACGGTTAACGGTTGCGAGGCCCCGAGGGGTTCGCCGCCTGCGGTTACCCGCGCAGGGTTACCCGCGCAGCGCGAGCGCGAACGGGAGCACGGCATCCGCTCCTGCTTCGCGGAGTGCTTTGGCGGCGATCGTGAGAGTCCAGCGCGAGTCGACAAGATCATCAACGAGCAGGAGCGGGCCCTGAGGCAGTTCGTCACCGACCCACGCGAACTGTCCCCACACGCTTGCGAGCCGGTAGGCACTGTTTCCACCGGGTTCGCCGGTGGGCCCATCGCCGGTGAGCGAGAGCGCGCCAAGGTAGGGCAGTTTGCCGGCGCTGGCGAGGGCTTCGGCGACGGATGCCACGAGTTGTGGTCGGCTGCGTGACGGCGTCGAGACGACGGCGACGGGTCGCTCATCCCACCCCCAGTCGGCGAGTACTCTGACGCAGGCTGCAACGAGCGCGGGGCTCGCTGGCGCGTCGGGGGTGCCGGGGGCGAAGAGGGTGCGTAGGGTGCCGCCCCAGCCGAGGTCGGTGAGGCGGGCGAGGGCGCGGCCTTCGGTGGCGCGCAGGTTGGGGTTGATGCGTCCGCGCACGGGAACGCCGAGCTTGTCGGCTCCGGTGGGCCATTGCGCGCGGGGTTCGATGGGGACGCCGACTTTGTCGAGGGTGGCGGTGGCGCGGGTGGTGGCATCCGTGCTGATGTCGGTGGGGTACCAGATGCCGGCGCAGTTGTCGCAGCGGCCGCAGGGCGTGGCGGTGTCGTCGTCGAGGGCGCGTTGCAAATATTCCATGCGGCAGCCTTCGGTGCCGGCGGGCAGTCGTTCGTAGTCGAGCATGTGTTGTTGTTCGGCGCGGCGGGCGGCGGTGACTCCGGCGTAGCGTTCGGCGTCGTAGCTCCAGGGCTGGCCGGTGGCGGTCCAGCCGCCTTGCACTCGCGCGACGGCGCCATCGACGTCGAGCACTTTCAGTAGCAGTTCGAGTGGGGTGCGGCGCAGGTTCACGCGGGCTTCGAGCGCTGGCGTGGAGACGGGCCCGGCCCCAGAGCTCGCGGCGGCAGTCAGCTCGGCAATCACGAGTTCGGCGTTGGCTTGGTCGGGCATGGATGCGGTGGCGAAGTATTCCCAAATGTCTTCGTCTTCGCGCCCCGGCATCAGCAGCACGTCAGCGTTGTCGGTGGCACGACCGGCGCGGCCGACCTGTTGGTAATACGCGACGGGGGAGGACGGGGCGCCGAGGTGCACGACGAAGCCGAGGTCGGGTTTGTCGAAGCCCATGCCGAGCGCGCTTGTGGCGACGAGCGCTTTCACGGTGTTGTTCTTGAGCGCCTGCTCGGATTCTTCGCGTTCTTGCGGGTCGGTTTTGCCGGTGTAGGCGCGCACATCCATGCCGCTGTCGCGCAGCAGCCGCGCGGTGTCTTCGGCGGCGGAGACGGTGAGGGTGTAGATGATGCCGCTGCCGGGCAGTTCGGCGAGGTGGCTCAGCAGCCAGCCGAGGCGAGCTCGGGCATCCGGCAGCTTCAGGACACCCAAGCGGAGGGATGCTCGCGCCAGGGGGCCGCGGATGGTGACGACTTCGGTGCCGCCCGTGGCTGTGTTTTCGGCGCTGTCGCTGCTCCCGGTTTCGAGTTGGGCGGCGATGTCGGCGACGACGCGGGAGTTGGCGGTGGCGGTGGTGGCGAGCACGGGGACGCCGTCGGGCATGGTGGCGATGAGTTCGCGCAGGCGCCGGTAGTCGGGGCGAAAGTCGTGGCCCCAGTCGCTGATGCAGTGCGCTTCGTCGACGACGAGCATCCCGATGCGGTTGATTAGTGCGGGCAGTTGGTTGTCGCGGAAGCTGGGGTTGTTGAGGCGTTCGGGCGAGACGAGCAGCACGTCGACCTCGTCGTTGGCGAGCTGCTGCTGAACTTCGGCCCATTCGTGCGGGTTGGTCGAGTTGATGGCGACGGCCCGAACTCCGGCACGGGATGCCGCGGCGATCTGATCTCGCATGAGCGCGAGCAGTGGCGACACGAGCACGGTAGGGCCCGCACCTCGCCGGCGCATGAGCAGCGTGGAAACGAAGTAGACGGCGGACTTTCCCCACCCCGTACGCTGCACGACAAGCGCGCGGCGGCGCCCATCGACGAGCGTCTCGATCGCCTCAAACTGTCCCTCATGAAAATCGGCGGTCTCATTGCCGACAAGCGTGCGGAGAACGGCCAGGGCATCGGTGCGGGTATCTGTCACGTGGCTAGTGTGGCAGGGGGTGCTGACTTTTCGGTGCTTGGTCGCTGTCGATCAAGATTCTTATCGGATGTGTGCTCGTGAGATGGAGCAAGTGGCTGACGGTGGCTCCGGGTAACTTGTCCCTCACAGCGCGAATTCTGCAGCGACTTTGAGCCCCACCTGGACTCCTCGCGAGAGAACATATACTCTCGAAGCAGGGCCGGCACCAAAGATCCCCCACCAAACTTTTAAGAGGACCCTTGTACAACTATGTAGATCTCTTTTCCGGATGCGGCGGCCTTTCATTGGGCATCGAACGCTCCGGAGGAGAACTCCAACTTGCGGTCGAAAAATCCGACATGGCGGCTTACACCTTCTATGCGAACTTCATCGACGAATCGATCGACGACGATTCTTGGAAGGCATACGTTAAGTCGTCGATCGAAAATCAAGTTCAGAACCGAGTCGCAGTTTCAGCGCTTCGCGACGTGCTCGACAACGAAGCTGCCATGGCCGGGCTCGCAAGCTCAGGAATTGACGTCGTCGTCGGTGGGCCGCCTTGCCAAGGATTCTCTCTGGCTGGACGCCGCAACCCAGACGATGTCCGGAATACGCTGCCGTGGGAGTACCTCGAGTTTGTGAAGCGCACAGCTCCCAAAATGGTGGTGATCGAGAATGTGGTCGGGATGAGCCACAAGTTCTCGCCTGATGAAGAAGCGCCTTTCGTTCAATTGCAGCAGGCCTTGCGTGAGACCGAACCCGGGTACGAGGTCCAAGGCGTAGCCGTTAACGCTCTGCATTATGGTGCACCGCAGAACCGCCCCCGGTTGATGATTATTGGCATGCGATCAGACATCGCACAAGAACGAGGCATCAAAGCAACCGGACACCTCTGGAAGTCTGCGTTCACCGACGACGAAAAGTTTGAGCCCGCACCCGCTCTCGCGCCTAAGCCGACGGTCTCGTCGAAAGAGTCGCCGACAATCGCTGATGCAATCGGGGATTTACAGGACGTGCTGCCCACGCCCAAAAGCCGTCGGTCCGCGGCGTTCCACAAAGCCACTTCTACACGAACGCTGTGGGGCCTCCCCAAGTCGAAAATTCGGCGCGAACACCTCCCTAACCAGTCACCGCGCAAGCACAGTGAGTCCACGACTCAACGATTCCGCCTTTACCAGTGGCTTAGGGACAACCGACTTCAACCGCGACTGCTATCGCAACTCTCGAGCGGGCCGGCGGAGGCAGCCTCGATTGTCAGATTGCAGCTTGCGGGTGCGAGGTATCCAGCGATCGCCCCCGACGGCGCAGTTCTCGCCGACTCGGCTGAGTCAATGTTCGAATTGATGGTTGAACTCAAGACGAAGAAGCATTCACAGAAGGCGCTGGAGTGGTCTCAACCTGCTCGCACGGTTGTCACGCTGCCAGACGATTACGTGCACCCCAGCGAACCTCGTATCTTTACCGTGCGCGAGATGGCCCGTTTTCAAGGCTTCCCCGATGATTTCGAGTTCCGCGGAAAGGAAACAACCGGATCGCTCCGTCGTCGCTTTGAGGTTCCGCAGTATTCGCAGGTGGGAAATGCTGTGTCGCCATTTCTCTCACTAGCTGTTGGGAAGATGATCGCGGACGTCCTCTAGCGGGAAACGCGAGTTTTGCTCTTCTGTGCTCGTGCGCGGTAGGTTTCGTAGCAACCGATAAACCGTCGCATGGAGAGGCAAAATAATGCGCGAGCTAACTCCTGGGGAACTAGATAATGCTGCATACCTCACTTCGTACGACGTTCCCTATGCTCTTGTCGAAATCACGGGCACCCAGCTAACGAAGTCGATTCTGGACGCGACTGACTTGTTCCGCGAGTTTGTTGCTGCCTCTGGCATTCACGATTACGCCGCTCAGGCTTGGGGCATCGATAAGCGCATCATTTCGACGAGTCTCATCGGAGATCAGGGACGCCGCCTGGGTTCGAAAACTAGTCTGTACCGTGCGAATGGCAGAGGAGATCCTCGACTGTGGATCGCTTCGCTGGCGTCAGTCGCGGCTCACGACCAGATCATCGCGGTGATCTGGTCCCGAGCTCAGTTTTGGGTGGTTAATCTTTCGTTGGGTAAATTGGCGGAACGCATGCTGGCAGAGCCCGCGCTAGCGGATGTGCTCGGAGACTTCGTATCGGAGAAGACTTCGAATGTACGGGAGCTGCTCGCTCTGTTGCGTGTGATTTCAGCGAAGGGCTTCATTCGAGCGCCAGTCGACGGTTCGACGGCTATTGGCCGACTCCTCGAATCTGAGCTCGGAATCGAGATGAATTCGCGTTCCCAACCGGATTTCAAAGGTATCGAGATCAAGTCTTCGCGTGCATCTAAGAACAGGACGAGTCTATTTGCAAAGACGCCCGCGTGGCCCGTGTCAAACTTCCATAGTTCGCGTGAGTTGCTCGATGAGTTCGGCTACGAGAGAGGGGACCGTAGAAAGCTCTACTGCCAGATCGACGGACATAAATTTAACTCGCAGGGGCTTCGGCTTGTCGTTCACGAAACGAAAGACTCGCTCTCTGTAGCCCACGAGCCGTCTGCTGATGGGAACGTAGTCGTGTGGGACCTGGAAACGCTCCGCTACAAGCTATCTGAAAAACACGATGAGACTTTTTGGGTTGAGGCTAGTTCGAAGAAGATAGATGGCTGGGAGTACCTTCACTTCAAAACTGTTCGACACACGCGCAAACCGATCATCGCGCAGCTGGCGCCTTCGCTATCAAACGGCACCGTTTCGCTTGATTTCACAATCTCGTCCAAAGGCTCGAAGGTTCACGACAAGGGCTATTTGTTCAAGCTGTTGCCAAAAAACCGTGACCTACTCTTCCCGCCCGCGGATAGCTATGACCTAGCTGCAGGCGATTGACGTTCAGGCTGTCACGCTCGAAATAATGACGGGGTTAAGGGGCTCGCGTACTTGAAAAAGTTCCTAATTTGGTCGAACAGAATTCTAGCTCCGTCGCCGAAACGGGGTCTAGATAATCCGAATCGCTTATGCATGGGAGCTAGCCGCTTTTCGCGCCGAAGACGCTAGAGGCTGATGGAATATTCGCGCGGCCGGAGTGTGGGGGAACCGTCGGCGCCCCATAACTGGGGTTGTTTCCACGTTCATATGCGGCCGTAGGCTGGGGTCTTCATTAGAAATGAGCTGAAATCAAATGAACACACCGAGCGAATCCCTGCCCGCTGAGTCTCTTGACGGAGAAGGTGCTTTTAGTCAGACGCCGCACGGGTATATGAGCAGCGCGATTGCGGATCAGCGATCTCGCAGCAGAGAGGCAGCTGCTTTGCAGCTGACCGAGGCGTTCGGAATAGAGGCGTTCGATGCCGCCACGATCGCTTCTGCGGCTGCCGATCTCGGCCAAATTCGGGAAGCCATACGAAGAGTCAGAACCCGCAGGTACGGGGCTATCGCCGTCAAATTCATCGAGCTGGACGTGGTCACTTGGCACATTCTGCCATCGCCCGAGAATGTTCGGTTTGAAGAGACTCGAGTTCGTGCTAGTAATCCTGCGCCTCGGTACCAATCGATCGCGACGGAAATGCCAGTGTTGTTGTTGGATGTCGAGTCTGAAACTGAGTTTGTGACCCGCCTCGATTCAGAGGTAGAGGCGGTCTGGATCACAAACGACCATGCTAAGTCGATCCCATCTCGAGGTATAGAAAACCCGGGCCTTCTGTCCGTCGCCAGAATCGAAAGTCCTGAGCACGGCACCGTCGGTTTCTTGGACGCAACTGACGGCTTTGGAAGGACAGTAGGGGCACACAAAGCTCTGGGCATAAGCTCCCGGGACGTGCTTTGGAAGTATTCTGACCCCGCGAAGGACCAGTCTCTACGCCAAGAGTTAGTCAAATTGCGCGTCAACCCGCACGACCCGAACGATCAAATTGGTTTGCACCTTTCGGACGAAGACCGGGCTCGTTTGCGAGGGTCCGTAATGCTCAGAGCTCAAATCATTGTTGGGTTTTCTGATTTTCAGGAACAGACTGAATCGGGGAATTTGACGTTTGATCAGGTTCGCAGAAAACTAGTTGGGCATATCCACATCGAACCGGCCAAGCCGTTTTCTTTGGGAACTCAATATGCGCTCAAGGCGACGGCGGCGATCGATGCTCTTGCAGCGTCTGACGACCTGCCTCCAATTCCTGAGTTTTCAGCAACTGAGGTAGCGACTGCTTTCGGGCTTAATTCAACGTTTGTCGCTTCATCCGAAACGACTTTGCAGGATGGACGCGCTGCGATCAGGCCGGATGAGGTCTTCCTGCTGGGGTTAGCCGCGCTGAGGTCGAGTACGGGGCGCAATGATCGTCGCGTCCGAATCACCAATGCGGCCGTGCGAGACTTGACCGGCCAGACACCCTCTCGTCCCGACCGCACGATGCTGGCGGCAGATCTCGCGTTAAGACTAGGCGAGTTAGCGTCAGGCACCCAGGCCGACGACCCATCCTTCGATTCTCGAAGGAGTGCGCTTGACAGAGCGATTCGACCCCGGTTCCTCGATAGCGTCCAACTCTCTAGAGAGCCGATCCAAGATCTATTGGCTCTGGCGCACCTAGAGCTGAGCGAGTCAAGGGACAGCCTTTCAGAGCAGAAGCCGCGACCATTCGCGGCGGAGTTGTCCGCGTTGGCGCTATTCCATCTCTTAGGGACGCCCGGCCGGCGCTTACTTGAGCGCGCAACGAAGAAGGAAGCGGGAGGAGCCGGATATATCAGCGAGCCGAATGTGATCGTAGAGGCGCTAGTTTCCTCTGAAGCAGGATTGACACAGCTCGCTCAGGTAATTCTCGACGGCCGCGGCGCACGCCTACCTCAGAATGTGAAAGGCGCCTCCGACCCGGTGGACGCCGTGATCCAATCAGGTGAGCTGTTAGATGCCGCGGGGCTTCGAGCGGTAGCCGGAGATTCAAGCGACCCTGGGCCACTTCCCGAGAGCCCTCAATCCAGACTAAATTCGCAGATTTCAGTCTTTCGTCAAGAGGTTAATAATCTGGTGGAGAGAGTCGACGTAATAGGGCAGATTTCCGTGACAAACGATGAGGGTTCGCCAGCGCTGATCGTGTCGCAAGGTGCGCCGCTAGCAGCCGAAGCTGGAGAACTTCAGAAGGTTGTTTACCGTGTCCAAGGTTGGGCGCAGTCTTTGGAAGATCAGATCACTCGAGCTCGCAAATTGGCGGCCGCATCCGACAACGAAGCGCTAGACGATCCGTTGTAGAGATGGTCTATGAATTCTCGCCGGAGCACTATTTCGCGGCGCATCGTGAAGGCGGTGAGTGGGTGAGGAGCTACATCGAAGACCTAGTGCCCCCGCAATCCATAATCGCTGGAGAAAAGTGGGCCGGCGTAGATTCCGCTGTTTACATTGCGATCGACATTCGTCGAACGGTTTCGTACGTTGGCTCAGTTTGCCGAGTGGACCAACAAGGTCTCCGTGGTCGAATGCGGGAACACCTAACGACACCGCGGGGTCGTAGTTGGGTGCTTATTTCCATTATTCCTCTACGCCAGGGGACCCCGTCATCCCAAGTTCGAATTATTGAAGGTCTCGTCGCCCGCATTCTCAACCCTCATTCATTGCTCAGGATGCCAGCAGCGTAGCTTCTTGAGTCGCAGATTCCAGTCTCTTTGTGGAGGCCGGTGCGGCGGCGTGCGTAATAAGCAATTCGCTTCAGATTAAGGGTCGGAAATATCCCATCTAGCGGTGACGCTACATGACGGCCGGATCTGGCTTTCGAATTCCGATGGATCTGTCAACGTAGCCGAAGCTGACATCTCGGCCGAAGGGTTCGCGTTCGCGAAGGTCGGTTGCCCTTAGGCGCTCGCCGCCGTCTCAAGCAGCTCGACGGCAGGAATATCTGCAGGTGCCCATTCGAGCGAACTCAGTTCTGAGGGCGCGAGCCAGGCAACTTCTGCGTGCTCGGTCAGCGCTGGTGTGCCGGAGAGCAGCTCGCAGTAGAACGTGGTCAGCGCGACGATTCCGAAGTCGTACTCGTGCGACGTAGTGGTAATCAGTTCGCCCACGGCGACTTCGCACTGCAGCTCTTCGGTGATCTCGCGCGCGAGCGCATCGTGGGGAGTCTCGCCAGCCTCTATCTTGCCGCCGGGAAACTCCCACATGCCGGGCAAAGCTCCGCCGGGTCCGCGCTGCGCGCACAGGATGAGGCCTTCGCGCACGATGACCGCACCAACGACGTTGATCTGTTTCTTCACGGATGATCTCTCTCAGGGACATCCCGAAGGGAGTCCGTTTCGCGTTTGCCACAGGCGGGCCTGCTCGCTTCAGCCTATTGGCGAGCGTCGACTCTGCAGGGTGCGACACTGCCCGCAGCCGAGCGAGGTCACTTCTGGCAGCTCGGGCACCACCACGTGAAGCGTGTATCCGTGGGGCCAGTACCGAGTTGCGCCGACTCGATGCGGGTGCCGCAGCGCAGGCAGGCATCGCCGCGGCGGCCATGAACCCAGTAGCGCGGTTTTCCCCGCGGCAGACCAGTGAGATTGCGGATGGGGCGATCCTTGTTCACAGTGATCGCCTTGTGTGCGAGAGCCACCAGACGTTTCGGATCGGCGACCTCACCGATCGGCGTATCGGGGCGGAATCCGCGCAGAAAGCTCAACTCGTTCGCGTACACGTTGCCGAGTCCTGCGAGGTTCCGCTGATCGAGTAGCGCGAGCGCCACCGGCCGCGCAGGGTCCGACAGCAGGTTCGTAAGCGCTAGGTCGGCATCCCAATCGGGCCCCAAAAGGTCTGGCCCCAAGTGACCCACGATGCTGTCTTCGGATGCCGTCGGCACCACCTCAAGCAGCCCCAGTTCGAAACCGACCGCGGTCTTCGCTGCCGTGCTCAACACACCCCGCGCAAGATACGCCGGCTTGCGCCAACGCTCACCGTTCGCGTAAATCTTCCAGACGCCCTCCATCTTCAGATGGCTGTGGATGGTGAGACCTGAGTCGGGGTCGCTCGCGGCTGCGGCGGCGTCGGTGCCCTCGGCAACCCGAATCAGCAGGTGCTTGCCGCGGGGCACCACACTCGTGACTCTCTGACCGCTGAGGTCGAGCGTCGCAAAGGCGGGCACTCGGAAGTCGGTGCGGGTGAGCACGTGCTGGTCGAGCGCTGCCCGCAGTTTCGCTGCCGCCTTGTAGACGGAATCACCCTCAGGCACGCAGCCTCAACCCCTGCGGTGTTGCGACAAATCCAGCATCCACGAGCGCTTTGCCCACCGGGGTGCCGACGGCGAAATCACCGTTGACCTTCTCGATGCGCAGCTTCGGTAGCGTTCCGCGCAGGGTGCTCGTCAATGAGCGGGTCGCTGCATCAACGACGGCAGGTTCCAGATCGAACGCCAGCAACGACTTGCCACCACGCTCTAGGTAGAGCGCAAGATGCCCATCGACCATCACGACGATCGCACCCGCCTTGCGGCCGGGGCGATGCTTCTTGGGGGTGTCAGCAATGGACTTTGCGGATGCGGTTGCAGGTGCCGAGGTTGCAGCCCACGCTTCCGAGCCGTCGTCGCCAGCCAGCCCAGCGCCAGAACCGGCCTTGCCAGCGCTGCCAGCAGCAGAAGCGTCGCCACTCTCCGCCCCAGCATCCGCGCCACCGACCCCCGGCCACCCAAGAGCAGCCCCGTAGGGGTTGGCGGGGTCGGTCGCGGCGAGCGTGATCGCCAGAAGTTGGGGCGCAGCATCCGGATCCCGAGTGAAACCACGCAGGCGGTCGACGGTGGCTCCGGTCGCAAACTGGGCGGCACCGAGCCCCTCGATGAAGTAGCCGCGGCGGGCGCGACCGGTCTCTTCGAAGCCGCTCAGCACGCGGTACGTCAGGGCGAAGCCACCACGGATGCCCTCGCTCACGACCGCGCCGCGCGTGACGACAGCGTGCCGTTCGAGCATCAACTCGGCGGTCGACTTGGCGCGCACCGTCGTCTCGCCCTCGGCGGTCTCGAGCAGTGCCCACCGGCCGGACGCACTCGGCGGCCCTGCCTGAGCCACCGTCGATACGCGACCGCGATAGGCACGAGCCCGTGCCGGACGCGGCGCCCGAGTGGCCCGCACCGTTCCTCCGAGATGCGCGCGCAGGGGCGCAAAACTGTCGTTCGTGATGAGCGACCGCCACACCAGATCCCACAGTTCCTTCAGCAGCACCTTGTCATCCGTGCTGCCCACCTGATTCGACAGCTGCCTAAAGAAGAACGCCCCGCCACCGGCCAGCGCCTCAAGAATGCTCTGCTGCAGCTCGCTCAGCCCATCTCGATCGGGCTCGGGCAACGTCAGCGCTGCGGTCGCGGCGGGGTGCAAACTAATCCACCCATCGCTGCCCGCCAGTGCTCCCTGCCCGGCCCACACCACTTCGCCCGACGTCGTCAGCTCGTCAAGCCACGCGGGCGAATAGTCGCGCACGCGCGAACCCAGAATGAAGTTCTCCCACGCGGATGCCGGGGCTGAGTATCCAGCCAGTTGGTCGATCACTTGGGCCAGGCCATCAATTCCGCGCAGTGAGTCACCGGCAGCGGAAACGTGTTGCCAGGCGGGCAGGAACCGTCCGAGCGTCGCGTGGGACACCGGCTCGACCTCTTGGCGCAGCGCCGCAAGTGAGCGACTGCGCAGCCGACGGAGAACATCCACCGAGCACCATTCGGTGCCGCTCGCGCCGGGGCGGAACTCGCCATCGACAACACGACGGTCGGCCGCGAGGCGACGCAGGGTGTCCTGCACGACGGCGGTTCCGAGTCCGAAGCGGGCTGCGGCATCCGCCAGTGTGAAGGGTCCGTGGGTGCGGGCGTAGCGACTCACGAGGTCGCCAACCGGATCGTCGACGGGCTCGATGAACGCGGCGGGCACGCCAATGGGCAGCGGAACCCCGAGCGCATCGCGCAGTCGCGCCGAGTCCTCGATACCAGCCCAGCGACGTTCGCCTGCGATGGTCACTTCGAGTACGCGGTTCGCTTTCGCGAGCCCGGCCAAGTCAGTGGCGAGGGCGGCGCCCGTCACGAGCGAGCGCGCCTCAATCTCGGCAACGGTTTGCGGACCAAGTACGCGCAGCAGATCGACGATGCCCTCGGCATCCCGAGCGTGCCGCTCGGTCACCAGTCGCTGCAGCTCGTTCTCGGTCTGGGCGATCACGTCGGGGTCGAGCAGTTCGCGCAACTCGGCACGGCCGAGAAGCTCGGCGAGCAGTGCCGGATCGAGCGAGAGGGCAGCCGCGCGACGCTCGGCCAGCGGCGAATCGCCCTCGTATACGAAAGCGGCCATATAGCCGAACAGCAGGCTGCGCGCGAACGGCGACGGCACATCTGTCTCGGTCTCCATGACGCGGATGCCGCGGCTCGCGATGCGCTTCGTCAGCGCCGTGAGCGCCGGCAGGTCGTACACGTCTTGCAGCACTTCGCGCACGGTCTCGAGCACGATCGGAAAGCTCGGGTATTTGCGCGCCACATCCAGCAGTTGCGAGGCCCGCTGGCGTTGTTGCCACAGGGGCGAACGCTTGCCGGGATCGCGGCGCGGCAGCAAGAGCGCGCGGGCGGCGCACTCCCTAAAGCGTGCGGCGAACAGCGCGGAGCCGCCCACTTCTTCCGTGACAATCTGTTCGAGCTCGTCAGCGTCGAACACAAAGAGGTCGGCACCGGGCGGGGCGGCATCGGTGTCGGGGATGCGCACGACGATGCCATCGTCACCGGCCATGGCTGCGCCATCCACCCCCAGCTGTTCGCGGATGCGCGCCGTGATCGCTAACGCCCACGGTGCGTGCACGGGCATGCCGTACGGGGAATGCAAGATCACGCGCCAGTCGCCCAGTTCATCGCGGAAGCGTTCGACCACTAGCGTGGTGTCGCTCGGCACGTGACCGGTGGATGCCTTTTGCTCGGTCACGAGGGCGATCAGGTTGGTGACGGCGTGCTCATCGAGCCCAATCGACTCTGCCCGCGCGCGTGCATCGTCAACGGATGCCGTAGCAATTTCTTTAGTGAACGCCCCGATGGCTTCGCCCAGCTCTGCCGGGCGGCCAAGGCCATCGCCCTTCCAGAACGGAACGCGGCCGGGCTGGCCGAAGGCGGGGGAGACGAGCACTTGATCGTGGGTGATGTCTTCGATGCGCCAGCTCGTGGTGCCGAGGGCGAAGATGTCGCCGACGCGTGATTCGTACACCATCTCTTCGTCGAGCTCACCGACACGACGGCCGGGAGCACCCGCTTCGCCGCCGATCATGAAGACGCCGAAGAGGCCGCGGTCGGGGATGGTGCCGCCCGAGGTGACGGCGAGACGTTGGGAGCCGGGACGACCGCTGAGCGTGCCGGCGATGCGATCCCACACGACGCGGGGACGCAGCTCAGAGAATTCGTCGCTCGGGTAGAGGCCGCTCAGCAGGTCGAGGGTCGCGTCGAAAGCACTGCGCGGCAGGGTCGAGAACGGGGCGCTGCGACGCACGGTGTCGAACCACTCTTCGATGTCGATTTCGTCGAGCGCCACGGCGGCGACGGTCTGCTGCGCGAGTACGTCGAGCGGGTTTGTCGGCACGGCCAGTGCTTCGATCTGCCCACTGCGCATCCGCTCAACCGCAACGGATGTGTGGATGAGGTCGGTGCGGTGCTTCGGAAACAGCATGCCCTTGGAGATTTCCCCGACCTGATGCCCGGCTCGCCCAATGCGCTGAAGCCCACTCGCGACCGACGGCGGCGACTCAACCTGAATGACAAGATCGACGGCACCCATGTCGATGCCGAGCTCGAGCGAGCTCGTCGCAACGACGCAGCGCAGCACGCCCGTTTTGAGGTCGTCTTCGATGATCGCGCGCTGATCTTTACTGACCGAGCCGTGATGCGCGCGGGCCAGCAGCGGAGCGGCACCCATCGTGGATCCGCCCTGCGCCATCATTTGGGCTGGCGGCTTCCATGGTTGCTGCGGGGCGGCGTAGGCGGCGGCATCCGCACTGGCTTGGGAACCCGCGAGCACTTCGGCACCGTCGATGCTGCCGTCGCTCATCCGTTCGTCATAAATCTCGTTGAGGCGGGCGGTCAGGCGTTCGGCGAGACGCCGCGAGTTAGCAAAAACGATGGTGGAGCGGTGCTCGAGAATCGCATCGACAATGCGCTCTTCGACGTGCGGCCACAGGGAAGCAGCTGATTCCGGAGTCGCCTCGTCGTCGATGCCGTCACCGCCGCTGGCCTTGCCGCGCGCAGAGGCCACGGTGCCGGGAATGGTCATGTCCGGCACGGGAACGACGACGCTCAACTCGAAGGTCTTCGCCGAGGGCGGGTGCACGATCGTGACGGGGGCGCGTCCGCCCAAGAATCGCGCTACTTCTTCGATCGGACGCACGGTGGCGGAGAGGCCGATGCGCTGCACGGGTTTCGCGAGCAGGGCATCCAACCGCTCAAGGGACAGCGCAAGATGGGCGCCGCGCTTGGTGGCGGCAACCGCGTGAACCTCGTCGATGATGACGGTGTCGACATTCTTGAGGGTCTCGCGGGCCGCCGAGGTGAGCATCAAATACAGCGACTCAGGGGTCGTGATGAGGATGTCGGGAGGGAGCCGGGCGAGCAGCCGCCGGTCTTGCGCGGTGGTGTCTCCCGATCGCACGCCGACGGTGATGTCGGTCTCGCCGAGCCCGAGCCGCCGAGCGGTTTGGGTGACGCCGACGAGCGGTGCGCGAAGGTTGCGCTCGACGTCAACGCCAAGAGCTTTCAGTGGCGAGATGTAAAGAACGCGAGTGCGCTGCTTGGGGTTGGCCGGGGGAGGGCTCGAGGCGAGTTGGTCGATCGCCCACAAGAAAGCGGCGAGCGTCTTGCCGGAACCTGTGGGGGCAACCACGAGCGCATTGGCTCCGGACGAGACAGCATCCCAGGCGCCGAGCTGGGCCGGGGTGGCAGCATCGAACGCACCCTGGAACCACTCTCGGGTGGCGGGCGAAAATTTGCCGAGCACATCGCTCATTGTTCTATCTTCGTCGCAACCCCTGACAGTGCCCTACGGATTTCGCCGAAGGCGTGCAGCGGGTGCGCCGGCCCGCTACGCGTGCGTGCTCACCAAGACCGCACCACAGGCGCGGTCTTGGCGCCAACCCGCTACGCGTGCGTGTGCAGAAAGCTCACAAAGTCGTTGAGTTCGTCGGTCGAGATCGCGTGCGCGAGTCCCTCATAAATGCGGGTTTCGGCGCGCGTGTGGTCAACGAGCCACTCTTCGGTGCGCTCGATCGCCGCCGTCGGAATAACCGGGTCGTCGGTGCCTCGGCCCCAAAACACGGGCGGGCGGATGCTCGCGAGCTTCGCATCTGCGGGGTGCTCGGCACTGGCCACGAACCCGGAGAGTGCGACGGCACTCGCGAAGCGTTCCGGGGCGAGTCGCAAGAGTTGGAGCGACATGGCTGCCCCTTGCGAGAAACCGATGAGGCTCACACTCGTGTACTGCTGGGCATCAAGCCATTCGAGCACGGCGTTGGCTGCGTCATCCACGCCAGAAACCTGGGGGAGGCCGCCACCGCTGAGATCGATCGGAAACCACGAGAACCCACCGCTCTCGGGGAGCGGCGCTCGCAGCGAGGCGATCACGGGGCCGAGCGGCAGGGCGGGAGCCAGCGCAAACAGATCGCCCTCGTGAGACCCATACCCGTGCAACAACACGATGAGCGGACGACCGGCCCGTTCGCGTTCGGGGGCCGACCAGAGCACTGCGGAGGAATCGATCTGCATGGCACCAAGCCTACGCGGCGCGGCTAGGGGAGAACTATCACAGCGAGGGCGCTCGAGAAGAGTTCAAACTTTGAGTCGAACGTCTCGAACGCAGCAGTGTTACACGTCAGCGTGGCGACAAGTTCGCTCTCCGAACTTGGCATCGATCGCGCCGCAATCGCTGTTGTCGTGGGCACCCCATCGGCATCGGTCTGTTCGAGAGTTGCCGTGGCGAATTCCATTGTGGAGTCGCTGTTCGCGGCCGCGACGGGGAGGTCCGTGGTGCCCATAGGGCTTCGAACCGACAAGTTCGGATTCCTTGCTGTGAAATCCCTAAGCTCCTGATCGACCAGCGCATAGGAAGCATTGTCGTCTCCTAAAGAGTCGGGGTTGGGAAAAGCTGTGCGCTGCGAAGTAATGAGCTGACATCCGGTGGCCTCGTCATGAAAGATATTGGTGCCATCGTGACCGACGGTGAGTGGCAGCCATGTCGACTCAAGAGCGAGCGTCCACACGGGTTGACCATCGAAAACCGCTTGTCCGTCAAGTGGAACTCGGTTTGACGGGTCAACCGAGTCGACCGGATCCGCGGTGGCACTCGGCGTCGACTCCGAGCTGCTCCCGAGGCTGCAGTACCCGTCGGCATAACAGATCAGAGCACTCGTCGCCCGGCTAACCAGAACGTTGGCAACGAGCGCTGCGCCCATACCTGAAATCAGCATGAACGGGATTACGAGGACGAGCGCCCAAGCCCACCACGGCCAACGGCGGCGGGCTGCCGGCGCTGCACTGACGGCTGCAGGATCGGTCTGTTCCCGTAGCGGTGTAACGGAGGGCTCAGATTCCTGCACATCAGACGCCTGCAGTTCCCCGCTCGACGACTCAGCACTCGACGGCTCAGCACTCGACGGCGCAGAGGAGGGGTTTTTCTCGGTCATGGTTCCCTTTCGCGTGACAGGCAAGTGCCTGAGACCTGAACGCTAATTCGAGGGCTGTTGCCTCCAGCGGGGGTTGCGCGAGCTGTGCACTGCGCGAATGAAAGCGGGATTGTGGATGACTAGTCACAGGCCTGGGCAGCCCGCCGCGGCATCCGCCCCGCCTTGGAGTGCACGCCAAACCCGCACGATGGGTGACAATGGAGCATGAGCTCCGTCGGCACACCAGATCCCAACTCGTCTTGGCTTTCAGATGAGGAGCTTGCGGAGACCCGCAGGCGACTGCCGCTGATCTATGTTGAGGCTGTTCCGGTGCGTGTGGATGGGCTGGGTCGCGTCACCGAGGTCGGCACTCTGGTGCGCGGCAACGATGGTGAAATCACCCGCACTCTCGTGTCTGGCCGTGTCATGTTTGGCGAGACGTTGCGCGACGCCCTGTTCCGTCATCTGGAAAAGGATCTTGGCCCGATGGCCTTCCCGCTTTTGCCAGCGAGCCCGACCCCGTTCATGGTCGCTGAATACTTCCCGTGGCCCGGCGAAAGCCAGTTCACCGACCCTCGCCAGCATGCTGTCTCGATGGCCTACGTCGTTCCCGTCACCGGCACGTGCGAACCGCGTCAGGATGCGCTCGAGCTCACCTGGCTGAGCCCTGCCGCCGCGGTCTCCGACGACGTCACCGCCGACATGGAAGGCGGCCGCGGAGCACTCTTGCGCGCAGCCCTCGCTTCCGTCGGCGTTCTGCCGTAACTCGCGAACCCCACCACCCGTTAAACGCCGAAGGGCGACGAGCCCCAACCCAGCATTGCTGGGTGAGATTCGCCGCCCTCAGACGGTAAAACTGTGTTGCGCTGGGCCTAAGCCTTAGCGCCCGCTGCTCGAAGCACGACGGTTGGGTCGCACTACCTGGCCAACGCGAACGGGGCCGCTTCCGGCCTGAGCGCGGCCCTTGCCGCCACGCGGACGCGTGGGAGCTTCAGCCTGCTGCTGGCGCGGCTGCTGAGTCGAACGCTGTTCGCTTGAGCCTGAACCGGCAACGACGGCGCCACGGCCGGAGCCCTGACGATCGTTACGCTGCTGGCCGCCACGAGCGCCATCGCGAGCGCCATCACGGGCCTGGCCATCGCGAGCGGCACCGTTACGGCCACCACGAGAGTTGCCTCCGTTGCCGCCACGACCACCGGCTCCGCCACGGCCACCCTCACGGGCACCGTCGCGTTCGCCTTCGTAGAAGCCGGCTTCGCCGTCACGACGTGAACGCTTGCGCTGGGCGTTTGCACCCTGCGAACGTCCACCCTGTGACTGGCCACGGGCGGGGACTGCTGCGCGAGGCGCAGGCTTGACGTATTCGGCTACTTCACCGGTCAGGGCCACTACGGCTTCTGACTTGGCGTTGACGTGCTGCGGGGTCACCGTGATGGCGGCCTTACGCAACAGCGCTGCGGTGTCTTTGCGCTGGGTAGGAAGAACGATTGTGACAACGTCGCCCTCTTCACCAGCACGAGCGGTACGGCCACTGCGGTGCAGGTATGCCTTGTGCTCGGCGGGCGGGTCAACGTGGATAACCAGCTCAATGTTGTCGACGTGCACGCCGCGGGCTGCAACGTCAGTAGCAACAAGCACCTTCACGTCGCCAGCGGAGAACGCGGCGAGGTTACGGTCACGGGCAACCTGCGAGAGGTTTCCGTGCAGGTCAACGGCGGGGATTCCGGCATCCGTCAACTGGCGTGCCAGCTTCTTGGCGTGGTGCTTGGTGCGCATGAAGAGGATGCGGCGGCCGGTGCCCGAAGCAAGCTTCTCGATGAGAACGCGCTTGGACTCGACGCTCTCAGTTTCGAAGACGTGGTGGGTCATAGCGGAGACGTGTGAGTTTGCTTCGTCAACCGAGTGCAGTACCTCGTTGTGAAGGAAGCGGCGAACCAGCTTGTCTACACCGTTGTCGAGGGTGGCGCTGAACAGCATCCGCTGTCCATCGCTGGGGGTCTTGTCGAGGATGCGGGTGACGACGGGCAAGAAGCCAAGGTCGGCCATGTGGTCGGCCTCGTCAAGCACAGTGATCTCGACGGCGTCGAGGTTCACGAAGCCCTGCTTCATGAGGTCTTCGAGGCGACCGGGGCAAGCAACGACGATGTCGACGCCGGCCTTGAGGGCAGCGACCTGGCGGTTCTGGCTGACGCCACCGAAGATCGTGGTGGTGTTCAGGCCATACGCGGCAGCAAGAGGTTCGATCACAGCAGAGATCTGCGTGGCGAGCTCACGGGTTGGTGCGAGCACGAGACCCAGCGGGCGACCCGGGCGACGCTTGCCACCGGAAAGCTTGCCGCCGAGGCGAGCAACCATCGGAAGCGAGAAGGCGAGGGTCTTGCCCGAGCCAGTCTTTCCGCGGCCGAGAACGTCGCGACCGTTAAGGGTGTCAGGCAGGGTGTCGAGCTGGATGGGGAACGGCGTGGTCTTGCCGTCGGCTGCAAGGGCTGCAACCAGCGGGGCGGGTACGCCGAGCGAGCTAAAAGTTTGTTCAGTCAAAGTAATGGTGCCTTTCAGGCATAAGTAACAGATGGGCGTTACACCGGAGGCACACGGGCACAGTTCGCAATGAACGTGGCAGTGCTGATCTACACCGACCCAATCAGGCGTTTCGCACGGGTGCGGCACACAGGTCAGATCTCGAACTTTCGTTCGGCGCGGATTACTCCAGTTCGCCGGAGAAAGTTTTCTACGAGCCGCACGTTTCTGATTGACGTGGGCGAGAAGAGGGAAGCGTTCTACGACGCAGGGAAACACAATTGTTTCGCAAGTAACCCCAGCGTAGCAGTTATGCCCCTAGTAGCGCTCGCCTACCGGCACTTGCCCAGCCAGAGTGTTGCCGGCCTGCGCGAGCGGGCACGCCCACGCGGGGTCGTACGCACACGAGGGGTTGTAAGCAAAGTTGAAGTCGAGCACGAGTGACTCGGGCGTGCTGCCAGGCCCCAGGTCGGCACCCTTCACGGTGTCGAGAAGGTAGCGGCCACCACCGTAGGTGCCGCCCTTCACGCGAGAGAGAGCATCCTTCACGGGGATGAAGATTCCGCCGCCATAGGACGCCAAGCGCCACACATCGAGCGAGCCAACCGAATCAATCTCGACCGTGCCCAGCAGGTCGAACGGCACCACGCCATCCGTTCCCGTTTCCACGTTCATGCGGCGACCGTCACCCGGAACAATGGATGCCTCGAAACGCCAGTCGGGATTGTACGACTCAAACGGCAGCCCCTTAAAGCCGCGCAGGTCCTCCGGCAATAGCGGCGAAGCTGGATGCGTGGCAAACATCTCATCTCGTCCCGCACGCCAGTCGGCGTGGGCGCTCGCGGCATCCGGATTCTCGCGGATAGCGGCGTAGAGAGCAAAGTTGCGGCGGCGCCAGTCGGCTACTTCAAGAGCGGTCATAGATTCAGGCTAACCCTCGCAGCCGACAGCGAGCTTGATGTCGGCCGCTACTTAGTGCGCGTCAGCAGTGCCCGCACTTCACTCTCCGCGGATGCCAACCGCTGCGGATCGATTGTCTCGCCGGCCGAGAACAGGTCAACGATGCGCGGGTCAACGTAACTCTTCTTCGCGATGGCGGGGGTATTGCCGAGCACGTCGGCAGCGGCTTCCATCGCCTCACGGATTGCGCGCGATCGCGCCCGCTGGCTCCGTTTCGGCACCGCGACCTCAGTGGCAGCCGCGCTCACTGCCAAACTCGATGCCGCCGCAATCGTGCCGCGCAGTGTACGAAAGTCCTTGGCCGTGAAGTCACCACCGGTGCGCTCGCGAACGTAGTCATTGATGTCCGCAGCGGTCAGAGACCGGCGCTCGCGGCCCTCCCGCCACGAGAGAACCGACGCATCGGGAGCGCTGCGAAGCCGACGCCGAATGAATTCGGCGAGGTCGGCATCCACAATTTCGCTTTCCCACTGCTGACCACTCTTGGCGGGAAAGCAGAGCTGCACGCGGTCACCGACGACGGTGACGTGGTCGCACAGCAGGGTGGAGAGGCCGTGGCTGCCGTGCTCTTCGGCGTAGCGTTCGCTGCCAACCCGCAAGGAGCCGGTGTCGAGCATCCGAAAGGCGGCAGCAAGAGTGCGTTGACGGGGATCGTCGCTCGAGCGCAGAGTGCGAGTGACGACACCGCGGGCGCCGGGCAAGACCGCCGCCAGTTCGAGGGCGCGATCGAACTTCACGCGATCTTGACGCTCACGCCAGGCGGGGTGATAGATGTACTGGCGGCGGCCCGCTTCGTCGAAGCCGGTGGCGAGAACATGGCCGTTCTCGTACGGGCAAATCCACACGTCAGTCCAGGCTGGCGGGATGCCGAGGGAGGCGAAACGTGCCGTGAGATCGGCCTCGGTTACCGTTGCGCCATCAGGGTCGCGGTAGCTAAACCCTCGCCCTGATCGCACACGCGAATAGCCGCGCCCTGTTGTATTGCTCCGCCGCAGTCGAGGCACCGCGTGTTCCTTTCGCGCCCACGATTCGGCTCACGCCGACGGCTGAAGCCACAACGGTCAACCTAAAGGTTGAGATTACTTCTTCTTGTTGTGCCCCAACTCCACGTTGGTGCCAAGCGCTGAAGCGCTGCACCCCGCCACTGCCAGAAGGCCCAATAGAGCGGCCACAGAAGGGGAGTGACAATGCCGGCGCTGAAGATCAGTTGATCGCGGTACAGAGTTTTTCCGCCGGGAGCGGGGCTGACGGCCATCGTGTGTTCCCACTCGGTGACGAGAGCGAGAGGGCCGCTGAGCCCACGACCACTATCGCGCACGAGGCGAACCCCATCGGGTGTCTCGATGAACGATATGTCGATCACTTGCTGGCCAACCGTGAACAGCCCTAAGGCCGACATATTGACCGGATGCTCGCCCGCCTCCCACAATTCAGGAAATCCCCCGACCTCTAACGAGTTGAAGGTCGTCAGCGGAGCCGAAACTTCCTGAAAAACGTGCGGGCTGCGGATGGCACGCCACGCGTCGTCGGGGTCACAATCGAGTACGAGCTTCAGTAGAACGCGCATAGTCATAGTGTCCTCCTGTGTGAATCAGGAATCCAGAGTGGAACGTAAAAGAGCACGCAGGCGAGCGTGAGCAGTAAGCTGTGCGCACCGATTCGGCAGGAGCCTTGATGTCTATTCCTCCGCACGCGAGCTCGAACTCGAGCACCGCAGTGCCTATTCCCGAGACAATGACGGCGGTGACTGCTCGGCGCTATGGCGATACAGATGTGCTCGCGATCGAGACCATTCCGACTCCCAGTGTCGCGCCGGGAAAGCTGCTTGTGCGGGTCTTGGGCTCCTCCGCCAACGCACTCGATTGGCGCCTGCTGAGTGGCACCCCGCTCTTTGTGAGGCTCGTGATGGGGTTGCGCAAACCGAAGCGTCTCAGTCCGGGAGCGGATGTCGCTGGCCGCGTCGTTGCGGTCGGTGACGACGTCACCGGCTTCGCGATCGGAGACGCTGTCTTTGGCGAGGCAGCCGGCGGAGCCTTCGCCGAGTACGCCGCCGTGAGCGCTAAAAACTGTGTGACTCTGCCCGAGGGCGTCGACTTCGTGGCGGCCGGGGCAACGCCGGTCGCTGGCCTCACTGCGCTGCAAGGATTGCGACGCGAAGGCGCAGTGCAGCCCGGCGATCGCGTGCTCATCAATGGTGCCGCGGGTGGGGTGGGCACCTTTGCCGTTCAGCTCGCCCGCATTCTCGGCGCAACGGAGATCACTGCAGTCTGCAGCGGCCGCAACGCCGAGCAATCGCTAGCTCTCGGTGCGACTCGAGTCGTCGACTACGAAACCGAGGACTACATCGCGGTCGGCGGCCAGTACGACGTCGTGTTCGACCTCATGGGCAATCGAACCGCAGTCGAGATGCGCACCATCCTCGCTCCCGGTGCCCGTTTCGTGGGCGTCAGCGGCCCCATGACTAACCGGTGGGTTGGCCCCGTCTTCCACCTCATGCGCATGGGCCGGGCCTTCAAAGGGGCGGATGTCTCGTTCCGCCAGTTCACTGCTGCACCCACGCCCGAGGATCTCACCTACCTCGCCGAGTTGCTCGCTTCCGGCGAGCTCGTTCCCGCAATCGAACGCGTGGTCGGGCTCGACGGAGTCGTTGACGCGATCGACCAGATCGCCTCCAGTCATGGCAGAGGCAAGGTCGCGGTCGTGCCGGGCGGGGCTCCGAACGCTGGTGAATAGCTGCGTGATCTCGCCGTTGTGCGATGCGGCAGCCGGCAGTCAGCATCCGCCCGTCGGCGTCTGATGTCACATTCTGTAACCCAACGTGACCGAGACGACCGCCGCGTTTAGCCTCAAGAAGTGAACGATCCCCGCACCCAACCCCAGTACCAGGTTCGCTTTGGCTTCGGTCGCGCCCAAGCGCTCGAGCTGAGCGCCGGAGCCGACGTTGTTGTGTGGGCGGATGCTCTGGCCGACGGTTCCACGCCTGCCCCCGAGTTGCCCGGAACATTCTCGATTCTCAGCGCCGGCACCGGGGCAGCCACGGCCGTCGCTGAATGGGTCATCGCGCAACAAGAACTCAAAGGTGACCGCTTCACCGTCGCCGTTATCGCTGCCGGAAACGCGCACGGCGGGTTCGCCGTCGACGACCTCCTCGCGGCGGGTGCGATCGTAGATGCTCTCGCCGATGCCGGCATTGACTACATTTCTCCGGAAGCGGCATCCGCTGTCGCTGCGTTTACCGGGCTCAAGTCTGCCCACAACCACCTTTTGTCGGCGAGCACAGCAGGTCAGCAGCTGATTCTGGATGCCGGACGCGGCGCCCTCGATGAGGCCATTGTCAGCAACGGTGCAGCCAGGTTTGCCATCGTTCGGGAATGACGCTTGCTCCTCGAGCGTTGTTCTGACCAACACCGACTTAATGGAGGACAGTATGAAGGCAGTAATCGGCGACACCGTCATCGCAGAAGCACCCAAGGAAGATCTCCTCAAGATTGAGGGCAACTGGTACTTCCCGCCGGCCAGCGTGAACCACGAACTGCTCGAGAAGAGCCCCACCCCGTACCACTGCCCGTGGAAGGG
This sequence comes from Salinibacterium sp. NSLL17, assembly GCF_015864935.1. Lineage (NCBI taxonomy): Bacteria > Bacillati > Actinomycetota > Actinomycetes > Micrococcales > Microbacteriaceae > Salinibacterium > Salinibacterium sp. NSLL17. The sequence continues at coordinate 717,975 of NZ_JADYWH010000001.1, forward strand.
CGACTGCCAGTACTTCGTCGTCAGCGCCAACGGCCAGCAGTACCAGGACCGTGCGTTCAGCTACCCGAACATCCTCCCGGGTGCAGCAGAGCGCGTCGGCAAAGACTTCTCCAACTACGTCACCTTCTGGAAAGAGGTTCAGTTCGTCGACTAATCGACGACTTTCTCTAGTGCGCAGTTAGCGTGCCGCAGTGCGGGCACGGTGACTGCGCACTTTTGCGCGGTTACCGCAGCGCTGCATCGAGCACCACCGGCGGTTGTTGGAGCGTGACTCGTCGTAGAAGACGAGAGCGCAGTCATCGGCAGCGCACTCCCGAATCCGCTCGTGCTGCTCGTCGCCAAACAAGAAGACGGCTTCACGCGCCATCGTCGCAAGGGCCTGGCCGGTGCGAACGCGCGTGCGGCCTGCCTGCAGGTTTCCTCCCGCTAGCCGCGGGGGAACATCCGGTGTCGCCGCGAACAGGTTGATGATGTCGATCTGCTTCGAGTCAGGCACACCGTTCACGCTCAGAGTGGTGGCGATCGACGAAATCGCTTCGCGTAGACCCTTCGCATCCGTGAGGTCACGATCGGTGACGGTGCCATCGCAGGCTTCGAAGCGGCCCTCAAGCCACGTCGCGAGGTCGGCTGGCGTGTGCAGGCGCTCCCACGCGGGATTGTTGCCCATCGCACCGGTGTAGGCGAAGTCGAGCGCGCGGGCGCCAGAATCGAACCACCACTGACGTGACGTGCGCGACGTGAACCATTGCCCGGTCGCGCCGCCAGCGTTCTCGCTCGTAGGCGTAGGCGTGGGGCTGGCTGCGGGCATGCCAATAGGGGACGCGGTTTCGGGATGATGCACCTAACCATTATCGCCGGTTACGAGACACCCCGTGACCGGGTGCGCTCGCGGCTACCCTCGCGGTCGTGACACAACCCGGTGCACCCACTCGATGCGGTTGGCTGTGCTGAAACGACGCGAACACAGTCCACACGCTAGAGGCCTAGTCGGTTTGCGGTAACGAAAGTGTTGGTGGCCTGCCGGGCAGGTGCCAACCCAGGGTGCGAACTCATCGGCGATGGCTCCGCCGTGCAGGCGTTTGCCCTCATAGCCGAGCTCTTTGGCGACGGCTTTCCACTGCGCTCCATGGCCGGCACCGGGCCCAGCCATTGCGTGCGCTATCTCATGCAGCAGGATTTGGTGGATCTCGTCATCCTCGTACCGCGCAGCCAGATACCGGGACACGGAGATGCGTTTGTGCGTGAAGTTGCAGAGCCCCGCGCGCGTCTTGGCGTTGTCGAAGGTGAACTGCCAGCTGTCATCCAAGTGCAATCGGATGAGCGCATCAGCCCACACGCGCACTCGGGAAAGTTCAGCCACCTGTTGAGGCTAATCGAAAAGTTCTAGCCCAACCGCACGCGGTTATCGACCGGCTCGACCGCATCCGCGTCAGTTGCTGCTTCGATGGATGCCGCCCGATCAGCTTCGCGCTGAGCTCGCGCCCGACGACGCTTGCGCTTGCGGGCGCTCGAGATGATTCCGCTGGTGATCATGAAGCCGGCATAGACGAAGAGTGCAATAGCGATGACGGGAACAAGCCAGGTCTTGGCGTTGCCGTTCACGAAATTGCTGACGTAACCAATCCACGGGACGCTATACCAAAGCTTGCCCTGCACCTGAACGGGCAGTACTTGCAGTTCGTCGGCGACGTCGTTGTTATCGCCCTGCAACGTGAAGGTGCGGCTGCCATCGCTCGAGTTGGTGATTGCGGTGACGCGGTGCGTGATCACACCGGCTTTGCCCGACTCGATTTGGTAGGTGATCACGTCCCCGACAATGATCTCGTTGGTGTCGATGGGCTTGACGACGATGAGCGTTCCCGGGGGAAGGCTCGGTTCCATCGAGCTTGTCAGCACGGTGAGGGGCTGCGCGCCCGCGAGGTTGGGGATGATGATGACGAGGGCGCCGACGAGTAACACCAAGGCGAATAGTCCTCCGCTAATACCCATGCCGAGGTAGTAGAGAACTCCGTGCGATTTTTCATCGTCTGTGACGTTGTTGCGAGCGTCTGCACGCGTCGAAATCTTAGACATCGTCAGTCTCCTTTCGTGAGCGACGACCGACGAGCCACGAAATGCCGGCGCCGATCAGCGCGGCCAAGAACAGGATCAGTACAAGGTACTCCTGGTAGAGCCGCCACGAGTTGGGGTCAAGGTTGAATGAGGTGGGAAAAGTGGGGGTGAGGCCTGACGCCGTGCCGTCCGCAGTGTCGGCTATCGCAGGGCTGGGGCTCGGAGTGGGGATAGGCAGCGTTGATGAGCTTCCGGCTCCCGTCGCTGTTGTACCGGTTCCGTTCGTTGGCCCGGGCACGGCGGGAACCACCGGAACTGTCGAGCCTGAGTTTTCGCACTGCGTTGCTGGCAGGGTTCCCGGCGTCGTATCCGAGAGGGTGAACCGCAGCGATACGGATGCCGTCGCTCCTTGACCTTGCGAGCCAGTCAAGTTGCCGAGGGCGAGAGTTGCGGTCACGGGCACGGTCTGTCCGGCGGCAATGGTCACGCCCTCGTTCGTCACGAGGCAGGGCGAGGCTCCGCTGATGGCGTGGGCTGAGCCCGCATTGCTGGGAGTACTTGTTGTCACGCTGAGCGCGTTCGCAAAGGTGGCATCCGAGTAGGACACATCCTGCATCGTGACGCGGAGGAAGCCCGCGGCGGTGCCGGTGTTGCGCACGTACACGATGTCACTTTGGCTGTCACCGGGGCTCAAGAGTGCGATGCTGTCGAAGATCACACCAGGGTAGGTGCGGGCGAACGAGACGCCATCATCGCTAACTTCAACCACTCCAACGCCGGTCGCGGCGCTCGCGGGAGTTGCCCCGAGAACGACGCCCAGGGCTACTAGTACTGCGAGGCCGGATGCCCGGCGAAGTCCTAGCCGCATGCGATGCCACTATTGCCATTGCGTGGTTGCAGCGAGATCGCAGCTGAGCTGGCAGAGGTGGATCCATTGGAAGCGACCGCTCGCACGGTCAGGCTTCCAGAATTCCCACCGCTTGCGCCATTCCCGGTATCAGTCACGATTGCGTTGCCGCTATTGTTTCCTCTGTTGGAGATGAGCGTGCTTGTGTTCGTCGTGTTGCCAATCAAGACATTGTCGAGATAGACGTTGTAGCCGCCGTTGGGTGCCGTGAAGCCGCTCGGAGTAGTCCACGAGAGGGTGATGTACTCCTTGTCGTTCTCCACGTTTTCGCACGAAATGGCGGTCGGTGCGTTCGGGACAGTGGACTCGAACACGCTCTGCGTGATCGTGCGTTTCGCTTCGGTCTGGCTGTCAGTTGCAATCCACGAGGTTCCAGCGTTCGTGCGAACAGTGAGCGTCGCAGTGAGCGACTTTCCGGCATCAGCAGTCATGTTGCCGGTGAAGGTTGTTGAAGCACAAAGAATGGCGGAACTAGAGGGATTGATCGAAACAGGGAGCCCACTGAGCGACACCGTCCCGGAGCTGAGCGTGGTGGACACGATTGGCGTGCTGGTGGCGCAAGCGGTGCTGCTGCCGACCCAGAGCTTCAGGCTTACGAGCGATCCGGTGAGCGTGCTTGTGCTGCTGCGAGCGATGACGAGGTCTTTCAACGATGTCGCCACCGAACCCGTGTTCTGAACAACGATCGATTTCGTGACCGTTTGATTGCTCGCGGTGTAGGTGGATGGCCCGAGGGTAGAAAACGTGGACGCTCCAGCGCTGGTTCCGGTGGTAACTGCTACGGATCCGGTAGTCGCGGTCGCGGTTTTGGCGGACGATGCAGTCCAAGCGGCAAAGCTGATGCCAGAGACCAGAGTAAGAAAGACGGCAACACCCGCGATGATCGACATCCGGGTGGAGCGTTTCATGCCTCGGTATCCCACCGTGGCGGCGCTTTCTCCTGATCGGATCACGGCTGCACCCCCGAAATCGTTGCGGTGATGGCAACGTTAGTCGACTGGGCACTCGCAGGAGCGTTGTCGGGAAGGGCAACAACGAGGCAGGCGCTCGCGGAGGCGCCGGCGGCGAGCGTGCTGCTCAGCGTTCCCGTAGGTGTTCCGGAGGTGGGGCATGCGCCGTTGGCGACGGAGATCGTGAAGGGGTTCGTCGTTGAGGAACCCGTTGCGGCAGCAGCGATCGCTGCTGAAAGCACGAGGGGCACGTCACCCGTGTTGGTGATGGTGAAGGTGCCGGTGACGGAGTTGCCTGGTGCGAGTGTTGACCAGTTCAACGACTGCGTGCCGACCGTGAGCGCGGCTGTTCCGGCGCTCAGAGTCGGCTCGGGCGTCGCGGTGAGTGAAGAGTTGAGGTAGGCGTAGGTACCGCCGGTGCCGACCAGGCCAAGTGACACGGCGATGGTGAGCACGGCGAGTGCTTTCACGACGCCAAGAGTTCCTCCGCCGAAGATGGCGAGGGGCGATGCTGCACGGCGCTGGTGGCGACCGTTAACCATGTCAAGGCGGTGCGAGCCGCGAACTGTTGAAGAGTCCATGGTGCACCGCCTTTCGATGAGAGAAAACTGCTGCTAAATGTGAAGAGGATTGTTGGGTGTGCGTCCCCCCAGGCCGCACACCCAACCGGGTAAAACTAGTTTTGCGTGAGCGTGATGGCGAAGTTGCTCAGCGAGACAGCGCCGAGCTTCGAGAGGTTCTCGGCTCCGGCAGTCGTGCTCTTCGGGTAGTTCATCGTTACGGTCACGACTACTGGCTGCGTGCCGGTTGTTGGGCTGATCGAAGTCGCGGGTGAACCGTTGACGGTAAAGGTCGCAGTGGCGACGATCGCAGCGGCGAGCTTGACGTCGGCGTCAACGCTGGTGCTGACAGCTGCGACGGATGCGGGTGCAACGGCGATTGCTGCGGAGAGGTTGTCGCCGGTTGCTGTCACGTTGAAGGTCTTGGTGTACGTGAAAGTATCGCCGGGAACGATCTTGAACGTGGGTGATGTCACGGTTGCCTTGGTGCCGAGCTTCCAGCCATCTCCGGTGATCGTTCCGGGTGCTGCGACGATGTCGAGCGTTCCGGCGTTGATGCTCTGGTTTGTTCCGGCGCTTACGGTTGCTGACGAGTTCCACGTAGCGAGGGTTCCTGCACCACCGAGGAGAAGAGCGATTCCTGCTGCACCTGCGATTGAGCCTTTGACGAGCTTGTTCATGATTTCCTTTCGCGGCGCAGCAAAGCAGGCCGGGACGAGTGTGGTTCGGGTGGTTCGGGTTATCAGAAGCTGTGTGCTGGTTTCGGGTTCCTGCATCTCGGACTGAGCAAACGCGAGTTTTTTGGGCTCACGCTCAACTTCCTAAGACGAACCTACATGTCCGCACTATGGAGGACAGGCCCCAGTAATGGGGGGCAGGCTATGTCCGCACCATGGGGGACTAGACGATCCCGTTTGGGGGACGAAATACCCCGATTTTGCAGGGATGTTCGTCAAAACCCGCGGAAAGGGTACAAGCGTTGTACCCCGAAAGTATCGAAACAATCGGGGTACAACGGGACAGATCTGTCTATCCTCTACCCGGTTTGACCTGAAAAATACTTTTCGCGGGAGGGGGAGATTTCACCGCAGTGGCGTCTGTGACCACCGGGGAGCTGCCAATAAAGTCCAAAAGTTCGACCCCGGCGATCACTTTCGAGGGGTGCGGGCCGCTCGCAAGCAGGCGCGGCATCCAATGCAGGGGGAGTGCGGATGGCGACCCCACGAGCACAATATTGCCGAAGCGGCGTCCTTTGAGGATTTGGGTCTCGGCCAGCGCCGCGACATGACCGACCGTGTGCTTGAGCGTGGCGGCCTGGCTGCGAGCAAAAGCGAGCCCTGGGCCATCGGCAACATTGACGACGACGATGCCGTCGGGCGCGAGCAGCGTCATTGCTTCGGTATAGAACTCGATGCTCGTGACGTGGGCTGGCGTGCGGGCTCCGCTGAAGACGTCGACGACAAGAAGATCAACAGCGCCGCGCATCCCGGCCGGAAACTTTGCCAGCACTTCACGCGCATCGCCGTGACGAACGCGGATGGATGCCCGCTTCGACCACGGAAGTTCCTTGCGAACAAAGTCCACGAGATCCGATTCCAGCTCCACGACCTGTTGGCGTGAGCCGGGGCGCGTGGCCTCGACATAGCGGGGAAGGGTGAGGGCACCGCCGCCGAGGTGGACGGCGGTGATCGGGGCGCCGGGCTCGGAGAGCTGATCGATGACGTGTCCCATGCGCTGCACATATTCGAAGAACAGTTCGCTCGGGTCATCCATGTTGACGTGGGATTGCGGGGTGCCATCAACGGTGAGGGTGTACGCGCCGTCTATCCACTTGTCTGGTGCAATTTCTGCATAGTGGCCGCTTAGTTTCAGGGTGGTGCTGGGGTGCTCGGCCATGGCATTGACTTTGCCACACTCCGGTTCGACATGCAGCCACGATCGAGAGCGCTGAGGGTGGTGCGCGGTACGGTGAACCATGGCTGATGTGAACCGCGAACTTCCTCCCCACTTGCAAGCGCAATTGAACGCGCAGTCTTATGTGGGGCCGGCCACCTTTGGCATGCGGCCCATGTTGAGTGAGCCAGAGCAGTTGGATTCGTGGCAGCCCGATGTCGCTGTGGTTGGCGCACCCTGGGATGACAGCACCACGAACCGCCCCGGTGCCCGCTTCGGGCCTCGTGCTCTGCGCGCCAGCGCCTACGACCCCGGCACCTATCACCTCGATCTTGGCGTCGAGATCTTCGACCACCTCAACGTTGTTGACTACGGGGATGCCATCACGAGTCACGGAATGTGGGAGCTATCGAGGGCGGCCATCTTCGATCGCGTCTCTGAAGTTGCCAGTCGTGGCATCATCCCGTTCATCATTGGCGGAGATCACTCCATCACGTGGCCGGCAGCCACGGCGGTTGCCGAGCATCATGGTTTTGGCAATGTGGTCATGATTCATTTCGATGCGCACGCCGATACAGCGAACATCCTCGAGGGCAACCTTGCCAGCCACGGAACCCCGATGCGTCGTCTCATTGAATCGGGCGCCATCCCCGGTCCCAACTTCTTGCAGGTCGGGCTGCGCGGCTACTGGCCAGGTGAAGAAGATCAGAAGTGGATGCGCGACAACGGCCTCAAGCACTTCATGATGCAAGAGTTTTGGGAGCGCGGCGTCAAGGAGATGATTCCTGAGATTATTGCGGCGGCGAAGGCTCGAGCATCCAAGGTCTATATCTCGATTGACATCGATGTGCTCGATCCCGGCTTCGCGCCGGCGACAGGAACGCCCGAGCCCGGTGGCTTCGCGCCCATTGATTTGCTGCGCATCATCCGCCAGATTGTGCTCGAAACGGATGTCGTTGGTTTCGATGTCATGGAGGTCGCGCCGGCCTATGACCACGCGGACATCACCGTCAATAACGCTCATCGGCTCATCTGGGAAGCCTTCGGGGCGATGGCCGCGAAGAAGCGTGCGGCGGGACTCACAGCAAACCCCTAGTCGAATTTGCGATTTAGGTCAAGAATCGAGTGGACACGGCGCGGCATCGAGGCTTATAGTAGATCCTTGCGCTCCCAGACAAATTAAGCGGTCATATTGCGGACAGCTGGGTGCCCCGAGTATAGCGGCGGGGTGTTTCTGGTGAGCATTTCATTACCGACCGTCAATTATCTTGACAGACGAACCCGACGGGGTTCACGGAGGTTGTTCCTTGGCTGCTGCGCGCGATGCGTCCACCAATAAGTCCCCGAAAAACGGCCGCTCAGCTTCGCGGCTTTCTTTCGCAAAAATCACTGACACGCTCACGGTTCCCGATCTGCTCGCCTTGCAGACCGAGAGCTTTGATTGGCTCGTCGGAAACGACATCTGGAAGAACCGTGTAACTGACGGTGTTGCCGCCGGTCGTACCGATCTGCCGACTCGTAGTGGTCTCGATGAAATCTTTGAAGAGATTTCACCGATTGAAGACCTCGGCGAGACGATGCAACTGTCGTTCACTGATCCTGAGCTTGAAGAACCCAAGTACTCGATTGACGAGTGCAAGGAGCGCGGCAAGACTTTCGCTGCGCCTCTCTACGTAAACGCTGAGTTCATGAATCACCTCACCGGTGAAATCAAGACTCAGACCGTTTTCATGGGCGACTTCCCCCTCATGACCGCTCGCGGTACCTTCATCATCAACGGAACCGAGCGCGTAGTTGTTTCGCAGCTCGTCCGTTCGCCTGGTGTGTACTTCGACCGCCAGCCAGAGAAGCTGTCCGACAAGGACATCTACTCGGCTCGCATCATCCCGAGCCGTGGTGCTTGGCTTGAGTTCGAGATTGACAAGCGCGACCAGGTCGGCGTTCGCATCGACCGCAAGCGCAAGCAGTCGGTCACGGTCTTCCTGAAGGCCCTCGGCCTGTCCAGCGAAGAGATCCTCGAGGAGTTCAAGGGCTTCCCGTCGATCGAAGCCACCTTGGAGAAGGACAACATCCTTACCAAGGAAGAGGCCCTCAAGGACATCTACCGCAAGCTTCGCCCCGGCGAGCAGGTTGCTGCTGAAGCCGCACGTGCGCTTCTTGACAACTTCTACTTCAACTCCAAGCGCTATGACCTCGCGAAGGTTGGTCGTTACAAGATCAACCGCAAGCTCGGTCTCGACACTGACATTAAAGAGTCGGTGCTCACCGTTGAAGACATCATCGCGACCATCAAGTACATGGTTTCGCTTCACGACACTTCGGCACCCAACGTTTCGGTAAGCGACAGCGGTGTAGCCAGTGTTAAGGGCGTCCGCGATGGCAAGAAGGTTGCCGTTCGTCTCGACATTGACGACATCGACCACTTCGGCAACCGTCGTATCCGTGCTGTTGGTGAGCTCATCCAGAACCAGGTTCGTACCGGCCTCAGCCGTATGGAGCGTGTTGTTCGCGAGCGCATGACCACACAGGACATCGAAGCGATCACCCCGCAGACCCTGATCAACGTGCGCCCCGTCGTCGCCGCGATCAAGGAGTTCTTCGGAACGTCGCAGCTCTCGCAGTTCATGGACCAGAACAACCCGCTCGCGGGACTGACCCACAAGCGTCGCCTTTCGGCGCTGGGCCCAGGTGGTTTGAGCCGTGAGCGCGCTGGTGTTGAAGTTCGAGACGTTCACCCCTCTCACTACGGCCGTATGTGCCCGATTGAGACTCCTGAAGGCCCCAACATTGGTCTGATTGGTTCGCTCGCATCGTTCGCACGTATTAACGCCTTCGGTTTCATCGAGACCCCGTACCGTCGCCTCATTGACGGCGTTGTTTCGACGACCATCGACTACCTGACTGCAAGCGACGAAGACGACTACATCGTCGCGCAGGCAAACGCACCGCTCACGAAGGACATGAAGTTCGCTGAGCCTCGCGTGCTTGCACGTAAGAAGGGTGGCGAGGTTGACCTCGTTCCCGTTGAAGACATTGCCTACATGGATGTCTCGCCGCGCCAGATGGTGTCGGTAGCGACCTCGATCATCCCCTTCCTCGAGCACGACGATGCAAACCGCGCACTCATGGGTGCCAACATGCAGCGTCAGGCTGTCCCGCTGCTGCGCAGCGAGAGCCCGCTTGTCGGAACCGGTATGGAAGCCTTCGCCGCCATTGACTCTGGTGACGTTGTCACCACGCTCAAGGCTGGTGTTGTCTCTGAGGTTTCAGCAGACGTCGTTGTTGTTCAGCTCGATGAGGGCGGAACGCAGGAATACTTCCTGCGCAAGTTCGACCGCTCTAACCAGGGCACGAGCTACAACCACCGCGTTATCGTCAGCGCCGGAGAGCGCGTCGAGGTTGGCCAGGTCATCGCTGATGGTCCTGCAACTGAGAACGGCGAGCTCGCGCTCGGAAAGAACCTCCTCGTGGCATTCATGCCGTGGGAGGGTCACAACTTCGAGGACGCGATCATCCTGAGCCAGAACCTGGTCAAGGATGACGTACTGTCGTCGATCCACATCGAAGAATATGAAGTGGATGCTCGCGACACCAAGCTCGGTAAGGAAGAGATCACGCGCGATCTGCCGAACGTCAGCCCAGAACTTTTGGCTGACCTCGACGAGCGTGGAATCATCCGTATCGGTGCTGAGGTTCGTCCAGGCGACATCCTCGTCGGCAAGGTCACGCCTAAGGGTGAGACTGAGCTTTCGGCTGAAGAGCGCTTGCTCCGTGCCATCTTCAACGAGAAGAGCCGCGAAGTTCGCGACACCTCGCTGAAGGTTCCCCACGGTGAGCAGGGCACAATCATTGCTGTCAAGGAATTCTCCGCAGACAACGATGACGAACTCGGCTCGGGTGTCAACCAGCGTGTTGTTGTGTACATCGCACAGAAGCGCAAGATCACCGAAGGTGACAAGCTCGCTGGTCGTCACGGCAACAAGGGTGTTATCTCCAAGATTCTGCCTGTCGAAGACATGCCGTTCTTGGCCGATGGAACCCCGGTCGACATCATCCTGAACCCGCTCGGTATCCCCGGTCGAATGAACTTCGGTCAGGTACTCGAAACTCACCTCGGTTGGGTTGCGAAGCAGGGTTGGGAAGTTGAAGGCAAGCCGGAGTGGGCGAAGAACCTTCCTGAGGAAGCGTTCAGCGCTGCACCAGGAACCAAGGTTGCTACCCCTGTATTCGACGGTGCGTACGAAGAGGAAATCGCGGGTCTTCTTGACTCCACGACTCCTACTCGTGACGGCGTTCGTCTCATCGACCACACGGGTAAGACCCCGCTGTTCGATGGTCGTTCGGGTGAGCCGTTCCCGGCTCCCGTTTCAGTCGGTTACATGTACATCCTCAAGCTGCACCACCTCGTTGACGACAAGATCCACGCTCGTTCAACCGGTCCGTACTCCATGATTACTCAGCAGCCACTCGGTGGTAAGGCTCAGTTCGGTGGACAGCGCTTCGGTGAGATGGAAGTGTGGGCACTCGAGGCCTATGGTGCCGCATACGCTCTGCAGGAGCTTCTGACGATCAAGTCGGATGACATCCTCGGTCGCGTCAAGGTATACGAAGCCATCGTTAAGGGCGAGAACATTCAGGAGCCCGGTATCCCCGAGAGCTTCAAGGTTCTCATCAAGGAAATGCAGTCGCTGTGCCTCAACGTCGAAGTTCTTTCGGCCGACGGTTCAACGGTCAACCTGCGCGACACGGACGATGAAGCGTTCCGTGCCGCTGAAGAGTTGGGCATCAACATTTCCGCGCGGTTCGAGTCCTCGTCTGTTGACGAGATTTAACTCGACCGACCACGACTGCAGAACTTTCGAAGAGAGAAGATAAATTGCTCGACGTTCACGCGTTTGATGAAATCAAAATCGGTCTCGCTACCGCCGACGACATTCGTCGCTGGTCGCACGGTGAAGTAAAAAAGCCAGAGACCATTAACTACCGCACACTCAAGCCGGAGAAGGATGGTCTGTTCGGCGAACAGATCTTCGGACCTTCGCGCGACTGGGAGTGCTCCTGTGGCAAGTACAAGCGTGTCCGCTTTAAGGGCATCGTTTGTGAGCGCTGTGGTGTTGAAGTAACCAAGTCGGCTGTGCGCCGTGAGCGCATGGGCCACATCGAGCTTGCTGCTCCGGTTACCCACATCTGGTACTTCAAGGGTGTTCCGAGCCGTCTCGGTTACCTGCTTGACATGGCACCGAAGGACCTCGAAAAGGTCATCTACTTCGCTGCATACATGATCATTTCGGTTGACGAAGAAGGCCGTCACGCTGACCTGCCTGCGCTTGAGAACGAGATCCGTCTCGAAATCAAGACGCTTGAGGGACAGCGCGATTCCCGCATCGCTGACCGCTTGACCAAGTTCGAGGAAGACCTCGCCGCTCTTGAAGAAGAGGGTGCGAAGGCCGACCAGAAGCGTCGTGTCAAGGATGCTGCTGAGAAAGAAATGTCTCAGCTGCGCAAGTCGATCGATGAGCAGATTGCTCAGCTTGAGCGCGTGTGGGAAGACTTCCGCACTCTCAAGATCGGTGACCTGAAGCCTGAAGACTCTGTCTTCCAGGAACTGCAGGACCGTTTCGGTAGCTACTTCGAAGCATTCATGGGTGCCGAGGCAATCAAGAAGCGCCTTCAGGCCTTCGACCTTGCTCTCGAGAGCGTTGAACTGCACGACCAGATCGCGAACGGTAAGGGTCAGAAGAAGATCCGCGCCATCAAGCGCCTGCGTGTAGTCAACTCGTTCCTTCAGACCGGCAACTCGCCGGCCGCGATGGTGCTCGATGTTGTTCCGGTTATTCCTCCGGAGCTGCGCCCGATGGTTCAGTTGGATGGTGGCCGCTTTGCGACCTCCGACCTCAACGACCTCTACCGTCGTGTGATCAACCGCAACAACCGTCTGCGTCGACTCCTTGACCTCGGTGCTCCCGAGATCATCGTCAACAACGAGAAGCGCATGCTTCAGGAAGCCGTTGACGCACTGTTCGACAACGGTCGTCGTGGTCGCCCCGTCACCGGTACTGGCAACCGTGCCCTCAAGTCCCTGAGCGACATGCTCAAGGGTAAGCAGGGTCGTTTCCGCCAGAACCTGCTCGGAAAGCGCGTTGACTACTCCGGTCGTTCGGTGATCATCGTTGGACCGCAGCTCAAACTGCACCAGTGTGGTCTCCCGAAGCAGATGGCTCTCGAGCTGTTCAAGCCGTTCGTTATCAAGCGCCTGATCGACCTGAGCCACGCTCAGAACATCAAGAGCGCTAAGCGCATGGTTGAGCGTGCACGTCCGCAGGTTTGGGACGTACTCGAAGAGATCATTCGTGAGCGCCCCGTGCTGCTGAACCGTGCACCAACACTGCACCGTTTGGGCATCCAGGCATTCGAACCTCAGCTCGTTGAGGGTAAGGCTATTCAGCTTCACCCCCTCGTCTGTGCTGCGTTCAACGCTGACTTCGACGGTGACCAGATGGCTGTTCACCTTCCGTTGTCGGTTGAAGCACAAGCTGAAGCTCGCATCCTGATGCTCGCAAGCAACAACATCCTCAAGCCGTCTGACGGTCGCCCAGTGACTCTGCCCACCCAGGACATGATCATTGGTCTGCACCACCTGACCACGCTCAAGGAAGACGTTGCTGGCGAAGGCCGCGCGTTCTCGTCGGTTGCTGAAGCGATCTTCGCGTTCGATCAGCACTCGCTTGACCTCAACGCCAAGGTGCGTCTGCGTCTCGACAACGTGTACCTCTCTGAAGAAGATGCCCCTGAGGGCTTCGTTCAGGGTCAGTCCAAGCTCATGGAGACGACCCTCGGTCGTGCCCTCTTCAACGAGGCGCTTCCGAAGGACTACCCATACATTGAGGCACTCGCTGACAAGGGCCAGATTTCGGCTATCGTCAACGACCTCGCTGAGCGGTACGTGAAGGTGGATGTTGCATCAGCTCTTGACGCGATCAAGGATGCTGGATTCCACTGGGCTACTCGCTCCGGTGTAACCGTTGCGCTGTCTGACATCGTGACCCCGCCGAACAAGCCGGAGATCATTGGCCGCTACGAGAAGATCGCAGCTAAGGTTCAGGGCCAGTACGAGAAGGGACTCACGACCGACGCCGAGCGTCGTCAGGAGCTCATCGAGATCTGGAACAAGGCAACCGCAGAAGTAGCGACTGCCATGCAGTCCAACTTCCGCACCGACAACAACATCAACCGCATGGTGTCGTCTGGTGCTCGTGGTAACTGGATGCAGGTTCGTCAGATCGCCGGTATGCGTGGTCTGGTATCGAACCCGAAGGGTGAGATCATCCCTCGCCCGATCGTCCACTCCTACAAGGAGGGCCTGACTGTAGCCGAGTACTTCATCTCGACTCACGGTGCTCGTAAGGGACTGGCTGACACCGCGCTGCGCACTGCAGACTCGGGATACCTCACGCGTCGACTCGTTGACGTGTCGCAGGATGTCATCATTCGTGAAAACGACTGTGGCACCCGCAAGGGACTCGACATGCCTATCGCAGCGCAGAACGCTGATGGCAAGTGGATCCTCGACGACAACGTTGAGAACTCGGTCTACGCTCGCAGCCTTGCTGCGGAGGCCACCAACGACAAGGGCGATGTAGTCGCTGCTGCTGGTGCAGACGTCGGAGACGTTCTGCTCGAGAAGCTCGTTGCTGCTGGTGTTCACAGCATCAAGGTTCGTTCGGTGCTCACGTGTGAGTCCGCTGTTGGTGTGTGTGCAGTCTGCTACGGCCGCTCGCTCGCAACGGGACTCCTCGTTGACATCGGTGAGGCTGTCGGAATTATCGCCGCACAGTCGATCGGTGAGCCCGGTACTCAGCTGACCATGCGTACCTTCCACACCGGTGGTGTTGCTTCGGCAGACGACATTACGCAGGGTCTTCCCCGCGTTACGGAACTCTTCGAAGCTCGTACCCCTAAGGGTGCAAGCCCCATCGCAGAAGCCGCTGGTCGCGTCACGATCGAAGACACCGACCGCAGTCGCAAGCTGATCCTCACGCCAGACAATGGTGACGAGCCCATCGCTTACCCGATCCTGCGTCGCGCAACCCTCCTCATCGAGGATGGCGAGCACGTAGAACTCGGCAAGCAGCTGCACGTTGGAAACGTTGACCCGAAGGAAGTTCTTCGTGTTCGCGGTGTCCGTGCCGTTCAGCAGCACCTCGTCGATGGTGTCCAGGGCGTTTACCGCTCGCAGGGTGTACCGATTCACGATAAGCACATTGAGGTCATCGTTCGTCAGATGCTCCGCAAGGTGACTGTTGTTGACCACGGTGACACTGGACTCCTCCCGGGTGAGCTGGTCGACCGTTCGAAGTACAACGAGCTCAACCGCGGTGTTCTCACCGAGGGCAAGGCAACGGCATCCGCGCGTCAGGAGATCTTGGGTATCACCAAGGCTTCGCTGGCAACCGAGTCGTGGCTGTCGGCTGCGTCGTTCCAGGAGACCACCCGCGTTCTTACGCAGGCAGCTATGGAAGGCAAGTCCGACCCGCTCATGGGACTTAAGGAGAACGTCATCATCGGTAAGCTCATCCCGGCTGGTACGGGATTGCCGCGCTACCGCGATGTATCGGTCGAGGCAACGGAAGAGGCGAAAGCCGAACGTTACCCCAACCGCATCTTCGCTGATGATGCAAGCCTCACCGAGAGCGACTTGAGCTTCGTCGACTTCGACAGCTTCAGCTCGAATGATTCCACGCCGGGAACCTACAACTAAGTAGTCTCGGCATCACCTCCGGGTGATACCACGAAGGGCCCTCGTCATTGCGACGGGGGCCCTTTGTCGTGTGACTGAAGTTCGCCGCTAGAGCGCGGGAATCTCGATGCGGGAGTACTCGTCGTCATCCGCCACGAGCGTGGCCAGCAGCGGCCGGCCAGCGGGAAGCAAACGAATCGTCACTGCTCCGATGCTGGCGGAGTCGAGGATTCGCACCGCCGCCTCCGTGATGAGGGGCAGTGTTCCAGGGGGGAGAGGATGCGGGTAGCGGTCATCGAGCAAGACCACTGAAATCCCGCGCCGACGAGTGCGTTGCACTGCGGCCACAATCTCGGGCAGGTCGAGCTGACGTGCGCGCAGGCTATCTCGCAAGCGAGCCTCAGCGATGAGGAGTTCGTCGCGTTCCGCCGTCGTCAACTCAACTCCATCCGCTATGCGTTGCAGCTGGGCCCCCACGGCAGAGTCGAGGGCAACAAGCCGGCGGGAACGTTCTGCAGTGCGAGCGAGTGCCGCAGCTTCCGCGGCGGCGCGGGCCGTCTCAGCCCCATGGATGCCGTCCAAGCGTTGGCTGGTGCGGCGCATGCCGAGCGAGAACAGAGAGCCGACCAACACAAAGGGTGCTTGGCGGGCAACGAGCACAATTGCTTCGAGGAGCCGGTCGTCGGTCGTGAAGCCCCACAGGATTACGGTAGCGCCGATCGCGGCGAACCCGATCCAGGCGAGAAGGTCACGACGGCGCAAACTGAGGTAGAACATCGCGATGGCTCCGGCGCCGACGTACCACTGCGAGAAGCCGCCAGTAATGGCGTTGTCGGAGGAGAGGGCAGAGGCGGCAACGCTGGCGACGATGACATACACACTCACGCCGACCCCTACCCGCGGTTGAGTGTCTCGGGTGAGAACGAGCCAGATGGTGGCGAAGAGCCCGATGGATATATAGACGGGCACAGGGGAGCGCACGTCGTCCAGTGAGAGCAACGCGAGCGCTGACATCGTGACGAAGTAAATCCAGATCAAGGTGTGGGCGCCGCGGCCCGTAATCTGTGGCAGCTCAAGACGTCGGGATTGAGTAGCGTCTTGCCTCATTCGATCCACCCCACCGTTACGCAGGTACCTTCGCCTGGTTCAGACTGCACGGTCGCGTACGCACCGGGTAGCGCCTTCACGCGGCCGAGGATGCTCACCACAATGCCGAGGCGGTTGGCGGGAACCCTGTGCGGCTCAAAGCCTTGGCCATCGTCGGTCACCGTGATTTCGACGCGGTCAGAGTCGAGGCGTAACAGCACGCCCCGACTGACGGGCTCGACGGCCGCTGCCGCATGAACCACGCTATTGCGCAAAGCTTCGACGGTGGCTTCGATGAGCGCACTCGCGATCGACGACGGGAGCGGCGCTCGACGGGTGCCCTCGACGACGAGAGCGGCGGCATCCGTGATCTCGCTGATCGACGATGTCAGCCCTTGAATCAGGTAGTCGACATGGATGAGTTCGGGAACGCTCGCCGTGGCGTGCTTGAGCTCACTCAGTCGAGCGATGGTGCGGGCAGCCTGATCCCGGGTGGAGGTGGAATCACTGCGGCCGGCACCCGCCGCCGCAAAGATGGTGGCGATTACTTCGTCGTGAACGAGGGCATCAAGGTGCGCCTGTTCTTCGCCGCGGGCGGTGAGGGCTGCTGCTCGCATGGTTGAGGTGCGGGCGGCGGCTGTGGCGACATCCACTTCCCGTCCTGCCGTCATAGCGACGGTGGCTACCGCGGTGAAAGCGGCGCACACCGTGATGGTGAAGAACGCATATTGGATAGCGAGAGAGACGTCAGCGCCGCCGTCAGCAAGAATGCGGATCGGGGTTATCGCAAATGAGTTGCCGAGCAAAAACGCCCACGCTGCGGCAGGTCGCCAGGCAATCGCGGCGGGGACGGTGCCGAGGGCGGTGAGGCCGACGGTCCACGGAGCCATCTCGGCGGGCATGGGACCGTTGATGAAAGCGGGAACCCAGCTGAGCACTGCCACGGTGAAGATCACTGCATATGCTCCGTGGAGAATGCGAAGCTGGTGCAGGGAGCTCCACGGGGCCACTGCCACCATCACCATCGGCGTTCCGAAGACTGCGATGCCGGCCACGAGTTGCCAATACGGGTAGGCATACTCCGCTTGATCGAAGAATGAACTGATGGTGAGCGCCAAGAAGAAGAGGGTTGCCGCCGCCAGCACGGTAGTCATGCTGCGCACGACCCCGAGTTCTGCACCGTCTGCCGTGGGCGACAGGCGGGTGAAAGTACTCACGCTGCGGCGGACTCTCATGAGCTCGGTGGAGGCAGGATGCCGTCTTCGACCGCGCGCTTATAGAGGTCTACTTTGGTGTGGGCGGGGCGCCCAGCCATCGCGTACTTATGACGGATGCGGCGCACGTACTCTGCCACGGTGCTGGTGGAAAGCCCGGCACGGTGCGCGACCGCTACCGACTTATCTCCCGACGCATAGTGGGCGAGCACTTCTTGCTCTTTCGGGCTCAGGCCGGCAGCCGGCAGTTCCGGATCGGAGTCGAGTGCGGCGGCCCAGTCGGTCGTCACGACGGGGTTGCCGAGCGCGGCTTCACGCACAGCATCCACAATGATGTCTCGCGATTCAGACTTGCGCACAATGCCAAGCACGCCAGCCCGGGATGCCGCCCGCACTTCAGAAGCGTTGTCTGCTGCTGTGAAGACCAGGACGTTGAGACCGCGCTCGCGCAGCCACGCGACGTTCTGTTCGACGGAGCTGCCGTCAGAGAGGCGCACATCGAGCACGACAAGGTCGAGGAGATCAATAACCGACTCGAGCTCGACCACGCTCGATGCGGAGGCGAGGAGCGTGATGTCGGGGCAGTGACCGAGAAGAGACGCAAAGCCGAGTTGTACTGTTTCGTGGTCGTCCACGTGTGCCACTCGGTAGGTGCGTGGCGGTTGATCCTGCGTTGTCAAAGGTGCCCCGTTCGGATCAGGGTAAGAAAGTGGTTGGCAAGGAATTGCAGTTACCCCACACAAATCTACCGGAACTTTCAGTCTGTCCCCCAAACGGGTGTCATTGATAATGACGACTGTCAGAAGTGGGCACCCAGTGACACGATCAGTCTGTAGGACTACCAAGGGGGCAGAAGGCTCGTGAATCGTCACGCCGTAAACGATCTGATCGACTGCTCGCTTCACCGTTGGTACCGCATGGTGTCGGAGTGGCGCAGCCCGGCTCCCGGAAGCGAAGCAGGATGCGTGGCTTGCCGCGAATCTGAATTTGCCACGGTGGACCGTCGCGGCCACTGGCCGCACGACCTCATCCACTCGTTCGTGGAAACTCTCGAACTTGTGACCTTTCAGCTGGCAGTATCGATCCACGAAGAGCGTCACTGCCCCGGTACGGATGCGCGTTCGACGAAGCCGTGCTCGACCTGCTTGGCTGCGGCCCGGTCTACGGTGCAAGCGTGCGCTCACCGCCATGCGCAAGACATCTCTGACGTAATGACGGAATGTGCGCTGCCGCGATTGGCTGTTTACGTCGAAAAAAACATCAATTTGGCACTTAATGCTGCGACTCGCGGCGAATGGGCTTCCTGAAACGTGCTGACTACCCCTCACAAGTGGGGCTAGTGGTGCAGATGTGAGTCGATTAGCGTTGGACTCCGCTAGGACCTTGGGGGGAGGCACGCGTGACAACACTTGCTGAAGTATTGATTCTTCGCGGAATGATGCCGATTGAGAGCATTGATTCTGTAGGAACTTCGCACTCTGATGAGGAAGCCCTCGTCAGAAATCTACTCGACAGCGGAACAATTTCGCCGGCACAACTCGCGTCCGCGCGTGCTGCGCAGGCCGGAGTGCCGTTCGTTGAGCTCGTTGACTTTGCGGTCGACCACCAGGCTGTTGCGCTTGCACCGGCCTCGATTTGCCGCCGCCACGAGGTTTTGCCCATCGCGTTCAGCGAGGGATACCTCGTGCTCGCCATGGTCGACCCCGGCAACATCTTTGCCCTCGATGACATTCGTGCAGCTACCGGTCGCCAAGTGCGCACCGTCGTTGCTGAGCGCAGCGACCTCCAAGCAGCCCTCGACCGGTTCCACCGCGCTGATGGCGAACTCTCTAGCCTCTCCAGTGAACTTGAGCAAGAAGCGACCTCCACGGATGTCGCGCTCGCCTCGAACAACAATGAGCCGACTGAAGACGACGCCCCTATTGTTCGCTTCGTGAACCTGCTGATTAGCCAGGGCATCCAAGACAAGGCGTCGGATATTCACATCGAGCCCGGTGAACATGACCTCGGCGTCCGCTACCGCATTGACGGTGTTCTGCACGAAATGCAGCGAGCTCCGCGCCAGATCCAGAACGGTGTTATCTCGCGCCTCAAGATCATGGCCGAGATGGACATCGCCGAGCGTCGCAAGCCTCAGGATGGTCGTATCTCGGTCATCCATGGTCAGAAGAAGATCGACCTTCGTGTCGCGACCCTGCCGACCGTGTACGGCGAAAAAGTCGTTATGCGTATTCTCGACAACTCGAACACGACGCTCGACCTCAGCCAGTTGTACCTGCTCGAGCACAACGCCAAGATTTACAAAGAGGCATACACGAAGCCGTACGGCATGATCCTCGTTACCGGTCCTACGGGTTCCGGTAAGTCGACGACGCTGTACACCACCCTTAATGCCGTTGCTCGCCCGGAGATCAACGTCATCACGGTTGAAGACCCGGTGGAGTACCGCATGGCGGGCATCAACCAGGTGCAGGTCAACCCGAAGGCGGGGCTCACGTTCGCGAGTGCGCTGCGCTCGATTCTGCGTTCTGACCCGGATGTTGTTCTCATCGGTGAGATCCGAGACCAAGAGACGGCGCAGATTGCGATCGAAGCCGCTCTCACCGGCCACCTCGTGTTGAGCACCCTGCACACCAACGGCGCACCTGCCGCTATCACCCGATTGATCGAGATGGACATTGAGCCATTCTTGGTCGGTTCGGCCATCGACTGTGTCGTCGCTCAGCGACTTGCGCGACGCCTGTGTGATCGATGCAAGCAGCCTGCGGCTCATAACCCGCAGGATCTCGTGAACTTGAAGGTCGGCTTCAACCCAGAAGGTCCGATGCCGACCCTGTATGCACCTGTCGGGTGCACCGTGTGTTCCAAGACGGGATACCGCGGTCGAATTGCACTGCACGAAGTGATGGCAGTGTCCGAAGAGATCGAACGTCTTGCTGTCGCTCGTTCGTCGAGCGCGGAAATTAGCCGCGTCGCTATCGAGCAGGGGATGCGCACTCTGCGCATGGACGGCTGGGCGAAGGCTCAGCTGGGCTTGACGTCCATCGAAGAGATTTTGCGCGTCGTCGCATAAGACGAAGTACCTGGGGGAATTATGGCTAAGCGGATTTACGACATCCCGTCGCAATCGGTAGACGAAAGTTTGTTCACACCGAAGGGGCAGAGCGCACCGTCGGCTCAGAGTGTCCCGGCGGATGCTCCACCGCCCACACCAGGAACCAGTGTTCCCGGTGTTGGCAGCCCGCAGGCTTCAGCGGCATCGGCGTTCCCCGAGTGGGCGCAAACGGGTGCTGCACCGTCGGCTTCGGCCGCAACGGTGCCAGCATCGCCGCTCCCGACGATTCCACCGCCGTCTGGCTCGATCAAGAGCACCGACACATCTGCCGCTTCGGCGCCTCCTGCACCTCCTGCCCCGCCTGCACCTGCAGCGCAGGCTCCGGCTGAGCCCGCCGCTACGCCGTCAGCGGATGCCGCTGCCGAGGGTGGGCGTCGCGCACGCCGCATGGCTACCGAACCGGTCACTTCGATCGACTCGCTCGACGAACTGTTCCGCCAGGCTGCCGCCGGCGCGATGTCTCAGACGTCGGCTGCGACCTCAGCCGCTGGTGCTTCGATGCCGGTGCCGGAGGCTGCACCTGTTGCCGAGGCTCCGCCCGCAGCACCCGTTCCGTCGCCGACAGCTGCCGAGGTTCCGTACTTCACGGAGGACTCCTCCGGCGCCGGCGATAGCCCGACCGAAGTTCTGAACGAGGTTCCGTTGGATCCACCCACGATGGCGTTCCCGCCACCGTCGGCTGCTGCCCAGGGAGGCCTTCTGGATCTCCCGGATGCCGCGCCTGAGGTTGATGAGGCGCTGAACTTCCCGCCGCCCGGAGTGGACGAGGGGCTCTTGAGCTTCACGAGTGGTTTCGGCGCTGCCGAGCCAACGCCTTCGCGTGAGTCACAGCTTCTCTCGGTTCCTGAGATCGTTGAAGAGGCTCGCGAAGCGCGCCCCGACATGGAACTCACGGCACGTGAGGGGTCGAGCCCTGAGCTGCTCGACGCGCTCAAAGAAGTTGTGTACACCGGCGCTTCTGACCTCCACATTTCCTCGGGTGCTGTTCCCATGATCCGTGTGGATGGTGGGCTGCAGCCGCTGAAGGGAATCGGCGAGTGGGACAAGGACCGTACTCGCGAGGCCCTGTTCAGCATCCTGGACGCAAAGCAAGAAGAACAGTTCCTCGAAGTGCTTGAGCTCGACTTTGCTTTCGAACTGTCTGAAGCTGCTCGTTTCCGCGTGAACTTCTACATGGATCGTGGAAACCTTGGCGCTGCTTTCCGAATCATTCCTACCGAGATCAAGCAGCTCAAGGATCTCGGTATCCAAGAATCCGTTGGCCAGTTCGCTGGCCTGCCGCGTGGACTCGTTCTCGTAACGGGCCCGACCGGTTCGGGAAAGTCGACGACGCTCGCCGCGTTGATCGACCTCGTCAACCGCACGCGTGCTGACCACATCGTTACGGTCGAAGACCCGATCGAGTTCTTGCACGGCAACCAGAAGTCACTCGTCAACCAGCGTGAAGTTGGCCGCGATACTCACTCCTTTACGGCAGCGTTGAAGCACGTTCTGCGTCAAGACCCCGATGTCATCCTGATTGGTGAGCTTCGAGACCTTGAGACGATCTCCATTGCGCTCACCGCAGCAGAGACCGGTCACCTCGTGTTCGCTACCCTGCACACGCAGGATGCTGCTCAAACCGTTGACCGCATCATCGACGTCTTCCCGCCGCACCAGCAGGGCCAGGTTCGTACGCAGCTTGCGGCCGTGCTCCAAGGCATCGTCTGTCAGACGCTTGTGCGCCGTGCGAGCGGTAAGGGACGAGTAGCAGCCACTGAGGTGCTCACGATGACTCCCGCTATCGGAAACCTCATTCGTGAGGGCAAAATCTATCAGATCCCGTCGGCGATGCAGGCGGGTCGTAGTGGCGGAATGCACACGATGGACCAGCACCTTGCCGGTTTGGCTAAGTCGGGCGCTATCACCGAAGAAGCCGCACTTGCAAAGTCGCATGACCCTGAGGGCATGCATCGATTGATGAGCGATAGCTCGACGAGAGTACCCAACTAATGGCTGCACCTACTTCCACCACCAAGTCGTATGAATACAAGGCCCGTGACCACTCGGGCAAGGTCGTCAAAGGCCGGATCGACGCCTCGAGCGAGAACGCCGTGCTCACCCGCTTACGCTCGATGGAGATCAGCCCGATCTCGGTCACAGAAGCAGGCGCCGGCACTGGGCTGAACAAGGAGATTAATATCTCCTTCCTCCAAAAGGGTGTTGGCCTTGATGATCTCGCGGTGATGAGCCGTCAGATGTCAACGATGATCTCCTCGGGTCTCTCTCTGATCCGCGCGCTCGTCATCTTGTCGGAGCAAACCGAAAACCCGACCCTGGCTAAAGCCTTGGCTGAGATTCGCCAGGATGTCGAAACCGGTGGCACACTCTCGGACGCGTTCGCAAAGCACGGCACTGTCTTCCCGCCGATCATGATCCACCTCGTTCGCGCCGGTGAAACCGGCGGGTTCCTCGACAACGCACTTGAGTCGATCGCGAACAACTTCGAGGGCGAGGTTAAACTTCGCGGAACCATTAAGTCGGCGCTGACCTACCCCGTCGTGGTGCTCATCATGGCGATTGCCGCTGTCGTCGGCATGCTGCTCTTCATCGTTCCGGTCTTTGAGCAGATGTTCGCGGATCTGGGCGGTGAACTCCCGCTGCTCACCCAGATTCTGGTGTGGATGTCGGACGCGATGGTGATCGTTGCGCCAATCCTCGTCGTCGGTGGCATCGTTTTCAGCGTCTGGTGGGGCAAGAACAAGCACACCGAACGAGTGCGCAAATTCCTTGACCCGTGGAAGCTGCGGATGCCCGTTTTCGGTCCGCTTTTCCGCAAGGTTTCGATTTCTCGCTTCACCCGTAACTTCGGCACCATGCTGGGCGCGGGTGTCCCCATCCTTCAGGCTCTGTCGATTGTCGGCGAGACTTCCGGAAACTACGTGATCGAAGAATCCCTTCGCCGCGTTGCAGACGCTGTCCGTTCAGGACAGTCGGTCTCAGCCCCGCTAGCGAAGGAAACCGTATTCCCGTCGATGGTGACCCAGATGGTCGCGGTGGGTGAGGACTCCGGATCAATGGAGGTCATGCTCTCGAAGATCGCAGACTTCTACGACGATGAGGTTCAGAAGACAACTGAACAGCTCACGGCGCTTATCGAGCCTCTCATGATTGGCGTGATCGGTGCGATCGTTGGCGTCATGGTTATCGCGCTGTACATGCCTATCTTCGCAATTTTCGATCAGATCAAGTAGTACCTAGTTAATAGGCACCTAGCAGCCCCAGGCGGGGGTATCGTGACCCGAGTCGCGGTGCCCCCGTTTGGTCTTTAACAAGTGGGGAAATCGAGCTTCATGAGATGAATTATCCGCCTCGGTTTACGTAACTGAGCTGTCGGCTCAACCGTGCTTGTGAGGGTCTCCGTACTCCTGAAAAAGGCCCAAAATGCGCTGCGACGCGCACATGACCCCTCAGACTGGGGGCGTGATTCGGGCAGTTCACCCCCGTTTGCGGGATTCTCAGGTAGCCCACATGTTGAGAGTATTTTTTGTGGGGGGCTGAGAAGCTAATTTTTTCTGGGGGCCCCTGTCCAAGATCCGAACCACAGACAGGAAATCCAAAATGATTGCACGTTTGAATGACGCACTGCGCAGCAAGCGCTCAGACCTCGAGAACGACCAGAAGGGCTTCACACTCGTTGAGCTCCTCGTTGTCGTTCTGATCATCGGCATCCTCGCCGCGATCGCTATCCCCTTCTTCCTCAACCAGCGCCAGGGCGCTTGGGAATCACAGGTCAAGTCGGACATCGCCAACGCGGTTATCGCAGCAGAGACTCACGCAGTGAGCGCCAATGGTTCGTTTGAGTTGCTCGACCAGACTGCACTCGAAGACAACGGCTACAAGGCTACGCCCGGCGTAAACCTCTCGATTGACTCCGCGTCAGCTACGCAGTACACCTTCGCCGTTACCCACGACCTTTACGACACGCGTACTTGGGCTTACAACAGTGAAACTGGCGTAACGACCTTCACCGACTAATAATCATTAGTTAGCTGAAGAACGGGGCGTCGCCAAGCGGCGGCGCCCCGTTTTCACACCTCGAGAGTGATCGCTCTCACCGGGAGAACCGATCTCCCCAGCACGACTTTCATACCCTTAAAACCCGCAAGAAAGGGCTCATCATGCTTAAGGTTCTACAGCGTCTTCGTAGCTCCGACGCAGGAATGAGCCTTCTTGAGGTTCTCGTCGCAATGATGATCTTCGCGATCGTCTCGCTCGGCGTACTGCAGACTCTGACAACGGTTCTGGCTATCACCCGCGACAACCGCGCTCGCGTTGTTGCCACCAACTTGGCTGCTCAAGAAGTTGACCTGGCGCGCGACGCCGGCGACGTCTTCACACTCTTCGACGACACGTACACCAAGACGCTCAATGGCGATGTCTTCACCGTGTCTCGCTCAACGGCTTGGGTGCCATCGAGCAACGCCGACGCGACCTGCGGATCGGGTGGCGGAACGCTTCAATACAAGCGCATCAACGTCGAAGTCACGTGGCCCAATATGCGCGTCGGCACCGAACCCGTGCAGTTCGACACTCTTCTTGCTCCGAACGACCGCATCAACGACCCCGATCTCGGCACGATCCTGGTGTCCGTAATTGGCGGTTCGGGTGAAGGGTCATCCGGGGTCAGCGTGGGGGCAACCCCCGCATCGCCGTCTGAAGGAGCTCAGAGTTTGTCGACTTCGCCAGTCCCGACCGATGACGAAGGATGCACTTTTATCCTGAAAGTTGCACCCGGCAACTACAACGTGAGCGTCTCCCGTTCGGGATACATCACCGATGAAGGTCAGTCGAGTTCGCCAAGCCAACTCACACAGGTTGTCGCGGGCACAGCAAGCTCCGTCTCCTTCAACTATGACGAAGCGGCGCGCTTCGATGTGGACTACATCGCGGCGACCGCTCCTGCAGACGTCGAGATGTCGCGCGATATGGATACCTCCTTCGTGAGCACGTACGGAGTTCATTCTGAGTCAAGCAGCTCGTCGAGTCTCTCGCGCAGCGTAGATCTTTTCCCGTGGCGCTCGGGTTATGTCGGGCTTGCCGGCACGTACATCGCCAAGCCGGAAGACCCCGACAGCACGGCAAATTATTGCGCTTCGCCTAATCCTGCTTTGTGGCCAGAAGAAGTGGTTGCCGGCGTTACCTATCGCTCTCCCGCCGCCGCTCCCGTCGCGGCCAATCCGGGCGACAGCGTCGACATGGTTGTGCCGATGGGGCTCGTCGATGTGAGCTCGATCGCTGGCTCCCGCATCCGGGCCACGTCGACGGCTCCAGTCGTAGGAAGCAGCGATCCTGGTTGCACGGAGTCGGTCACACTGAATTTCGACAGGCTGAACTCGAGCACGCAACACATCGCCCTCCCCTACGGAACATGGGAGATCGAGCGTCGTGTTTCTGGATCCTGGGTTTCTCTTGGACTCGGCGATATCCTCAGCCCGATTGTGGGCGCCACGGATACGGTCGCCAGTGTCGTCACTGTCGATCCACGGGTGGCATCGTAATGAGAAGAATACGAGCTGCACTTTTCAGCAGGCTATCGCGACTCCAGCGCGACGAGGCGGGCGTTACTCTCGCCGAATTGATTGTGACAATCGCCCTCATGGGAATGCTGCTGGCAATGGTGATGACGATCTTCATTACCTTCACCCGAACTTTCGCCGTGGAACGGTCTGCAACTGCGAACACTTCTGCGGCGACGATCGCGATGAACGAACTCACCCGTGTTATTCGTTCCGGTACAGAAAATCCTGTAGCGTCCGTGACTCTCAACGAGCCAGTATTCAGCGTTGCCAGCCCAGAAAACGTTGTATTGCAGGCCTACCTCGATACTGATGCTCTTGATCCTGAGCCGGTTCGGGTTCAATTTCAAATCACCGCGGACCGCACACTGGTAGAAACCCGTTGGGACGCGCGTGCGCTTTCCTCTGGATACTTCTCCTTCTACAGCACTCCGGCTTCTGAGCGAACAGTTGTGCGTCAGATTGCCGCTGGCAGCACCTCGGTCTTCCAGTTCTACACAAAAGAGAACATTGAACTCACGATGCCAGCAAGCGGCTATCTCTCAGAATCAGACCGTCGCCTCATCTCTGCGGTAAAGGTGACGATGACCGTTCAGACTGACCCTTCGGGCAACGCAAAAACTGCAACTCTCGAAAACACCGTAGGTATCCCTAACCTCGGTTTCTCCAGGATTGGAATTGACCGATGATTCGTCTTCTTCGTGCTCGCCTTGGTGGCGAAAAAGGTGCGGCTCTCCCCATGGTGATTGGTATCACTGTCGTGTTGGGGCTGTTGGTGACTACAGCTGTTGCTTATGCAACTGGTGGTTTTCGTCAAGCTGCAGCAACTCAAGAGTGGTCTGCCTCTCTCGCAGCTGCGTACGCTGGCGTCGAGGACTATCAGAGCAGGCTTTCTGAAGACACGTCGTACATTCAGTACGGCAACCCTGCCGCCGCTTTCTCTGCCAGCAGCGACGTTCGACTTCCCACGGGAGCGAACGCTAACCCAGCATTCAATGTGGCCGCAGGCGACCCGTGGGTGAGCATTCAGGGAAGTAACGACAACTCTTCCTTCCGGTACGAAGTCGACAACTCCAATTACCAGAGCAGCGGAACAATTCGGGTTCGCTCCACCGGCAAGGTGGGCAGCGAAACCCGCACCATCGTGGCAGACCTACGCCAATCTGGATTTATCGACTTCTTGTACTTCACCGACTACGAAATCATGGACCCTACTTTTAGCAGCGCTAGTAATAGCTGCGTCAAGTACTGGTGGGATGGTCGAGACGGCATCTCTGGAAACTGTGGTGAAATCGCGTTCTCGGGAGGCGACACCATCGACGGTCCGGTGCACTCCAACGACACGATTCGAATTTGCAGTGCAAGCTTCCTCGGTGCCGTAACAACGAGCTACCGCCCCTCGAGCGGCAACAAGTACAACTCCCGCGACTCCAACGGTAACTACTGCAGCGGACAGTACTTCGAGGTTCCTGGTTCTCCGAGCTTCAGCCCGGTGATCGGCATGCCCGCGACTAACTCACAGCACCTGCGTGAAACCCGGTCCGATTTGACAACCGATGGCGTAGCTCGCCCAGGATGTCTCTACACGGGGCCAACTCAGATCACCCTGAACTCGAACGGCACCATCAACGTTCGCTCACCGTGGACTAAGAAAACTCAGATAACCGGATCGCCGGCAACTGGCGGTAGCACGCCTGCCGCCTGTGGCAGCATCACCGCGCTGAACAGCACCTCAGGAGCAACTTTCACGCTGCCGCCAAGCAACGTCATTTACATACAGAATGTGCCAAGCGTGTCCAGCGACCCCAACTACTGGTCGAGCTCCAGCCGTCCGAGCGGTTTGAGCTGCGTTGGTGCCAACAACCACACCGACTCGAACGGCAACGGCAATGGCATCGGCTATCCGATCAGCTCGGAAACAGCTCCGAGCGGAAGCTACGGATGCCGCAACGGCGACCTCTTCGTCAAGGGCACCCTCAGCGGCCAGACCACGCTGTCGGCGGAACATTACATCTATATCACCGGCGATATTAAGTACAACAATGCAGACGAAGACGTCTTGGGCCTTGTCGGAAACGACGCGGTCTGGGTCTGGAACCCGACTACCGGCGACAACCGCTACTACCACAGCACCTTGCTGAGCGGCACGAACCGTCGTATCGATGCGGCTATTCTCTCCGTCGGCCACACCTTCGCAGTGCAGAACCCGGGTATCGGAAGTGGCCGCGGAACACTCACGGTCAACGGTGCTATCGCGCAGAAGTTCCGTGGAATTGTACGCAGCGGTAGTGGTGGATATGTCAAGAACTATGTTTACGATGGCCGTCTCAAGTACACGGCGCCGCCGAAGTTCCTTTCGCCCGTGACCACCACCTATGGTGTGAACGTGTGGATTGAGGTGGAGCCGGCCTACGAGGCATCGGGTGCCGCTCGATGACAGCAACTGCTCTACTCGTCATCTTTGCTGTGATTCTTGGTCTAGCCGTCGGCTCGTTCTTGAACGTTGTGGTGTGGCGGCTGCCGCGTGGGGAAAACCTCACGTCACCGCCGAGCGCGTGCCCGAAGTGTGAACACCGCATCCGCTGGTACGACAACGTTCCGGTGCTTGGCTGGTTGATGCTCCGTGGTCGTTGCCGCGATTGCTCCGAACCCATCGCGGTTCGTTACCCTCTGGTCGAAGCAGCGACGGCGATTGCCTTTGGACTTGTCGCGGCGGTAATCGGCGCCGAAACCAGTCTTATTTGGGCATTGCCGGCGTTCCTTTACTTGGCAGCCATTTCAATCGCGCTGACTCTCATAGACCTTGACACGCAGACGTTGCCCAATCGCATTGTGTTGCCGTCAATCATCGTCGGTATTGTGCTTCTAGCTGTCGCGAGTGCTGGCACCGGAGACTGGGGAGCGCTCATCGGAGCTCTTCTCGGCGGCGCTGCACTCTTCGTTTTTTACCTCATCGTCGCCATCATCCAGCCTCGCGGGATGGGCATGGGGGACGTCAAACTAGCTGCCGTGCTTGGCCTCTACCTGGGGTGGCTCGGATGGGGGGTCGTAGCAGTGGGTGCCTTTGCGGCATTCTTGCTCGGGGGCATATTTGCAATCGCACTGCTCATTATTCGACGAGCAGGCCGACGCACAGCCATCCCATTTGGACCGTGGATGATCGCGGGCGCGTGGGTAGGCATTGCTTTCGGTTCACAACTGTGGAATGGATATATGGTGGCCGCCGGTCTCGTTTGACCGTGGCCCGGGGGGAACTATGGGAAAGAAATTAGTGGGGCTGGATATCGGCTCAACAGCGATCCGTGCTGTTGAAGTCGAAAACCCGCACCTTCAGAAGCCAACGGTGCTTCGCTTCGGCGAAGTGTCACTACCAGAGGGTGCCGTTCGCGCCGGCGAGGTTATTGACTCCGCCACCGTGACGGCATCGATCAAGAAGCTGTGGTCAGCGAATGGTTTTCGGACTCGCGATGTCGTGATCGGCTTCGGCAATTCGAAGGTTGTTGCCCGCGATGTCACGGTGCCGCGTTTGCCCCTGAACCAAGTGCGCGAGTCGTTGCCCTTCCAGGTGCAAGATCTTCTGCCGGTTCCGGCGTCGGATGCGCTCCTCGACTTTTATCCCGCTGCTGAGGCAATGGGCGAGAACGGGCCGATGTTGCAGGGCATGCTGGTCGCCGCGATCAAGGCTCCCGTTCTTGTGAACGTGAATGCCGCATCCGCAGCGTCGGTCACTCCCGTCAATGTGGATCTCGCACCCTTCGCTCTTACGCGTTTGTTTTCCACACCGGAGCTTTCGACGATGACGACACTGTTGGTCGACATCGGAGCGTCGACGACCACGCTGATCGCGTTGGAGGGGCACGTTCCTCACTTCATCCGTTTCTTGCCTAACGGTGGTGCGGACATCACTAAGGGCATCTCGCAGCGCCTGGATATTTCAACGCGAGATGCAGAAGCGATTAAGCGTTCAGTCGGTGTCGTCGCGGCACGCGCGACCGCTGAGCAGCGCCCCGCGCTTGAAGTTTCGTTCGAACTGGTCAACGAAACGCTCATGGCCATTCGTGCCACAATCGCGTACTTCCAGAACGCGCGTAACAACCGTGCAATCGATCGGATCGTTATGACCGGTGGTGGCTCACAACTCCTGGGCCTCGTTGAAACGGTTTCTGAGTTCACGAAGACGCCAGCATCGTTGCCTGATCCGTTCACCATGACCGCGGTATCTCGTGGGCTCAAGGGAACCGGGTCGCCGTTTGACATGGCAGTGGCACTGGGACTGGTTACGGGGGTATCCGCATGAGCGACGATAAGAAAAAGGCGCCGAAGGCTCGTAAAGAGCTGAAGGTTCCCACCGCGTACCCGCCGTACGTCAATCTCCTGCCGCCAGAAGTCGGTCAAAAGAAGGCCGCCGCTCGTGCACGTGGTCGTGCCATTTTCGTGGCAATCATCGCGATTGGCGTGGTCATCCTCGCGTCCGCAGGCATGAATCTTTACGCGCTTCAGCGTTACCTTGCGCTTGAGAATGCGCGGTCGCTCACCCAGAGCTTGCTTACGCAGCAGGGTGAATACAACGATGTGCGTGTCGCCGGTCAAATGGTGCAGTCGGCAACGAACGCTCGAATCTTCGCGACCTCCACCGAGGTCTCCGTCGAGGACATCATTACTGCATTGGGAAAGAATATTCCCGATAGTGCGCCAGGCATCATTTCCTATAGTTTTGAGACGGCCACGCCGCTTCAAGCCTTCGGCGCCGGTATCTCCGTGCTGGAACCGGAGCGGATTGCTCAGTTCGCGATGGAGATCAGTTTCGCCACAATTGCAGACGCTGATAAATGGCTTCGCTCCACCCCCGATGTTGAGGGCGTTTTTGATGCCACCCTCGTCGACGCAGAAAGCGCAGAGGACGGCACAGTCACTGTCAACGTCGTCATTTACCTCGACGACGAAGCTCTCGTCCACCGTTTTGACGAAGTCGAAGTCGAACTCGACCCGGAGGCCGAGGAGACTGAAGCAACGCCAGCTCCCGCGGAAACTCCGGAACCCACATCGACACCCTCACCGACCGAGGAAGCTACTGAAGAGGGGAGCGGATCATGACCATGACACGCTTATGGACGTTGATCGGTGTGCTCGCCGTCGTGATCATTCTCGCCGCGGGCTATGCGGTCGGCGTTGGTCCGGCCTATAGCGCCGCTGGGGAATCTGATCGGCAGCTTGTAGACGTTGACACTCAAAACCAGGTCAAGGCGGCCGAACTTGCTCGGCTTAAGGCTCTGGACGAAGACTCTGCGTCTCTGTTCGCCGAACTGGAAGACCTCCAGCGCGCAATTCCTGCAGTTCACAACACTTCAGTATTCGCTGCGCAGATCGAGTCGCTTGCTTCCAAAGCGGATGTCACGTTGCTCAAAATCAGTTACACGAGCGCGGAAGATGCGTTGGCGCCGGAATCTGATGTCGTTCCTGCTCCTCCCGTAGAGGGAGAGGAGAGCGAGGCTGATGCGGGGGCTGCTACCGAAGCCGAGGCTGGTTCACCCGAGAACACGCAATCCGTGTCCTCAGTGCCTGGTTTGGTCGCCGTAGCAGTGAGTTTCGAGCTGGAAGGCGATCCTGTTGCGCTTCATTCATTTTTAGAGAGCGCACAAACTGGTCTACGAACGCTTACTTTGAGTTCGGTCATCTTTGATTTGAGCAGTGATGCAGGCGTGTTTGAGATGAAAGTCGCTGGATACGTCTATGTGCTTGCTGGCACGGATATCTCGACGCTCAACGCCGACACTGGTGCTGACGGCACCACGGTTGGCTAGCAGCTACGCACGATATGGAAGAACGCCACGACCTTTGGGCCGTGGCGTTCTTCTCGTTTCTGAGGGTTGCTTCGGTAGACTGAGCGGATCAGTCGCTGGCACGAGGAGGCATCAGTCATGACCGATCCATCTGTAGAGCGTGGTTCTTCACCGGAGAACGACGACAACATTGAGGATGCTGTGGTTGTCGACGAGACCCCCGCGGCTTCCGAACCCGTCGCACCTCTTGTCGACCCCGTTGAGGTGCCCACGGCATCCGCGGAGTCCGCTGCGTACGACGACGCCACCCTCGAAGCTGAAGCGGAGCCCGTTGTTGAGCCCGCGCTCGCTGCTGAGCCCGAAATTATCGCCGAGCCCGAGCCCGAGCCGGTAGTAGCCGAGACGACGGGAGCCGCAGCATCCAGTGAGCCCCGCGTCGTTTATGTGACTGCGCCGACGCCGCCCAAGGTGGCAGGCAACCGTGGATTCGGTATTTTCATTGCGCTGGCATCGACCGTCGCCTTCGCGATTGTTTTCGCCATCGCTGTCGTCATCATCGGTGCAGCAGCATCCGGCCGGGTCGCGGTTGCTTTTGTGCAGGCGCCGTCGTTCTACGTTCCCGTCGCCTTCTTTGCACTTGGCGCAATCGTGATTGCGCTCATTGTGAACCGCGCAGGCTGGGCAGCGCACGTCTTTTCGAGCATCATCGTCGGGCTTGTCGTGTACTTCGGCACAGTCGGTGCGCTCCTGCTGATCAACGGAGTCATTCAGAACACTCCGGAACAAGCACATGCAATGTTCCTCGCAGCGCTGGCGGATCCACTAGTCATCGCAGCAGGTTTGCTTGGCCGTGAGGTCTCACTGTGGACGGGTGCGCTGGTCGCGAGACGAGGCCGCAAGGTCACGCAACGCAACGTGGATGCGCGTGCCAAGTGGGAAGCCGAGCTCGCGGAGAAAACTGCTGCTCAGCGCTAAAGTCTCTACCGTGCTCGCGTGCCCCGTTCTGGAGCCTGCGTGTGGGCTGTGACCATTTGACCCCGGCCTGTCCCGGGGGCTATTCTTTCTGAGGTGTGCGCTTTGTCGTGCGCTTAAGCCATGCCTCTCGAGGATTACCGCTCACGCGGGGTTTAGGTGCGAGTCACTCCACACCACAGGGTTCGACCTTCCGGTTGGCCCCCACGGCATACCCGCAAACCAACCGATCAGTTCGGTAGGGGCGTGGGTCCAGATGAACTCGGTGTTCTGAAAAGAACGTCGAATGCTAACCATCATGACGCTGTCACCGTGCAGCAAAATCAAGGAGTAATTTAGTGCCCACCATTCAGCAGTTGGTGCGTAAGGGACGCACGCCAAAGGTCGTCAAGACCAAGGCTCCCGCCCTTAAGTCCAACCCGCAGCAGCGCGGCGTTTGCACGCGCGTCTACACAACAACTCCGAAGAAGCCGAACTCGGCTCTTCGCAAGGTTGCTCGTGTCAAGCTTTCTAACGGCACCGAGGTCACGGCCTACATTCCCGGAGAAGGTCACAACCTTCAAGAGCACTCGATGGTGCTCATCCGCGGTGGTCGTGTAAAGGACCTCCCCGGTGTTCGCTACAAGATCGTTCGCGGAGCGCTCGACACCCAGGCCGTTAAGAACCGTAAGCAGGCTCGTAGCCTCTACGGCGCGAAGAAGGATAAGAAGTAATGCCTCGTAAAGGACCAGCACCAAAGCGTCCCGTAGTCGCAGATCCGGTTTACGGCGCACCCATTGTCAGCCAGCTTGTCAACAAGATTCTTCTTGATGGCAAGAAGGGCCTTGCTGAGCGCATCGTTTACGGCGCACTCGAAGGCGTAACCGAGAAGACCGGCCAAGACGCCGTTGTCACGCTCAAGAAGGCTCTCGACAACGTTCGCCCGACCCTCGAGGTCAAGTCGCGTCGTGTCGGTGGATCGACCTACCAGGTTCCTGTTGAGGTCAAGTCGCACCGTGCTAACACGCTCGCATTGCGTTGGCTCACGAGCTACGCAAAGGGTCGTCGTGAAAAGACGATGACTGAGCGTCTCACCAACGAGATCTTGGACGCATCGAATGGCCTTGGCGCCGCTGTAAAGCGCCGCGAAGACACCCACAAGATGGCCGAGTCGAACAAGGCATTCGCTCACTACCGCTGGTAGTCAGCACCTCGCAGTGAGGCGGGTCAGACGCTGTCTGGCTCGCTTCACTCTTGAGATTCTCGCTTCACCAACATACTTCGGAGGAACCTGTGGCACAGGACGT
This sequence comes from Salinibacterium sp. NSLL17, assembly GCF_015864935.1. Taxonomy (NCBI): domain Bacteria; kingdom Bacillati; phylum Actinomycetota; class Actinomycetes; order Micrococcales; family Microbacteriaceae; genus Salinibacterium; species Salinibacterium sp. NSLL17. Next base: position 752,085 of record NZ_JADYWH010000001.1, read on the forward strand.
GCTCACCGACCTGACTAAGGTCCGCAACATTGGCATCATGGCTCACATCGATGCCGGCAAGACCACTACGACTGAGCGCATCCTGTTCTACACGGGTGTAAACCACAAAATTGGTGAAACTCACGATGGTGCGTCGACTACTGACTGGATGGAGCAGGAGCAAGAGCGTGGCATCACGATCACGTCCGCTGCTGTCACCTGTTACTGGAACAAAAACCAGATCAACATCATCGACACCCCCGGCCACGTTGACTTCACGGTTGAGGTGGAGCGTTCGCTCCGCGTTCTCGACGGTGCAGTCGCTGTGTTCGACGGTAAAGAGGGTGTGGAGCCGCAGTCGGAGACTGTATGGCGCCAGGCCGACAAGTACGACGTTCCTCGCATCTGCTTCGTCAACAAGATGGACAAGATGGGCGCGGACTTCTACTACACGGTAGACACCATCGTGAAGCGCCTCGGTGCTCGTCCCCTCGTTATTCAGCTCCCCATCGGACTCGAGTCTGAGTTCGAGGGTGTTGTTGACCTCGTTGAGATGCGTGCACTCACGTGGCGCGGAGACTCAAAGGGTGACGTTCAGATGGGCGCTAAGTACGCCATCGAAGAGATCCCCGAAGACCTCAAGGAGAAGGCTGCGGAATACCGCACCGCTCTGCTCGAGGTTGTCGCTGAGACCGACGACGCCATCATGGAGCGTTACTTCGCCGGCGAAGAGATCAGCGTTGCTGAGATCAAGGCTGCGATCCGTAAGCTCACCGTCAACAGCGAGATCTACCCGGTTCTCTGTGGTTCTGCTTTCAAGAACCGTGGCGTTCAGCCGATGCTCGACGCTGTTATCGACTACCTTCCTTCGCCGGTTGACGTGCCTCCCATGGAAGCACGCGACCCCCGCGATGAAGACAAGATCATCATCCGCAAGCCTGACGCTTCGGAGCCGTTCTCGGCTCTGGCCTTCAAGGTTGCTGTGCACCCCTTCTTCGGTCGCCTCACGTACATTCGCGTGTACTCGGGACACCTTGACTCTGGTGGAGCTGTTGCTAACTCCACCAAGGGCAAGAAGGAGCGCATCGGAAAGATCTTCCAGATGGCTGCTAACAAGGAAATCCCTGTCGACAGCGTTACCGCTGGACACATCTACGCCGTCATTGGCCTCAAGGACACCACGACTGGTGACACGCTGTGTGACCCGAACGACCAGGTCGTTCTCGAGTCGATGACGTTCCCTGAGCCCGTGATCGAGGTAGCGATCGAGCCGAAGACGAAGGCTGACCAAGAGAAGCTTGGTATTGCTATTCAGAAGCTCGCTGAAGAAGACCCCACGTTCCGTACCGAACAGAACCAGGAAACTGGCCAGACGGTAATCAAGGGAATGGGTGAACTTCACCTCGACATCCTCGTAGACCGCATGAAGCGCGAATTCAACGTTGAAGCCAACGTTGGTAAGCCGCAGGTTGCGTACCGCGAGACCATCCGCCGCATTGTGGACAAGCACGACTACACCCACAAGAAGCAGACGGGTGGATCGGGACAGTTCGCTAAGGTCCAGATCTCGCTCGAGCCGATGGAGGTTGAAGGCGACAAGATTTACGAATTCGTAAATAAGGTCACCGGTGGCCGTATTCCTCGCGAATACATTGGCTCAATCGACCAGGGTTTCCAGGCATCGATGAACGTCGGAATCCTCGCAGGATTCCCGATGGTCGGCGTCAAGGGAATCATCCTCGATGGTGCTGCTCACGATGTTGACTCGTCAGAAATGGCGTTCAAGATCGCGGGAACCATGGCATTCAAAGAGGCAGCGCGCAAGGCTGACCCAGTTCTCCTCGAGCCGCTCATGGCGGTCGAGGTTCGTACTCCCGAGGAGTACATGGGAGATGTCATCGGTGACCTTAACAGTCGCCGCGGACAGATCCAGTCCATGGAGGACGCGACCGGCGTAAAGGTCGTTCGCGCCCACGTACCACTGTCGGAAATGTTCGGCTACGTCGGTGACTTGAGGTCCAAGACTTCAGGTCGTGCGGTGTACTCGATGACGTTCGACAGTTACTCTGAGGTTCCCCGCGCGGTAGCTGACGAGATTGTTGCAAAGAACAAGGGCGAGTAATCGCCGCACTACCAGCGCGCAACTAACATAGATACACACCAACTTGCGAAACATTCGGCAGTGAAAAGTCGTCGGGTGCAGAGCAACCGAGTCCTGAGGAGGACCCACAGTGGCTAAGGCCAAGTTCGAGCGGACCAAGCCGCACGTAAACATCGGAACCATCGGTCACGTTGACCACGGAAAGACCACGCTCACGGCAGCGATCTCGAAGGTACTTGCTGACAAGTACCCTTCGGCGACGAACGTGCAGCGCGACTTCTCGTCGATTGACTCGGCTCCGGAAGAACGTCAACGCGGCATCACAATCAACATCTCGCACGTTGAGTACGAGACCCCCAAGCGCCACTACGCACACGTAGACGCTCCGGGCCACGCTGACTACATCAAGAACATGATCACCGGTGCAGCTCAGATGGACGGTGCAATCCTCGTGGTTGCAGCGACCGACGGACCGATGGCTCAGACTCGCGAGCACGTTCTTCTCGCGAAGCAGGTTGGTGTTCCTTACCTGCTCGTTGCACTCAACAAGTCCGACATGGTAGATGACGAAGAGATCCTTGAGCTCGTTGAGCTCGAGGTTCGCGAACTCCTCTCCAGCCAGGGCTTCGACGGTGACAACGTTCCTGTTGTCCAGGTTTCAGGTCTCAAGGCTCTTGAGGGCGACGAGAAGTGGACCCAGTCCATCCTCGACCTCATGGATGCTGTTGACGAGAACGTTCCTGACCCCATCCGCGACAAGGACAAGCCGTTCTTGATGCCGGTTGAAGACGTCTTCACGATCACTGGTCGTGGAACCGTTGTTACGGGCCGCGCCGAGCGTGGAACGCTTTCGATCAACTCTGACGTTGAGATTGTTGGAATCCGTCCGACCCAGAAGACCACGGTCACTGGTATCGAGATGTTCCACAAGCAGCTCGACGAAGCATGGGCTGGCGAGAACTGTGGTCTGCTTCTCCGCGGAACCAAGCGTGAAGATGTTGAGCGTGGACAGGTTGTTGTTAAGCCTGGTTCCGTTACTCCTCACACGAACTTCGAGGGAACCGCATACATCCTGTCAAAGGATGAGGGTGGGCGTCACAACCCGTTCTACGCGAACTACCGTCCGCAGTTCTACTTCCGTACCACCGACGTCACCGGCGTCATCACGTTGCCTGAGGGCACCGAGATGGTTATGCCTGGCGACACCACTGACATGACCGTTGAGCTTATTCAGCCCATCGCCATGGAAGAGGGCCTCGGCTTCGCCATCCGTGAGGGTGGACGTACCGTAGGTGCCGGTAAGGTAACCAAGGTTCTGGCGTAAGCTCAGTAACTAATTACGACGAGGGTCGAGCCGAAAGGCTCGGCCCTTCGTCGTTTAACCAGCGCGGCCGGTGAGCCGCGAGGTGAGCGCGCGAGCGGCGGCCACGGTGGCCTGACCGAGCTCGTCCCACTGGTCATCGACGGCATCCGTTCTGAAAGTCAGCCCGATCGCTGCCGAAGGGTAGCCATTGCGGTCGAACGCTGCAGCGCCCACCGAGGCATACTCCGCAGTGATGTCGCCCACTTCGCTCGCCCAGCCGCGCTCACGAGTCGCAGCCAGTAGCCGGTCGAGTTCTGCCAGCGTGTTCGGCCCGGCAGTCTGGCGCCGAGTAAGGCTGCTGCGCGAGGGATACAGCGCCCGCACTTGCGGAGCAGTCAGTTGCGCGAGCATGGCTCGACCGGTCGCGGTCAAATGCGCGGGGAGTTTGACGCCAACAGCCGAAACAGTGGTGGGCGCCCGGGTTCCTTGCACTCGGGCGGCGTAACTGACATCGGCACCGCTGAGCACGGCAAGGTGCGCGACAACCGGGATCGGGGCTTCGGCCGCGAGGCTCCGCATGAGTGGGCTAGCGAGTGCGGAGAGTCGTTCGCTACGCAGCGCAGATGTGCCGATCTCGGAGACGAGCGAGCTCAACCCATAGGTGCGGTCTTCGGGGTAATGCACCACGAAGCCTTCGTCGATCATGACGGTAAGCAGCTGGTAGACGGATGACCGGGGGAGCGCTAGCTCGCGCGCCAGAGCAGAGGCGGGCACTGGCCCTTTGCGGGTCGCGAGGTGTCGCAGCACGGCCATGGTGTTGCGCGCGGCAGGAATGTTGGACACAGGGCTCCTGTCTGGTATTTCAGACACCATATCGCGATATCCACTCGTGGCGGAGGGGCGATGCGCGTTCACTGGGATCATGACCTCAGCCCCCAGCCAGACAGTGACCATCGGCGTCGGCGCCGTGAGCATCTCCGATGTTGTGGCGGTCGCGCGCCACGGTGCACCCGTCACGATCTCGGCCGAAGCGACGAGCGCGATGGTTGCCTCGCGTGCGGTGATCGAAGCGTTGGCCGACGACGTGCGCCCGCACTACGGTGTCTCCACCGGTTTTGGCGCGCTGGCGACGAAACACATCGCCCCGGAGCAGCGGCTGCAGCTGCAGCGGTCACTCGTGCGCAGTCACGCCGCAAGTTCCGGTGCAGAAATTGCCGACGAAGTGGTGCGTGCGACGATGTTGCTGCGCCTCTCCACGATGGCCACCGGGCGCACGGGTGTGCGGCCCCTCGTTGCCGAAACCTATGCGGCAGTGCTCAATGCGGGCATCACCCCAATCGTCGGTGAGTACGGCAGCCTCGGCTGTTCCGGTGACCTCGCACCGCTCGCGCACTGCGCGTTAGCGGTGATGGGCGAAGGCGACGTACGGGTTGCGGGCGAGCAGCTGCCGGCATCCGCTGCTCTCACAGCTGCCGGCATTACCCCCGTTATCTTGCACGAAAAAGAGGGCTTGGCGCTGATCAACGGCACCGATGGGATGCTCGGCATGCTGTCGCTGGCGATTACTGATCTTGAGGCGTTGCTCACCACCGCCGACCTGTCTGCTGCCATGAGCGTGGAGGGCTTGGCGGGAACCGACCGAGTCTTCGCGGAGGATCTGCACGCCCTCCGGCCGCATCCGGGCCAGGCGCAGTCGGCGGCCAACATGCGCGCGGTGCTGCGCGACTCCGACACGATCGCGGCCCACGCCACGAGCGGCTTCACGCGGGTGCAGGACGCCTACTCGTTGCGGTGCGCGCCCCAGGTCCATGGCGCGGCTCGCGATACGGTCAACTACACGCGTCAAGTGGCCGAGCGCGAGCTTATGAGCGCGATCGATAACCCCGTGGTGATGGTGGATGGCCGGCTGGAATCCAACGGCAATTTCCATGGGGCGCCGGTGGGCTACGCCCTCGATTTCCTCGCGATCGTTGCCGCCGATGTGGCAAGCATGAGCGAGCGTCGCACTGACCGTTTCCTTGACAGCAACCGCAGCGGTGGGCTCAACGCGTTCCTGGCCGATGATCCCGGGGTGGACTCGGGGCACATGATCGCGCAGTACACCCAGGCGGGAATCGTCAGTGAGATGAAGAGGTTGGCAGCTCCGGCATCCGTTGATTCAATTCCGACGAGCGCGATGCAGGAAGACCACGTCTCGATGGGGTGGAGCGCCGGTTTGAAGCTTCGCCGCAGTATCGATGGGTTATCACGAGTGATCGCCATTGAGTTGCTGACGTCGGCACGCGGGATTGAGATGCGTGGCGAGCGACCGTCACCGGTATCAGCGGCGGTGATCGCGAACCTGCGCCAGCACGTTCCCGCTGCAGGGCCCGACCGCTACTTGGCGCCCGACATTGCAGCGAGCGTTGCGCTTGTGCAGTCGGGTGCGCTCTTGTCCGCCGCACGCACTATTACCGAACTCAGCTAGGAGACGTCATGATTCAGGCACACCGCGGTTCCACGCTCAACACTCTTGGCTGGCAGCAGGAGGGTGCTTTGCGCATGCTCCAGAACAACCTCGACCCTGAGGTCGCCGAGCACCCGGAAGATCTCGTCGTCTATGGCGGCACGGGCAAGGCTGCGCGTAATTGGCCCAGCTATCACGCGATTGTTCGTTCGCTCACGACCCTCAAAGGTGACGAGACGCTGCTGGTTCAATCAGGCAAGCCCGTCGGTGTGATGCAGACCCACGAGTGGGCTCCACGGGTGTTGTTGGCAAATTCCAACTTGGTTGGCGACTGGGCCAACTGGGATGAGTTCCGTCGGCTCGAGCAGCTTGGCCTCACCATGTACGGCCAAATGACAGCAGGATCGTGGATCTACATTGGCACGCAGGGGATTCTGCAAGGCACCTACGAGACCTTCTCTGCAGTCGCGGCTAAGCGATTTGGCGGCACTCTCGCTGGCACCATCACCCTCACGGCTGGCCTCGGAGGCATGGGTGGCGCTCAGCCGCTTGCCGTAACCATGAACGACGGCGTTGCGATCTGTATTGATGTTGACCAGAGCCGCATCACGCGTCGCATCGATCACGGCTACCTCGACGTTGAGGCGAAGTCGCTCGCGCACGCGGTCGAACTCGCTGTTGCCGCGCGCGATGCGAAGAAGCCGCTCTCGATTGGGGTGCTCGCCAATGCGGCTGCTGCCGTCCCTGAGCTGTTGGCCATGGGTGCGCCGATCGATATCGTCACTGACCAGACGAGCGCCCACGATCCTCTCGCTTACCTTCCTCTCGGCGTGGACTTCCACGACTGGCAGAGTGCCCGCAGTCATCCTGACTTCGCTCAGCGTGCTCGCGAATCAATGGCGATCCACGTCGAAGCGATGGTGGGCTTCCAGCGTCAGGGTGCCGAGGTCTTCGACTACGGCAATAACTTGCGCACCGAGGCGCTCGCGGCCGGGTATGCCGATGCGTTTGCCTTCCCCGGGTTCGTGCCGGCCTACATCCGTCCGCTGTTTGCTGAAGGCAAGGGCCCGTTCCGGTGGGCCGCTCTCAGTGGCGAAGCCAGCGACATCCACAAGACAGACACGGCGATTCTCGAGTTGTTCCCGGAGAACGAATCGCTCGCGCGCTGGATCAAGCTTGCGGGGGAGCGCGTGCACTTCCAGGGCTTGCCCGCCCGCATCTGTTGGCTCGGCTATGGCGAGCGCGACAAGGCTGGGCTGAAGTTCAATGAGATGGTGGCGTCGGGAGAGCTGGCCGCACCGCTGGCGATCGGGCGCGATCATCTCGATAGCGGCTCTGTCGCGTCGCCGTATCGGGAGACCGAGGCCATGAAGGATGGTTCGGATGCCATCGCCGACTGGCCGCTGCTCAACGCGCTCGTCAACACCTCGTCGGGAGCCACGTGGGTGTCTATCCACCACGGTGGCGGCGTTGGCATTGGCCGGTCGATCCACGCCGGTCAGGTGACGGTCGCTGACGGCACCGAGCTCTCTGCCCAGAAGCTTGAGCGCGTACTCACGAACGATCCCGGTATGGGCGTGATCCGTCACGTCGATGCTGGCTACGATGAAGCTATTGCGGTCGCTGATGATCTCGGCGTTCGCATCCCCATGAACGAGGCTCCGCTCACGAAGGGTCACAATGCTCAACGCTGATCCGCTGTGGCCGCGTGCGGGGGATTGGCCTTCGCCGGTTGACGACGAGTGGGCGGATGTCGCACTCATCGGTATGCCGACGTCGCGCACGTCACTCTCGCCGACGCAGGCTCACACGACTCCCGCTGCGGTTCGTGAGGCACTTCGTCGTTATGCCGCGCTGTCTGATCTTCGGATCGTAGACGCCGGCACCGTGCGCGAGCCTGATCTGAATGAGCAGGGTGCGATTGATGCGGTGGCGCAGTTGCGGGCTGAGCTCGTTATCGCCCTGGGTGGAGACAATGCGGCGACGGTTCCGACGGCGTTGGGGCGGTGGGGTTCAGAGATCGAGTCGGCTGGATTGATCACGCTCGATGCTCACTACGACCTACGAGACGGCACGAGTAATGGTTCACCCGTGCGTCGCCTTCTTGAGGCCGGCCTCGATGGCAGTCGTGTGGTGCAGATCGGCATTGAGCCGCTCGCGAACTCGCTGGCGTACGCCGAGCGGGCGCGCGAGGCAGGAATCACGGTGATCACTCGCGACGAGTTGCGTTCGCGCTCGATGGACGAGGTGATGGCGCAGGCGCTGGAGATTGCTGGCGCGGCGGGCGGGCCTATCCACGTCGATCTTGATGTCGATGTGTGTGATCGCTCGGTCACTCCCGGTTGCCCCGCGTCGGTGCCGGGTGGCATCTCGGCGATTGAGTTGCGCACGGCTGCACGGCTCGCTGGCGCGCATCCGGCGGTCTCCTCGATCGATCTGGTCGAGGTGGATGCTGCCGCCGACGCCCCTGACGAACGAACGGTGCGTCTGGTGGCACTCTGCGTTCTCGAAGCAATCGCGGGAGTGTCGCTGCGATGACAAGCACGGTGATCGAGAACATTGGGCTTTTGCTCACGCATGATGAGGAGCGTCCCGAGATCTCCGCTGCCGCTCTGGTATTCGACGAGGGCCGGGTGGCGTGGTGGGGTGCTTCGGCCGATGCTCCTGCTGCCGACAGGCGAGTGGATGCCGCTGGCCGCTGTGTCCTTCCTGGTTTTGTCGACAGCCACAGCCACATCCTCTTCGCAGGGGACCGCTCGGATGAGTTTGAGGCTCGCATGGCTGGCCGCCGCTACGAGGCGGGCGGAATCCGTCGCACGGTCGCACTTTCGCGCGTAGCGACTGACGCTGAGTTGCTCGCGAACGCGGCCGCTCTAGTTGCGGAGATGCGCCGCCAGGGCACCACGACGGTCGAAATCAAGAGTGGCTACGGTCTGAGCGTTGCAGATGAGGCGCGGATGTTGCGGCTCGCGGCCACGCTCACTGACGAGACCACGTTTCTGGGTGCGCATGTCGTGCCGGCCGAGTACGCGGACGATCGCGCCGCCTACGTGCACCTGGTCATGGGCGACATGCTGGAGGCGTGCGCTCCCCATTCGCGCTGGATCGACGTGTTCTGCGACAGCGGTGCCTTCACCGAGGCGGAGACGCGCGCCATCATCACGGCGGGGCAGGCTCGTGGCTTGGGCGCTCGTCTGCACGGTGCTCAACTGGCGGAGTCAGGTGCTGTGCAACTCGCGGTCGAGCTTGGCGCAGCGAGTGTCGACCACTGCACCTATCTCAGCGATGACGACGTGCAGGCGCTCGCCGGCAGCAGCACGGTCGCCGGACTTCTTCCCGGTGTCGAGTTCTCCACCAAGCATCCGTTCGTGGATGCCCGACGACTCCTCGACGCGGGAGTGACCGTTGCGCTCGCCAGCGATTGCAATCCCGGCTCGAGTTTCACCTCATCCCTCCCGTTCTGCATTGCCCTCGCGGTGCGCGAGATGGGGATGACGTCGCTCGAGGCGGTGACAGCGGCGACGCTCGGGGGAGCCGAGTCGCTCCGCCGCGATGACGTGGGTCGTTTAGCGGTCGGTGCACGAGCGAATGCCCAGATTCTGGATGCCCCGCACTACCGTCATCTGGCGTACCGGCCGGGGGTCCCCCTGGTCTCCAGCGTCTTTGTGGATGGCGTTCACGAGTTGGTGCGGCCGTTGGCCTGAGGCTCCCCAAAAGTCCCGCTATCAGGCGGTAGCGGATGCTCACATCGAGGCATCACGCCGTCGGCAGGACGACACCGATCGGTGCCGTAAAAATCCGACACGCCCGGGTTGCAGTAAATGCGTGGATGTGACAAACTCTTCTAGTTCAACATTTCGCCGCCACGTGCGTGCGGATCACTTCCAGGCAGTGCATAGTTCCACATCGTATGACCCACGCAGAGCGTGAGTTATACACCGTGTTGTAGCTAGGCCGCGGGGAGCAGAACCAAGCTTAACCAACTCCCCAATTCGATTCGAAAGAATTCGTGCTGCGGGAGACGCTTGTGCCAGTTCGCTGGCATGTGCTCCTCGCGGCTTCGCGGGTTGGTATCACAAGCAGTGACAGCAAGAACTTGACAGATAAATAGTGGTGCGAAAGCAAAAGTGCTGAGCGTCTTCGGGTGGCAACATCCGGTGTCGAACAGCCCAGGTGCACGCAGTGCAGCCAAAGTACTAAGGGAAGAGAGCCAGTCATGGCGGGACAAAAGATCCGCATTCGACTTAAGTCGTACGACCACGAGGTCATCGACTCGTCGGCACGCAAAATTGTTGACACGGTTACCCGCGCGGGTGCCACGGTAGTAGGCCCGGTGCCGCTGCCCACCGAGAAGAACGTGATTGCAGTTATCCGTTCTCCCCACAAGTACAAGGACAGCCGCGAGCACTTCGAGAAGCGCACCCACAAGCGGCTCATCGACATCATCGACCCGACGCCCAAGGCTGTGGATTCGCTTATGCGTCTCGACCTGCCGGCCGACGTCAACATCGAGATCAAGCTTTAGCTCGCGCAGTTATTGAGCGACAGAGCCGATAAGGAAAATAATGTCTACAACTAAGACGACTAAGGGTCTGCTGGGCACAAAGCTCGGCATGACGCAGGTTTGGGACGAGAACAACAAGCTCGTTCCCGTGACCGTTGTCGAAATCTCCCCGAATGTGGTTACGCAGCTGCGTAGCCCCGAGGTTGATGGATACAGCGCAGTCCAGATCGCGTACGGCCAGATCGACCCTCGTAAGGTCAACAAGCCGCTTACCGGTCACTTCGACAAGGCAGGTGTTACGCCTCGCCGTCACCTCACCGAGATTCGCACCCCTGACGCCGCGGAATACACCGTTGGCCAGGAGCTCGCAGTCGACATCTTCACCCCAGGCTCGAAGGTCGACGTTGTCGGCACGAGCAAGGGTAAGGGTTTCGCGGGTGTTATGAAGCGTCACAACTTCAAGGGTGTATCTGCAAGCCACGGTTCGCACCGTAACCACCGCAAGCCTGGTTCCATTGGCGCCTCGTCGACCCCCAGCCGTGTCTTCAAGGGCATGCGCATGGCCGGTCGTATGGGTGGTGACCGTGTAACGGTCATGAACCTCGCCGTCCACTCGATCGACCTTGAGAAGGGACTCGTGCTCATCAAGGGCGCTGTTCCCGGTGCTCGTGGCCGTATCGTCTTCGTCCGCAACGCAGTGAAGGGGGCGTAGTACACATGGCTACCTCCATCGACGTCATCGACGCCAAGGGCAAGAAGGTCGACTCTGTTGAACTTCCCGCCGAGATCTTCGACGTGCAGACCAACGTTCCGCTCATCCACCAGGTTGTTGTTGCACAGCGTGCAGCAGCACGTCAGGGTACGCACAACACCCTGCGCCGCGGTGAAGTTTCGGGTGCTGGTCGCAAGCCGTTCAAGCAGAAGGGAACCGGTCGCGCTCGTCAGGGCTCGATCCGTGCTCCTCAGATGAAGGGTGGTGGCATCGTTCACGGGCCGCACCCGCGTGACTACTCACAGCGCACCCCCAAGAAGATGATTGCTGCAGCACTTCGCGGCACGTTGTCCGACCGGGCTCGCGGTGAGCGCATTCACGTCATCGACGCTCTCGCTGTAGACGGCAAGCCTTCGACGAAGTCGGTCTTGGCTCTGCTGAACAACATCGCGCCGAGCAAGAACGTTCTCGTTGTTCTCCAGCGCGAAGATGCAACCAGCCTCAAGAGCATTCGCAACCTCGACACGGTTCACGTCTTGGCTTACGACCAGCTCAACGCCTACGACGTCGTCGTTAGCGACGACATCGTGTTCAGCAAGGGCGCGTTCGACGCGTTCGTTGCGTTCAACACCAAGTCTTCGAACAAGGAAGAGGTCAGCGCATGACCGTCACGTACAAGGACCCGCGCGACATCATCATCGCTCCCGTGGTCTCTGAGAAGAGCTACAACCTGATCGACATGGGCAAGTACACCTTCGAGGTAGACCCCCGTGCGAACAAGACCGAGATCAAGCTCGCTATTGAGAAGATCTTCAGCGTCAAGGTCGACTCGGTCAACACGTTGAACCGCACGGGCAAGACCCGTCGTACCCGTTTCGGTATGGGCAAGCGCAAGGACACCAAGCGCGCCATCGTCACGCTTAAGTCCGGTTCTATCGACATCTTCACGGCTGTCGGCTAGGGACCAAGGAGAAACTAATGGCTATTCGCAAGTACAAGCCCACGACGCCTGGTCGTCGTGGATCCTCGGTTGCAGACTTTGCTGAGATCACCCGTTCAACGCCGGAGAAGTCGCTTCTGCGCCCTCTGCCGAAGACTGGTGGACGCAACAACGCAGGTCGCATCACGACTCGTCACATCGGTGGTGGCCACAAGCGCCAGTACCGCGTAATCGACTTCAAGCGCAACGACAAAGACGGCGTAAACGCCCGCGTTGCCGAGATCGAGTACGACCCCAACCGCACCGCACGTATCGCACTGCTTCACTTTGTTGATGGCACCAAGCGCTACATCGTTGCTCCGAACAAGCTCAATCAGGGCGACATTGTTGAGTCGGGTCCCGGCGCAGACATCAAGCCTGGTAACAACCTCCCGATGAAGAACATCCCCGTCGGTACGGTTATCCACATGATTGAACTTCGCCCCGGTGGCGGCGCCAAGATGGCCCGTTCCGCTGGTGCATCAGTTCGACTCGTTGCAAAAGAAGGCCCCTACGCGCAGCTGCGTTTGCCTTCCGGTGAAATCCGCAACGTTGACGTTCGTTGCCGCGCAACGATCGGCGAGGTCGGCAATGCCGAGCAGTCGAACATCAACTGGGGAAAGGCCGGCCGCATGCGCTGGAAGGGCGTTCGCCCGACCGTCCGTGGTGTTGCCATGAACCCTGTTGACCACCCCCACGGTGGTGGTGAGGGTAAGACGTCCGGTGGACGTCACCCCGTTTCCCCTTGGGGCCAGGCAGAAGGGCGCACACGTAAGCGCAAACTGCCCAGTGACCAGCTCATCGTTCGCCGCCGCAATGTCGGCAAGAAGCGCAAGTAGTAGGAGAGTCAGAAGATGCCACGCAGTCTGAAGAAGGGCCCCTTCGTCGACGACCACCTCCTACAAAAGGTTGTCAAGGCGAACGAAGCCAAGAGCAAGAACGTAATCAAGACCTGGTCGCGCCGCTCGATGATCGTTCCAGCAATGCTGGGTCACACGATCGCGGTGCACGATGGTCGCAAGCACATTCCGGTGTTCATCACCGAAACCATGGTTGGGCACAAGCTCGGCGAGTTTTCGCCCACCCGTACCTTCCGTGGACACGTGAAGGACGACAAGAAGGGTCGCCGCCGCTAACGCGGTGGTGGAGGAGGTAGAGAAATGGTGGAGTCGATCGCACGCGTGCGTCACATCCGCGTGACCCCCATGAAGGCTCGTCGCGTTGTCAACATGATTCGCGGCAAGCAAGCACAGGAAGCACTGGCAATTTTGAAGTTCGCACCTCAGGGCGCGAGCGAGCCGGTCTACAAGTTGGTTGCATCTGCAATCGCGAATGCGCGAGTCAAGGCAGACGCTTCGAACACGTTCCTGGACGAACAGGATCTGATCATCTCGAAGGCTTATGTCGACGACGGTGCAACGCTCAAGCGTTTCCAGCCGCGTGCCCAGGGCCGCGCGTTCCAGATCCTGAAGCGCACAAGCCACATCACGGTCGTGCTGGCCACGCCAGACCACGTCGTTGAAGCCGAGGCCGACAAGGCAGGGAAGAAGTAATGGGACAGAAGGTAAACCCCTACGGTTTCCGTCTGGGAATCACCACCGACCACGTGTCGCGTTGGTTCTCCGACAGCACCAAGCCGGGTCAGCGTTACAGCGACTACGTTGCGGAAGATGTAAAGATCCGCAACCTGCTCAAGTCGAACCTCGACCGCGCAGGTGTTGCTCGCATTGAAATCGAGCGCACCCGTGACCGCGTTCGCGTAGACATTCACACTGCCCGTCCGGGCATCGTGATCGGTCGCCGCGGCGCCGAAGCAGAGCGTATTCGTGGCGAGCTCGAGAAGCTCTCCGGTAAGCAGATCCAGCTCAACATCCTCGAGGTCAAGAACCCCGAGGCTGAAGCTCAGCTCGTTGCACAGGGAATTGCGGAGCAGCTTGCTGCTCGTGTCGCTTTCCGTCGTGCAATGCGCAAGGGTCTTCAGGGCGCCCAGCGCGTTGGTTCGGTCAAGGGTGTTCGCATCCAGGTATCGGGTCGTTTGGGTGGCGCAGAAATGAGCCGCTCAGAGTACTACCGCGAAGGTCGCGTTCCGCTGCACACGCTGCGCGCAAACATCGACTACGGCTTCTACGAGGCTAAGACCACGTTCGGTCGTATCGGTGTCAAGGTGTGGGTCTACAAGGGCGACATCACCAACAAGGAGCTCGCTCGCGAGCAGGCTAACCAGAAGTCGTCGCGTCCAGAGCGTCGCGATGGTGGCGACCGTGGCGGTCGTCGCACCGGTGGCCCTTCGTCCGCACCGAAAGCTGAAGCACCCAAGGCAGAAGCCCCCAAGGCCGACGCATCGGTTGCAGCAGGAGTTGAGGCATAACAATGTTGATTCCGCGTAAGGTCAAGTACCGCAAGCAGCACCACCCCTCCCGTAGCGGCCACGCTACTGGTGGAACCACGGTGTCGTTTGGCGAGTACGGTATTCAGGCTCTGACGCCCGCATACGTTACGAACCGCCAGATTGAGGCAGCTCGTATCGCAATGACGCGTCACATCAAGCGTGGTGGAAAGGTGTGGATCAACATCTACCCCGACCGCCCGCTCACCAAAAAGCCCGCTGAAACCCGCATGGGTTCCGGTAAGGGCTCGCCCGAGTGGTGGGTCGCCAACGTCAAGCCAGGTCGCGTGCTCTTCGAGCTCAGCGGCGTGGACGAGACGACTGCGCGCGAAGCACTCACTCGTGCAATTCACAAGCTGCCCCTCAAGGCACGCATCATCAAGCGCGAGGAGGGCGACGCATAATGGCGATCGGATCCAAGGAGCTAGCCCCTGTCGAGCTAGACACTTTTGAAGACGAACGACTCGTTGACGAGCTGAAGAAGTCGAAGGAAGAACTTTTCAACCTTCGTTTCCAGGCCGCAACTGGTCAACTGGAAAGCCACGGACGTATTCGCGCTGTAAAGCGCGACATCTCCCGCATCTACACGGTTATCCGTGAGCGCGAGCTGGGCATCCGTGCAACCCCCGCTGCCGTCGAGGCTCCCGCCAAGGAGACCAAGAAGCGCAGCACCAAGAAGGCAGACGCCGCGGTTGAGACTGCAGCAGACGCCGCTGACGAGACGAAGGAGGCGTAGTCATGGCCAAGGTTGAAGACAAGAAGACCGCGGAGACGACCGCCGAGGTCGCTCGTGGGTACCGTAAGACCCGTCGCGGACTGGTTACGAGCGACAAGATGGATAAGACCATCGTTGTCATCGTTGAAGACCGCGTAAAGCACCCGTTGTACGGCAAGGTTGTTCGCCGTAACTCCAAGGTGAAGGTTCACGACGAGGCCAACACGGCCGGCGTCGGTGACTCCGTACTTATCAGCGAGACCCGTCCGCTCAGCGCTACGAAGCGCTGGCGTCTGGTCGAGATCCTCGAAAAGGCTAAGTAATGCTTCAGCAGGAATCCCGAGTAAAGGTTGCCGATAACACCGGCGCCAAGGAGCTCCTCACGATTCGCGTTCTCGGTGGCTCAGGCCGTCGTTACGCAGGTCTCGGCGATGTCATCGTGGCAACCGTCAAAGACGCGATTCCTGGCGGAAACGTCAAGAAGGGTGAGGTCGTCAAGGCCGTCATCGTTCGCGTTATCAAGCAGACTCGTCGTCCAGACGGCTCATACATCAAGTTCGATGAGAACGCGGCTGTAATCCTCAAGTCCGATGGCGGAGACCCCCGTGGTACCCGCATCTTCGGGCCGGTCGGCCGCGAACTTCGTGACAAGAAGTTCATGAAGATCATCTCGCTCGCACCGGAGGTGCTGTAGATATGGCAAAGATTCGCAAGGGTGACCTCGTACAGGTCATCAGCGGCCCGACCGAAGAGCGTGGCGGAAGCCGCGGCAAGCAGGGTCGCGTAATCAGTGTTATCGCTGGAAAAGACCGCATTGTCGTGGAGGGTGTCAACTTCGTCACCAAGCACGTCAAGGTTGGCCAGACTCAGCGTGGAACCAAGACCGGTGGCATCGAGACGATGGAGGCATCAATTCACGTGTCGAACGTCGCCCTCGTTGACCCCGAGACCAAGCTCCCGGCTCGTGTTGGCTTTACCGTCGGCACCGATGACCGTGGCAAGACCACGCGCGAGCGCTTCTTCAAGAAGTCGCGCCGCGTAGAGACCAAGAAGTCAAAGGCAGCTAAGGCTGAGCCCAAGGCTTCGAAGAAGGATGCCGAGAAGGCAACCGAGAAGGACGCAGACTAATGACGACGACTGCACCTGCTGCTGGCAAAATCCAGCCGCGCCTCAAGCAGAAGTACCGCGATGAACTTGCGGCTCAGCTCAAGAAGGATCTTGGACTCACCAATGTCCACCAGGTTCCGGGGATCGTTAAGGTCGTCGTCAACACTGGTGTTGGTGAAGCTGCTCGCGACGGAAAGATCATCGATGGGGCCGTCAAGGACCTCACCGCGATCACCGGTCAGAAGCCGTACGTAACTAGCGCTCGCAAGTCGATCGCTCAGTTCAAGCTTCGTGAAGGACAGCCCATTGGCGCACACGTTACCCTCCGTGGTGACCGCGCTTGGGAGTTCCTCGACCGCCTGATCACGCTGGCGCTTCCGCGTATCCGTGACTTCCGCGGTCTGTCGGACAAGCAGTTCGATGGCAACGGTAACTACACCTTCGGCCTCACGGAACAGTCCATGTTCCACGAGATCGACCAGGACAAGATTGACCGCGTTCGTGGTTTCGATATCACTATCGTCACCACCGGTAAGAACAACGAAGAAGGTCGCGCATTGCTTAAGGCTCTGGGCTTCCCCTTCCGCACCGCTGAGAACGCATCTAACTAACCAAGTAACACCGATCGACCAGGTCGGCCTTCGTGTAACGGATGCCGAAACCAGTTGAGACAGGAAACACATAATGACAATGACAGATCCGGTCGCTGACATGCTGACCAGACTGCGCAACGCCAATTCGGCGCACCACGACAGCGTTTCAATGCCTAACAGCAAGCTGAAGTCGCGCCTGGCTGAAATGCTCAAGGCTGAGGGATACATCCTCAGCTGGAGCACCGAGGACGCTCGCGTGGGCCAGACCCTCACGATCGAACTCAAGTACAGCCCCACTCGCGAGCGTTCCATCAAGGGAATCAAGCGCGTCTCGAAGCCTGGTCTTCGTGTCTACGCTCGCTCGACCGAAATCCCCAAGGTTCTTGGCGGACTCGGTGTGGCTATTTTGTCCACCTCCTCCGGTCTTCTGACCGACAAAGAGGCGACTCAGAAGGGCGTAGGTGGGGAAGTCCTCGCCTACGTGTGGTAACCCAAAATGTCACGTATCGGAAGACTTCCTATTGATGTCCCCGCTGGTGTCACACTCACCATCAACGGCCAGGACGTCACTGTAAAGGGCCCGAAGGGTGAGCTTGCGCTCACCGTCAAGGCACCTATCGCTGTAGCACTCGAAGAGGGTCAGGTTCTCGTAACCCGTCCCGACGACGAGCGCGAATCGCGTTCACTGCACGGCTTGACTCGTACACTCATCGCTAACCAGATCATCGGTGTTACCGATGGTTACACCAAGGGCCTTGAGGTCGTTGGTACTGGTTACCGTGTCACCGCAAAGGGCAGCTCAATTGAGTTTGCTCTCGGGTACTCGCACTCGATCACCGTTGACCCGCCCGCAGGCATCAGCTTCGCGGTCGAGGGCAATAACAAACTAGTTGTCAGCGGCATCGACAAGCAGGCGGTTGGCGAAGTAGCAGCCAACATTCGTAAATTGCGCAAGCCAGAGCCCTACAAGGGCAAGGGTGTGCGCTACGCCGGCGAAGTTGTTCGTCGCAAGGCCGGAAAGAGTGGTAAGTAGACATGGCTCTCGGAACCAGAGGTAAGAGCAAGTCGGCCGCTAAGGGCCGCCGTCACGCACGTCTCCGCAAGAAGGTTGTGGGCACCGAGGTGCGCCCCCGTCTCGTGGTTACGCGCTCAGCGCGTCACGTATTCGTCCAGGTTGTTGATGACTCGAAGGGCGTTACCGTCGCTTCTGCATCGACCATGGAGTCGGACATGCGTACGTTCGATGGAGACAAGACCGCCAAGGCACGCAAGATCGGCGAAATGGTCGCCGAGCGCGCGAAGCAGGCCGGTGTTGAGGCCGTCGTATTTGATCGTGGTGGAAGCCGTTACGCAGGTCGCGTTGCAGCTATCGCCGACGGAGCGCGAGAGGGTGG
Organism: Salinibacterium sp. NSLL17; assembly: GCF_015864935.1. Lineage (NCBI taxonomy): Bacteria > Bacillati > Actinomycetota > Actinomycetes > Micrococcales > Microbacteriaceae > Salinibacterium > Salinibacterium sp. NSLL17. Next base: position 770,304 of record NZ_JADYWH010000001.1, read on the forward strand.
ATTGAACCTGTGAGCGACAACGTGGACAACAAGACAACAAACAAGGAGCAGGCCGTGGCCGCTGAGGCGACTAGCGCCATCTCCGTACCCGAGGTCGTCGTAGACGCCCCCGCGACCGACGTAACGAGCGAGCCCCGCGAGGCTCGTCGTGGCGGCCGTGAGCGCGGACCCGACCGTGGTGGCCGTGGTGGTAACAACAGCCGCGACAACGACAAGAACCAGTTCCTGGAGCGCGTCGTCACCATCAACCGTGTATCGAAGGTCGTCAAGGGTGGTCGTCGCTTTAGCTTCACCGCTCTCGTCGTCGTCGGTGACGGTAACGGAATGGTTGGAGTCGGATACGGCAAGGCTCGTGAGGTTCCTCTCGCGATCTCCAAGGGTGTCGAAGAGGCGAAGAAGAACTTCTTCCGCGTTCCTCGCGTCGGCGCTACTATCCCTCACTCGGTCCAGGGCGAGGCAGCTGCAGGTGTAGTCCTGCTGCGTCCCGCATCCGCTGGTACCGGTGTTATCGCTGGTGGACCCGTTCGCGCCGTACTCGAGTGCGCCGGTATCCACGATGTACTGAGCAAGTCGCTCGGTTCCTCGAACACGATCAACATCGTTCACGCAACGGTTGAGGCACTCAAGCAGCTCGAAGAGCCGCGTTCGGTTGCCGCTCGTCGTGGGCTCGATGCAGAACACGTTATCCCGGCTCGCTTGCTGCGCGCCGAGGCTGAAGCTAAGGCAGGTGTCTGATGGCTGGTCGCCTGAAGGTAACCCAGATCAAGTCCAAAATTAGTGAGAAGCAGAACCAACGCGACACGCTGCGCAGCCTTGGGCTCAAGCGCATCGGTTCCGTGGTTGTGCGCGAGGACAACTCGCAGAACCGTGGTTACGTCAACACGGTCGCTCACCTTGTCAAGGTCGAGGAGATTGACTAATGGCTGACGAGAAAGAAACCCCAAAGAAGGCCGCAGCTGCGAAAGCACCTGCTGCCAAGAAGGCTGCTCCTGCAAAGGCCGCAGCTGACAAGGCTCCTGCTGCGAAGGCATCCGCCACGAAGGCTCCTGCGAAGTCGACCGCTGCTAAGGCGTCGACCACCACGAAGTCCTCGAGCGATGATGTTGCAAGCCGCCCGCAGGTTCTGAAAATGCACCACCTCCGTCCCGCTGCCGGTGCTAAGAAAGACCGTATGCGTGTTGGCCGTGGTGAAGGCTCCAAGGGTAAGACCGCGGGCCGTGGAACCAAGGGAACCAAGGCGCGTTACAACATGCGCGTTGGTTTCGAAGGTGGAAACATCAACTTCGTAATGCGTGCGCCTAAGCTGCGCGGATTCAAGAACCCGTTCCGCGTCGAGTACCAGGTTGTTAACCTCGAAAAGCTCGCGGAACTTTACCCCAAGGGAGGCGACGTAACCGTTGCTGACCTCGTGTCCAAGGGCGCGGTTCGTAAGAACGAAAAGGTCAAGGTTCTTGGTCAGGGTGATATTACGGTTAAGCTGAACGTTGTAGTTGACAAGGTCTCCGGCTCTGCCGAGCAGAAGATCGTTGCAGCCGGCGGTTCGGTTCAGTAACTGTCACTACGACAAACGTTAGTGTCGCGTTGGTCACACCGGTGACAAACGCAGGCAGGTTGAGTGGGGAATCCCGCATTGGGATTCCCCACTCGCCCGTAGTACATAGATAAATCGGAGGCCTTGTGTTTAAAGCTGTCGCGCGGATAATCCGCACGCCTGACCTTCGCAGGAAGATCGGGTTCACGCTAGGCATCATTGCGCTGTTTAGACTTGGCTCCTTCATCCCCGCGCCGTTCGTTGACTTTGGTAACGTCCAGGCCTGTCTCGCAGCTAATGCTTCGAGTGGCGGATTGTATGACCTCATCAACCTCTTCAGTGGTGGGGCGCTCCTTCAACTTTCCGTATTTGCACTCGGAATCATGCCGTACATCACGGCGTCGATCATCGTGCAACTACTTCGTGTGGTCATCCCACACTTCGAAACTCTTCACAAAGAGGGCCAGTCTGGCCAGGCAACGCTGACTCAGTACACGCGTTACCTCACGATCGCTCTCGCGATCCTCCAGTCCACGACGCTGATCACGGTTGCGCGAAGCGGCGCACTGTTCCAGTCGGCTGGTACTCCAGAATGTAGCCAGCTCATCACTAACGATGCGTGGTACGCGATCTTGCTCATGGTGATCACCATGACCGCCGGAACCGGCCTCATCATGTGGATGGGTGAACTGGTCACCGAGCGCGGTATCGGTAACGGTATGTCGCTGTTGATCTTCACTTCGATCGCTGCAACCTTCCCGAGCGCGCTCTGGGGCATCTACGTAGCCAGCGGAATCGAGACGTTCGTTCTTGTGCTGCTCATGGGCATCCTCATTATGGCTGCCGTTGTATTCGTTGAGCAGTCGCAACGACGCATCCCCGTGCAGTACGCAAAACGCATGGTTGGTCGTCGCACCTACGGCGGCAACAACACCTACATCCCGATCAAGGTCAACATGGCCGGCGTGATCCCCGTGATCTTTGCTTCGTCGCTGTTGTACCTCCCCGCCTTGATCGCGCAGTTCAACCAGCCACAAGCTGGCGAAACTTCTTCAGCGTGGGTTGTCTGGGTCCAGAACAACTTGGTCTCCGGCGATAGCCCGATCTACATGATCGGTTACTTCCTGCTCATCGTGGGCTTCACCTACTTCTATGTAGCGATTACCTTCAACCCTGAAGAAGTCGCTGACAACATGAAGAAGTATGGCGGCTTCATTCCTGGTATCCGTGCCGGTCGACCGACCGCAGAGTACCTCGACTACGTCCTGACTCGCGTCACTTTGCCTGGTTCTTTGTACCTTGGCCTTGTGGCAATGATCCCGCTGATTGCGTTCGTAGTCATCGGGGCCAACCAGAATTTCCCATTCGGCGGAGCTAGCATCCTGATTATCGTTGGTGTCGGTCTTGAGACCGTCAAGCAGATCGATTCACAGTTGCAGCAGCGCCATTACGAAGGTTTGTTGCGTTGACACGACTTCTCTTGATTGGTCCCCCTGGTGCTGGAAAAGGCACTCAGGCTGCTCGTCTTGCCGAGATCTACGGCGTTCCTGCAATTTCGACCGGCGACATTTTTCGCAGCAATGTGAAGAATGGCACCGAACTCGGGAACAAAGCCAAAGCATTCATGGATGCCGGCGACAATGTTCCCGACTCGCTCACGAACGCACTGATTCGCGATCGTCTCGAGGAGCAGGATGCCAAGCAGGGCTTCTTGCTCGACGGTTACCCTCGCACGACTGATCAGGTCCGTGAGCTTGACGAATTCTTGGCGACCCACGGTGCCGCGCTCGATGTCGTCGTTGAGCTCGAGGCAGACCCTGACGTTGTTGTGGGGCGTCTTCGCAAGCGTGCTCTCGAACAGGGCCGCAGCGACGATACCGAAGAGGTAGTTCGTCATCGCCTCGAGGTGTACAGCGAGCAGACAGCTCCGCTCGTGAAGGTCTATGCAGACCGCGGCGTGCTCGTAACGATCGATGCTCTCGGTGAAATCGACGCGGTTACCGCGCGAATCACTGAGGGTCTGTTCGATCGCGGCATCTCTGCCACTGATGCGGGTTCTCGCTAGAACTCTGATCGGTGGCTAGCGCCACTAGCAGCTCTCGCTGCGCTGTGCGTTGTTACCCACCCCAACAACAAGGGGCTTGTGGATGTCGAACGATGTGTCGAACTCTCAGCAGGATCCTGAGCCTGTAAGTTCGCATGCTGTAGAGCCTGCGCCTGATGCCGCGACGGTCACTGATGCCGCTACAGTCGCGGATGTCCCTGGACAGCCGTCTCGGCGTCGCGGGCTCATCATCACCGTCGTTGTTCTTGCCCTCGCGTTCGTGGCCGCAGCCGTACTGTTCGTGCTTACCTTTGTTCGCCTTGAACAGGCTAGAGAAGCGATCGAGCAGAAGGATCGTGAGATCGAAGAGCAAATCGAACTCATCGATGAAAAGCAAACCTTCGGTCTCGCAATGGACGGCCTCATGGCGGTCGTCGCCGAGTTCGAAGGCGTGCGTGTGGGGGGAGTGGTGAACCTCGACCGCTATGAGGGTTGGGCGCAGCAGACTTGGAAAGACAGGTGGGATGCGCAGGAAGTGCGCGAGGATTCCCTCCGTGTCGAAGAGGCAACCGTGGCACTCCAAGAGACGCTTGCTGCCGCCGCCACAAACCTCGCCACTAATTCAACCGGCACGACTATGGAATCGGTTACTGATTCCTTGGGTCGCGGTTTCGCTCTCTCTGCTGTCGATGACGCGGACGCGTTGTGTGGGCAGGACGTTGCGGGGTGCGTGACCTCTGATGACCCCTATACGGCGCACTACGACGCGCAGTCCGACCAGCAGCCGTATATGAACACGTGGCAGCGCACAGGGCTCGCCTATCACGAGTACGCCCACGTGTTGCAGTTCACAAACTTCGACGAGACAGAGAAGGCTGTGGATGCCTTCGTTGCGAATGCAACCGTGGATGCGCCGAAGTACGAGATCATGGCCGACTGCTTTGCTCTCACTTATCTCGACGGCTGGGCGGTCGAGCAAACCGTATGGGTGAGCGAGTATGAGTATTGGGAGCTCGGCGGCTACGGGTATACCTGCAACGCCTCACAAAAGCAGACTATTCGTGACTGGTACGCGGCGATCGCTTTCGCGCCCCGCACTATCGCGCAGTAGCCCGCTCGCCGCTTCCTAGCTTTCGATGCCGCGAACGAGTTCGTCAATAAAGGTGGGAAAGTCGACTGCTTTCTTGACGAGTTGCTGCACGTAATCGCGATCCGAAAATACGGTGACGAACTGATCGAACACCGTCTGGAACGTCGTGCGGCCGGCAGCGCTGAAGGCGATCAAAGCGATGACGTTAACTTTGTTCTCGCCCCACGGCATCGGCGTTTCATTAATGACGATGCTGATCGCGGTGCGATGGGCATTCATGGTCATCGCGTGGGGAACAGCCAGCGTGTCAGTGAACGCTGTCGATGACATACGTTCCCGTTCGATGGCGCCCGTGATGTAGCCGTGGTCGATCACGCCAGCTTCGATCATCCGATGACCGAGGGCAGCGATCATTGCCTCCTCGCTGGGAGCCGTGAAATTGCGCAAGAAAAGCGCAGGGTCGAAGAATCGCAAGAGCTCGTCAGTAAGCTCTCGACGGCGACGTAGACGACGGATGCGACTGATCGTGCGGCGAATCGCATCGACATCGGTTTCGGTCAAGAACGGCTGGATGAGCACGACATTGTCGGCGAACGACCGCAGATCGATTGTCGTGAGCACGAGATCGGTTGAAAGTTCGGCGAGGTCGACATCGGTGCGCGTGATCACGATGCGAAGTTGCAACTCGTCGCCGAGCACTGCTTCAATGCGCTCCCTCAGGATGACGTGGAGATCGTGATAGTTGGGGCACACGAGCGCAGCGGTGAGCCGCACTTCGCGTTTCGCTTGACGTTCGAGGTGCGACCCAACGTGGAGGGCGATGTAGGAGATCTCATCGTCGTGGATCGTGATGCCCTCATCACGTTGCACTTCTGCGGCGATAAAGACGGCGAGCTCGTAAATCATCGGGTAAGTGGTCTTGATCGACCGAGTCATGGGGTTGCGAGAGTAAGAGAGATCTTGGGCGCGCAAGATGAGATTGCGCACGTGCAGGGACAACCTCATGATGAAGTCGTCATCGTCAAGATCGATGAGATATTCCTCGCCGACGTGTTTCACAGTGCGGCGCACGCGTGTCGTGAGTTCTTCTAGATCGACATCGGCGGGGGAGTCGGGGCTGGCAGCGCGGGTGATCACGCGCGTAGTGAGCAGCAGCTCGATCTCGTTGAGGTCATCTTCGCGCAGGTTCGCACCGAAATGGGAGGTAATGAGCTCCGCAAGGTCGTCCGAGAACGCCGCGGCGTCTGTTGAGTGCACGGGCGCTGTACTCAACGCAGCCGCCGGTTCTGCCTCCGTTGTCTCGGAATCGCGAGGAAGCGTGCGGTCCGCCGCTATCGCGACGTGGAGCAAAACATGGTTGATCCCGTATTCGTTGACGAAGTATCCATGTGAGTCAAGAAGTTCGAGCAGCGAGGTCTTGAACGAGCGGAGGTCTGACGACTCGAACTCGCGCTGAATACTTTCGAGTTCAAGGAACCCCTGGGACTCTTCGTGGCGGAACATTTTGCTCAACAGGCGGCGCAGGTTCGGCTCGGTGCCCGACAAGATAACGAGCGGTCCTCGGCGGGCGAGGGTCAACCCCGACTCTTCGACTGCAGCCTTGATCTTTCGCAAGTCTGCCTCAATGGTGGACTCGCTCACGAAGAAGCTGTCGGCAAGAGCATGGATGTCGGTGCCTTCAGGGGCATCGCCAAGGCGACGAACAAGATGGTACTGCCGATCGCGGGGGCGCTCTGCCTCGCGATTCGAGGCGCCCTTAAGGAACTCCGCGTAGTTGTCGCGATTGAGGCGATAGCCCGAAGTCGACGACTCGATGACTTCAAGGGGGAGCGCTGAAGACTTGACCGCAGTGACATAACTGCGCACGCTGCGCGTAGTGACGCCGAGCTTGTCGGCGAGCTCGGCAGCGGTAACCCACGCCTCGGCCTGAGCGAGGTAGTCGATGAGTCGTGCATGGTTGGCGAGCATAAGAACTCCATTCTCGCCTATGAACCTTTCCGCGGGGGCGGAATCTTCTCTATTGGAACTCAGGGGACCTTCCCAGCGAATATAGATACCGAAGGAATTGAGCAGGTTTATCGCGAGGAGGCGATCAGGTGTCAACGGTGCTGGTCTTGTGCGGAGCAGGTGCCTCGAGCACCTTTTTGGCACACGCACTTCGTCGACAGGCGACTGTTCGCGGACTTCCCCATACCTTCGCCCCCGCGAGCGTTGCAGCGCTGAGCATGCCGCTCACCTCCGTGGATGTCGTGTTGGTGAGCTCCCACGTTGCCGACTTCTTCGATCAGGCAGCAATCGCGGCCCACGCGATTGGTGCGACGGCGATCCAGCTTCCCGCTCTGAACTTTGATGCGGCCGGCGCAAATATTGCCCTCGACCTTCTTGATTCCCTCCCTCAAGTAACGACAGAAAGCAGCAACAATGGCTGAACAGACTATTCGGGTGGCTTCGGCGCACGGGCTTCATGCTCGTCCCGCGTCACTCTTCACGCAGGCAGCAGCTGCCTCGGGCCTCGACATCACAATCGCCAAAGGCGACAAGTCGGTGAATGCGTCGAGCATCCTGAGCGTCATCTCGCTCGGTGTCTCCCACGGCGACGAGGTCACTATCGCCGCTGAAGGCGATGGCGCCGACGCTGTTATCGCCACCTTGACCGAAATTCTCAGTACCGATCACGACGAGAGCTAGTCGTGTTCGGTCGCTTCCCTCGCAGTATCCTCACATCACAGATATCGGAGTAAAACAATGACAACGTCGTCTACGACCGCCAAGAGTGGCGGTGCGCGCGTAGGGGTCCAGAAATTTGGAACCTTCGTTAGCGGAATGGTGATGCCGAACATCGCGGCATTCATCGCTTGGGGCTTTATCACTGCACTGTTCATCCAAACCGGTTGGTTGCCGCTACTCGGCATCGACCCGGTCTGGGTTCAGCAGCTCGGTGGCTGGAGCCTTGACCCTGAGGTAACGAACACGGGCCTCGTCGGCCCGATGATCATTTACCTACTCCCCTTGCTCATTGCTAACACCGGTGGCCGCATGGTCTACGGAACCCGCGGTGGAGTTATCGGAACCATCGCGACGATGGGTGTCATCATCGGCGCCGGTATCCCGATGTTCCTGGGTGCCATGATCGTTGGTCCTGGTGCTGCATGGGTCATGAAGAAGATCGACTCGATCTGGGTTGGAAAGATTCGTCCCGGCTTCGAAATGCTCGTTGACAACTTCTCCGGCGGAATCGTCGGAATGCTGCTCGCGATTGCTTCGTTCTTCCTCATTGCCCCGATCGTTACGGCGATCAGCAACGGTCTCGAATCCGTCATCGCGTTCCTCGTTGACAACGGCCTGCTCCCGCTCGCCAGCGTTTTCGTTGAGCCTGGCAAGATCCTCTTCCTCAACAACGCCATCAACCACGGTGTCTTCACACCGCTCGGTACGGCAGAGTCGCTCGAAAAGGGCCAGTCGATCCTCTTCCTCATCGAAGCAAACCCTGGCCCCGGCCTCGGTATCCTGCTCGCCTTCTTGGTGTTCGGTGTTGGCCTGCTGCGCGCAAGCGCTCCCGGCGCCATCCTGATTCACTTCGTCGGTGGTATTCACGAGATCTACTTCCCCTACGTATTGGCTAAGCCGCTTCTCGTTGTTGCAGCAATTGCTGGTGGAGCAACTGGTGTTCTCACGAACGTCATCTTCCAGTCCGGTCTGCGTGCTCCGGCATCGCCTGGATCGATCATTGCGGTCATCGCGCAGACTCCTCCTGGAAGCATCGTCGGCGTACTGCTGTCGGTAGTGTTCTCGGCTGCCGTTTCGTTCGCTGTCGCTGCGGTCATCATCCGCGCCGGCCGTAAGCGTGACCTTGAGGCAATGGCTAACGGCGACGACGCACTTGCTGCTGCTGTTGCTAAGAACGCTTCCAACAAGGGCAAGGACAGCTCGGTAGGCGACCTGCTCGGAACCGGTGCTGCCGCTGCTGGCGCAACCGCTGGTGCCGCAACTGCTACGAAGATCCAGAACGTTGTGTTTGCGTGTGACGCAGGCATGGGATCGAGTGCCATGGGAGCAACCGTTCTCCGCAACAAGTTTGCGAAGGCCGGCATCGAGGGCGTCAACGTGACGAACAAGGCAATTGCGAACCTCGATGGTTCGGAAGACCTCATCATCACGCAGAATCAGCTGACTGACCGTGCGACGGAGAAAGTTCCCGGCGCAATCCATGTTTCAGTTGATAACTTCATGAACAGTCCGAAATACGATGAAGTCGTAAACATGGTTAGCGAATAACAGGAGAAATCATGAGCAAGGTACTCGAGCTAGACCAGATCAAAGCGGCTGGCACCGCTCGCACCAAAGAAGAAGCCATCGCTGAGGCGGCGGAGATTCTGATTGCTGCTGGCGCGGTAACGCCCGAGTACCTTGGCTTCATGAAGGCCCGCGAAGAGTTGACATCAACTTTCATGGGTAACTTCCTAGCCATTCCGCACGGCACGAACGAGGGCAAGGACACGATCTTGTCGTCTGCGCTCTCGTTCGTGCGGTACGCGGATCCCATCGATTGGGATGGCAACGAGGTTCGCTTCGTTGTCGGCATCGCAGGCAAAGACGGTGGCCACATGGACACCCTCGCCGCCGTTGCCACGATCTTTAGCGACAATGACGAAGTTCAGAAGCTCATTGACGCGTCAAGCGAAGACGAACTTCTCGCTCTTCTCGCTGAATTGAACAACGCATGAAGGCCGTACACTTCGGAGCCGGCAACATCGGTCGTGGCTTCGTTGGTCTGATCCTGCACAAGGCTGGCTATGAGATTGTGTTTGCGGATGTCGCCGCAGAGCTCATCGACAGCCTCGCCGCCGCGGACAGCTACCAGGTGCACGAAGTGGGCGCCGAGCCCCGCACCGAGACCGTCGACAACTTCCGCGCACTCAACAGCGCGAGCAACGAAGCAGGCGTGATCGAAGAGATCGCCACCGCCGACATGGTGACTACCGCTGTCGGCCCCAACATCCTCAAGTTCGTCGCTCCCTTGATTGCTCAGGCGATCAAGGCTCGCGCTGATGATCTGCCACCGCTGCAGGTGCTTGCGTGTGAGAACGCGCTCTACGCCACGAACAATCTGCGCGCCGAAGTTGCGGTCGCTGTCGACGCTGAAACGCTCGCCGCGAAAGCGATTTTTGCGAACACTGCTGTCGACCGCATCGTGCCGGCCCAAGATCCTGCTGCCGGACTCGACGTCACGGTGGAAGACTTTTTCGAGTGGGCTATCGAGAGCGCCCCGTTTGGTGACAACGTTCCCGACATTGCCGACGTGCATTTCGTCGACAACCTCGAGCCCTACATTGAGCGCAAGCTCTTCACTGTCAACACCGGCCACGCCACTGTCGCCTACCACGGCTACCTCCGTGGGGCAGAAACTCTCTCTGCGGCGATGGCGATACCCGAAGTCTCCGCCGAGGTCGATGCCGTCTTAGCTGAGACCAGCGCGATGCTCATCGCTAAGCACGGCTTCGACGCTGCTGAGCACGCTGCCTATGTCGCGACGTGCACTCGTCGATTTAGTAACCCGCACTTGCCAGACACTCCTGAGCGCGTTGGCCGTAGTCCGCTGCGCAAGTTGTCGCGCAACGAACGCTTCATCAGTCCTGCCAGCGAACTGGCAGCATCCGGAACGACTCCTCACGCGATCCTGCGTGCGGTCGGCGCCGCGATGCAGTTCAACGTGCCAGAAGACCCCGAAAGCGTGCGGATGCTGGAGCTGCGGTCATCCCTGACGGCCCCCGATTTCGTGACTGAAGTGATGGGACTTCGCGAGGGCGATGCTCTCTACGCCGCTGCCGTCGAAACGGTTAGCGCGCAATCTTAGCCCCAACTTGGTGAAACGCCCGGGATTAGCGTAGGCTTTCTCTTTGGTGTTTCAGGCCGATTTTTTCGCGCCTTGGCTTTCTCGAAAGTCACTCACCACAATCTACGCAGACCAGCGAACCCCACTTATAGCGACGAAGAGGCTATGGCCAAAAAAGACGGTGTCATTGAGATCGAAGGAGCAGTAGTCGAGGCTCTGCCCAACGCGATGTTTCGTGTTGAGTTGACGAACGGCCACGTTGTGCTCGCGCACATCTCGGGCAAAATGCGACAGAACTACATTCGAATCCTTCCGGAGGACCGTGTAGTTGTAGAGCTGAGCCCGTATGACCTGACTCGCGGCCGCATCACCTACCGCTACAAGTAGACCGCGCTGGAAAGTAACGTCCACGGTGCCCTTGCGGGCTAGTGGAACGACGACAGCGATTCACAAGGAAAAATAATGAAGGTTAACCCCAGCGTTAAGCCCATCTGCGACAACTGCCGCGTAATTCGCCGCAACGGTCGCGTCATGGTTATCTGCAAGTCGAACCCGCGTCACAAGCAACGCCAGGGCTAAGGTTCCGCGAGCAGATCGCACAGTTGCACGGGGTGGGGCGAGCAATCGCCACACACCGCAGCGCACATAACTAAATACAAGAACTAGCAACACCAGATCCGAGGCTTGTGAAAATGAGCAACGGGGACACCACCGGTTGGAGGCCGGTGCACAGGTGCTGTTACAGACCTCCACTCATCAAACAGGAGAAGCCACTATGGCACGTCTAGCAGGCGTCGACATCCCACGCGACAAGCGTGTAGAGGTCGCACTGACTTACATTTACGGTGTTGGCCGCACGAGGGCACTCAAAACCCTCGCCGACACCCAGATCAGCGGAGAGATCCGCGTTCAGGATCTCACCGATGACCAGCTCATCGCGCTGCGCGACTACATCGAAGGAAACTTCCAGGTGGAAGGTGACCTCCGCCGTGAGGTTGCAGCAGACATCCGCCGCAAGGTTGAAATCGGAAGCTACCAGGGTATCCGTCACCGCAAGGGACTGCCCGTTCACGGTCAGCGCACGAAGACCAACGCTCGTACCCGCAAGGGCCCGAAGCGCACCGTAGCCGGCAAGAAGAAGGCCCGATAGACCCTGGGTTCAACCCCAGTGTCGTCGCCATCAACGTTTTAGGAGAAAACAATGGCAGCACCAAAATCGGCCGCTCGTAAGCCGCGTCGTAAAGAAAAGAAGAACATTGCTGTGGGCCAGGCTCACATCAAGTCAACGTTCAACAACACCATCGTGACCATCACTGACCCCACCGGCGCAGTTCTTGCCTGGTCGTCGTCAGGTGTCGTTGGCTTCAAGGGTTCGCGTAAGTCGACCCCTTATGCAGCGCAGATGTCTGCTGAGTCGGCCGCGCGCCAGGCTCAGGAGCACGGTGTCAAGAAGGTTGACGTTTTCGTCAAGGGACCGGGTTCGGGTCGCGAAACTGCGATTCGCTCGCTGCAGGCCGCTGGCCTCGAAGTGGGTTCGATCAACGACGTAACACCGCAGACGCACAATGGTTGCCGTCCGCCCAAGCGTCGTCGCGTTTAGTTTCACGCCGTACTAGCGGGGCAACTCGTTAGTGCTGGCGTCGTGGCGAGGGCCCTTGTGGCCCTCGCTCACAGTTCCAGCGCACAACTCAATACAACGTCGGGCCAGCCACCCGTCGCCCACAAGTGTCATATAGCGGACACTTCGCCGAAAGGAATTACCAGTGCTGATTGCACAGCGTCCCACCCTTGCTGAGGAGAACATTTCCGAATTCCGTTCACGGTTCGTTATCGAGCCGCTCGAACCTGGTTTCGGTTATACCCTCGGAAACTCCCTCCGTCGCACCCTTCTTTCGTCGATCCCCGGAGCAGCTGTCACCAGCATCCGTATCGATGGAGTTCTTCACGAATTCAGCACCGTCGCCGGTGTCAAAGAAGACGTCACTGAGGTCATCCTTAACATCAAGAACCTCGTAGTCTCCAGCGAGCACGACGAGCCGATCACCGCTTACCTGCGCAAGCAGGGTGCTGGTGAAGTTACCGCAGCGGACATCTCAGCACCTGCCGGTGTCGAGATCCACAACCCGGAACTCGTCATCGCAACGCTCAACGACAAGGCCAAGTTTGAACTTGAGCTGACGATCGAGCGTGGCCGTGGCTATGTCACCGCAACCCAGAACCGCAGCGAGTTCAGCGAAGCCGGCCAAATTCCGGTCGACTCGATCTACTCGCCCGTACTCAAGGTCACCTACCGCGTCGAGGCAACTCGTGCCGGTGAGCGCACTGACTTTGACCGTCTGGTTGTAGATGTTGAAACCAAGTCGGCAATCACTCCTCGCGATGCAGTGGCTTCGGCCGGTCGCACGCTGACCGAACTGTTCGGACTCGCTCGCGAGCTCAACACGGCCGCAGAGGGTATCGAGATTGGTCCTGCACCGGTTGACGCCGTGCTTTCGACCGAACTCAGCATGCCGATCGAAGATCTTGATCTTTCGGTGCGTAGCTACAACTGCCTCAAGCGCGAAGGCATCAACACCGTAAGTGAACTGGTTGCTCTGTCGGAGACTCAGCTCATGAACATCCGTAACTTCGGTCAGAAGTCGGTTGATGAAGTGCGCGACAAGCTCGTCGAGATGGGACTGTCGTTGAAAGACAGCGTTCCCGGATTCGATGGAGCACACTTCTACGGCGGATACGCCGACGACGAGACCAACGCTTGAGCCACTGGCTCGAAACTTTGACACTGGAGAATTAGAAAATGCCTACACCTACTAAGGGCCCGCGTCTCGGCGGTGGACCGGCGCACGAGCGCCACATGCTTGCCAACTTGGCCGCAGCCCTGTTTACTCACAAGAGCATCAAGACAACGGAAATGCGTGCCAAGCGCCTGCGTCCCGTTGCTGAGCGCCTGATCACGTTCGCGAAGAAGGGTGACTTGCACAACCGTCGCCGCGCGCTCGGAATCATCGGCGACAAGACCGTCATCCACGAACTCTTCACGGTCATCGCACCGCAGGTTGAGAACCGCGATGGTGGTTACACCCGCATCACGAAGCTTGGATTCCGCAAGGGTGACAACGCTTCGATGGTTCAGATGGAACTCGTTCTTGAGCCCGTAACGCCCAAGAAGAAGGCTCCGAAGGCTGCCGCTAAGGCTGAGCCCAAGGCCGCTGCAGAAGAGCCCGCCGTAGAGGAAGCTCCCGTCGAAGAAGTAGCAACCGAAGACGTCGCCGTCGAGGATGCTGCTGCAGAGACTGCAGAAGAGAAGTAACTTTCTTCGTTCGAGAAAACCCCGGCTCCGCTTCGTGCGGGCCGGGGTTTTCTTCGTGAAATAGGGTTGGACTATGACTGAAACGGCACCCGCCATCCCGGCGCTAGAGTCGGATGCCGCGCCCTTTGCTCGTCTGCGACTAGATATCGCCTACGACGGTACGAATTTCTTTGGGTGGGGCAAGCAACCTGTGCTGCGCACCGTGCAAGGCACCATTGAAGACGCCCTGGCCGTCATCTTTCGGCGGTTTGGGGTTACACCGCAACTGGTCGTTGCCGGACGCACGGATGCCGGCGTACACGCGACAGGCCAAGTGGCTCACCTTGACCTCACTGAGACTCAGCTGCGCAGCCTCGACCGCCCGCGGCGCGGCAACATGGGCGGCCGGCGGTATGACGGACCGGCCTCTCTGGCACGACGGATCAATGGCATCACGGGCCTCGAGTCCGACATCTTTGTTACCCAGTCAGTGATCGCAGCGGACGGGTTCGATGCCCGATTCTCGCCCCTCTGGCGACGCTACGAGTACCGTATTGCCGACAATGAGTCACCGCGCGACCCACGTCAACGCAATCACACACTCTGGTACCCGGCCACGCTCGACGTGGACGCGATGAATGTGGCGGCGAGAGAGCTTCTCGGGCTCCACGATTGGGCTGCCTATTGCAAGCCCCGCGAAGGTGCCACGACGGTGCGCAGCCTTGAGCGATTCAGCTTTACCCGCACCGATGAGGGCATCATCCTCGCTGAAGTGCGCGCCGATGCGTTTTGCCACAGCATGGTGCGGTCGCTGGTGGGAGCCGGAGTCTTTGTGGGACAGGGCAAGATTGATGCTTCGCGCCCCGCCGACATCCGCGATGAACGTTCGAAGGGCAGCGAATACAAGGTCATGCCTGCTAAAGGACTCACGCTTGTCGAGGTCGGTTATCCGCCAGATGAAGAACTGCACGCGCGTGCAGAACTCACGCGATCACGTCGTGAGTTGATCGACTAGTCACCGCTGTTGCCTCGTGCCTCGTCAGTGCTGCGCGGGCGCCCGAAGGTCGGTGGAGCGTCGCACGACGAGCTCGGGCGGGAGTACCTCTTGGCGGTGGGTGTGGGAATCTTCTCGCGCTGAGTGCTCAATGAGCAATCGTGCAGCGCGCGTGCCGAGTTTGTCGATGGGTTGGCGCACTGACGTGAGCGGCACAACCCAGTCGCGGGCGAAGTCAATGTCGTCGTAGCCGACGAGGGCAACATCCTCTGGCACGCTGAGCCCCGCGTCAATAAGTCCGCGGTAGACGCCGAAGGCGAGCATGTCGTTACCGCAAAATACGGCGTCGGGGGTGTCTCCCTCGAGAAGAAGTTCTGCTGCTCGGCGGCCGTCTTGGATGCCGATCCCTGACGTGCTGACTTCAATCAACGACACTTCCGGATCCATGCCAGCCGCAATGATCGCTTCGCGTGCGCCTTGGGCGCGATCGGCGAACTGACGGAGCCCAGTTGGTCCTCCAACGACAGCGATGCGGGTGTGGCCTAGCTGCAGCAGGTGTTCGATTGCGAGGCGCCCGCCTGCGACGTTGTCGACGGAAATGGAGCAGTGTTCTGGACCGCCGTTGTAGTCGAGCAACACGACGGGCAGATCACCCGGGAGGTCTTTGTAGGGGTCGGAGTCTTCGTCGAGGCTCGCAGGTGCCAGTAGTACGCCCCGGACGCGCTGGGCGGCCAACATCGCGAGAAGTCCGGACTCGCGGGTGGTGTCACCTTCGGAGTTGCAGAGCATCACCACGTGGCCCGACTCGCGAACGGTGCGCTCGATGACGTGCGCGGCTTCCATGTAGAAGGGGCTTTCGATATCCAGAACAACAAGCCCGATGACGTTGCTGGAGGCTCCTGTGAGCACGCGGGCTTGCTGGTTGGGCACGAAGCCCAGTTCGGCAATCGCTTTCTCTACGGCGGCGCGGGTGCGAGGGTGGACGGTGTCGGGGCGGTTGATCGTATTCGACACGGTGCCGGTCGAAACCTGGGCCAGCGCGGCGACATCGCGGATCCCGGCGGGCGACTTCGATGTCGCAGTGTCGGGGGTACTCATGGATAGCTCACTTCTTGTGCATGGTTCGGGTGCTGCAGGTTTCTCACTCTAAGGGCATTGCTCGGGTGCGCCGCGTAAGGGTGCAGTCGAGGTTCTCGTAATCGCATCGTTGTGATCATCTCTGCCTAGCGGTTGCATATCGGTATTTGTCCAGTGTACGTTTGAACCGCTTTAAAAAATGAACCGGTTCAAAATTCTCGACCGGGCGCAATGACGCGAAAGTGCTGAGGCTCTAGGCGCTGCGTCCGCGCAACACTGCACTCACACCAAAAGGAGAAACACATGAAGCAACGTCGCTTTGCAGGCCTCGCGATCGGTCTCGTGGCCGTCGTAGGACTCGGCCTCGCCGGATGTTCCGCTGACGCCGACACTTCCACCGCATCCGGGGAAGACGCCTACACAATTGTTATCGTCCCCAAGGACTCGACTAACCCGTGGTTCGTTCGCATGGAAGAGGGCGTCAACAAGTTCGCCGCTGACTCCGGCAACGATGTTTACCAAAAGGGCCCCGCTGAGACGGATGCCACACTGCAGGTTCAGGTCATCCAAGACCTCATCGCTCAGGGTGTAGACGCTATCGGCGTCGTACCGGTTGACCCGGGAGCACTTGAGACCGTCTTGAAGCAGGCCATGGACGCCGGCATCGTTGTTGTCACCCACGAAGGTGCCAGCCAAGAAAACACGATGTACGACATCGAAGCCTTCAACAACACCCAGTACGGCGCATTCATCATGGACAACCTCGCTGAGGCAATGGGCGAAGAGGGCACCTACGCCACGATGGTTGGCCACGTAACGAACGCTTCGCACAACGAGTGGGCCGACGGTGCAGTTGCTCGTCAGGCTGAGGCGTACCCCAACATGACGCTGCTTGCTGCTGAGCCGCGCGTTGAGTCGCAAGACGATGGAGAGGTCGCCTACCAGGCTGCCAAGGAACTCCTCAAGAAGTACCCCGAAGTAACCGGCATCGTCGGAACCTCGTCGTTCGACGCTCCTGGTGTCGCTCGTGCGATCGAAGAACTTGGCCTCACCGGCAAGGTCTTCGTCAGTGGAACCGGTATGCCGGCCGCTAACAAGTCGATCCTCGAAAAGGGCCTCGTCAAGACGCTGACCCTCTGGGACCCGGCAGACGCTGGTTACGCTCTGGCATCGCTCGCCGAGCAGATCCTCGATGGTGAAGACATCGCCGACGGTGTAAACCTCGGAGTCACCGGTTACGAGAACATGACGTTCGCTGAAGGTAGCGACAAGGTTCTCGAAGGTAACGGCTGGGTAGTTATCGACAAGGACAACGTAGATAGCTTCGGCTTCTAAGCAGTCCCGTTTTCGCGATCAGGGCAGATCGAACATCCGTTCTGCCCTGGTCGCACCCCCACGATTTATTCACGCGCGGAAAGGACCGGACGATGGTAGATAACGTCATCGCGGTACGCGATATCGGTAAGGCTTTCGCTGGCGTTCAAGCGCTTGATGGCATCACCCTAGAGATCGCTCCCGGAGAGATCCACTGTCTCGCCGGAGAAAACGGCAGTGGCAAGTCCACGCTGATCAAGGTCATGTCTGGTGTGCACGCCCCCGATACCGGAACCATCGAACTGAACGGCAAAACGTTCTCGAAGCTGTCGCCCATCGAGGCGATCTCGAACGGTGTTCAGGTCATTTATCAAGACTTCTCCGTTTTTCCGAACCTTACGGTGATGGAAAACCTGGCGCTCAACGCCGAGCTCGCCGCCCACCGCACTTTCGTGAGTTGGAAGCGAATGCGGGCCGTCGCCGAAGAGGCGATCGCCAAAATCAACTTCACGATCGACCTTGACGAAAAGGTCGGCCAGCTTTCTGTTGCGCAGAAGCAACTCGTTGCTATCTCCCGCGCTCTCATGAGCGACGCAAAACTCATCATCATGGATGAACCAACGACGGCTCTGACGAAGCGAGAGGTTGACGCGCTCTTCGCCATCATCCTCGATCTCAAGGCCCGGGGAATTGCGACGCTGTTCGTGAGCCACAAGCTCGATGAAGTCTTCGAAATCAGCGAACGCTTCACGATCATCCGCAACGGTAAGTCAGTTATCACGTGCTTGCCGGAGGAACTCGATCACGCGACGTTCTCGCACCACATGACTGGTCGTGAATTCGACGACAACCATTTCGTTCCCGAGCACGTCTCAGACGAGCCCATCCTCGAAACCCGCGGCCTCGGCGTCAACGGCGCCTTCGCGGATGTCGACCTCACTCTGCGCAAGGGCGAGATCCTAGGAATCACCGGGCTGCTTGGTTCTGGGCGAACGGAACTCGCGCTCTCGCTCTTCGGTGCGAAGCCCGCTGACTCTGGTGAGATCCTGATCAATGGCGAAGTCGTCGATGTGAACAGCGTTCGCTCCGCCATCGCCCACGGGATTGGTTATGTTCCCGAAGACCGCCTCACAGAGGGTCTCTTCCTCGAGCGTTCCATTAGTTCCAACATTGTGATCTCCGAGCTCGATTCGTTCGTCTCGAAGTTGGGGGCACTCGATCAGCGCAAGGCGGATGCCGAAGGCCAGCGCTGGGTAGACGAACTCAAGATCGCGACTCCCAACCCCGCTAACGCGGTGAACACTCTTTCGGGAGGAAACCAGCAACGCATCGTGCTGGCGAAGTGGCTCGCTACCCACCCGAAGATTCTGATCCTCAACGGCCCAACGGTCGGAGTAGATATCGGGTCGAAGCACGACATCCATCGCATCTTGCGCACGCTTGCGAGCGAAGGTCTCGGCGTCATCATCATCTCCGATGACATCCCTGAGGTCATCCAGAACTGCAACCGGGTCATGGCGATGAACGCAGGACGAATCGTGGCGGAAATCGACCCGCGCACGACGACCGAATCCGAGCTCGCCGAGCTCATGTCGAAAGACCCGAGCACTATTGACGGGAAGGGCTGAGATGGCCAAGTTAGTGCGAAAGCTCACTAAATCAAACGAGTTCTACCTCTTGCTCGTGATCATTGCCGTGAGCATTGTCATCCAGTTGCGGAGCGGTCAGTTCTTCTCCGCTAATAACCTGGTCGACCTTGCGAACGCGATGGTTGTTCCCGGCATCTTTGCGGTTGGCGCCTTCATGGTGCTGGTGGCCGGCGGAATCGATGTTTCGTTTCCGGCGCTGGCTTCGCTCTCGGTCTACGCGACCACCCGCGTGCTCGTGGATGCGGGCTATTCCGGGGGAGTCTGGCTCCCGTTCCTGCTAGTCATTGTGGTTGGCGCGATCCTCGGAGCGTTCAACGGACTCTTCACCTCGAGGTTCGTGGTGCCCGTGCTCATCATCACTCTCGGTACCGCGAGCGTCTTCTCCGGAGTCATGCAGGGCGTTTTCAAGTCGGTGCAGATTCCGAACCTGCCGCAGGGGATGAGTGACTTCGGCCGGTCAACACTGTTCGTGGCGACAAACCCCGAATCTGGGCTTACGTCCAACATGCCGATGGCCTTCCTCATCTTGGTTGCCGTTGTTGCCGTTGCCTTCGTCGTGATGAGATACACCACCTTCGGCCGTGGTCTCTACGCGATTGGTGGTGACGAAAGTGCTGCCGCTCGTGCCGGCTTTAAGGTGCGCAAGATCAAGTTCTGGCTCTTCGTCATCGTGGGAATCATCGCGAGCCTCGCCGGACTGGTGCGTACGAGCATGATGGACCAGATGCATCCGACGAACCTGCTCGGTATGGAGCTCATGGTCATCGCGGCGGTCGTGCTCGGCGGCGCCTCCATTACAGGAGGAACCGGAACACTGACCGGCACGATGCTGGGAACGCTTCTGATCGTGATTGTGCAAAACAGCATGATCTTGGTCGGCATCCCCACCTTCTGGCAAGGCTTCGCGCTCGGCACCCTGATCCTCGTCGGAACAGGTATCTCGGCCGTGCAACTCACCCGATCACGCAAACGCGCACCTGCGCTGGTTCAAGGATAGGGACGGCAATGTCAGCTCTTACGACTCTTACGCCTCTTCGGGATCGCCTCACTCGCGATCCGCACGTCACGCGCCTCGCCGTGATTCTCGTTCTGCTCTTGACGTTCTTCATGCTCGTCAAGACCAAGAACTTCTTTGGAATCGCGACGTGGCAGTCGATGGCTGTTCAGTTCCCCGAGTTCGGCCTCATGGCTCTCGGGGTGATGCTCACCATGATCATTGGAGGAATCGACCTCTCCGTGGTCGGTGTCGCCAACATGACGGCCATTGGCAGCGCGACCCTCATGATGTCAATCGCGCCCACCGGCGCCGACAGCCCCCAGGGCTACTTGGCTGTTGTCGCGGCGATCGCGTTCTCGCTCATTGTGGGAGCGATAGCCGGCGCCTTCAACGGGTTCTTGATAGCCAAAGTGAAGATCCCCGCCATTCTGGTGACGCTCGGAACATTCGAGCTCTTCACCGGTATCGCGGTCATCATCACGGGAGGAAAGCCCGCAAGTGGCCTTCCCGCGCAGTACGGCGAGATCATGGCGCAGCGCGTCTTCGGGATCATCCCGATGCCGCTCATCATCTTCATCCTTGCCACTGTCGTGATCGCTCTGATCATGTACAAGACAGCATTCGGCACCAAGCTCTACATGCTGGGATCGAATGAGACGGCGGCACGGTTCAGCGGGCTCAAGACCGACAACCTCATCATCCGTACCTACATGACCTCGGGCATTTTTGCCGCCGCTGCCGGTCTCGTGATGCTCGCCAACTACAACTCGGCGAAGGCTGACTATGGCTCCACGTACACCCTGCTCGCCGTGTTGATCGTGGTGTTGGGTGGCGTGAACCCGAACGGTGGATCAGGTCGACTGTCTGGTGTGATTCTCGCGGTCGTCGTGCTGCAGGTTCTCTCCTCGCTGCTCAACACTTTCCCGAACATCAGCAACTTCTACCGCCCGCTGATCTGGGGTGGAGTGCTGCTTCTCGTCATCGTGGTGAATCAATGGACTAAAAAGAACAGGCTCTCTCGTCTGTTCGGTGTGAAAGGAAACAAATCATGAAGCTAACCAAGGACCGCCATGTAGTTGTGGGCGCTGACTTTGCCGGATTCCCGCTCAAAGAGGCCGTCAAGCGCCACTTGGAAGCACGGGACTGGACCGTCACTGACCTGACGCCAACGCTCGACGACATCCCGATGTACCACCGTGCCGGTTTCATGCTCGGAGCCAAAATCGCCGAGGGCGAGTTCGAGAAAGCTCTCGCGTTCTGTGGCACCGGAATGGGCATCCACGTTGCTGCCAGCAAGGTGCCTCACGTGCACGCCGCCGTCTGCGAAAGCGCTCCGGCAGCGCTTCGTGCAGCCACAGCCAATAACTGCAACCTCATGGCCATGGGCGCGTTCTACATTGGCCCGCGCCTCGGAATGGCGATGGCGGATGCGTTCCTTGAGAACAACTTCGGTGACGGTTACGAAGACTGGGAAGGCTTCGCTGACTACCACATGGTCGGTTACGAGGAATGCGAAAACTTCGACTACCAGGCGTACAAAGACAACGGCTTCGAGGTCGTAGGGGAGCGCAACGTTTCCATGGGGCCTGAGCCTCGCGGCCTCGCTTACTAACCGAACGAATAGCCACAGGGAGAGACATGGCGAAGGTATTACTCGCAGGAGAGTCATGGTCGACGACGTCGATCCACACGAAGGGCTTTGACTCTTTTGTCACTTCCGCGTACGCCGAGGGGGCAGATGACTTCATCGCTGCGCTGAAGTCAGCGGGTAACAGTGTTGAGTTCCAACCCAACCACGTTGCGGCCGAACGATTCCCGACTACCGCTGAGGAACTCAGCCAGTACGACGTTGTCGTGCTCAGCGATATCGGCGCGAACACGCTCTTGCTGCCCAACGGCGTCTTTGCCAAGGGCGAGCGGATTCCTCATCGCCTCGAAGTATTGGCCAAGTGGGTGCGCGACGGTGGATCGCTCTTGATGGTTGGCGGCTACCTCAGCTTCCAAGGCATCGAAGCGAAAGCGAACTACCGCAACACAGCTCTCGCGAGCATTCTTCCCGTCGAAATGGAAATCGGCGACGATAGGGAAGAGACTCCGCAGGGCGTCGAAGCGACCTCACTCGGAAATCACCCCGCGACCGCAGGGCTGCCGACCTCCTGGCCAGCAGTACTCGGTCATCACCGTTTGGCGGCACGGGGCAGCGCGCAGACCCTTGCGACCGTCGGCGACTTTCCCCTTCTCGTCGTGGACGGAGAAGGGTTAGGTCGTGTCGCGGCCTTCGCCAGCGACATGGGCCCGCACTGGTTGCCGACCGAGTTCTTGGAATGGGACGGCTTTGCCCCCATGTGGAACCAGCTCATCTCGTGGCTCGCTCGCGAGTCAGACTAAGCACGGAGCGAGTGAGATTTGATGGTGGGCCATGTTGTTGCTCTCGATTGTGGCGCGACTAGCGGCCGAGTAATTCTGGGCGAAGTCGGCCCCAACCAGCTGCGCACGGCAACGCACGCGCGCTTCGCTAACCGTCCGGTGAGCGTGCGCGGCCGCCTGCACTGGGATGTGCTCTCGCTATGGCAGGGCGCGCTCGACGGACTCACCTCCGCGATCCGTGAAGTGCCGACCATTTCGTCGATAGCGACCGATACGTGGGGCGTCGACTACGGGCTGCTGCGCGACGGGCAACTGCTCGGCAATCCACGGCACTACCGCGATGAACGAACCGGCGCCGCGATCGAGCACGTGGAGTCGATGAGCTCGCAGGCTGAGCAGTACGCGGCAACGGGCATCCAGTTCATGCCGATCAACACGATCTACCAACTTGCAGCCGACTCGGCAGAAAATCGGCTTGGGCTAGCTGACACCGTTCTTCTCATGCCTGACCTCTTTACCTACTGGCTGAGTGGGACCAGCATCGCCGAGACCACAATGGCCTCAACGACCGGACTGCTCGATGTGCACACTCGGCAGTGGAGCGACAGTCTGCTTGACGTCGCCGGAGTGCGGCGCGAACTGTTGCCCGAGCTCGTGATCCCGGGTACTCGCGTTGGCGAGCTGGACACGGATGTCGCTACCCAGGTGCGCGCAGAGTCACCCATCGAGGTGGTTGCGGTTGGTTCGCACGATACGGCCTCGGCGGTGACGGCGATTCCGATGCAACCGGAGACGGCAGCATTTATTTCGTGCGGAACGTGGGGACTGGCCGGTGTCGAGTTGGAGAGCCCCGTTGTTACCGAGGCGGCCCGTACCGGTGGGTTCACCAACGAGGTCGGCGTCGATGGACGCATTCTTCTCATGCGCAATGTCATGGGGTTGTGGATTCTGAGCGAAGCAGTGCGCCAGTGGGAACGCGACGGCGAAGCGATCAGTTTGCCCGAACTTATTGAGGCAGCCTCCGCTGTCTCCGACGCGATGCCCGTAGTCGACGTCGACGATCCTCGATTCTTGGCGCCAGGCAATATGCCTCGACGAATTACTGAGTGGTGCACGGAACGCGGCATCCGCCCACCGGGCAATCGCGCCGAAATGGCCCGCTGCATTATCGAATCGCTCGCCCAAGCTTTCGCGGATGCCGTGCTCAGCGCTGGCTCGCTCGGTGACGTCCCCGTAAAGACGATCCACATCGTTGGCGGCGGATCCCTCAACCGGTTGCTGTGTCAGCGCACCGCTGACCGCGCGGGAATCCCCGTTCTCGCGGGCCCGGTCGAGGCGACAGCACTCGGCAGTGTCCTTGTTCAAGCGCGCGCGATGGGGCACATCTCGGGCAGTCTCGACTCGCTCCGCGATCTCGTGCGACGCACGCATCATCCCGTCAGCTATACGCCTAGCTGACACCCCAACTTTCTCTGAATTCGCCTCACCCCTGAATTCGCCCAACAAAGGACTGAAAAGATGACCGCACGAATTGCTCCCGACCTCGTTAGTGCCGACCTGCTGGGACTCACCACCCGCCTCGGCCTGCCCGAGCGCGACCTCGTGATTCTCGCTGAAGGCAACACGAGTGAACTGATCGCTGATGGCACGATTATCGTCAAGACGTCGGGTTCATCGATGCAGAACGCAACGGCAGCAAACTTTGTCAGTGTCGAAATCGAGCCTCTCCTCGAGGTGCTGCGTGATCCGAATGCCAGCCAGGACCGATTGACTGCCGAACTGGATGCCGGTGAGGTCGACGGTCAGCGGGTGCGGGCATCCATTGAGACTCTCATTCACGTTGCGGTGCGTGCGTATGCCCCGGCGCGGTACGTGGCTCATACTCACCCGACCGCTGTTGTCTCGCTACTCGCGAGCGTTCACGCGGAGACTTCATTTGCGGATGCGGTCTACTCTGACGAACTCATGGTCTTGGGTCGCAGCCTCTACATTCCTTATGCTCAGCCCGGTATCGAGCTCGGCCAGTTGTTCCTCACGCGACTCGGTGAGCACGTTGAGCAGCATGGTGAGGTCCCGTCGCTGATCCTGCTCGGCAACCACGGCATTGTTGCCATCGCTGACACGGCGGAGGGTACTGAAGCGATTTCCCTCATGGCTGTGAAGAGTGCACGGGTGCGCCTCGGTGCGTTGCAAGCCGGCGGAATCGCTAGTCTGAGTGCGGAAGTGACCGCCCACTACTTCGATCGCCCCGACTTCCGTGAGCGCCGCGCTGCTCTCACCGGCACCGCTAAATAGTCGCATTGGCGTTTGCCGCCGAGCCACAGTTCCGCTAGAGTTGACCCTTGGTGTCTGCACTATAGGGTGCGGCATCCGATCATGAGCCCTCCAACCGGCATTGTTTCTTCTGAAACAACCATCGGAGCGGGATTCACGAACACCTCACTCGATCAATGAAAGCAGCACTATTGTGACGCGTACATATTCGCCCAAGCCCGAAGACGTCAAGCGGGAATGGGTCATCATCGACGCCGCCGACATCGTTCTCGGTCGTCTCGCCAGCCACGCAGCCATCTTGCTCCGTGGAAAGCACAAGGCCACCTTTGCTCCTCACATGGACATGGGTGACTTCGTCATCATCATCAACGCTGAGAAGGTTGCCCTCACCGGTTCCAAGCTCGCGCAGAAGAAGGCTTACCGCCACTCCGGTTACCCGGGTGGGCTCACGGCCACCACGTACTCCGAGCTGTTGGAGAAGCACCCCACGCGCGCCGTTGAAAAGGCCGTCCGCGGAATGCTCCCCAAGAATTCACTCGGTCGCGCTCAGCTGTCCAAGCTGAAGGTTTACGCGGGTACTGAGCACCCTCACGCTGCTCAGCAGCCGACTCCGTACACCCTCACCCAGGTCGCTCAGTAGCGCCCGCGCTTTACTAAGCAAAGATAAAAGGACTTATTACAGTGGCTAAGATCGAAGATTCAATCACCGAGGGTGCACCCGAGTCGTACACGACCGAGTCGGCAGCAGTTGAGGCGCCCAGCGCACCTCGCCCCGTTCTCACCGTTCCCGGCGCAGCCGTCGGACGTCGCAAGCAGGCAATCGCCCGCGTGCGTCTCGTTCCCGGTTCGGGCACCATCACGGTCAACGGCCGTGAGCTCGCCGAGTACTTCCCCAACAAGCTTCACCAGCAGCTCATCAACGACCCGTTCAAGGTCCTTGACCTGCTCGGCGGTTACGACGTAATCGCACGCATCACCGGTGGTGGCCCCTCGGGTCAGGCCGGCGCACTGCGTCTCGGTATCTCTCGTTCGCTCAACCAGATTGACGAAGAGAACAACCGTGCGATCCTCAAGAAGGCTGGCTTCCTTACCCGTGACGCTCGCGTCAAGGAGCGTAAGAAGGCTGGACTCAAGAAGGCCCGTAAGGCTCCGCAGTTCTCGAAGCGCTAACCCGCTTTCCCTGCTAGCGGCAACGCATGGCACGTCTTTTTGGTACAGATGGTGTTCGCGGATTAGCGAACAGTGATCTTACTGTCGAGCTTGCACTCGGCCTGGCTCAGTCGGCAGCAGTCGTACTGGGTCAGGGTCGAGTTGCTGATGGTCGGCGCGCTTCAGGCCGCCGTCCCGTCGCAGTTGTTGCACGCGACCCCCGCGTATCCGGCGAATTCATTTCCGCCGCAGTATCCGCGGGGCTCGCGAGCTCGGGCGTCGATGTCTTCGACGCCGGAGTAATTCCCACCCCGGCAGCAGCGTTCCTCGTTGCCGATTTCAAAGCCGACCTCGGAGTCATGATCTCCGCGTCGCACAATCCCGCCCCCGACAACGGAATTAAGTTCTTTGGTCAGGGCGGCACGAAACTTCCCGATGAGGTCGAAGACCGCATCGAAGCAGCCCTCGCCGCACCGAGCCTGGCTCCCACCGGCATCGAGGTTGGTCGCATCCGCCGGTTCGCCGATGCTGAAGATCGTTACGTCGTCCACCTGTTGTCGACGCTGCCCAATCAGCTAGCGGGCATCCACGTCGTTCTCGACTGCGCTCATGGCGCCGCGGCCGGCGTCTCACCGCAGGTATTCACGGATGCCGGTGCCAAGGTCACCGTGATCGGTGCAGACCCCGACGGCATCAACATCAATGAGGGCGTCGGCTCGACGCATCTCGACAACCTTGCCTCTGCAGTCCTCGCTCACGGTGCCGATGTCGGCATCGCCCACGACGGTGACGCTGACCGTTGCCTCGCCGTGGACAAAGAGGGCAACATCGTCGATGGCGACCAGATCATGGCAATTCTTGCCGTCTCGATGGCAGAGCGCGGTGTGTTGCAGGACCGCACACTCGTCGCGACTGTCATGAGCAACTTGGGGCTCCGCCGCGCAATGGCTGAGCACAACATCAAGATGCTCGAGACGAAGGTCGGCGACCGCTACGTGCTCGAAGCTCTGGGAGAGCATGGGCTGTCCCTTGGTGGAGAACAATCTGGCCATGTCATCATGACCAAGTTTGCTACCACCGGCGACGGCATCCTCACTGGTCTTCATCTGGTGGCCGAAATGGCGCGCACCGGCAAAACGCTGGCTCAGCTGGCCGCTGTGATGACGGTTTACCCGCAGGTTCTTGTGAACGTTCGCGGGGTTGACCACCACTCGCTCGGTTCCAACGCCGCTATCGCTGACGCGGTAGCTGCTGTGGAAGCCGAACTGGGTGACACAGGGCGCGTACTTTTGCGGGCATCTGGCACCGAACCCATGATCCGCGTCATGGTTGAAGCCGAGCACCACGAGGTCGCTCAGCAGATGGCGGATCGTCTTGCCGCCGTTGTGCTCGCTCAACTCGGCTACTAACGAGCGTTCCCACGGCACGTCGTCGTTACCTGCGTGTGCACCCGGCGCGACCGCGATTTTCTAGGTCTTGCGCAGCAAAACCTTTGAGACCGCATGGTCGGCATCTTTGCGAAGAATGAGCGATGCCCGTGGTCGTGTGGGGCGAACGTTCTGGATGAGGTTGGGCTCGTTGGTGCGCTTCCACACTTCTTGAGCGCGTGCGCGGGCTGCACTCTCGCTGAGGTCGGCAAAGCGGTGAAAGTAGGATCGCGGGTTGCTGAACGCACCGCGCTGGAGTCTCAGGAAGCGCTCCTCATACCAGTGCGCAATGTCGCTCGTGCGGGCATCCACATAGATGGTGAAGTCGAAGAGGTCACTGACGGCGAGGCTATTTCCCGCGCTTGGTGGTTGCAGCACGTTGAGGCCTTCGACGATGAGTACGTCGGGTTTGCGCACAGTCACGGCCGCATCCGGAATGATGTCGTAGGCCAGATGAGAATAGAACGGGGCGCGCACCACAGGCTCGCCGGCTTTGATCTTGCTCACGAAGCGGAGCAGCGCTCGGCGGTCGTAGCTTTCAGGAAACCCTTTGCGTTCGAGGATGCCGCGGCGTTCGAGTTCTGCGTTGGGGTGCAGGAAGCCATCGGTAGTGAGGAGTTCGACGCGTGGTGTGCCTTCCCAGCGGGAGAGCAACTCGCGGAGCAGCCGGGCGATCGTGGACTTTCCGACGGCGACCGACCCTGCGACACCAATGACAAATGGGGTGCGCCCGGTGGATGCTCCCAAGAACTGGGTGGTCGCGGAGTGCAGCTGTTGGGCGTTCTCTGCATACAGATTCAAGAGGCGACTGAGGGGGAGATACACCTCAGCAACTTCGGTGAGGTCGAGTTCGTCGCCGAGTCCGCGCAACTCAATGAGCTCCGCCTGGGTCAGGGGAACTTTCATTTTCGGGGCAAGTTCAGCCCAATCGCTCCGATCGATTTCTAGAAAGGGAGAGATGTGACCGTGTCCGGAGCCATGTTCATGCATCCCGAACATCCTATCTGCGCACGGATACCCAGCTTGGGGAACTAAACTCGTCTCCATGTGTGGAATCGTCGGTTACGTTGGTAACGAAAAAAGCCTTGAGGTTCTCCTCGGCGGTCTAAAGCGTCTCGAATACCGGGGTTACGACTCCGCCGGTGTTGCAATCATTGATGAGGCTGGAGTGCTCGGAACGCGCAAGCGTGCCGGCAAGCTGCAGATGCTCTTGGATGACCTCGAAGCCGAGCCTCTGAGCAACGGCGCCACCGGTATCGGCCACACTCGCTGGGCGACCCACGGTGGCCCCACCGATGTGAACGCGCACCCGCACTTGAGCCGTGATTCAAAGCTCGCGCTCATTCACAACGGCATCATCGAGAACTTCTCTGAGCTGAAGAACGAGCTGCTGCTTGAGGGCGAAACTTTCATCAGCGAGACCGACACTGAGGTGGCGGCGCTCTTGGTTGGGCGCGAGTACGACAAGACGGGTGACCTCACTGCAGCGATGCAGAGCGTTGTTGCGCGTCTCGAGGGTGCCTTCACTCTTCTTGCCGTGCACCAAGACCAGCCTCGGGTTGTTGTCGGCGCTCGCCGCAACTCACCCCTCGTTATCGGTTTGGGCGACGGCGAAAACTTTTTGGGCTCTGACGTTGCGGCTTTCGTGGAGTTCACCCGCCGCGCGGTTGCGATCGGCCAGGACCAGATCGTGACGATCCGTCCTGACTCCGTTGATGTCATCGACTTCGATGGCAACCCTGTTGAGGTCGAAGAATTCGATATCGCGTGGGACGCCTCAGCATCCGAAAAGGGTGGCTGGTCGAGCTTCATGGCTAAGGAAATCAGCGAAGAGCCGGATGCCGTAGCCAACACCATTCTTGGTCGTGTTCAGGATGGGCTGGTCAAGCTCACCGAATTCGAGCCCCTCGGAGACGATGTCATTGCGAACATCGACCGCATCGTCATCATTGCGTGTGGAACCGCGGCCTACGCGGGAATGCTCGGCAAGTACGCCATTGAGGCGTGGGCGCGCGTTCCTGTTGATGTTGAGCTCGCTCACGAGTTCCGCTACCGCAACCCGATTTTGACGGACCGCACTCTCGTGATCTCGATCAGCCAGTCGGGCGAAACCATGGACACGCTGATGGCGGTCAAGTTCGCTATGGAGTCCGGCGCGAAGGTTGTCTCGGTGTGCAACACGCACGGCGCAACGATTCCGCGTGAATCGCACGCTGTTGTCTATACGCACGCTGGTCCTGAAGTTGCTGTGGCATCCACGAAGGCTTTCGTTGCCCAAGCGACCGCGCTGTACTTGATTGGTCTGCACATCGCGGGCGTGCGCGGCACGCTCAGCGAAGAAGAGATTCGCGACAATGTGACCGAGTTGCAGGCTATTCCCGACAAAATCTCTGAGGTCTTGGTGACCTCGCAGTCGATCAAGCAGCTTGCGCACTGGATGACGGACACCCAGTCGGTGCTCTTCCTCGGTCGCCACGTTGGCTACCCGATCGCGCTCGAGGGTGCACTCAAGCTCAAGGAGCTCGCGTACATCCACGCTGAGGGGTTCGCCGCAGGCGAGCTCAAGCACGGTCCGATCGCGCTCATCGAGCCCGGTCAGGTTGTCTTCGTGATCGTTCCGAGCCCGCGCGACCCCAACTCCTTGCACAAGAAGGTTGTCTCCAACATTCAGGAGATTCGTGCTCGGGGCGCTCGCGTTATCGCGATTGCCGAAAAGGGCGACGCTGCAGTGCTGCCGTTCGCCGATGAGGTTATTCCGATTCCGTTGGCCGGTTCGTTCTTTGAACCGCTGCTTGCTGTCATCCCGTTGCACATCTTCGGCATGGAGCTTTCTGCTGCGAAGGGACTCGACGTCGATCAGCCTCGCAACCTCGCGAAGTCTGTCACCGTCGAATAGGTTTCACCGTGATTGTGGGGATCGGTGTGGATGTCGTC
This sequence comes from Salinibacterium sp. NSLL17, assembly GCF_015864935.1. Lineage (NCBI taxonomy): Bacteria > Bacillati > Actinomycetota > Actinomycetes > Micrococcales > Microbacteriaceae > Salinibacterium > Salinibacterium sp. NSLL17. Next base: position 800,273 of record NZ_JADYWH010000001.1, read on the forward strand.
GATATCGCCCGCTTCGAGCGAGCGTTGCAGCGCACACCGACCCTCACATCGCGCCTGTTCTCTGAGAGCGAACAGCTCAAGGATGGCAAACCTCGCCCCCTGCGCTCGCTAGCGGGGCGTTTTGCGGCGAAAGAAGCACTCATTAAGGCGCTCGGCGACTCTTCCGGAGTGACCTGGCACGACATGCGGGTGGTTTCCGATCAGCTCGGTAATCCTTCGCTTGAGCTCCACAACTCGACCAAAGCCATTGCCGAACGTCGCGGAATCACCTCGGTGCACCTGTCGATGAGTCACGACGCCGGAATCGCGATCGCCTATGTCATCGCGGAGGCACACCATGGCTGATCTTCGACTCGCCACCATCAACACGGCGGCCATCACTCACAACGTTGAGACCCTGCGTGCGCTCGTTGCGCCGGTGCAGGTGATGGCTGTTGTCAAAGCCAATGGGTACGGCCACGGTGCTATCGAGAGTGCCCGTGCGGCTCTCGCGGGAGGCGCCGACTGGCTCGGCGTTGCTGATCTGACCGAGGCCTTTGGCGTGCGCGGCGCCGGCATCGACGCTCCGCTGCTGGCGTGGTTGCACCAGCCGGGGGCAGCGTTTGGCGAAGCGGTTCGCGCGAACATCGACCTCGGCGTGAGCAGCACCGAGCAGCTGCATGAGGTTGCCGCGACATCCGATACTGCGTTCGTGCATTTGAAAGTCGATACAGGCTTGCATCGCAATGGCGCCTTCCTTGAAGAGTGGCACCAGTTCTTCGAAGCGGCGGTTGTTCACGAGCTCGCGGGTCGCATTCGCGTGCGGGGTCTGTGGAGTCACCTCGCCAATGCGGGCGCCGAGCACGACGCTGACCAGATTGAGCAGTTCTCGGCCGCGGTCGCCATGGCAGAGTCGGTAGGGCTCCGCCCCGAGCTGCGCCACCTGGCCGCATCAGAGGGCGCGATCAAACATCCTTCTGCCCGGTTTGATCTCGTTCGTGTCGGCATCAGCAGCTATGGCCTGTCGCCCGCCGGCGACGTGGATGCCGCGGCTCTTGGCCTTGTGCCGGCAATGACTCTCAGCGCTCCTGTCGTGTCGGTGAAGCGAGTTACGGCCGGTTCTGGGGTTTCCTATGGCTATGCCTATCGCTGCGAGCAGGACACGACGCTCGCGCTTGTGCCGCTTGGCTACGGCGATGGTGTTCCTCGTCACGCCTCCAATCGCGGGCCAGTCTCCATCAACGGTGTCGTTGGTCGGGTCGCGGGGCGAGTTGCGATGGATCAGATTGTTGTCGATATGGGCGATGCGAACGTTGCGGTCGGCGACCGGGCAATTCTTTTCGGTGACCCAGCACAGTCAGTTCCGACAGCGGATGATTGGGCTGCGGCCGCTGACACCATCAATTACGAAATCGTGACCCGCATCGGTTCTCGTGTTACCCGCAGGTATGAGTCGTGACCACTCTGACAATCGCTTCTCCCGACAGCATGGCCGAGCTCGGGGCCGTTATTGCCGCGCAACTCGTGGCCGGTGATCTGGTGATGCTCAATGGTGAACTTGGCGCGGGAAAGACAACGCTGACGCGGGCGATCGGGGAGACTCTCGGCATCCGGGGCACGGTCACGAGCCCCACTTTTGTTCTGGCGCGCACGCATCCGCGACTCGACGGCTCGGGAGCAGAAGTCTCGCACACCGAGGCGCCTCCGCTCGTGCACGTCGACGCGTACCGCCTCGGTAGCGCCGTTGAACTCGACGACCTCGACATCGACTTTGAGGCATCCATCGTCGTTGTCGAATGGGGTGCAGGCCTGCTCGATGGAGTGAGTGAGAGCTGGCTCACGGTCGATATTGTGCGCCCGGTGGGTGCTGGGGCGGCAGATGAGAATCCCGCTTCAGGCTGCGACAGTGCCGCCATCGATCACACCGATGACTTTGCCGAAGAAGCAATCGAACCACGCACCGTTACCGTGACCGGAAACGGCCCGAGGTGGGCAGACATGGAGTGGCTTAATGCTGTTAGCGATTGATACCTCGGCGGGCACGAGTGTCGCGATCGTTGACGCTCAGGGTGTGGTGCATGCGGAACGTAATTCATCAGATACTCGCAAGCACGCCGAAGTGGTTGGCGACTTCATCCACGGCTGCATTGCCGACGCTGGGTGCGCTGTAACCGACCTGACCGGTGTCGTGGCGGGAATGGGCCCAGGGCCCTTTACCGGTCTGCGGGTGGGCATCGTGGCGGCTCGAGCGTTTGCGTTCGGCGCTGGCGTGCCTGTGCTGCCCGTTGTGACCCACGACGCGATTGCCCTTGGCGAAACGGAACCGATCGTTGTGGCGACCGACGCCCGTCGCAAAGAACTTTACTGGTCGACCTATGAAGGGTCGGATGCCGCGGGCTTGCCCGTGCGCGTTGCTGGACCCGCGCTCGCCCCTGCCGCCGCGCTCGCCGCGAGCGTTCCGAATTTCGACCACTTTCAGCTGAGGGACTCGGAGCCTGTGCTGGCCTCGAACCTGGCTCGCCTTGCGTTTCTGCTGCGCGAACACAATCGCCCCTTCGCTGGCGAAGAAGCGCTCTACTTGCGTTCGCCAGACATCACGCTCTCTGCAGGGCCGAAACGAGTGACCGCATGAGCTGGCAATTGCGCCGCGCTACTGAGAGCGACCTCGATGGAATCATGGCCATCGAGCACAGCGAGTTCGCAAACGACGCGTGGTCGAGCGACATGATGCGTGCCGAGATTCGTGACAACCACGGGTACTACGTGATCGCGCATCCGGTGGGGGAGCCCACGGTGGTGACGGCCTATGCAGGTTTACGGTCACCCTTTCGGTCGCCGCAAGCGGACATCCAGACGATTGCTGTTTCTTCGGATGCCCGCCGCCAGGGCATCGGCCGGGCGCTCATGCATGCGCTCATGGTGGAAGCTCGTGATCGTGGAGCGAGCGAACTCTTTCTCGAGGTTCGCGACGACAATCCTTCTGCGCAGCGTTTGTACGATTCGCTCGGGTTCGAGCGTATTGCGGTGCGACCGAACTATTACCAACCGGATGGGGTTGATGCCATCGTGATGCGACTCACTATTCCTGAACCCAAGCTTTCACCGGCGGTGGGCGCATGATGACGAATTCAGTGCCAGCGGTAGCACGCTCTCCCCTTTCGGGACAGCTTCCCGCCAACACCACGAATCCCCTTGTGTTGGGTATCGAGACGAGCTGCGACGAGACCGGCATCGGTATCGTGCGTGGCAACCATTTGTTAGCCAACGTGATCTCATCCTCGATGGATGAACATGCCCGTTACGGGGGAGTGGTGCCGGAGGTTGCGGCCCGCGCGCACCTCGAGGCGATGCAACCGGCGTTGGAGCAGGCGCTCGCCGAAGCCGGCGTTGAGTTGTCAGAGCTAGATGCGATCGCGGTCACGAGTGGTCCGGGGCTTGCAGGCGCGCTCATGGTCGGAGTCGCGGCGGCGAAGGCGCTCGCGGTGGCCACGGGTAAACCGCTGTATGCGGTCAATCATTTGGTGGGCCACGTCGGCGCGGATGTTTTGCGTGACGATGGAACTGAGATTGAACTTCCCACGATCGCGCTGTTGGTGTCTGGCGGCCATACGTCGCTGCTCGAAGTGCGTGACCTGGTCTCTGATGTTGAGCTCCTCGGCGAGACGATCGACGATGCTGCGGGCGAGGCTTTCGATAAGGTCGCGCGTTTGCTCGGCTTGCCGTATCCGGGCGGGCCGCACATCGACCGTGTGGCGGTGGGAGGCAACCCGAAGGCGATCCGTTTTCCGCGGGGACTCACCCATGCCAAAGACGTTGACCGTCACCGCTACGATTTTTCGTTCTCGGGCCTCAAAACGTCGGTTGCTCGGTGGGTTGAGCGCGAGCAAGACGCGGGTACCGATTTTTCGATTGCGGATGTCGCGGCAAGCTTCCGCGAGGCCGTCGTTGATGTTCTCCTCACCAAGGCCGTCTCAGCGTGTGTCGATCGCGGAGTTCCTCGCCTTTTGCTCGGTGGCGGAGTCGTGGCGAATGCGCGAGTTCGCGAGCTCGCTCGGGAGCGTTGCGCGGAGGCAGGGATCGAATTGCGCATTCCGCCGTTGTCGCTCTGTACCGACAACGGGGCGATGATCGCAGCGCTGGGCGCCCAGCTGATTATGGCAAGCAAAGAACCCTCAACGTTGGGCTTTAGTGCTGATTCGACGCTCCCGGTCACCCAAATTCAGGCGTAACGCTGGCGAGAAATCTGGGGGTGCTGCGTTGACAGGCTTCTTTCAGGCTGAGAATATAGGTGCGCCGGTTTCGGCATCATCACCAAAGGAGACCTTCGTCATGTCAGAACCCACGCCTTACGCCGCATCGCCCGCAGGCGCGCCGGTTGCCAAATGGAACGTCCTCTCGATCATCTCCCTCGTGACGTCGGTTCTCGGCCTCAGCCTCGTCGGCATCATCCTCGGGCACATCAGCCTGAGCCAGATCAAGAAGACGGGTGAGCAGGGCAACGTGCTCGCCATCATCGGCCTCGTCCTCGGATACCTCGGTTTCGTTGTCTTCCTCTTCCTCGCCATTGGCTTCGTCGTCACTCTCGGCGCTGTAGGAACCTCGTACTAAGTAGCAACTCACGAAAAGGGCCCGCACGCGAGTGCGGGCCCTTTTCTGTGGGGAGAGTCTTGCTAAAGTGTGCGCATGGCTACCAACAACTCAGACGACTCAATTCCGTCGATCTCAACGCCCGGCGCGTCCTCAACTTCCGGCGAGCCCCTGGCGAAGGCCACTCCCTCAGCTAAGAAGCCCGCAGCGAAGAAGTCGCCTGCCGCCAAGTCGACCACCGCATCCGAATCGACTTCTGCGGCCAAGGTAACCGCCGGGCCCAAGGTCAGTGCAGCAAAGAACACTCCAGCTAAGTCCGCAACCGCTAAGGCCTCAACAACGAAGGCTACGGCGACGAAGGCCGCCACTGCGAAGTCGACGACGGCCAAGGCTGCCACGACGAAAGCTGCAGCCACGAAGGCCGCCGCCGCTAAGACGACCGCGGCCACTACTGCAGCGGCTAAGACGGCCAAGGCAAATGAAACGGCTGCGTCCGCGTCTGCTGCGCCGACCGCAAGCAGCACGGGATCAAGTGTCCCGCCGGTATCGTCAGCGCCCAAGGCCGCCCCGGCTGCCCCCGCAGCGAGCGACGCCGTGAGCGCTGTTTCGCCCGCGGTAACACCACCCGCTGCAGCCGCTAATGATCCCTACTCTGCCCCGACCGGAACCCCAATTCCCGGCTATGCAGCCGGCGCCACCCCCGGTCAGGCGCCATATACGCCAGTCCCTGCCGGTCCGCCGCAGGGCCTGTCGATCGCCTCGATGGTTACCGGAATCGTGGGTGTCTTGTTGACCTTCGTCGGTATGGGACTCCTGCCTGCCGCAGCAGCCGTAGTTCTCGGACATCTAGCGCAGAAGAAGCAGAAGTATGCCCGGCCGTTCTGGTTGACCGGTCTCATCACGGGTTATGTCGGAGTCGGGCTGAGCATCATCATTGGGCTCGTCGTCGCAGCGGTATTCTTTCTGCCGTTCATGCTCATGGGTGGAAACGACTACCGCTTCTAATCGCCACTCTCCGCTGAGCTTCTCGCTCACCCGTTGCGGCGAGCTGCCTAGTCTCAGGCCGGCGTTGGCGTGACGCGCTGCGCAAGCAGTGCGCGCCGCTTGCCAGCAACGCGCGTCAGAATCAAGGTCGCGCTGTTCTCGCCCTTGAGCGAGAGTGACGTTCTAAAAGTCGCGGGGTCGATATCGACCCCGCGCTTTTTGATTTCCAGGGTGCCGATCTTGCGCGCCGCCAGTTCCTTTTTGAGTGAGCGCTTGTCGAGAGTGAAGTCCTCGACGATCTCGAAGCAGGTGGCGAACGGGCTCGCGACAGCGGCATCCGCACTGAAGTAGGCGATTGAAGTGTCGAGCATGCGCCCGTTCAGTTGTCGTGCGAGATCCCCGATGAGGCGCGCGCGGATGACAGCGCCGTCGGGTTCGTAGAGAAACTGCCCGAGCTCTCCCGCGGGTTCGTCTTCGCTGTCAGCGGCTGCCGTGAGTTCAGCGGTGCCGTGGTCTCCGATCACGAGGGCTGCTCGCCGGATGCCGGGGCGGGCGACAGCCCCAAACCAGAGTCCGAGCTCAACAACTTCGCGCCCAACAGAGATCCACTGGGCTTCGGCGGTGTCGGGGATGAGGTCGCGGTCGATTCCGGGGCCGAGTTTGATGCCGGTGGGGTAGCGCTCGGCAAGTCCGAACGCAAAGTCGAGGGAGGGCGTCCAGTCGGCGGGGTTAGTGAGGCGAACCCGGGCGTCGCGGCGAGCAGGATCGAGATACACGCCGTCGATGCCAGCGAGGTCGGCGGTTTCGGCGTCGCCATGAACGACCTGAGCGTTGCTCCACGGCGCGAGGTTGAAGCTGGCAATGGCGGCGGTGGTTTCGTCACGCTCAACGGCGGTGACGTTGATCTCGAGGGCCGCGATGGCGAGCGCATCCGCTCCAATGCCGCAGCCGAGGTCGGCCACCCATTTCACGCCGGCCTTCGAGAACCGACCGGCGTGCTGGGCGGCAACGGAAAGGCGAGTTGCTTGTTCGAGGCCAGCCTCGGTGAAGAGCATCCGGTCGGCAAACGGGCCAAACTTGCTGGCCGCTTTCGCGCGAAGTTTGGATTGGCTCAGCACGGCGGCAACTAGGCCGGGGCTGTGGCCGGCCTTGCGAAGCTCGGCGACGGTGCGCACGATTTCGTCACTCGAGTGCCAGGTCGGCAGCGAGTCCAAGAGGCGAAGGCCCTCGGCTGAAAGTAGCTCGCGCAATTCGCTCTGATTCATTCTCTAACCGTATCCGCATCCGTATTGGCACTCACGTTGATCGAGTGCCAACCAAGCCGTATAGTTGATCTGGCACTCCCGTACGGAGTGTGCCAGCCCAAGCACTTTAGAAAGAGGTCAAACGTGTCGGTGTCCATTAAGCCGCTCGAAGATCGCATTGTTATCAAGCAGGTCGATGCAGAACAGACCACCGCGTCTGGGCTCGTCATTCCTGACACTGCGAAAGAGAAGCCCCAAGAGGGTGAAGTAGTCGCTGTAGGTCCCGGTCGTATCGACGACAACGGAAACCGCGTGCCGCTCGACATCGCAGTTGGTGACAAGGTCATCTACTCCAAGTACGGCGGAACCGAGGTGAAGTACGACGGAGAAGACCTTCTCGTACTTTCGGCTCGCGACGTTCTCGCTGTCATCGTTCGCTAAGTAGTCTCTCGCTCACGCGAAACTAACTTTCTCGTCTCCCGTTCGCGGTGAGGCGTTTCGAAAGCCCAGGGCCTCGGCTCTGGGCTTTCGTCGTTCCTGGTGGCTTTCATGGGCAGCATCCGACCCTAGGATTTAGTAGTGACCTCCACTTCTTCGGCGACTGATCGCGTCTCGCCTAGCGGCCTCGGCTTTGCTATTTCTGCCTACGTCCTGTGGGGCGCGATGCCGATCGTGTTTTTCTCGCTCAAAGAGTCGGGAGCGATCGAGATTGTCGCGTGGCGAATCGTGCTGTCGCTGGTGTTTTGCGCGGCACTTCTGGTGGTCACGCGGGGATACGCACGGGTCATGGCGATCGTCCGCGATCGTCGTACCTTCTGGATGTTGGGCTTGGGCGGCGCCTTTGTTGTCGTCAACTGGCTCATTTATGTGTACGCGAGCCTGAACGGCCACATTGTTGAGGCTGCTCTCGGCTATTTCACGAACCCGATTGTCACGGTGCTGCTCGGGGTGCTCGTGTTGCGCGAGCGACTTCGCCCGCTGCAGTGGGTTGCCCTTGCGATCAGCGCGCTCGCTGTTCTCGTCTTGGCCATTGGCTACGGCAGCTTTCCGTGGATCGCGTTGGGCCTCGCTTTCAGCTTCGGTCTTTATGGGCTCGTGAAGAAAAGCGTGGGTCCGAAGGCGGATGCCGTGGGCGGCCTCGCCGTCGAGACCGCCTTTCTGACGCCGGTTGCGATCGTTGTTCTGCTCGTTCTTGCGGCTAACGGGCAGCTCGCGGCGGGCACTGCGGGCCCGGGACACCTCACTTTGACGCTCTTTTTGGGTGCCATCACCGCGATCCCGTTGATTCTGTTTGCTGCTGCAGCGCGGCGGTTGCCGCTCACCTATATGGGCTTGGCCCAGTACTTGGCACCGATCCTCCAACTCATTGTTGGCGTCTTTGTGTTCCATGAGGCGATGCCGCCAGAGCGCTGGTTGGGCTTCGCGATCGTCTGGGTGGCGCTCGCCATTCTTACGTATGACCTGTTTCGGCACTCTTCTCGTACGCGGCTCGGTTCAGCCGCTGAAGCTCCGGGCGCACCGTAGTATTCCTCTGAAGGTGCGTGATCGCCCGAGATTGGGCACCGAGAGAGGTAAATCAATGACGAGGTTTCGCACGACTCGACGTGTGATTGTGGCGGCAACTATCGTTGTGGCTCTCGCAGCGTGCAGTTCACCGACGCCGTCGGCAACGCCGGTTGCGGCATCAACGCCGACGGCAACTCCCGCTCCGGTCGTGACGCCGACGGGCGATGGCGTTCTTCGTATTGGAACGGTCTTTCCCACCAGTGGCACGTTCTCCTTCTTGGCTGCAGCGCAAAAAGCGGGTGTTGCGGCAGCGGTGAAAGAAATAAATGCTGCCGGGGGAGTCAACGGTGAGCCTGTCGAGATTGTGGCGGTCGATTCGGGCGAGGCTAAGAACACGAAGCTGGAATCAGGTTTCAAGACCCTGGTGTCAAAGGATGTCGACGTGGTGATCGGCCCGTCATCGTCGGTGCTGGCGCAGCGAGCGATGCCGTTGGCGATAGACGCGAAGATCCCTCTCATCTCGCCCGCCGCAACGCTGTCGAGTCTCGACGACGTTTTTGATGACGGCTACTTCTTCCGCACCATCCCGGCCTACGACCAGCAGGGCTATGCGCTCGCTGAGGCATTGGCTGGCGGCGACACAACCCAGAGAATCGCTTTTGTCTATGTCGACGACGACGAGGGTGCAGCGCTGCACGATACCTTCGTCGAGGCGCTCGCCGAGTACGACACGGAACTCGTCGCGGATGAGGTCTTTACGAGTGCAACGACGAAGTTCGACACGATTACGGCCAGCCTGAAAAAGGCGGAACCCGACATCGTGGTGATTGGGTCGACTTATGAGGCTGAGAAAGCAACGAAAGCGGCAATCGAGAAGATCGTGGCTGCGGGGTACAAGGGTTCGGAGCTCTGGCTCACCTCGCTGAACACGGGCGACTATTCGCAAGCGTTCAAGAACGGCACGCTCAAGGGCGTTCGCGGGGTGATTGAGGGAGTTCAGCCGTCGAAGACCTTCACCGCCACGCTCAAGGCCACCAACTCAAAGTTGACAACCTACCGCTACGGGGCCGAAGCGTATGACGCCACGATGGTGGCGGCGCTCGCTGCAATCGTGGCGGGGGACGATGCGGGTGAGGCCATCGCCGGTTCGCTTTACGATGTCTCGAAAAGCGGTGTGAAATGTCTGAGTTTTGAGGAATGCCTCGAAGTGCTCAAGACCACGAACGACATCGACTACGACGGTGTTTCTGGCCCCGTGAACTTCACTCCTGGTGGCAACGTAGAGCCCGCATTCTGGGGTTACTACACTTATGACGGCGAAAATAAGTTCGTCTATAAGACTGGCTCAATCGTCGGCTAGGTCGAGTGCCGCCCGGATTGGGGGCGAGATTGTGCCCATAAATGGCCCGCTCTGAGTTCTTCTTTTCAGCATTGGCCAGTACCGTAACAATGCCGCTCTCTGTTGGGGGTGGTAGATAGGAGCGACTGTGATGACATCCATGCCCTATGGATCACGCGTGTCGTTGCGAACCCGTCGCGGGTTCACGGCAGTTGCAGGCGTTATCGCTGCGGCCCTTGTGTTGAGCGGATGCTCGGCCGAGGCGCCGGTTGAAGAGACCCCTGCGCCCAAAGATTTGACTCTCACCGTCGGAGCCCTGGTGCCCGAGTCGGGAGCGCTCGACAAATTCGGTCCGGCAGTGTCTGCTGCGATCGCATTGGCTGCTCAAGATGTGAATGACGCCAATGCCAAGCTCACGGTGAACGTGGAGTCGGCTGATTCCGGCGACTCCACGGGAACGACCGCTGAGGATGCCGTCACGGAGTTGCTCGCTGCTCGCGCAACAGTGATTATCGGCGGACTCTCCAACGGTATTTCCAAGAAAGTGATCGACAAGATCACGGAAGCGGGCGTTGTCGAGATCTCGCCGGCGAACGATTCTCCTGACTTCTCCAACTACGGTGACAACAACCTGTACTGGCGCACCTCGCCGTCCTGCGCGCTCGAAGGCACCGCATTAGGCAATGAGATGGCAGAGCGAATTGGTGAGGGATCAATCGCGATCCTCTCCGAGGACACCCTGTGTGAACCGCTTCTCCCGCGTGCCTTGAGCGAGGCATTCTTGCGCGGTGGTGGCGAATTGCTTTCGCAAGAGATGATCGATGAAAGCGCTATCGATCTCGATGAGCAGATCGATCGAGCGATCGCAGCCAAACCGGATGCCGTAGCAATCGTGGGTTCAAAGCTCTCCGAGAAGATTGCCAAGGCTTTCATCGCTGCGGGTTACTCGGGCGACCAGCTCTTCTTTACCGGGCTATCGCTCGGCGAGCGTGGCTCGGGATTCGCGGCGGGCAGCCTGACCGGTTCCATCGTGACGCATCCGGGGCTTGATGTTTCGACGATCTCGGACTTCACCGATCGACTGCTGGAAATCAACCCCAGCCTCAAGGACTTCAGCTACGCCGCTGAGAGCTATGACGCGGTCATCCTCGCGAGCTTGGCGGCCTTGGCCTCGCAGAAAATTTCGGGAGAAGCAATCTCGAGCAAGCTGCAAGAGGTCTCCGGTGGCAGTGGTGACGGCGAAGTGGCGACAACATTTGCGGATGCCGCGAAGATTGTGCTCGATGGGCGCACCGTTGATTACGACGGTGTTTCAGGCCCGATAACCCTCAATGACAATGGTGATCCACAGGGCGCCATCATTGGGATTTACCAGTACGGTAGCGACAACGTGTACACCCGGATTAACTGAGAAACGCCCTTGTTTCTCAAAGTCTACGAATGGTAACGATTCCCAAGAGCGTTACAAGGCTGTAGTACAGACGTATTGTGCGGATGTGCCGGGTGGGCATAGCTTGACAGTGTGGTGACACGGTAGTGCCACATTTGATTCCTGAACACATTCGAAACGCAAGGAGCAACATGAGCGTATTCGCGAAGGCTACGGCCTCCCCATCACGGTCCAAGCGGACCCTGTTGAGCGGTCTCGCAATCGTCGGTGCAAGCGCACTGGTATTGGCTGGCTGTGCTACTGACGGTGGAGAAACCTCCACTGGATCCGAGGGTGGCGAACTGTCCCTCAAGCTTGGAACGGCACTGCCCGTAACCGGTAACCTCGCATTCCTCGGCCCGCCCGAGATCGCAGGAACCGAGTACGCAGCGTCACAGGTGAACGAAGCCGACGCTGGCATCCAGATCGACCTCATTCAGGGCGACTCCGGTGACACCGACAACAAGGCATACGAGACTGAAATCCCTCGCCTGCTCGGTGAAGACGTTTCCGCAATTCTTGGTGCAGCATCCTCGGGTGTTTCGCTTCAGTTCATTGACCAGGTTGTTGGCGCTGGAGTAATCCAGTTCTCGCCGGCAAACACCTCGGCCGCATTCACAACGTACGACGACAAGGGCCTGTACTTCCGTACCGCTCCTTCCGACGTGCTTCAGGGTGAGGTTCTCGGTAACCTGATCGCTGGCGATGGTCACGAGACCCTCGGCATGATCGTTCTCAATGACTCCTACGGAACCGGTCTTGCCGGCTACACGCAGGAAGCATTCGAAGCCGCCGGTGGTGAAGTTGTTTCACAGCCCACCTACAACACCGGTGACACCACGTTCGATGCTCAGATCTCTGAAGTTCTTGCTTCGGACCCTGACGCCATCGCACTGATCACGTTCGAAGAAGTTTCGACCATGCTCCCGAGCATCGTCAGCAGCTTCCCGGCCGAGAACCTCTACTTCGTAGACGGTAACCTCGCCAACTTCGGTGATGAGTTTGCTACTGGAACCCTCGAGGGCGCCAAGGGAACTCTTCCCGGCCTGAGCGTCGACACGATTGCTGACTTCACGTCGGCCGTCAACGACTTCTGGGTCGAATCCGGACAGCCTGAGCTCGAAGAGTTCAGCTATGCAGCAGAGTCCTACGACTCGGTAATCCTTCTTGCTCTCGCATCGCTCGCAGCCGGTTCAACCGACTCCGCAGCAATCGCTGAGAAGCTTCAGGAAGTATCGGGTGGTTCGGGCAACGGCGAGAAGTGCACCACTTTCGCTGACTGTGCAGAAATCATCAACGGTGGCGGCGTAGCTGACTACGACGGCATCTCTGGTCCGATCACCTTCGATGAGCTCGGTGACCCCACCGAAGCTCAGGTTGGTATCTACCAGTACGGTGAAGACAACACCTACAGCGCTTACTAAATCTCTCCGAGAGTCACTCTCATAGAGAACGTAAGTTAGCTCAGAGAAAGGCCCCAACCCTCACCGGGTTGGGGCCTTTTTCGTGCGCCCAGCGTTCGGATGTTGTGCTGAATTTCTTTCACGGAAGTCACTAGCGGTGAACCAAACCTGAAACAGCGTCAGGAGCCGTCGTGTGGACGCGAAAGGGCTGTGCGTGAATATCAACCCGCCGAGGGGTGCAAACGCGGCTTAGCGGGCAGCGTGGCGCTCTCTAGCCCTATGGCGAGCCGTGAAGCTGAGCTGCGGAGCGGATGAGAGGGTCGCCCTTAACGCAGTGATGCCCCGTCCGGACGAATCCGGGCGGGGCATCAGGTGCTGCGAAGTGCTGGTGGCTAGGTGCCGAGGGTTCCGAGGTAGAGGCCAATAACCTTGGGGTCATTGAGCAACTCGCGCCCGGTGCCTTCGTAGGCATCGTGGCCCTGGTCGAGAACGTAGCCGCGGTCACAGATTTGCAGGCAACGACGTGCGTTCTGCTCAACCATGATCGTGGTCACGCCGGCCTTGTTGATCTCCGATACGCGGATGAATGCCTCATCCTGCTTCACTGGCGAGAGTCCAGCAGACGGCTCGTCGAGAAGGAGAACGTGCGGATCCATCATGAGTGCGCGAGACATGGCGACCATTTGGCGTTCTCCACCCGAGAGTGAACCCGCGCGCTGCTTGAGGCGCGACTTCAACTCGGCGAAAATGCCGGTCACGAACTCGAGACGCTCATCGTAGATCTTGGGGTTTTGGTACAGCCCCATCTGAAGGTTCTCTTCGATCGTCAGGCTCGGGAACACGTTGTTGTTTTGCGGAACGAAACCAACACCGCGCGCTACAAGCTTGTTTGCTTTGAGCCCGGTGATGTTGTCACCGTTGAGGGTGATTGATCCGCCGCGCACCTGTACCTGGCCGAAGATTGCCTTCAACAGGGTCGACTTGCCGGCACCGTTCGGACCAATAATTCCGATCAGTTCACCCGGGTTAGCGACCAAATTGCAGTCGTTGAGGATGTCGACGCCGGGCAGATACCCTGCGGTCAGGTCCTTGACGTGGACAACCGCATTCTCGGTAGGGATTGCGTTCACTTGCCGGTCTCCTTGCGGTTAGCGATGTTTTCGTCGAGGTGTTTGACCTCCGCGGCGAGTTCGATCGCTTCAGTGTTGAGTTCGCCTTCGATGCGGCCCGTGACGATTCCCAAGTCGACATCCTGATGCGAACCGAGGTACGCATCGATGACGGCTTGGTTCTTCATGACCTCATCCGGGGGACCTTCAGCAACGACCTGACCTTCAGCCATCACGATTACCCAGTCGGCGATGTGACGCACCATGTGCATGTCGTGCTCGACGAACAGCACCGTCATGCCCTCTTCCTTCAGGTCGAGGATGTGGTCGAGCAGCGACTGAGTCAACGCGGGGTTAACACCGGCCATGGGCTCATCCAGCATCACCAGCGTCGGCTGGCTCATGAGGGCGCGAGCCATCTCGAGCAGTTTGCGCTGACCACCGGAAAGGCTGGCGGCGAAGTCAGACGATTTGGCGTCGAGCTTGAACTTCTTGAGTAGAACGATTGCGCGCTCTTCGATCTCGGCTTCTTGCTTGCGCCAGAGGCTGGGGATCATGGCGCGGAAAATATTCTCCCCGATCTGATCCTTCGCGCCGAGTTTCATGTTCTCAAGAACCGTCAAGAGCCCGAGGGCCTTCGTCAGCTGGAACGTGCGCACCTGACCGAGGCCGGCCACTTTGTGCGCGCCCATTCCGGCAAGCGAGTGGCCATCGAAAGTCCACTTGCCTTCGTCGGGCTTGTCGAAGCCGGTCAGAAGGTTGAACAGCGTCGTCTTACCGGCACCGTTCGGACCAATCAACGCGGTAATCGCATTGCGGGGGATCTCGACGTGGTCGACGTTCACCGCGGTGAGGCCACCGAAGGTTCGACGAATTCCGTCAGCGATGATGATCGGGTCGACCTTGGCGACACCAGGAACGATGTCACCCTTGTGGAGTCCGGTTGTCTTTGCTCGCTGCACCGGCGCAGCCGATGCGTCATTACTTGACAAAGGTCAGCTCCTTCTTGTTGCCGAGGATGCCCTGCGGTCGATAGATCACGAGCAACATCAGTGCCACACCCACAAGGATGAAACGCACCGTCTGCGACTGCGTCGTGGTCATGAACGGCAAGAGGCCGACGTTGACCATGGCGGGAAGCAGGTTGCTCAGGAGGGTTTGCACACCCCAGAAGATCACCGAACCGATAATCGGTCCGAAGATCGTTGCAGCTCCACCGAGCAGCAACGCGGTATAGACGAAGAACGTGAGCGACGTGACATACACGCCGGGGTTCACCGAGGCCGGGAGGGCGTAAATGATTCCACCCATGGCACCGAAGACACCACCGAGCATGAGCGACTGCAGCTTGTACGAGAACACGTTCTTACCGAGGGCGCGCACGGCATCCTCGTCTTCACGGATTCCCTTGATCACTCGACCCCACGGGCTGCGCATGACAGCCCAGAGGATGAAGGCAGCAAGCGCCAGAATTGCGATTCCGAAGATGCGAACCCACCAGCCGTTGGCGTTGTACTCCCACGGGCCGAAGCCGTAGGTGCCGTCAGGAATCGGGTTGAACGCACGGAAGCTCTCGTGGTAGCCACTCAGTCCATCGGCAGAGCCGGTGTACTTGTCGAACGTCGTGGTCAGGAACAACAGACGCACAACCTCGGCGGCCGCAATGGTCACGATCGCCAGGTAGTCACCGCGCAGTCGCAGGGTAGGAATACCGAGGATCAGGGCGAAGACAAGCGAGCCACCGACACCGACGAGCATGCCGCCCCACCACGGAAAACCGAAGGTGAGGATCGAGATCGCGTAGCCATAGGCGCCGATCGCCATGAAGGCGGCCATACCCATGTTGAGCAAACCGGTGAACCCGAAGTGCATGGCGAGTCCGAGCGCCGCAAGGGCGTATCCGATCGTTGCCGGTGCAATCAGTGATGACCCGGTGTTGGAGAGAATTTGCAGAATATCCATGAGCGGCCCCTAACCTATTCTCTCTTTGCGACCCAAGATGCCTTGTGGTCTGAACAACAGGACGATGATGAGCACGCCGAGCGCACCCACATACTTCAGGTCGGATGGGATGAAGAGGCTAGACGTCTCAACAAGAACGCCGACGATGATCGAGCCGACAAGCGCACCGAATGCTGTGCCCAGTCCACCGAGGGTCACCGCTGCGAAGACGAGCAGCAGAATCTGCGCTCCCATGTCCCAGCGGATGCCGGGGCGGAAGTAGGCCCACAGCACACCGGCAAGGCCGGCCATGGCTGCAGCGAGGATCCACACCACACGGACGACCTGGTCGACGTCGATTCCGGATGCCGCTGCCAGCGACGGGTTGTCGGAGACGGCGCGAGTTGCCTTACCGATCTTGGTCTTGACGAGCCACCACGCGAAGATACAGATCACGACGATGCTGATGACCATGCTGATCATGTTGGTCTGGCTGAGCGATACCGATCCGAAGAGCGGAATATCGGGGGAGTCGGAGCCGGGCAGTTGCTCGGTTCCTCCTCCACGGAAGTACTGGAAGGTATAGCGCAGTGCCAGCGACAGACCGATTGACACGATCATGAGCTGAACGATACCGACGCCCTTCTTGCGCAGCGGTTTCCAGAGCGCGGCATCGAGTGACCACCCGAAGCCGGCACTGAGGAGCACGGCAAGGGGTATCGCTATCCAGACGGGCCAACCGAGGTCGACCGACACAATGAGTGCCATCACCGCACCGAAGGTCACCATTTCTGCGTGCGCAAAGTTGGAGAGCCCGGTGGTTCCGTAAACGAGCGAGATGCCGATGGCAGCGAGGCCGAGCATCAGTCCGAAGTTCACGCCATTGACGATTCGTTCAACGAATTGATCGAAGAAGCTCGTGACGTTGCGTTCACCGCGGCCGATAAAGAAGTTCATGACGGTCGAGCCGCTGGGCCCGATCATCGCCTCTTTGACGTTGGGAGTGTCGTCGTCGCCTACCTCGTCGATTACCGCAATGCCCTCGGGCAGCGTGTCTTCGTTGAGCGTGACAGTGAATTCGTCACCGTCGGGAACGCCGACTTTCCAACGACCATCAGCATCCGTGGCTACTTCAACCTCGTAGCCGCCGCCAGAGATGGTGAGAAGTACACCCTCTAGCGCCACGCTCTCGAGCTTGACGTTACCGATGATGCTGTTGTCGTATTCGTCGACGTTAACCTCGTCGGCCATTGCAGGCATGGCCATCAGAGAGAAGGCGGCAGAAAGAGCAACAATGAGTGCTACAAGCACTCCTCGTCTATTTTTCCGTCGCGTGCGGCGATATTCCGCTGTGTTCACAGGACCTCCAGGAAGGGACCCAGCCGGAATCAAGAATCCCAGCGGGTTCTGACGTGTCGACGGCAATGACGACACCGGCCGATTGCGGTCCGACATACAAATGCTTGTCGGGTACAAAGCGGTGAAGCCATTATGCGGGGGAATGTTCTGGCATGAAACCCGTTAATATTGATTGGCCGGAGATTTAACACAAGATCACCGGTTTCGCGCTCCCGCCGTAAGGAAGATTTAACATGGAACAGCCAGACCCCTTCGGCTTCGTCGGCCTCACCTATGACGACGTAATGCTTTTGCCCGGGCACACCGATGTAATTCCAAGCGATGCTGACACCAGTTCACGTCTCACCCGCAGAATCCGGGTGTCTTCGCCGCTTATTTCATCGGCAATGGACACGGTTACCGAGGCTCGAATGGCCATTGCGATGGCCCGCAACGGTGGTCTTGGGGTGCTTCACCGCAACCTCTCGATCGACGATCAGGCGGCCTACGTCGACAAGGTCAAACGCAGCGAATCGGGCATGATTACCAATCCGGTAACAACTACGCAACAAGCGACTGTTGCCGAAGTGGACGCCCTCTGTGGCCAGTTCCGTGTCTCTGGTCTTCCTGTCGTGGAAGAAGACGGAACACTCGTCGGAATCATCACGAACCGTGACATGCGGTTCATCGAGCCAGAAGATATGGATTCGGTGCTCGTGCGCGACGTCATGACGACGACGCCGCTCGTGACCGCTCCAGTCGGCATCGACCGCGAGGGCGCTATCGCCCTCCTGAACAAGCACAAGATCGAGAAGCTGCCTCTCGTCGACGACGCAGGCAAGCTCAGTGGTCTCATCACCGTCAAGGACTTTGAGAAGACCGACCAATACCCCAACGCCACTAAAGACGAAGAAGGACGACTGCGCGTCGGAGCGGCAATTGGTTTCTTCGGCGACGCGTGGGAGCGCGCCGAACGCTTGCGCGATGCTGGTGTTGACCTCATCGTGGTCGACACCGCCAATGGCGAGTCCGCTGGCGTGATCGATATCGTTCGTCGCCTCAAGGCTGACTCGTCGTTTGACGCGATCGACATCATCGGCGGCAACGTTGCTACTCGCGCGGGTGCTCAAGCGCTCATCGATGCAGGGGTGGATGCCGTCAAGGTCGGCGTTGGTCCCGGATCGATCTGCACGACCCGTGTCGTGGCCGGTGTCGGAGTACCGCAGGTGACCGCCGTGTACGAAGCGTCACTCGCAGCGCGTGAGGCCGGCATCCCGGTCATCGCTGATGGTGGCCTCCAGTATTCCGGTGACATCGCCAAGGCACTCGTTGCCGGTGCTGAGACCGTCATGCTCGGTTCGTTGCTCGCCGGAACCGATGAGAGCCCCGGCGACCTCATCTTCCTCAATGGCAAGCAGTTCAAGAGCTACCGCGGAATGGGTTCGCTCGGCGCCATGCAGACGCGAGGCAAAAAGACGTCCTACTCGCGCGACCGCTACTTCCAGGCTGATGTGCCGTCGGATGACCAGCTCATCCCTGAGGGCATCGAGGGCCAGGTTCCTTACCGTGGCCCCGTTTCCACCGTCATGTACCAGTTGCTCGGTGGTCTTCGTCAGTCGATGTTCTACACGGGAGCTCGCACCATTGAGGAGCTCCAGCAGAAGGGCAAGTTTGTGCGGATTACCGCCGCAGGCTTGAAGGAATCGCACCCCCACGACATCCAGATGGTTGTTGAGGCGCCGAACTACCGTCGCTAACACGCGCACTCGTCTTGGCCATTGCGCCCGGAAATGAGTGAGCGAGAGACGCTGAAGGCCTGCTGGAGCAATTGCTTCCAGCAGGCCTTCTGTCGTGAAGGGAGGTGTGTGCGTGCGCCCTTAAGCGGAGACGTCGCGGCGGTTGAAGACGACTCCGCCGAGCGCGAGCACAACGGCCGAGATGCCGAAGATGAGGCCGAGGGAACCCCCGTCGACTCCCTCGCTCAGCGGTGAATTGCCGAACGCCCAGTGGTACGGGGAGAGGTTGTGGAGCCATTCGACATCGGCACTTTGGTTGCCGAGCGAGTTAAGAATGTAGCCCAGCAGGGAGATTCCGGCCGCAGCGGCGGAGGCGAAGGCGCGGCGACCGGTGATGGCGCCGACGGCGAGGCCGAAACTGGCTGCGAGCACTCCCATACCGAGTAGCGCCGCGCATCCAGCGACCACGTGGGCAGGCTCGAGGTCGATTCCCGAGGAATCGTTGAGCGCGAGAATCAACAGCGCCGAGACGATGCTGAGCCACAGCAGTCGGAGCATGACGCCGAGACTGCGCTCGACCATGATCTGCACTCGGGAGACGCCGTGGGCGAGAGTGAGCTCGAGCGAACCCGATTCTTCGTCGCCTGCGATTGCGGCCGAGCTCCACAGCGTGGCGGCAATGGTGAACAGAACGAATCCGATCAGGCCGAGGAACGTGGCCTGGACATAGCCGGCGCCGCTCGTGAGGTCCTCGAAACCGAGAGTGCTCGAAAGCCCCTCGGGAATCGATTTGATGACCTCATCGAAGCCCGCGTTCTCGCCCGAGAACGACGAATACAACGGAACGTAGAGGAATATCGCGCCGGCAACTCCGGCAGTCCAGCCGAGCAGGCCACGCCAAGAATCAGCGAGATTGCGGCGAGTGAGCGGGAGAAAGCTGGCGCTCGTGGGCTGACTCATTTGGTTGCCTCATTCGAGTAGAGATCGATGACTGACGATTCGAGATCTTGCTCTTCAACCCGAAGGTCGACCACGTGGAACGGGGCGATCGCCTTGACGAGCGCGTCGATGTGTCCCTCGACCGTGCCGGTGACTTGCACCACATCGCCAGCGGTGACGGCGAGATTGTCTAGTTGAGGCAGCGCAATCAATGCCGTGCGGATGTCGTCGGCTGCGGCATCCGTGAAGTCAATGACAACGCGGCGAATGGCGCTCGCTCGCAGGCTGGCAACGTCACCGACTTTTACTACGGTGCCGTTGCGCAGTACCGCGACCTGATCGGCAGCGTTCTGGATTTCGCTCAAGACGTGAGAGCTGAGGAACACCGTTTGGCCATTGTGTTGGGCTTCGCGCACCATCGAGAGGAACTCTTGTTGCACCAGAGGGTCGAGGCCGCTCGTAGGTTCGTCGAGCACGAGAAGTTTCGGCTCGTGCATGAAGGCCTGCACGAGCCCCAGCTTCTGCTTGTTGCCTTTGGAGAGAGTGCGTACGTGGCGGGTGAGGTCGAGCCCTAAACGCTCAGAGAGCGCGTCGATGCGGCCGGGCGCGACGGGGCCGCTGATCGCGGCGTAGTGCTTGAGTAGTGAGCGGCCAGTGATGCGGCCCTCGAGGAGCAGTTCCCCCGGCAGGAATCCGATGTCGCGGCGCAGCGCAGCACCGCCAGCGATGGGGGACTTGCCGAGCACCGTGGCGCTGCCGGACGTGGGGCGAATGATGTCAAGCAGTAGCCTCATGGCGGTTGTCTTGCCGGCGCCGTTGGGACCAATCATGCCGAACACGCTGCCGGTTTCGACGGCGAGGTCGAGGCCGTCGAGGGCACTATTGCTGCCGTAGCGCTTGGTGAGCGCGTGGGTTTCTATGGCGTAAGTCATGGGTGGGGCCGGAGCCCGGTCCTTCCTAGGAGGGAGTGGTTGAGGGGGTGTAAATGCCGTGGGTGTAGAGCTCGAGGGCGGCATTGCCCATGCGGCTGAGGCTGTCGAGGCTGAAGTGACTGCTGCCGAGGCTGCGAGCGATGTGGCTTTGCAGGGTGAGTGTCGACAGGCTGTGGGTGACGAGGAGCACAGCGCGGGCGTGCTCGTCGGCGGTTGGCGTGATGGCGCCGCTGGCTACTCCCTCGCGCAGCATCGTGTGGGACATCTCGACAAAGCGGTCGAAGAGGTCGGCGCCCGCGACAGAGTCATCGGTGAAGAGGCGGCCCAGGTAGATAAGCCAGGGCTCGAAGGTGGCGAGGTCGGCGTACCACTCGCTTACTGCCGCGCTCACGTCTCCTTCGCCCAGTCCCGCTTTGCGGTGGGTGACCTCCGTGATGATGAAGTCATCGCACGCGGCTTTGAGTTCGCGCATGCTTCCAAAGTGGTGGATGACCAGGCCAGCGCTCACGCCGGCCTCCGTTGCTACGGCGCGGGCGCTCGTTGCGGCGAACCCGTTATGCCCGATGAGCCGAATTGCGGCGTCACGGATGCGGGCTTTGGTGGTGGAGTCATCCGATCTTGAACGCATGTTTAACAAACTAAACAGTTGTTTAATGGTTGTCAATGGTGGACAGGTTCCACCCAATCCTCGGCGCGGTAGGCTGGAGAAGTGAATGATTTCGAGATTGGCCGCGCCAAGCGCGCTCGCCGCGTCTACTCCTTTGATGACATCGCTATTGTGCCGTCGCGCCGTACGCGTGACCCCCGTGATGTGTCGGTGAGCTGGACGATTGACGCCTACACGTTCGACATCCCCGTGATCGCTGCTCCGATGGACTCCGTGGTCTCGCCAGCAACAGCAATTGCGATGGGAAAGCTCGGCGGGCTGGGAGTGCTCGACCTCGAAGGGCTCTGGACCCGGTACGAGAACCCCGAACCCGTTCTCGAAGAAATCCGTTCGCTGCCCGCCGACCAGGCGACCGCACGGATGCAGCAGCTGTATGCCGAGCCGATCAAGCCCGAGCTTGTCACTCAGCGTCTCGCCGAGATCCGCGAAGCCGGAGTGCCCGTCGCTGGCGCACTAAGCCCGCAACGCACACAAGAGCTGTACCAAACAGTGGTGGATGCCGGAGTCGACCTGTTCGTCATCCGCGGCACGACTGTGAGTGCCGAACACGTCTCCAAGACGACTGAGCCGCTCAACCTCAAGGAATTCATTTACGAACTCGACGTGCCCGTGATCGTGGGCGGTGCCGCAACCTACACCGCAGCACTGCACCTCATGCGCACCGGAGCCGCCGGAGTGCTCGTCGGATTTGGTGGCGGAGCCTCCAGCACCACGCGCACTGCCCTCGGCATCCACGCTCCCATGGCAACAGCGGTTGCCGATGTTGCTGGCGCCCGCCGCGACTACATGGACGAGTCGGGTGGACGCTACGTTCACGTCATCGCCGATGGTGGCCTCGGCACCAGTGGCGACATCGTGAAAGCGATCTCCGTCGGCGCCGACGCCGTCATGCTCGGCAGCACCCTTGCCCGCGCTACCGAAGCTCCTGGTGGCGGTTACCACTGGGGCCAAGAGGCGCACCACTCCGAACTTCCCCGCGGAAACCGTGTCGAAGTTGGGCAGCTTGCTCCTCTCGCAGAAATCCTCAACGGGCCATCGTCACACCCGAACGGTCAGTCGAACCTCATCGGTGCGCTGCGTCGCTCGATGGCCACCACCGGCTACTCCGACCTCAAGGAATTCCAACGGGTCGATGTTGTTGTTGCTCCGTACAATCCGCTGTAGCTAAACCCACGTTCACGTCAACTGGCGCTGGAGGAAAACAATGGTCACACTTCGATCGATTGCCCCGACAGCGCCACTGAGCGCTGAGCAACGAACAGCAGCCATTGCGGCGCTGCGCGACACCGAACTCGACATCCTCGTGATCGGTGGCGGCATCGTTGGCACGGGTAGTGCCTTGGATGCCGTGACGCGCGGCCTCAACGTCGGCATGGTTGAGGCGCGTGACTGGGCCTCGGGCACGTCGAGCCGGTCATCGAAGCTCGTGCACGGCGGCATCCGCTATCTGGAACAGCTCGACTTTCGGCTGGTGCGCGAAGCGCTCAAGGAGCGTGGCTTGCTCTTGCAGCGTCTTGCTCCTCATCTCGTGCGGCCGGTGCGATTTCTTTATCCGGTGACGAAGCCGATCTTTGAGCGGCTATATATCGGTGCCGGAATGTTGCTCTACGATCTTCTGAGTTACACGGGTGGGCGACCTCCCGGAGTGCCTCATCACCGTCACCTGACGCGCGGCCAGATGCTGCGGGCGGCGCCGAGCTTGCGCGCTGATGCCTTCCGCGGCGGACTTACGTACTACGACGCTCAAGTCGATGACGCCCGCTATGTATCGACGCTCGCGCGCACCGCGAGCTTCTACGGCGCTCACGTTGCGAACCGTGTTCGGGTCGAAGATTTTGTCAAGGTCGGCGAGCGGGTTGTCGGTGTGCTGGCGCACGATCTTGAGACGGGCGAGAAGTTTGAGATTCGCGCCAAGCAGGTTGTCAACGCCACCGGAGTGTGGACCGATGACACTCAGGCGATGGTCGGTACGCGTGGCCAGTTCAAGGTGCGAGCGTCCAAAGGGGTGCACCTCGTGGTGCCGCGCGATCGTTTCCAGTCGAAGCTGGGGCTGCTGCTGCGCACCGAAAAGAGCGTGCTCTTTGTGATTCCGTGGGGCCGTCATTGGCTCATCGGCACCACCGACACTGACTGGGATCTCGACAAAGCGCATCCCGCTGCCACGGCGGCCGATATCGACTATTTGCTGGCGCATGTCAATAAAGTACTGGCCGTTCCGCTGACCCGTGATGATGTCGAAGGTGTCTATGCTGGCCTCCGCCCGCTGCTCGCGGGGGAGTCAGACCTCACGTCGAAGCTCAGCCGCGAACACATTGTTGCCCACAGCGTTCCGGGTCTCGTTGTTGTCGCCGGCGGCAAGTGGACGACCTACCGCATCATGGCCAAGGACGCTGTGGATGCCGCGGTCGACGCTCTCGACGGCAAGATTTCGCCGAGCATCACCGAAGAGGTCGCACTGCTCGGGGCGGAGGGCTACCGGGCTGCATGGAACAAGCGCGCCGCCCTCGCGCGCAGTTACGACGTGCACAAGTCGCGCGTCGAACATCTTCTCAACCGCTACGGTGTGCTCGCCACCGAGGTGCTTGAGCTTGTGCGCGCGACGCCAAGTCTGGCCGAAGCGCTCCCCGGTGCAGACGACTACATCGCAGCCGAAATCGTGTATGCCACGAGTGCCGAAGGCGCGCTTCACCTCGACGACGTGCTGGCTCGCCGCACACGTATATCGATTGAGGCATGGGATCGCGGAGTCTCCGCTGCGCCCGTCGCGGCAGAACTCATGGCTGGTGTGCTGGGGTGGGATAAAGCCCGTACTCAGACGGAAGTTGAGCGCTACCTACAGCGGGTCGACGCAGAATTGGCGAGCCAAAAGCAGCCCGACGACGAGTCGGCTGACAGGGTTCGCCTCGCAGCACCAGATATTGTTAGCGAGTGAGTACGAGCAATTCCCCCCTGAGCACGCCAGCCCCCAGCACTGAGCCAGCGACGATGTGGGAAATCGCGCGTCGACCGCGCTGGATCGGCGCCCTCGTCTTGGCTCTCGCTATTGCCGCCAGTTTCGCAGCCCTCGGCCAGTGGCAGCTCAGCCGCAGCCTCGAGGGTGGCGAGATCACCGCGCAACAGAGCGAGAGCGTCGTCGAACTCGATTCGGTCGCTACAGCCCAAGAACCGCTGTCGTACCTCACGACAGGTCAAACGGTCACGCTCACGGCTGAGCTCATCACGGGCGACTACGTCATCCTCTCCGACCGCAACAACGACAGCCAAGGAATGGGCTACTGGGTCGTCGCTCATGGAGTCGAACCGAGCGGTGCGAGTATCGCCATCGCGTTGGGCTGGGCCGAGTCGGCGGATGCCGCGGCATCCGCTATCGCTGATTTCGACACGATGGCGACCACGCTGACGATCACCGGAAGGCTGCTGCCAACCGAGTCGCCCCAACAGTCTGACTTTGAAGAGGGGGAGCGCAGCGCACTCGCTGTCTCTGAACTCGTGAACCTGTGGTCAGAGGTTCCGGCGGGAACCTACGGCGGATATGTCATCAGCTTCGATGCTCCCGCAGGTCTCGAGACGATTGATTCGCCCCCGCCATCGACCGAGGTTTCGCTCAACCTGCTCAACGTGTTCTACGCCGTTGAATGGGTAGTGTTCGCGGGATTCGCCGTCTTCCTTTGGTTCCGCCTTGTGCGGGATGTGTGGGAAGAGGAGCGCGAAGCTCGCAGCTCTGACGCGGCCGTAGACTAGAGCCATGGCTCTCGGTCCCCGGCTTTCAGATATTCCCAGCATTCGACGCACTCTTTCGTTCTACAAGGTGTCGTCGATCGTCACCGGTACCTTCCTGCTTGTGCTGTGCCTCATGATGATCTTTCGCTACGGACTGGGCGGCGACATCGAGCTCAACGGCCCTTCCGCTTTCTTGACGCTCACGCCAAAAGAGCTCGTGCAGGGCATCAACGTATCGACCATCATTCTGATCGTTCACGGCTGGCTTTACGTCTTCTATGTCGCCGCAGACTTCATCCTGTGGCGCCTCACGCGTTACTCGTTCCTGCGCTTCCTCTACATCGCCCTCGGTGGTGTCATCCCTTTTCTGTCGTTCTTCCTCGAACGTCAGGTACCGCGACTCGTTGAGACGAAGATCGCGACCCTCGAATCCGCTGCAGCTGCGAAAGCGGCCGGCGCTGACTCCGCAAAGGCAACTGCATGACCGACTCCACGGCCACATCCGCAGACACGAATGCTCGCCCCGTACTCGTCGTCGACTTTGGCGCCCAGTACGCGCAATTGATCGCACGTCGCGTTCGCGAAGCCAACGTGTACAGCGAGATTGTTCCTCACACCATCACCGCTGAAGAGATCGCGGCCAAGAACCCAGCCGGCATCGTGCTGAGCGGTGGCCCCTCAAGCGTTTACGAGCCTGGCTCGCCCGACCTTGACCCTGGCATCCTCAAGCTGGGTGTTCCTGTCTTTGGTATTTGCTACGGCTTCCAGGTGATGGCCCGTCAGCTCGGCGGCACCGTCGCGAAGACGGGGCTGCGCGAATACGGCGCTACCGACATGACTGTTCAGGGCGGTGGTGGAAACCTCTTGGGCGACCAGCCGTCAGAGCAAACCGTCTGGATGAGTCACGGCGATGCCGTCACTGAAGCTCCGGAAGGGTTCGCCGTGTTGGCGAGCAGCGAAGCGACTCCGGTTGCCGCGTTCTCCAGCGTTGAGCGCGGGTTGTATGGCGTTCAGTGGCACCCCGAGGTCAAGCACTCGACGCACGGTCAAGACCTGCTCGAAAACTTCTTGCACGACGCTGCGGGCATCCCCGCCGACTGGAACAGCGGCAACGTTATTGCTGAGCAGGTCGACCGTATTCGTGAACAGGTCGGTTCGGCCAAGGTCATTTGTGGTCTTTCTGGCGGAGTCGATTCCGCTGTCGCTGCCGCGATCGTGCACAAGGCTGTTGGCGACCAACTCGTCTGCATTTTTGTTGACCACGGCCTGCTGCGTCAGGATGAGCGTCGCCAGGTTGAAGAGGACTACGTCGCCTCGACCGGTGTGCGACTCGTCACCGTTGATGCCGTTGACCAGTTCATGGATGCTCTCGCCGGAGTCACTGACCCCGAGACGAAGCGCAAGATCATTGGCCGCGAGTTCATCCGCAGCTTTGAGAATGCCGCAGAAGCGCTCGTGCTTGAAACGAAGGGCAGCGAAGACACCGTCAAGTTCCTCGTTCAAGGAACCCTCTACCCGGATGTCGTCGAAAGTGGCGGAGGAACCGGCACCGCCAACATCAAGAGCCACCACAACGTCGGCGGGCTCCCCGAAGACTTGCAGTTCGAGCTCGTCGAACCGCTGCGCACCCTGTTCAAGGATGAGGTGCGTGCGATCGGTCGCGAGCTGGGATTGCCGGAGGTCATTGTTGGCCGCCAGCCGTTCCCTGGCCCCGGCCTCGGCATCCGCATCATCGGTGAAGTCACACACGACCGTCTTGAGCTGCTGCGCAAGGCCGACGCGATTGCTCGCGCCGAGCTCACCGCTGCTGGTCTTGATGACACGATTTGGCAGTGCCCCGTAGTTCTTCTCGCCGACGTTCGTTCAGTGGGTGTGCAGGGCGACGGTCGTACTTACGGCCACCCGATTGTGCTTCGCCCGGTGTCGTCGGAAGACGCGATGACCGCCGACTGGACTCGACTTCCGTACGACGTACTCGCCAAGATTTCTAACCGCATCACCAACGAGGTGGATGGGGTTAACCGCGTGGTTCTCGACGTCACGTCGAAGCCGCCAGGAACCATCGAGTGGGAATAGCGCTTTAACGACAAAGCCCCCGTCACTCGGCTACTGCCGAAGTGACGGGGGCTTTGTCGTTGCGAGACGGTGGCGCTAGTCGCGAAGGATCGCGAAGAAGCGCAGCAGCTCGAGGTACAGCCACACGACGGTGATCATGATGCCGAAGGTGCCCTTCCAACCGAAGGCGCGGGGTGCGCCGTTGGCGGCACCCTTCTGGATGAAGTCGAAGTCGAGCACGAGCGAGTACGCCGCCATGATGACGACGAGCACACCGAGAACGGCACCGAACGGAATACCGAGGATGGGGATTTCCGCGCTGCGGAGGCCGAAGGCGTCGTCGGTCGCTCCGGTGAGCATCATGACCATGTTTACGAGCGCGAAGACCATGTAACCGACCATCGCGATGAGGAAGACCTTGGTGGCCTTCTTGGATGCACGAATCTTGCCGCTCGCGAAGAGTGCGAGCGTGACGCCGACAACGACGATCGTCGCAATGACGGCCTGGGTGACGACTCCGCTATAGGCGTTCTCGTAGAAACGCGAGATGCCACCAACGAACACACCTTCGACCGCCGAGTAGGCAAGGACGAGGGCGCCGGAGGGTTGCTTCTTGAAGATGTTGACGAGGGCGAGTACGAAGCCCACGAGACCAGCGCCCATCCACAACAGTGGCATGTCGGCAATCCAGCCGATGGCGGCGCCGACGAGCAGAAGCGCGAAGGCCCCTACGGTCTTAGCGATGGTGTCTTCGACGGTCATGACATCGCCGGAGTCGGGAGCCGACTCACGGTTGTACATGTCGTTAAGTTTTTGGTTGGATACCTGGTTCGCGACGGCGATTCCGCCGCGCGAGCTAAATGCAGCATCGCGGGAGAAAGCGGGGTTATTGAGTGCCATGATTCCTCTGGTTGGTGTGGTGTCACACGTTTGTGACGCACCCTTAAAACTACCGGAGTTCGCTGAGAAATGCCGCGTTTTAGCGCCGGGAGGCTGCGCTGACAGCGATCAGCCGAGCAAGCCAGGCTGCCGCCACGAGAACGACGAACGAAATGGCGAGTGCCTGAGGCATCTGCGAGTACTCCTGATAGAACCGCGGCAGGATGATGCCGTTGGCAATCGGGAGGGCAAGCGCGAGATACGAGATGAGCGGCCGGTGTCGCACGATGAGCCAGCACAGCAGCGGAATCACGAGGGTCCACATCGACATGGGGCCCGTGAGCATGAGCCAGATTTGGGTGACGGCGGGCAGGGCCACGATCATCCGTCGCCAGCCTTTGGCGGGCATGATCGAGTACCCGACGACCGTCGATGTGGTGCCGATGAGCAAAATGATGAGCGTGTAGTTGTTGGCGCCCTGCAGATGCATTGCGCCCGCGATGATGAGCACTAACCCCGCGTAATAACGGTCAGCGTAGTGACCCCACTTCAGCGGAAGGCGCCGGGTTGGTTCCCGGAACCGTCTCGGTGTCGGTGGCTTAGCGGCCATTGGTGAGCAGGGAGTACAACAGAATCGCCCACACGACTAGCCACACGTAGCCAAGAGCGGTGGCAATGATCGCCATGGCTTTGCCGCGTTCGCCCGTCTCTTTGATCTGGCGAAGGGCTAAGTGGCCGAAGATCAGTGCGGGAGGCCCGCCAATCGCGGCCAAGATGAGCGCGAGAATCGCCAGAGGGCTTGTTCGTTTCGCCGCCAGAGGGGCCGGGCGCGCAGCATCAGCGGACGTGGGTTCTCCGCAATAAATGCAGAACTTCCACTCCGGTTGCACTGTTGCAGCGCATGACGAACACTCGGGCATATCTAAATATTAGTGGTTGGTCGCGAAACGCATATTCTTGAGCCAATGAGCACCACCATTCGCCCGCTTGTGATCGGGCACCGCGGGGCAAGCGGATACCGCCCAGAGCACACTCGAGCCGCCTACGAGCTCGCATTCACCCTCGGGGCGGATGCCGTCGAACCCGACATTGTGGCCACCCGCGATGGCGTGCTGGTGTTGCGCCATGAGAACGAGATTTCGGGCACAACAGACGTGGCGGAGCATCCCGAGTTTGCTGACCGGCGCACGTCAAAGACGATCGACGGCACCGCGATGACGGGTTGGTTTACCGAAGACTTCACGTGGACCGAGTTGAGCACTCTGCGTGCTCGTGAGCGCTTGCCCGAGGTGCGGCAAGCGAGTACCGCCCACAACGATGCTTCGCCGATTCTGCGATTGAGCGACCTGCTTGAGATTGTGGACCAGCATCCGGAGGCTGCGCGTCGCCCGCTGAAGATCGTCGCCGAGATCAAGCATGCGAGCTATTTCGCGTCGATCGGGCTGCCGCTTGACGAGCTTTTCGCCCGAGACGTGAGCGGGTGGGCGACGGCCGACAATCTCATTGTTGAATCATTCGAGCAGAGCGTGCTGCACAGCATCCGGGATCGTGGGATTCCAGGTCAGTTGGTGTTTTTGCTCGAGGCGAGCGGGGCGCCGTCTGACTTGATTGCACGCTTTGGTGCGAAAGCGCGAAGCTACGCCGACCATCTCACTGATGACGGCCTTGCCCAGTTGGCTCGCGAAGTTGACGGAATCAGCGTTGATAAGAAGATGCTGATGGTGAAAGATCTGGCGGGCAACCTCACGGGCACCAACGATCTCGTAGAGCGCGCTCATGCGGCCGGGCTTCTCGTTTTCTGCTGGACACTGCGGGCTGAGAACCGCTTCTTGCCGACGAACTTGCGTTCGAGCAAGCAGCCCGAGCAACACGGAAATTGGCGTGCGGAGTTTCGGATGCTCATCGATTCCGGTCTCGATGGCGTCTTCGCGGACCAACCCGACCTCGCCGTCAGCGCGCGCGGGTAGAGTCGAGGGGCCATGACGACTGCTCTTGACCCTCACGACCCTGGCCGTTCTGACGACGGGGATTCCACTAGCGACCCTCTGCTCGACGGGCTCAACCCGCGTCAACGGGAGGCTGTTGAATATCGCGGGCCTTCGCTGCTGATCGTGGCGGGTGCTGGCTCGGGCAAGACGAGCGTGCTGACCCGGCGTATTGCCGGACTGTTGCGCTCGGGAGAAGCCTGGCCGAGCCAGATTCTCGCCATCACCTTCACCAACAAGGCTGCCGCCGAAATGCGCGAGCGCGTGGGTGCCATCGTCGGCAATACCGCCGAGGGGATGTGGATCTCCACGTTCCACTCTGCCTGCGTGCGCATTTTGCGTCGCGAAGCTGAAGCCTTTGGGTTCTCCAAGAACTTCACGATTTATGACTCGGCCGACAGCAAAGCTCTGCTCAAGCGGATTCTCAAAGAGCTCGACGCCGACATGTTCGGCCTCACGGTCAGTAAGGCTGCGAACCGTATTTCGCAGCTCAAGAATGAGCTAACCGACGTCGACGGTTTCGCTCGGGATGCCAACATGAGCGACCCGACGGAGAAGAAGTTCCTCGAGGTTTTCCGCCGCTACACTCGCGGCCTCAGCGACGCCAACGCCTTCGACTTCGACGACCTCATCGGGCAGACCGTGTACCTGTTCCGGGCCTTCCCGCAGATCGCGGCAACCTACCAGCGTCGTTTCAAGCACATCCTTGTTGACGAATATCAGGACACCAACCACGCACAGTATTCGCTCATCCGCGAGCTCACGCGGCCGCCGGCTCCTGAGCAGTTCGAGACCTCGCCTGGCGTGCTCATTGCCGGCTCCAGCAATGAGGCGGATGCCGCATCGCTGACCGTGGTCGGCGACAGTGACCAGTCGATTTATGCGTTCCGCGGGGCCGACATCCGCAACATTGTGGAATTCGAGCGTGACTTCCCGAACTCGACCGTGATTCTGCTTGAGCAGAACTACCGCTCGACCCAGACGATTTTGGATGCCGCCAACGCGGTCATCTCCCACAATTTCGATCGCAAAGACAAGAAGCTCTTCACGACGGTGGGCGCCGGCGACAAAATCATGGGCTTCACCGGCTACTCGGGTCATGACGAAGCGCAGTTCGTGGCAGATGAAATTCAGAAGCTGCACGATCAGGGCGTCGCGTACAAAGACGTCGCGGTTTTCTATCGCACCAACTCGCAGACTCGTGCGCTGGAAGAGATTTTCATTCGCGCGGCCCTGCCATACCGCGTGCTTGGCGGTACGAAGTTCTATGAGCGCGCGGAAATCAAGGATGCCTTCGGCTACTTGATTGCGGTCGCGAACCCGGCAGACCCGCTGGCTCTGCGTCGCATCATGAACACGCCGAAGCGCGGCATTGGCCCGGCGACCGAGGCTGCGCTGCAGGCGTGGGCGGATGACCGGGGCATGACCCTGCGCGATGCGATGCGCAACGCCTCCGAACTCGGCCTCGGCCCCAAGGTCACGAAAGCGATCGTTGGTTTGGCTGAGGTGCTCGACGAAGTCATGGCGAAGGTGGAGACATCCAAGCCCGCTGATATTTTGACCGAGCTTCTAGAGCGCTCGGGGTACCTGACGGCGCTGCGCGCCTCGCAAGACCCGCAAGACGAAGCTCGCGCCGAGAACGTGGACGAGCTCGTGGCGGTGACGAAGGAGTTTGGCAAGAACAACCCCGACGGCACCCTGCTCGACTTCCTCACCGAGGTGTCTCTCGTGGCGGCGGCCGATGATCTGGATGACTCCAGCGGAACCGTCTCGCTCATGACGCTGCACACCGCGAAGGGCCTCGAGTACGACTCGGTGTTCCTCACCGGCGTCGAAGAAGACCTGCTGCCGCACCGCATGTCGGCGAATGAACCTGGCGGCCCCGCCGAAGAGCGTCGACTGTTCTATGTCGGCATCACGCGTGCCCGCAAACGACTCTTTCTCTCGCTGGCCATGACCCGCGCCCAGTTCGGCGAAGTCAACGTCGCGATGCCGAGCCGCTACCTGCAAGAGATTCCCACCGAACTCATCGAGTGGAAGCAATCACCCGGGATGGCGAACTCGCGCGGCGGCACCCAGTCCCGTGCGCTCAACGCTCGCCGCGACGGCAACAGCGGCGGCGGCTCGTGGGCCGGCTCGCTGCGACAAGCGGCATCCGGTGGTCTGCCTCCGGCACCGCCGCGGGCAAAGACGGAATGGGCTAGTCCCATCACGGCAACCGTGCGCGACAACGGTGACCTCACACTGGCGGCGGGCGACCGCATCCGCCACACTGATTTTGGTGACGGAACCGTGAATCAAGTCACGGGCGCTGGCCCTAAGAGCATCGCTGACGTTCAGTTCGACACCGCAGGGCGCAAGCGCCTGCTGATCAAGATTGCTCCCATTGAGAAACTTTGATTCTGAAGCAACGGCGAACTCTGGCAGCCCACGGCACGGGGAGCCACGGCTCGTGGTGCCGCGACTGCGACCACTCGACACGGGCGATGAGCTAGCGAAGGCGCTCGCGGCGGTGCGCGCCGATCTTGAACTACCCACCGAGTTCAGCGCCGAGGTTGAAGAGGCCGCCGACGCTGCCGTCGCGGCATTTGAGCCGCCCGAGCTAGACCTCACCGGCATCCCGTTCGTGACGATTGACCCCGAGGGTGCCACCGATCTCGACCAGGCGCTCTACCTCGAACGCACCGGCGAAACGCTGCGCGTGATGTACGCGATTGCCGAAGTGCCGGCGTTCGTGCTGCCCGGTTCCCTCGTTGATGCCGAAGCTCGCAAGCGCGGTCAAACCTTGTACGGTCCCGACGACCGAGTACCGCTGCATCCGACGATCATCAGTGAAGACGCCGCTTCGCTTCTCGCTGGTGCGACGCGTCCCGCTTTTGTGTGGACCTTCGACTTGGATGCCGCGGGCGAGGTCATCGCGACAACTCTCGTGCGCGCCCAAGTGCGTAACCGTCGCCAGTTCAACTACGTCGAAGTGCAAGAGTTGCTCGACAACGACCGCGCGGACGAATCTCTCTCGCTGCTGCCCGAGTTTGGGCGCCTGCGCACCGAGCTGGAACGTCAGCGCGGGGGAGCAAGCCTCAACCGGCCCGACGAGGAAGTGGCTGTCGTTGATGGCCAGTATGTGATCGAGCGTCGAGCGTCGCTACCCGTCGAGGACTACAACGCGCACGTCTCGCTCATGACCGGCATGGAAGCCGCTCGCATCATGCTCGAAGGCAAAGTCGGCATTCTGCGCACGATGCCCGTGCCCGACGACGAGACTCTGGAACAGTTCCGGCGTCAGGTGGCGAGCCTCGGATGCCCGTGGCCCGAGAACCAGAACTATGGCGAGTACCTGCGGGCTCTCGACCACTCCGACCCCCGCGCCCTCGCGGCGACGCATGCCGCCACCTCGCTGTTCCGTGGAGCGGGCTACACGCCCTTCGACGGCGAACCGCCCAAAGACACTATCCAGGCTGCCGTAGCCGCGCCCTACGCCCACGCCACAGCGCCGCTGCGTCGACTCGTCGACCGCTTCGTGCTTGTCGCGTGTGAAGCGATTGTCGCGGGGCGCGAAGTACCGAAATGGGTGCGCGAAGCTCTTCCGCAACTGCCCAAGATCATGGGCCGCACGAGTCAGCTGGCATCGCAGTTCGACCGCGCCTCGGTCGACGTGATCGAAGCGGCACTGTTGCGGCCGCGAGTGGGCGAGGAGTTCGAAGCCACGGTGGTCTCGCAGCGCGGCGACGGTGGCGTCATCCAGATCGCAGAGCCCGTGATTACGGCTCGCATCTCCGGCACGGTTTCAGCTGGCGACACGGTGCGCGTTCGACTCGTTTCTGCCGAGATTGCGACGGGAACGATCGAGTTCGAACTCGCGTAGCTCGCTCGTTCGTCCGCTTGGAGTCGCAGGCGAGGCTGCGCCTAGCTAGGTGGCGTCGGCGAGCGATCGCCGGAACGATGCCAGATACCGGCGCTGCGCCGCGAAGCGCACCCAGCGGGGAAGGTGCGGGTACACCGCGCGGGTGACCCGCATGATCCGGTCGAAGCGTTTCTGGTGGTGGGGTAGCGCATAGGCCTCGCGCAACTCACGGCTCAGCAGCCCGGCGGTCAGCACGCGAACGAGTGGCATTGACGCCCGCAGCCACCACGGTCCGCCGGTCGGATGTAGCAGCTGTTGGGCAACTCGTTGGCTCGCGTCCGTGACGCGCAACGAAGCCACGCTCTCGTTCCAGTAGGCAGCGAATGCCGCACGGTCGGCCGGCCACAGCGCGCGCGGAACGCCCAGCGCGGTCGCAATGACCGCGTAGTCGGCCAGCAGGGTTTCGGCATCCACTTCGCGCAACGGCCCGAACACCAGCTCGCGCACGCGCGTGGCGGTGTCGTACAGCGTGGCGGCGACCCACAACTGCAGCTGCGGGTCACGGGCGTCGTAGCTGTCGGCCCGCACCGGTCGGTGAGCCGCGCCTACGCGCCGCGCAACCTCGGCAGCCTCGGCCGGCGTGCCATAGACGGTGACATAGAGATAGGTGAGGGTGCCGTTGAGGCGATCCAAGGGGCGCCGCGCAAAGTCACTGTGCTCAGCGACCGCCTGACCCACAGCAGGGTGCGCGATTTGCAACAGGATGGCCGCCCCACCGCCGGCCAGCAGAGCGACGTCGGCAGAGACATCCGCAATTCTGAGGGGGTCGAATGCGGGCACACGGCCAGTTTACGAGGCCCGAACCACAAGATTCGCTGATCTTTCGCCACATTCAGTCCGCTATCGGAAAACCCACAACGTTAGGCACGGTAAGGTTTTCTATTGGCGTGCGACTCATGGAGCCGACCAATTTGGCACCGATTCGCCGCCTTCCCCACTCACCATTACGCGCGGATTGGAATGAGCAGCGTGGATCTATATGAGTACCAAGCCAGGGACGTATTTGAGTCTTATGGCGTACCAGTACTTGCCGGCCTAATTGCCGACACCCCAGAAGAAGCCAAAGCAGCTGCCGAGAAAATCGGTGGAACTGTCGTTGTCAAGGCTCAGGTCAAGACCGGCGGTCGCGGCAAGGCGGGTGGTGTCAAGGTTGTTCACAACGCCGACGACGCTTTCGCCGCAGCCGAGCAGATCCTTGGTCTCGACATCAACGGCCACACGGTCAAGCGAGTAATGATTGCTGCCGGTGCTCGCATCGCGCAGGAGTTCTACTTCTCCGTGCTGCTCGACCGAGCAAACCGCTCCTACCTTTCGCTCTGCAGCGTTGAAGGTGGAGTGGAAATCGAGGTGCTTGCTGTTGAGCGCCCCGAGGCTCTCGCCAAGATCGAGGTCAACCCGCTCACGGGTATCGACCTCGCGAAGGCCACCGAAATTGCGATCGCTGCCAAGTTCCCGGCAGAGCTCGTCGACAAGGTTGCTCCTGTCTTCGTGAAGCTCTACGACGTGTACAAGGGCGAAGACGCAACTCTCGTTGAGGTCAACCCTCTCGTGATCACCGAAGACGGCGACATCGTTGCCCTCGACGGCAAGGTATCGCTCGACGAGAACGCTGAGTTCCGTCACCCCAAGCATGCAGAACTCGAAGACGCTGCTGCCGCTGATCCCCTCGAGGCGAAGGCTAAGGCCAACAACCTCAACTACGTCAAGCTCGATGGTGAAGTCGGTGTCATCGGTAACGGTGCAGGCCTCGTCATGTCGACGCTGGATGTTGTTGCCTACGCTGGCGAAAACCACGGCAACGTGAAGCCAGCCAACTTCCTCGACATCGGTGGCGGAGCCTCGGCTGAGGTCATGGCCGCTGGGCTCGACGTTATTCTCAACGACCCTCAGGTCAAGAGCGTATTCGTCAACGTCTTCGGTGGAATCACCGCGTGTGACGCTGTTGCTCACGGAATCGTGGGTGCGCTCGCCGCGCTCGGCGATGCCGCCAACAAGCCTCTCGTTGTCCGTCTCGACGGCAACAAGGTTGAGGAGGGTCGCGCGATTCTCGCAGAAGCGAACCACCCCCTCGTGACGCTAGCCGCCTCAATGGACGAGGGCGCCGACAAGGCCGCCGAACTCGCCAACGCTGCGAAGTAAGGAACCGAGCATGTCAATTTTCCTCAACAAGGATTCCAAGGTCATCGTTCAGGGCATCACCGGCGGTGAGGGCACCAAGCACACCGCTCTCATGCTCGCTGCTGGTACCCAGGTCGTTGGCGGCGTCAACGCACGCAAGGCTGGCACCACCGTTGTTCACGGTGACGTTGAGCTTCCCGTGTTCGGCACCGTTGCTGAAGCAATGGAGAAAACGGGAGCGGATGTTTCGATCGCTTTTGTTCCTCCGGCCTTCACCAAGGATGCCGTTATCGAAGCTATCGACGCTGAGATCCCGCTGCTCGTCATCATCACCGAGGGTGTTCCCGTCGGTGACTCGGCTGAGTTCTGGGCTTACGCCCAGGAGAAGGGCAACACGACCCGCATCATTGGGCCGAACTGCCCCGGCATCATCACGCCCGGTGAAGCACTCGTGGGCATCACGCCCGCGAACATCACTGGCAAGGGCCCGATCGGTCTCGTCTCCAAGTCGGGAACGCTCACGTACCAGATGATGTACGAACTCCGTGACCTCGGATTCTCGACCGCAATCGGTATCGGTGGCGACCCCATCATCGGCACGACGCACATCGACGCACTTGAAGCGTTCGAGGCTGACCCCGAGACCAAGGCCATCGTCATGATTGGTGAGATCGGTGGAGACGCTGAAGAGCGTGCCGCTGACTACATCAAAGCTCACGTCACGAAGCCCGTTGTGGGCTACGTTGCTGGCTTCACGGCACCCGAGGGTAAGACCATGGGTCACGCCGGTGCGATCGTTTCTGGCTCCGCCGGAACCGCTCAGGCCAAGAAGGAAGCACTTGAAGCTGCCGGTGTGAAGGTCGGCAAGACGCCGTCTGAAGCCGCCAAGCTCATGCGCGAAATTCTCGAAACTCTGTAGCAAGCACCTCTCGCTACACAGAAGCGCCGCCGTCCACTGGACGGCGGCGCTTCTGTCGTTTAACGGCGTCCCCCAAAGAGCGGACAATATGTCACGTTAACGTAACGATGAGTTAAAGGGGGGCCCCCATTAAGGGGTAGACCGCGCATATAGTGGCTCGTGGTGAGTGCCCGACCACCAGCTTTGCAAACACGCCATGATCAGCGTGTGTACGTCACATAAGCAAGTCCCATTCACAGAAGAATAGGAACATTCGTGAGCATTCGAAGAGTCATATCGGTGGTGGCAACGACAACTCTTGTCGCCACTTCCCTGGTTACCGGCGCCGCACTCGGCGCCACAGCTGCACCAGCATCCATTGGTGGCGGCGGCCAAACTGAATTTACCCCGGGGCGTTACATCGTCACGATGGTGGATCAGGCTGCTGCAACCTACGACGGTGGTGTGCGCGGTTTTGACGCAACAACCCCGCCCGATGGCGAGCAACTCGACACTCGCCGCCAAGTAGTGCAGGACTACACCGAATATTTGGAAGAGAAGCAAGACGATGTCGCGGCATCCGTCGGTGCTGATATCGACTATTCGTACACGCTCGCGACCAACGGTTTCGCGGCTGATCTGACCGCGGCTCAAGCAGTCGAGCTCTCGGCAAACAAACTTGTTGCCTCGATCGTTCCGGACGAGCTGAAGCACATCACGGCAGCGCAGCGGTCAACAGAGTTCCTTGGCCTTGAAGGCGAAGACGGACTCTGGGCATCCATTGGCGGTGCTGAAACCGCGGGTGAAGGAATCGTTGTCGGCGTGCTCGACACTGGCTTCGCTCCCGAGAACCCTGCCTTTGCGGGTGACGCCCTCGGCAGCACGCCGGGAGCAGCTCCGTATCTCGACGGTGGTTCCGTCGTCTACGAGAAAGCCGACGGCCAAACCTTCACCGGTGTCTGCACCGAAGGCGACCAGTTCACCGCTGACGACTGCACGACCAAGGTCATCAGCGCTCGCTACTTTGTTGATGGTTTCGGTGCCGGCAACCTCGGTGACGCCAGCGTTGGCGAGTACGTCTCGCCGCGTGACGGTGACGGCCACGGATCGCACACTGCGAGCACCGCAGCGGGAAATTACGAAATCGACGCCAACGTTGGCGGAAACGCCCTCGGCTACTTCTCCGGTGTCGCCCCCGCGGCAAAGATCGCTGCCTACAAGGTGTGCTGGA
Source organism: Salinibacterium sp. NSLL17 (assembly GCF_015864935.1). Taxonomy (NCBI): domain Bacteria; kingdom Bacillati; phylum Actinomycetota; class Actinomycetes; order Micrococcales; family Microbacteriaceae; genus Salinibacterium; species Salinibacterium sp. NSLL17. Next base: position 838,196 of record NZ_JADYWH010000001.1, read on the forward strand.
GCGGACCAGACCCGGTCGCCACGACCGACGACGGTTGTGCATCCACCGACCTCTTGGCTGCAATCGACCAGGCTGTCGCTGACGGTGTTGACGTGATCAACTACTCGATCGGTGGAGGCGCTGCCACAAGCACCGTTTCACCCACCGACCAGGCCTTCCTCGGTGCGGCTGCTGCCGGCGTCTTCGTCGCAGCCTCCGCCGGAAACGACGGCCCCGGAGCGACAACCCTCGACAACGCGGCACCGTGGATCACCACCGTCGCCGCCAGCACCATTCCGAACTACGAAGCCACCGTCACCCTCGGTGACGGCCAAGAGTTCGCCGGTGCGTCGATCACGGTTGACCTCGACCCTGCCGCGGAACCGCTGACGGGTGAGCTCGTCTACGCTGCGGATGTCGCCCTCGTCGGTGCTGTTGACCCAGCGCTGTGCCTGGCTGACACTCTCGACCCGGCTCTCGTTGAGGGCAAGATTGTGGTCTGTGACCGCGGTGTCATCGCTCGTGTCGACAAGTCGGCCGAGGTTGCTCGCGCTGGCGGTATCGGTGCGGTTCTTGTGAACGTGACGCCGAGCTCGACCGACCTCGACACTCACGTGATTCCGACCATCCACCTGGATGCTCAGTACCGCGATGCTGTCCTTGCGTATGCAGCGACCGAAGGTGCGACCGCGACCTTCACTCCGGGTAACGAAACCGCGTACCAACCGCCGACCCCTCAGGTCGCTGGCTTCTCGTCGCGTGGTCCCGTTGAAGCTGACGGCAGCGACATCATCAAGCCCGACATCTCGGCGCCTGGTGTCGGAATCCTCGCCGCTAGCGCCAACGCTGAAGGAGCCGAGCCGACGTTCGCGCTTCTCTCGGGAACCTCGATGTCGTCACCGCACGTTGCCGGTCTTGCCGCGCTCTACCTCGGCGAACGCCCCAACGCGACTCCCGCCGAGATCAAGTCGGCATTCATGACAACTGCCTACGACACCGTGGATGCCGACGGAAACCCCGTCACTGACCCCTTCACGCAGGGTGCCGGCCACATCGATCCGACCAAGTTCTTTGAGCCTGGCTTGCTCTACCTGAACGGCATCGGCGACTGGCTGTCCTACATTGAGGGCGCTGGCTACGACGTGCTCGACCCCGCGGTCGAAGCAATCGATCCCAGCAATCTCAACCTGGCATCCATCGGTATCGGCTCGCTGACGGCAGCCGAGACGATCACTCGCACCGTGACCTCCACTCAGGCGGGCACGTTCGAGGCATCCATCTCGGTCCCCGGAATCGAAGCAACGGTCTCACCTTCAACGCTGACCTTTGGTGCTGCAGGCGAGACACAGAGCTACGAAGTGACGATCAGTCGAACGGATGCTCCGCTCGACCAATTCACCACCGGAGCCCTCACGTGGACCAGTGGCGACACCGTCGTGCACAGCCCCATCGCCGTGCGCCCCGTCACCATCCTCGCGCCGGACACAGCCAGCGGAACCGGAACCTACGGCGCCGTTGAAGTGACGGTCACGCCCGGCGGCAACGGCGACATCCCGCTGACATCGACCGGTCTCACCGCGGGAGTCTTCTATGAAGACCCCACTGGCACCGAAACCGATCACTCGGGTTCTGGTGTGAGCGGAGACGAGTTTGAGTACGCAGCAACCGTGCCTGAGGGCACAACGTATGCGCGCTTCGATCTCGATTCGATCGATGACACGGCCGACCTCGATCTGATTGTGTACCTGCTCGATGGCAGTGGCACTCCGATCGCCGGGTGGCAGTCCGCCACGGGAGCCGCCGATGAGCGCGTCAACCTCGCTGATCCGACACCGGGTGACTACCTCGTGATCGCATCGGTGTATGCCGCGAACCCGTCTACCGCGTTCGACGTGCGCACCTTCGCCGTCGTTCCTGGTGCGGGAGAGCCCCTCGGGTTGGACCCCGAAGTTCTCCCGGGTGTGCAGGGTGAAGCAGTGAGCTACACCGCATCGTGGGAGGGCCTCGCCCCCTTCACGAACTACCTCGGTCTCGTCAGCTATGGCGACACGGGAGCAACAACCGCGATTGAGGTTGTGACGCAGGAAGATGTTCTGCCGGGAACGCCCGTGAACACCGTTCTGCCGACCATCTCGGGCAAGCCGCTCGTGGGCAGCAAGCTCACCGCCAACGCTGGCGAGTGGGATGTTGACGGGCTGAAGTTCAGCTACCAGTGGCAGGCAAACGGCGAGAACATCGCCGGCGCCGACAAGCGCAAGTACACGGTCACGAAGGCTGACGAGGGCAAGGCGATCACCGTCGTTGTCACCGCCAGCAAGAAGGACCTGCCGAGCGCAAGCGCCACCTCTGAGGCCGTGATGATCAACTACAGCTCGAGCGTGAGCCTGTCGGTGAGCAAGCACGTTGCCTTCTCGTGGAACACCGTGAGTGCCACCATCCGAGTCGCTACCGGTGAGGATGTCGCAGCGACCGGAACCGTGAAGGTGACGGTCGACGGCAAGAAGGTCGACACCATCACGCTGGACGAAGCCGACAACGGAAAGGTGACGGTGAAGCTGCCGAAGCTCGACCGTGGGCTGCACCAGGTGAAGGCAGAGTTCACTCCGGCCGGTGACAACGTGACCGGCTCAAGCAGCCGCAACGACTGGGTCTGGATCGTCTTCTAGACGACACCTGCTCAGGAGCAACACTCAACAACGGCTGGTCGCCTCCCCACGGGCGGCCAGCCGTTGTTGCGTGTTGGCGCGCTCGCAGTGTGAGGCGCGTTGGCGCGCTGGATGTTAGTCGTCGGTGGGGCGCCGCACGACGGGCGGCGGCCAGGCGGTGTAGCCGAGTTCGCGCGAGATGTTGCGGGCGGTTTCGCGCAACACATTCAATACGTTGTCTTCGGGCGGCCACTCGCTGGAGTGCAACACGACGGCCACGGCGGCGATGACGTTGCCATTGCGATCGGCGATAGGGGCCGCAATCGAGGATTCGCCGAGCACCGCTTCATCTTGCTCCGTGGCGATGCCGCGCTCGGCAATCTGCGCAAACTGCAGAATGAGTTTCGAGGGATCGGTGATGGTGTCACCGGTGAGGCTGCGGAGCGGTTTCTCAAAAAGCTGGTCGGCGGCATCCGCGTTGTAGGTCAACAGGATCTTGCCCATAGCGGAGGCGTGCACGGGAATGGAGAGGCCTGTCTCTGGCATCTGCTCGGTGCCATCTGGCCGGTTGTTGTGATGGATGACGATGACTTCGTCGAAAAGTTCGGAGCCGAGGCGAACAGCGAGCCCGGTGCGTCGCGAAAGTTCTTGGGTCCAGCGCATTGCGCGGGCACGCACGTCGAGGGTGTCGAGGTAGACGTTGGAGAGTTTCAGCAGGGCGGGGCCGAGCATGTAGCGGTTGCCGTTGGGTTCTTTGGCGACGAGTCCGTGTACCTGGAGGGACTTAACGATGCCGTGCACCGTGGACGGCGGCAGCGAGAGAAGGCCGGCGAGTTCCGTGATGCCGAGATGCCGGGCGCCCTGGAGCGACGACAGCACTTGTGCTGCTCGATCAATGGATTGGATCAACGCTGTTCCCCGTCATTTAGCCGGTATTCATTATCTCTGCACCACCGGTCTACTTTCGAACCGGTTGGGCTTGACAAGATGTAACTGAACGTAGCATATTCGACATTATCGAATAACGTTCCGATATTGACGAACGTTCGCGACACCCGGTCGCACGCGCAATACAAGTTCAAAGGAGAACTCATGGATGAGAACAAGCAGTGGCAGAAGCTGGCTGCGGAGTTTCTAGGAACCGCCTTCCTCGTTTTCGTCGGCGTTGGCTCAGTGCCCGCGACGTTCATCTTGAATGGCGATGAGCCGTTCACCATGGCGAGTCTCGGAATCATCTCGTTCGCGTTCGGTCTGATCGTTGTCGTGACGGTCTATGTCTTCGGCTACATCTCCGGCAACCACATCAACCCCGCCGTCACGATCGGCCTCGCTGTCGCTGGCAAGTTCGCGTGGCGTGAAGTTCCCGGCTACCTCATCGCTCAGCTCCTCGGTGCAACCGCCGGTGCCTTTGCGATCGTCGGCGTTCTTGGCCAGGCCGCGGTTGACGCCGGTCTTGGCGTCGCCGCCTACAACCCCGACACGATTCCCGTCAGCCAGGCATTCTTTGCCGAGTTCGTCGGAACGTTCCTCCTCGTCTTCACCGTCTTTGGAGTCATCCACCGCAAGGCAGCCCCCGGCTTTGCCGGACTCGCCATTGGTTTCGTCGTCTTCGCCGCCATCATTCCCGTTGGCCCGATCACTGGCGCATCCATCAACCCCGCCCGTACCACTGGTCCGATGCTCGTTCAGCAGATCATGGGCGGCGAAGTGGCGTGGGAGCAGCTGTGGGTCTACCTCGTAGCTGAACTGCTCGCTGGTGTGCTTGCCGCACTTGCTTTCGGTTTTATTTCCAAGACCAACGCCGACAACGAGACCCTCACTGAAGCACTCACGGAAGAGAAGGCCAAGTAATGAAGAAACTGATCAATACCCCCGAATCGGTACTCGCCGACGCGCTCGCCGGAATCGACGCCGCGCATCCAGAGCTCAAGGTCGACCACGTCAACCGCGTGATCTACCGCGCAGAACCCACTCGCGCTGGCAAGGTTGCGCTGATCTCTGGTGGCGGCTCGGGCCACGAACCGCTTCACGGCGGCTTCGTTGGCTTCGGGATGCTCGACGCAGCGTGTGCCGGCGAAGTCTTCACCTCGCCAACCCCCGACCAGATGCAGGAAGCCACCAAGGTTGCTGACTCTGGTGCTGGCGTGCTGCACATCGTCAAGAACTACACCGGCGACGTCATGAACTTCGAGATGGCTGCCGAAATGGCCGAAGCGGAAACCGGAGTGAAGGTTGCCTCTGTCGTCGTCAACGACGACGTGGCTGTTCAGGACTCGCTCTTCACGGCCGGACGCCGCGGCGTTGGCCTCACGGTATTGCTCGAAAAGATCGTCGGCGCAGCAGCTGAAGAGGGACAAGACCTCGCCGCGGTCACCGCACTGGCACACCGCATCAACGACTCCGGCCGCTCCATGGGTATGGCACTCACCAGCTGTACGGTTCCCGCCGCGGGCAAGCCGACCTTCGATCTGCCCGACGACATGATGGAAATCGGCGTCGGCATCCACGGAGAACCCGGTCGTCACCGCGAAAAGCTCGCGGATGCGGCATCCATTGCTAAGCAACTGGTCGACCCGATCTTGGCCGACATGGACTTCACAGGATCACCAGCCATTGTGATGATGAACGGTATGGGCGGCACCCCGCAGATCGAGCTGTACATCATGTACAACGAGGTCGCGAAGCTGCTCAAGGCTGCTGGAGTTGAGGTTGTGCGCAACCTCGTCGGTGACTACATCACGAGCCTTGATATGGCCGGATGCTCGGTCACGATCCTTAAGGCTGACGAAGAAATGTTGAAACTATGGGATGCCCCGGTGAACACCGCCGGGCTCCGCTGGGGAGTCTAAGAACTATGTCTACAAGCACCATCTCTCTCGACCAACTGATCGCCTGGCTTTCGCGGTTCCGCGATCTCGTGACCGAGAAACAGAGCTACCTGACCGAACTCGATTCGGCCATTGGCGACGCTGACCACGGCTCCAACATGGTCCGCGGCATGAACGCAGTGGTCGAGAAGATTGGTGCAGAGCCCGCGACCGCCGCCGACGCACTGCTGAAGTCTGTAGGTATGACTTTGGTGACGTCCGTCGGCGGCGCGAGCGGCCCGCTCTATGGCACTCTCTTCCTGCGCATGGGCGTGAACGCTGGCCCCGTGGCTGAACTCGACGCTGCCGCCCTCGGCGCAGCACTGCGAGCCGGTCTTGAGGGCGTAGTGGCACGGGGCAAGGCTGAAGCGGGCGACAAAACTATGTTCGACGCGATCGCACCCGCGCTTGACGCGTGGGATGCTGCTGTCGCTGACGGCGCCGATGTTGCTGCGGCGGCATCCGTGGCTCTCACCGCTGCTGAGAAGGGGCGCGACGCGACCGAACCTCTCGTTGCCCGCAAGGGTCGCGCAAGCTACCTCGGCGAGCGTAGCGCCGGACACATCGACCCGGGTGCCACCTCGAGCACACTGCTGTTCCAGGCTCTCGTCGACACCGTTTCGAGCTGATCGTGATTGGCATTGTGGTCGTAAGCCACAGCCCTGCGCTCGCGCAGGCCGCTGTGGATCTCGCGCTTGAAATGGTGGGGGAGACCCCGCCGCCGATCGCGATTGCCGCGGGTGCCGGCGACGGCATCATCGGTACGGATGCCGTGAAAGTTGCTGCGGCAATCGACGAGGTAGCCAACGGCGAGGGCGTTCTTGTCTTCATGGATCTCGGCTCAGCGGTGCTCAGCAGCACCATGGCCACCGAGTTCATGACAACAACTGACGAGGTGCGGCTCACCGATGCGCCCTTCGTAGAAGGACTCATTGCCGCGATTGTTCTTGCGAATGCAGGGGCCTCGCTCGACGAGGTCGACCGCGAAGCGCGGGCAGCAATGGGCGCAAAGCAGAGTCAGCTTGCTGACCAGGGCGGTGCCCCTGACGGGGTTGATGCTCCTGCCGCTGAGACACCCGCTGCGGACGCTCCTGCTGCGGATGCTGTGTCAGCCGACCCTACAGAGGTCACCGCCGAAGCCCCCCTCGTGAACCCTGACGGACTGCACGCCCGACCGGCGTCTCTCATCGTTCAGGCGCTCGCGGGAGTGGATGCCAAACTCACGATCACCGACGTGACTGCGGGCAAGGGGCCGGTTTCGGGCAACAGCCTGATCGGAATCATGTCGCTCGGAGCTGCACACGACCACGTCTTGAAATTCACGGCAACCGGTGGTGCCGCCCAGCAGGCCGTCGACACTCTGGTCGCCATGACGGGCGAAGGCTTCGGGGAACTCGCCAGCTAGCGAATCCGCGGCGACGCCCGCGCGAGTTGTGCCCGCCTGAGCGTCGCCGGTCCGCCCGGCGGCGGCATCCGTCACGCTGACAGATCGATCTATTTTCGGTCCGCCGTCGCGGCTGTTGGCGCGCGGGCGGGTACGCTCACCGAGACATGAATCGCCAGCTCACTCTTCTCTTCGCCGCCTTCGAGGCGCTCCTCGTTGTCGCTATCGGGATCGCGATTCCGCTGGTCCCGCTGACGTTGCTGTGGGGCATCCACTACGGCTTGGCCATCGACTGGACAGTGTTCTGGCGTGCCGCCGTTGATATTTGGCTTGTCGGCCACGGCGTCGACATCACCGTTGTGCTTGATCCGACCGTCGCGAGCGCCGTTGGGTTGCCCGCAGCGAGCACGCCGGTCACGATCACCATGGCGCTGCTCGGGTTCGCCCTTCTGACTCTTCTGCTCGGCGTTCGGGCTGGTCGTCGGGTCGCCGAGACTCCCCACATGCTGCTGGGCACTCTCGCCTCGCTCGCCACCTTCGGCGCAACGTCGCTCGTGCTCACCTTGTCGGCTTTGCACCCGGTGGCGCGCCCCTCGCTGTGGCAGGGCACCCTGTTACCGACGGTGGTCTTCGCGGTCGGCCTGCTGATCGGCAGCCAGATCGTTTCGGCGGCGAACCCTGTGTCGGGAGGCATCCGACGCTGGATTGCTGGATGGCCAGCCCACGTACGCACGATCGTGGCCACCGCGCTGCGGGGCGGGGCGATCGCGGCTGCCGGTTTGCTCACGGTCGCGTCTCTCGTGACGACGCTCGCGATTGTCACGTCCTTCGCTGAGATCATCACGCTGTATGAAGGACTCCACACCGAGGTGCTGGGTGGCGTCGCCGTGACGATCGGCCAACTCGCGCTGTTGCCAAACATCGTGTTGTGGGCGGCAGCCTGGCTCGTGGGGCCCGGCTTTGCGATCGGAACAGGTTCCGCGGTCTCGCCGCTGGCCACCACCCTCGGGCCCATTCCTGCCATCCCCGTCTTTGGCGCCCTGCCGAGCGGAGATTTCGCATTCGGATTCGCCGGACTCCTCGCCCCCGTTGTTGTCGGCTTCCTGGTGGCAGCCGTGCTCGGGCCGCGTATCGCCGGAGAACTTCGTCGCCGCGAACTGGCCATCGTCGCGGTCGGGATCGGATTCACGGCCGCCACCATCATGGGGTTGTTGACGTGGGCATCCGCGGGATCTGCCGGTCCGGGACGACTCATCGATGTTGGCCCCCAGCCGTGGATTGTTGCCCTGTGGGCGTTCGTGGAGTTTTCGGTCGCAGCGGGGCTCGGTCTTCTGGCGTCCGCACGCCCGGAGCGCACTGACGACGGCTTCACTGAGCGCTAGGCTGGGTGCGTGCTCACACTCGTTGTCTTGATTTCCGGGGGCGGGTCTAACCTCGCCGCCCTGCTCGAAGCGGCCGAGAGTGCCGACTTTCCCGCCCGTGTCGTCGCCGTTGGCGCCGACCGCGTTGCTGACGGGCTCGACCATGCCGAGCATTACGGCATCCCCACGTTCTCGGTCGCGATGTCGAACTTCAAGAACCGCGACGAGTGGGGCGATGAACTGCTCGAGCAGATCCAATTCTGGAATGCCGACCTCGTCGTGCTGAGTGGCTTCATGAAGCTGCTGCCGCCGCGCGTCGTCGAGGCTCTTTCGCCCAACATCATCAACACTCATCCGGCCTACCTGCCGGAGTTCCCGGGAGCCCACGCGGTTCGCGATGCGCTTACTGCTGGGGCAACCCAGACGGGCGCCAGTGTTATCAAGGTCGACAACGGTGTCGATAGTGGTCCGATCATCGTGCAAGAGCGCGTTGCAATCGAGCCCGGAGACACCGAAGAACACCTGCACGCCCGCATTAAGCCGATTGAACGGCGCTTGCTCGTGCAGACGATCGAAGACATTGCCACCAATCGCATCAACCTAAAGGAACTCTGAATCCCATGAGCGGCCCCAGCCATAACCCAGCCGATTTCCGCGAACGCGATGTCGTTCCTATCCGCCGCGCCCTCATCTCGGTGAGCGACAAGTCGCGCCTCCTCGACCTCGCGGGTGCGCTTGCCGATGCGGGCGTAGAGCTCGTCTCGACCGGTTCCACGGCGAAGACGATCGCCGAAGCTGGTTATGACGTCACCGAGGTATCGACCGTCACGGGTTTCCCGGAATCGCTCGATGGTCGCGTCAAGACGCTGCACCCGTCCGTGCACGCCGGCATCCTCGCTGACCTGCGCCTCGAGTCGCACGAAGCTCAGCTCGCCGAGCTCGGCATCAAAGCCTTCGACCTCGTTGTCGTGAACCTCTACCCCTTCGTGGAGACGGTTGCCTCTGGCGCTGCTCCCGCCGACATCGTCGAGCAGATCGACATCGGGGGCCCCGCCATGGTGCGCGCCTCCGCCAAGAACCACGCCAACGTTGCCATCGTCACGAGCCCAGACAGCTACGACGAGATCATCGCCGCGGCAGCGGGGGAGGGCACAACCTTCGCGCAGCGTTACGCGCTCGCCTCCAAGGCTTTCGCTCAGACCGCCGCCTATGACACCGCTGTGTCGCAGTGGTTCCTGACCGGTGCGCTTCTCGGTGAGACGGATGCCGCGGCATCCGCCCCCACACTGCCGGTGCACCTCGAGGTTGCCGCCGACCAGCTCGCCGTACTTCGCTATGGCGAGAACGCCCACCAGCAGGCAGCCCTCTACGGTGTGGCCGCGCAGCCCGGAATCGCGCAGGCCACGCAGCTCGGTGGCAAAGAGATGTCGTACAACAACTACGTGGATGCCGACGCCGCTCTGCGCGCCGCCTTCGACCACGACACTCCCGCTGTCGCGGTCATCAAGCACGCTAACCCGTGCGGAATCGCCACTGCAGCCAGCATCGCGGAGGCTCACGTTTTGGCGCACGCCTGCGACCCGATCTCGGCCTACGGCGGAGTGATCGCGGCCAACGGAATCATCACGAAGGCTGCCGCTGAGTCGATCGCACCGATCTTCACCGAGGTTGTCGTTGCTCCCGGCTTTGAGCCCGAAGCACTTGAAATCTTGAAGGCCAAGAAGAACCTGCGCTTGCTGCAGCTGCCTGAGGGCTACGCGCGTGACAGCCGTGAGCTGCGCCAGATCTCGGGCGGCATGCTCGTGCAAGAACTGGATAAGCACTTCTCCCCGGCCTCCGCGTGGACGCTCGCTGCCGGCGACGCCGCCGATGCTGAGACTCTTGCCGACCTTGAGTTCGCGTGGCGAGCAGTGCGCGCCGTGAAGTCGAACGCTATTTTGCTGGCTAACGGCGGAGCATCCGTCGGTGTCGGCATGGGGCAGGTCAACCGTGTTGACTCGTGCCAGCTCGCGATCTCGCGGGCCGGTGACCGTGCCGCAGGTTCGGTTGCGGCCAGTGACGCGTTCTTCCCCTTCGCCGATGGCCTGCAGTTGCTGCTCGATGCGGGTGTGCGTGCGGTGGTTCAGCCTGGCGGTTCGATCCGTGATGAAGAAGTAATTGCGGCAGCGGTTGACGCCGGCGTGACCATGTACTTCACGGGTGAGCGCCACTTCTTCCACTAACAAATGTCGCCCGGTGTACGCCGGCTCTCTACGGGGAGCCGGCGTAGGGCAAACGCATAGAATCTTCCCGGTAGGTTGGGGCGCATGATCAGTGCACAACGGCGTATGGCCGCAGCTTTTATTTCCGGAATTGCCGTTGCCGGCACCGTCTATCTCGCAACCGGGCTGGCGTTCTTTACGTCGAACGGTGCCGCGGCAGAGAACCTGCCGACGATCGCCGAGTACTTCTTGCCGATGGCGCTTGTGCTCTTCTTGCTCTACTCGCTTGCGGCGGCGCTCGAGATTCACCGCTACTGGTACACGACCGCCGTGTCGGCTCTCGTGATCGGCATCGCCGCGGCCTTCTTCGGCACCGCCCTCGGCATCATTGCCTCGGGAGCCGAATGGAATCCCGAAGCGATGGCATTCATCTTGGCGAGCCTGCTCGGCACGAACCTCATCTTTGTCGTAGCCACGATCGTGACCGCACTCACGGTTGGTCGCCGCGTGTGGTTTGCCATGGTCGCCCGTGCCCCGCAGCCGACCCCCACGCTCACCGCTCTCGTTCGCGCCCCTTCCTCGCGCATGGCTGAGGGAGAACTCACTCACCTCGACCGTGTTCCCGTGGATGCCGAACTTGCTGATGCGCAGTGGGAGGCCTACGTTGCCGCCCTCAAAGACAACGGCTTCGAAGTAATCGAAGTGCCCGCCGACGACGATCTCGCCGATTCTGTTTTCATCGAAGACACCGTCGTGATGTTCGGCGAGGTTGCGGTGCTCACGAGCCCCGGTGCTGAGAGCCGTCAGGCCGAGATCGTTGCCGTGCGCACGAGCATCGACGACCTTGGTCTCGAACTCCACGAAATCACCGAACCCGGCACTCTCGATGGCGGTGACGTGCTCAAGGTTGGTTCCACGGTCTACGTCGGTCGCGGCGGCCGCACCAACGCAGAGGGCATCCGCCAGCTGCGGGCGATCGTCACCCCGCTCGGCTACACCGTGATTGCGGTGCCCGTGGAGAAGGTGCTGCACCTCAAGAGCGGCGTCACAGCCCTGCCTGACGGCACGATCATTGGGTACCCCGACCTCGTCGACAACGTCGACCTGTACGACCGCTTCTTGGCTGTTCCTGAGGCCGAGGGTGCTGCCGTTGTTGTGCTGTCGGATGACGCGGTTCTCATGTCGTCGTCGGCGCCCCAGACTGCTGCCCTCATCGAGAACCTGGGCTACCGCGTGGTTACCGTCGACGTGTCTGAGTTTGAGAAGATGGAGGGCTGCGTCACGTGCCTCTCCGTCCGCATCCGCTGAATTGAGACTCTGTCAAAAAATTTGTGGATAGTGATTGTGAAAGCGCCGGGGCGGGCATATTCTAAAAGGCTGTCTGCCCCGCGCCATTCACGACGAGGAGCAGCGGTTCACGGTCGCACACGACGCGACCCGCAGTAATCGCGATCCCTGAACGCAGGGATCCCTCTCGTCAAGGATCCATGGTGTCACCACAGTCTGACCAGCCAGAACGCGTCAAAGCGGTCGGCACTTTTACGGCTATCCGCCGGCTTTACCCCTACGCACAATCGGCCATGCCGTTCATCTACCTCGGCATGGCAGCAGCTCTCGCCGCCGGTATCGTTGCGCTGCTCATCCCGCAAGTGTTGCGCTCGCTCGTGGATGGGCCGCTTCAGTCGGGCGATTCAAGCCAGATTTGGCCCGCCTTCTTCATCGTTCTCGGGCTCGGCATTGTCGAGGCGATCATGATCGCGCTTCGTCGCTACTTCGTGCTCACGCCGGGAACCCATGTTGAAGCGCGCATGCGCAACACCCTCTACATGACCTTGCAGCACCTACCCGTGAGCTTCCACGACCGCTGGCCGAGTGGCCAGCTGCTGTCGCGCGCCGTCAGCGACCTCAACCTCATCCGCCGATGGTTGTCGTTTGGTCTCGTCTTGCTCGTGGTCAACGTGCTCACGATCATCGTGGGGCTGCTGTTCCTCGTGAACATCTCGTGGGTGCTCGGTGTGATCTTTATCGTCACGTCGATCCCGTTGTGGATCTACGGGTACGTCTTCGAAAAGAAGTACTCGATCGTGGCCCGCCGCAGCCAAGACCAAACCGGTGACCTCGCGACTGCTGTCGAAGAGTCGGTGCACGGCATCCGTGTTCTGAAAGCATTCGGGCGAGGAAAGCACGCGCTCGTCGGCTTCTCGGCTCAGGCCGAAAGCTTGCGTGGCACCGAGATTGAGAAAGCCCGCGCAATTGCCGGCATCTGGCTCTGGCTGCTGCTCGTGCCCGACGTCATGTTCGCGCTCGGACTTCTCGGCGGTGTGTGGCTCGTTGTCGAGGGCAACATCTCAGCGGGTGACCTGGTCGCGTTCTTCGCCACGGCCACCGTCTTGCGCTTCCCCGTGGAATCGATCGGCTTCTTGCTGTCGATGACGTTCGACGCGCGCACCGCCGCCGACCGTTTCTTCGAAGTCATGGACTCCGCAAACCCCATCACCGATCCAGAACACCCCGAAACCATCACGGATAGCCAGGGTCGCCTTCAATTCACGAACGTGCACTACCGCTACCCCGATTCACCCGCGAACGTTCCCGATCTCGTGAACGGTATCGACTTGAGCATTGAGCCGGGGGAGACCATGGCCCTCGTGGGGCTGACTGGCTCAGGCAAATCGACGATCACAGCCCTGACGACACGTCTCTACGACGTGACGGAAGGATCGATCAGCATCGACGGCGTCGACATCCGCAACCTCACTCTGATTGAGCTACGGCGTCATCTTGCGATGGCGTTCGAGGATGCCACGCTGTTCTCGTCGAGTGTGCGCGAGAACGTGCTCATGGGGCGCCCCGATTCCACCGAAGAAGAACTGCGCGAAGCGTTGAGCATCGCGCAAGCCGACTTCGTGTACGACCTGCCCAAGGGCCTCGACACCCTCGTCGGCGAAGAGGGCCTGAGCTTGTCAGGTGGGCAACGGCAGCGCCTCGCGCTCGCCCGCGCCGTTGCCGCGAAACCCGCGGTGCTCGTGCTCGATGACCCGCTCTCGGCGCTCGACGTCGATACTGAAGCGCTCGTCGAGGCCGCGCTGCGCAAGGTGCTGAGCTCCACGACCGCGCTCATCGTTGCTCACCGTCCATCGACCGTGATGCTCGCCGATCGCGTTGCTCTTCTCGAAGATGGCAAGGTTACCGCGGTCGGAAAGCACTCCGACCTGCTGGCCACCAGCAGTCATTACCGTTACGTCATATCCAGTCTTGAAGAGGAAGAGCAGGAGGTCAGTTCATGAGCGTGATGGGAACCTCCGGCGAAGAACGCAACGACTACACCAAGGACGAGAGCCGTCAGATTCGCCAGCGCTCGCTGCGCCTGCTCGGATCGCTGATCGCGCCCGTGCGCCTTCGTGTGGTTCTCACGATGGCCGTGGTCGTCGTGAGCACTGCCGCGCAAGTAGCTGGCCCCGCGCTGATCGCCTACGGCATCGACAACGCGTTGCCCGCCCTCATCGACGGCGAAACGTTGCCGCTCGTGCTCGTCGTCAGCGCCTACCTGTTCACGGGCATCGTTGGTGCATCGATGATTGCCTGGTACACCGTGCTGAGCGCGCGCGTGAGCCAAGCAATCCTGTTCGACCTGCGCAAACGCGTCTTCTTGCACACGCAACGCTTGAGCCTTGAATTCCACGAGAGCTACACCTCGGGGCGCATCATCGCGCGCCAAACAAGTGACCTCGATGCGATTCGCGAACTACTCGACTCGGGCATCAACCAGCTCGTGCAGGGTGCGCTCTACATGGGATTCATTGCTATCGCGATGTTCTCGCTCGACTGGGTGAGCGGCGTCATTCTGTTCTGCGCGCTCGTTCCGTTGGGCTTCCTCACGCGCTGGTTCCAGGTGCGCTCGCAATTGCACTTCCGTGAGACTCGCACGACTTCGGCCAAGCTCATCGTGCACTTCGTGGAAACCATGACCGGCATCCGTGCGGTGAAGGCCTTCCGCAAAGAAGAGCGCAACCGCGAACAGTTCGGCGGGCTGGTCGAGAACTATCGGGATGCCAACGCTCGCGTCATCCAATTGTTCGGAATCTTTGACCCGGGTCTGGTTCTCATCGGAAACGTTGCTCTCGCGATGATCCTGCTCGTGGGCGGCTTGCGCGTCTCGACTGGCGACCTTGCGATCGGTGCCCTGCTTGGTGCGCTGCTGTATGCCCGCCAGTTCTTTGCGCCCGCACAAGAGATGGCGATGTTCTACAACTCGTACCAGTCCGCTGCCGCGGCTTTGGAGAAGATTTCGGGAGTGCTTGAAGAGCGCCCGACCGTTGCTGACCCCACGACTCCCATTGACCTGCGCAAGGCCAAGGGAACCGTGACGTTCGACGGTGTGGAATTTGCCTACAACGCCGACAAAGTGATCCTGCCGAAGTTCGATCTTGAGCTGCCCGCCGGTCAGACGGTAGCAATGGTGGGAACGACGGGCGCCGGAAAGTCGACGCTCGCCAAGCTCATTTCGCGCTTCTATGACCCCAGCCAGGGCACCGTCTCGCTCGACGGGGTGGACCTGCGCAAGTTGCATCCGAAGGATCTGCGCCGTGCGATCGTCATGGTCACACAAGAGGCGTATCTGTTCTCGGGCAACGTTGCCGACAACATTGCTCTCGGCAAACCTGATGCCACCCGCGAGGAGATCATCGGTGCAGCGAAAGCAGTGGGCGCGCACGAGTTCATCGAGGCGCTGCCCAATGGGTACGACACCGACGTGAACAAGCGTGGTGGTCGAGTGAGTGCCGGGCAGCGACAACTGTTGTCGTTCGCGCGCGCGTTCATCGCCGACCCTGTTGTGCTGATTCTGGATGAGGCAACCGCGTCGCTCGATATCCCGAGCGAACGCCTTGTTCAGGCTGGCCTTCAGACGCTGCTCTCCGACCGCACCGCCATCATCATTGCGCACCGTCTATCGACGGTCGCAATCGCTGACCGCGTGCTAGTGATGGAACACGGTCGCGTTATCGAAGACGGCACCCCGCAAGAACTCATTTCGGGCTCCGGCAAGTTCGCGCAACTGCACGCGGCCTGGCGAGACTCGCTCGTTTAGGGGCGGTGTCGCGCTGACCGCAGGTCGACGCGATAGCTGCCGTCGGGCATCCATTTCAGCGGCGTTGATTCGGCCTCGTAGTGCACGAGTGCCCGGTCTTCGTGAGCGAGAGGTGGATGCCCGCCAGAACGGATGACGCGCCACCACGCCACGTCTGAGCCGTAGCGGGCCATCACGGTGCCGACTGCCCGCGCGGCTCGCGAGCCGATCGTGGCAGCTACCTCGCCGTAGGTCATCACGTGCCCCGGCGGGATCGACTCCACAACCTCGAGCACGCGGCTCACGAAGTCGTCGCTAGGAGCGGGCACGCTTAGAGCGTGTATTCGCCGAGCTTCTCGCCGTACTGAGTTTCGCCGACGACCTTAAAACCGACCTTGAGGAAGAACTGCTCCGGGCCGTCGTCGCCCTCTTCCCAAATGGCGGTGATGCGGTCGAAGCCACGGCTGCGTGCTTCTTCGCTGAGAGCCTTGACGGCGAAGCGGCCGATGCCCTGGCCCTGCTCGTCTCCGGCGACGCTGACCCGCCAAATGCAGCTGCGGAACTCTTCTTGCGACGCATTGTTGTCGAAATTGCCCCGGACGAATCCGACAACTTTGTCGCCCTCGAGGACAACGCGCGGCCACGACGTCAGCGGGTCGATGAAGGCGTCCGCGATCGCGTAGGAGGGCGGCGTAACGAACTGCTCCTGCCCGCGACGCAGCGACAGGTTGTTGGCAGCCACGATGGTGCTTGCCGATAATTCTTCAAGTCTTAGCTCACCCATGAATACAGGCTAACCCGCGGTAGACAGATGCGCCAAGGTATCTCGATGTCGAGATACATAGGAAAAAGAGTAAGCTGGAGGTGGCCACTAACTAAGGAGCAAAGCTTGTCCAAGATCAAGGTAGAAGGCACCGTCGTCGAACTCGACGGCGACGAAATGACGCGCATTATTTGGCACCGGATCAAGGAAACCCTGATCCACCCCTACGTTGACGTCAACCTCGAGTACTACGACCTCGGCATTGAAAGCCGCGACGCAACCGACGACCAGATCACCATTGATGCGGCTCACGCCATCCAAAAGCACGGTGTTGGCGTCAAGTGCGCAACCATTACCCCCGACGAAGCCCGTGTTGAAGAATTCGGTCTCAAGAAGATGTGGCGCAGCCCTAACGGCACCATCCGCAACATCCTTGGTGGCGTTATCTTCCGCGAGCCCATCATCATCTCGAACATCCCGCGTCTCGTACCGGGCTGGAACAAGCCGATCATCATCGGCCGTCACGCCTTCGGCGACCAGTACCGTGCCACTGACTTCCGCTTCAAGGGCAAGGGAAAGCTGACCGTCGAGTTCGCTCCCGAAGATGGTTCAGAGCCCATGAAGTTTGAGGTCTACGACTCCCCGGGCGATGGAATCGCTCAGGTTCAGTACAACCTCGATGACTCGATCGTTGACTTCGCTCGTGCCAGCCTCAACTACGGCCTCACGCGCAACTACCCCGTGTACCTCTCGACGAAGAACACGATCCTCAAGGCCTACGACGGTCGCTTCAAGGACATCTTCGAGGAGATCTTCCAGACCGAGTTCAAGGACAAGTTCGAAGCTGCCGGCCTCACCTACGAGCACCGCCTCATCGACGACATGGTCGCTTCGGCCATGAAGTGGGAGGGCGGCTACGTCTGGGCCTGCAAGAACTACGACGGCGACGTACAGTCCGACACCGTAGCTCAGGGCTTCGGCTCGCTCGGCCTCATGACCTCCGTTCTGGCCACGCCAGACGGAAAGGTTGTTGAAGCAGAGGCAGCTCACGGCACCGTGACGCGTCACTACCGCCAGCACCAGCAGGGCAAGCCCACCTCCACGAACCCGATCGCTTCGATCTACGCGTGGACCCGTGGACTGGCTCACCGTGGT
This sequence comes from Salinibacterium sp. NSLL17, assembly GCF_015864935.1. Taxonomy (NCBI): domain Bacteria; kingdom Bacillati; phylum Actinomycetota; class Actinomycetes; order Micrococcales; family Microbacteriaceae; genus Salinibacterium; species Salinibacterium sp. NSLL17. The sequence goes on from NZ_JADYWH010000001.1 coordinate 855,619, forward strand.
GTGCTCGACAACAACCAGGAGCTCATCGAGTTCGCTTCGACCCTGGAAGACGTTGTCATCAAGTCGGTAGAGGGTGGTCACATGACCAAGGACCTCGCACTGCTCGTCGGACCGGACCAGAAGTGGGAAACCACCGAAGAGTTCCTCGACACGCTCGACAAGAACCTCGCCGCACGCCTCGCATAGTCTGCGTTTCGCGCGGTAACTGACTGGTTCACACCACGAGGTTTCAGGAAGGGCCCGAAAGCTTCGGTTTTCGGGCCCTTCCGCGTCTGCGCACCCGCCGGAAAACACCCAGCTGTCTCTCGTTATTCTTGAGCGGCGGGTGCTGTGAGGTGCCCACTCATGCAGAACGCGACAGCGTGCCAAGCGGTGCGCCGTGAGGAGGCAGCAGTGACCGTCGTCATAGCCGGATGTGGTGACCTAGGTATCGAGGCTGGGCTCCGCTTTGCGGCGCTGGGGCATCCTGTGCTGGGCCTGCGGCGTTCAGTCGAGAAGCTGCCGCCCGAGATCGCTGGGCAATCCGTGGACTTGTCTGCGCACGTGCCCACGCTTCCTGCAGATACCAGCGTCGTAGTGATTGCCGTCAGCCCCGATGAGCGCACGCGCGACGGCTATCTCGCTACCTATGTCGAAAGCGTGCGGAACATCGCCGCCGCTATTGAGCGAGACTGCGCTGCTGCGCCGAGGGTCATTTATGTCTCGTCCACCGCGGTCTATGGCGTCAGCGATGGCTCATGGGTCGATGAATCTACGCCGGCCACACCCGCCTCGCCGACCGCAACTGTCTTGCGAGAAGCCGAAGTACTGCTGCTCGAGAGCGTCGCTAACTCGACAATTCTGCGCTTGGCGGGAATCTATGGGCCAGGCCGCACCCGTCAGATCGACCGCATCCGTGAGGGGAACGAAACCTTAGCGCTCACCCCTTACTTCACCAATCTGATCCATCGGGATGATGCTGCAGCGGCTATCGTGCACCTCGCGACAATGGCCACATCGCCCGCCAGTATCTACCTCGGGGTAGACGACGAGCCGGCCGATCAACGCGAGGTCATCGGCTTTCTCGCCCGCAGTATCGACCGACCGGTGCCGCCGCCGAAGGCAGACGACGGCGCCAACGATGGCAGGGGCCGCGGCAAGCGTTGCCGCAATGACCGGCTGAAAGGCGCAGGCTTCTCGTTCGTGTACCCGAGCTACCGCGAGGGGTATGCGGCAGTGCTCAGGGGAGTGGGAACCCTTCATCGCTAACGTCTCCTGCTCATTCGATGAGGACCGGGAAAGCGACCTCAGTTCCCGCAGAACTCATCTAAACTCTCCTCACCAGATCTAAGGGGGTTCGCGTGGCAACAGCCAATCGCTCACGGTCATCCTCTCGCTCGGATGATGAGCTCATTGACACAGTAATCGGCGGCCGGTATCGCATCACAGATCTGATCGGCCGCGGCGGCATGGCTTCCGTCTACCGGGCCCGTGATGAGTCGCTTCCCCGGGAAGTCGCGCTCAAACTGATGCTGCCTGGCCTGGCAAATCCGGATGAGATCCGGAGACAGCGCAACGAGGTGGAGACTCTCGCGGCGCTCAACCATCACGCATTGGTCACTCTCTTCGATGCGGTCACCGAGACGGCTGAGACTGCGGATCGCGTCTTTCTCGTCATGGAGTTCGTGGACGGTCCCAATCTGCGTGAAGCGATGACGGCTCCTTTGCCGTCGCCATTGGTGGCCCACCTCGGAGCCGATATTGCCGAGGCGCTTCATTACATGCACGGTCGTGGCGTCGTGCATCGCGACATCAAGCCAGCCAATATCTTGCTAGCGCCTTCGGAACTTCCGGACCGAAAATTTCATTCGAAGCTTGCAGATTTCGGGATTGCACGTCTTGTCGATGGTGCGAAGATGACCTCGACGGGAACAGTCATCGGCAGTGCAAGTTACCTCAGCCCCGAGCAAGCACGCGGCAGTGACGCATTGGGACCTTCCGATGTCTATTCGCTCGGTCTCGTTTTGCTTGAAGCGCTCACGGGGCAGCGCGCGTTTCCCGGGAGCGCCGTCGAGACGATCGGTGCGCGCCTCAACACCCCACCCCGGGTGCCGGACGGTCTCAGCGCGGCGTGGCGAGAGATGCTGGTCACTATGACGGCACTCGATGCTGAACAGCGGCCGCTTCCGATGGATATCGCTGTCGCTTTGCGGGCGCTCGCCTATTCCTCTGAGGATGTGAACGACGCCGAAGGTGAACCCACCCGTTCGCTCGTTCCCTCGGAGAACGGGACAAATGAGGCAACGGGTCTCGAACCCACGAAGGCGTACGCCCGCGTGGAGACACAAGCAACCGAAGCGTGGCCTGCGCCGGAGGCCTCAGAATCTGCAACGGTATCAGCGGCAGCGGCATCATCCGCAGTGCCAGCGCCAGCGCCAGCGCCGAAGCGAAACCCCAGACTAAGTCGGCACAGCGCCAAGCGCCTCGGGATTGTGCTGGCTACCGCTCTCGTGCTCACCCTGGGTGTGGTCGCGTGGACAACTACTCAGAACCAACAGGCGACTCCGTCTGAACCGACGTCGCCCAGCTACCCGGTGGTTCCTGGCGAGCTTGGCACGCACCTCGAGCAGCTCCAAGAGAGCGTGGAGCCATGAATCTCAGAAATCTAACCCTCCCGCGCCGCATCGTCGCCGTCGGCGCTGCCCTCATGCTCGCCCTATCGTTGAGCGCCTGTGCGCCAACCTCACCGGACTTCGATCCCGACGCCGCGGCGCTGCTGCAGTCATCGGTTGCTGATGTAACTGATGCTGCCGCGGCGGGTGACCCCGTGGCAGCCCTGGCAGCCCTCGATGTTCTCCAAGAACAGCTCAACGAGAACACGGCGACTGGTGCCGTCGGGGCTGAGCAAAGTGCCCGAATCCAAGCGTCTCTCGACCTTGTACGCGCCGACCTTACGGCGGCGTTGCCTGACCCCTCGCCCGTTACCGATCCGGTGGACGAAGAATCAGACGAAACATCGAACGGCAACGGCAACAGCAACGGCAACAGCAACGGCAACGGCAAGGACGACGATAAAGAGAAAGACGACAAGGGCAACAAGAAGGATTAGGCGCAGTCTGTCGTGCGCGATTTTTGGTGCGCCGGCATCGGCTCCTTGCTCTCATCCAACGCTCGGCTAGTACTCGGCCAGCATTGAGGATTGCTCCCTAGCGTCGAAGGGCCAGTACAACTGCGCAACCTTCGACGAATTGGAGACACCATGTCATCTCATGCCCACGCAACAGCAGATCAGCTCGGCACCATCCGCTCCATCATGAAGAGCACACGCATCGCGATGCTCACGAGCGTGTCCGCGGATGGCGCGCTTCACAGCCACCCCATGACCGTGCAGGAGGCAGAGTTCGATGGCGACTGCTGGTTCTTGGCTTCCGCCGAGTCGGACACCGTTCAGCAGCTGCTCGCGAATCCTCACGTCAACCTCGCGTACGCGGGTTCGTCTGAGTGGCTGTCGCTGGCCGGCTCCGCCGAAATTGTCCGGGATGGCGTCAAGAAAGAAGCGCTCTGGGACACCTTCACCGACGTGTGGTTCGACGGCGGTGCGGAAGATCCTTCGGTGGTGCTGATTCACGTGAAGGCCGACTCGGCACAGTATTGGGAGAGCCCCGGCAAAGTGGCGACTCTCGTTAGCGTTGTCGCTGCGAAGGTAACCGGGGATGAGCCTCACACCGGGTCATCCGAATCGGTCACGATCTAGTTCTCCAACAACACGCGCTGAGAGGGACGAGGCTCTGATGAAACGACTGCCAGTATTGCGAAACGTTGACCGTCTAGAGGAAGCGGCCGCGCTCGATCCCGCTGTTGAGAAGACGCAGGGCGTCGTGGATGCAGTTCTTCGCCCGCGGTGGTTGCGAGACCTGCTGCATGGCGTTCCGCTGGGTCACCCCGTGCATCCGCTCGGTGTGCACGTTCCTCTGGGCGCGTGGATCTCGGCGGGCGTGCTGGATGCCCTGCCCGGAACCGAGAAGGCGTCGCGAGCACTCGTCGGAGTTGGTGTGCTGGGAGCGAGCGGAACAGCCGTCGCCGGCTTCGCGGATTGGTCGAAGCTCGACGAGAAGCAGCAGCGCGTCGGCATCGTGCATGCCGCGGTCAACATTGTGGCGACAGGATTCTTCGCGGCATCCTTCGTGCAGCGCTCGCGAGGAAAGCACACGAGTGGCAAGGTGCTGAGCTACGCGGGGCTGGCCATCGCGTCGGGCGGCGGCTACCTCGGTGGCCACCTGACCTACCGCCAAGCAGCGGGCGTCAGTCATGCTCCCGACGTCGAGACGACCTTCCCCAGCGGGTGGCAGCAGCTAGCGCCGCTCACTGAGCTTGCGGATGGCTCACTCGAGAAGCGCGTTGTCGCCGATACCGAGGTGGTGGTCTTCCGTCGCGGAGACCGCGTCTCCGTGCTCTCGAACACGTGCAGCCACCTCGGAGCCGAACTCCATGACGGGTACGTCGTCGGCGATGATTCCACCCCGGGCGGGGCGTGTGTGGAATGCCCCTGGCATCAGAGTGCGTTCTCGCTCGACACGGGTGAAGTCATCCACGGGCCAGCGACAAGTCCGCAGCCACGCTTTGAGAGCCGCATCGTGGATGGCACGGTAGAGATTCGGTTGCCGCTCTAGTCGAAGCGCAACCCGTCGGGGCGCGATCCGCGCAGAGCGAGCACGAGCACGATGAGGGCGCCGAGCGGGACGAGTGCGAGAAACGCCCACCCTCCCGAGAGGTTCGAGTCGTGGAGGCGCCGCACGGCAATGGCGATGCCGGGAATTGCTGTGAGCAACACCCAGCCTCCCGCGATGAAGGAGAGAAACACGAGCGCGGGAGAAGTGGCCGTGGTGGCACCGCTCCAGCTTGCGATGCTGAGAGTCGGATAGACCAGCGAGCCGAACGGGCCCACAGTGAGTTCAGTCACCATGGGGCGGCCGGCAATCAGAAGCGGCGCGACGACCTCCAACGCGGTGACCACGGCGATGTTCACGAGCATCCACCACCAGTATTCGCTGCGACTGGCGCGCCCGCGCATCCGGAACGAATGATCGAAGAACCGACGCATCGCGACTCGCATCGACGCCCCGAGGAGTGGTGCGCTCGCCGGCTCCATCGTGGGTGCTGCCGTGGCAGTGAAGGTCATGCCCACAGCTTAGGTGAGCGAATTTCGTTTCGTAAGTCTAGGACGACGGTTTTTTTTCGGAGGAGCCGGGCAAGGTGGGGGCTGGGTTTCCCGAGGTTGCTGCCATTTGCGTCGCATGCTCGAGGAGCACGTGCTTAAGCTCAGCCACCTGCTTCGTGAGATCCGTGACTTCGCGACGGGTAGCGACATGCGAGAGCTCGTCTTGAGCCGCCACTCGTTCCACGATCCAGGAGGCGAGGGTTGCGGTCACGACACCGAGCAGGGCGATTCCGGCCACCATCACGCCAGCGGCAATCACCCGACCGAGCGTCGTCGCGGGATAGATGTCGCCGTAGCCGACCGTGGTGATGGTGACGAACGCCCACCAGATGCCGTCGCCCAGATTGCTGATCTGGGTGCCGGTCACGCTGCGCTCGGTATCCAAAATGGCGAGCCCGGCGACAAACACGAGCAGGAGAGATGATCCGACCGCATAGGTGAGCACACCGCCGCGCACGGCGGTTCCCGCCCGTCGTTGCAGCACGTTCAGCAGAGTGACCAAGCGTAGGAGGCGCAGCGGGCGCAACATCGGCAGCACGACAACAAACAGGTCGAAGAGGTGCTTTCTGAACCAGAACCAGCGTCGGTCAGCCAGTACCAGATTCACGAGGTAGTCGGCCACGAATACCACCCAGGTGACGGCGATGATGATTTCGGCGACGAGCATGGCGGTGCCGTCGAGGTTGGCGATCACTTCCCACGCATACGCGATGAGGAAAATTACGGCGGCAACGGTGAGCGGAATATCCATGATCTGTTGCCAGCGCCGTTGAGTCATGGTGTCGAGCCTAGCGAGGCACAAGCGTCGTGCGGTGCAGGAAGCGGCTAAGGGGAGCCTGTGCTGGCTGGCTGGATGTCGCGAACGAGAGTACAACGAAGGTATGGCTACATTCCTTTCCGTAACGCTGCGCGCGGCTGTGCGTCGCTATCCGCTCGTTGCTCTCACGGTCGTGGTCGGCGTCGTGGGGCTCGCGCTGAACTGGACTCCGGCATCCGCCGTCGTTCCGTGGTTGTTGTCGCTCTATGCGCTGGCGGTTGCCGTGCGCGAGGGCGTGTCGATGGTGCGCAAGCTGCTGCAGCATCAGTTCGGGCTTGATGTGCTGGCGGTCACCGCGATCGTCGCGACGGTGGTCGTCGGCGAGTACTGGGCGAGCATCGTGATTGTGCTGATGCTCACCGGTGGTGAAGCACTCGAAGATTTTGCGGCTGGTCGCGCCAAGCGTGAGCTGAACGCGTTGCTCAGCCGTGTGCCTCAAACGGCCCATCGGCTGACGGCCGCCGGTGACCTGGTCGACGTGCCGGCCACTGAAGTGGCAGTCGGGGATCGTCTTGTGGTGCGTCCGTCTGAGATTGTGCCGGTGGATGCGGTGCTTGTCTCCGCAGCGACCGCCATCGACGAGTCATCCCTCACCGGTGAAAGCATGCCGGTTGAGAAAGTCACCGGAGACCTGTTGTTGAGCGGTTCAGTGAACGGGCCAGAGGCAGTCACAGTGCAGGCGAGCGCTCGCGCCGCCGACAGCCAATACCAAAGGATTGTCGAGCTCGTCACGGAAGCGGCCGAGAGCAAAGCACCGATCGTGCGCCTCGCCGATCGGTACGCGGTGCCGTTTACGCTCATCTCTATCGGCTTGGCTGCAATCGCGTGGTGGATTTCGGGTGACCCCGTGCGGTTCGCCGAAGTGCTCGTGGTGGCGACGCCATGTCCGCTGCTGATTGCGGCCCCGGTGGCGTTTATGGCCGGGATGTCGAGTGCCTCCACCTATGGCGTCGTCGTGAAGAACGCCGGCACTCTTGAGGTGCTCGCTCGGGCGAAAACTGTCGTGTTCGACAAAACAGGCACGCTCACGAGCGGTCGTCCCGTTGTGGTCGACGTTCGTCCGCAGGGCGCGCTAAGCCGCGACGAGCTGCTGGCCCTGGTGGCTGCCGCAGAACAGTATTCGTCTCACGTGCTAGCGGCATCCCTCGTTGATGCAGCGAAGCACGAGTCTCTCGACCTTCCTGAGGTGTCGGATGCCCGCGAAGTGGCGACCCACGGAGTGCAGGCTCGAATCGACGGCAGGCTCGTGACCGTCGGCAAGCCCGCGTTCGTCGCCGAGCAGGCTCCCGCACTCACTCGCATCGATCTTGCGAGCGGTGAAGCTGCTGTGTACGTCGGCATCGATGATCAGTACGCCGGCGCAATCGTGCTGCGCGATGCAGTGCGGCCCGAAGCGGCCCGCACCCTGACAGGACTGCGCGAGCTGGGCATCCAGAAAACGTTGATGCTCACGGGGGATGTGGAGCAGACGGCGCGCAAGGTCGCCGACGAACTTCACATCAGTGAAGTTCATGCGGAATGCCTGCCTGAAGATAAGGTGCGTCTCGTGCACGCGACTAGCCCGCACCCGGTCGTGATGGTGGGGGACGGCGTAAACGATGCCCCCGTACTGGGAGCCGCTGATGTTGGCATCGCGATGGGCGCCAAGGGTTCGACGGCGGCGAGCGAGTCGGCTGACGTGGTGATTCTCGTCGACGATCTCTACCGCGTGGTCTCGGCGGTGCAGGTCAGTCAGCGCACGGTGCAGATTGCGTTGCAAAGCATTTGGATCGGTATCGCCATCAGCATCGGGCTCATGCTTTTTGCGATGACGGGAGCGCTGCCCGCTGTGGTCGGTGCGGCGCTGCAAGAAGTCGTTGACCTCGTCACAATCCTCAATGCGCTGCGGGCGCTGAGCCTCAAGCGTCGCTTGCGCTAATACCCCGAGAAGTAGTCGGTGTGGATGCGGCGGGCTCCGTTAGCGCGCAGCGTCGCCTTGAGGTCTTTGACCAGGGCGGGCGGGCCCGAGAGGTAGGCGCGGCGGTCAGCTAGATCAGGCACGAGCGCGGAGAGGGCGTCGCCGTTCATCCGTCCCTCGCTGCCGAGCACCCAGCCCTCAGGAAGCGACTCGACCGGCTGCGGCCCGAACACAATGACGCGCACGCCGGCTTCGACAAAGAGTCCGCTGAAGGGCAGTGTCTCAGTGCTTGAGGTGGCGTAGATCAGCACGATGTCGCGTTCGTCATCGTGCAGGTGAGAGTGCGCGATATGGCTGGCGAAAGGCGTGACACCGATGCCGCCGGCGACGAGCAAGAGCGGCTCGGTGGTCTTTCGCGGAAGTACGAAGTCGCCCCAGATGCCGGTGGCGTTCACGTCAGCGCCGCGGGGCAGTGCCAGAAGCGCGGCTTTGAAGCTGCTCGATTTCTCAGGCGCCGTAAACGTAATCGACAGGGTTGCCCCCGCCGAGGGTGCTGACGAGATCGTGAAGTATCGACGCGCTCCCCGCAGGTCGGGCGAGGGATGCGGCAACGTGAGCTCAATGTATTGCCCCGCCCGGAACGAGAGGGTGCGGTGCGGGGCAAAGGTGAGTTCCCACGTGCCGGGAGCTATCTCTTCTGTTTCGGTGAGTGTCATCCGGATGGTGCGGCGCTGGGTGAAGGCGAAAGCGACCAGGTTGCCGATGAGGAGTGCCAGCAGCGGGTCGCTGTAGAGGCTGCCGATGGAGAACGGGATGGCGACGAGCAGCGCGACGAGGGCGGCGACGCTGAGGCGTTGCCACCGTCGTGGCGGCAACGTGAGGGGTTCGCTGAGCATGAAGCCGACGAAGAAGATCAACTGCGACGACGTGAAGGTCACGGCAATCGCTTCGGCAATGTCACCGCCATTGGCGAGCGTGAGAGCGATGCGGATGCTGGCCGCGAGCACCACAAAGGTGATCCCCAGATCGAGTCGTTGCGTGCGATACAGGATGAGGAAGGCGGCGATCACGATCAGCGGCTGCAACCACGGTGTGCCAATCCACCAGGTGGGGAAGCCGATCGGAATCCAGTAGAAGACGTAGGCGCCGAGCGCGGCAGGGTTGAAAATATGGCGCCCGCGGAATGCGATCAGAAACTTGGATGCCGCCGCCGCTGTTGAGGCAAGCGCGATCGCCAGCAGCCCGTCGAGTTGCAGGCTCGGTGCCATGATGAAGAACACGAGCAGCCCGGTGATGAGCGACGATTCGAGGTGAGCGCGCTGCCGCACGATGCGGGCGCCGAGCCAGCTGGCGGCGACGCTGAACACGACTGCGATGGGCAGGCTGGCAAGTAGCGCGAAAGGGTCGGGGGAGATGAGGCCGACGAAGGCGAGCACGATCGACGCGACACCGATCACGGCGAGGGAGCCGAGCACGAGGGTGTACATCGGCACGGCACCGAGGGTGCGATCAAGCCAGCGCTTCATAAAAACAATTCTCCCGTGAAATCGGGCGAGTGCTCCACTCGACCGGTGGACAGCATCCGCACCCAATGAAAGTCGAACTCTTCGGCAAGTGACGCAGGATCGGCAAAAAAGAGCGCGGTGGCGAGGCCGTCGGCTTCGAGTGCGGTTGGGGCGATCGCCCAGGTGGCGATGATGCGGTCGGTGGGGAGGCCCGTGCGGGCATCCAGAATGTGGTGCAGCCCAGCCCACGCGCGTCGGTTCGGGGCTGAGGCGCACATCGCCTGATTGCTCACGGTCACGATTCCGATGGCCTTGCTGGTGTCGAGTGGATGCTCCAGCGCGACCCGCAGTTCACCCGCGCCCCGGTGCAGCATGTCTCCGCTCGCGTCCACCGTTGCCGCGGTGACGCCGTGCTCGGCGAGCACCTCCGCCACGAGATCGACGAGGTAGCCCTTTCCGGCAGCGCCGACGTCGAGCATGGCGGGCGTGAGGGTGGTGAGGGTGCTGCCGTTCCAGCTGATGGCTTCGTGCCAGTCGGGCACGCGCGTGCGGGCCGCGGTGGGCTGCAACGAGTAGGTGCGGTCATAGCCGAGCTCTTCCAGAGCGCGGCCCACGAGCGGACTCATGGCGCCGGCGGTGGCATCGTAGAGACGACGGTAGAGCTCGAACAGGGCAGGAGCATCCGCCGGGAAAAGGTAACTGCCGGGGGTTCGTGCAATGCGACTGACGAGGGAGTCGTCACGAAATCGCGAGTACGTGCTATCGAATTGCTCGATGCGCTGCGCTATGGCCGCGAGAATGGCGGCACCCAGTGGCTGTGCCGTATCAATCTGCCAGGGCGCACCAATGGCATCGAACTGTTTACTGGGCGAGGGCATCCGCCTTGATGGCGTCGACGGCGTTGTTGAAACCGCCGCTCGTGAGGGAGGAGCCCGCTACTTTGTCGACGGAAAGTTCGTCGATGTTCTTGCCCACAACTTCGGCGGCGATTCCGTCAATGAACTCGCCTTGAAACTGCTTCGAGTTGGGGTTGTCTCCGTTGCCGACAACGGTGACGTCGGTGATGACGTTACTTTCGAGAGTGAGCGTCACGTCGACGTTTTCTTGGCCGTCGGGGGAGGTGTATTCGCCCGACTCTGTGTAGGTGCCGTCGGTGTACTCGGCACCGGTCGCGGTGGCATCGGGAACAGTCGTTTCAGCCGAACCGACATCCGCAGTGGTTGCCGTGCTTGAGCAGGCGGAGAGTGCACCCACGAGGGTGACACCGGCAAAGAGGGCAACGGCGGTCTTGTTGTCGGTGAGGCTGCGCATGGGGCTCCCAGAGGTAGGCGAGTGTTCAGTATGCCCGAGCAACCCTGACGGGAAGCTGGAACTTCGGCATCGCTCACGACGGTTGGTTGCCGTCAGCCGTCGAGTTGTGTTCCCTCGTCGCTACCGAGCGGATTGTGAGCATTCGGCACGCTTGTAGGCGGCGCACTGCTCTCTCCATCGTCGTCGCTCGGCGTTGCGTCATCCGAATCGTCGAATTCTGGAGCGGCATCGATGGCCTGCTCAAGTTCATCGACGAGGAGCGATTGGGGCGCGATGATTCCTCCCCGGTACCCGGCGCGAGCAATCATGTGCGCCGACACCGGAGCGGTGATCATTTGGAAGATGAGCAAGAAGATCAGCAGGAGAATCGTGGAGAGCTGACGTTCTTGCAGGGCGATGGCCAGGAGCACGAACGCTAAGCCCAGAATTTGGGGCTTGGTCGTCGCGTGCAGGCGTGCAATGGCATCCGGAAAACGGAGAAGGCCAACGCCGGCGGCGACGGAAAGGAAGCCGCCGAGCAAGAGAAATAGGCCGGTAAGGATGTCGAGGATTGAGTCGAGAATCATGAGTTGGTTCTCCTCGACACATAGCGCGCCACCACGACGGAACCGAGGAATGCGGTGCTCGCGAGCACGAGCATTGCGGGCAGGCTTCGCGTATGGCCGTTGTAGACCATCTCCGCTCCTAGCGCGCAAATGATTGTTGTGAGCAGCATGTCTGAGGCGATCATGCGGTCAAGGATGGAGGGGCCGCGGATGATGCGGTAGAGCGCCAGTAGGCCGGCCACGAGCAGCATCACACCGACGGCAATAAATACCCATTCGCTCATCGGGTGGCCTCCGCTTCGTGAATCCGAGCAAGATCATCTTTCGATCCGATGGCGCGGACGATGCGCGCTTCGACAACGAGAACTTTGGTGCGCATCGCCTCGACGTCGGCGGCCGTTGTCGTATCGAAGGAGTGGAAATACAGGATGGCGCGTTCCCGATCGGCTTCAACGACGATGGATCCCGGAACTAGCGACATCGCAATCGCGTCGAGCGTCATGACGAAGTCGGAACGAGTACACAGCTGAACTGCAATGACCGAGGACGTGGGAATCGGTCGCGGGTTCAGAGCCTGGAACGCCACCGTAAACGACGCTACGGTGACGTCGGCGATGAAGTGGGCGATAAAGACGAGCGAGTACCAGAGGTTCAGCCGCCCCGAAATATCGGCGGGGGGCAAATACAGCACTCGGGTAACGGCGATCGCCACGAGGAATCCGGTCAGGATGTTGAGCCACGAGAATTGGCCCCAGAGCACGCCCCAGAGCACCACGAGCCCGAGCAGCAGCGGCAACTGCTGCCAGACCCGGCCGCGAACTTCGGTGCGCGAGACCTTGCGTGCACTCGCTGATTCGGAGGCTGTCGGAGCCGTTGACGCCGATACAGAGGCGGGCTGGTTGTCATGAGGACTCATTCAAGGCCTCCCGGAAACACTGTGTTGACGTAGTAGGCCGGGCCATTGATGTTCTCACCGGCGTTAGCGCTCAGGTCGAAGAGCGGGGTCGCGAAGACGGTGAGCGCGATGCTCACCGCCACCATCGCGACGGTGGCGCCGACCATGATTCGAGGTGTTGTGCGCACTGATTCGACGGTGGGGGAGCTTCCGGTTTCTGCCCGCATCGCCAACGGATTTTCGTAGTCGGCAACCTCTTCAGCGTCGCGCCAGAAGATCATGCTCCACGCGCGAGCGAGGGCATAGAGAGTGAGCAGCGACACGGCCGCGCCGCAGCCGATCAGTACCCACGCCAGCACGGAACCGTTGTTGGCCCCGGCCTCGAACAGCGCCAGCTTGCCGAGGAATCCGGAGAAGGGAGGGATACCGCCCAGGTTCAACAGGGGGATGAAGAACAGCACCGCAATCATGGGACTGGTCTTGAGCATCCCGCCCAGTTTGTTGATGCCGGTCGTGCCACCTTGACGTTCCACCAACCCGGTGGCCAAGAAGAGGGTGGTCTGAACGGTGATGTGGTGAACGATGTAGAACGTGGCCGCGGCGAGGCCGGCCGCCGTGTCGATGCCGATACCGAACAGCATGTAGCCGATGTGGCTGATGAGCGTAAAGGACAACAGTCGCTTGATGTCGGACTGCGCAACGGCTCCCAGAATTCCGATCACCATCGTGAGCGCCGCCACAACGAGCAGCACCGTATTGAGTTGGCCATCCGGGAAGATGATCATTTCGGTGCGGATGATCGCGTAGACGCCGACTTTGGTGAGCAGGCCGGCGAAGACAGCCGTTACCGGCGCGGGCGCCATCGGGTAGGAGTCGGGCAGCCAGAACGACAGCGGGAAGACTGCGGCCTTGATGCCGAACCCAATCAGCAACATGACGTGGAGGATCAACTGGATGTCGTCGGGCAACTCCGCGAGTCGCACGGTGAGCTGCGCGATGTTGACAGTGCCGGTCGCACCGTAAATCATGGCGATGGCCGCGAGGAAGATGGCGGAGGAGACCAGGCTCACGACGATGTACACGGTGCCGGCACGGATGCGGGGCTTGGTGCCCCCCACGGTGATCAGCACGTAGCTCGCGACGAGAAGGATCTCGAAACTGACATACAGGTTGAAGAGGTCACCCGCGACGAAGGCGTTGAAGACTCCGGTCGCCAAGATGAGGTAGGTCGGATAGTAGATCGAGACGGGAGTTTCGCGGTCGCCATCGGCGAGGCCTTGGCCCACCGAGAACACGAGAACGGCCAGAAGCACAGCGGCGGAGACGACGATCATGAGGGCCGAGAGTCGGTCGACCACGAGCACGATGCCGTAGGGGGCAGGCCACCCTCCGACTTCAACGGCAATTGCGCCATTGGTGTTGACGGCCACCAGCAAGGCGGCACCGATCAGGAGAACGGCGCTGAGCACGCTCACGGCAATGAGCGTTTGAACGCGGGGACGGTTGGCTTGGGTGAGAGCTGCTGCCGCGCCGAGCAATGGCAGGAGAACGACAAGAGTGGTTAGTGCGCTCATGCGTCTTCCTCCTTCTCGTCAATTTCTCGCTGTCTGCGTTCGGCCGCCAGGCTCTCTTGCTCCTCGCGTTCCTCTTGCTTCTTGAGGTCGAGGGCGGTGGAGATGGCCGCTGCGGCGCGAGTACCGAACTCGGTGTCGTCACCGTCAACGGCACGATCGGTGGTCACCGAGGTTTTCCTGCTGCCCATCGCGAGGTCTTCTGAATCGTCGTAGACCACATCAGCGTTGGCTAGTCGCCACGACCGGTAGATAAGGGCGAGCAGGAATGCTGAGACGCCGAAGGTGATCACGATGGCGGTCAGGATGAACGCCTGCGGCAGCGGATCGGCGGTGGCATCCTCTTCGCCAAAGAACGCTGCAGCTCCGGAGGGCCCCGAGACGATGAGGATCAGCAGGTTGGTGGCATTGCCCACGAGCAAGAACCCCAACAAAACGCGCGTCATGCTGCGCTCGAGAAGCAGGTATACCCCTACCGAGTAGAGCACGACCATGATGACGACGAGGGTGAGAGAGGCGTTCATATGGTGCTTCCGCTCTCGAGAGATTCAGAGGATTCTTCGCGCTGACGGTCGATCTCAGCTCCGAGGCTGCGGAGAACATCCAGCACCATTCCAATGACGACGAGGTAGACCCCGATATCGAAGAGGGTGGAGGTAGAGAACTCCACATGGCCGAGCACGGGAATCGTCGTTTCGAAGAAGGTGGAGGTAAGAGCATCCGCCCCCAAGAGCAGTGGCACGGTTGCGGTTCCCGCCGCGAGCACGAGCCCGACCCCAAGGATGCGCCCGGCGTCAAAGGGTGCCGCTGCGCCGAGTTCGTAGCGTCCACCGGCGAGGTAGCGGCCTGCCAGTGCGAGTCCCGCCACGAGACCGGCGGCGAACCCGCCTCCCGGCAAATTGTGGCCAGCAAACAAGAGGTAGATCGACAGCACGATCAGGGGGTGGAAGAGCAGGCGAATAACAACTTCGAGGAGAATCGACCGGTTCTCGGGAGCCAACTTGCGGCCCGCGAGTAGCCACGCGTTGCGCGTCGACGGGTCTTGAACGCCGGGCAGATACTCGGAGGAAACGACCTCACGCGACGGCTTGAGACGAGCGCGGATCGTTCCACGGGCGCGGGTTTCGGAGACGCGGGGCAGGTTGTCGGTGCGGCTGCGCAAGAACACCAGACTGGCGACGCCGGTGGCCGCAGCCACGATCACCGAGAGTTCTCCGAGGGTGTCCCAACCGCGGATGTCGACGAGCACCACGTTGACGACGTTGCGGCCGTGACCGATGTCGTACGCGAGTTCAGGCAGCGACGCGGAGATGGGATCTGCACTTCGGGCGCCGAGCGCGACGATGGCGACGATGCCCATGAGGAGGCCGACGGAGAGGCCAACGGCAGCACGCAAAACGCGTCGCGAACTGCCGTGCGCTTTGCCCAAGCGAGCAGGAAGTCGCCGGAGCACTAATACGAAGGCAATCAGAGTGACGGTCTCGACCAGCACCTGAGTGAGAGCGATATCGGGAGCACCGTGGAATGCGAACAACGCGGCCATGCCGTATCCCACGACTCCCACGAGCACAGCAGCTTGGAACCGCTTCTGGGCGCCGAGCAGGGCGAGGGCGGCAACGATCATGACCGTACCGATAGCGAGTTGCCCCGGGCTGTCAAAGAGTCGGATGGAGTCGGGCCACGTGCGATTCAGCGCCAGCGTGCTGCCTACCGAACCGACCATCACGAGCAGGATGACGGTGAGGTAGAACGGCAGCGAACCTCGTTGAGTGGTTGCTGTCACTCGCAGGGCAATGCGGTCGAGCGTGCGCAGGCCGGAGCGGTACAGCTTGTTCGAGTCGACTAGCGAGGGCACTCGGGACTGAAGCCTGAAGACCTGGGCGCGTGCCCAGAAGAGTGCGAGACCGCCAATGAGGGTGGCGGCAGAGATAAAGAAGGCCGCATCGAAGCCGTGCCAGAGCTTGAGGGAATACTCGTAGCCCTCCGAGGGGAACAGCTGCGAATAGCCTTCGAGCACGGTTCCGATGGTGCCGAAGAGCGGTGCGAGCACGAGTCCAGTGAGCGCAAGAATGGCCGGCGACGACAGGAACCAGACATTCTCATGCAGCGGCCGCACTGTCTCGACGCCCTCTTTGCGGGCGAAGGCGCCCCAGAGGAAACGTGCGCTGTAGGCCACAGTGAGGGTGGACCCCACGGCGACTCCGATGACTGCGATCCAGCCGAGTGCCGATCCCGTGCTCGCGCTTTCGAGGAAGCTGGCGAGAACTGCTTCTTTGGCGACGAACCCGGCGGTGAAGGGGATACCGGCCATCGATGCTGCGGCGATGATCGCGACCGTGGCGAGGAAGGGCGCTTCGCGGCCGAGCCCGCTCAACTTGGTGAGGTCGCGCGTTCCGACGCGGTGGTCAATGAGCCCGACGACCATGAACAGCGCCGCCTTGAAGAGAGCGTGGGCAAGCAGCAGCGCGACTCCAGCGAGAGCCGCGGTGCGAGTGCCAAAACTCACGATCGTCAGCAAGAACCCGAGCTGACTGACGGTGCCATAGGCAAGCAAAAGTTTGAGGTCGACCTGGGTGAGCGCGCGCCATCCGCCCACCAGCATCGTGAAGACGCCCAACCCGAGGAGCAGCGGCTGCCAGCCGGGGGTTTCAGCGAACCCGGGTGCCAGGCGAGCGATGAGGTAGATACCAGCCTGCACCATGGCGGCAGCATGCAGATAGGCGCTGACCGGGGTCGGGGCGGCCATCGCCGAGGGCAGCCAAAACTGGAACGGAACGATGGCCGACTTGCTGAGCGCGCCCACGAGAATCAGCATGATCGCGATGGTGACAGTGGTGCCCTCGGGAGCGAGGTCGATGAGCCGCGCCAAGCTGGCAGTGCCGGTGCGTTCGGCCAGCATGACGAGCCCAACCAACATCACGAGCCCACCGGCGGTCGTGACGATGAGGGCCTGCATTGCAGCAATGCGGCTCGCGAGTCGACCGGTGTTGTGGCCGATAAGGAGGAACGAGAACACCGTCGTGGCTTCCCACAGGATGAAGAGCAAGTAGACGTTGTCGGCGATCACGAGGCCGTACATCGTGCCCGTGAACGCGAGGAAGACCGCAGCGAAGCGACCAAGACCTTCTTCGGTGGCAGCGAAGTACTTGATGCAATAGAGCATCACGAGTGTGCCGACGCCGGTAACGACGAGGGCAAGCAGCCACGAGAGGGTGTCTACCCGAAAACTCAGATCGAGGTTCAGCTGGGAGATCCATGGAACGGTCTCCGTTGGCGGAGTATCCGCGAGAACGGCGGGAGTCTGCAGCAGGGTATAGATAAATGCCGCTGCGGGAATGATGGCCGTAACGAAGAAAACACGAACGCCAATGCGGCGGGTGAGCGCAGGGATCACGAGGGAAACGAGCGCGAACGCACCGAGCAGCGCTATCACAGGGCTCTCCGCTGTGAGCTGGGGCTGGAACCTTGCGGATTCAGTGCAGTTCTCCCTTAGGGTGCTCGATCTGGTAGTCGAGTGCTGCAGCGCAACCAGGGCGAGTGGTGTTGCGGCAGAGTGGCGAGATGGTCGGTGTCTTCGTCACGAACATTCTACCGGACGAATATCTGGACGGGTGGTGAAGGCGTCGATGGGGGTGCTGCAGGGATTCGCAGAGACCACTTCGGCAATCCTCCCTCGATCACACTGGGTAGCTCTAAGGTCGATGACATGGCAGAAATAGTGATTGTCGACTCGAAGGAGGCGGCGGGCGAAGTCGCTGCCGACCTCATCGAGGCACTCGTGCGTCAGGCTCCGGATGCCGTCCTAGGCCTAGCAACCGGGTCGACCCCATTAACAACGTGGGCTGCGCTCGCGGCTCGAGCCCTCGACCTTTCTGCTGTGCGGGGTTTCGCTCTCGATGAATATGTCGGATTGCCTGCGGGGCATCCCGAAAGCTACCGCTCGGTGATCACGCGCGAAGTTGTTGAACCGCTGGGGTTGACGCCCGAGCTCGTGCAGGTGCCGGCGGAGAGCGGGCCCATCGAAACGGCGGGTGATGACTATGAGCGCGCGATTGTGGCGGCCGGTGGTGTTGACCTGCAGATTCTGGGAATCGGTTCGACGGGGCACATTGGCTTCAACGAGCCTGGATCGTCGTTCGCCTCCCTCACGCGAGTGAAGACGCTGACCCAGCAGACCCGACTCGACAATGCGCGCTTTTTCGATTCGCCCGATGATGTGCCCAAGCACTGCATCACGCAGGGGCTCGGCACTATTCAACGCGCGGGGCATTTGGTGCTGCTCGCCTTCGGCGTGAAGAAGGCGGCGGCGCTCGCGGGAGCGGTCGAGGGGCCGGTGACGGCGAGCCTTCCGGGATCGGCAATTCAGTTGCATTCAACTGTCACGGTGATTGTGGATGAGGCTGCGGCATCCGAGCTGAAGTTTGCTGACTACTACCGCTACTCCTGGGAGAACCGTCTCGACTGGGAACGGTTGCGCTAAGTCATGACGAACTATGTGGCGCTGCTTCGCGGCATCAATGTGGGCGGCTCAAACGTGATCAGCATGGCGGCGTTGAAAGAGTGCTTCGCCGATGCTGGCTTCGGTGACGTGCGCACCTACATCCAGAGCGGCAACGTCGTGTTCGCCTCTGATGCAAACGGCAGTGCCGAGCTCGAAGTCGCAATTGAGCGGATGCTGCGCGAGCGGTTGGGCGCCGACATCCTCTCGGTCGTGCGTTCCCGCGACGAGTTCGCGGCGACCGTGGCGGCCGCCCCGAGTAACCACGGTGCTGCGGAACTGCTGAGTGATGTGCTCTTTCTCAAACGCCCGCTGACGGCCGCCGAAGCACTGACGCAACTGCCCGAACTCCATCCGCAGGTCGACTCTGTTTCAGCCGGCCCAGACGCGCTCTACTTCTCGCGCACCGTTGTCGATTCAGCGAAATCGCGCGTCGACCGACTGCGCGCAAACCGGCTCTCTAAGCGGATGACGGTGCGCAACTGGCGCACAACCTTGAAACTGCGCGACCTGCTCGAGGTCGACTAGCGGAAGATGATCGTGCGTGCCCCATCGAGCAGCACGCGGTCTTCGGCGAACCACTTCACGGCCTGCGTGAGGGTGCGGCTCTCTTCGTCTTGACCGATCGACCTGAGTTCGCTTGAGGTGCTCGCGTGATCCACGCGCACGACGTTTTGCTCAATGATCGGGCCCTCGTCGAGGTCGCTCGTCACGAAGTGCGCGGTCGCACCGATGAGCTTCACGCCGCGAGCGTGGGCCTGCTTGTAGGGGTTCGCGCCCTTGAAGCCGGGCAGGAAGGAGTGGTGGATGTTGATGATCTTGCCACTCAACTGCGCGCACAGTTCAGGCGACAGAATCTGCATGTAACGGGCGAGCACCACGAGCTCAATGTCGTGCTCTTCGACAACTTCGATGATGCGCTCTTCGAAGGCCAACTTCTGGCCGGGTGTGGTGACCGCGTGCGACTCGAACGGCACCTCATAGAACGCGGCGAGCGAGCCCAGGTCGGGGTGGTTGCTCATGATCAGCGGCATATCGATGGGCAACTGGCCAGCGCGCTGGCGGTAGAGAAGGTCGTTAACGCAGTGTCCGGCCTTGGATGCCAACACGAGAGTACGCAGCGGACGCCCCACAACGTCGAGTTGCCATTCCATCGCGTACCGCTCGGTCACGGGGGCGAGAGCGTGCTCGAATACTTCGCGCGGAGCATCCGATTCCACTTGGAGGCGCATGAAGAAACGGCCGGTGTCTCCGCTGGAGAACTGCTGCGATTCGGTGATGTTGCCGCCGGCCTCAACGATGGCGCCACTGATGGCGTGAACGATGCCGGGCTTGTCATCACAAGTGAGAGTTACGATCCAGTGCATTGAGGTAGTCACTGATTTAGCGTACCGGTGCTCACGGTAGAGTTAGTCAAACATGAGCACGCCACACACTTCCTCGCCATCGTCTTCTCAAGCATTTCCGTGGGCGGGCCTCTTCACTCTCTCGGCACTGATCTTCACCTCGGTAACCAGCGAATGGTTGCCCACCGGTTTGTTGCCGGAGATCGCCGCCGAGTTGTCGGTGTCAGAGTCGCAGGTCGGTCTGCTCATCACGATCTTCGCCGCGACTGTCGTTGTCTCTACGGCTCCGCTCGCCGCGCTCACGCGTAACCAGCCCCGCAAGAAGCTCGTGATCATCGTGCTGATTGTCTTCGTGATCGGCAACCTGCTTGCTGCCGTGGCGCCCAACTATGCGGTGCTCGTGATCGCCCGCATCATCGGTGGGCTTTCGCACGGACTGTTCTGGGCGGTAGTCGGTGCCTACTCGGCTCACCTCGTTCCGCCGCACCAGGTTGGCCGCGCCGTTGCTGTCACGAGCGCGGGCGCGACTGCCGCCTTCGTGCTCGGAGTGCCCGTAGGAACCGCTCTCGGTCACGCCCTCGGCTGGCGCCTCGCCTTTGTCGTCATCGCGATCATCATCGCGGCCCTCACCATCATGGTCGTGCGCATCTTGCCGCCTGTCGATCACCAGCAGCCCCTCGCCACCGGCGAGATCTCGATCCCGCTGCGCAAAGACCGGTCAGTTCCCGGCGTGATCTACGTGTGTATCTTGGTCGCTCTCGTGATGCTCGGCCACAACCTCTTCTACACCTACATCGTTCCGTACCTGATCGGCCCGGCCGGAATCGACACCGGTGCCGTCGCCGGCGTGCTCCTCGTCTTCGGCGCCGCTGGTGCGCTCGGTCTCGCGCTCGCCGGTCTCCTGATCGACCGCTTCCCGCGCAGCATCATCCCCGTCACCGTTGCGCTCGTCGCTATCTGCGCCGTGCTGCTCGCCATGTTCCCCGCCGAACCCGCCATCATGTTCACCGTCATCGTCGTCTGGGGAACCGCTTTCGGTGGCGTTCCCGCGATGATGCAAACGCGACTCTTGCAACTGGCCTCTCCGCGCATGCGCGACGTCGGCTCGGCATACCTCACGACCTCGTTCAACATCGGTATCGGTGGCGGCGCGCTCGTGGGCGGCATCCTGCTCGACAACTACGGGGTCATCTCGTTGCCCTACGTCGACGCCGCCATTCTGGGCGTTGCTGTGATCTTCGCGATCATCGGCGGCGAACTGCTTAGGCGACGAGGCGCGAAGGCCGCGGCAATTCGCGACCAGCAGCCCACACCGCCCGTACCTTAAAGTCGGCATCGAGCAGCACGGCGTCGGCGGCAAATCCGGGAGCAAGCGAACCTAGGTCGCCGGAGCGCCCAATGGCCCGGGCAGGAACAGCGGTAGCCGCGGCAACAGCCTGGGGCACGCTCAATCCCACTTCGGTGACAGCGCGGCGCACCGCGGCATCCATCGTCAGGGTCGATCCGGCAATGGCGCCGCTGTCGCTCAAGCGGGCAACGCCGTCGGTCACCGTGACATCGAGTGAGCCGAGAAGGTAGTGACCGTCACCAGCGCAGGTCGCCGCCATCGCGTCGGTAACGAGCGCGATGCGGCCCGGGGCCGAAGCGAACAACATTTTTACGACATCCGGATGCACATGCACGCCGTCATTGATGACCTCGAGCGTGACACCGGGGGAGTGGAAAGCGGCAGCCACCGGGCCGGGAGCGCGGTGATGGATTTCGCGCATGCCGTTGAACGCGTGCGTCAAAATGCTGGCGCCAGCCTCGAACGCGGCGCGAGTCTCGGCGTAGGTGGCGGCCGTGTGGCCAACCGCTACGCGCACATCGGCGGCGACGAACTGGGCAACAGCGTCGGCGCCGCCCGAAAGCTCAGGGGCCAGTGTGACCTGGCGCAGAGTGCCATTGGCCGCAGCCAATAGCTGCTCGATCTCGGTGGGCGTGGGGGCGCGAAGTGTGGCCGGGTTGTGTGCTCCGCGAAACTCGTTGTCGATAAACGGACCCTCGAGGTGGCTGCCCAACACGAGCGGATCGCGGTGCGCGAGTGCGGCGACCTCGGTCAACCGTTCAACCAGGTGTTCGTGGCAATCACTAATCAGTGAGAGAACAGACCGAGTGGTGCCATGACTGCGGTGGGCGGCAAGCGCCGTTGTGATGGCATCCAGCCCATCGTCGAAGGAGACTCCGTTGGCTCCATGAGAGTGGATGTCGATGAAGCCGGGAGTAAGAAAGTCGCCTTCGGCGTCGGTAACAATGGTTGCCGCATCCGCTCCCTCGCGCCACGAGCCCCCAGTGCCGGTGGCCGCAATGCTGTCGTTCGTGAACGCTACCCACGCGTTGTCGCGCTGCACACCGTCGCTCACGAGCGTCGCGGAGTGGATGATGCGGGTAAACATGGGTTCCGTTCAGGGGAGGAAGGGTGCTCTCAGGCGTGGCGTTTAGCGCGACGATGTAGTCCAAAGTCTGACAGAAATAGGGTGTATCTCAAGGGTGCGTTAGACCACTTTGGGCTCAGACTTCTTTCCGGCCCTGCGGAAATGAGACAAACACTAACTGCTTGCGTTGAGCGTTCACCCGGTATCTTGGAAGTATCCACCCCGTCGCAAGGAGATCATCTGTGTCAACGTTCCTTTCGCCTCTCTCTGAGGTAGACCCTGAGATCGCTGCGGTGCTCGCTCAAGAGCTCGACCGTCAGCGCAATACTCTCGAGATGATCGCGAGTGAGAACTTCGTTCCGCGCGCTGTTCTTGAGGCGCAGGGGTCGGTTCTCACCAACAAGTACGCCGAGGGTTACCCCGGGCGCCGCTACTACGGTGGTTGCGAATTTGTGGATATTGCCGAGAAGCTTGCCATCGACCGCGCCAAGAGCCTCTTCGGTTCCGCGTTCGCTAACGTTCAGCCCCACTCGGGTGCGTCGGCCAACGCCGCCGTACTGTCGGCTATCGCCAAGCCCGGCGACCGCATCCTCGGTCTCTCGCTCGACCACGGCGGGCACCTCACGCACGGCATGCGCCTCAACTTCTCGGGCAAGCTCTACGAAGCTCACGCTTATGGTGTGAACGAAGAGACCGGCGTTCTTGACATGGCGGATGTTCGTGCCAAGGCCATTGAGGTTCAGCCGCAGGTCATCATCGCTGGGTGGTCTGCCTACTCGCGTCAACTCGACTTCGCCGAGTTCCGTTCGATCGCCGATGAGGTCGGAGCTGTGCTCTGGGTCGACATGGCGCACTTCGCCGGACTCGTTGCCGCAGGCCTGCACCCGAACCCCGTTCCTTTCGCGGATGTCGTGTCGTCGACCGTTCACAAGACCATTGGTGGTCCCCGCTCGGGCTTCATCCTCACCAACAACGTTGACATCGCCAAGAAGATCAACTCCAACGTGTTCCCCGGTCAACAGGGTGGACCACTCATGCACGTGATCGCCGCCAAGGCCACCGCTTTCATGCTCGCGGCATCCGATGACTTCAAGGACCGCCAGGAGCGCACGCTTCGCGGCGCCAAGCTTCTTGCTGAGCGTCTCGTTCAAGACGACATGACGTCGATCGGCATTGACGTGCTCACGGGAGGCACCGACGTGCACCTCGTGCTCGTCGACCTGCGCAAGTCAGAACTCAACGGCCAAGAAGCCGAAGACCTGCTGCACTCCGTCGACATCACGGTCAACCGCAACGCTGTTCCGGCTGACCCGCGCCCGCCGATGGTGACCTCTGGTCTCCGCATCGGAACGCCGGCGTTGGCCACCCGCGGATTCGGAGACGCCGAATTCACCGAGGTTGCCGACATCATCGCCGAAACCCTCAAGCCCGGTGCCGACATTGCCGCGTTGCAGCGTCGAGCCCGCGCGCTCGCCGATGCCTTCCCGCTCTATGAAGGACTCGAGAGCCCCGGTAGCTGGGCCTAACCAGCACCAGCAACAGAACCAGCAGAATCTCGGCCGTTCGCGGTCGCTAATAAAGAGCCCGTCGTCGTGTGAACACAGCGGCGGGCTCTTTAGCGTTTAATAGACAAGGCAGTTGATAGACATGGCAGTTGTAGGTGGCCGATCAGCGCATGGGCCCGATGGGAACGGAAAACGATGACCGCAGTAAAGCTTGATGGTGTTGCCACAGCAACCGCAGTGAAGAATGAACTGCGCATTCGCGTCGACGCGCTCAAGGCTCGCGGCATCACTCCGGGCCTCGGCACCCTTCTGGTCGGTGACGACCCCGGAAGTCGTTCCTACGTTGCCGGCAAGCACCGCGACTGTGCCGAAGTGGGCATCGAGTCGTTCCGGGTCGATCTGCCGGCCACGGCATCCGCTGACGAAGTTCGGGATGCCATTGTGGCGTTGAACGAAAACCCTGCCGTTACCGGTTACATCATTCAGCTGCCGCTGCCCGCCGGTCTTGATGAGAACGCGATGCTCGAACTCATGGACCCCGCCAAGGACGCGGACGGACTGCACCCCACCAACCTCGGTCGCCTCGTGCTGGGCGTCGGTACGAAGCTCGATTCGCCGCTGCCCTGCACTCCGGCCGGAATTGTCGAAATGCTCGAACGCTACGACGTTCCTATCGCGGGCAAGCACGTTGTCGTTGTCGGTCGCGGCCTGACAGTTGGTCGCCCCATTGGCCTGCTCCTCACCCGCAAGGGGCTGGATGCCACGGTCACCCTCACTCATTCCCGTACGACCCAGCTGGAGACTCACGTTCGCCAGGCGGACATCGTGGTTGCCGCCGTCGGCTCTGCTGGCCTTATTCGCCCCGAGTGGATCAAGCCCGGAGCAGCCGTTCTCGACGTCGGAATCACCCGCGTCATCGACGAAGCAACCGGCAAGGGCCGCCTCGTCGGAGACGTTGACCCTGGCGTTGCTGACGTCGCCGGCTACCTCTCGCCCATGCCGGGCGGCGTTGGCCCGATGACCCGCGCGATGCTCGTGAAGAACGTCGTCGACGCAGCCGAACGGCTGTAACGGTGAGCTCGAAGCGTCCGGCGCCGCAGCAGGGTAGCGCCACTCAGCGCACCCCGCGCAAGCGTCGGTTTCCGTGGGCCCAAGTTTGGGTGTGGACAGGCACGATCGTGGCGATTGCCTTCGCTGTCGCCCTCGTGCTCAAGATCGTGAGCGAATAGCGAATGCGCCTTAGCGGTCGCGCAACGCCCCGAGCGACGGCAATACTTCGGTCACCGTCGGCTGGCCCATGGCATGCTCGGCGAAGGCGCCATCGAGAGCAACGCGCACTCGCGATGCGGTGTCGGTGTCGACGAGAGCGACGGCTACTCCGCTAAAGGGACGGCCGAGCATCCGCGCGCCAAGTGCTCCGGATGCCAGAGCAGTTTCCACGGCAAGGTCGACCTCGGTGGTGGAGATTCCGTAGTCGTCGCGCAGGCTCGCGTGTGAGGCATCGAGCAGGGCGCCCAGCAGGCGAGGCGTCTCGTCACGGATAGCGAGAGCCGCGTCGCGGACCCGCTGGTTTTCAGTGATGGTGTGGAGGGTGCGACGCACTTCGTCATCCGCGACCGCTGTTTCGAGTTCGTCGGCGGTGGGCGCATCGGTGTCGATCACCAGCAGCTCGAGCCCGGCGGTTTTCCAGTCGAGGGGGAGCGGCTCGGGGCGGGTTTCGCCTTCCAAACGCACAAGAGCGTGGTCGTCGAGTGCAAAGACGCTCGCGGCAACGTCGGGGTGCTCGGAAAGCTGAGCGGTGTGCTCGTCTAGGTTCCACAGATTAGTGAGGGCGAGCGCCAGTGCCGCCTCCAACGCCGACGATGACCCCATGCCGGCCCCGACGGGAATGGTGGTGTCGATGAACACGTCAATGCCGCTCAATGCGTCGGAATCAGCGGATGACGCCATCACCTCCTGCACGATGGCGAGCGCACTGCGGCTCCAGCCTTCTACCGCGGTCGTCGCTAGCTCGTCGAGATCCACCGTGACCATCTCGTCGACGAGGGCACTCGCGATGCGCACGGTGCGGTCAGGGCTGGGGCCGGCGGCGAGCACGGTGCGACGGTTGATCGCGATGGCGAGTTCGGCATCCCTGTCAGGGCTATCGGGGGTGCCGAGCAGGGTGAGGCGACCCGGCGCCGACCAGACGCCAGCGGCGGGGCGACCGAACACGGCCTCGAAGTCGTTGAGAACGTCATCGCGAATATCTGACATGAGTGCTTCCTTCGTTGTTGCGTCTGCGCCGGTAGGCTGTTGCGGTGAGCACGCCTACAGGAACCCAGTACATCATCACTCGCGCCACTGAGCAGGGCGAAGCGCGAGCGACCATCACTGAACTTGCCGCATCGTTGCGTGAGTTCAGCATCGGTGGTGTCGATCTTGTGGAGTCCTACGCCGAATCGGCGATGCCGCCCTTCGCTGATGGCATCGTTTTGGTGCCGTGGCCCAATCGCATCGAAGACGGCACGTGGATGCTCGACGGTGAGCCACAGCATCTCGACATCACCGAACGCGACCGTAACAACTCCATCCACGGCCTGCTGCGCAACACGGGGTATTCACTCATTGAGCGCACAGAAGGCTCGGTCACTCTCGGCGCCACGATCTTCCCGCAGCACGGTTATCCCTTTCACGTGCACACCACGGTGCGCTACGAACTCGTCGAGGGCGGACTGCGCGTGAGCCACACTGCCACCAACCTGTCGGATGCCGCAGCCCCCTACGCGCTCGGAACCCACCCGTTCTTCAAAATCGGTGACACTCCCATCGCGGAGCTGACGCTCACGATGACCGCCGCCACTCGCTTCGAGTCGAACGAGCGCCTCATCCCGACGGCAGAGGTAGCCGTGCCCGGAACGGACTTTGACCTGAGCGCTGGCCGCCCCATCGGTGAACTTGATCTCGACATGGCATTCGCTGGCGTCGAAGTCGTCGAAGGAGTCGCGGCTCGCCTCACTGCTCCCGATGGCCGCGAAGTACGCGTGACGGTCGACGAGAAGTTCGACTTCGTTCAGCTCTTCACGCCCCGCAACTTCCCGACCCTCGCCGGCATTAGCCAGGTCGTCGCAATCGAGCCCATGACAGCGGCGCCCAACGCGTTCAACACCGGCCGCGGACTGCTGTGGTTAGAGCCCGGTGCCCCGTTCTCGGCGACGTGGGGAGTCGAGTTCTCCGCATGACCCAGCCCGACGTGAGTTCAGCACCCCGAGCCCGCGATGTGCGCCGGTGGCGACGGTATCTCGCCGCCGAACGAGCCGAAGCAGCCGTGTATCGGGATCTCGCATCCCGCCGCACGGGAGAAGAACGCGAAATCCTGTTGGCGCTCGCCGCCGCCGAAAAACGCCACGAGGACCACTGGCTGGTCTTGCTGGGGGAGCACGCCGGTCGACCGCTCCCCACCGATCCGCGCACCCGGATGCTCGGCTTCCTGGCCCGACGCTTTGGCTCGGTCTTCGTGCTCGCGCTCGCCCAGCGCGCCGAGTCACGGTCGCCGTATCTGGATGACGACGACGCGACCGACACGATGGCCGCCGACGAAGCCGTGCATGAGGAAGTGGTTCGCGCTCTCGCTACCCGTGGGCGCCAACGGCTCTCGGGAACGTTCCGCGCCGCCGTGTTCGGAGCAAACGACGGGCTCGTCTCCAACCTCGCCCTCGTGCTCGGTATGAGTGCTGCCGGCCTTCCCAACGCTGTCGTGCTGCTCTCCGGAGTCGCCGGCCTCCTCGCCGGCGCACTCTCGATGGCCGCCGGCGAATACGTCTCGGTGCGATCGCAACTCGAACTCGAACAAGCCGCAGCGCACGGACCCGTCGCCACCGACTCCGTCACCCACCTCGACGTCGACGAAAACGAACTCGCCCTCGTCTACCGGGCGCGCGGAATGTCCGCTCAGGAGGCCGAGCTGCACGCCGCCGAAGTGCTCGCCGGCCGCCAAACGGATGCCGCGACAGCGACGGCAGAACACAACCCGATCGGCTCAGCGCTCGGGGCTGCGGCATCCAGCTTCGGCTTCTTTGCGTCGGGCGCCGTCATTCCCGTGCTGCCGTATCTCTTTGGCGCCGAAGGACTCACCGCTGTGGTGATTGCGTCGGTCTTGGTGGGAATCGCCCTGCTCGTTACCGGCTCGATTGTGGGACTGCTTTCTGGGGCCTCACCGCTCAAGCGTGCCCTGCGTCAACTCGGTATCGGTTTCGGTGCTGCTGCGGCAACGTACCTCCTCGGACTACTATTCGGGGTAAGCGTCGGCTAAACCCCGGAGGTTGTCATGGCTTCAGCACTCATCGTTGTAGATGTGCAGCAAGGTTTCGATGATGCTGCCTACTGGGGGCCACGCAACAACCCCGACTGCGAGTCGAATATTGGTGTTCTGATCGGGCACTGGCGCCGCGAAGGCTGGCCCATTGTGTATGTGCGGCACGATTCCCACGACGACACGTCGCCGCTGCATCCAAGCTCGCCAGGCAATGCCTTCAAGGAGTTGCTCTCGGGCACCCCCGATCTGCTCGTCACCAAGAGCGTGAATTCGAGTTTTCATGGCAGCCCCAACCTCGACGAGTGGCTGAAAGCATCCGTTATTGATTCGATTGTGGTGTGCGGCATCACCACCAATCACTGCTGCGAAACGACCGCGCGGGTGGGCGGCAACCTCGGCTACGACGTCACATTTGTGGTGGATGCCACCCACACGTTCGACCGCGAGGGCCCGTTTGGCGAAGAAATAACCGCCGATGAGCTCTCGCGCATCACCGGAGTGAACCTGCATGACGAATTCGCTCAGGTGGTGTTGACCCGCGACCTCGTGGGAGGAAACGCGGGATTCAGCGGAGTCGTGCTCTAGAGCAGCGCGCTATTGCGACCAATCGCAAACCAGATCAGTGGACCGAGGAATGGTGCGACCAGAATCACGATGAGCCACAGGAGTTTGGTATTCGTGGGCATGGTGGAGCGGTAAATCTGCAGCAACGCCACGGCGATCAGGGCCACGTAGGCGACGATCGCGAGAATGCCGATCACGTTCCACAAGATAACTTCAGACATGAAAGCCTCCCGATAGGCTGTTCGACCGCGTGGAGCGGGTACGTCAACTGTAGCGAGCATCGCTCATTAATCAAGCGAGGGATGAGCGTAGGGTCGGCAGCATGTAGTTCGGCGTCGCCGGGCGCAATCCGACCGATTCTCAGCGGGTCAGGCTACTCTCAGAGAAGCTAAAGGCACGCCGATTTTCGGTCGCTTGGCAGCTCACTCACGCTATAACGACGGGGCCCCCATGATTGACCATGTTTCTTCTCCTGCGGTAATGAACCGCGACGATGTTGTACTGCACGATGGACTCCTCGCGCTCAGCAATGACACTCTGACGCCGCGCGAAGCAGTGCGGGACGATCTACTGTTTATTCGCGGCATTCTTGATGACGCTGAGATCCCGTTTCTGCTCGTGCGCGGCGACGGGGAGACCCCGGTTGTTGCCGTCGATTGGAAGGATCGCAAGGCGCTGAAGAACGCTTTGGTCACGGCCTGCCAGAACGAGCCCTTCTATGTGAAGCCGGCGCGCATCAAGGAGAACGGCAAGCCTGTTGCTTCGGATGAGCGCGATAGCCCCGTGTTGGTCGCCGATGGTGTGCTGGTCTCGTCGATCAAGGCAAAAGCGATGATGCTGTTTCGGCCTCGAGTTGAGCCCGCGGGTCGCCTGCGTTTCGATGCGCCATTC
Source organism: Salinibacterium sp. NSLL17 (assembly GCF_015864935.1). Lineage (NCBI taxonomy): Bacteria > Bacillati > Actinomycetota > Actinomycetes > Micrococcales > Microbacteriaceae > Salinibacterium > Salinibacterium sp. NSLL17. The sequence goes on from NZ_JADYWH010000001.1 coordinate 884,869, forward strand.
GGTGTGCGTCTCGAACTGTGGGAGCACGTGCGCAACGAGGTTGTCGCGCCGAACCCGAACGCCCTCATGCGCCGCTGGGTGCCGCGCAGTGAAGCCATCGACGACACCGTTGAGTTCTATGGGCAGTCGTGGCCGACGCTCAAGGGCATGTTCGAGCCACTGGCTAGCGACATCCAGTTCGACATCGACATTGTGTTCTCGTGGGTTGATGGTGCCGCGGTCGAGTGGCAAAAGGCGAGAGCTGCCCGCATGGCGAACTTCATTGTGGGCGAGGGCGACGACTCTGAGGCGCGCTACCGGCAGTTGGATGAGCTCAAGTACGCGCTTCGTTCCGTGCACTTGTTCGCGCCGTGGATTCGCAACATCTACATCGCAACCGACTCTCCTCGACCGGCTTGGTTGGCCGAGCATCCGCGGGTCACGTTGATGCGCAGCGAAGACTTCTTCGCGAACCACGACGACCTGCCAACGCACAACTCGCATGCGGTCGAGAGCCAGCTACACAACATCCCGGGCCTCAGCGAACATTTCTTGTATTCCAACGACGACATGTTCTTCGGTCGCTCGGTAAGCCCCTCGGCGTTCTTCACCCCTGGCGGCATCTCGAAGTTCATCGAGGCACGCACCCGCATCGGTTTGGGCGAGAGCAGCATTGAGCGCTCCGGCTTCGAGAACGCGGCGCGGGTGAACCGTCGACTACTTCAAGAGAAGTTCGGCGCGACGATTACTCGTCACCTGGAGCACGCGGCGACTCCGCTGCGCGTTTCGGTGATGAAAGAGCTCGAGCAGACCTTTCCGGAAGACTTCAAGCGCACGAGTGCGAGCGCCTTCCGTCAGGCCACCGATGTGTCTGTCACGAACTCGCTGTACCACTACTTTGCGCTGCTGAGCGGCAAGGCAATGATTCAGGCGGATGCCAAAGTCAAGTACGTCGACACGACGTCGCTTGAGGGGTTGCGCAAGATGCGCTCGCTGCTGCGCAAGCGCACGAGCGACTTCTTCTGCCTCAATGACGGCAGCTTCCCGGAGATCTCGGTCGAGGATCGTGCAGCCGCAGTCGGCTCATTCCTCGATGAGTACTACCCGGTTGCAGCGCCGTGGGAGTTGCCCGAGCCTGAATAGCGGCTAGCGGCTAGCGGCTAGCGGCTAGCGGCTAGCGGCTAGCGGTCGCAGCGTAGTGTTCTACGCTGCAATGGTGATTGCTGAGACCGTGTGTGTGGCGACGTTATCCTGAGCGTCATCGGTGACGTTGCTGGGCGCTGCGTCAGTGGTGCTGTCGGCGGGGCTGCTGGCCGTCACGTGCGGGTTCACTGCGGGGGCGATCGTGATGCCCTCCTTGACCAGAATCGCAGCGGTCTCTTCTGGCGTGACATAGGCGAGACTGCCGTAGTCGCCGAGCGGAACGACCGAGTGCAAGACGGTGTCGTCATACACGTGCACCAGGTTGAACGACTGGGCGCCATCGCGGCCACGGCTGCCGCCAACGGCCACGTTGAGGTCTTGCGTGTAACAGGTTGCCGAGGCAACAGACACGGGGATTCCGGCGAAGGTTGCCGCCGTGGAGTAGTGCAGGTGGCCTGCGATGATGCTGCGGATGTCGCTGCCGCGAATCACAGCGGCCAGTTCTTTCTGGCCACGTAATTCGACGGTCACCGCAAGGTCAAGCACGGCGGGTACCGGCGGGTGGTGCATTGCGAGAATGGTGCCGTGGGGCGCCGGGGTGGCAAGCACATTCTGCAACCACAGCAGCTGGGCATCCGTCACATGGCCGTAGTGGTGGTCGAGAACGGTGGAATCAAGCGAGATGATGCGAAGCCCGTTGATGTCGATGACTCGGTCGATGGGCTCTTCGGAGGCGGCCTCATCGAGCAGGTGGGAGTTGAACGCAGAACGGTTGTCGTGGTTGCCCATGACCCACACCACACGAGCGCCGAGGCGTTCTGCTGCAGGTTCGACGATTTCGCGAATAGCGCGGTAGGCCACCGGGTCGCCCTTGTCGGCGATGTCGCCGGTGAAGACAATTGCTTCCGGACGGGAGTTGGATGCCTCGAGTTCGGCAAACAATTGCCGGAGTTTGACCTCGCTGTCGAGGGAGTCGTAGAGCTTCCCCCCGTTTGCCAAGAAGTGAGTGTCACTCAGATGCAAAACGAAATGGTCGGGCCGTGGATACTGCGACGCGTAGCCGGTCATAGAGGTAGTCCAACACTTCAACATGGATGCGAGGTGAACATACTGCGGCAAGTTGCAGCGCGGTACAAGGGTTTAGGCGGGTCGCGCCGCGGTTTGTGGCCCGGTTTGGGGGCATACATCCGCTTGCGGCGGAATGGTCTTGATCTCGCTGGCGATCGTGCGGTGCCGCTTACGAGTTCTGTCGTGTTGCTGCCAGGGTCGTGGCGACGGCATCTAGCACGCGCTACACCTTCATGCCGCGAGCCTGGAGAGCATCGGCAGCGGGTGCGGAAAGCCCAAACTCGTCGATGCCGATCATCTGGACGAATGGCTCGGAGTGGGCTGTTCTCCACGCAGTTCCCGTCGGTAAGGGCGACAGCGATATCGACCACGTGGTCGTGGGCCCGGCCGGAGTTTTCACGATCAACACGAAGCGCCACCGAGGCAAGAAAATATGGGTCGGCGACAGAATGCTCATGGTATCCGGACAGAAGACGGATCACCTTCGCAATTCCCGTCATGAGGCCAAACGGGCAGCCAAGCTATTGACGAAGGCCACCGGTATCTCCGTTGAGGTGCACCCGGTACTGGCAATCGTGGAACCCGCATCGTTCACCTTTCGGCAGCGGCCACAGGACGTCAGCATTATGGATGCCCGCCGGCTGCCCCGCTGGTTGAAACGGCGCAGGGCGGTGTTGGCCCCTGAAGAGCTCGCGTCGATTATCGATGCCGCGACAGAGGTGCGCACGTGGCACCCGACCGCAGACCTCTCGATAGACCCCTCCTACCGTGAACGTTTTTCCGAACTTGAGCGCAAGGATCACCAGGCCTACCTAGTTCGATTGGCGTGGTCGCTTGCTATGGCCATTGCGGCGGGTGCCGTCGCAGTCTCATTCCTCACTTCGTTCACGGCAGGTTTTTGATCGTTCCGCAGGCTCCATCGAAAGCGCGGAAGTGGTCTAAGTTCCCGCCCCGAAGTGTTCGACGTTGTTACGCTGCTGTGAACCCGAAGCCTGCTTTCAGTGCGGTGACGACAGCGAGTGGTTTCCCGCTTTCTGCTGTTGTTGGTGCTGTTTTACCCGAGATGTGCACCGTGATCCCCACCGCTTTATCCCGTTCGTCGTTCTCTGCTCTGCGATCCGGCTTTGCTGCTGTTGTCGCGTTGGCGCTGTTCGTGCCCGCTCTCGGGGTGGCGCTGCCCGCCAGTGCTGCTCCAGTAACGGTGACGACTGAAGCCGAATTGCAGTCGGCGATTGCAGCCGCGAATACTCAAGTAGGCGCAGACGTTATCAACATCGGCGCTGACATCCTCGACGTTGACGTTCTGCTCGATGTGGACGACGAACTCACGATCAACCTCAACGGGTACTCCGTGGGGAGCGTCCGTGTTCGGGCTGCGGCTGATCTCACCCTCGAGGGCCCAGGATCGTGGACAGCGGGCATTGACTATGGCGGCAACTCGGCCGACGAGCGCGACGGTGACCTTAATGCGGCACCCGGATTAGGTGTGCGCGAGGGCAGTACGCTCACGATTAGCAGCCTCACTGTTCATGCGTATGGAACCTTCTGCGACGCCGCCATTGGCGGCTGGAACACCTCAGCGGTGCTCGTGTGTGCATCGACCACCATTGTGGAACCGGGAAGCATTGTGATCGTTGGCAGCGACGTCTACGCCAGAGGAGGATCCTCTGCGTCGGGAATTGGAGGCGGGGCGTTCTCGCAAAGCTCCACCGTGTCGATCACCGGAAGTGTGGTTGAGGTTTCTGAAGGAATTGGAAGCCAGGATCGATTCGGCGAGACTGGCCCGAACGTGCTCACCGTACAGAACTCAACCCTCATCAATGCGGTCATCGAGCAGACAGCGGTATTTGACAGCGGCACCGTACGTTTTCAGGGGCGGTCAGAAATTCGACAGCCACTGCGCAATGAGGGGACTATCGAAGTTGATCCCGCGGGAACGCTGAGGGTCACCGCCGCCGTGACCAATAATGCGATCATTCGGCCATCGACTCTCGTCACGAACGTCGGCGACATGATCTCTGGCAATTCTTACCGGATCATTGCTGATGTGAACGCTGTGGCCCCCGCGGCGCCTGCAACCACAGTTCTCACCGCGTATGCGCCGACACTGGCCGCTGCCGGGGAAGAGTTTCCTGCTGTGAGCAACGGGCAACTCGTGGTCTCGGGATGGAACACTGCTCCTGATGGATCGGGGGTGACCGTCACGACCTCAACCGCCCTCTCAACGCTCGCTGACGCATCCGGAGATCTCGTTGTGTACCCACAGTGGGTTGACCCTGTTCTCACAATGGCCCCACTGCTCGCCGCGGTGACCGCAGGAGATTCGCGCAGTTTCACTCTGGATGCTTCAGGAACCGAGCAGACGGCAGCGGCGACGTTCGTTTCCTCCAACACGAGCGACGTGATCAGCGGGAACGTGATCACCGCTACCGAGGTGGGAACGCGCACGATCACGGCCCGATATGGCACCTTCGCCGTCTCAACTGAGCTGAGCGTTGAAGCGGCGGAGTTCGGCGCGCTCACCGTTACTCCTTCAGTAGCCGACGTTGATCAAGACGGTTCCGTCACCCTCACGATCGCTGGCTTCGACGCGTACGGAAACCCCGTTATGGTCGACGCTTCTGCAGCAGTCGTGACGAGCAGTGTTGCGACTGATGTTATCGATGGACTCACCGTGACCTTCCCCCATGCCAGCCCTCACACGTTGACGGTGACGCTCGGGGCGATCTCCGGGTCGACGACGATTAATGTGATCCCTGCCGCGACCACGGCGGCTGCGGGGCTTGCTTACACGGGATCAGATTCGGGCGCAGCCGGACAGCTGATGTGGCTTGCGCTTGCGCTCGTGCTCGCCGGGCTCGCTCTGGTCGCAGCCCGAGTAGTGGCGGGTCGGGCCTAGCCCCGCCAGCTGTGCTGCGGCGCGAACGAAAAGCATGAGTTGGCCGCGAACAACGCTAGTTCTCGAGGCCTCGTCTCACTTACACGGCCCCGAAGAACTCGTAGTCGGCCACGAGTTCCGCGAGTAACGCGGGTGGCAGCTCCGAGAATTGTGCTGCGCCACCGCTGCCGCGCGGTGTGATCCGGCGAATGGTGAGCGCCCCGAGTTCGATAGGGATGTTCGTTTCCGGCAAGCTGCTTCCCGAAAACGACAGCACGCCTTCCAACCCGACGGTATCGAACCGCTTCACGTATTCGAAGAAGCTCACGTCGTCGCCCGTCTCCCCGCGGTTCCATTCCCTCGCTTTCGCTCGCGAGCGGAGTCGGAACGATTCACTCTCCGTCCCGTCGAGGTTGTCGCGCCGTGACTCCGTTCCTGTGATGGCAATCGGGGTTGCGCCAAATTGGTCAAAGCCAAGAGCCAAGGGGGCTGCATTCGCGCGCCAGGCTTCAATCACGGAGGTGTCGAGCGTTGTCGGGTGCGCAACGCTCACGCGGGCATCCGAGGTCACTTCGACAGGAGAGCCATCGACGGTTCGTAGGGTGCCGTCGAGATCAGGGCGAACTGTGATGCCATCGACGTGCCAGACCAACGCCGCAACGAGAACGCCCATGATCGGATGCTCGAGCAGCCGCTCGCGCCACTCAGCGCCAGTCCACTCTCGTCGCAGGCACATCGCGTCGTAAAGCCGCCGGCGTTGGGTAGTGACGACCGCGGTGAGTTCCTTCCTATTGGTGGCCCAGTGGGTTTTCGCTGCCGCAGCAGATTCGTCAGCCTTGCGCGGGGCGGGGAGTGCCTTGATCAGTTCGCCCTCAGCGGTTTCGAGACTGAGTTTGAGAGAGGTACCGAATCGCGCGACAAAGGAGCGCGGCCCATAGTCGAGGGCGAACGAACGTGAGCTGTCGAGACCGGCGGTCGGGATCATCCGATCGGCAAGTTCGTCTGTCGACCACCCGCGGGCCTCGGCAATCGCATCGACAAGCTCGCCAGCCCGCTTTTGGATGCCTGCGGTGCGATACCGCCGTGCCGTCGCGACGAGGAGCTGGGTCGGTTCTGGATCGCCCGATAGCGACACGACCACGAGGAGGGCGTCGATCTGCGCCCGCTTCAAATGCTTACGTCTCATGTACTGCCGCACGATTTCGGCGAGCTCGGGGCCCGGAACGTGGCTGCAGAGCGAGAGGATGCCACGGTGTGCTGTCGCGGTGGGCACTTTGCCATATTCCCGCAAACGTTCCCGCTCGAAATAGTCCAACTCTCTTGAGTTCGCGAGAGAAAACTCCGGTGGTAAATCTGCATCCACGATGTCGAAGAACAGCAGAGTTTCGCGCGTAATTTCCGGATCATCTAGGGCGAGTGCCTTCACGATGCCTGAATAGCGGATAGCAGCTGTGAACGCTTTCTCCATGGAAACGGCGTCGTCTTTTGTCGCGTCGCGTGCGATCCACGTCGTCAGCACGAAGCGGCCGAGTTCACTGGCGCTCGCCGCAGTGAGCGTACGCAGGTATAGCGGCAGCAGACCCGCACCGGCAGGGTCTTTCAACGTGAAGCCGAGAACGATCCACCAGCGCAGAACGTCGGAGGGCACCTCAGCGCCGTCCGCGTAGGCGGCCGTCGGCAGGTCGGCGAAGGGAAACCACTCCATCTCCTTGGGCAGGCCCTTAGCGAGTCCCTTGGCTGCCTCGGACGCAAGAGCAGATGGCTGCAGATAAACACCGATGTTTCGCCCTAGTCGCTCAAGCGCGGCGATGATCGTTGCGCGAACTGTCGGGACTGTTTCTTGTTCGAGTTGCTGAGCGAGTGCATCAACCGCCCAGTCGCCGCCGAGCGATCCCACCCAGACCACTGCTGCGGTGCGAATTTCGGTGTTGCCGACGCGGAGAGACTCCTCGGCGATGCGCTCCGCCAGGCCGTGCTTCTCCAGCACCCGCTGAGCCGCTGCGCGATTCGACTTTGCAGTGCCGATTGCGAGGTCAGTGACAAGGGGTAAGTAGCGCGCAGCGAGACGGGGAGATGCTTCCAGAATCGGAAGCACATCGGCGCGCAAATCATTGCCGGACCAGTGGTCTTCGATCTCACCGAACTCAAGCCCCAGAACCACATCAAATAGGTGGGGGTTCTCCGCCATGAAGCCCACAAGTTGGGACGGCAACAGCGATGGTCCGCTGAAATAGTCGGTGAGCGCTGATCCGAAGATATGGATGTTGGCACTGCCGACCGTCGACCCCGATTGGATGAGCGCGTGTGCGATCGAACGAGCGTCAATCTCCCGATCGCTATCGCTGGCTCCACGTCCCCAGTAGGAGGTTCCCGATTGTCGTACCCAGTTGATGGGGGCGAAGCCCACGAGGCGATGGCTCACGTGATTCAGCGGGTATAACAGAGTGCGCTCGAGTGCCTCGCCTCCGTAGGAGAGGTAGTTGACGACCTGGGGTAGTGCCTCAAGTGTCACGTCTGCCTCAGCGACCTGTCCCTGATAGGACTCAACTAAATTGCCTGTGGCGTTGCCCGGGTATTTCTTGAGAAAATCCTCTCGTTCTTTCTTCGCCGATTCGACCAGGCGGCTCTGTCGTGCGCGGTAGTCCGTGACAGCCGTGCGTATCGATTCGACAGCGGCGTCGTCGAGCACATTCTCGGCGAGTGGCACCATCGCGGGTACCTCAATGTGCTCCGGGGCTCCATACAGCTCGTAAATGGCGAGGCGTTGAATCGCCCGATCGATCTCTACCGTGCCCTTCTTGCCTCGTGCAAGCGCGCGCTCAAGTACACCGATGGCAGCCGGGATATCTGGCACGTTCTCCAGTGCGTAGATGACCCTTTCGCGATGGGCTGCAGACCCCGTTTCGAGAAGAGTTTCGAGAACGGCGAGTTGGCGGGCAGGGGCGATTCCGCGAAGAACGGCCAGTGCAGGCATCCGCAATTTCTTATCGCCGTGAATGGCGAGGGCCGCGATGAGCTCCCCATGCATCTCTGCGAGCGGGGGATGGCTCGCGGCGATTCTGACTAACTCGAAGAGCGCTCCGTACGTGAATTTGGGGAGCAAGTCTTCAAGCGCGTCGGCGTTCGTGACGAGAAACTCAGCCATGCCGGGAATCGCTCGAAGTCTGGTGGCTCGATAGCGAGCGTAATCGTCTGCAGTGCCGATTAGTTCGGCGATCAACGTTTGGGGGAGATCATTCTCGTTCACCTGCTCAAGTCGCATGAGCGCGGCGATTCTTTCAGTCGTTATCGACGTGAACGGAATGTCGGCAAACCTCCGCCGTCCGTTGCGGCTGAAAGCAGACAAGGCATCCATGAGGAGCGCCCACACAGAGTCGGGCATCGTGCCAGGAGTGCTGAGGGGCTCGACTCGAGCCGCCGAGAGAAAACGACCCCACCGCACGAGAGTCTCATCGTCGGCTCGCTCAATGGACTCCAGCTGAAGGTAGAAGTCCGTGCGGGTAAGGGTGTCGATGCTGGAAAACGCGGCACGGTCGTTCTTGCTGAGCCGCGACGGATAATCCTGATTGCTGCCGTCGAAGACGTAGTCGAGAATGTCGTGACGCAGCACAACATCCAATTCCGCCAAAGAATCTGCGAGCAGAGTGCGGGGGTCGCTGGATGTCATGTGGTTCCTCACCGGGACGCGAACACGGGGTGAGTGAACCTCACAATGAAATGCTACGGGTCTGGATGCTACCGCGCTGTCCCCACATAGGGGCGCGTTGAGCGCGACGTTAGCAGTGCCTCGGCAGCACTCGCGGTGAGCGTCCTAGCCGCGCAGGGGGAACTCGGCGAGTTCCGTCTCCCACGCCGCGACCGCCTGCTTGAGGTCACTCGGCGCGATCGTGAGGTCCATGAAGAATTCCATCTCGCTCGTCACGCTCGGCGGTTGTGACTCAAGCCAGAGGAACACGCGGAGCACGACGGCAGAGGGATCCCAACTCACGAGACCAAATCCGAGGTTCGGTTCGACGTGAGAAATGGTGGGCTGCAGCGCGCCCGCCCCGCTCAGCTCTATTGGCTCAACAAGTCCGCGGGCGGCACGCGTCAGCCACGTGCCCAAGTTGAGCGCTTCCTCGACGAGCAAGCATGGCTCGAGAAAGTTCCACTCTTCGGTGCCGCAGCGCGCACGCCCGTCGATCAACAGCCAGTTGGCGTCGTAGGGATCGACCCGTACATCCTCAAACTGGTACGCCATGGGCTCGATGCTGAGATAGTTCGTTCCGCCAGCGTCCCATAACTCCATGGTGAGGAGCCTAATCGCGGCACGCTCCTGAATGCGGAAAACAACCGCAAGCCGGAGAAGAACCGCAATCAGCTACTTCGAAGGCGAAGAAAAATGTGGGCCCGCCGGGACTCGAACCCGGGACCCGCGGATTAAAAGTCCGATGCTCTACCAACTGAGCTACAAGCCCTACACGTTAAGCGTACCGTGAACTTATGGCAGATAACTTCCATAAGCCCACTCAATACTCTGGAGATAAGTTTGACACATTCGAAGGCGGTCAGGATCCAGCCCAAATAATGCGCGCGGCCCATGACACGGCCCATGCACTCATCGATGGTGCCCGCAATTCGGATGACCCTGCCGTAGTCGACCGCATCGTTGCGTACACCGACAAGCACGGCATCGATGCGCTCGCCGAACTCTGGTCGCGATCGAGCGCCAGCAGCCTTCCGGGCGCACTCTGGCGCATCTATTTGTTGCGTGCCGTCATCCAGCAGGATGCGGTGGGCACAAGCCTTCTCTTCCAGCGCGGTATCGACACTCTTCCCACTATCGATGCCGCCGTGACCGGTGCCGTGAATCCGACCGGGCCTCACGAGATTAAGGAGCTTGCTGACCAGATTCTGCGCGGGCTCTTCCACGGCGACTTCGGGGTCGCGCTCGATCGGGCGGCATCCTTCAGTCGCATCTTGGCATCAGGTGCGACGAGCGTTGCGGATGATCAGGAGCTCCTCAATCCCGAGCGTGCGAGTGAGCTCACGACTCGAGCCGCTCGCTACTCGCTCACCGCCCAAGAGTTCACGGCCTGCGCGAAACTATTCCGCGCAGGTTCGCTCGACTAGTTCACTCCGGCCTGGTGCAGTTTCTCGAGTCGTTTCGCTCGGGCCGCGCCCGACACCTGCACGGTGACGACAACGATCAACGCGAGGATGAACACTGCTGAAGCGAGAACGTTCGCTTCAGCAGGGATTCCTCGTGCCGCCGATACCCAGATGTACTTGGGGAAGGTCGACACAGCGCCCGAGTTGAAGTTGGTGATGATGAAGTCGTCGAATGACAGCGCGAACGACAGCAGGGCTGCGGCGAGAATACCGGGGAGCAACAGCGGGAACGTGATGCGCAGGAACACCTGAAGCGCTGAGCCGTAGAGGTCGCGGCCGGCTTCTTCGAGCGCGGGGTCCAAGCTCGCAACGCGGGCCTTCACCGCGACGACCACAAAGCTAATGCAGAACATTGTGTGGGCCAAAATGATGGTCAGCATGTCCTTCGGAACACCGATCGATAGGAACTGGGCAGCAAGCCCGGCACCCAATACAACTTCCGGGGTAGCCATAGGGAGGAACAGGAACAGGCTCAGCTGCGAGCGGAACTTGAACCGATAGCGCACCATCGCTATGGCGATCATGGTGCCCAGGGTGGTCGCCAGCACTGTTGCTACGACACCGATGAAGATGCTGTTACCGAAGGCCTCGCACACGGCGCCGTTTTGCACGTTGCAGACGTTGAGCCACTTGTCGAAAGTGAATCCGCGCCACGTGATGTTCGACTTGAGCGAATCGTTGAAGCTATAGACGAAGGTGTAGCCGATCGGAATCATGAGGATCAGCAGCGCGAGGGCGCTGTACGCGGGTAATACCCATTTGCTGATGGAGTGTTTCACAGCAGGTCCTCCGTTCCCGACTTCTTCACATAGAAACTCACCATCACGAGAATTGCTGACATCAGAATGATGGAGAGAGCTGCTCCCGCCGGAAAGTTTTGCAGCACAAGAAAGTTCGCCTCGATCACATTGCCCATCATTTGGGTTCCGGTGCCACCGAGAAACTCTCGGCTCGCATTGATGTAGTCACCCGCGGCAGGAATGAACGTGAGCAGGGTCCCTGCCACGATGCCCGGCATGGAGAGCGGGATGGTTACCTTGCGGAATACGTGGAACGGGCTGGCATAAAGGTCACTGCCGGCTTCGAGGTAGCGCACATCGAGCCGTTCCAGAGTCGTGTACAACGGCAGCGTCATGAACGGGATGAAGTTGTAGGTGAGGCCGAAGATCACCGAGAAGGCGGTTCCCGTGACGTGGGCATCCGGGGCAAGCAGCGACATTGCTTTGAGCGAGGTCACCAGAAACGACTCATCCGAGAAGATTTGCTTCCATGCCAGCGTGCGCAGCAGAAAGCTGATGAAGAACGGCGCGACGACCATTACCAGGGCGAGGCTCTGCAGCAGCGGCCAACGACGAGCTTTGACCCCGATGAAATACGCCAAGGGGTAACTAATGATCAGAGCAAAGAACGTGGCCGTGATCGCGTAGCCGAATGAGCGAAGAATGTGGGGCCAGTACGCGCTGATGACGTCTGTGTAGTTTTCCCAACGGAACGCGTAGCTGAACTCTCCAATGTCTCCGAACTCTGCCGGCACCTTGAACGACGTCAGCAGCAGCGACACCAAGGGCGCGAGAAAGAAGAGAACGAGGTACAGGATGCCGGGCAGGAGCAACAGGAGCGCTACCGGGCTCTTCTTCTTGATGCTGTCAGAAGAAGTCGGAGCAGCTGTCGTAGAGAAAGCCGCGAAAGCCATCGCTACGCACCCTCGAGGTGGCGCTGCGCGGCAATCGAGCGAGTGTCGAAGTCAGCCTCGAACCGCGGAGCATCCGCAGGATCGTCGTCAAGGCCAAAACCGTGGCCAACGCCCCAGCTGACCCACACTTCATCTCCGAACTTGACGTCAGAGCCGAAGGTCATGTTTTGCGCGAACACAATGAGCGTGCCTGCGCCGGGGACCTCGACCAAATACTGCGTGCTCACGCCGCTGAACGAGACATCCGTGACGCGGCCGGGGCCCATCACGTTGACGTCAGCGTCATGGGTGGGCTTTGCGGAGTGCAAGGTCAACTTCTCGGGGCGCACGCCGATCGTGATTTCACCGGTTGTGCGGTGCGCTCGGGTGGTGGGCACGACAACTTTGTGACCCGCGACATCCACTGCCACACCCGCGCTTGTCGTGCTCACAACGGGGCCGGTGAACAGATTGGACTGCCCTAGGAAGTTCGCCACAAACGATGTCCTGGGCAATTCGTAGAGCTCTTGGGGGGCGCCCATCTGCTCGATGCGGCCCTTGTTCATCACGGCGATCGTGTCGGCCATAGTCATGGCCTCTTCTTGATCGTGAGTCACGTGCAGGAAGGTGAGACCGACATCCTCTTGGATGGTTTTGAGCTCAAGTTGCATTTGGCGACGCAACTTGAGGTCGAGTGCTCCCAGCGGTTCATCGAGCAAAAGCAGTGCTGGCCGATTGACGATGGCGCGCGCCAGCGCAACGCGCTGCTGCTGCCCTCCGGAGAGTTGCTGAGGTCGCCGGCTAGCGAGGTGGTCAAGTTCCACCAGTCGCAGCACTTCGTGCGCTTTGCCCAGCGGGTCGGCCATCTTGCGGCGACGCAACCCAAAAGCGACATTCTCCAGTACGGTCATGTGCGGGAAAAGGGCGTAGCTCTGAAACACCGTGTTGACGGGGCGTTGGAACGACTTCTGGTTGGTCACATCGGTGCCGCCGACCAGGATCCGTCCAGCGGTGGGAGCCTCGAGGCCAGCGACGAGTCGCAGCGTCGTTGTCTTGCCGCAGCCAGATGGTCCGAGCAGTGCAAAGAATGACCCTGCGGGGATCGTGAGGTTGAGTTCTTCGATCGCTGTGAAGCCGGGGAAGCGTTTATGGATTCCCACCAACTCCAGGTCGGCGCCACTCTCCGCGAACGTGTCTGTCGTCATTAAGCTGCCCCGAGCACGACGCTCTGGAAAGCGGTGTTGTACTTCTGCTCCTCAGAGCTGTCGAGCTCACGGAACACGAACGCTTTCGACAGCATCTCGTCGTCGGGAAAAATCAGTTTGTTGTTGGCGAGCTCAGGATCGATGGCGGCGGCGGCCTCTTGGGCTCCGCTGACCGGAGTGATGTAGTTCACGTAGGCGGCTACCTCGGCAGCGACCTCGGGGTCGTAGTAGTAGTTGATCATTTCTTCCACGTTCGACTTCGCGCCACTGCCAATCGGCACCATGAAGTTGTCGTTCCACAGAGTTCCGCCATCGTCGGGAACGATGAACTCCCACTTGTTACCGTTTTCGGCGTTCAGCTGCACGATGTCACCCGACCACACAATCGCAGCAACGGTGTCGCCGTTCACAAGGTCCTCCTTGTAGGAGTTGCCCTTGATGTTGCGAATCTGGCCATCGGCCACTTGCTTCGAGAACTCGTCGATCGCTGCGTTGAACTCGTCGTCGCCCCAGTCTCCGGCGATATCGACGCCCTGGGCGAGCATGATCAGGCCCATGGTGTCGCGCATCTCCGAGAGCACTCCGACGCGTCCCTTGAGCTCGGCTTTCCAGAGATCCTCAACGGATTCGATTCCACCGGGCAGCAGTTCCTTGTTCCAGCAAATGCCCGCGAAGCCGCCCTGCCACGGGATGCTCAACTCGCGACCCGGGTCAAAGTCGACGTTCTGCAGCGACGGCAACAGGTTGTCGACGTTCGGCATCTTGCTGCGATCAAGCTTCTGCGCGTAGCCAAAGCGGATGAGGCGAGTGGCCATCCAGTCCGTGAGGCAAACGACGTCGGCACCAATATCTTTGCCGAGCGAGAGCTGGTCTTTGACCTTGGCGTAGTAGGTGTTGTTGTCGTCAACAGCTTCGGTGTATTCGACCGTGATGCCGGTCTGAGCTTCGAAGGCGTCGATGGTGGGGTAGTTGCCCGCATCATCGACGTCGACATACAGCGCCCAGTTGTCCCAACGGACGAGCTTGTCGGTGGCGCTGGTGTCTGGGGCTGCGGTCAATTCAGCAGGGCCGGTCGAGCAGGCAGAGAGTGCAAGCCCGGTCGCGCCTGCAGCGGCACCAGTCAGCAACGCACGTCGATTCATGGTGGCGCTCTGGGCCTTGCGGACCAGCTCGCGGATGATCGGATCAGCAGGTAAAGGCTTGGACTTCATGACAAGTTCTCCTAGCATTCGTGACGTGCACCGGACGCCCCGCTGCGCTGTAGGGCTGACTGATATTTGCACATATGCGCAGGAAAATCATTAAAAAGTGTCGAAAACATCGGCATTGCAATATATTTGTCACGAAATCCGCACAAACCGGAAACAAAGGGCGTCTGCTCACAGGAGCGCATTCGGAGCGTGCGCACAGGAAGCCCTTTGCTACACTTTTCTTCGCCGGGCCACAGTAACCCCGGGCTCCAAAATTAGCCGCTTAGAGCGGCCCTGCGTCGTGAGGCGTTCTCTGTGGCTCGGCTTTTCTTCTGTCCGGGCACAATGCTGCACGACAGTACTGCGCCGCGAGACAACACCACGGTTTCTGAATGCCGACCAATCCCTTCACGCGAGGGCACCGAATTACCCACCAGTGAAAGCAACTGACACAAGCCAGTGTCGGCCCGCATCCACTGACTGAAGATTCGCTGCTGAACCCGAAAACTGCGATGAAGGAGCACAGGAACCTGTCATGCTTGTCCTTATGTCTCGTGAAGCTGATGTCGGCGTAACGCCCGAAGAACCCGGCGTGCCCGCCACAAGCCCGCAAGACCTACTCGAGCGTGTCGCCACCGGTGATCAAGCCGCGTTTAGCGCGCTTTATGACCAGATGGCCCCCCGAGTTTTTGGACTCGTCAAGAGGCTCCTGCGTGACCATTCGCAGTCCGAAGAAGTGACGCAAGAAATCTTCTTAGAGATCTGGCAAACCGCAACCCGTTTCGACTCGAACCGGGGCGCCGCGGTCAGCTGGATTCTCACCATGGCTCACCGCCGAACTGTTGACCGTGTGCGTGCATCACAGTCGTCTCGCGACCGTGACGTGCGCATCGGCATCCGTGATCACAACCCGGACTACGATCACGTTTCAGAAACCATAGAAGTCCGACTCGAACACGAAAGGGTAGAGAAGGCCATGTCCCGACTGACTGAACTCCAGCGCCAAGCTGTTTCCCTTGCGTATTACGGCGGCTACAGCCACAGTGAGGTGGCGACCATGCTCAAGGTTCCTGTCGGCACTGTCAAAACCCGACTACGTGATGGAATGATTCGCTTACGCGACGAAATGGGGGTGGCATCATGAACGACCGCAACGACGACTTCGCCGCCCAATCTGGCGCCTACGCCCTCAACGCGTTAAGCCCAGAAGAGCGCGAAGCATTCGAGAAGCACCTGGCCTCGTCCAGCGAAACTCGCACCGAAACCACTGAACTCTCTGACACGGCAGTAGCACTCGGCTTGGCTGTTGACCCTGTCACGCCGCCGCCAGCGCTCAAGAACAACCTCATGGCGCTGATTGCGCAGACTCCACAGTTGCCGCGCGAAGCCGACGTTGTTGCAGAAAGCGACGCCGACAGTGTGGATGCCGCATCTGCGCCACTCGCACACGTCACGCCGTTGGCAGCTTCGGCTGCGCTCGCGGCTGACGACTCGGCTGAGCAGTCAAGCACCGCGCCTGCTGCCCCGGCAACTCCCGCTCAGACCAAAGCTCAGGCCCGCTGGTTTACGCGTCCGGCAACTGCGCTCGCCGCGGTTGCCGCCGCAGTGGCGCTCATTGTTGCGGGTGGGGTGGTGGCTGATTCCATCGGTCGCTCAAGCATTGAGCAGTCCACTTTTGCGTCGCAGCAGGCTGACCAGCTTGCGGCAATTAACGCGGCGAGTGATTCGCAGCGGCTGGTTTCGACTGTTACGGGCGGCGCGACGGCTACCTTCGTGTGGTCGAGTGAACTCGCATCATCCGCAGTGATTGTGGATGGTCTTGAAGCGCTGCCCGCTGATCAGGTTTACGAACTCTGGTACATCGATGACTCTGGCGCTCGGCCGGCGGGTCTCATGGATGCCGCTGACGATGGTCCCACCTGGCGCGTGCTTGATGGCGAGATGGGTGCCGGCGATATTATCGGTGTCACGATCGAACCTCAGGGCGGCTCGGATGCACCAACCACCGATCCCATCGTTGTCTTCGAGAGCGCGTAAACTGTTGCTGAGTCGCTAACGCAGGCTGGCTCGCCCACGCAGCTGGCTCGCGTCACTCGCGAACTGTCGCACTCAGAGGAGCAATCATGATCGGCAGGGGAACCCAAGTTCTCCGGGCGCTGATCGTCGCTGCCTTCTCGGTCTTTGTTGCCGCAGCCGCTCACGTTTTTGCTGGCGGCAGCATGCCCAGCTGGGTTGCTCTCGTTCTCGCTCTTACGTTCGCGGCGCTCATCAGCATTCCGCTCATCGGAAAGCGGATGTCGCTTCCGCGCGTCGCCGTGGCGGTCACGATTGCTCAAACGCTCTTCCACACCGTCTTCGCGGTTATCGGCAATCCGGGCAACGTCGTGGCTCAGTCCAGCGGACACCACGACCTCGCGTTCACGGTCCTCGCTGGGTCGATTAACCATGGCTCGCACGGTGCGGGGGCAATGACCGCAGGGCACATTGTTGCCGGCATCATCACGATTGTGGCGCTGCGTCAGGGCGTGACCGCTCTCAGTTCGATTGCCGCGAGTGCTGGCCGCCACCTTCGTCACTTGTTCTCGACACAGGTTGTTCCGGTTGTTATCCGTCGCACGGTTGTTGCTAACGCCGTCTGCCGCGACGAGTTTGTGGCAACGCTTCAGTTATTACGTTCCGTTGTGAGCCGCAGAGGGCCACCGACCGTCAGCGCGGTCTTCTCCTAACCTTCTCTGCAGTGTGGCGGCTTCGTGCCGCCCCTGTGCGGTTGCGCGCACGCCCCTGTGCGGTTGTGTGTGCCTCCGCGATAACAACGGAAAGCTGACAACTCAGATGACGTTTGTGCGCACTAGTGCGCGCGTAGTCGGGGGAGTGGCTCTTGCTGCTCTGCTCGTATTCGCGATGCCTCAGACGGCTTTTGCCCACGATCAAATCATTGGGCAAATACCGAATGAGAACGAAGTGCTTGAGGTTGCCCCGAGCGAGATCACTCTCGAATTTACGGGCGAACTCATGGACATCACGCAACTTGCCATGGTGGTGGATGCCGACGGCACCGACTGGGTCAGTGGACCCATGCAGGTGACAGATCGCACAGCCATCCAGCCTCTGCTGCCTGACATGCCCGAGGGCAGTTATCAGGTGCGGTGGCGTGTGGTGTCGAGCGATGGCCACCCGATTTCGGGCAGTTTTGAATTCGCGGTTGGTCAGGAGACGCCGGGGGCAACTTTCGGCCTCGAAGAAGAAGCCTCGGAGCAAGAAGACACCGCAGCCTCAGCAACAGACACCTCGACAACGGGCATGAGTCCGCTCGTTGTTACCAGCCTCATCGGTGCCGGCAGCGGCATCGTCCTTTTTGCCGGAGTCATCGCAGCGCGATGGTTCTGGATTCGACGAAAGAAGTAATACAGAAATGATCCGCACCAAAAACACCTTTAGCCTCATCGCCGTTCTCGCGGCAGGGGCACTTGCTCTCGCCGGATGCTCGACCACAGCATCCACCGATGGCGACGACAGCATGGAGTCGACCGCCACTACTCTCACGACGTCCGACACGTGGGTCAAGGCAATCGACAGCGGCATGACGGCCGCGTTCGGCATGGTTGAAAACCCCACCGATCACGACATCACGATCGTGTCGGCGACCACGAGTGCCTCAGATATGACGGAACTCCACGAGACGCTGGAGAACGAATCGGGCGACATGGTCATGCAGCCGATCGAGGGTGGCTTCACCATTCCGGCGGGCGGAATGCTCATGCTTGAGCCCGGCGGAAACCACATCATGATCATGGGCGTTACTGACCCGATTCTTGCGGGAGATGACGTCACTGTCACCCTCACGCTCGATGATGGCAGCACGCTTGAGTTCACGGCTCCGGCCAAGGACTACTCCGGCGCCAACGAGAACTACGAGGGCGACGACGAGATGGACATGGACAACGGCGACACGGACCACGATGACATGGAGATGGACGAATAATTGTCTGAACCAGTAGAGCCTGACACTTCGCGTCGGCTCTCGCGGCGGCACCTCCTCTGGGGCGGTGCCGCTGCGGCGGGCGTCGGCGCGGCAACAGCAGCCGGAGTGAGCATCGTTGGTGGCACTTCGGGTTCGGTCGCACCGACGAGCTCTGGCGATGCCACGACTGCGGGTTTCACCCCGCAGGAGGCCTTTGAAGGTGCTGTGCCGTTTTATGGGGTGCACCAGGCTGGCATCGAAACGCCAGCCCAGTCCAACGCCGTCTTTATCGCGCTCGATCTACGCGACGATATCGACGCTGCTGGGTTGCGTCGCCTCATGAGCGTCGTGACGGATGACGCGGCTCGCCTCACGGCAGGCCAGCCCGCGTTGGCGGACTCCGAGCCTGAGCTCGCCGTCATCCCGGCGCAGCTCACGGTCACGTTCGGATTCGGTCCTCGCGTTGTCGAGCTGGCAGGCAAAGCTGCTCCCGAGTGGCTGCGCCCGCTTCCCGCCTTCGGTATTGACCAGCTCGATCCGGCGTACTGTGATGGCGATCTCCTCATCCAGATCGCTGCCAATGACCCGCTGACGGTCACGCACACCGCGCGCATGCTGCTCAAGGATGCTCGGAGCTTCGCTCTGCCGCGGTGGTCGCAGAGCGGCTTCCGTCGCGCGGCGGGAGCCGAGAATCCCGCCGCCACGATGCGCAACCTGTTTGGTCAGCTCGATGGCACCGGAAATCCTTCGCCTGGCACCACCGAGTTCAGTGACGCTGTGTGGAGCACCGACGTTCCTTCGTGGCTGGAGGGTGGCACGAGTTTCGTGTTGCGCCGTATCGCCATGGATCTCGATGGCTGGGACAAGATCGACCGCCTCGGCCGCGAGGAGACGATCGGTCGCACCCTCGACACCGGTGCGCCCCTCACTGGCACCGTTGAGGGTGACGAACCCGACTTGGAGGCCAAAGACAGACTGGGCTTCCCTGTCATTCCCGCCTTCGCCCATGTTCGCCGGGCGAAAGAGAACGAGGCAGCAAACAAGATGTTCCGTCGTGGCTACAACTACGACGACACGGTGCTGACGGGCGCCGAGAGCGTCTCGAACTCGGGGCTGCTGTTCGCCGCATTCCAAGCGGATGTCGATAAGCAGTTCGTTCCCGTGCAGAAGGCTCTCGACACGCTTGACTTGCTCAACACGTGGACAACGCCCGTCGGGTCTGCGGTCTTTGCTATTCCGCCCGGCTGTCAGCAGGGTGGCTACATCGGAGACACCCTCTTTTAGAGCGTGCGAGCAGACAACGAGAACAGCCCCCGGCCAGCTGGCGCGGGGGCTGTTCTGTTGTGCTTAGGTGGCTCGTTAGCCGAACTTGCCCGAGACGTAGTCTTCGGTTGCTTGGATGCTGGGGTTCGAGAAGATGGTGGTGGTGTCGTCGTATTCGATGAGCTTGCCTGGCTGGCCGGTGCCCGCGATGTTGAAGAATGCGGTGCGGTCAGAGACTCGGGCGGCCTGCTGCATGTTGTGGGTCACGATCACGATCGTGTAGTCCTGCTTGAGTTCCTCGATGAGGTCTTCAATGGCCAGGGTCGAGATGGGGTCGAGGGCCGAACACGGCTCATCCATCAGTACGACGTCGGGCTTGACGGCGATGGCGCGCGCGATGCAGAGTCGTTGCTGCTGTCCACCAGAAAGTCCTGATCCTGGCTTGTCGAGGCGTTCTTTAACTTCTTGCCACAGGTTCGCCCCGATGAGGGACTGCTCGACGAGGTCGTCGGCGTCACTCTTGCTCATGCGGGAGTTGTTGAGCTTCACACCAGCAATCACGTTGTCGCGAATCGACATCGTGGGGAACGGGTTGGGGCGCTGGAAGACCATGCCCACTTGGCGGCGAACGCTTACGGGGTCAACACCGGGCGCGTAGAGGTTGTTGCCGTCAATGAGCACTTCACCCTCAACGTACGCACCGGGAATTACCTCGTGCATACGGTTCAGGGTGCGCAGGAACGTTGATTTGCCGCAACCAGACGGGCCGATGAAGGCGGTGACGGTGCGGGGCTCAATGGTGAGTGACACACCTTCTACAGCGCGAAACTTGCTGTAGTAGACGTTGAGGTCATTGACTTCGATGCGCTTAGACACGAGTGGGGGTTCCTTCGGTTATCGACCGGTCTTGGGGGCGAAGATCTTGGCGATGATGCGTGCCAGGAGGTTCAGTGCCATCACGATCAGGATGAGGGTGAGTGCTCCAGCCCACGCCCGATCGATGTAGGCCTGGGCGTCGGTGCCCTGAGAAATGTAGGAGCTGTACACGAATACGGGCAAGCTCTGCATCCGGTCGCTGAACAGCGAGTAGTTGAAGTTGTTGGTGAAGCCAGCGGCAACCAGCAGCGGGGCGGTTTCACCGATGACGCGGGCGATGGAGAGCATCACACCGGTCGTGATTCCGGCGATGGATGTCGGCAGCACAACCTTCAGAATGGTCAGCCACTTGGGCACGCCGAGTGCAAACGCAGCCTCACGCAGTTCGTTGGGCACGAGTCGCAGCATTTCTTCGCTCGAGCGCACGACCACGGGGATCATGAGCACCGACAGGGCGACTGCTCCGGCGATTCCGACGCGAACGCCGGGGCCGAAGAAGATCACGATGAGGGAGTAGGCGAAGAGACCGGCGACGATCGAGGGGATGCCGGTCATGACATCCACGAAGAAGGTGATCGCTTGGGCAAGACGACCGCGCCCGTATTCGACGAGGTAGATCGAGGTCATGAGACCGATGGGCACCGAGATGATGCTTGCAGCGAGCGTCATTTGCAGGGTGCCGATGATGGCGTGGGCCGCACCGCCACCTTCGCCGACGACGTTACGCAGCGAGAGGGTGAAGAAGTCGAGGTCGAAGCGGGCAGCGCCGTTGATCGCCACGGTGTACAGCAGCGAGATGAGCGGCAGGAGCGCGATAACGAACGCGAGCGTAACCAGAGTCGTCACAAGGCGGTCTGTGGCGCGACGGTGGCCTTCAACGAGCCGTGAGACGGTCACGAGAACGACGCCGTAGAGCACGACGCCCAAAAGCACGGCGCCGACGACGTTGAATTCGGCTGCATCCTGGCCTGCTTGAACGAACAGGAAGATGATGACGAAAGTGGCAAGGCTGCTGATCAGGATGAGCAGGGGAGCCCAGCGGGGCAGTTGCCCGGCGGCGTAGGCGTTCTCGATGGGGCGCGCGGGTGTGGTGGTAGTCATCAGTTCGCTCCCGAGAATTCCTTGCGGCGGTTGACGATGTAGCGCGCGATCGTGTTGACGATCAGCGTGATGGCGAACAGGATCAGGCCTGTTGCGATCAGTACGTTCACATTGAGTCCGTAGGCCTCGGGGAAGCTCAGTGCGATGTTGGCGGCGATTGTCGACGGGTTAGTCGAGCTGATCACGTTGAAGGTGATGACGTTGGAGGCCGACAGCACCATCGCAACAGCCATGGTTTCGCCGAGGGCCCGACCGAGGCCGAGCATTGCTCCCGAGACGATGCCGGCGCGACCGAAGGGAAGCACCGCGATTTTGATCATTTCCCAGCGCGTGGCGCCGAGGGCGAGTGCAGCTTCTTCGTGCAGCACCGGGGTCTGGAGAAAGACTTCGCGGCAGATGGCGGTGATGATCGGCAGGATCATGACGGCGAGCACGATGGAAGCGGTGAGGATGGTGCGGCCGGTGCCAGAGGCAGGGCCGGCAAAGAAGGGGATCCAGCTGAGGTTATCGGCAAGCCACGCGTAGGCGGGCTGCACGCCGACGGCGAGAACGTTGCCACCCCAGAGGCCGAAGACTACGGAGGGCACTGCGGCAAGCAAGTCGATGATGTAACCGAGGGTTGCTGCCAGCGGGCGCGGCGCGTAGTGCGAGATGAAGAGCGCGATGCCGATGGCGATCGGTACGGCCATGATGAGGGCGAGGCCAGCTGACCAGAGCGTTCCGAAGACGAGCGGGCCGACATACGCCCAGAAGTTCGTTCCTTCAAGGAGCGTCGTCTTCTCGGGATCCGCGGTGATTCCGGGAACTCCCTGGATGACGAGGAAGGCAGCGACGGCGGCGAGAATCGCGAGGATGAGCGCGCCAGCGGTGAGGGCCGTACCTGAGAAGAGGCGGTCTCCGGGGCGCTGTTTCGCGCGAATACGGGCGGCCGCAGTCGAGGTCATGTGTCGAGTATCCCTTATCCCTGGCTTGGCTTAGTGCGTGATCTGTACTGCGTGGTGCTCACGGGGACTGCGCGGTGCGCCGGGCCCAGTGCAAAGTCTGCCCGACCCCGCTGCCAGTAGCAACGGGGTCGAAGCAGACTCGAGGTGTTACTTGATGGCGTCTACTGCAGCCTGAGCCTTCTCGAACAGCGTCGAGGAGATCGGAGCTGAACCAGCGGACTCTGCGGCAGTTGCCTGGCCTTCGTCGCTAATGATGTAGGACATGTAGGCCTTCACCAGGTCAACGTTGTCGCTTGATGCGTACTCGTTGCAACCGATGAGGTAGCTGATCAGAACGACCGGGTAGACACCCGATGCGTCGGAGGCGCGGTCGATCTCTACAGCGAAGTCGGTCTCGCCGCGGTCTGCTGCGAAGGGCGAGGCGTCAACGATTGCTGCTGCAGCTTCAGGCGAGTACGGCACGTACTCGTCGCCGACCTTGACGGCAACGATTCCGAGGTCACCGGCGCGCGATGCGTCGGCGTAGCCGATGGTTCCGGTTCCGTTGGTTACTGCGTCAACGAGACCAGAGGTCTGAGGAGCACCCTCGCCACCGAACTCGGTTGGCCAGGCTTCGATCGATCCGACGGTCCAGACCGACGAAGCTGCAGCCGACAGGTAGTCGGTGAAGTTCGCGGTCGTTCCCGAGTCATCAGCGCGGTGAACTGCGGTGATGCCGAGGTCGGGGAGGTCTACGCCATCGTTCTGGGAGACGATTGCATCGTCGCTCCAGTTGGTGATTTCACCCGTGAAGATGCCGGCGATCGTGTCAGCGTCGAGGTTGAGCGAGTCAATGCCGTCGATGTTGAAGATGATCGCGATGGGGGAGATGTAGGCCGGGATCTCAAGGATGCCGGTGCCGGGTACGCAAGATGCGAAGTTGTCTTCAGCGATTTCTTCGGCGCTGAATGCGCGGTCGGATCCAGCGAACTGGCTTCCGCCACCGATGAACGTGTCGCGTCCTCCACCAGAACCGATGGGGTCGTACTCGACCGTGACGTTCTCGTTGGCCGTCTGGAATCCAGCAACCCAGGCCTCCTGGGCTGACTGCTGCGACGAAGCTCCGGCGCCAACGAGGGTGCCAGTGAGGTCGGACATGTTCTCATCGCTGCTGCCGTCTTCGGCTGCTGTGGCGCAGGAGGAGAGGAGGATCGTGCCTGCGATAGCAATGGCACCGATGGTGCCAAGACGCTTGAAGTTCACAGTTTTCCCTTCGGAATGTTGATTACAGGTTTCAGGTCGGTGCGACCCAAATAGAAAACTTAGGCACGGCAGGTAGCCACCTTCGCCCGGTTAGGTAAACGGGAGGTAAACGCCGAATCAACATGAGAAGGGTGAGCCCCGGTTTCGCGGGGATGACGACGGGGAGGAGCTGTAAATTACTTCATCGCGGCTACGGCGGCCAACGCTTTCTCGTAGAGCGAGTCCGAGATGGGGGCCGAACCGGCAGACGCGGCAGCAGCCTGCTGACCTTCGGGACTGATCACGTAGTTCAAGTAGCCCTTAATGACATCCAGCCGGTCGGTGGCAGCATATTCGTTGCAGGCGATGAGGTAGCTGATGAGCACAACCGGGTACACGCCGCTGGCGGTGGATGCTCGGTCAATGTCGACCGCAAAGTCTGTGTCGCCACGGCCTTCCCCAAACGGCGAGACATCGACAATCGCTGCGGCGGCTTCTGCCGAGTAGGAGACGTACTCGTCACCGACCTTCACGGCGACGGTGCCGAGGTCACCGGCGCGCGAGGCATCGGCGTAGCCAATCGTTCCCGTTCCGTTGGTGACAGCATCCACGACACCGGATGTTTGCGGTGCCGCTTCACCGCCGTACTCGAGCGGCCATTTCTCGATTGAGCCAACCGTCCAGGCGTCGGGTGCTGCGCCAGAGAGATAGTCGGTGAAGTTGGCGGTGGTGCCCGAGTCATCGGCGCGGTGTACGGCGGTGATGTTCAGGCTGGGCAGCTCAACGGTGGGATTTTGCTCGGCGATGGCCGCGTCATCCCACTGATCGATCTCGCCCGTAAAGATGCCAGCGATGGTCTCGGCGTCGAGGTTGAGCGAGTCGATCCCCTCGAGGTTGAAGATGATGGCGATCGGTGAAATATAGGCAGGGATTTCAAGGATGCCGGTGCCGGGCACGCACGAAACGAAGTCGGCTTCGGCGATTTCTTCGACCTTGAATGCGCGGTCGGATGCCGCGAACACTGCGCCACCACCAATGAAGGTGTCGCGTCCTCCTCCGGAGCCGATGGGGTCGTATTCGACCGTTGCCGCCACGTTGGCGAGCTGGAAACCTCGAACCCATGCCTCTTGCGCTGCCTGCTGTGACGAGGCGCCGGCGCCGATGATGGTGCCGGAGGGGCCAGACGCGTCGCTAAGGTCGGTGGGTACACACCCGGTGAGCGCGAGTGCGCTGGTCATCGCGATGATGCTGACGGTGCCGAGGCGGGTGAACTTCACTGGGGTCCCTTCGAGAAAATGACGTGCACGTCATTGTCTCGCGAATTCCCTAGTAATTCACCGCCCGGCAACCTTGATGGCCTGCAGGGTGGGCAGGCTTGACTTAGGACTCGTGGGTCTCCACCGCTACGAGGCGCGGTTTTTTGGCATCGCGGGCGAAGTGCAGCACCGAAAAGTCACCGGTGTTGAGCAGGGCCGCTGCGCGCAACTGGGAGTCGGGCTTTGCCTGGGCGGCTTCGGCGAGCGCCCCCACTATCTGTGGCAATACGGGCCCGTGACTACACATCACAGCCGTCTGCTGCTTCTTGAGTCGCTTGGCGACGAGGGCGGTCACCGCTTTGCCGTTGCTCGCGTAGGCGTCTTGGCTCAGATCATCGGTCGCTTTGATTTCGAGTTCGGTGCGTTGCGCGAGCGGGGTGATTGTGGCGAGGCAGCGCGCTGCGGTGCTGCTCAGGATGCGGTTGGGGGCGAAAGCAGCAATGCTCCCGGCGATGGCGGCAGCCTGGTCTGTTCCGCGGTGCATGAGCGGGCGGGTGGCATCCGGTCCGTCCCAGGTTTCCCCGGGAACGGCTTTGCCGTGGCGAACGGCGATCATCGCAAAGGTGCGCGCGTTACCGGCGTCGTAGACGGACGCGAAGCGATCGAGAATGTCAATGTCGTGCGTGTAGCTGACCTTTTTGCGTGCTTTTGCCAGCGATAACCATTCGAGCGAGGAGATTTCGCCGTTGGGGGTGAACTTGGCGCGCTCAAGAATGTGGTCGTTCACTTCGGCAGCCCAGTAGTGCACATACTTGTCGCGGCCGTTAGCGAGTGTGTAGTGCACGTCGCCGAGTGGCACCCCGAGATCGACGGTTAACCCGGTCTCTTCGAAGATCTCGCGCACAGCGGTCTCCGGCAGCATCTCACCAGGGTCGAGCTTGCCCTTGGGCAGCGAGACGTCCTTGTGAACGGTGCGATGCACGAGCAACACTCGCGGTTTGCCGTCGACAACGCGCCAGCAGACTATGCCTGCGGCGAGGACCGGAGTGTTCGCGGCGCTCACCGGCGAGACCCTCCTCGTTTGCGCTGCGTTATTCGCTTCATAAGAACATTCTGCATGTCATTGAGGGGTTCACCGGTCTCTGAACGGCCGTGGCGCACCCAATCGCCTGCCGCATCGAGCCACCACGAGGAGGTCTCTTCGTCGACGGCGAGGTCGAACATGTACTCGAGTTCCGCGATGTCGTCGGGTTCGACGATGCGCACAAGGGCTTCAACGCGACGGTCGAGGTTGCGGTGCATCATGTCAGAACTGCCGATGTACACCTGAGGGTCTCCGCTGTTGTGGAACGCAAATACTCGCGAGTGCTCCAAGTAGCGACCGAGGACCGAGCGCACCCGAATGTTTTCGCTAAGGCCGGGAACTCCCGCCCGCAGGGAACAAATCCCGCGCACCACGATGTCGATCGGAACGCCAGCATTGCTCGCCCGGTAGAGCGCGTCAATGATCGCCTCATCCACCATCGAGTTCAATTTGATGCGGATGCCTGATGGCAGGCCTTCGCGAGCGTTGGCGGCTTCGTTCTCAATCTGCTTGATGAGGCCCTTGCGCAGATGGCGCGGAGCCACCAGAAGCCGCTTGAACTTCTTTTCGATCGCGTACCCCGAGAGCTCGTTGAAGAGTCTCGTGAGGTCTTTTCCGACTTGATCGTCGGCCGTGAGCAGCCCCAGGTCTTCATAGAGGCGGCTGGTCTTCGGGTTGTAGTTTCCCGTGCCGATGTGGGCGTAGTGACGAAGCTTGCCCTCTTCTTGGCGCACCACGAGCGCTAGCTTGCAGTGGGTTTTGAGGCCGACGAGTCCGTACACGACGTGCACTCCGGCTTTCTCGAGCTTGCGAGCCCACGAGATGTTCGCGGTCTCGTCGAAGCGGGCCTTGATCTCGACAAGTGCCAGAACTGCTTTCCCGGCCTCAGCGGCGTCAATGAGTGCCTCGACGATGGGGCTGTCACCACTCGTGCGATACAGCGTCTGCTTGATGGCCAGCACGTTGGGGTCAGCGGCGGCCTGCTCGAGGAACGCCTGAACGCTCGTGGAGAACGACTCATAGGGGTGGTGCAGCAGGATGTCTTTGCGTGCGATCGCTCGGAAGATATCCGCCCGCTCATTGCCCTCGGTCGGCATGAGGCTGCGACTCGTGATCGGCACGTGGCGCGGATACTTCAGCTTGGGGCGGTCGATGCCGGCGAGCTGAAAGAGTCCGCTGAGATTCAGTGGTGCCGGAAGGCGATAGACCTCTTGCTCGGTGATCTTGAGCTCGCGAACGAGCAGGCCGAGCGTGACGTCATCCATGTCGTCGGTGATTTCGAGCCGGATGGGCGGCCCAAAGCGACGGTTGAGAATCTGCTTCTCGAGCGACTTGATGAGATTCTCCGACTCATCTTCGTCAACGTTGACATCTTCGTTGCGGGTAACGCGAAACTCGTGGTGCGCCAGAATCTCCATACCGGGGAACAGGGCGCCCAGGTGATTGGAGATCAAATCTTCGAGCGGGATATAGCGCAGCTGGTCGCTGCCGTCATCCGGCAATTGGATGAAGCGAGGCAGAACGCTCGGCACTTTCAGGCGCGCGAACTCTTCTTTTTGGGTCTTCGGGTTACGCACTCGAATCGACAGGTTGAGCGAGAGCCCCGAAATGTAGGGGAACGGATGCGCGGGGTCGACCGCCAGCGGCATCAGCACGGGAAAAATCTGATTGGAGAAGATGTCGTGAACGCGCTCGCGGTCTTCCGGCCCGAGGTCGGCCCACGTTTCGATATGGATGCCCTCGGAATCCAGTGCAGGCTTCACACTGTTGCGAAACTCGGCAGCGTGGCGCTCTTGCAGGGCGTGGGCGGCAGCACTCAGTTCTTCGAGAACCTCTGCCGGCGCCCGGCCGGTGTTGCTTGGCACGGCAAGCCCGGTGTCGATACGGCGCTTGAGGCCAGCAACGCGCACCATGAAAAACTCATCGAGGTTGCTCGCAAAGATGGCCAAGAAGTTGGCGCGTTCGAGCAGGGGCAGAGACTCGTCTTCGGCTAGTTCGAGCACGCGCTGGTTGAAGGCTAGCCAGCTCAATTCCCGATCAAGGTAGCGATCGTAAATCAGTGTTCCATCATCAACACTCGACGACTCGTCATTGTCGTACTCGTCAAGCGAGTCCGTTGCAGAGCTCGGGTCGACGATCGCGGTCTCGTTGTCCATCCCCTCATCCTGCCACTGAGTGATGAACAACTGATTAACTCCGCCCACACTGGGAGGCAGTTGATAGCGCTTTGCTAGACAGCGATACTTTGCTGATCGAGGTCGGCGGTGGAGCTAGTAACTACATCTACGGCGGGGGCTTTTTCTGTCTCTTCCGCGATATTGAAGCAGTAACCAACGTTGCGTACGGTGCCGATGAGCGATTCGAGATCCCCGAGCTTGGCGCGCAAGCGACGCACGTGCACGTCTACCGTGCGGGTTCCACCGAAGTAGTCGTAACCCCAGACTTCGCTCAAGAGCTGCTCACGCGTGAAAACATGCGAGGGGTGTGAGGCCAAGAAGCGCAGCAATTCGAACTCTTTGAAGGTGAGGTCGAGAGAGCGGTCGCGCGCCTTCGCCGAGTAGCTGGCTTCGTCGATGACGATTCCGGATGCTCGAATCTTCGAGGCGGAACTCTCACCTTCGCGGCGGGCCAGTGCCAACCGGATGCGAGCATCCACTTCGGCTGGTCCGGCACCTGCAACGAGGAAATCGTCGATGTGCCACTGGTGATTGACTGCCGCCAGGCCGCCGTCGGTGACAATGGCGAACAACGGAACCGCTATTCCGCTGGAATTGAGCACGTTGCACAGCCCTTTGGCTGCCGCAAGATTTGTGGTCGCGTCGACCATGATGAGGTCTGTCGTTGGGGCGGCAACAAGAGTTGCAGGCGCAGCAACGACTACCTCCACCGTATGGCTGAGCAATCCCAGGGCTGGGAGCGGTTCAACGTCGGGCGCAGAGCTAAGCATCAAGATGTGTGCCATATGGCCTCCCCACTGCGTGAAAGAAATTCTAGCGCGTGCTCGCGCTCTCCCTTGACGGGGCCCGGCTTCGCCCATTCGTCGATACGATGGGGAGCATGACTTGGCAAAAGTGGAGCGTCGTGCCCGTATGGGCATTAAGTCTTATCGGTGCCGTCATTATTGGTGTCTTCGAGGCACCGGAGCTGCGGGTGACGTGGCTGGCGATCGTGCTGGCGGCCTGCGTCATTCTTACTTTCGTTATCCAGTTGATAATTCACCGCAAAGAGGGATTCGTGGCGCGAGCCACCGCCAGCATGGTTGGCGCGCTTGTCATCGTCGCGGCCGCTACCGCGATTTTCGCTCTGATTTAGTGCGGTTCGGCTGCACAGGGATAGGATTAGTACATGCTTCTCGCACTTGAGCTCTTCTTCGTCGGCCTTCTCGGTCTCGCGACGCTGTCAATCGGCTACGTGTCGGTTGTCGTTGTCTACAACCTCTTTCGCGGCCAGCGCTAACCGCGCCGCATCGTGATTGAGCTAGACACCTCCGGCCCCGCTGAACTCGCGCCACTTTCGTGGCTCGTTGGACTGTGGGAAGGCACTGGCATCGTCGACTATAAGTTCGGCGAAGAGTCACGCAGCGTCGAATTTGGGCAGCGCATCAGCTTCACTCACGACGGTCTTCCGCACCTCAACTACAACTCGTACACGTGGTTGCTTGACGACAAGCAAACTCCGCACGTCACCGAAACCGGGTACTGGCGACTTCGCCGTCCCGCCACCGAGGGAGACCCCGGTCCCGGCCTGTTGCCCGCGATCGGCGAACGCCCCTACGGCACGGCTGACGACGTCGAAACGCTGCGCACAGCCGACGGCGGCTTCGAAATCGAAGTATCGATCGTGCATCCAAGTGGCATCAACGAGTTTTATATCGGCGAAGTGAAAGGGCCACGCATCGATCTGGCTACCGACGCCGTGATGCGCACCGAAAGCGCCAAAGAGTACACGGCAGCTACTCGCATGTTCGGCCTCGTTGAAGGCCACTTGCTCTGGGCGTGGGATATTGCCGCGCTCGGCCAAGATCTCCGCACGCACGCTTCAGGAAGACTCGCTCGTGTCGAATAATTCCTTTGCGGCTCGGCCCGGCGCGGTCGGAACCCCTCCCGAGCATTACGGAAACCCGTTTGGCGAGCAACGCGCTCTTGTCGAGGGGCGTTCCATTGTCGAGCTTGCCGACCGCGCAGTCATCACGATCACCGGTCCCGACCGGCTCACGTGGCTCGACTCTCTGACGACACAGTCGCTCAAGGGGCTTCAGCCCGGAGAGAGCGCCGAAACGCTGTTGTTGAACCCCAACGGTCGCGTTGAGCACGCCATGCGCCTTGTCGACGATGGCGAGACCGTCTGGTTGCTTGTCGATGGTTCGCAACGCGAGGCGCTCGCCGCCTGGTTCGATCGCATGCGCTTCATGCTGCGCGTCGAAATTGCCGACCGCAGCGACGACTTCATGACGATTGGCAGTTTCGGCACCTCGCTTGAGCTTCCCGTTGCCGTCTCGCGCGACACCGCACTTGACTGGCACGATCCGTGGGCAACCGTGACTCGTGGCGGGCACCAGTACTCCACAACTGATGCGCACCCGGCTGCCACCTGGAACTACCGTGAATCACTCGTCGCAGCCGACGCCGACCTCAGCGGTTTCGCCGCCGCAGGATCGCTCGCCGTCGACGCACTCCGCATTGCTGCCTGGCGCCCGGGCTACAGCTCCGAAGTCGACGACCGTACTATCCCGCACGAACTCGACTGGATGCGCTCCGCCGTGCACCTCAACAAGGGTTGCTACCGCGGGCAAGAGACAGTGGCCAAGGTGCACAACCTTGGGCACCCTCCTCGTCGCCTTGTGATGCTGCACCTCGACGGCTCTGAGGGCGCACTGCCCGAAGCGGGTGCCGAAGTGAAACTGGGCGAAAAGACTGTCGGCAGCGTCACCGCTTCCGCACGACACTTTGAGCTGGGACCCATCGCTCTCGCCGTGATCAAACGGGGAGTGAATGCCGCGGAGACTCTGGCTGTTGCCTCCGACATCGGTGAGATCGCCGCAGCGCAAGAAGTGATCGTTCCGCCTGACGCGGGTGCCGAAGCCAACGTGCCGCGCCTGCCTCGGCTCGGAGCCGTCACTCGCGGCTAGCACCATCCATTCGCTGTCCACAGTCCAGGCGACTCTGAACGTTCATTGCGAGTGACCTGTCATGGATGCACGTAACGTCGCTGTTCTCGGTACTCTTGAGGTATGACTCACACCCTGATTTTGTTGCGCCACGGCAACTCCGAATGGAACCAAAAGAACCTCTTCACCGGA
The DNA here is from genome assembly GCF_015864935.1 of Salinibacterium sp. NSLL17. NCBI lineage: Bacteria > Bacillati > Actinomycetota > Actinomycetes > Micrococcales > Microbacteriaceae > Salinibacterium > Salinibacterium sp. NSLL17. The sequence goes on from NZ_JADYWH010000001.1 coordinate 916,160, forward strand.
TGGGTGGATGTCGGGCTCACCGATCAAGGCCGCACCGAAGCGAACCGCGCAGGCGAGCTCATCGCCGCGTTCGACAAGCAGCCTGACGTTCAGTACACCTCGCTGTTGAAGCGTGCGATCCACACCGCAAACATCGCGTTGCAGGTCGCTGACCTCGACTGGCTGCCCGTGAAGCGCTCATGGCGACTCAATGAACGCCACTACGGTGCTCTGCAAGGTAAAGACAAGGCGCAGACTCTCGAAGAGTTTGGCGAAGAGAAGTTCATGACCTGGCGTCGTAGCTTTGATGTACCGCCGCCCCCGCTCGACGACGATGCTGAGTACAGCCAGGTTCACGACCGCCGCTACGTCGGCATCGACGGTGAGATCCCTCGCACCGAGAGCCTCAAGCTCGTGATCGACCGCATGTTGCCCTACTGGGAGTCGGACATCACCAAGGACCTCGCCGCCGGCAAGACCGTGCTCGTCACTGCCCACGGCAACTCGCTGCGCGCGCTCGTGAAGCACCTCGATGGCATCTCGGATGACGACATCGCGAGCCTCAACATCCCGACCGGTATCCCGTTGGTGTACGAACTCGACGACAACTTCATGCCGATCAAGCCGGCCTACTACCTCGACCCCGAAGCAGCAGCAGCCGGTGCTGCCGCTGTTGCGTCGCAGGGCAAAAAGTAGCCTCAGCCCCACGCACGCTTAACGCACAAAGCCCCGACGAGAACGAATCTCGTCGGGGCTTTGTCGCGGAGTGACGGGGTTAGTCGTCTGTCGGAACCCAGTCGCCGGTAGCAAGGTACTGAACCTTCTTGGCGATGGAGACCGCGTGGTCTGCGAAGCGCTCGTGGTAGCGAGACGCCAGAGTGGCATCGACGGTATCAACCGCTGCGCCCTTCCACGTCTCACCGAGCACCTTGTCGAAGACGCTCAAGTGCAGCGCGTCGATCTTGTCGTCGTCGTTGCGAATCTCTTCAGCAACGCGCACGTCTTCATGCTTGAGCAGCTCGACCAGCTTGTTGGCGACCGCGACATCGAGTGCACCGAGTTCTGCGAAGGTTCCTCGCAGCGACTTCGGCACAACCTTGTCGGGGAAGCGGTAACGCGCAAGCTGAGCAATGTGCTCAGCCATGTCACCCATGCGCTCGAGTGAAGCGCTGATGCGCAGGGCGCTCACTACAATCCTCAAGTCGCGGGCGACTGGTTGTTGACGAGCGAGGATATTGATCGCAAGCTCATCGAGTTCGGCTGCCGCCGCATCAATCTGGTCGTCGTCTGCGATCACTGTTTCTGCCAGTGATACATCCGACTCATTAAATGCTTTTGTGGCGTTGTCGATCGACACCGCCACCAGGCTGGCAATTTCCACGAGGCGATCTTGCACCTCGCGTAGTTCTTGTTGAAATACTTCGCGCACGCTATCTACGTCCCTTCGATACGGGCATGACGAAGCCCGCACGGCTTAGGCCACCCTGCCCGCGTCAGGTTAACAGCAGGTGTTGGCGGCCTGAACTTTATCTGAAGTGAGCCCCCGTCGCGAACTTGCGGCAAGTGAACGCCTCAGATGTAACTAACCTAGTGGCTATGGACTCTGCGTGGCTCGTGCCGGCCGCCCTCGCTTTCGGGGTATTTCTTGGCAGCGGTATGTCCTTCATCATTTATGCGGCCGCTAAACGCGGTCAGCGGGCTGCCCACGTGGTGTCTTCTGCGGTGCCGGATGGCGTCGATCAGGTCATTGATGCGCTCGAATCCGCGGGTATCGTGCTCGATCCGTCGAACAACATCATGAAGGCGTCTAATGCGGCGCTGACCTACGGTCTCGTCTGGAATCACGCGCTCGTTCATCCCGAGCTTGTGGAGTTCGTCGACCAGGTTCGCCGCACTGGGGTGCCCATTGCGCAAGAAGTTCACGTTTCTCGTGGCCCCTTCGGCGACGCGAACATTTATCTTTTCGTTCGTGTTGCTCGCTTGGGCACGCGATACGTTTTACTGTTGGCCGAAGATCGCACCGAGTCGTACCGGCTCGACGAGGTACGGCGCGACTTCGTCGCCAACATTAGCCACGAGCTGAAGACCCCGATCGGCGCTGTTGGATTGCTGGCAGAAGCGCTCGTGAGCGCTTCTGATGAACCGGATCAAGTGAAGCGATTCGCAAAACGGCTCACCAAGGAGTCGCATCGTCTCGCTCGCATCACGCAAGAGATCATCGAACTTTCACGACTGCAGTCTGCTGACGGGCTTGCCAAGGCGGCTCCTGTCGACATCGACACCGTCGTGTCAATCGCGATCGATCAGAACCGTGCGGTGGCGGAGTTCAACAAGGTCACGCTCGTGAGTGGCGGGCTGACCGGGTTCGAGACGTTCGGCGATGAAACCCTTCTTGTGCTCGCCCTCGACAACCTCATCTCTAATGCCGTGCAGTACTCGCCCGAGAACACTCGAGTCGGCATTGGGGTAAGGCACCGTGACGGTGCCGTCGAAATTTCCGTCACTGACCAGGGCGTCGGAATTCCGGAAGAGGAACTCGACCGTGTCTTCGAACGCTTCTATCGCAGTGACCCCGCCCGCAGCAGGCACACGGGCGGTAGTGGGCTTGGCCTCAGCATCGCTAAACACGTTGTGCAGAACCACGGTGGCGACATCCGTGTGTGGTCACAGCTTGGCCACGGTTCAACTTTCACGATTCGCCTACCCGAGATCGATCCCGACGTAATTAACGCAACAGGAGAAAAACAATGACTCGCATTTTGATCGTCGAGGACGAACCGTCGTTGAGCGAGCCCCTTGCGTTTCTTCTTGAGCGCGAAGGCTACGAAACAACCATCGCCGAAGATGGACTTGCCGGCCTCGCGGAATTCGACCGCAATGGTGCCGATCTGATCCTGCTCGACCTCATGTTGCCTGGACTTGCCGGCACTGAGGTTTGTCGCGAGATTCGCACGCGTTCCAGCGTTCCGATCATCATGCTCACGGCCAAAGACAGCGAAGTGGATATCGTGGTCGGTCTCGAGCTGGGAGCGGACGACTACGTAACGAAGCCGTATTCGAGCCGCGAGCTCTTGGCCCGCATCCGTGCTGTTTCTCGCCGTCGTGCGGAAGACATCGACGACACCGATTCGGTTCTTGAAGCCGGGGGAGTTCGCATGGATGTCGAGCGCCACACGGTGTCGGTGGATGGCAAAGATGTCACTATGCCCCTGAAGGAATTTGAACTGCTCGAGCTCTTGTTGCGCAACGGCGGTCGCGTACTGACGCGCGGCCAGTTGATCGATCGAGTGTGGGGTGCTGATTACTTCGGCGATACGAAGACGCTTGATGTGCACATTAAGCGCATCCGCTCGAAGATCGAGAAGACGCCGTCTCAGCCGACGATGCTCGTGACGGTTCGCGGTCTCGGGTACCGCTTCGAAGACTAGAGATCAGCGGGGGTGCATGCCGGACTCGCTGAGCCGGTGTGCACCGCTAGGCGCCCCTCTGTGTCGCTGGGGTGAACGAACGCTAGTGCGGGCTATTCGCCGAGCGCGCTTGCCGGAGCGAGGTCGCTGTAGATCGGGTTGTCGCCGGAGATGACCGGAACGAGAAGTTCCTGGCCGCCCTCGTCGCCGAACTGCATGTAGATCGGGAAAAGCGCGCCAGCCTTGACGCCGGCATCGGTGATGACGATCGTGTCGCCGTCTACCTCGGTGCCGTAGGTCTTGACTGCGTTGGAGGTGATCGGCTTCGAGATGTCGATGCGTTCACCGTCGGCCGATTCGTACTGAAGGCGCAGGCTGCCGCTCGTGGTGGTCGTGTTGACGACCGTGATCATGAGGCTTACAGCGCTGTTGTCGTCGTTGCTGATGGCAAGAACGTTGCGCACCTTGACGTCGCCAACCTCGGCCCCGATGCCGTCGCTGGGGTCATAGTGGTTCAATGTCGCCGTAGGCGTGATGAACGAACAACCGGCGGTGCCCACTAGGAGAGCGCCGGCAATAAGGGCGGAGGCTGCAGCGCGTGCTGCGCGAGTGCGTACTGTCACAGATCCATACTATAGATAGCCGAGCCGAGGGGTTTACTTAGGCAAGCCTTACCATGTGTTTACTGTGATAAACTGGGTTTTCTTCGAGAGGACCACTATTCATGTTGTTTGAGGTCGGCGAGACAGTCGTTTATCCCCACCACGGTGCTGCAACCATCACCGAGGTTAAGAAGCGCACCATCAAGGGTGAAGAGAAAGTTTATCTAAAGCTCAATGTAACCCAGGGTGATCTCACCATCGAAGTGCCTGCAGAGAATGTTGATCTCGTGGGTGTTCGCGACGTTATCGGTCGCGAGGGACTCGACGCAGTATTCGAAGTGCTCCGCGCGCCGTTTACTGAAGAGCCCACCAACTGGTCGCGCCGCTATAAGGCCAACCTGGAGAAGCTTGCTTCTGGCGATGTCATCAAGGTTTCCGAAGTTGTTCGCGACCTGTGGCGCCGTGACCAAGACCGCGGGCTTTCAGCCGGCGAGAAGCGCATGCTTGCCAAGGCACGTCAGATTCTTATCTCCGAGCTCGCTCTTGCTGAGAAGACTGACGAAGACAAGGCATCGCTGGTTCTCGACGAGGTTCTGGCTTCCTAAGCCTCGAATAGCTGGCCGTATTCACAGGTGAGCATGGGTAGGCTGATTCGCTACGTCTTTCTGGCGGAGGAGTATTTCCTCGCCCATCGATTTGGAGATACCCGCCCCCTATGACTCAACAGAATGCTCCGCGCATTGCAGTAATCCTGCTCGGCGCCGGAAACGGTACCCGCCTCGGCCGCAACGAGCCAAAAGCTTTCGTTCATCTCGCTGGCCGTCCGACCCTGAGCCGTGCTCTTGAATCCGTGTTCGCCATGGTCGATCCGATTCAAGTCATCATCACGGTGCCTAAGTCGTACGCTCCCATCGCCAAGCAGCTTGCGCGCTCGGTTCCGGGCGGTCGCGACCACGAGCCAACGATTATTGTCGGTGGCGCTACTCGCCAAGAGTCCGTGGCAGCCGCGCTCGACTTCCTCGAGCCCAGCGTCGATGTTGTTCTCGTGCACGATGCCGCGCGCCCGCTGACCCCGAGCGTTGTCTTCGACTCTGTTGCTGCTGAAGTTCGCAGCTCCGGCGCTGGCGTTGTTCCCGGCCTGCCGGTTGCTGACACCATCAAGCGCACGGATGACAGCGGCCTGATTGTTGAGACTGTTGATCGCTCGGTGCTCATGGCCGTCCAGACCCCACAGGGCTTTCCCCGCGACCAGCTCGTCGCGTCGCACGCCGCTGCTCAAGAAGAGCACACCGATGATTCAGCTCTGGTAGCCGCCGCCGGGTATCCCGTCTCGATCATTGCTGGCGACCCTCTCGCGTTCAAGATCACCACGGCGTGGGAGCTTCGTCGCGCCGAACAGCTGTTCACCGAATCCGCGGCCACCGGCATCCGGGTCGGCACGGGCACCGATGTGCACGCCTACGACGAGACCAAACCGCTCTGGCTTGCGGGTCTTCACTGGCCAGACGAGGTCGGCCTTCGCGGTCACAGCGATGGTGACGTGGTTGCACACGCAATCTGCGACGCAATGTTGTCCGCAGCAAAGCTCGGTGACCTCGGCAGCGTCTTCGGCACGAGCGATCCCAAATTCGAAGACGCTCACGGTGATGTGTTCCTGCGTGAAACTCTCTTCCTCCTTCGGGATGCGGGTTTCGAGGTCGGCAACGTTTCCGTTCAGCTCATTGGCAATCACCCGATGGTGTCGCGCCGCCGCGTTGAGGCAGAGGAGTTCCTCAGCGGAATCCTTGGTGCTTCGGTGAGTATCGCTGGCACGACATCCGATGCTCTCGGCTTTACGGGCCGCGGCGAAGGAATGGCGGCGATCGCTACAGCGCTCGTGCACGTGCGCACCGTCGCCGAAGCGGCACACAGCAAGGGCTAGCTTCCCGCGTCACCCCTGGCGCTGGACTCTTTCTGGGTCCCGTCGCTTTGTCGTCGTTTTTCGAGCCTCGTTGCGCGAGTTCTAGCGGTATGGGGCGCACTGTCGCGCCCTCGGGCAGAATCTGAGCGGTATTTTTTTTCGGTTCTGCCTTGGTTCATTGCTTGTCGGACTGCTATACCTGTTATTACACGACTGTGAGCCCAATGCTCACATATGTGCAAATGCAGTACCAGGGTCGATGGGGACACGCACCTCACGTCTACGCCGCCGGCCCTGACAGGCGCCGACAACGAAGTTGCGGCTGGAGAAAGGTGTGAGATGCAATCTGTTCTGGACACGATAATCTGGGCGGCTGATTCGCCGCCAGTGCCGGCCAGCGACAACCCGTTCATTCAGGCCCTTACGTGGGGTGCAACGCACTTCATCGGCCTCTTCAACGCTTCGGGCGAAGCCCTTGTCGGTTTGGCTACCGGCATCCTGCCGACACTGATCGTGCTCCTCACGTTCATGTACGCGATCACCACCTGGGTGGGCGAAGCGCGCATGACTCGTGCGGTGCAGTGGTCAGCTCGTTGGGCCATCACTCGCTACACGCTCATGCCCATCATCGCGGTCATTGTGTTGACCAACCCGATGGCGTACTCCTTCGGCATCTATCTACCCGAACGACAGAAGCCGGCGTTCTACGACTCAGCAGTATCGTTTGTGCACCCCGTAACGGCCTTCTTCCCGCACGCTAACGCTGGCGAGATCTTCGTCTGGGCTGGTGTCTCGGCTGGAGTGCTCTCCATCGCTCCTGAAAAGTACCCGCTGCTCGCGCTGCTGTACTTCGGAACCGGCATCGTCGTTATCTTCATTCGTGGCATCGTCACCGAATGGATCACGAACCTGCTCATCCGTCGTCAGGGTCTGACCGCCGTCTTCGACGAGTACGACCGCGAATTTGCTTTGGCCAGCGAACGCTTCATCGAGGCAAAGTCGACCAAGAAAACCGGATCCTCGGTTGCCACTGAAGGGACGGTGTGATCATGACTGAGAACACCTACAACAAAGTATTCGTCAAGCCAGGCAACGGCGGCTGGGGCAAGGGCCTCCTGCTCGAGCCCAGCGAGACCAAGAACGTCGTTCTCTCGGTTACCGGTGGCGGAATCCACCCGGTCGCCGCTCGCATCGCTGAACTGACTGGCGCAGAAGCTGTGGATGGCTTCACCAACAGCATTCCCGAAGAGCGCGTTGTCGCTGTCGTGATCAACTGTGGTGGAACCGCTCGCATCGGCGTTTACCCCAAGAAGCGCATGATGACAGTGGATGTTTTCCCGGGGGAGCCATCGGGCCCCCTCGCGAAGTACATCACCGACGATGTCTTCGTCTCTGCAGTAGGAACCGAAGATGTTGAACTGGCCGGAGGCTCAGCAGCGTTCGCAACTCACGCTGCTGAAGCGGCTGCAGCATCCGAAGCCGCAATTGGCAGCCCCGCACCGTCGGGAGCGTTCGGTACAAGCAACGTGACGCACTTCACGGCCGAGACCACAACCGGTGGCGGTTTCATCGGTTTCTTCTCGAACATCGCTACACGCTTTGGTTCGGTCATCGGAAACATCATCAACACGCTCCTGTCGTCTGGTCGCCAGACTGTTCAGCTCGTGCTGCAGACGATCCTCCCGTTCATGGCGTACGTGAGCCTCTTGATCGGTTTCGTCACCTACTCGGGACTGTCGGACCTCATTGCGCAGGCAGTGACTCCGCTGGCCTCGAACCCGATCGGCCTCATCCTCCTTGGGGTGATCACGGGACTACCGTTCCTGTCGCCCATCCTGGGACCGGGTGCGGCTATCGCTCAGGTCGTCGGTGTACTCATGGGTACACAGATCGCCGCTGGCGCTCTGCCCGTGCAGTACGCACTGCCGACGCTGTTCGCCATCAACGGTCAGGTTGGTTGTGACTTCGTTCCCGTGGGTCTTGCCCTCGGAGAAGCCAAGCCAGAGACGGTCGCAGTGGGTGTTCCCGCTGTACTCTTCTCTCGCCTGATCACATCGCCGCTGGCAGTCTTGATCGCGTGGGGCGCAAGCTTCGCACTGATCTAACCAGCACAACCACCACACGTAACAGCAGAGAAAAGCGAGACAGCAATGACTACCTACTACCGCAGCGAGGTCACGTCCATCGGAACGGACGCCACCGAAATGTTCGAAGGAGGAGTGGTGATCTTCTTCGGAGAACCCTGCCCCACCGAACTGGCTGAGGTAAGCGTGGTCCACACTGTCGCGCACCACCACCCGCAGCGCGACCCCCAGCCGGGAGACGTGCTGCGGGTGGGGGGCTCTGAAGTCACCATTACGGAGGTCGGCGAAATTGCCGGACACAACCTCCGCACGCTTGGCCACTTCGTGGTCTACAGCGACCCAGAAGACAGCCAGAAAGTTCTCCCCGGCGCCATTCACGCGAAGGGCACACTCTCGTTGCCCAACGCGGGCGTCACCATTGAGCTCATCGAAGGTAGTTGACATGGACACCGGCTTCGCATTGCTGCTGATGGCAGCGCTCGTTCTGAGCGTTGTATTCAGCCTTCTTCAACAGCGCACGTACTCACGTGCAACCAAGCGCCTGGGGACCAGCTTCCTCGGCGTCAAAGACCACTTCCTCGTCTCCGGACGAGGCAAGAACTTCCTCCGGGGAGCGATCGTGCTTCTCGTCGTCGACGCATCAACGTCGCGCATCGTGGCCGCTGAGGCCATGGTGGGCAGCACCGTGATGGCGCACTTCAAGCCGCGGCCCGAGCTGATCGGTGATCTCGACACCGCCGTGCTTCGCACGAAGGAAAAGATGATGACCGCAGCCGTGGACTATGCGACCAAGCAGTACTGGGTCACGTACAAGCGCAACGTCGCAGCGGCAGCCCGCAAGTAGCGACCGTGCATGTTCGGGTGCTTCGGCATCCGGCATTGCATCGTCGTTCCTATCGGGGCATACTAAATACACATACTTGATTAACTAACGCACATAAGTGCATATAACGTGGTTTCAAAGGGGTAGTCATGGGTTACACAAACAAACTGCTTGCGCGTCAGCGTGAGGTCGGTCGTCCCGTCCGCATCGGACTCGTGGGAGCAGGCCAGATGGGCTCCGGCTTCATCGCCCAGATCGCACGTCAAAAGGGCGTCGACATCACCGCCGTCGCCGACATCGCGATCGACCGTGCCGTAAGCGCTCTCGCCAACGCCGGCATCACCGACGTCGACCAGTCGGCCGATCTTGACGCTCTCGCCGCCACGATCGAAGCGGGCGGCCACGTTGTCGTCAACGACGCTCTGACGCTCCCCAAGCTCCCCATCGACATGGTTATCGAGTGCTCGGGCGTTCCCGAGATCGCCGCCAAGGTCGCGCTGGCATCGCTGCTCGGCGGCAAGGACGTCGCCCTCATGACGGTGGAAGCAGACGTCACCGTCGGTCTCCTCTTGGCTCGCATCGCAGCGCAGACCGGCAACATCTACACGGTCTGCCGCGGCGACGAGCCCGTTGAGTGCCTCAAGCTCGTCGAGTACGTCGAAGACATCGGTCTCGACGTTGTTCTCGCCGGTAAGGGCAAGAACAACCCCCTCAACGAAACCGCTACCCCCAGCAGCCTCGAAGCAGAAGCAAAAGCCAAGGGCATGAACCCGCGGATGCTGTGCAGCTTCGTCGACGGAACCAAGACGATGATCGAGATGGCTGCCCTCGCTAACGCGGCAAACCTCGAGCTCACGAAGCGTTCGATGCACGGACCGGCCGCAACAGTGCCGACCCTGCAGGACATCTTCAAGCCCATCGAAGACGGCGGAATTCTCGACCGCAGCGGTGTTGTCGACTACGCCACTGGCCCGGTTGCTCCCGGAGTGTTCGTTGTGGCCAAGGCAACCGACCCCGTTGTTCATGAGGAGCTCAGCTACCTCAAGCTCGGCGAGGGCCCCTACTTCGCGTTCTATCGCCCGTACCACCTCGCGAGCGTCGAGGCAGTGCTCTCGATTGGTGAGGTCATGATCGACCGCCAGCCGTCGCTTGCTCCGATCGCCTGGAACGCCGATGTTTCGGCCATGGCCAAGCGTGACCTCAAGGTCGGCGAGAAGATCGACGGTATCGGTGGCGAGCACGTCTACGGCGATGCTGTTCCGGCAGCCGAGGCTAAGGCCGGGCGCGAACTGCCTATCGGTCTCGCATCGGCGGGCACGCTCATCCGTGACGTTGCCCAGGGCACCGCGGTGACCTACGACGACGTACAGCTCGACGAAACAAAAACCATTGTCATCTTGCGCAAGCTGCAGGATGCCCTTCTCGCCGATGGCCAGTTGCAGGTTCCTGCACTCGCATCGTTGCTCTCCGCCTAAGAAAGGTGACCTCTATGAACACGCAGATCGTTGCGGACCGCGAACTCGCGGCAGCCAGCCTCGCCACCATGTGGAAGATCCGCCGCTTTGAAGAAGCAGTGGAAGACCTCTACGGTCGTGGACTCATGCACGGCACCATGCACCTCTCGATCGGTCAAGAAGCCGTGCCGACCGGTGCGTGCCTCGCCCTCAACAAGGACGACTACATCACCTCGACGCACCGTGGCCACGGTCACTGCATCGCCAAGGGCGCCGACATGGAGCGCATGATGGCCGAACTCCTCGCCAAGGAAACCGGCTACTGCCGCGGACGTGGCGGCTCGATGCACATTGCGGATACCGAAACCGGAAACCTCGGCGCTAACGGCATCGTTGCCGGTGGAATCCCGATCGCGACCGGCGCAGCGCTGTCGGCCAAGATGCGCGGCACCAAGCAGGTTGCTGTGAGCTTCCACGGTGACGGTGCGATGGGTGAAGGTGCCTGGCACGAGGGTGTTGTGCTCGCGGCCATGTGGCAGCTTCCCGTGGTGTTCCTGTGCGAAAACAACCTCTACGGAATGTCGATGTCGTCGGAGAAGGCCTTCAATCTCGACCAGCTTTCTGACCGCGCAAAGGGCTACGGCATCCCCGGAGTCACCGTCGACGGTAACGATGTTCAGGCTGTCTACGATGCCACGAAGGAAGCGGTTGACCGCGCTCGTGCCGGCGGCGGACCGACCTTCATCGAAGCGAAGACGTACCGCTGGCGCGGACACTCGAAGTCAGATAAGAACCTGTACCGCACGCGCGACGAGATCGATGAGTGGCGCGGCAAGGACCCGATTCCGCACTTCGAAGCTCTGGCTCTCGCCGCCGGTGGCCTGACGCAGGCTGACATCGACGCTGTGCGCGACAACGTGCGCACCGAGCTGCGCAGTGCCGTTCAGCGCGCCAACGCTGCACCGGACGCCACTGCTGACGATCTTCTTTCCGCCGTCTACGCGAGGTAACAACGATGACTATTGAGACGACCGCGGCCCAGCCCGCAGCGGCCCCCGCAACGGCCGAGACAGTGACAATGACCTACTCTGAGGCCATTCGCGACGCTATGCGCATCGCCATGGCTAAGGACCCCGCCGTCTTCATCATGGGTGAAGACGTCGGAACCTACGGTGGCGCCTTCGGAGTGACCGGCGAGCTGATCAACGAGATCGGCCCCGACCGCATCCGCGACACCACCATCAGCGAGCTCGGCATCATGGGTGCCGGTGTCGGTGCAGCGATGACAGGCATGCGCCCGATCGTGGAGATCCAGTTCTCTGACTTCACAGCTCAGGCCATGGACCAGATCGCGAACCAGGCAGCGAAGATCCACTTCATGCTCGGCGGCGCGGTGAGCGTGCCGATGGTTATTCGCGCTCCCGGCGGTTCGGGAACGGGTGCTGCCGCGCAGCACTCGCAGAGCCTCGAAGCGTGGTTCGTGCACATTCCTGGACTCAAAGTTGTCATGCCAGCCACGGCGGATGACGCCAAGGGCCTGCTGCTGTCGGCCATCGACGACCCCAACCCGGTCATGGTTATCGAGCACAAGCTGCTCTACAAGACCTCGGGAGAGGTGCGCACGGGAGACATCCGCACTCCGCTCGGTGTCGCTGCTGTTCCTCGCGAGGGCAAGGATCTCACGATCATCGCCACCGGTGTCGAGGTGAGCCGCGCGCTCGAGGCTGCCGAGATTCTCGCCGCCGACGGTATCGAAGCAACCGTGGTCGACCCGCGCACACTCAAGCCGCTCGACAGCGACACCATCCTGCGCACCGTCAAGGCCACCGGTCGTGTCCTGCTCGTTCAAGAGGCTGTGCGTACACTCGGCTTCATGTCCGAAGTATCTGCGATCATCTCCGAGTCGGATGCCTTCGGCTACCTTCGTGCGCCGATCAAGCGTCTTGCTGGCCTCGACATTCCCATCCCGTACGCACCCAAGCTCGAACGTGCTTCGGTTCCTCAGGTTGAAGATATCGTCGCGGCAGCCACTGATCTCGTTCGGAAGTGGTGACATGTCTGAGCTGCCACTGACAATGCCCAAAATGTCCATGACCATGGAAGAGGGCACGATGGTCGCGTGGCTCAAGCAGGAAGGTGACTCGGTTCGATCCGGGGAACCGATCTGTGAGGTCGCGACCGACAAGGTCGACATGGAAGTGGAGTCGCCATTTGATGGTGTGCTCGCTCGCATCATTGCGCAGCCCGATGACGTCTACGCGGTAGGCGACACGATCGCGTTCATCACAACCGAAGCTGACGACCTGCTCGGGGGCCTCTTCGATGAGCCCGTTGTTGAGGCTCCGGCTGCGGTCGCGGCTGACGCGGCTCTGCCCGTTGCTGCGCCTGCGCCGATCGCCACCGGCTGGATCCCTGCCGTTCCGGCCGCCCGCAGTGCAGCAGAGACCGCAGGCATCGACCTCGCTACCGTGACGCCGACTGGCCCAGATAACACCGTGCGAGTCGCGGATGTCGAAGCGGCTACCGCAGCACCCGCTGCGCCAGTTGCGGCAGTTGCGGCACCGGTCGCGCCAGCCGCTCCCGTTGCTCCTGCGGTCGTTCCGACCGCTGCAGCACCCGTCGCCGCGCCAGCAGCTCCGACTGCGGCTCCGGCTGTGGCCGCCGCGCCCGCCGCAGCTCCCGCTCCCGCGGTGGACCCGGTAGAAGCTCGCCGTCTGCGCACCCGCAAGCAAGTTGCCAAGGTGATGTCGGCATCCGCTCTCGTTCCGCAGTTCACTGCCTACGTTGATCTTGATTTGTCAGCTTTGGCTGCCGTGCGCAAAACCACGCTCGGCGGCGCAAGCTGGACTGCACTCTTTGTGCGGGCTCAAGCAATCGCTCTGGCTGAGAACGCTGCGCTCAATGGCACCTGGACTGATGGGGGAGTTGCTGCCAACGAGCACATCGGAATCGCGCTCGCGATTGACTCACCATCGGGGCTCATCGCGCCGGTGCTGACGAACTCGCACGAGGGAACGCTCGCTGAGCTGGTAGCCGAAATCGCCACCGTCGTAGATGAGACGCGTAATGGCACACTGCCGCCAGCGCGCCTCGGCGGCGGAACAAGCGTATTCTCGAACCTGGGTGGATTCGGCGTGGAATCGTTCAACGCACTACTGACACCACCGCAGTCGACGGCTCTGTCGTCGGGGGCCGTCAAGCCACGCATGCGCGTGTTCGCTGATGGAACCTTCGGTGTTCGTTTGAGCTGCACGATCGGCCTCACCGTCGATCACCGTGTAGCTGACGGTGCGGATGCCGCACGCATGCTCGCGACCATCACCAACCTCGTCGCGACCCCGGAGCGCTTGCTCTAGAGCCGCAACCCGCTCGCGGGTTCCACCCCAGCGCTCCGTACGGGCGCTGTCCACCACGTTTCGAAATAGGTACCCATGTCAGAACGCACAGCCACAATCGTTTCGCCGTCCGGACTTCACGCCCGCCCCGCTGCACTGTTCACGCAGGCCGTCAGCAAGAGCGGTTTCAAGATCACTGTCGCTAAGGGTGAGAAGGCTGTCAACGCAGCCAGCATCCTCGCGGTGATCTCGCTCGGCGTTGCTCAGGGAGAAACCGTCACAATCGCTTCGGACGATGAGGGCGCTGACAGCGTTCTCGACCAGCTCGCAGAGCTGCTCGCCACCGTCGAATAACTCGCACTGCAGAAGGCCCGCACCGGCATGGTGCGGGCCTTCTGTGCGTTAAGCGCCGTTCGCCGGTGGGCGATTCTCCTTCAGTGCCGTCTAGTGCCGCCAGTGACGTCTAGTGCCGCCGGTGCCGTCTAGTGCCGCCTAGGGCCGTCTAGTGCGCGCACAAAAGCCCCGCTCCTTCCTGGGGGAGCGGGGCTTTCGGCGGCGAAGCCAGGCCGGTTAGGCCTTGGCTGCTTCTTCGTCGGATGCTGCAACAGCATCCGCTTCGACCTGAGCACGAACGATGTCGCGCTTCTTTTCGAGGCGGCTCACCCAGTAGGCGAATCCGAGGGAGAGAACGGCGAGGACCGCAATGGTCCAGCCGCCGAGGTTTGCTACTCCGAAGAACAGACCGGTCAGAGGGTTAGCTCCGTCGACGAGCGACGAGATGAGCTGTGATCCCTGGTTGTCGCTGAAGCCGGACGCTTCGGCGATGGCGGTGAACTGCGGTGCCGTTGCGGTGGCGATGAACAGGCCGATCGCAATAACGATGGCGCCACCGATGACGGAGCGCACGATGTTGCCGCGGAAGATCGGAACCATCATGGCCACGATGAACGGCAGGGTGGCAAGGTCAACGAGCGGCAGCACCTGGTTGCCCAGGGGAGCAAGCGCAATAGCGATCAACACGGTAACCGGCACGAGCACGAGCGATGTGGCGAGCACAGCGGGCTGTCCTACTGCGATCGCGGTGTCGAGTCCGATGTAGAACTTGCGGCCGGGGAAACGCTTCTGCACGAACTCGCGAGCGGAGTCGGAGACGGGGATGAGGCCTTCCATCAGGATCGACACCATGCGCGGCAGCAGCAGCAGAACGGCGGCGAGGCTGATCGCGAGAACGAGAATCGCGATCGAGTCTTCACGCGGGTCGTCGAAGCCGAAGCCAGCGAGCCCGATGATGATTCCGAGCACGAGACCGAGGATCATCGATTCGCCGAAGACACCGAAACGCTTCTCGATGGACTGCGGGTCGGCCTTCAGGTTGCGGAAGCCGGGGATGCGGTCGAAGATCCAGTTGAAGGGGATCGCGAACAGAATGTACGGCGCGCTGGTGCCGTGCGGGAACGAGATGTCGGGGAAGTTGAAGTACTTCTGAATCAGCGGCGCGGAGAGGTCGGCGAGGGCCAGAACGATCACCATGTGCACGGCGGCGGCGGCGATACCGATCCAGAAGTTGTCAGTGACGGCACCGACGAGAGCGCCGACGAGGGCGAAGTGCCAGAAATTCCAGAGGTCAATGTTGAACGTGCGGGTAAGGCCTGACCACAGCAGCAGCATGTTGACGAGGATGCCGACAGGGATAATCACCGCCCCGATGGTTGATCCGAAGGCGATGGCGGCGCTCGCGGGCCAGCCAACGTCGAGAACGGTGAGGTTCACGCCGAGGTTCACGGCGAGAGCCTGCGCGGCGGGACCAACGGTGCCGGCCATGAGGCCGATGACGAGGTTGATTCCGATGAAGCCGATACCGATGAGGACACCGGCGCGGAGGGCTTGGCTAAATTTTTGGCCAAGAATCATGCCGAAGATGGTGATGAGGATCGGCAGGGTGACCGCGGCACCGAGTGCCGTGAGATAGCTGGTGATATTCGTCAGAATATCTTCAATGATGTTCAACGTTGAACGTCCATTTCTCTGTCTGAAGTGAGTGGTGTGGGTGCGCTAGAGCGCGCTGTAATGCACCGCAATGGTTAACTGCGGTGCACGACGTAGGGGTGAATTAGGCGAACTGCTTCTCGATTTCGGCATACACCTTGTCGAGGCCCATTCCGGTAAGGAACGGGAGTCCGGCGATAACGGGGATTCCGACCGAGTCGGGCACTTGGGTAGTGGCGACGATGAAGTCTGCAGCGAGGTCGCCGCGCAGAGTGTCGGTTACTTTGCCTTGCGAGATTGTGGCGTCGAGGCCCTTGGAGGCGCAGAAATCCTTAATCTTGGTTGCAACCACGGTGGATGTTGCTACTCCGGTGCCGCAGATCACGAGGATGCGTTTTGAGGCCAATTTCGATACTCCAATGTATTCGCGAAGGACTGTTGTGACACAATTATGCACGTTTGATGTACAAATGTGTACAAGTGGTTCTTGTTTTGACTATGACAGTCACCAAGTGCCCGACAGACACGAGACTTAACCACCGCCAATGAAGGATGAGGGTTCATGAGCGACACAACCAACGCAGCTGCGGCAGACGCCAACCACGACGGCGCGACCGCGGCCGTAGTGCCCCGCGCCGATCTCAGTTTTGTGGGGCTGCGGGCCAATTCGAGTGCGGAAGTTCTCACGGCTTTCGCGACCCAAGCACTCGCAGTCGGAGCCGTGCATCCCACCTATGAGGTGGCACTTCTCGAACGCGAAAGCGCGTACCCCACCGGGCTCCCGACCGTCATCCCTGTCGCTATCCCGCACGCGGATGTCGAGCATGCCATCGAATCAGGCCTCGGGATTGCGATGCTGGCAGAGCCAGTTCACTTCGGCGAGATGGGCGGAGCCGACTCCACTGTCGCAGCCAGAGTCGCGGTGCTCATTTTGGTCACCGAGCCGCACGCGCAAACGGAGATGCTCACGCAACTCATCGCCGTGTTCCAACTCGATGGCTGGCACGAGGCTCTGAGCGCCGCCACGACTCCCGAGGAGCTCGCCTCAGCGTTCGCGGGCCTGCTGGCCTCAACGGGCCAGTAACCGCCGGCCTTGCGCCGGCCTGGCCTAGATCTGGTTGAGGAGCGCGAGCGCGAGTTCCGAGTCGACAACCAGCACGTCAAAGAGCCCACCCTTCAGCGCAGCATGGGTGCCCTCTAGTTTCTGTGCTCCGGCGGCAACGCCTACGACGGTGGGAATGTTGCCGAGCTCGTCGAGGTCGATCGCGATAACGCGGTCATTGACGACAGACTCGACCAGTTTTCCGTCGCGGTCGAAGAAGCGCGTGCAGCAGTCGCCGACGGCTCCGGATGCCGCGAACTCGCTGCGTTCTGTCTTGCTCAGGTTCATCGACTCGATGATGGCCCCGGATGCTCCGACGCCAACGTTACCGACACCGACAATGGCGATCTTGGCGCGTCGTGATGCGTTCAGAACGCCCGTGATGGAGGGCTCGCGCAGAAATGCTTCGCGGGATTCGCGGGATTCGACGACGGCGGGCGCGTAAAGGCGGCGGTGCTGCGCTCCCAGTTTGGTGGCGAGCAAGCGCACGAGAACGTTGCCGTCGCGAGCGGAATCGACGATGGAAAGCCCACCGACGAGAGGCAAGACTTCGATGTTCTCGTGGGAGGCGTCATCCGGAATCTCGTCGACGACGGCCTGAACGCTCGAACCCCAGGAGAGCGCCACGCCGCCATCGCGGGGCAGATTGTCGATGAGCCACTGGGCGCCGAGTGCGCCAACGCGGGAAAGTTGATTGTCGGCACCGGTGCTGGGGGCTACGCGGCACTCGCGCAGTCCGTAGCGGGCGACGAGCTGGGCTTCGAGGTCTTGAGCGCGGCCGAAAGGATCGTTGATGCGGATCTCGACGATGCCGTTCTTGCGGGCGTCAGCAAGAACGCGCGAGACGTTCGATCGCGAGACGCCAATCTCTTGGGCGACTTCGGCTTGTGATTTGCCCTCGAGGTAATAGAGAGTGGCTGCCTTCACAAGCATGGCCTGATTGCGTGGACTGGGTATCGGTCCATTCCTCTCTCATGCTTCGTTGCTGATTTGCACTGATTCTACTTCGGTCTTCACACCCGTGCGCGTGATTTGCAGGGTTCTGCTAGCTAGGAGTGTCGAAGGCGTGCCGGCCAACGCGCTAGTTTCCACAGGAAACATCCGAATTTTGTGAGGGCCAAACCCGGCTGGCTCACTTCTGGGGCACAGCCAAGGTTCAGGCGATCGGGAGTAAATTGGGAGGATCGGATCAGGTTACAAACCGAAGAGAAGAGAACACAATGACAAACATTCAGCGTGTAACGGTTCTAGGCACTGGAGTGCTCGGATCGCAGATCGCCTACCAAACCGCGTTCAGTGGATTTGAGGTCGTGGCATACGACATCAACGACGAGGTGCTCGAGAAGGCTCGCACTCGTTTCGACGGACTCGCAAAAACGTACGTTGACGACAGCGTCGCTGGCGCGGCAGACGGCAAGGCACAAGAAGCTCTCGGACGCGTACGATTCTCGTCCGACCTCGCCGACGCCGTTAAGGATGCTGACCTCGTCATCGAGGCCATCCCCGAGATTTTGGACCTCAAGAAGACCACGTACGCCGAGCTGGGAAAACTCGCTCCCGAACACACGATTTTCGCCACGAACTCGTCGACACTGTTGCCGAGCGACATGAAGGACTCCACTGGTCGTCCTGACAAGTTCTTGGCGCTGCACTTTGCCAACCAGATCTGGAAGTTCAACACTGCCGAGATCATGGGCACGAGCGACACCGATCCCGCAGTCTTCACTGCAGTGGTCGAATTCGCTTCGTCCATCGGAATGGTTCCCATTCCGATCCACAAGGAGAAGGCCGGCTACGTTCTCAACTCCTTGCTCGTTCCGTTCCTTAACGCTGCGGCAGAGCTCGCGGCCGATGGTTACGCAGAGCCCGCTGACGTTGACAACACGTGGCGGATTGCCACCGGCGCCCCCATGGGACCGTTCCAGATCCTTGACGTTATTGGGCTCACGACTCCGTACAACATCATGTCCCACGGCGACGAGAACACGAAGCGGTTCGCCGAGTGGATGAAGGCCGAATACATCGACAAGGGCTACCTCGGTATTTCCACCGGTCGAGGCTTTTACACCTACACGAAGTAGTGCTGAGAGGCACGGGGGTGCTCACCTTCCCCCGTGCTCTCTACCCGACCGTGTAACGTCCAGCGTTGGTCGCTAAACTTGCTTAGTGACTATTCGCCTTTATGACACTCGCAGTGCCAGCCTTCTCGACCTCGATCCCCGTGAGCCGGGCAAGGTGGGCATCTACGTCTGCGGTCCTACCGTGCAGTCGTCCCCGCACATCGGTCACCTGCGTTCGGCGCTCGTCTATGACATTTGGCGTCGTTGGCTCACCTATCGGGGGCTCGATGTCACGCTCGTGCGCAACGTCACCGACATCGACGACAAGATTTTGACCCGAGCAGCGGATGCCGCAGCCGAAGGCTCGACCGAACAGTGGTGGGCCTTGGCTTACCGTGTCGAACTCGAGTTCACCGCGGGCTACAACGAGCTCGGCATTCTGCCGCCGACCTACGAACCCCGCGCCACCGGCAACATCGGTGAGATGCGCGAGTTGATCGCCACCCTTATCGAGCGTGGCCATGCTTATGCCGCAAGCGACGACTCCGGCGACGTCTACTTCGACACCCAGTCGTGGCCCTCCTACGGTGAACTCACTCGCCAAAAGCTCGACGACATGGTCGCCGCAGCCGATGCCGACCCTCGTTCCAAGCGTGACCCCCGCGACTTTGCCCTCTGGAAGGGCAGCAAGCCGACCGAGCCTGAGTCGGCGTCATGGTCATCGCCTTGGGGCAATGGGCGTCCAGGGTGGCACATTGAGTGCTCTGCCATGTCTCGCCGGTATCTGGGCGGGGCCTTCGACATCCACGGTGGCGGCCTCGATCTGCGGTTCCCTCACCACGAGAACGAACTCGCTCAATCGACTGCGGCTGGCGACGAGTTCGCTCGCCACTGGGTGCACAACGGTATGGTCAACGTCAACGGGCAGAAGATGTCGAAATCACTCGGCAACTCGGTGTTCGCTCGCGACCTTTTGGACGCCGCTCGGCCCATCGTGGTGCGCTATTTATTGGGAGCGGCCCATTACCGCTCCACAATCGACTACACTGACACGTCACTTGCTGAAGCGGAAGCAGCCTTTGAACGCCTTGAGGTGTTCATTGAGCGTGCCTCGCGTCGACTGCGAGACACTCGCTTCGACGTCGCGAACACCACAGAGGTGCCCGAGGCATTCGGCGAGGCTATGGATGACGACCTCGCAGTGCCTCAGGCGCTCGCGGTCGTGCACGAGACGATTCGTTCGGGCAACGCTGCCCTCGACGACGGAGATCTTGCGGCGGTTGCCACCGCGCGATCACACGTGATCGCTATGGCACAGGTTTTGGGTATCAACCCACTTGATCCACGATGGGGTTCTGAGCGTTCAGAGCCAGCCGTTGCTGCTTTGTCAGTACTGGTTGAACAGCTCATTGAGGATCGCAATACGGCCCGCGCAGCAAAGGATTTTGCTGCCGCAGACCGAATCCGTGATGAACTATCAGCGGCGGGCATCGCACTAGAAGATGACTCGACCGGATCGCATTGGAGCTTGCCGTGACTGATCGGCGCTTCCGACAGGAGCAACACTCGTGAAAAACCCAGGTAACACACCCCGCGCAGGAGCGGTACGCAAGGGCCGCAAGGGCCCCCAGGTCGGCTCGGGAGGCCAGGGACGTCAGGCTCTCGAAGGTCGCAAGCCCACCCCCAAAGCTGAAGACCGCCCGTACCACCCCGCAGGCAAGCGCAAAGCTGCGGCCGAGCGCTATGAAGCAGCCGGTGGAACTCGCCGCAACGGTGGCAAGCCCTCCGAGGGCGGCCAGCGTCCGAGCCAGCCCAGCCGGTCGCGGGTAGCGAAGTCTGCCGACGAGTCTGAGATGGTCACCGGCCGTAACTCGGTGCTCGAGGCCCTTCGCGCCAAGATCCCCGCCCACACTCTCTACATGGCTGCACGCATCGAATACGATGACCGCGTCAAGGAGATCCTCAAGCTGGCGACCTCGCGCGGCATTGCCGTGCTCGAAGTGATGCGTCCAGAACTCGACCGCCTTGCCGGTTTCGACTCTGTGCACCAGGGCTTTGCCCTGAAGGTGCCGCCGTACGAGTACGCGCACCCCATGGAATTGCTCGACAAGGTAGAAGCACGCGGCCAGGTTCCGCTGCTCGTTGCCCTCGACGGCATCACCGACCCGCGCAACCTTGGCGCCATCGTGCGCTCGGTTGCCGCGTTTGGTGGCCAGGGTGTCATCGTTCCGCAGCGTCGCTCAGTCGGCATGACGGCATCCGCGTGGAAGACCTCCGCCGGTGCTGCCGCTCGCACGCCCGTTGCCATGGCTAACAACCTCACGCAGATGATCAAGGAATACAAGAAGCGCGGTGTCTTCGTGCTCGGACTTGATGGGGATGGCGACGTGTCGCTTCCCTCCTTGCCGCTGGCGAAAGAGCCCGTGCTGATCGTTGTCGGCAGCGAAGGCAAGGGTCTCTCTCGACTCGTTACCGAAAACTGTGACGCCATCGTCTCGATCCCGATCAGTGCATCGACCGAGTCGCTCAACGCCGGTATCGCCGCGAGTGTCACGCTCTACGAAATCTCGAAGCTGCGTTCAGCAGCTCGCAAAAAGAAGTAGCGTGCCGCAGGAGTGATCCTGCGCCGCAACGCAGAGAGCCGCTGCCCCCGAGGGGACAGCGGCTCTCTGCGTTTAAGGCTGCTGTTAGCTGGCGCTGACCGCGTCAAGCGCAGCCGTGATGTCGTTCATGAGGTCATCGACGTGCTCGAGCCCGACCGAGACGCGCACGATTCCCGCTCCGGGCTTCGCTTCCGACGCAACCGGGCGGTGCGTGAGTGATGCCGGATGCTGCACGAGGGTGTCGATTCCGCCGAGCGATACCGCGTGCGTGATGAGCTTTACCGACTCCGTGAACTTCGCTGCAGCGTCGTAGCCACCGGCGAGGTCAAGGGCGATGAGCGAGCCGGCACCGTCGGATTGCGTGCCGATGAGGCCTGACGGGTCCTGGCCGGGAAGGCCGGGGTAGAGCACGCGAGCGAGTGCGGGGTGGCCGTCGAGGCGACGAGCAAGCTCCCCAGCGGTCTCCTGCTGGGCGCGTACGCGCAGGGGAAGTGTGCGAAGTCCGCGGTGCAGCAGGTAGGCCGCAAACGGGTGCAGAACGCCACCGGTAAGGGCGCGAACGTTGCGCAGGGCCTTGGCGTGCTCTTCGCTTGTCGCGATAACGCCGCCCATGACATCCCCGTGGCCGCCGAGGTACTTGGTGGCGCTGTGCAGCACCATGGCTGCGCCGAGTTCGATGGGGCGCTGCAGAACGGGGGTCGCGAAGGTATTGTCCACGAGAACGGGCACGGTGCCGGCGGCTTCGACGACCTTCTTGATGTCGACGAGCTCGAGAGTGGGGTTCGCGGGCGACTCAATGATGACGAGGCCCGTGTTGGGCTGAATAGCGTTAACGATCGAGTCGGCATCCGCCCAGGTCACAGTCGTGCCGAGCAGTCCGTTGTCGAGCACGTGGTCGGTTCCGCCGTAGAGCGGGCGAACGCCCACAACGTGCGGGCGGCCGGCGGAAGCGATAGCGATGAGCACCGCGGAGAGTGCTGCCATGCCGCTGGCGTAAGCGACGGCTGCTTCAGCGCCTTCGAGGGCCGCGAGGCTGTCTTCAAAGCGAGCAACTCCGGGCTGCCACAAACGCTGGTACACCGCAGAGTGGCCATCGATGAGGGGATTTCCCGTGGCGAGGTTCTCGTAGGAGTCGCCACCCACTTCGACGCTGGGCAGCGGATTGGTCGTGGAGAGGTCAATAGAGGGAACGTGTTGACCAGATTCCTGCACGCCCTCCATTCCCGCGTGAACAGCAAGGGTTTCGATATGGATGTCGTGAGGCAGCATTACTTGATAACAGCAGAAACTTCGACGCTAATCAACTCTCCTGCAGAATCTTCACGAATTGTGTCGTTTTTCGCATAAGCTGCGACGCAGGAGGCGACCGTGAGAGAGAACACCAGTGTGCCGATCGACTCAATCGATCAAAAAATCTTAGCGAGCTTGGCCGGCAATGCTCGGATGTCCGGATCGGCGCTCTCGGCAGCAGCAGGCGTTTCCGAGTCAACAGTCTCCCAACGTCTTCGCCGGCTGCATGATGAAGGCTATTTGCGAGGCTTTCACGCTGATATCGATGTGGCCAAGCTCGGCGTGAGCGTGCAAGCTCTCATCTCGATCAAGCTCGTCAAGCACGTGCGCGAGGACGTGGATGCCTTCCGAACCGCCGCTCCCCACTGGCCTGGGGTGCTGGCCTTCTTCCACACCGGCGGCGGAGACGACTATCTCCTCCACGTTGCGGCTCACAATGCGGCAGAGCTCAGAGACTTCGTGCTCACCTATTTGGCCGGTCATCCGGCCGTGGCGCACTCCGAGACCAATCTGGTCTTCGAGCATGTGACCGGGCGCGGACTCGAGCAGCTCTTGTCGTAGCGCGTGAGGCGGCGCTAGACCTTGAGGCGCCAGTCCTCTTCGTCATCGCCACCGTCATCCGCCGCGGCTAGCTCACCCTGTATTGAGATGGGCATCGTGAACGAGCCCGTTGGCGGGTTGATCATCGTTGCCTCGTCGCGCCGGAACTGCAGAACGTTTTCTACATAGCTGCCAACCGCTTCAGCCAGCGGGATGTCGTGACCGGAATCCTGCGCGAGCTGACGACGGTGATCCAGCAGCTGGTGGAATGCCTCAGCAGGTTCAAGCTTGCCGCGCATCTCTTTCGGGATCGCGCGAATGACAGGTTCGAAGACGCGTGCTGCCCACTCGTGGGCAAGCATCTCTTCGTCCATGTCTTGCTTGTCGAACGCGGCGCGGTAGGAGTCCATGTCATTGAGCAAGCGGCGAGCTTGGTTTTCTTGAGCATCGAGACCGGTCAACCGCAGCAGACGACGTGAGTGGTGTCCAGCATCCACAACCTTCGGCTGAATGCGCACGCGGGTGCCCGAGTCTTCCGTCTTGATGGCGAGTTCTTCGATGTCAAAGCCGAGAGCGTTGAGACGCTCAACGCGCTGGTTGATGCGCCAGCGTTCTGACTGGTCGAAGCGTTCGGAACCCGTGAGTTCCTGCCACAGCGTGCGGTACTGGGCGACGATGCCATTGCTGATCTCGACGGGGTCAATGTCTTGTTCGAGTCGTCCGCCGGCCTGCAGGTCGAGCAGTTCGCCCGCAATGTTGACGCGACCGATTTCAAGGTCGTTCTCGCGTTGACCATTCGACAGCCGGTCATACAGCTGCCCGGTCTCGGCATCCACGAGGTAGGCCGCGAACGCGCCAGCGTCACGGCGGAAAAGAGTGTTGGAGAGCGAAACATCGCCCCAGAAAAAACCGACAATGTGCAGACGAACCAGCAGCACCGCCAGAGCATCGACGAGCCGGCGAGCGGTCTCTGGACGAAGGCTCTGGGAGTACACGGCCCGGTAGGGGAGTGAGAAGCGCAAGTGTCGGGTAACAAGAACCGACTTCAGTTCTTCGCCATCGGCCGCCGTGCGGTTCGTGATGATCGCGAGCGGGTCAACACAGGGAACGTCGAGTTTCTGCAGCGTGCGCAGCATCTCGTACTCGCGCTTGGCGAGCTCGCTCGAGGTCTCTTTGATCGCCACGACGTAGCCGCTGAGATTGGCAAAGCGCACGAGGTGTCGCGAAATACCCTTCGGCAGGATCGCGATGGAATCATCGGGCCACAGCTCAAGCGGCAACTCCCACGGCAGGTCCAGCAGGGCCGGATCGACGGTGGCGGCGGTGATGTTGACAGAACCAGTCATTCACGTGTCCTTGAAAATAGAACGAGCCCGCCAAACATCCGAACTGGGTTCGACGTCGACGGGCTCGATCGTAAAGCGGAAGTTAGCTTGCGACTACAGGCTTCTTGGTGAGGCGCAGGCCCGACTCGGTGTCGAACACGTGCACGTGGTGAGGCTCAGGGGTCAAGAAGACCTTGTCGCCAGCGTTCGGGTGCGAGCGGCCATCAACGCGAGCAACGATGTCAACACGCTCACCCTTGATCTCTGCGTGACCGTAGAGGTAACCGTCAGCACCGAGTTCTTCAACCAGGTCAACATCAACGGGAAGACCGTTGCCCGTCGTCGAAACAATGACGTCTTCAGGACGGATGCCGATGGTGACGGTCTTAGCGTCGGTTTCGCCGAGGGTCTCAGCGTCAACCGCAACAACAGCGTCGCCGAACTGCAAGCCACCGTCGACAATGTCAACGCTGAAGAGGTTCATGGCTGGGCTGCCGATGAAGCCAGCAACGAAGATGTTCTGCGGTGCTTCGTACAGGTCGCGAGGAGTACCAACCTGCTGGAGGATGCCATCCTTGAGCACAGCGATGCGGTCACCCATGGTGAGCGCTTCGGTCTGGTCGTGAGTCACGTAAACCGTGGTGACTCCGAGGCGACGCTGCAGGCTAGCGATCTGCGTACGAGTCTGAACGCGAAGCTTGGCGTCCAAGTTCGACAGCGGCTCATCCATGAGGAAGACCTGAGGCTGGCGAACGATGGCGCGACCCATGGCAACGCGCTGACGCTGACCACCCGAGAGTGCCTTGGGCTTGCGGCTCAAGTAGGGCTCGAGGTCAAGAAGCTTCGCTGCTTCGAGTACGCGAGCGGCGCGCTCTTCCTTGTTGATGCCAGCGATCTTGAGCGCGAAGCCCATGTTCTCGGCAACCGTCATGTGTGGGTAAAGCGCGTAGTTCTGGAAGACCATGGCGATGTCGCGGTCTTTCGGCGGAACGTCGGTGACGTCGCGGTCGCCGATGAGGATGCTGCCATCGTTGACCTCTTCAAGGCCGGCGAGCATGCGAAGGCTGGTGGACTTACCGCAACCCGATGGGCCGACAAGTACGAGGAATTCGCCGTCTTCTACGTGAAGATTCAGCTTGTCTACAGCGGGGACCGTTGATCCCGGGTAGAGACGTGTTGCGTTGTCAAAAGTTACAGACGCCATTGTTCTAGTTTTCTCCTTCACCGGCAGGTACGTGCCGGACGATCCGTAGTGATGGACAGCGATCGAAATCGCGTTTCGTCATTATTGCACTCTTTTGGGGGGTGGATGACAGAGTGGTCCACCCCAGAACAGTGCGCATCTTAGGATTCGGTTGGGCAATTCCCAGAGATTTCTCCTAGGATTCGAGAGGTGCGCCGTCATTTCTGGGCGCCCCACACAGCGATATACACGGCAGATGAGGTTCGATTGAGCAACGGCAACCCCGGCGACAGCCGACTCAGCAAGAATGAGCGGCGCGAAGCAGCGCGCGAAAAGGCTCGCATTCAGCGTGACGAACAGAAGAAGAAGGATCGCCGCACGAAGTGGATTCTTCAGGGCAGCGTTGGCCTCGCGCTCGTCGCCATCGTCGCAGTAATCGCGCTCGTACTCGTGAACTCAAACCAGCCAGCAGGCCCAGGCCCGCAGAACTTTGCTAGCGACGGAATCCAGCTCAATCAGGGCTTCATCGCGACGACATCCGACGCTCAAGCAGCAGACGCTGAGCCCATCGCGAACGATCGCGATGAAGAATCGGGCGTTCTCGACATCCAGATGTATGTCGACTACCTGTGCCCGATTTGTGGTTCTTTCGAGCAGACCAACGGTGCCTACATTGAGAGCCTCGTTGCCAACGGTGCCGCAACTCTCGAAGTGCACCCGATCACGATTCTTGACCGTCTTTCGCAGGGTCAGCGTTACTCGTCACGTGCGGTCAACGCCGTTGCGTGTGTTGCAGACACTTCGCCGAACGACTTCTACGCGTACCACTCGCTGCTTCTCACCGAAGAGGTGCAGCCTGAAGAGAACACGAGCGGTCTCAGCAACGAAGAGCTCATCGAACTCTTGGATGTCGCCGGCGTCGAAAGCACCGACGCGATCGCCGAGTGCATCACCGATGAGAGCTTCAAGTCGTGGGTGAGCAACTCAACTGCTCGCGCTCTTTCGGACCCCATCCCCAACTCTGACGTCGGAGCGGTCACCGGAACCCCGACCGTTCTCGTCAACGGAATCAAGTACGAGGGTGCAGTAAACGACCTCGTCAGCTTCCAGGCATTCGTTACTCAAGCTGCCGGTGATGACTTCATCGAAAGCTCAACGCCTACGCCTACGCCGACACCTACTCCGTAGCTCGCGCTAGCGCACGAAACGGGCCCCCGATCCGGTTGGATCGGGGGCCCGTTTCGTTGTGCAGAGGAGCGCTGATTATCCGAAGGTGTACGAATACGCTTCGACGGGAAGCTGTAGATGTTGGTGCCCGATGAACACTTCTCGTGGCCGCCATAGTTCACGAACGAGCTTCTCGGTGGTCTGGTAGCTATCTTCACCGAACGTGATGTGACGGCCAACGACCTCAGCGCCAGCCTTGACGTTGGCCGGAACCTTCTCAAGGCGTACTCGGGGGAGTGGGCGTCGATGACGTTTAGGCCGAGGTCCTTGTTCTGCTCGTTGACGAGACCGCCCAAGTTGAGCTGTTCTGCAATCTGTGCTGAATTGCTGAATTGCTGAATTGGTCTTTCAGTGCGCTCGTGGTTTCGGGAGGGAGGCCGAGAGCGAGAGCGTTCACACCGCAAACGCAACCGTTTACCTCATCGATGGTGTCCTCACCCCCGGTGCGTATTTTGTAGCAAAACTTACGGGGATCCGCGCCTGGCGCGGGTCCCCGTTTGTGCGTTAGGGCCCGTAGTTGCAGGGTTTCTGGTGCATCGCCACGGGGTAGACGCGGGGCTCTAGGGTCGTGAGGGCGATGCGCTTTCGTTACCTCGAGGCTTGACTTTCTTCCCTTGGCAGAGTTATTTTCTCTAGGTGAGCAATGAAGCCGTAAGCCGATTCGATGAGGCAACCTCTGTACGTGCGCAGGTCTTGACCATGCTGCGCGACAGCGGACCGTTGCCCCGAATTGAACTCGCCCGCCGCGCTCACCTCAGCCCCACCACCATCACCCGTGCCGTCAGCCAGCTCGTTGACGAAGGCGTGATCGTCGAGGGCAACTCGATCTCACCGACCAAGCTCGGTCGGCCCGCCACCGAGATTTCGATCGTCCGCGACGCGTTCGTCGTCGTCGGCGTTCAAGTGGGCGTCGGCTTCGTTCAGCTCGGTCTTATCGACCTGCTGGGCGGCACTGTGGCATCCAGCTCGCTCAGCTACGACATCGAGACCCCCGCCACCGAGGTCATGGTGGAGGCCGCGACCGCGATCAACGAACTTATAGCGGCATCGGAATATGACCAGTCGATGGTCATCGGCGTTGGAGTGGCCGTTCCTGGTCCCGTGGATGTCGCGGGCCGAAGCATCCTGCTCCCCATCAACCTGGACTGGCGCGATGTTCCCGTCGCCGACATCCTCGAACCGCTCACCGGACTTCCTGTCACCGTCGAGCACAACGTTCGCTCAATGGCGCTCGCCGAAGCCCGCTTCGGTGTCGCCAAAGACCTCGGCAGCGTTGCGTTCATCTACTTGCGCACCGGCCTCGGCGCCGGCCTCGTCGTTGAGGGGCAGCCCTTCGCTGGCGGCGTGCGTGGGGCCATTGAACTCGGTCACTTGCACGTTATCGACAACGGCATCGACTGCGTCTGCGGCGGAAACGGATGCCTCGAAACCATCGTGAGCGAAGGTGCCCTGCAGCGCCAGCTCGCCGAAGCCGGGCTCTCGAGCAACGGCGGGGGAGCGCTCACCGCGCTGTACGCCGCGGCGGACACGAACGAGACCGCGCGAGCATCCATCGACTCGATCATCACCCAGTTGGCTACCGCAACATCGGCCATCGTCAACCTGCTCAACCCCGACGTGATTCTGCTGGGGGGCGCGCTCGCCGAGGTGCCCGAGGCTTTCTTCGAGCGCCTGACCGAACAGACCCGCCAACAAGTGTTTCCGCTCATCCGCCCTCTCGTTCGTATCGAGCCATCGTCGCTCGGCATGTACGCGGGAGTGCTCGGAGGCGGAACCGCTGCGCTTGAACGCTATTTCTACATCTAAACCACAACTTCTCCATCGAACCAAGAGGACCGGACAATGACGTCGAACAGGAACGTGACATGACAGATCGAAAGGCCGAACCAGAGGCCCTGACCATGGCAACACCGACAGCTATCGCTGAGGACACCGAAAAGGGCGAGCGTTCTCTCAAAGGGCTGTACGTCATCACGTTCTTCCTGGGCATTGGAATCTGGACGCTGAGCGCCGTACTCTCGCGCAACGCGCTCATCCCGACGCCCATCGATGTCGTTGCCAGCTTTGCGGAGCTCATCGCCAATGGAACCCTCTGGGGCCACACCGTGACGAGCCTCAGCCGAGTCACGACCGGATTCCTCCTCGGTGTCGCGCTGGCCATTCCCGCCGGCTTCCTCATGGGCTGGTACTGGCTGGCGCGGGGGTTGCTTGAGCCGTGGATTCAGTTCTTCCGCACCATCCCGCCGCTCGCGCTCATCCCGCTGGTCATCGTGATCCTCGGAATCGGTGAGACCGCGAAGATCTTCGTGATCTTCCTCGCCGCGTTCCTCTCCTGCGTGCTCGCGACCTTCCAGGGAGTGCGCAACGTGGACATCACCCTCATCAATGCCGCGCGAGTGCTCGGCGCCAAGGACTTCACGATCTTCACCCGCGTTGTCATTCCGGCATCCACCCCGTTCATCTTCGTCGGAATGCGCGTCGCGCTCGGTGCCTCGTGGGCGACCCTCGTGGCCTCGGAGCTGATCGCCGCCCCGACGGGTCTTGGACGGATGATGCAGCAAGCCGCCCAGTTCTTGCAAACCGACCGCATCGTCGTCGGCATCATCATGATCGGTGCGCTCGGCTTCATCATGGACCGTTTGCTTCTTCTCGCCGAACGGCGACTTACTCGCTGGCAGGAGACTCGCTAATGCCTCTCATCTCGATCAAAGACGTCACCAAGATCTACAACACGGAGCGCGGCCGCACGGTCAGCCTCGACCACGTCAGCCTCGACGTGGAGCAGGGCGAGTTCATCACTCTCGTCGGGCCAAGTGGCTGCGGCAAGTCCACGATGCTCAACCTCGTCGGCGGCTTGCTCATGCCGACCTCTGGTCAAGTGCTCGTGAACGATGAACCCGTCAAGGGGCCCGGCCCCGACCGCGGTGTAATCTTTCAGCAGTACGCGCTGTTCCCGTGGCTTACCGCTCAAGAAAACGTTGAGTTCGGGCTTCGCCTGCAGAAGGTCCCCAAGAAGGAGCGGGCCGAACGTGCCATGCACTACTTGAGCCTCGTCGGTCTTCAAGACTTCGCCAACGCGCTGCCCAAGGAACTTTCGGGCGGTATGAAGCAGCGTGCGGCAATTGCGCGGGCCTACGCCGTGCATCCATCAGTACTGCTCATGGATGAGCCGTTCGGTGCCCTTGACGCCCTCACCCGGGTTCAGATGCAGGATGACCTGCTCGAGACCTGGGAAAAAGAAAAGCGCACCGTGGTGTTCATCACCCACGACGTTGACGAGGCCGTGTACCTCGCCAGCCGCGTGGTGGTCATGAGCCCACGCCCCGGTCGCATCAGCGAAATTATCGACGTTCCCCTCGCGTATCCACGCGGGGAGGAGATTCGGCTCTCTCCCGAGTTTGCCGAGATCCGCGCCAGAGTGTGGCGCGGAGTGCACCACCACGAATGACCCAACCAATCATTACCAACCAATCATCTCCAATCACAGGCAAGGACGCCCCATGAAGAAGAAAATGCTCGGCGCGGCAGCAGTCGCCGCAACATTTGCTCTCGCATTGACCGGTTGCACGACGGATGCCGGTAGCAACGAGAGCGGCGAAGAACTCGTCGCCATCAACGTCGGCTACATCGACACCAGCATCAACGGTGTCGGCATTATTGCCGTCGCTAATGAACAAGATCTCTGGACCAAGGCTGGCCTCGACGTCAACCTCGTTCCCTTCACCAACGGCCCGACCCAGATCCAGGCTATGGCCAGTGGCTCGCTCGACGTCGGTTACATCGGTGGTGGCGCCATGTGGATGCCCGCCTCAGGCCAGGGCACCGTGATCACCCCCAACGAGAGCACCTTTGGTGACTTCCTCATTGCTTCGCCCGAGTCGGGTGCAACCGAAATGGCCGACCTCAAGGGACTCAAGATTGGTGTTCCGGATGGCGGATCGGGCGAAATGATTCTCGCACTCGCCCTCGAAGAAGCCGGCCTCACCGAAGCTGACATCGAGCGCATCCCGCTGGACCCGCCGAGCGTCGTTTCGGCATTCGTTGCTGGCCAGATCGATGTCGCAGCAATCTTCTCGCCCTTGAGCGACCAGATCTTCGAGTCGGTTCCTGATGCTCAGGTCATTGCTAACAACGTCGACTTCCCCGAAACCGAGTTCCTCGGAGCCTGGGTTGCCTCGAACGACGCGATTGCCGACAAGAGCGAAGCGCTTACCCGCTTCCTCGAGGTCTTCATCGAAGCGAACGACTACCGCATCTCCGACACTGAAGACACTGTCGCTCTCTCTGCTGCGCTCTCGGGTGCTCCCGCAGAACAGCTTCAGAGCCAGGCCGATGGGCTCGAATGGTGGACATCTGACCAGATCTTGGCTGACAACGCCGACGGATCAACCTACGAGCGTTTCGGTTCCTTCACGCAGCTGTTCCTTGACGTCGGTCGCCTGACGGCAGACGAAGCTGCAGCACCGGAGGACTTCATCAACGTCGACCTCTTCGCCGCAGCCAAAGACAACCTCAAGTGACCGGTCGGCTAGGGACCGGTGCTCCGGTCCGAATAGGGATCGTGGGCGCCGGCTTCGTAGCCGACTTCTACCTTCGAGCACTCGGCAGCATCCGCGGGCATGACGTAACAGTTGTTGCGGCACGCTCGGCGGAGTCGGGGGCAGCATTCGCGGAACGCTTTGGCATTCCGGTAGTTGTCTCCACTGTCGCTGAACTCGTGGAGCGCGACGATGTCGACATCGTCATCGTCGCGCTCCCGCAAGACCAACACGTGGCAGTTGTTGCCGCTGCGGCGGCCGCGGGCAAGGGCATCATTTGCACCAAGCCGCTCGGCCGTAACTCCGCCGAAGCTGCCGAGTGTCTGCGACTCGTTCGCGACGCAGGCGTCTGGCACGCCTACGCCGAAACCGAAGTGTTTGCTCCGGGTCTCGTGAAAGCGAAAGAACTCGTGGATGCCGGCGCCGTTGGCCGAGTGACCTCGGTTCGAGCGCGGGAATCTCACGGGCATCCGCACAAGCATGCTCGCGATGTATCGCGTTCGGGCGGCGGACCACTGCGCGCTCTCGGCTGCCACTGTGTAGCCATCGGGCGCTGGTTCATCGGCTATGACACCGCTCCCAAGGAAGTCTTCGCGTGGGGTGCACGCCTCTCGCGCGACGACGTCGAAACGGAAGACACCGCTGTGGCGCTCATCCGTTTCGAGGATGACCGCATGGCCCAGGTCGAAGTGAGCTGGGGCCACATTGCCGGGCTGGATGTGCGCAACGAGATTCACGGAACCGCGGGCTGGATCGGCACCGACGAGACCGGTGAGACAGGCATCCGTGCCTTCGCCGGAAACCCCGCCGACTATGTCGTCGAAAAAGCGGGAGCCGCAACCGGCTGGATCACTCCCGTGCCCGACGAGCCCTGGGTGTACGGCTACCACGGAGAACTCACCCACTTTGTGGAGTGCTACCGCGCTGGCACCACGCCGCGCCAAACCTTTGTCGATGGCTACATCGACAACGCAATCATTGATGCCGCGTATCGCTCCATGGAGGTCGGAACCTGGGTTCCGATCGACATGTCCGCGGTCTAACGCAGCACGCTGAACGACGAAAGAACACTAATGACTGAGAAATCCACGCGCCGCCCCAACATCGTGATGATCCTCACTGACGATCACGCATCGCACGCTATCGGTGCGTATGGGTCGGTAGTGAACCAGACTCCGCGCATCGACGAGATCGCGCAGCTGGGCTGGAAGCTCGACAACTGCTTCGCAACCAACTCGCTCTGTTCGCCGAGTCGGGCATCCATTCTCACCGGGACATATAGTCACATCAACGGTGTCAGCACCCTTGTGACGCCGATCGATGCGAGCCAGCCGACCTTCGTCTCTCAGCTGAAAGAGGCCGGCTACCGCACCGCCATCGTCGGCAAGTGGCACATGGGCGATGGCGGAGAAGCTGACCCCCAGAACTTTGACTACTGGGATGTGCTCATTGAGCAGGGCGAGTACCACGATCCAAAATTCTTGAACCCGGATGGGCTGCGCACCGTTCCCGGTTATGCGACTGACATCATCACCGACCTGTCGCTCAAGTGGGTCGATGAGCTCGAGGGTGACGACCCGTGGTGCGTTCTGATTTACCACAAGGCACCGCACCGCCCGTGGGAGCCCGACGAAAAGCATGCCGGAATGTACTCCGACCCCATCCCGGTGCCCGCGACGTTCACCGATGACTACGAAACGCGCACGTCGTCGGCTCGCCGGGCCGCGATGCGCATCGCCGAAAATCTCAACGAAGACGACCTCAAGCAGACACCACCCGAGGGGCTCACGTATGACGAGCTCGCTCTGTGGAAGTACCAGCGCTTCATGGAGGACTACCTCGCGTGCGTCGCCTCCGTCGATGACAACGTTGGCCGCGTCACCGACTGGCTCACAGAGCGCGGCGACTTCGACGACACCCTTCTCATGTACAGCTCAGACCAAGGCTTCTTCTTGGGCGACCACGGTTGGTTCGACAAGCGCTTCATGTACGAAGAATCGTTGCGGATGCCGTTCGTGCTCAGCTATCCAGCTCAGCTGGCGGCCGGCAAGTCGTACGAGGGCATCGTGACCAATGTTGACCTCGCGCAGACAATTCTCGACGCCGCCGGGGTCGAACACCACCCGCGGATGCAGGGCCGCAGCCTCTGGCCCGACCTCATTGAAACTCCGGATGTCGAACCCGCCGAGGGCATGTACTACCGCTACTGGGAGAACGACGATGTCTTCCATCGCGCGCCCGCCCACTACGGCTACCGCACCGACCGCTACAAGCTGATCTTCTTCTACAACGACGGATTGGGTGTGCCAGGAACTGGGCCATTCTCGTACCCCTCCGAGTGGGAAATGTACGACCTCGAAACCGATCCCGACGAACTCAACAACGTCTACGGAACGGCCGAATACGCCGAAGTCGAAGCAGATATGAAAGTCAAAATGTGGAAGGCGCAGGCGTCATTCAAGGATGAGCCGCACCCCAGCCAGCCGAAACCGGTTGGCATCTAAAGAACTTTTCGAAAGTTTTTTCAGGGCACGTGTCGATTCGGCACGTGCCCTGCGTCATGTCAGTGAAGGGCAGGGAAATCCCCGGCCCCGAAAGGACATGATGACGCTGAACTTTCTGGCAATCGCGGTAGCTACGGTGGCAGGGATGCTCGTCGGTTGGGCCTGGTTTTCACCAGCGCTTCTCGGCAAGCCGTGGGCGGCGCGAGCCGGGATAGATCTGGCTGCGAAAACTCCCGGGTGGGCGTATCTATTGGCGCTTGTGGCCACGGCCATAACGGCAACAGCGCTGGCGCTTGCAGCAGCGATCGCCCACGACCAGTTTGGTGGCTCGTTTCTGACCGTGACGTTGGCTGTGGCATCCATTGGCTGGCTCGGTTTTACCGCGTCGCGGAACGCTGTCGAGTATCTTTTTGAGAAGAAGTCCTCGACGCTGTTTGCGATCGATATGGGTCATCAGCTTGCAGTTCTCATCGTCATGTCCGTTGTTATTGGCCTTTTTGGCCACACTTCACAAATCGGTTAGGGAGAAAAACATGCAGTACATGATCCTGATTCACTCTGAACCCATGGACGGCCCGAACCCGGGAGAGCCCGGATTCGACGAGATGATGGCGCCCTGGATGGCCTTCAACCAGAAGCTCATTGATGGCGGCCACTATGTTGCGGCCGACCAGCTGCAGGGCGTCGAGACCGCGACTACGATTCGCCGGGCCTACGGTGCCGGCGACACGATCGTCGATGGCCCGTTCGCTGAAACCAAAGAACACTTCGGCGGCTTCTACATTGTGGAAGCTAAAGACTTGGATGAGGCGCTTGCGCTCGCTGCCGAGGTTCCGATTCCGGCCGGCTCGCTCGAGGTTCGCCCGGTGGTGCCCTCGTAGCGTGCCTGACAACTCAGAGGCGGTCACCCGCCTGGCGCGTGAGGAGAGTGGGCATGTGCTCGCTCTTCTCACGCACCGCTTCGGCCTCGACGTTGCCGATGATGCGGTGCAGGATGCGCTGGTTGAGGCCCTGAACTGGGCCGTAGTGCCTGACAACCCCGCCGCGTGGCTCTATACGGTCGCGCGCAATCGTGCGGTAGACCGTGTGCGACGAGAGGCTGCGGCTGCTCGACGACTAGCGCGAGCAGCGCCCGATCTCGTGCTGGCCGCAGAGCGCAACGGCGCCAGCGGCGGGCACGGCGGACTCGACGGCAACGATGAGGAGGTGCCCGAAATGATCGATGATGCTCACTATTCGGGCGACGAACACCTGCGGTTGCTGCTGCTCTGTTGTCACCCGGCGCTGAGTCGAGACACCCAAGTGGCACTGACCCTCCGGCTCGTCGGCGGCCTCTCGACGGCGGAGATTGCCGCGGCATTCTTGCTGCCCGAGCAGACCCTTGCGCAACGAATCGTGCGGGCGAAGCGCAAGATCCGCGACGCGGGCATCCCGCTCAGCATCCCCGAAGACCTCACGTCGAGAGTCGATGCCCTGCTCACCGTTGTGTATCTCATTTTCAACGAGGGCTATCTCTCGCGGGGGAGTGCGGCAGGCGCCCGCATCGACCTCGTGGAAGAAGCGATTCGACTCACGATCACCGCGCGCGAGCTGCTCCCCGGCAATCCCGAAGTCGAAGGCCTATTAGCGCTGGAGCTGTACGCTCGCGCCCGCCACGACACTCGCTTTCGCGGCGACGAACTGATTCTCCTTGAGCATCAGGATCGCACCCGCTGGGATGGCGAACTCATCGAGCAAGCGAACGGGCTCCTGCGCAGTGCGCTCGCACGCCTGCAGCCGGGGCCGTTCCAAACCCAAGCAGTCATTGCGCGTCACCATGCCACCGCGCGCACTGCTGCCGACACCGACTGGCCGGCTATCGCATCCGCCTACACGGTGCTGCTGGCTATGACTGGTGGCTCTCCGGTTGTGGCGCTCAATCGCGCCGTCGCGGTGTCGATGGCCGACGGGCCCGATGCGGGGTTGCGCTTGCTCAACGACGTCACCGGTCTTGACAGCTATCACCTGTACTGGGCGACTCAAGCGGAGCTGCTGTTGCGTGCCGGTGACGCGGATGCTGCGGCAATCGCCTTCGCCCGTGCGCGTGAAATCGCCACGAACACTGCCGAACAGCAGCATCTCGATCGGCGTATTGCGCAACTGCCCGAGTAGCTCCAGCGGAGTCCCGCTCGCCCCGCAGTTAGGGCCGTTTCGGCGGGGGCGTCGGCTGCGCGTAGTGGTGCTCGCCGACCGCACCCTTCTCGACGACATCCCGGATGCGGGCGGCGCGCACCGCTGGCGTCTTGATGCCGGTAAGGCGCGCATAGATCTGAAAGCGCTCGCTCCGGGTAAGGCTGGCGTGAAACTCTGCCGAGGCCGGGTTTGCGTCGAGGGCGGCCTGAAGGTCGGGGGGAGTCGTCATGTTCTTCTGGCTGTAGGCGGCATCCCAGCGGCCATCCGCTTGGGCGCGTTCGACTTCGGCGAGACCGCCGGGGCGCATCGTTCCCTCCTCGATGAGGCGAGCAACATGGTCGCGGTTCACTTGTGACCAGGGGCTGTTCTTGCGGCGTGGAGTGAACGCTTGCAGCGTGTAGTCGTCGTCGAGGCGTGCCATTTGACCATCGATCCATCCGAAGCACAGGGCAACGTCGAGCGCTTCGCTCCAGGTGATCCCAGTGGCCTTCGATAGTTTCTTGCGCAGCTTGAGGCGCACGC
The DNA here is from genome assembly GCF_015864935.1 of Salinibacterium sp. NSLL17. Classification (NCBI taxonomy): domain Bacteria; kingdom Bacillati; phylum Actinomycetota; class Actinomycetes; order Micrococcales; family Microbacteriaceae; genus Salinibacterium; species Salinibacterium sp. NSLL17. The sequence goes on from NZ_JADYWH010000001.1 coordinate 952,796, forward strand.
CCTCGAGCGAGGGCTCGCTTTCAAGGTAAGCCGTCCACTCGGCGATGGTGACGTCGAGGATGGGTTTGTCGGCGAAGCTGGCCACGGTGAAGTCCTCCTAGAGTGCGTCGCCCTCAAGCATCGCACCATCCACTGACGGCTACTCCTGTTCGCTGAACAAACACTGATTCGTTGCTGGGCGCGAATCGGGCGTTGAATAGACTCATGCGAGCTACTTACATTTACGGCGCCGGCGATGTCCGCGTCATCACTGCCCCTGACCCCAAGCTCATCGAGAGCACCGACGCAGTCGTTCGCATTACGCGGGCGTGCGTGTGCGGCAGCGATTTGCACCCGTTCCATTCGATGCCAGCGGATGCGGATGCTCGCCCTATCGGCCACGAATTCATCGGCGTTGTCGAAGAGCTCGGCAAAGACGTTTCTACGCTCAAGGTCGGCGACTTCGTCATCGCGCCGTTCGCGTACTCCGACGGAACCTGCGAGTTCTGCCTCGAAGGGCTCCAGACCTCGTGCATCCACGGTGGCTACTGGGGCAACGGCGGCATCACGGGCGGCCAGGCTGAAGCCGTGCGCGTGCCCTTCGCTGACGGCACCCTCGTGAAGGTTCCCGGCACCGTTGACGAGTCACAGTACGCCGGCCTCTTGTCTCTCTCTGACGTCTATGCCACCGGCTGGCACGCCGCCTACAAGGCTCGCGTCGCTCCCGGCCAGACCGTTACCGTGATCGGTGATGGCGCTGTCGGCCTCCTCGCTGTGCTCTCTGCCAAGCAGATGGGTGCTGAGCGCATCATCCTCATGGGGCGCCACAAGGCACGCACCGACCTTGGCATCCACTTCGGAGCCACGGATGTCGTAGCCGAGCGGGGCGAAGAAGGCATCGCGATGGTGCGCGAACTCACCGGCGGCTCCGGAAGCCACGCGGTTCTCGAAGCTGTCGGCTTCATGCCCGCCTACGAGCAGGCCCTCGGGGTCGTTCGTGCCGGCGGAGTGATCAGCCGTGTCGGCGTTCCGCAGTACGAGAATGCCCCGGTCGGCCGCGGCAGTCTCTTCGGCAAGAACGTCGGCCTTGTCGGCGGTGTGGCCCCCGCTCGCGCCTACATCGAGCAACTGCTGCCTGGTGTGCTCGACGGAACCGTAAACCCCGGCCTCGTCTTCGACCAGACCGTGAAACTCGAGCAGACCCCCGACGGCTACGCCGCGATGGATGAGCGCACCGCTCTCAAGGTGATGGTCGACCCGACGTAGCAGTCGCGCGGCATCCCGACGACTAGCGGGAGGGCTCAATGCAGCCTGCGGACGACGTGGATGCTCTGCCAGAAATCGAAAATCACGCCGTGTAGGGTTGTTTCGTCATCTGGTCGCGCGTTCACGGATCCACGTGGAGAACGACTTCAGCCGCAGGCTTATAGTGCGAGGAAACCCTATGAAGGCAACATTTCTTTACGGCGCGGGCGACGTCCGAGTGGAGACAGTAGCGGACCCGGTGATCCAGCTTCCGACAGACGCTATCGTCCGGGTGGTTCGTGCGTGTGTCTGTGGCTCAGACTTGCACCCGTATCACACGCGTAAGCCAGGCCTGGTTGGTGCTCCGATGGGCCACGAGATGGTCGGAGTAGTCGAAGAAATCGGCTCTGAGGTTTCTACCGTGAAGCGAGGGGACCTCGTCGTCGCCACGTTTACGTACCAAGACAACACCTGCGTTTTCTGCCAAGAAGGATTCCACACATCGTGCCTCCACGGCGGCTTCTACAACAAGCCCGAAGTCGGCGGCTTCCAAGCGGAATACGCACGGGTGCCGCAGGCAGACGGCAGCCTGGTGACGGTGCCGGGCGTCGACGAGAAAAGTGAACTGATTCCGTCGCTTCTCGCCCTGTCCGATGTTTACCTCACTGGCTATCACGCCGCGCACATGGGGCGGGTCGGTGCGGGCAAGACTGTGACAGTGATCGGCGACGGCGCGGTCGGGTTGTCGGCCGTACTGGCGTCAAAGAAGCTCGGGGCCGAGCGGGTCATCCTCATGGGGCGGCATCAGTCGCGCACTGATCTCGGTGTCGAGTTCGGGGCAGACGAGATCGTGGCCGAGCGCGGAGAAGAAGGAGTCGCCCGGGTGCGCGAACTCACCCGCGGCGAGGGTAGCCACGTCGTTATCGAGGCGGTTGGCCACTTCCCGGCATACCAGCAAGCTTTGGGATCCGTCCGTGTGGGCGGCACCATCTCGCGCGTAGGCGTTCCCCAGTATTCCGAGGCTCCGATCGGATGGGGTTCACTCTTCAGCCGCAACATTACGCTCACGGGTGGCCCCGCCCCCGTGCGCGCCTACATCGAATCCGCGCTCCAGGACGTGCTCGACGGCTCGATCGCCCCGGGTCGCGTCTTCGACCGCGTCGTGGGTATCGACGAGGTTGCACTGGGATACGCCGCCATGGACTCGCGCGAGAGCCTCAAGGTGATGGTCGCCTTCTAAGCCCTGAGCTGGTTTCTCGTCAGCGGGACCACGAGCTGTGGTCTCGTCAGCGGGACCATGACTGGAGCGCGGTGATAGCCCGGTCGAGGTATTCATCGCGAACCGTCACGGCAAAGCGCACGAATTGCGTGCCGCTCGGACCGTAGAACTCGCCGGGCGAGACAAGCACGCCGATGTCGGCGAGCGCCATCGCGGTATCAATTCCGCTTTCGCCCCGCGTGGCCCAGAGGTACAGGCCGCTTTCCGAGCCGTGAATCTGGAGTCCGGCTGCCTCGACGGCAACTCGGAGACGCTCGAGGCGGGAGGTGTAGAGGGCGCGCTGCTCGGCCACGTGCTCATCATCGGACAGGACTGCGCTGAGCACCTGCTGCACGGGCGCGGGGACCATGAGACCTAGGCTGCGGCGCTTCGACGCGATCTTTCCGATCAGTTGTTCGTCTCCGGCGATCATGCCGCCTCGGTACCCAGCCATGTTGGACTGCTTGCTGACCGAATAGCAGGCGAGAACCTGGCTCATGTCGTCGCCAACTACTCTGGGGTCGAGGATAGAGGGGATCCGCTGCCCGTCGACCTCATTCAACACGGCGTAGCACTCGTCGCCGACGATCACCGCACCGAGCTCACGAGCTCGGGCGACAGCACGACGCAACTCCTCAACGGTCAAGGTCTGACCGTCGGGGTTGCGAGGGGAGTTCAGCCAAATGAGTTTGGTCGCTTCAGGCCACTTGGCCGGATCGTCCTCAGCAACGACGCTGGCACCCACGGCGAGCGCCCCCGCTTCATAGGCGGGATAAGCCAGTGCGGGGCGTACCACGACGTCATCCGCGCCGAGCCCGAGCAAGAATGGCAGTAGACCCAATAGCTCTTTGGACCCGATCGTGGGTAGAACACCCTCTCGATTGAGAGGGACGCCACGTACGCGGTCGAACCAGTTCACCATCGCGTCACGCAACTCGACGACCCCAATGGTCAGGGGATAGCCAGGTGCGCCGCCCGCTGAAGCCAGCGCATCAATAAAGACTTGCGGCGTCGGGTCGACAGGGGACGCGGTCGCGAGGTCGGCAAACCCGCCCGGGTGGGCGACTGCGCGACGGCGGAGCTCGGCCGACACCTCCATCGCTGAAGGGCTCACAGGAGCCGAAGACCCCACGGGGGCGCTCACGCGGCTACTCCGGAGCAGCGAATCGAGCGAATCGATACCGCCAGGGGAAGGGGCGATCGGGCTCCGGTGTGGTTAAAGAAAGCATCCATGTCATCCATAAAATCAGCGCTTCCTATGAATCTCATGGACGTGAACAGCCCATTGGTGTTGTGGGCACCGCTTTTAGGGTGATGAATGACCCGACGTAATAGACGTGTGGCACTCCGCCGACGGCCACTGGTTAAACAGCGATGTCGAGGACAGCTAGGGTTAAAACAACCCCGACTGCCCTCGACATCTTTGCTGGGCCTCCTGTCGGATTCGAACCGACGACCCCCGCTTTACAAGAGCGGTGCTCTAGCCAGCTGAGCTAAGGAGGCTTGGGCCAACGCCCTATTTTAGACATGACTTCACCTATGCTCCCAACCAACCCGCGCAGTCGCCGTCGCGCGCTCGCCGGAATCATCGCTGCAATCGTCGCTGGAGCCCTTGTTGCAGGCCAAAGTCGCATCAATGGAGAGCTCGCAGTAGAACTTCACGATTCGACTCTCGCGGCCCTCATTTCGTTCGGATCAGGGCTCGTCATCCTCACTCTGATCGTTCCGTTTGTGCCGAGTGCACGCGCCGGCTTCCGCACCCTGGGCGTCGAAGTGAGAAGCAAACGTCTTCCCTGGTGGTATCTCACCGGTGGAACCTTTGGCGCATTTTTCGTGCTCACTCAAGGTCTCGCTGCAACAGCCCTCGGAGTAGCGCTGTTCACCGTTGCGGTAGTGGCGAGTCAAACCATTAGCTCTGCGGTCATCGACCGAGTCGGAATCGGCAGCCTGCAGAAGCGGCCCGTTACTCCGCTCCGAGTGGCGGCATCCGCCCTCGCCGTGGGCGCAGTCATTTTTTCGGGGCTGTCAGACCTGCGCCTCGACGGACCCTTCCTGCTGGTGTTCTTGCCGCTTGCCGCTGGCTTCGGGATCGGATGGCAGCAAGCCATCAATGGTCACGTGCGGCATGTGACGCGTTCGCCGCTCACCGCGACCTACGTCAACTTCATTGCGGGCACCTCGGTGCTGGCCATCGCAGCGATCGTTTTCGGTTTTGTTGGCGGCTGGCAGCACGAGTTCCCCACCGACCTGACGCTGTATCTCGGGGGAGCGATCGGCGTGATCTTCATCATCGTTGCCGCAGTGCTCGTGCCCATCACCGGAGTGCTGTTCTTTGCCCTTGGCTCGATCGCCGGGCAACTGCTCGGAGCGCTCGCTCTCGAACTCCTTTTGCCCACAGACAGCGATGGGGTGGCACCAACCACCATAATCGGCGTGGTACTCACCCTCATCGCAGTGGCGATCGCTTCGCTCTCAGGCAAGCGACCGCCCAAAACGCTGCTGTCGAACTAGTCCTGCTCGTCGAACTCCAGCGAGCTCGAGTTCAAGCAGAAACGGTCACCGGTCGGTGTCTGGCTGGCATCGTCAAAAAGATGTCCGAGGTGTGAGCCGCAGGTTGCACAGACAACCTCGGTGCGCACCATCCCGAGTGAGCGGTCTTCACGCAGCTCAACAGCATCCGGGTTGATTGCTTCGTAGAAGCTTGGCCATCCCGAACCGGAGTCGAACTTGGTGTCGCTCTTGAACAACTCTGCGCTGCACGCACCGCAACGGTAGGTTCCCGCACGCTTTTCGTCGAGAAGGGCGCCAGACCACGGACGGTCGGTGCCGGCTTCACGCAGCACTGAAAACTTGATTCCGAGCTCTTCGCGCCATTGCTCGTCTGTCTTAGTCACCTTGTACGTCATGTGGTCTCCTCTATTCGTGAGCTTTCTCTGCTCAGTACATTAAACTCGGGGATGTGCCTATTGATTCCGTGATCGCCAAGTCTTGGGGCGAATTAACAACATCCGAGCTCTACTCGATCATGAAACTGCGCACTGACGTATTTTTTGTTGAGCAAAAAGTCGACGAGACCGAACTTGATGACCGTGATCAAGAGGATGCCACCCGCCACTATTGGCTCGCCGACGGTGCTGACGTCGTCGCCTACATCCGCGTCCTGTTCAACGAGACAGCCGAACACCTCGACGGTCACCGTGTCATCGGTCGCGTTGTCGTGCGCGACGACCACCGCGGTGAAGGCCTCGCCCAGATCATCATGAAGCGCATCGTTGACGACTTCGGTGGCGAAGGGATGCTGCTGCACGCCCAGAAATACATCGTGCCGCTCTACACAAAGTTCGGTTTCGAAGCCTTTGGTGAGCTCTACGACGAAGCCACCATCATGCACCAGTCGATGTACCGCGCAGGTCGCTAATGCGCGGCCTCAACGTCTGCGTGCTCGGCCCCGCCGCGCTCATCGTCACCGCTGTTCTTATTGCGCTGACGCCGATGACCAGCAATGCTGCAGTTCTGGATGCCGCGGGCACCCCTTCTGCGCCGGCAGACGTCACCCTCGCGGCCGACTCTGTCAGCTGTGACGTGACGGATGCCGCCATCACCTGGGGCCTCAAAGAGTCGCTGCGGTCATACATCAGCGGCACCATCGCCAACGGCGAATGGGCGGTGAGCGACGGTGCCACCTACGAAACTCCCAACTTCGGTTGGACGGCAGGCTCCGGCCAACTCGACGCGGGCAGCGGCACTCTGGCTTTTGACGGCAGCCTTCGCCTCACGGGCCACGACGGCATCCTCGACACCACCCTCACGGGCCTTGAGATCGTCTTCGACGGCAGCACGACCGCCAACCTCGTTTTCGATGTCTTTGGAACGACCCAAGAAGGGCTCCCCGTAAACGAGAGTGCTGTCGAGTTCGCCACGATTGATGTCTCAGGCATCACCGTCGCCGATGGCGTAGCAACGCTCGCGGGCGCACCCGTCGTGCTCACTGAAGCAGGATCCGAAGCCTTCGGCACCTATCCGGCTGGGGAAGAATTCGACCCCATCACCGTCACTTTCAGCGCCAACCCCGAGTGCATGCCGCAACCTCAGGATGGCAACCAAGCCCTGCTAAGCGCTCTCATCATCGTCGGCGCCATCATCGCAATCCTCGTAGCGATCGCCATCGTTCTGATTCTGGGACGCCGGCGCCGCCGCAAGCGCGCTGCGGCAATGTAGCTGACGCTCTACGAACCTGACGTTGGCGCGTAAATCGCCCGAGCGAGAGCATCAAGCACCGTGACCGTGCGCGGGCCGAAGCTCAAAATTTCGCCGTCATCCATCTCGACGAAGCGCTGGTTCTTGCCCGCTTCGGTGAGCGCGACCGCGGGGCGGGCTTCGAGCAATCCACTCACGCCGCCAACACTGTCGAGACCGCCCGTCATCACCAGAATGAGATCAGGGTTCGCCGCGACCATCGCCTCGTCGGTCATAGGGCGCATGCCTTCGAGACCGATCTCGGCTGCGACATCCACGCCGCCGAGCGCATCGATCAGCACATCTGAGCCCGACTCTTGACCGAACAAGTAGTAGATCCCTGACGTGCCCCGCAAGTAGAGGAACATCATCCGCAGCCGGTCACCCGAGGGAACGATCTGAGCGATCTCCGCAACCTTCGCCTCGATCGTGGCGCTGAGCTCCGCAGCCAAGGCGTCGCCGGCGGCGGAAACCCCCAGCGCGGCTGCCGTTTGACGTGCCAACTCGGCGATGCCCTCAAGAGAAGGGTCCGTGTCGACGAACACCACCGGAATGCCCGCATCGCGCAGTTGCAGCACCACATCGATCGGGCCAATCGAGCCATCCGTCAATACAAGGTCAGGGCGCAGCGCCAAAATGGCCTCGCTATTGACGGTGTGAGCGTTCGACGTAATCACCGGAAGAGTGGATGCCTCATCAAACGTCGTTGAAATATCTCGCGCCACCAGCGAATCCAGCATTCCCAGACCGGCAATCGTCGCCGCGATGGAGCCCGAAATGTCCATAGAAATCACACGGTCAGTCGATGACACCGTGACGGGCACATCGCCAGCCAAATCGTGCGAAACCACCGTCACCGGCAACGACTGGGCGGGAGCGCTCGGGGGAGCGAGGATTCCGGATGACGGAAGCGCCGCCTGAACCAGCCCGCTGTAATCCTTCGCATCATCCAGCACCGTCAACGCGGTGAGGGGAGAAGCGAGATCAGCCGTGACCGTCACCGTCGGAGTCTCCGCAATAGTGGCAGCCGAACATCCACTGGCGGCAAGCACAACACCAGACAACACCGCCGCAGCAGTGAACAGTCGAGTGCGCATGACAACCAATCAGAAATATCGGGTACTAAGGCAATCCTAACCTCGACTCGCTCCAATTGGTCCACGAAGCCGAGTCGTTCGGCGGGCGCGCAGCCCCAACGCCCTAGGCTTGCCAGCACAGTGGAGGTATTGCCGTGTCCGAAAACGAAGCCGCGTCGCATCCCACTACACGCCTGTCCGAACGCGACAGCCTCATCCTCGACTTTGAGCGCGAATGGACCCGACACGTCGGCGCCAAAGAAGAGGCCATTAGCTCCCAGTTTCAGGTGTCAAGCGCACGCTATTATCAAATGCTCAATGCGGTAATCGACTCACCGGCAGCCGTGCGCTACGACCCCATGTTGGTCTCGCGACTGCGCCGCAATCGAGACAACCGGATGCGCAACCGATCAGTGCGCACCCCCGACCACGACGAAGAATTGACAGACTAAGCAATGGCGAGTTACCCGAAAGACCGATTCGACGAACTACCCGACGACGTCGACCGCATAGGTGCCCACCGCGGCCCTCGACGACGCGGACGCGGCTGGATCGGCTTCGCCTGGGCCCTGCTCGCCACCGGCGTGCTTGTCTTCGGCGGTCTCTTCGCCCTCAGCCAGTACCTCGATGACGACCTCGGCATCCCCTTCTTCGCCACACCAGAAGAGGCTGTCGTCACCCCAGAACCCACCGAAACCGTCCCGCCCGTCACCGACCCCGCCGCAATAGACCCCGAACGCGCGCTCACCATCGACGTGCTCAACGGAACACCGGAAAGCGGACTCCAAACCACCGTCTTTGACGAACTCACCGCAGCAGGATGGCCGACAGGCAGCGCAGCCCCCGCCTCCGCGCGAGACATCGAAGACACCTACGTTTATTACAGCAATCCCGACGATGAAGACGTCGCTGCCGGCCTTGTTGCCGCCATCGGCCGCGGCGAAATTCGCCTCGTGGAAGAAGACATCTTCCCCGGCGCAGAACTCACCGTCGTTCTTGGCACCGACTACCTCGCCCCCGCAGCAGAAGCCACAGAAGAGCCCACAGAATAAAGGGAAGCCCGCACTGCGGGCTGACGCACGCTCGCCCTGATGGGGTGCGCTGCGTCGACTTCTGATTGCCCGCTCCGAGTGCGCTGCGCTGTCTTGCACTCACCCCCGTCGAGTGCTAATTTTGACCTTGGCACTCGCACAGTTCGAGTGCCAACTTATTCGCTTGTACGACGTCCGGGAGGGACGAGAAACACACATGGCAAAGATCATTGCTTTCAACGAAGAGGCCCGTCGCGGCCTTGAGCGCGGCCTGAACATTCTCGCTGACGCCGTAAAGGTCACGCTCGGCCCACGTGGCCGCAACGTAGTTCTTGAGAAGAAGTGGGGCGCTCCCACCATCACGAACGACGGTGTATCCATCGCCAAAGAAATCGAGCTCGACGATCCTTTCGAAAAGATCGGTGCTGAACTCGTCAAAGAGGTAGCAAAGAAGACGGATGACGTTGCCGGAGACGGTACGACCACTTCTGTTGTTCTTGCTCAGGCTCTCGTTCGCGAAGGCCTCCGTAACGTTGCTGCGGGTGCAGACCCCATCAGCCTCAAGCGCGGTATCGAAAAGGCAACCAACTCGGTCATCGAGGCACTCATTGCGAGCGCCAAGGAGATCGAGACCAAGGAAGAGATCGCGGCTACCGCATCCATTTCTGCTGGTGACCCCGAGATCGGTGCACTTATCGCTGAGGCGATCGACAAGGTCGGCAAGGAAGGTGTTGTCACCGTTGAGGAGTCGAACACGTTCGGCACCGAGCTTGAGCTCACCGAAGGTATGCGCTTCGACAAGGGATTCCTGTCGGCATACTTCGTCACCGACCAGGAGCGCCAGGAAGCGGTCTTCGAAGACCCCTACGTTCTTATCGTCAACGGCAAGATCTCGAACATCAAGGATCTGCTCCCCATCGTCGACAAGGTAATCCAGAGCGGCAAGCAGCTGCTCATCATTGCTGAAGACGTTGACGGAGAAGCACTCGCAACTCTCGTTGTGAACAAGATCCGTGGCATCTTCAAGTCGGTTGCCGTCAAGGCTCCTGGCTTCGGAGACCGTCGCAAGGCTCAGCTCGCTGACATCGCCATCCTCACCGGTGGCCAGGTCATCTCTGAAGAAGTTGGACTCAAGCTCGAGAACGCAACTCTCGAACTCCTCGGTCGCGCCCGCAAGGTCGTTATCACCAAGGACGAGACCACGATCATCGAAGGTGCTGGTGAAGAAGAGGCGATCGCAGGTCGCGTCAAGCAGATCCGCGCCGAGATCGACAACACTGACAGCGACTACGACCGTGAGAAGCTCCAAGAGCGTCTCGCCAAGCTCGCCGGTGGTGTTGCAGTTATCAAGGCTGGTGCCGCAACTGAGGTTGAACTCAAGGAGCGCAAGCACCGCATTGAGGACGCAGTCCGCAACGCCAAGGCTGCTGTTGAAGAGGGAATCGTCGCCGGTGGTGGCGTGGCCCTGATTCAGGCTGGCAAGATCGCATTCGACAGCCAGGCAATGGCTGACTTGGTCGGCGACGAAGCAACCGGAGCGAACATCGTCCGCGTTGCTATCGACGCACCGCTCAAGCAGATCGCACTCAACGCAGGCATGGAGCCCGGTGTTGTTGCTGACAAGGTCCGCAACCTCCCCATCGGTCACGGCCTCAACGCAGCAACCGGCGAATACGTCGACATGCTCGCTGCAGGCATCAATGACCCGGTAAAGGTAACGCGTTCGGCTCTGCTCAACGCATCGTCGATCGCCGGTCTGTTCTTGACGACCGAAGCCGTCGTTGCTGACAAGCCTGAGAAGAACCCGGCACCCATGGGTGACCCGTCGGGCGGAATGGACTTCTAAGTCCCACCGCTCTACACAGCTTCACTGCACTACACAGAATGGGCGTCTCCTTCGGGAGGCGCCCATTCTGTCGTTAACGAGAGTTTCTGTGGGTGGGGGAGTCTCTAGCGCCCGCAGCGTGCTGGTCGTGCCGGGGGTGGGCTTGGGCGCGTTGTGAGCGTGCCTGGGCGTACCGCTAGCGGGAGAAGAGGCGCGCGTTTGCGGCTTCGATCTCCGCGTACTGCTGCCCGGCCTGGCTGAGGGCGGTATTGATCGCGGCGAGGTTCTCTTCTACGCGCTGTTGAGTGGCCTTCCAGTCGGTGACGACCGTGGAGAAGGCTGTCGCTGCCTGCCCGGTCCACGAGCCCTGCAGGTTCGTGAGTTGACCGTGAAGGCCAGCAACTTCCGCTTGGATGCGGCCAATGGAATTCTGAACCGCTCCGGTGGCGCTGAGAACGGCTTCGCTATCTACTTGGTATCGAGTCATAACTCGACGGTAGATTCCCGGTCCGCGTTGCGGCGGTCGCTATTCCGCTTCGGTGTCGTCTGACGGGCTCGGAGTGCTGGGGAGGAGAGGAAGCTCCACACGGAAGGTTGCGCCGCCTCCGGGTGTCTCAAGCGCCTGCACGGTGCCGTGGTGGGCTGTGACGATGGCCGCAACGATGGCGAGCCCTAGGCCGCTTCCGCCGGTGTCGCGGTTGCGCGAGCTGTCGGCACGCCAGAAGCGTTCGAAGACCTTGGCGCGAATCTGTTCCGGGATGCCCTCGCCGTGGTCGATAACCGACAACACAGCCAGCTGGCGCTCATGGTCAACTCCAACGCCGATCTCAACAGGAGTGTCTGTCGTGAAGCGCAGAGCGTTGGTGACCAGGTTGGTGAGTACCTGGCGAATCTTGTTCTCTTCGGCCATCACAACGGCGTTGAGGTCCTTCGGCACCGGCGCAATGGCCTGAGTGAGACGAGCAGTCGCCTTAGCGACGGCGGCAGACTTCTTGCGGGATGCCAAGCGTGAGAGGCGAGCGCCTGCGGCAGCAATGGGGCCGGTGGCGAGCGCGGCAACTCCGCGAGAGGGGGTGCTGGGATCGGGGTGTGAGCTCTCGGGGAGAGTGATCACCTTCGTGTCGGTGTCAGCATCCGCGGTGAGGTCTGCCTTGACGATCGCGTCGGAGTCAATGCGGGGGTTGGTGTTGATGACGGTGACGACGCGGCCGGTCGAGGCACGAGCATCCATCGCGGCATCATTGGCCAGCGGCAAGAGGTCGACTTCGGTGAACTGCACCGGTTTGCTGCCATCGATGCGCGCCAGCTCGAGGAGGTCTTCGACGAGCCCGCCCATGCGGATCGCTTCTTTCTCGATGCGCTCCATGGCCTGAGCGATGTCGTCCGACTTAGTGATAGCGCCCATGCGGTACAGCTCGGCGTACCCACGCACGGTGACGAGGGGGGTGCGAAGTTCGTGGCTGGCGTCACCGACGAAGCGGCGCATCTGATCAATCGTGCGCGCGCGGTCGGCGAATGCGCGGTCGATTCGGCCAAGCATGGAGTTGAGGGAGCGGTTGAGCCGCCCCACTTCTGTGTTGGGGGTGGCGACAGAGAGTCGCTGATCGAAGTCTCCGTCGGCAAAACGCGCCGCGGTCGCTTCCACTTCGCGCAGTGGCGCGAACGTCGAGGTGACCAAAAGGCGCGTGAGCGCTCCACCGACGATGACAACGGTGAGGCCGAAGAACAAGAAGATGGCGGCGTAGCGAGCCACAATGGCGTTGGAGTCGCTCAAGTCGCGGGCGATGACGATCGTCACAAAGTCAGGGCCGATGGTGCTGATCGCGGGGTAGGCAATCACTCTCCATTGCCCTCCGATGGCTGTGCTGGGAAGAGTGAACGGGGCGGTCTGTGAATTTGCAACGGCGATCGTGAGACCGTCGAGAACGGGGCGCGAGGCATCCTCTTCCCGGCTGTTGCAACGCATGCTGCCGTCGTGGTTGAGCACCGCGAAATAGAGGTCATTGGGCAGGCGAGACACACTGCACTGAGGATCGCGGGTTGTGCCGGTGTATTGGATGCGGCCATCGAGCCCATCGGCGGCGGCGGTGATCTTGTCGTCGGTTTGCTCGATCAGATAGTCGCGCAACACTGCGGCGGTTCCGACACCGGCAACGAGGAGCCCCATGGTGAGCAGAAGCACCGTGACTCCGGTGACCTTGGTGCGCAAAGAGATGCGGCTCCAGGCGTCGGGGATGTTCTCCTGCATGATAGTGAACGGTACCTTGCGTGTCTGGGAATCGGGAACGAATATGGCCAGCCGAACATGAACAATTACATGTCAGCTGGCCATCGTTGGTGGTTACGGCTTTGCTGCCTTCAGCATGTAGCCGAATCCGCGCTTGGTTTGGATGATCGGCTCTTCGGTGTGCTGATCGAGCTTGCGGCGCAGGTAGGAGATGTAGCTCTCTACGATGCCGGCATCGCCGTTGAAGTCGTACTCCCACACGTGATCGAGGATCTGAGCCTTCGAGAGCACGCGGTTGGGGTTCAGCATGAGGTAGCGAAGCAGCTTGAACTCGGTGGGGCTGAGCTCAATTTGTTCGCTGCCGATCGATACCTCGTGGGTGTCTTGGTCCATCGTGAGGTCACCGGCGCGGATGATCGTCTCTTCGTCATCTTGCATCGTGCGGCGAAGAATCGCCTTGATGCGGGCAACGATTTCATCGAGGCTAAACGGCTTCGTGACGTAGTCGTCACCACCGACGGTGAGGCCGGTTATCTTGTCTTCGGTGTCGTCTTTTGCCGTGAGGAACAGGATGGGAGACGTGTAGCCGGAGGCACGGAGGCGTTTGGTCACGCCAAAGCCGTTCATGTCCGGCAGCATCACGTCGAGGATGATCAAGTCGGGTTCTTCTTCGAGAACAGCCGAGATGGTCTGGGCGCCGCTTCCTACCGCGCGCACCGCAAATCCCGCGAAGCGCAAGCTCGTCGTGAGCAGATCGCGAATGTTCGGTTCGTCGTCAACAATGAGAATTTTCGGTCCGTCAGCCATGTGCCCAGTATCTGCGTGTTTCCTGAATGTGACCTGATAGCTCAGGGCGTGTCGGCAAGTTGTTCACCAGATCGTTCATTGAGTATTTGTTAATTTTAAGCATAGGGTGGCTGCATTGGGATCAGGCGAAGGGGAATCAACTGATGAAGAGATTGATCATAGGAACGCTTATCGCATTCGGCGTGGGAGCCATCGCACTCGCCGCCATCACGCTTCTGTCGAACCTCGCTCGGTCGCAAGACATTACCTGGTGGAGCGTCAATGGGGTCACCCCAATGTGGCCACTCAGCGTCGGATTCGGCGCTCTCTGGCTGATGGCCCTGAGCTTCGCTTTTCTCGTTGTGCTTTCGGTGGTCGGCCTGGCGAAAGACTTCATGATCAAGCGTCGTGCTCGCCTCGAGGGCGAACCGGTCTGAACGAAGTCGGTTATCCGGTGAGTTGAAACAGGTACGCGAACGCAGTTTTTGTGTACGCGATACCTCGACCGCTGGCGCGAATGAGGTCGGCGGTGGCCTGTTCTGGTTTCTTGGGAATCAGATAGCGATCGAGATCGCTGCTGTCGATTCTGTAGCGTCCATCGCGGTGGTGGACGCCGCCCACCAGGGTCAGACGTGGATCAAGGGCGGCGAGGCTTGCATCCCCGTGGCTGCTATTGGCCAAGAAGAGCCCGCGCGGCGCCAGATACCGCGCGCAAGAATCCCACGCGGGGCCGGTGAACAGGGCAATGATCAGGTCGAAGGATGCGTCGGCCAGCGCAAGCGGCTTCAGGAAATCGGCCTTGAGGAAAGTGATCTCGGCCGCGGCTCCCGGCAACGTGGCGCCTTCCAGCTCACCCCGGACCCGCTCGGCGTCGGCAAAGAACGCGGCGGCCCGGCGGTCGGTATCTACATAGGTGACGGCGGGGATGCTGGTCGAGGGAGACAGATCGAGGTAGCTGCCCACATTGAGCGCAGCGACCGGTGCCCAGTGCTCGAGCAGTGCGCGGTACATGTCTGACCGATCACCGATCGACTCTCGATAGCTCAGCCACGATGGGCTTGACTGCGATGACGTGGACGATGGCGACTGTGGCATAGAAAGGGGCCCCTGGGCTCTGTGGTGGGGTTCAACCGTAGCCGGTGCGGTAGCTCTCAATGGTTTGCACGATGCGGCATCCGGGCACCTCGACTTCAGGGGTACCCGGGAGCACACTGGAACGATGGATGACTCAGCCGACACCGTCGTGGGCGATGCCGCGTGCTGGCTGCCGCGCGTCTGCGTCGAGTGCGGCGCCCTCGTCGAGGGGGAGCTCCCGGCACCGTGTTGGCGCTGTGGTGCAGTGGTGGGCGGCGTTGGATACAGTGGGTCCGACTGAGGAGGATTCAGATGGCAGGACCCGGATATGCCGTAATCGATTTCGAAACTACTGGCCTTTTCGCTGGCGGGCACGACCGCGTCGTTGAGTTGGCCGTGGTGCATGTCGATTCCCAAGGCAATCTAGAGGGTCGATGGGAAACTCTCGTGAATCCCGGCCGGGATCTAGGGCCGCAACGAATTCATCAGATTCGTGCTGCGGATGTCATCGAGGCACCGCGCTTCGAGAACATCGCGGGCAAGCTAGTCGGCCTTCTCTCAGGACGCGTGCTTGTTGCACACAACGCGAGCTTTGACCTCAAGTTTCTCGTGGCGGAGCTCGAGAGGACGACTTCCTGGATGAGCACTGACTTCGTGAGTCTTTGCACTATGCAGTTGGCGCGGGAGTATCTTCCTGGTGCCGGCCGCGCACTATCCGACTGCTGTGCGGCGCTCGATATTCAGTTGGATGATGCGCACCGGGCTTCTGCAGACGCGTTCGCGACGGCGCAACTATTGGCGGCGTACATTCAAGCGACCGAGCAGAAGGAATTCTGGAAGGAGCATCTCGACGCAGCGACTAAGCACCCGTGGCCCGCGATAATCTCTCCAGAAAAGGCTTGGATTCCTCGTCCGCCCTTCAACGAAATTACAGCATCGTCATTTCTTCAGCGGGTAACTGAGAAGTTGCCCGAGTACGCAGGGCCCGCTGAGTGCCTGGACTATCTAGCATTGTTGGACCTCTGCCTGCTCGACCGTCATGTGTCGGTGCATGAAGCAGGGCAGCTTGTTGCGCTGGCAGAAGAGCTCGGAATCAGTCGAATAACATGTCAGCAACTCCACTATGAGTACTTCACCGGACTGACCGAAACAGCTTGGGCTGACGGAATTCTAACTGCAGATGAAACTGCGGATCTCGTGCACGTGGGTGACCTTCTTGACGTACCAACGGAGATCATCGCAGCGGCGCTTGACGAGTGCGGTAATCGGCCCCGTACTTCTGAGGTAGCGGAGAGCTGGCCTCCTAGCGACGAGCAAAACGCTCCATCCTTCGCACTCAAACCGGGCGATCTCATCGTGCTAACGGGCGAGATGTTACGCCCGCGTAGCGAAATCGAGTCCGCCCTCGTGGAGCTCGGCTACAAACCATGGAACGCCGTTACCAAAAAGGTTCGACTCCTAGTCGCTGCCGACCCAGACTCACTATCTGGAAAAGCACGTAAGGCGCGGGACTACGGAATTCCTGTGGTTGATGAGACTGGTTTGGAACGCCTTTTACGCACCTAAGCGACCTAAGCCGTCAGGTCTGCGGCATCCAGAATCGTGTAGCTGTAGCCCTGTTCGGCCAAGAACCGTTGGCGGTTTTGTGCGAAGTCTTGGTCGACCGTGTCGCGTGCCACGAGCGTGTAGAAGTTGGCGGGCAGGCCGCTCTCCTTGGGGCGAAGCAGGCGGCCAAGACGCTGAGCTTCTTCTTGGCGAGAGCCAAATGAACCACTAACTTGCACGGCGACGGTCGCCTCGGGCAGGTCGACCGAGAAGTTGGCAACCTTTGACACGATGAGCACCTTCGTGACGCCGTCGCGGAACTCTTGATACAGACGCTCGCGCTCCGGAACGGAGGTGGCACCGGTCAGCTTGGGAGCATTCAGCTGCTCAGACAGATCATCGATCTGGTCGAGGTATTGCCCGATAACGAGAATGCGCTCGCCGGCGTGCTTTTTCACGAGCGCGCGCACCACTTCAGTTTTAGCGGGTGCTGTTGCGGCCAGTCTGTAACGTTCGTCATCAGCGGATGCCGCGTACTCAAGCCGCTCGCTCTCGGGGAGGTCAACGCGCACCTCGAAGCAGCTAGCGGGGGAGATGAAGCCCTGGGCCTCAATCTCTTTCCACGGGGCATCGAAACGTTTGGGGCCGATGAGGGAGAACACGTCGCCCTCGCGCCCATCTTCGCGAACAAGCGTCGCGGTGAGGCCGAGGCGACGGCGTGCTTGCAGATCAGCGGTGAGCTTGAACACGGGCGCAGGCAACAAGTGCACTTCGTCATAAATGACGAGGCCCCAGTCGAGAGCATCCAGCAACGCAAGATGGGCGTACTCGCCTTTTCGCTTCGCCGTCAGGATTTGGTAGGTCGCGATCGTGACAGGCAAAATCTCTTTCACCTGCCCCGAATACTCACCCACTTCTTCTTCAGTGAGGGTGGTTCGCTTCAAGATTTCGGCTCGCCACTGGCGCGCAGAAACCGTATTGGTGACCAAAATCAGGGTCGTGGTGTTGCTTTGCGCCATCGCGCCGAGGCCCACCAAGGTTTTGCCGGCGCCACAGGGCAGCACTACGACGCCTGAACCGTGGTCGAAGAAATTGTCGATGGCGTGCTGCTGGTACTCGCGCAGGCCCCAGCCCGAGGCATCCAGATCAATCTCGTGAGGGGTGCCTGGCGTGTAGCCGGCGTTATCTTCAGCCGGCCAACCGAGTTTCAACAACTCTTGCTTGAGCTGCCCGCGGGCCCACGGCTGGACCACAAAAGTGTGGTCGCCGCGACGTTCGAACAGCAGGCTTGCGACCTTCTTGGCGCGCGTGATCTCGCGCAGCACCGCCGGGTCAGTGGCAGTCAGGGTCAACGCGCCGTCGTCATCACGATCAATGACGAGGCGGCCATAGCGGCCAACCGTCTCAGCAATATCTACGCTGACACTCTGCGGGATAGGAAACTTCGAATACTTCTCGAGCGTCTCCAGCATCGCGGGAGCGTCGTGACCTGCGGCCCGAGCGTTCCACAGTCCCAAACGCGTGATGCGGTAGGTGTGGATGTGCTCGGGGGCGCGCTCCAGCTCCGCGAAAACGGCCAAATCATGGCGCGCGTCTTCGGCCAAAGGGTGCGCTACCTCAAGCAGAACCGTGCGGTCAGACTGCACGATCAGAGGTCCGTCGGGTGCTGTGTTCATCCGACCTAGACTACGCCCGGATGCTTAGCGTTCGTTGGTGGCTTCCACCCCGACGATGCTCTTCAGCGGTAGCGTTCGCTCAATATCGGCTGCGCGGTCGAGGCCGCGCATGCGACCAGCTGCCACGCTGGAAGGTTCGAGCGTGTACTGCACGAGATGGCCATCTGGCATTTTTACCGTGACAAACAGCAGCAGTTTGTTGCGAATCGCGACCTCGATTTGTCGCGACAACCACGCCTGATCTTCATCGCCGGTGGCGCCACCCTGGCCACTGCGCAGCTTCGCCAGCAACTTATCTGGGCCGTCATCTTGAGGCTCTTCTGTGCTTGCAGCACTAACTTGGTCGCGTCGCAGCGACAAGATCGCGCCCTCCGAGTTCTCGGCGGCAACCGGGTAACGGGCATCGCTCAGTGCCCAAAAAAGCTGCTCGACTCCGAATCGCGAGACCAAACGGTCGCCCTCGAGGCGCAATCCGAAGGCACCAAAGTTGGGATCAACCGCGATCGACTGCAGAAGCACTGAGTCAGGAGAAATGACGTAACTGCCGGCCGCCCCTTGCTGGCCAACCCGCACTAGGCCGTGGCGGCCCGCAGCCTCCGTTAGCAAATACTCGACGGGCTGGGGAACCCCCGTCAATGAGATGTCAGTCAAGAAGCTTCGAATGCTGTCAAGCGTCTCGCCGAGCGTCATGGCATGGTGCAGGCTCGATCGCGAGATGCGATAGGTGGATGCCAGGGCGCGGGTCTCGACGTCGGCAATGACGCGCAGCCGAGCATCCAATTGCGGCGCCAACGGTCCTGGCGAAATCACGCTGAGGTCGGGCTGCACATAAACCTGATGCACTTCGTTGGGAAAGACCGCGGCCATGGCGGCGGTTGCTTCTGTCGTTGTGCGGGTGAGCAGGGCAACGCCTGCGCTGCTGGGGAGGCGATTGGCCGTGACGCCCAGGAGGCCAGCATCGCGGGCGTAGCGACGCACCTTCTCGAGCATCGACTCAACCCCGGCGGGGAATAACCAGCGCGTGTAGTCCTCGACGCCGTCGCCCCAGAAGCTGTGAGTGCGGTCGGCCAAAATGGTGCGGATGTCGTCAGGAATTCCCTGATGCCACGCCTCAGCCAAGTGCACCCAGCGTTCAGCCGCGCCGCGCGACATCCACTCGGTGGCATCGGCGGTTGGCATCCACTGGGCATTCGTGGTGGCGATGAGACCGGCACGTTCTGCGATGTCGACGAGGCCGGCGATCTTGTCGAGAGGCACCGACATCGCTGCCGCCAGCCGTTTTGAGTCGGGGAGGGAGACTCCGCCGCGCGCCAAATCGCGCACGGGACTCGAACGCAGCTGATTGATGAGTTCGGTGACTTCGTTGGTGGTCGCGAACGCGTTCTCGGCGGCGATGCTGTCGATACTGTCGCGCTCGGAGGGTTCAACCGACGTGAGAGTGGAGGGCGCGGGAGTGTCGAGCAGTTCACCGGTGGAGGGCAAGCCATCGAATGGCCAACCTGCCAACTGGTCGGTTACGCCGTCAGGGGCGCTGTAGCGACCGCCACGATGAATGAGCAGGGCCAAGCTCACGAGCCGATCGAGTCGACGCTGAACGGCAACCTCGTCGTCACCAAAGTGCCCGACGGCAGAGGCGACTTCCTGCGCGGTAAGGGACGCAGTGTCAGCGACCACCGCGAGAGTGGCAAGCGTGGGGCGGTCGAGATCGCGCAGCACGCGTTCAACCGAGGTGGACTGCTGCAGAGCATCCGCTAGGTCAAAGAAGTCGCTTACAGAGTTGCCGCGCACCGTGCGTGAGCGCAACAACTCAAGAAGTTGATTGTCGTCTAGTGCCCGCAGTTGAGCGGCGAGCAGAAGAGCCGCATCGCTAATTGTGGCCATTCCTATATTCACGTTGGCGACGGCGGCCATTCAACACGAGAAGGGTGATGATGAAAACGACGCCCAAAGGCAAAGCAAAGTAGGGCATAGTGATCACTACGGGCCACACACCGTAATCGAATACGGTTTGGCCCACTGCGGTAGCAACGACTACGGCGACAAAGCTAAGCACAGCGAGTGCGATCGAGATGGCGACCAGGTATGCGAGCACACGCTCGATGCGAAGGTCGCGTTCAGTTGAGTGATTTGTCACGTTGACAAGGATACGCGCCCGTTTACGTTCTAAGCTTGAGTCACGACTACAAAGGAGCATGCCCATGCCTACCGGCAAGGTTAAGTTTTACGACGACGAGAAGGGTTTTGGCTTCATCATGAGTGATGAAGGCCAAGAGGTCTTCTTGCACGCCTCAGCGCTGCCTGCGGGCACGACTGGGATCAAGGCGGGTACACGCCTCGAATTCGGCATTGCTGACGGCAAGAAGGGCGCTCAGGCGCTCTCCGTGCGCGTCATGGATGCTCCTGCAAGCATGGCCAAGATCAACCGCAAGCCCGCCGATGACATGGCCGTGATCATTGAAGATCTCGTCAAGCTCATGGACGGCATCGGTTCTGGCCTCAAGCGCGGTCGTTACCCTGATAAAACCCACGGCGCCAAGATCGCCTCCATGCTACGTAAAGTTGCGGACGAACTAGATGCCTAATAGCCAGTACGAAAAGCTTGCTCGGGGAGCACTCCTCGAGATCACCACTGATGCGTCGATTGGTGCGCTCGTCGGTGAGCAGATCGAAAGCGAAGGCACCGTTTCGGTACTCTTCGCTTCGGCTCTGCCGGGCTATCCGGGCTGGAATTGGACCGTCAGCGTTGCTCACGTTGAGGGTCAGGACCCCACGGTTCTTGAAGCAGAACTCATGCCGGCCGAGGGCGCACTGCTCTCGCCCGACTGGGTGCCGTGGTCTGAGCGTCTTGCGGAGTACAAGGCCGCGCAGGCCGCTACTGAAGCGGCGGATGCCGAAAAGGCTGCTGCAGAAGAAGCCGACGACGATCTTGACGACGACGACGATGATGACGATGACGAGTTCGGCTCGTCCGTCTTACACGGCGGTGACCTCGACGGCGTTGACATTGATGCATCGGATGATGATGAGTCAGACGATGACGACGAAGAGTCAGACGACGACTACGACACTGGTGCGTTTCGCGGCGGTGACCACGAGGGCGTGAGCGTTGATGACCTCGACGAGTCGGATGACGACGACGACGATGATGACGATTCAGACGATGCTGAACTCGACGACGATGATGACGAGTCAGATGATGACGACGACGATTCGGACGAAGAAGACTAGCGAGTTCGCTTTCCGCGCTGTGCGTGCGTGTAGATCAGGCCGATAAGGCCGAGCACGAGGCCCGCAACGGCAGTCCAGAGCCACCACAGGTTTCCGGATGCATTGAGCGGTTCGATAAAAAGCAGCAGCAGTGCAAGACCGATGATCCACAACACCATGCCCACGAGCATGGCTTTGCGGTCGTCGGTCTGCACCGGCTCAGGATCTGGCCGGCGTTCTGAGTCTTTCAACCAGATACGCACGGTTTCAGATTAGTGGCTGTTGGCGATCACATACTCAATCGATGACACCAATTTGCGGATGTCATCCGGCTCGATGGCCACGAAGGTAGCAACGCGCAGTTGGTTGCGGCCCAGTTTGCGGTACGGATCGGTGTCGACGATTCCGTTGGCACGGAGCGTCTTCGAGATCGCGGCGGCGTCGATTGCATCGTCGAAGTCGATCGTTGCGATGACCTGCGAGCGGTGCTCAGGGTTGGTGACGAATGGCGTGGCGACATCGCTGGCGGCAGCCCAGTCGTAGAGCACCGACGAGGATTCGCGCGTGCGAGCATCCGCCCAGGCCAGTCCACCGTTGCCATTGATCCAGTCGATCTGGTTCTCGAGCAGCAGCAGGGTGCTGAGTGCGGGAGTGTTGAGGGTCTGGTTGAGGCGCGAGTTGTCGATCGCGTTTTTGAGCGACAAGAACTCGGGGATGTAGCGACCCGACGCGGCGATGCGCTCGACGCGCTCGATTGCCGCGGGGGAGAAGAGAGCGATCCACAGGCCGCCGTCTGATGCAAAGTTCTTCTGCGGTGCAAAGTAGTAGACATCTGCTTGGTCGGCGTCGAAGTTCACGCCGCCGGCTGCGCTCGTGGCGTCGACAACAGTGAGTACGTTTGCGTCGTCGAAGCGGCGCACGGGGGCCATCACGCCGGTAGAGGTCTCGTTTTGGGGGAACGCAAAGACGTCCGCGCCTTCGATGTTGTCGAGTTCGGCGAGCGACCCGCCCGGGGCGGTGACGACATGAGGCGATTCAAGGTGGGGTGCTGCGGCCGCTTTCGCGAACTTGGAACCGAATTCTCCGAAGGAGAGGTGCGCGCTGCGACGCTCGATAAGGGCGAAGGCGGCGGCATCCCAGAACGCGGTAGAGCCTCCATTGCCGAGTACTACTTCGTAGCCCTCCGGGATCTGGAAAAGCTCTCCGAGGCCCGAACGTACGCGGCCAACGAGGTCACGAACCGGTGCTTGGCGGTGGGACGTGCCGAGGATGTTTCGCGCGCTAGAAACGAGATGCTCGATCTGTTCGGGGCGCACTTTGGAAGGGCCAGCTCCGAATCGTCCATCGGAGGGAAGGAGGTCAGTAGGAATCGTCAGGCTCGGCATGCGTCCAATTCTATTGGCCAGTTCGGGCTAGTCTGGTTTCATGACCGATCTCGTTGACACCACCGAGATGTACCTGCGCACGATTCTTGATCTCGAAGAAGAGAACATTGTCCCGTTGCGGGCCCGCATCTCTGAGCGGCTCGGCCACTCTGGCCCGACCGTCTCGCAAACCATCGGCCGCATGGAACGTGACGGCCTCGTCGTCGTAGAAGGCGACCGCCACCTCGAATTCACGGTTGAGGGCCGGCGTCGTGCCACGCATGTCATGCGCAAGCACCGTCTTGCTGAGCGGCTCCTCGCCGATGTTATTGGTCTCGACTGGGCGCTCGTTCACGACGAAGCCTGCCGGTGGGAGCACGTGATGAGTGAGCAGGTAGAGCGCAAGCTCATCGAAATTCTTGATCACCCCACCGAGTCGCCTTATGGCAACCCCATTCCTGGCTTGGAAGAGCTGGGTGGTGTTGCTGCGGCATCTTTCAGCGACGGCATGGTTAACATCGTTGAGCTTGTCGCTGAAACAACCACCCCGGTGACCGGACTCATCCGTCGATTGGGTGAACCCGTGCAGTTCGAACCTGAACTGTTGCAGCAGCTGTTTGGTGCTGGCGTTATGCCAGGCAAGACAGCCACATTCGCTGCTGCAGACTCCTACGTTGCGGTCACCGTTGAAGGGTTTGGCGAAGGTCTCGAGCTGCCCAACGAGGTTGCCGTTCATATCTTTGTGGAGAAGCCGAGCGCGTAGCTTTCGGATTCCGGCGTTCACCGAGGCGTAACCGTCTCGTCATCCGATTCGGCGCGCCCGCGTGCAATGTGCCCCAAAAACTGGGTTAGCCTGTAGCCCTTGGAGTTCACGAATGAACCGGAGAATCGCATGTTAAGTAGGTGCAGCATCCAAACCGTGGATGCGCGTGCCCACTTCGACATACGACACAGCAGTACTGTGCGCAGCAGTTTTTGCGCGCTGAATCACTAGGCATCGTCTTTCGACGGTGCCTTTTTGTGTTTCTGCCTCCTTTTCGCTGAATTTCGGGGAAGTCGATTGCCTGCAAGCCGTGCAGGCTCTTTCGAGAGGATGACAATGCGCACTTTGGTCCTGAACGCCGGCTATGAGCCGCTCGCGGTCGTGTCCTTTAAACGAGCCGTTGTGCTCGTGATGAATCAGAAAGCGACAGTTATCGCTGCCGACCCGGATCATCCGGTGTGGAGCGCGAGTGAATCGTGGGAGCGACCGTCGGTCATCATCCTTCGAAATTATGTGCGTATTCCTTCTACGCGCAGGTTGCCGGTTTCTCGTCGTGGAGTGCTGCGACGTGACGGTCACCGGTGTGGCTATTGCGGGGCTTCCGCAAACACCATCGACCACGTGATGCCTCGCTCTCGCGGTGGCGAAGATTCGTGGGAAAACCTGGTGGCGTGCTGCTTGCGTTGCAACAACGTGAAGAGCAATCGCACTCCCGCGGAGATGAACTGGCGCCTGCTAATCAAGCCGCGTCCGCCCCACACCAGCGCGTGGTTGGTGCGGGGTATTGAAAGGGGACTCCCAGATTGGGAAGAATATTTGGCTCCAGCGGCGTAACTGTTATGCTGTTGTGATTATTCCTGTGTTCAAGGATTTCCCTAGTTTTCTTTGAGCGCGCTCCACCTGAAGGTTCCCGATTGTCCCGTATCTCATCTGATGGCCCGGACGTTTCCGGCGTGCCCTCGGCGGAACCTTCGAGTGAAGCTCCTGTCTTTCTTTCGCGTCGCGAAGCACGTGCCGCACGAGATGCTGCGACTGTCGCCAAGCCTGTAGCTGCGCCGCAGATTCCTCGTGCTCCTGCTGCGGTCGCTCACGATGAGGCACCGGTTGTGTACACCCCGGCAGCCCCCGCGCTGAATAACCGTGTTGCGCCGATCGTTGCTCAGGCACCTCGTGCCCACTCGGCTCCGAAAGCCACAGCCAAGCGTGTTCGCAAGAGCCCGCTTCGCGCTGTGGCGTCGATGGCTGTTATTGGCGGGCTGTTTGCTGTGGCAGGGTTGCCGGCCTACGGCCAAGGCGGTCTGATCTCAGACGAGGGAACACTCGTGTCAGTTTCTGCTGTCGCGGATGCCGCTCAAGCGAGAGTCCAGTCGGTGACGGTTAGCGCTGAGCTGGAATTGCCGGAGCTCACGCGTGATCAGTTCGAAGCGACATCGCCCGAAGACCTGGCGGCGATTCAGCAGCAGGATGCGATTGCCTCGGCAAACGCGCTCTACGCTTCATCGGGCGCTCAAGCATTGGGCGATGACTACCCGTGGCCGACTGCGGGCAGCAGCCTTTCACCTTTGAATTACTACTACCGCCAGTGCACCGACTTTGTAGCGTGGCGGCTGAACCGCGACGTTGGTTCCTTCGCGGCACCGTTCCGCTGGGCCTGGGCAGATCTCACGCCGAATGGTGGAGACGCATACCAGTGGAAGTCGGCTTGGGAGACCCACGGCTGGACCGTGAGCGCGACTCCCGTTGTCGGTTCTGTGGCGTGGTTTGGCTGGGACAACCACGTTTCATACGTGAAGCAAGTCAATTCCGACGGTTCAGTTCTGCTTGAGGAATACAACTACGTCTACCTCTCCTATGGTCAGCGCACCATCCCGGCCAGCGAGGTCGAGTCGTTCCTCTACCCGCCAGGCCAGTAACTGTTTGGTGTGACCGCGCGCTGGCGAGCATGAAGCCTGCGAGAGTAACTGTGTGGAGTGATTGATCATGACTGACGACGAACTCATGACAACGTTCGAAAACAACACCATCGCGCCTGCCGCGTTTTCACACGAACGTCATGTTCGCGTGGCGTGGTTGCTTGCTCGTGCGTATGGCGCTATTGACGGCTTCGAACGTCTCGCGGTCGGCATTAAGAGCATGGCCGTGCGGGCGGGCAAACCGGATGCTTTTCACATCACGCTCACTCGCGCCTGGTTCGACCTCATTGCGCTGGTAGATGACGTGGATGACGCACCGGAGCTGCTCGACAAGTCCATCATCAAACGTTTCTACTCACGCGAGCGCATCGCTGAGGGTCGCACGCAATGGTTGGAGCCCGACCTGCAGCCGCTGCAGTATCCGCTGCCAGCCGCGATCGATGGTGCAGCACCGCCGACCTCGTAACGCTGGCCTTCTGGCTGAGGGTTCTTCGTGCCGTACTCGGCTACACTCGAAAAGCCAGCCTCTGTAGCTCAACGGAAGAGCAACTCCGTCCTAAGGAGCAGGTTGGGGGTTCGAATCCCTCCAGGGGCACACTCACTTTCTTGCGAACCGGGCTCTTTGGGCCAGGTCATTCGGAGCGTTTCGTTTACGTAACAAAGAATGCTCACCTCTCACGTCGCGCCGCGCTATTCATATGCTCTAGATATGACCAAGACACGGAGAGCGCTGGCAACGGCAGCTCTCGGCGCCGTGGCGATGATGTCGCTCTCAGGGTGTCTCGCTTGCAGCGCCGTCGGCTACGTCAACAACGGTCCTGCCGTGATTGAGCTAGAAGATGCGCTGCACGAGGCTGAGATGCTCTCGGCCTGTTTTGGCGAGGAGTGCGTTGTGCAACCGGTGACTCGAAGCGACGGCAAACGGTGGGAAGTGCCGCAAGAGCCGCCGTACGTGGATGACTCTGTCTTCGTCTTGGGAGGAGAACGCTCGCTCCACGTGGTGGTATCTGACCGCGACGGGTTTGTGATCAGTGACGCAACATATGAGATTCCGGTAAGCGTTGAGCGACGCGGGCTGTTCGGCCAGTGTTCTGGGCCAGTCTCGTTTGAGCCAGTCCTGATCGAAGCACGCCAGTAACATTTCACGAAACGTCGGCTGACAAACTCTCAGCGTTTGTCGTTTACCTGAGCGTTACCGCGCCGCTAACTCCGGTGTTTAGCGTGGGCACCAACATGAGCGAGTTGAGATGGCGTGGCACAGCGGCGGGGGAGTTTCCCCTCATCGCTTCTGTGCAAGAACACGGCATGCTCAAGGATGCACTTGAGAGCGACGTAGCGCGCATCAACCTGCTGGTGGGAGACATCAATTCTCTCGCAGGCATGGTTGCCCGCATCCATGACGCCGGTAAAACAGCCCATGTTCATCTTGAACTCGTGGGCGGAATCAGCCGTGACGGTGCTGCCGTGCAGTTTCTTGCGGAACACGTCGGAGTTGACGGAGTCATCACTACCAAGAGCGCTGCGGTTGCTGCCGCACGAAAGCTCGGCATTGCGTCGGTGCAGCGGTTCTTCGCTGTCGATACTCACGCGGTCGACAACGCGATGCGCCAAGTGCACGCGAGCCGTCCCACCGAGGTCGAGGTGATGCCAGGGCTCATGCCGCGCGTCATCCGCGATCTCAGAGCCAGCATCCAGCAGCCCCTCATCGTCGGTGGGCTCATCCGTAATCCTGACGAAATCGACGCCGTGCTCGACTGCGGCGCCGACTACGTATCTACCGGAAACCCCGCACTGTGGCGGCGTCGACGGTCACGAATTCATACCCGCGTCGCCTAACCTCGACGCTTCCCGAGGCAGATCACCGCCTCACCAGAGTTGCCAGCACCACCCACAACTGAAAACACACCCCAGGGCAGAGTCACTAGAGAGCACCCGGAGGGTCAGCATCATCAACGCGCACGGCACAGCCGTGTGGTGCGTTGGCGCTGCTGACTCCCCGGGTTTTTTTATGCCCAGAACCGAACGAAAGAAGTCCCAATGACTGCGTCACCCCTCATCCTTGGCCACCGAGGTGCGATGGCCTACGCCCCAGAGAACACCCTCGAGGCCTTCGAACTCGGCGCAGACCTAGGCGCGGATGGCATGGAAATCGACATCCATGCCACCAGCGACGGCGTGATTGTCGCCATTCACGACGACACGATCGACCGAACGTCGAACGGTACGGGCCGCGTCTCGGAACTCACTTTCAGTGAGTTGCGCCGTTTGGATTTCGGAACAGGAAACCCGGGCGATTACGCCGGCGCTCTCATCCCGACGCTCGACGAAATCTTTGACCTTGTTGAACGTCGCAGTCTCGTACTGAATATCGAAGTCAAAGACATCTACCGTCACGACAAGGCCTACGGTGAGTTGGCTCGTCGTGCTGCCGATGAAGTACTGCGCCGGGGTCTCGTCGAGCAAGTCTTCTTCTCATCGTTCAACCACACGTCAATGGCTGAGCTCAAGCTCAGCCACCCCGACGTGCGCACCGGTCTGCTCCACATGATGTCGCTGCACGAAATCGGCAACTATGCTGCCACGACCGGTGCGGATGCCATCCATCCCGCTCATCTGGCCCTCACGCCCGAGACCATGCGGCAGGCGCGCGCGGCGAACCTTGCCGTGAATGCCTGGACTATGCCAGCGCCATTCTCCAGCCGGAGTGAGGCGGAACAGATCGACGACCTCATCGCCGCCGGTGTTGATTCGATCATCACGAACACCCCGGATATCGCTGTCGCGCGGCGAGCAGCGCTCGCGAAAGTAGAGGCGCTCGTATGACTCTCGTTTTTGCGCGTCGAGGTGCCGCCGACGTTGCACCGGAGAATTCTCTCGCCGCGATTGAGCAGTCGCTTCGCCGTGGGGCTGACGGGGTCGAAATCGACGTTCGACTCTCACGAGATGCTGAACTTGTAGCGCTTCGCGGCGCAAGCGTTCTCTACGATGGTCAGCCAAAGGCGCTTGTCGAAGAGCTCACCTTGGCTGAGCTGAAGACGGTCGACATTGGCGTTGGGCGCGAGGGATTCGCTGGCACCCGAATTCCGACGCTTGCTGAAGTGGTCGAGTTGCTGGCCGGTTCCGATGCCCATCTCATCCTTGATGTGAAGGAAGACCCGCAGCACAGTGAGGGAGCCAGCCCCGCCGCTGTTGCGGTCGCAGAGCTCGTGCACAAGCGTCGTATGCACGAGCGCGTGACAATCACCTCCACTAATCATGTGTCGATGGCGGCGCTTGCTGTCGCGCATCCGTCTCTCAAGATTGGACTTCGCCACCTTGTCGTGATGGAAGAGGCCGCATCGTATGCCGCTGCGGTCGGAGCGATCGCCCTTCACCCGATCGCTGTCGGCGCCGCCACCGGCGACGTTCATGGTGCGCGAGCTCTCGGCGTGATGGTGTGCGCCTCCACCCTGGTTGCCGAGTTCTGGCCCGTCACCGAAGAGGAGCAGCTCGATCAACTCTTCGCTCTCGGGGTCGACGCTGTGGTCACCGATTCGTACCAATCCGCTCTCAACCGTCGAGGAGTATCCGCATGAACCGGTCTGCATTGAGCAGCGGCGATCGACCGACCATCGATAGCCGCATCATCGCCCACCGCGGTGCCAGCAGCTACGCGCCGGAGAACACTCTTGCCGCGTTCGAGCTTGCCGCCGAAATGGGAGCGACCAAGATCGAATTGGATGTTGACGTTACGAGCGACGGACACCTGGTCGTCTTGCACGACCCCCGTGTCGATCGCACGTCAGACGGCATGGGCTGGGCGCGGGATTTCACTCTCGCCGAGTTGCGCGTGCTCAACTTCGATCGCGGGTTTGAGGGCCAGTTCGCTCGCGCGGTTACTCGCATCCCGACGCTCAGTGAAGTGTTATCGTTCGCGGCCGAGCGAGGCGTCTGGGTCAACATCGAGACGAAAGATTTCACCAACTCGTGGGGTGCTGTCAACGATCTCGTTGCCGCCGAAGTTCGCGCGCATGATGGGGTTGACTCGACCCTGATTTCGTCGATCAACCATCGCGCTATCGCTGGTTTCGCTCGCTCCTACCCAGAGTTTACGACGGCGATCGCATTCGTCGAAACCTTCGCCGATCTGCCCGGCTATGCGCGCCGCTGCGGCGCGAACGTGTTGCACCCCCATTTCTCCCTCATCAACGAGCGATTTGTGGCGGAAGCCCGAGAGCACGGGCTGGGCATCAACGCCTGGACTGTCGACGACGACGCAGCCGCTGACCGCATCCTCGAGTTCGATATCGATGGTCTGATGTCGAATCGACCCGACGTCGGCAACGTCCAGAACCGCGGCGTCGATAACCGCGGTGACCAGCACCCACCACACAGCACATCCCACGACACGGAGGCACGCGCATGAGTCAGATTGAACTGCGAAACATTGGTAAGTCGTATGGCGACAAGGAGATCATCCCGAGCCTTGATCTCACGATCGAAGCCGGCAGCTTCTCGGTTCTCGTTGGCCCGTCGGGGTGCGGAAAATCGACAACGCTGCGCATGATTGCCGGTCTCGAGAAGCCAACCACTGGCACGATCTCGATTGGCGGAAAGACGGTCGACAATGTGACTCCCGGTCAGCGTGGTGTCGCCATGGTCTTTCAGAACTACGCCATCTACCCGACGATGACGGTGGAAGAGAACATCGAGTTTGGCCTGCGCAACAACAAGGTCCCCAAGCTGGAGCGCCGCGAACTTGTGCACGAGATTGCCGAGACCGTTGGCCTCACGCCGCACCTGCGCAAGAACCCTGACGCACTGTCGGGCGGCGAACGCCAGCGGGTTGCGTTGGCGCGCGCCATGGTCAAAAAGCCTGCCGTCTTTCTCATGGACGAACCGCTCTCCAACCTCGATGCGAAGCTGCGCCAGCACATGCGCATTGAGCTCATCGAACTTCACGAACGCCTCGGGGCAACCTTCGTCTACGTCACTCACGACCAGGTCGAAGCGATGAGTATGGGCACCTCGATTGTGCTCATGGACGCGGGCCGCATCCAACAGCAATCGGCACCGACCGAGCTGTACGCGAAACCGCAGAACGTGTTCACGAGTCGCTTCATCGGAACCCCACCCATGAACGTCGTGCCCATTGCTGCATTCGGTGCGGATGTCGACGCCGATGCTCCCGAGGGTGCCGAGTGGCTCGGAGTGCGCCCTGAGCGACTCACGTTTGCCGACACCAGCCGCCCCGTGGTGCCAGGCGAAACTGAGCTCACGGTCACCATCATCGCCCTCGAGAACCTTGGAGCGGAGCTCGTGTACCGCGCCGTGCTGCCCGACGGCTCGCGCATTGCGATTAAGCGATTCGACGAGATCGCGCGCCCCCTCGGTGACGCTCTCGTGCGAGTTGAGACCAACGACATCCACTGGTTTGATGCTAACGAAGAGCGCATCGCCGAACCGGCTATCTCCGGCCAGGTTCGCGAGGTCGTCTCCGCATGAAAACCTCGCTACTGAGAGATCGACGGCTGTTGCCGTACGCGCTCATCGCGCCAGCGCTCGTGATTCTCGCTGTCTTCTATCTGTATCCGATCGGCTACAACGCCGTACTGAGTGTCTTCTCCTGGGACCTTCGTGGCCCGATGAAGTTCGTGGGTTTCGGAAACTTCGCCGAGCTCTTCACGGACCCTGACTTCGGCAAGGTCATCCAGAACACACTCGTGTATATGGGCATGGAAGTGTCACTCGTCATGATCTTCGGTCTGATCTTGGCACTGTTTCTTAATCGCCAAGGCTGGCTCAGCGAGTTCTTGCAGGGCGTCAGCTTTGCTCCCAACGTGATCGCGCTGGTCTCGGTCTCGCTCATCTTTGTGTGGTTGATGGATGACGATATCGGGCTGTTCAACCAAATCTTGAACGCAGTCGGGCTTGAGCCTGTCGGCTGGCTCTCCGATACCGAAGTCGCCCTGTTCTCGCTGGTTCTTGTGTCGGTCTGGAAGTCGGTCGGGCTGAACGCCTTGATTATACTCTCGGCGTTGCAGTCGATTCCGCGGTACCTGTTCGAAGCCGCGGACCTCGACAATGCTTCGGCGTGGACCCGCTTTCGCAAGATCACCATCCCGATGATCTCGCCCACGCTGTTCTTTCTCGTTCTCGTCAACGTCATCGGGTCGTTTCAGGCCTTCGACACAATCAACGTCATGACGCAGGGCGGACCGCAAAGCTCAACCAACACACTCATCTTCGCCGTCTACCGCGAAGGCTTCGAGTACTACCGAGTTGGTTATGCCGCTGCGATCGCCGTCGTGCTGATGGTGCTCGTGGGCCTCATCACCGTGCTTTATTTCCGCGCGTTCCAGAAAAGAGTGCACTACCGATGACTACGACGATTGCCCCTCCTACGCCACCCACGGCTGCCGGTTCTTCGCGCGGCCCCGTGTCGCCACCGCCACCGCCCGTTACACCGAGCGCTCGCACGGCCCGAAGCGGCACGATTCTGTGGAAAGCGGTGCGCGTCATCGCACGCATCGTGGTGTCGCTCCTGCTCGTGTTGGTGTTCGCCGGTCCGTTCTACTGGATGGTGCTCACCGCCTTTCAGACAGCATCCGAAGCGCTCTCCATTCCTCCGCAGTTCTGGGTGGATGCCGTGCGCTGGGATAACTTCATTGCAGCGTTCGACCGGGTGAACTTCGGCCACTTCGCGTTGAACTCGGTAATCGTCACGGGCGGCACCCTGCTCGGTCAGTTTCTGATCATCGTGCCAGCCGCTTATGCCTTCGCACGTTTCCATTTCAAAGGCCGCGACGTGCTCTTCGGCGTCGTGTTGGCGACGATGATGATCCCTGGCCAACTGATCTTCCTTCCGGTGTTCGCGATGTACGCCAAGATGGGGCTGCTCAACACACACCTCTCGCTGATCTTGCCCTTCATCGCGAGTGGGTTCGGCATCTTCTTGCTGCGTCAAACCTTCATGCGAGTGCCCGACAGCTTGATCGAAGCAGCGCGACTTGATCACGCGAGTGAGTTCACGATCATCCGTCGCATCATGTTGCCGCTGGCCAAACCGACCATCGTGACCATCGGGCTGATCACGTTCATTGGCACCTGGAATAACTACTTCTTCCCGCTGGTCTGGACCACCACGGATGCGGCCCGCACGCTTCCGGTGGCCGTGCCGCGACTCGAAGCGCTCGATGAGATCGCGCCGACCATTGTGATGGCCGGAAACATGCTCCTCGTCGTGCCGATCCTCATCGTGTTCCTGTTTGCGCGCCGTCACATCATCTCGGCGTTCACCTATACCGGCGTCAAATGATGCCCTTCGATTTCCTCGTCCGCATCAACCAACAACGCACCACCTCAACACGCACCACCTCAACCACATCAAAGAAAGGCACCACCATGTCCTCTACCCGTTTCTCGCGAGGTCGGGCACGCGCCGGCGTTCTCGCTTCGATTGCCCTCGGCTCGGTTCTGCTCTCTGGCTGCACCGCAGCCAATGCGGATGCCGCAAGCTACACCTACGAGCCCGGTGAAGAGACCGTCGAGCTTGAGTTCTGGACCGCAGCCGTTGAAGACGTGAACCAGGAGCTCGTTGATATGTTCAACGAGACCCGTGGTGACGAGCTCAACATCCACGTCACCGCCAACTACCAGGGCGACTACGTCGAGACCGAGCAAAAGGTCAACGCCGCAGCGCTCGCTGACACTCTTCCCAACATGTTCGTGGATGAGGTCGGCATGACCGACCGGTTCGCTCGCGCCACCACCACGCTCAACCTCGAGCCGTACATGGCCGCTGTCGAGATGGACGACGCGGACTTCCAGATGGGTGAAACCGACAACCTCTACGTTGATGGCGACATGTACGCCTTCCCGCACATGCGCAGTGTTCCCGTGATGTACGTAAACCAAGACATGATGCGCGAACTCGGCCTCAAGGAGACCGGCCCCGAAACATTCGACGAGTTTGAGGAGTACCTCGAGGCGGCTCACGACTATGTCGGCGGCCCTGCGATGATCTTCTGCGACTATGACTTCTGGGTCATGGAAGCACTCTTCTACTCGTACGGCGGAACCGCTGTGCTCAACGACGACGAGACCGCGTCGATGTATGACACCGAGGGTGCCATCAAGACGATCGAGTGGATCGCCGACCTCGAAGACCGCGACCTCATCAAGGTCACCGGTGCTGCAGACGTGAGCGCGTTCTTCGCGGCAGCCGGCAGCGCAGATACAGCATTCACCTTCTTGAGCTCGGGCGGCATCCAGTCGATCCTTGGGCTTGCTGCCGGTAACGGAGTGGATGTTGGTGTCTCGCTGATTCCCGCCGGTGACAACGGCCAGCGTGGTGTCTCAGTCGGTGGATCGAACATCTACCTCGCCAACACCGGTACGGACCAGGAGAAGGCCGCAGCATTCGAGTTCATGAAGTGGACAAGCGACACCGAGCAGGCTGCCTACTCCTCGTCGCGCACCGGGTACCTGCCCGTGCGTCTTTCGGCTCTCGAAACCGACCTGATCAAGGACCTCATGGAGACCACTCCTGGCTATGCGGTTGCTGCTGAGCAGATCACCTACGGCAAGCCTCGCCCGATGACGAAGGCCTACAGCGAGCTCGAAGACCTCATGACCGAGCGCATCCACGCCATCTACTTCGACGACCTCGACGCGTCAGAAGCGATGCCGGCGCTCGCTGAAGAAGTCAACGAAGTGCTGAACCGCTAGCGTTCTCCACACGCACGAAAACAACGGCCGTGAACGGGGAAACCCGCTCGCGGCCGTTGTCGTTGTGCCGTGAGGAGCACGCGCGAACAGCACGTCGCGGACGGAAGGGTCTGTGGGGCGGTGCCCATCAGCGCACTGTCGCGTTCGCACGCACACCTCTAGTCGTACCAACGCCACCGTTGTAGCGTGGGGCTATGACAACAGGCGTGTCGGAGGAACCGTGGCACGCGCTCGATTCTGCTGAGGCGTTTGTTCGTCTGAAGTCGAGCGCGCAGGGGCTGAGCACCGCCGAGGCCGCCGAACGGCAAGCCGAGTATGGGCCGAATCGGTTGGAAGTGCGCAAGCCAACGCCCGCCATAGTGGTGGCATTGCGACAGTTTCGTTCGCCGCTGATCGCGATCCTGTTGGTGGCCGCGACGATTACGCTGCTGCAGCAAGATTGGGTCGACTCGACCGCCATTCTCATTGTGCTCGTGCTGAATGCCTCGATTGGTTTTTGGGAAGAGTCCCGGGCCGAGCGAGAAATGCGAGCCCTCGCCTCGCTCGCTGTTCCACGGGCACGCGCTCTGCGGGACGGCCACGTCATCCGTCTTCGAGCGGTGGATCTCGTTCGCGGTGATGTTGTCACGCTGGAGAGTGGTGAGCAGGTAACCGCAGATGTCAGAATTGTTGATGCTCACGCGCTTCAGGTTGATGAATCGATGCTCACGGGCGAGTCGGAGCAGGTTCACAAAACTCCTGACGCGGTTCCCGTGCATGCGGCGACGGCCGACCGCCGCGGGATGCTCTACAGCGGTACGTTCGTCACGTCTGGCCGTGCTCGTGGTGTGGTCGTCGCGACGGGTCGCGACACGGAGCTGGGGCGGATAAACGAACTGATCCAAACCCGCCCGGAGAGAACGCCACTCCAGCGGAGCATCAACAGTCTCGAACGCCGCATTGGAATTTTCGTTGCAGTCGTTGCCGTCGCGGTGATCGCGACTGGTCTGCTGCTCGGCGAAGAACTCGAATCGGTCTTGCTATCGGCGATCGCCATGGCGGTAGCAACCATCCCTGAGGCGTTGCCCGTCGTGATGACGGTCGCGCTGGCACTCGGAGTGCGCCGGATGGCAACCCAGGGCGCGATCGTGCGCACGCTGCCGGCCGCCGAAACGCTCGGCTCGACGACGGTGATTGCGAGCGACAAGACGGGTACGCTCACCCAAAACCGCCTCGCCGTCGAGCGGGTGTGGGTGCCAGACCGCGGCGTCATTGAGGTTGAGGGCATGCGTTACGAGCCGAGTGGGGTGCTACACGATCTCATCATGGCGGGTTCACT
This sequence comes from Salinibacterium sp. NSLL17, assembly GCF_015864935.1. Taxonomy (NCBI): domain Bacteria; kingdom Bacillati; phylum Actinomycetota; class Actinomycetes; order Micrococcales; family Microbacteriaceae; genus Salinibacterium; species Salinibacterium sp. NSLL17. The sequence goes on from NZ_JADYWH010000001.1 coordinate 988,028, forward strand.
CGTGAACGAGGCACACTCTCGCGATGACGACGAAGGCGGTTTCATCGGTGATGCCGTCGATGTTGCGCTTGCAGTGCTCGCACGCTCGCTTGGTGTTACGAGTGACGATGACGAGCCCGATCAAGTGGCACGGCTGCCGTACGAACCACAGAACCGTTATTCACAATCGCTGCGCCGTAACGACAAGCGGGAGACGGATGCGGCACTCATGCTTTACGTTAAGGGCGCGCCGGAGCTCGTGCTCTCGATGTGTAGCGAGGAGGCCGGGGGAGGCTCCCTCGATGCGACCGCACGCCAGCGGGTGTACGACGCCCAGGCTCAGCTGGCCAGCGATGGTTACCGCGTGTTGGCAATCGCCTGTCGAAGTGTGGAACACAACGAGCTCACGGGTCCGGAACTTCCGCACCCCAGCAAGCTCCAACTGCTCGGCCTTGTTGCTCTCACCGACCCTCCGCGGGCGGAGGCCCTCGAGTCGATCGCCCTCTGTGTTGGAGCGGGGATCCGCGTCATCATGGTGACGGGTGATCACCCGTTGACGGCTACTACGATCGCACGACGACTCGGAATCGCCGACTGTGACGATGTAATCACGGGGGCTCAACTCGACGACCTTGACGATGCTGCGCTAGCTGACCGGGTAGCCCACGCCGGCGTGGTCGCGCGTGTTTCGCCGGCAGACAAGCTCCGCGTTGTTCAGGCGTTGCAAGCCACGGGGGAAACGGTCGCAGTAACGGGGGACGGCGTGAACGACGCCCCCGCGCTGAAAGCGGCCGCTATCGGTGTTGCGATGGGCAAGGCGGGCACTGACGTTGCGCGAGAAGCTGCGGATGTCGTGCTCACCGATGACCGTTTTGCCACCGTTGTCGAGGCAGTTCGGCAGGGTCGCATCGTGTTCTCGGCCATCCGCAAATCAACGTTCTTTCTGCTGTCGACTGGCTTCGGAATCATGTTGGCCGTCGCGATCAGCTTCTTTTTCGATCAGCCGCTGCTGCTTATCCCGGTGCAGGTGTTGTGGATCAACGTTGTCACGAGCGGCCTGCAAGATGTTGCGCTCGCGTTCGAGCCCGCCGAGGGGGACGAGCTTCGGCGGAGGCCGCGGGCAGCGCACGAGGGGATCCTGTCGCGCGAGTTGTGGGTGCGCACCGTGATGTCGTCGAGCTGGATGGCGACCGTGCTGATCATCACGTTCCAGCTGGCGCTCGCCGCAGGCTATGAACTGGATCGCGTGCGCACAATCACGATGACGGTCTTTGTACTGATGAGCTTCTTCCAAGCAGGTAGTGCGCGTACCGAGCGACGCTCGCTCTTCACGATCAGTCCGTTCAGCAACCCGTTCCTTGTTGCGACCGCCCTCGGCTCGCTTGGACTGCAGTGGCTTGTGATGTCGTGGCCGGTCAGCGCCAGCGTGCTGCAACTCGTGCCGCTCACGCTCGGGGAGTGGATGGGGTGCGCAGCCGCCGCGTCGACCGTGCTGATCTTCATCGAGGTCGAAAAGCTTGTGCGCCGGGTTTTGGCGGGGCGAACACGATTGTGAGCGCTACGCCTGGGGCCACTATCGATTTCCCCTCTCCAGATAGAGCAAGAGACGGAAGGCCGAGCAGCCCTCGGGATTCTGCGTAAATACCGACAGCAAGCACAGCGGCTTCGCTGACCTCCTTCCGGGAGCCGCTCGCCTGGGGCTGTTCAGAATTCCTATTCCGCTTCCCTGCCAAGCTTTTTCTGCGCCCGAGAAATTGATACCAAACCATTTAGCGTTGGGCGCCGAATCATCTACATGTCACTCACCAGAACACTTCGGGCACCGAAAGCCACCCTCGCAGGTGCGCTCATCTTGCCAGCACTTCTCATTGCGCTTTCGGGATGTGCAGGTTCTCAACCGTCCGCAACGACGCCGTCCGAGACGAGCGGGAGCGAACAGCCCGCCGAAACCGACGAAAACGTTGTCACGACTATCGGCCTGAAGTTCATGCCGAAGGATCTCACCGTCAAGGTCGGTACGACGGTTACGTGGCAGAACGGCGAGACGATCGGTCACACCGTTACCTCCGGAGCTTGGGGCGACGTCAACGAGTCGACCGGTCTCCGCGGGACGCAAACACCAGACGGCCTCTTCGACCACGACCTAGCTCCGAAGGGCCAGGAGGGCGACACGTTCTCCTACACCTTCGACGAACCCGGCGAGTACTCGTACTACTGCCAACCGCACTTGACCATGAACGCAACCGTCACGGTCGAACCGTAAGAACCCGCACGACACAACGCACCACCAACAAAAAACATCAACAAGGAGAAGAAGCAATGCGTAAATTCACAGCAATCACCGGTCTCGGACTCGCAGCGGCACTCACACTCTCGGGCTGCTCGGCAGCTACAGAGGCTCCGGCCACCACTGATGAGAGCAACTCTTCGATGGTCGTCGACACAGTAAACAGTGACGGCTCCGCACTGCGTGCATCGCTAACGGCCCTGCTCGCTGACCACGTCTACCTCGCCGGTGCAGCCATCGACCAGGCGCTCGCCGATGGTGGCGACCTTACGACGGCCGATGTTGCCGGAGCAGTCGAAACGCTCGACACCAACTCGGTCGAGATCGCAGCCCTCGTGGGCTCGGCTTACCCCGATGCCGAGCAGCCGTTCCTCGATTCCTGGCGCTCGCACATCCCGTTCTTCGTGAACTATGCAGTCGCGAAGGCAACGGATGACCAGGCTGGCATCGACCAGGCAATGTCAGATCTCGGCGGCTACGCAGTGTCGTTCGGCCAGCTGATGGATTCGGTTGTTCCTGAGCTCTCGGCTGAAGATGTACAGGCCGGCCTTGAGACGCACGCTTCATCGCTCATTGCAGCGATCGACGCCAACATCGCCGGTGACCCTGCCTACTTCGCGCTGCTGAAGGAAGCTGCTGGACACATGCCGATGACGGCAACAGCTCTCGCTGGCGGAATTGCAGCCAACAAGGGTATTCAGTAAAACCAATTCACGAGTGAGCCGGCGGGGAGCGATCGAATCGCTCCCCGCCGGTTTCATTGTTTCCGGGAAGTTGTTGAGAGAAAGGGCAAGTACATGAAGATTTTCAGTATTGCGGCACGGATTTGGATTGCACTCGCGTTGCTGGTTAACGCCTACGTGCACTTTGTTCTCGCGACTCCGTTCGATGCCATTGTCGGCTCGCTAGTCAGTCAGGGCGCGTTGTTCCGCATCCAGGGCGTGATGAATATCCTCGCGGCCGTTCTGGTCCTGGCGGTGTACCGCTGGTGGACCGGGCTGGTCGTGGCAGTGATCGCGGCGGGCGGCCTTGCACTCTTGGTGGCATCCGTTTATGTTCCATTGGACCTGAGTGCAATTGGGCTTCCCGTCATCTACGAGCCTGTCTGGTATTCCGACAAGGTGATAGCAGTCATCGCTCAGGGCTTCGCGCTAATCGGCGGCGTCGCGGTGGCGCTGCTTACTCGTAGCGCAAAGACTCAACCGGGTCGGCCTTAGCAGCGCGGGCGGCGGGCAGGGTGCCCGCGAGGAACGCGATGGCCATGACGACCAGGATGATCACGGTGACCGATAGTGGGTCGAAGGCGATCAAGGTGAGCCCCGGGAGGTCAGCGAGGAGTGCCCCGGCGAGCACCGAACTGATGCCTGTTCCGACGAGCATCCCGATGCCGACACCGATCGCGCTCCCGAGGAAGCCGATGATGACAGCTTCGAGGCTGAAAAGTCCGAAGATCTTGCCGCCGCCCATTCCCATGGCTTTCATGAGACCGATTTCGCGGGTGCGTTCCTGTACCGACATGAAAAGGGTGTTCACGATGCCGAAGCTTGCTGCCAGCAGGGCGATGATGGCGAAGGCGTTCAGCACGAGCACGATGGCGTCGATGATGGTTTTGAACGTTCCGAGCTGGTCGGCCACGGTCGTGCCGGTGTAACCGGCATCGGTGAGGCGTTCCTTGAGGGCCGTGACATCGGCATCCGTCGCGGCAGCATCGAAGCGGATGCTCGCCTGGGCGTAGCGCTCTTGCTCATCGAGAGCGATTCCGATGTTCTGCGTCGAGTACAGCTCGTCAGTCAGCGCATCGTTCACGACCAGTCCACCGGCACCAGTGGCGGCGATGCTTTCTTCGGCGACGCCCACGATGGTCGCGTCGACGAGATGCTGGGTGCGTTCCGCGTCAGTGATCGCGATCGTCAGGGTCTGGCCCACCGCGGCATCCGCGTCAGCGAAGCCGAGCGATTCCACATAAGAGATTGGCACATTCAGTTCGAAGGCATCCGAATCGGCGGAGGGAGCTGTGCCGGCTGCAAGCTGCACGGTCTGGCCATCAACGAGTCCGCCCACGGAGGTCAGGTACTGGGGGCCGTCGCCTGACTGGATCCAGTCAGGAGAAATTGACTTGGTTGCCTCAACATCGAGCACGCCGTCAATGTTAGCGAGCGTCTCTAGATCGTCGGGGGTGAGGGCCACCACGGTGGAGCCGGGGCGGTTGAAGCCATCGCTGGCAATCGCATCGGGGTCGTATTCGGCGGGCCCAGAGCTGTCGGCGAAGCCGGCGTTGGCGTCTTGGCTTACTGACACGGTCATAACATCTTCCGCGCCGATCGAGGTCACCGTGTCATCGATGTAGCGATTGATGCCCGTGCCGAGGCCATTGGTGATGGTGAGCGTGAAAGCACCAACGAAGATCGCGAGGATCGTCAGAACGGTGCGGGTCTTCGAGCGGAAGGTATTGGATGCGGCGGTGCCGATCAGGTCGAGGGCGTTCATGCGGCCACCTCCGTGGTGTCGTTCACGAGGAGTCCGTCGCGAATGTAAATGCGGCGATCGCAGCGGGCAGCCAACTCATCATCGTGAGTGACGACAATGAGGGTGATGCCCTTGTCGCGGTTGAGTGCGAAGAGAATGTCCTCGACATTGCCTCCCGTCGCGGTGTCCAAGTTTCCGGTGGGTTCATCCGCGAAAATGATGCGCGGGTTGTTCACGAGCGCGCGGGCAATCACCGAACGTTGCTTCTGACCGCCCGACAGGTTGACGGCCTTGTTCGACGCTTTGTCATCCATCTCCAATTGCTCAAGAGCGGCGTGCGCGCGTGCCTTCCGCTCGCTGCGGCGCACCCCGGCAATCTTCATCGGGAGCATCACATTCTCCAGAACGGAGATGTTGGCGGTGAGAAAGAACTGTTGGAACACAAATCCGAACGTCTTGTTGCGCGCACGATTGAGCTTCTTGCCCTTCAACGTGCTGGTGTCGATCCCTTCAAGCTCGACCGTTCCGGCGGTCGGGGCATCAAGAAGCGCAAGCACGTGCATGAGGGTCGACTTTCCCGATCCGCTCTTGCCGATGATCGCGACGCTCTCGCCCTCGTTGATGTCGAAGGTGACACCTTTGAGGGCGTCAAAGCGGTTAGGGCCTTTGCCGTAGGACTTGTGGACATCCTTGACTCGGATGATGGGGGTAGTCATACGCCCCAGTCTCGCTGACTTCAGCGCTGAGCGAGTCAGCCGAGGGGAGTCACTGGCCTACGGCGAGAGAAGTATCTTCTGCGGTCTACTTCTTGAGCGCTGCTTGGCGTTTCTGCTCAGCAGCACGCTCGAGGCGTTCGATGCGCAACACGTCGACAAGCAGCAGGGCAATGGGCACCACGGATGCGACGCCCCACCATTCTTGATCTCCGCCAGTGTTTACATAAATGACGTTAAACACTACGGCCCAGATGAGCCCGCCGATGAGCCACACCAGTCGCCACCACGGAGTGGTGAGTTGGCGGATGCGTGCCTTCACAAGGGAGGGCTTCGCTGGGGGAGTGGCGTTGTCGGGCATGCCTGCTGGCGCGTCGTCGTGCATCCGCCAACTCTACGTTCTCTCTGTGCTCGCTGGGAAAAGCATCATGGTTCGATGGAATTGAGGGGATGCTGAGTAATTCTTTTCTACAGTGAGAGTGGCGCCACCGCGCTAGCCGCTTGTGAGAAAAGGGAGACCATGGCACACGACCAGTACACCTTCGTTGATCCAACCACTCGCTTCGAGAAGGTTTCGCCTCCGAAGCAGCATCAGCCGGAACCGGGTCTTGACTCAGAGTTGAAGCCGCTCGCTGACCTTGGCGAAGACAGTTATCGTGGCAGCGGCCGCCTTTCGGGCCGCCGGGCACTTATTACGGGTGCCGACTCGGGTATTGGGGGCGCTGTCGCAATTGCGTTCGCGCGAGAAGGAGCCGATATCGCCCTCTCCTATCTCCCGAGCGAACAGAGCGATGCCGAGCGCATTGCCGGCTATATCCGGGATGCCGGTCAGCAAGCCCACCTCTTCCCTGGCGACATTTCGAACGCGGAAGCCTGCCGCACCCTCGTCGCAGACGCCGCCGAAAAACTGGGCGGCCTCGATACTCTCGTGAACAATGCGGGAAAACAGGTCTTTTGCACCAAGCTGGAAGATCTCACCGACGAGGCATTCGATCAGACGTTCAAGACAAATGTCTATGCAATGTTTTGGATCACCAAGGCCGCTCTGGAACACTTGCCGGCGGGCTCCACAATTATCAACACCACTTCCGTTCAGGCCTACAAGCCATCACCGGTGCTTGTCGATTACGCCTCGACGAAGGCCGCGATCAATTCGTTCACGAAGGCAACAGCGGCTCAGCTGGCTGAACGCGGTATTCGAGTCAACGCGGTTGCTCCGGGGCCAGTCTGGACACCGTTGCAGGTGTCAGATGGACAGCCTCAGGAGAAAATCGCCAGCTTCGGGCACGACACCCCTCTGGGGAGAGTCGGTCAGCCCGCTGAAATGGCGCCGGCGTACGTGTTCCTAGCATCGGCTGAATCGAGCTATGTCATCGGCGAAACCCTCAACGCGAATGGTGGAATTCCGACGCCTTAGCCACGTGCGCGGCTGGATTCACCGAATACGTTTGGCTTCTTGAAACCTTTACGTAACACCCAACGGTCACGTTTAACGTTCCCGAAACATAACTGAGGGTCTAACGAAACGCTAAGACGGGATGCTTTGTCGTGCGGGTCAGTGGGAGTGGAATAACCCGACACTCACTGACAATCCGCAAAAGCATCCGTGTGCACAGGGCGCACAAAGCGAAAGAGGTTGAGATGGATACAGTCGTATGGGTACTCATTAGCACTGCATTAGTGCTGCTCATGACCCCCGGTTTGGCATTCTTTTACGGTGGACTCGTAAAAGAGAAGTCAGTAGTCAGCATGATGATGATGAGCTTCGGATCGCTCGGCCTTGTTGCCGTTCTCTGGATCCTCATCGGTGCAAACATGAGCTCGATCGACGGATCGGTCTGGTCGTTCGCCGGCAACCCGTTCAGCAACTTCGGTCAAGAAGGCGTCGCCGGCTCTGACCTCCTCGTTGTTGCATTCGGTGGAACCTTCGCCATCATCACCACCGCACTTATCTCCGGTGCCATCGCAGACCGTGCTCGCTTCGGACCCTGGATGATCTACACCGGTGTGTGGGCAACGCTCGTTTACTTCCCCGTTGCTGCATGGGTATGGGGCGGTGGCTGGATCCAGAACCTCGGAGATAGCCTCGGTGGCCTTCCTGCAGTTATCGACTACGCCGGTGGTACCGCCGTTCACATCAACGCTGGTGCAGCTGCTCTCGGACTCGCCCTGGTACTCGGCAAGCGTGTTGGTTTCAACAAGAACATCACCCAGCCTCACAACGTTCCTCTCGTCCTTATCGGTGCAGCACTGCTCTGGTTCGGTTGGTTCGGATTCAACGCTGGTGCGTCTAGCGATCCAGACGAGGCCGGCCTGATCGTGTTCAACACGCTCGCCGCTCCTGCCGCAGCAATCCTCGGTTGGATCGTTGTTGAGAAGCTCCGCACCGGTAAGGCCACCGCAGTTGGCGCCGTATCGGGTGTTGTTGCTGGTCTCGTTGCCATCACCCCCGCTTGTGCAAACCTGACGCCTGGTTGGGCCTTGGTTCTCGGTCTTGTCGCCGGTGCCGTGTGTGCTCTCGCTATCGAGCTCAAGTACAACCTCGGCTTCGATGACTCGCTCGACGTAGTGGGACTCCACCTCGTCGCCGGCGTCATCGGAACCATCTACCTTGGCTTCTTCGCCACCGACACCGGACTCTTCACTGGTGGAGATGCAGGACAGCTCGCCGTTCAGACGATCAGCGTGCTCGCCGTAGCAATCTTCTCCTTCGTAATGTCCTGGTTGATCGGAACCGCGATTCAGAAGACCATCGGATTCCGCGTTACTTCGGAAGAAGAAATTGCTGGTATCGACCTCGCCGTCCACGGCGAGTCGGGTTATGCACTGTCGACGCAGGAAACTGTATCGGCTAAGTAGAACCCACAACCTCGGGAGGGGCACAGTTGTTATCGCAACTGTGTCCCTCTTTTGGTGGTTAACGAACAAACCCCGCGCCCTCTGGTCCATGCCAGGGAAAACGGGGTTTCGTCGTGCGCGTGCGCGTACACGGAGGTAGGCGTGCGCGTCGTCGAGGCAGGTTACGGCTGCAACCGCATCCGCTCCCACTCGCCAGAGGCGGCACGCGTGAAGCGCACGCGGTCGTGAAGGCGGGAGCTGCGGCCCTGCCAGAACTCGATCGTCGAGGGCTCAACGACAAAGCCACCCCAATCATCCGGTCGGGGCACGTCGCGGCCTTCGAACTCAGCCTCGAGCTCGATCACACGGGCTTCAAGCACGGCCCGGGATGCGAGGGGTTGCGATTGTTCGCTGGCGTGCGCCGCGATCTGACTACCTCGCGGTCGCGTGGCGAAGTACGCGTCAGAAAGGGCAGCAGCGACAGGCCGAGCGGTTCCTTGCACGAGCACTTGCCGGTGGATCGAATACCAGGGGAAGACGAGCGCCGTGGCGGGATTCGCCAGCAGCGCGCGGCCCTTGATGGAGCTGTAGTTCGTAAAGAACTCGAATCCGGTGTTGTCGATGGCGCGCAGCAGCACGGTGCGGCTACTGGGGGAGCCGTCGGCGTCAACGGTCGACAGCACCATCGCGTTGGGTTCGTAGACATTCGCTCCGCTGGCATTTGCTAGCCAGAGGCGGAACTGCTCTATGGGATCAGCGAGCACATCCGAATCATTGAGCGGCAGCTGGCCGTAGTCGGTGTGGGTGCTCAAAGGGTCGGACACGGTGCATCCTTTCGACAGCGTGCGGGGTGCGCGCTGGTTAGTCCTCGTCTTCGATGAGGGCCTTGTTGCGGTCGGGGATGCCGTCCTCGTTCATGTCGCGCTTGCGAGCGAGTCGAGAATCCCAGCGGAGGCTGATCGCGGCGAGGATCGCCGCGAGTCCCGTGCCGATGAGAATGGCAAGTTTTGCACCAGTGGTGTGTTCGCTGTCGGGGAAGGAGAGCTCTGCGATGAGCAGGGAGACAGTGAAGCCGATTCCCGTGAGGAATCCGATGGGCAACAGGTCTCGCAACCCGATCGAGTCGGCGAGACGGAACTTTGTCACCTTGGTGATGAGAGCGGTCGTGCCGAGCACTCCGATGATCTTTCCGACCACCAGCCCGACGATGATGGCAGCGACAACGGGCTGCACAATTACGTCGCTGACGCTTTCACCGTCACCACCGAGGGAAACTCCGGCGGCGAAGAAGGCGAAGACGGGCAGCGCGATTCCGGATGACGTGGGGCGGACCGCATCGTCGAACGCGTGCGTGCGAGTGTCTTTCTCTCCGTGGATGAGTTTCGCTGGAACGGTGAAGCCGAGAACGACGCCTGCGATAGTCGCGTGAACTCCGGAGTCGTGCATGAATGCCCAGGCAACGAGCGCAAGGGGAACCAGCAGCCACCAGCGAGGTTTGCGTGAGCGAACCACGAAGCCGAAGAGCACGATCGCGATGAGTGAGAACAGCAGCGAGAGGAGGTCGATGCTCTCTGTGTAGAAGAGGGCAATGATGATGATCGCGAGCAGGTCGTCGACGACAGCCATTGTGAGCAGGAAGGTGCGCAGGGCGCGGGGGAGTCCGCGACCGAAGATCGCGAGCACTGCGAGGGCGAAGGCAATGTCGGTGGCGGTGGGAATCGCCCAGCCTCCGAGCGCAGTCGAGTCACCCGAAACGAGGATGATCAGCGTGAAGAGTAGCGCGGGAAAGAGCATCCCGCCGATTGCAGCAAAGACAGGAACGGCGGCTTCGCGTGGTTTGCGCAGGCTGCCAGCAACAAGCTCCTGCTTAAGCTCGACGCCAACCACGAAGAAGAAGATCGCGAGTAGGCCGTCTGCCGCCCAAGTGGCCAGCGAGAGATTCAGGTGAAGAGCCTCAGGGCCGATGGTGGTCTCGGCAAGAGCTGCATAGCCGTCACGCCACGGCGAATTGGCCCAGATGAGGGCGATCGCTGCGGCAACCATCAGCAGCACGCCGCTGGTGGTCTCCATGGTGACCCACCGGCGTACTCGCTTGCGGGGGCTCAGTTTCTTGACGGATGTGGTCACAAAATTCCAGACGTTGAGGTTCGTCAGCGGGGTCGCCGACACAATCGCCGACCAGACTTCCCGGCACTCCGCTCGCAATTCTACCGGTTGTGCGCCTGAGGGAGTGCACGGAAAGGCCGCGGGCCTGACCATGCGCTCCACTGACCATGGGAGTTGTCTCAGAATCACGCCTCAGGCTTGCTGACGGCCACTCACTAAGGAAGCGTGGGGGTTTCATCTCGCTGAACCTGGAAGGACGAACATATGCTCACCCTCACCGAAACAGCCACCACGGTCGTCAAGACGATCGTCGAGCAGGACCCCAATACGGAAGCCTCGGGCCTCCGCATTAACGGGGAACCTGGTGCCCCTAACCTCACCGTCGCCGTCGTTGCGGCACCCGAGGCTGGCGACTCTGTCGTCGAAGCTGACGGCGCCCGCGTTTTTCTTGAAGAGAACGCCTCGGTCGCGCTGAGCGACAAGACGCTCGATGCCAGCGTGGGCGAGAACGGCGCAGTGAACTTCGCCATCGTCGACAACGCTTAACTAGTTACTACTTCTGTAGCTAGACCAGATTGTAGCTAGACCAGAATTCGTCGGCGCGCGGTCGATTGAATTCTGTACCTAGTAGCGGGCGAGAGCGTCAGCATCTCGAGCATGAGTAACCGACCGGCGAATAGCATCCAATGCTTCAACCGGATCAGTCTCAGCTTCAGCGATCATTAGCTGGCGCTCCGCCTCTGCTAGTCGAGTCCGGGCGCGCGCACTTGCGCCGCTGCGTCCCACAAGCTCGTGCACGACGGAGATCTGACTCCGTGCCGCCACCAGAGTCCCTTGGTAGGCAGCGCGTGCGTGTTCAAACCGCTGTTGCTGGTTACGCGCCGTCGCAAGAGCCGTATCCAGCTCAGCAGCAGCATCCCCGAGCAGGGCCAACTGCTCAAACGGATCATGAAGAACTCCGGATGCCGGCGCCGTCTGCTCGAGCGCCCTTTCGTTGGCAGCGATTGCAGTCACAATGCGCGCTCCACTCGTCGGATCGGGAGCAGTTTCTCGTGCCACCCGCGCTTCGAGCAGGTCGCTCGCGCTGTCCGCGCGCATCCGAGTCACCGCAGCGTCGGCTTGGGCTAGTTCGTTGACGGCGCTCTCGGCAGCAGACACGGCGCGATCGGCACGATGAAGAGCAGTGGCGGCGGCGCGAAGGGTGTCGGTGACCGCATTAACGCCGGTGGGGCTGATGCCGGGCGCTGCGGCATCCAGTGCTGTCTCGCTCTCATCGAGGGCGGTGCTCGCTGTATCGAGGTGGTGACGTGCAGCTTTCACCGCTGACTCCACGTAGGTGGTTGCGAGCTCCGCGACTGTGTCCTGCGCCGCGGTCTGCCGCAACCGCACAGCCGTCAATCGGGCTCGCAATTGCTGTTCTGTCTCCGCTGCGCCTACCTCGCTCCGACGCCGCTCAGCGAAGGCGGTATCGAAGCGATCGAGCTTCGCGAGTGCCTGTTCGCACAGGGCTGTCATCTGCAAGGTGATGCGGCGGCGCACATGGTCGGCCGTCGCGGAGACGTCGTCACGCTGCTGACCGAGTCGAAAGGCTTCCGTGAGCTGGCCGCGCGCTTCGGCAAGAGCACTCGCAAAGTCGCGGGAGGCTGCGGCGCCGAACTGGGCCACCGCAAAACCGAGTTCGTAGTCGGCCTCGCGCACCCGATCATCCAGCGTCACCAACAGACTGGCCGCGCGAGATTCCAAGGCCGACTGCGACGACGTTCCCCGGATGCCGCGGTCGCCTCCGCGACGAAACAAGACGATGAAAGCGATAACCCCGATCGCCAGCACGAGCACGACGACAGTGGCGACGGCGATCGTGGTGCCGCGCAGGAGTTCGGCGGTGTCGGTGGCGACGAGGAGGGGCAGGGCATGAGGCACCATGCACCGTATTCTAGGGCGGTTTGTCGCGAGAACTGGGGGTGGGGCTACCGGGTGAGTCTGGCGAAACTCGTGGTTGTTGCACGCTTTCTGGAGGTAACTCGCTTAAGGTGGCGGTGTGTGGCGTGCAGATAGAGTTTCCGATGATTTCACGGTCGACCCAGATTCGGGCGACCATGACGTTGACGACGGCGAAAACGAGCACGCTCACGCCCACGTTCAAGTAACAGCGCCTCACACGCTGAGTTTTGGTGAGCCGAACATTATGGCCGGAAACGTTGCAGAGCCCACGTGGACGCTGTGGCGTTCGCAATTGTCAGAACTGGGTGGGCGTTCGCCGCTCATCCACTTCGTTGATTCGCCTCGCACGCGAGTCGATCTTTCGACGACGCATCCCGGTGGTCTTGCCCAGTTCATCACCGGTAAGCGCACTCTGTTGTCGAGCCTCATCCGCGATGATGTCGCCCTGCGCTCGGCGAAGACAGCCGCTGGGGCTGTCGCCGCGAAGGGCCTTGAGCTGGCAACTGCCCGCGGCATTGACTCGGTGCACCTGGGAATCGGTATCGCTCGCTGGACCCACGATGATGTCGAATTCTGCGGCCCCGTCTTGCTGCGCCCGCTCGCTATTCGCCGTCACGGTCGTGACTTTGAACTCAAACTTCGTGGTGCCGCCTTCTTGAACCCTGCGCTTGCCCGCGCTCTTGACGAACAGTTCCATTTGCGGCTCGATGCTGAATCGTTTGTCGCGCTCGCCGATGCCGACGGCACCTTCAAGCCGAACCCGGTTATTGACCGGTTGCGTGGTCTTACCTCGCACCTCGACGCTTTCTCGGTCAGCCCACGCCTCGTGGTGTCGTCCTTTGCAGACGTCGCGCACGGTTTGGCCGATGACGCTGTAGATCTCAAGCACCCCATCCTTGACGCGCTCGCCGGCAACACCGCCGCCGCGTGGACCATCAAGGAAGGTTATGCGCCGGTTCCCGCTCTCTCCGCTGATGAGCGCTCGCCGCAGACCGACAATCTTCTGCTGGATGCGGATGCCGAACAAGAGAATGTGATTGCCCAAATCGAGGCAGGCAACTCTCTCGTCGTTCGCACCCTGCCCGGCACCGGTGGCACGCAAACCATCGTGAACGCGGTGGGTGCCCTTGTTGCTCAGAACAAGCGTGTTCTCGTTGTCAGCCCGCGTCGTGCATCGCTGCAATCGATCGCTGACCGCTTCGCTGACATCGGGCTGCCGGGTCTCTCGGTCGCACCGCGCACGCTTCGCCGCGACATCATCCGTTCCATTTCTCGCAGCGAGAAGGCCAGCCGTCCACAAATCGAAGACGTGGATGACGCCCTGCTGCGTTTGCGCAAGATCATGCTCGACTACCGCGAGTCCATGTCGGTTGCCGACGGTGTGCTTGGTGTCTCGGTGCTCGATTGCGTCTCAGAACTCAGCCGTTTGGCGCTGCTGCCGACACCGCCGTCCACGACCGCTCGTTTGTCGCGGGAGGCAGTGGAGAAGCTCGCGAAGGATCGCAGCGCAGCCACCGGCGTGATTATTGCTGCCGCCAAGCTCGGCGAATTCAAATACGGTCCGGGAGATTCGCCGTGGTATGGCGCCCAGTTCGCCAATGGGGGAGAAGCTCTCAAGGCCCACGGTATTGCTCAGCGTGCGAGCGAGCAGTTGTCGTCGCTGCTGGATGTCGCTAACCGTCTTGTCTCGAACACCCGTATGCGTCCGTTCCAGAGCATCGATGAGCTTGGCGTCTACTTGCGGCTGCTCGTTGATCTTCGCGAAACGCTTGACCGCTTCGTGCCGACCGTGTTCGACCGCGCCATCACTGAGCTGATTGCCGCTACTGCTCCGCGTCGCGATTTTCCGGATATGACGAGCGCGAACCGTCGCCGTCTCAAGAAGCTTGCCCTCGAATACGTTCGCCCCGGCGTTCGCGTGCCCGACATGCACGGCGCTCTCAAGCGCATCCAGAAGCAGCGCGTGCTGTGGCACCGTTTCGTGGCCGAAGGCGCGAGCCCAGCCGTTCCCGTGGGAATCGGTGAAGTGCAGCGGTCGTACCAGCAGGTTTCTGACGATCTCGCAGCCCTCGACATCCCGCTGGGCATCGCTGACTCGCACATGAATCTCTCGAGCCTTCCGATCCCGTTCTTGATCGAGAAGGTCGAGTCGCTCGCGGCCGAATCTGATGTGCTCAACAACCTGCAGGAGCGCACCGCCCTCATGGGCAGTTTGCGTGACCTCAAGCTGAATCCGCTGATCGAAGATTTGGCTCAGCGCCATGTTCCTGAAGATCAAGTGGCGGCAGAACTCGAACTGTCGTGGTGGAAGTCGGCCCTCGATTCCATGCTCGAAGTTGACCGTGCGCTGCTCAACGCCAACACGAGCGTTGTCGACCGTCTCGAAGCCGATTTCCGTCTCGTCGATGAAGCTCACGCTTCTGCCAATGCCAAGCAGCTTTCGTGGCAGATCGCCGAAAACTGGAAGATCGGTCTCGTCGACTGGCCCGATGAGGCTAGTGCTCTCAAGCGCGCTCTCGCCAAGGAACGACTCACGTCCTTCGACGTGCAAACCTCGGCACCCCACTTGTCGCGCACCATTGCGCCCGTGTGGCTTGCTTCGCCCTACGAAATCGATTCGGTTGTCGACACCATGCCGTTCGACACCGTCGTGCTGGTTGACGCCGGTGCTGTGACGGTCGCCGAAGCGGCCGGAGCAATCCGCCGCTCGAAGCAAGTCGTCGTTATTGGCGACCCTGTCATTCAATCGCCGACACCGTTCGAGACGGCGGTGCGCGATGCGACCGGCGATGCTGCACCGCTCGTTGACGACGACACGCGCGAAGCACTCGTTGACGACTCTGCTTTCGCGAAGCTCAGCGGCTTGCTGCCGACCCTCACTCTCACGCGCAGCTACCGCCCCGGCGGTGAAGAGCTCGCCGAACTGGTCAACCGTCGTTTCTATGACGGCCAGATCGAGTCGCTGCCCTGGGCGGGAAGTTTCCTCGGTCACGGCAGCCTCGCTGTCAGCTACGTCGCTGACGGAATTGGAATGCCCGACCCTGACTCTGGTGCTGTTGAAAGCCCTGACGCCGAAGTCTCTCGCGTTGTCGAACTCGTTCTCGACCACGCCACCAAGCGTCCGCAAGAGTCGCTCATGGTCATCACGGCAAGCCCCGTGCACTCTGTTCGTGTCATGCAGGCGGTGTTGGATGCCGTCAGCCGTCGTCGCCCGGAACTGCTCGATGTCATCATCGGCGATCGTGCCGAACCGTTTACGGTCACCACGATTGATCAGGCTGTGGCCCAAAGCCGCGACCGCGTTATTTTCTCCATCGGATATGGCCGCACACCACACGGTCGCGTGCTCTCCGACTTCGGTTCGCTTGGTGAGCCCGGGGGAGAGCGCCTGCTTGCTGTCGCGATGACGCGGGCACGTCGTTCGCTCGAAATCGTCACATCGTTCCGCTCAGAAGACCTCGACGACGGGCGCATGAAGCACGGCGCTGTTGCTCTGGCTGAAGTGCTCGACGAAGTGGATGCCCGCTTTGCTGAAGTTCCTGTGCCCGACGACAGCGACCCCATGCTCGTTGACCTCGCTCGCCGCCTCGAAGCTCGCGGACTGCGCGTTTCGCTCGGGCACCGGGGCAAGCTCGGCCTCGTCGCCTCGCGCGGTGGTCGCTGCGGCACCATCGAAACCGACGCCATGGTTCACGAATCAAGCCTGCGCGAATCGCTGCGCTTGCGTCCTGAGTTGCTACGTCGTCTCGGCTGGCACTACTTGCGGGTGCACGCGTTCGAACTCTTCAGCGACCCCGATCAGGTTGCCGACAAGGTAGCCCGGATGCTCGGAGCAGAACCTGCTCCCACGACCGAGCCCATCACGATCATCCCCGCCACCCGTCCGCAGCAGTAATGACAGACAGCACCCACCCCGAGCAGTCGGGCGCACCGGCGAGCGATCGAGCGTCTGAGGGCGAGCAGTGCAGTGCGGCGGGAGCCGAGCAGTCGGGCGAGCCGCGCGCGAAGCCCACGAAGCGTCGCCGCGTGACGACGGCTCCGCCGGCGGGGTCAGATCCGCATCCGCCTGCTGAACCGGAACGGCATCAGGTTAACGAAAACGACGAGCGGCTCAAGGGCGACAAACCTCCGCATTGGGGGTAAGTGCCTTGGCCGCTCGCCGATAGTGTGTGAGCTACAGCGGTAGCTGCGAGTTGCGGTGCGCTAGCTGTTTTGCTTAGCGAGCAGGTCGCGAATCTGCAGAAGCAATTCTGCTTCGGTGGGGCCGGCTTCAGGTTCAATAACGACCGGCTTGCGCGCGTTCGCGAGCTTGTTGGCGTAGTTCATCGGGGCAACGATCGCGAAGTACACGACGGCTGCGACGAGCACGAACTGGATGATCGCCGCGATGACCGCGCCGAAATAGATCACTGCCCCGCTGGTGCCAACCTCGACCGGGAGTGCTGTCGCCAGTGACTCTGCACTAAACAGGGCGCCGATGAGCGGGTTGAAAACCGCTTCGA
The DNA here is from genome assembly GCF_015864935.1 of Salinibacterium sp. NSLL17. Lineage (NCBI taxonomy): Bacteria > Bacillati > Actinomycetota > Actinomycetes > Micrococcales > Microbacteriaceae > Salinibacterium > Salinibacterium sp. NSLL17. The sequence goes on from NZ_JADYWH010000001.1 coordinate 1,004,860, forward strand.
CAATGGTGTTGACGACTGCCGTGAACGCAGCGCCAATGACGACTGCTACGGCTAAGTCGATGACATTGCCACGCAGAATAAATTCTTTGAATCCGCTTAACATGGGGGCTCCTTTTAGTAGGGGATACGTCAACTATGACGCTTTAGCGGCCGATGATGAAGAAGATGACGAAGAAGTAGTGGAAGAAGTCGACGAGCTCGACGACCCTGAATCACTCGAACTTGAGCCGGATTTCTCCGGCGATGACGGTTGTGAGCTCGAGGAGCCGGAGCCGGAGCCGGAGCCGGAGCCGGAGCTTGAGTCGCTCGAACTCGTGGTGGAACGCGAATCGTTGCGGTAGAAGCCAGAGCCGTTGAAGGTGACTCCGACGGCGGAAAAGATCTTGCGCAGTTTGCCTTGGCAGGCGGGGCACACCGTGAGCGAGTCGTCGGTGAACGATTGCTGAATATCGAACGCGTTGTCGCACTCGGTGCAGCGGTAGGAATAGGTAGGCACGAGATCCTTAGTTGTGCTCGGTGATGGTCACAATTCCCGTGGGGGTAACTATGCCGTTTACTGGTTGGTCATGAATTTCGGTGGGAACTTCATCCACAAATTCGCTGTCGAAGATCACGGCGTAGACGGGCGGCTTGGTCTCCATGGAGCCGAGGGTCTTGTCGAAATAGCCGCGCCCCCAGCCCATGCGCATGCCGGAACGATCCACGGATGCCGCAGGCACGATGATGAGGTCGACATCATTGATGGCGATCGGGCCGAGCACGTCGCTCGTAGGCGCTGGCATCCCGATGAGGTCCTGGTCTTCATCTTCGCCGTCGTAGGGAGCCCAGTCGAGCAGACCGTCGGCGCGCGAGATGGGAAGCAGCACGGTGATGTCGTGTTCGCAGGCCCAGTGCAAGAATCCGCGGGTTTCTGGTTCGTCGGTGGTGGAAAGGTAGGCGGCGATCGAGGTAGATCCGAGTCTCTGAGTGAGCTCGATGAGGTGCTCTGTTACACCAGTGTTAAATTCTTCCCGCTCTTTGGCGGTGCAGATGCGTCGGCGTTCGCGTAATTCGGCCCGGAGTGCACGTTTATCGTGACTGACGTCGTCGGTCATATAAGCATTCTACGAGACTGGCCGACTACGCTGTACCTATGGCTACGAAGATTACTAAAGCGGTTATTCCTGCTGCAGGTCTGGGCACACGATTTCTCCCGGCAACGAAAGCTATGCCGAAGGAGATGTTGCCGGTTGTAGATAAACCGGCCATCCAATATGTCGTAGAGGAGGCGGTTGCCGCTGGCCTCACTGACGTGTTGATGATCACTGGGCGTAACAAAAACGCTCTTGAAAACCATTTCGATCGAATGACCGAGTTGGAGTCGACGCTCCAGCAAAAGGGCGACACTGACCGGCTATCCAAGGTCGAGTTCTCTAACGACCTCGCCGACATGCACTACGTACGTCAAGGTGACCCGCGCGGTCTCGGCCACGCCGTTCTCCGCGCCAAAATGCATGTGGGTCACGAACCGTTCGCCGTATTGCTCGGTGACGACCTCATCGACGACCGCGACGTTCTGCTCTCCCGCATGCTCGAGGAGCAAGAGGGCCGCAACGCGACCATCATTGCTCTCATGGAGGTCGACCCCGCGCAAAGCCACATGTATGGCATCGCGACAGTGGAACCCACCGATGATCCCGATGTTGTGCACATCACCGGACTCGTCGAGAAGCCGGCTCAGGGCACGGCGCTCTCCAACCTCGCCATCATCGGCCGCTACGTGTTGAGGCCAGAAATCTTCGAGGTTCTTGAGCGCACCGATCCCGGCAAGGGCGGCGAAATCCAATTGACGGATGCCCTGCAGGAGATGGCAGAGAACGATATAGCCGGTGGCGTTTACGGCGTCGTGTTCCGCGGCCGTCGTTATGACACTGGTGACCGTCTCGACTACATCAAGGCCATCGTGCAGCTTGCTGTTGAGCGCGACGACCTGGGCCCTGACCTGCGCCCGTGGCTTAAGCAGTTCAGCTCAACACTGGACTAGCGGATGGCGTTTGGCATTCCGACGCTTGGCGACGGAAACATCAGTATTCGGCCCATTCGGGTGCGAGACGCTCGTGCGTTAGAAACAGAACTCCGTGACAACCGGGGGTGGCTTCGCAAGTGGGAGGCCACCAGCCCGGTTGGTCCGTCGTCGTTCGACGTGAAGTCGAGCATCCGCGGTCTACTGCAACAGTCTCGCGTGGGCACCGGTTTGCCGTTCGTCATTGAATACGACGGCGTAGTCGCTGGCCAACTCAACGTGTCGTCCATCACGTACGGGTCGCTCGCTTCGGCATCCCTCGGGTACTGGGTGTCAGAACGCTTCGCTGGCAAAGGTCTCACCCCAACCGCGGTAGCGCTCGCCACCGATTACTGTTTTTTTCAGCTCGGTCTTCACCGCATGGAGATCTGTATCCGGCCGGAGAACGAGCCGAGCCTTCGTGTGGTTGAGAAGCTGGGGTTCCGTTACGAGCAACTGCGTCGCCGCTTCATCCACATCGATGGCGACTGGCGTGATCACTTCTGTTTCGCGCTCACGGTCGAAGAGCTTCCTCAGGGAGTCTTTCAACGGTGGAAATCAGGAAACGCCCCCGAGCAGGATGCTCATATTCCCGCCGAGGACCGTGTGCGGGCCGCGCACCCCTTGGCGCTTCCCCAGCGCTAAGTCGCTCTCGCGCATCTCATCGGCGAGCGCACATCAACGCGCTGTAGCCGTTGTTGCCGGGGGGACTCTCAGCAACTTGTCACGTCACTACCGCGTGCCGACAGCCCGACACGCACGGATACTCGTAGCGTATAGCCATGGAACTCACCAGCATCGGCGGCGGCGTTATGATCGCGCTCGCTGCGGCGCTGTGGCTCGTGTACTTGGTGCCGAACTGGTTCAAGAATCGCGAGTACTTGGCTACCGAACGAAATGCCGTTCGACTTCAGCAAACAATCCGCATTCTCGCGCAGACCTCAGAGATCCCGGACGAGGTGCGCGCCGAAGCTGTTGCACGGCAAGCGGCGGAACTCGCCAAGGCAAGCGTGAACCAAGGACCGGTCGCGGTCGGTCGCGCCGTTACCCCACCCACTCGAGAGCAAGCTCTCGCCCTCTCCGCGCGACGCTTGCGCCGCACGCGCGCCTTCACGGGCGCAGTCCTCCTCGCGAGCGTTGCCGTTATTGCTGTGCAGATCGTCATGATCATCACAGCCGGAGCCGCCATCATTTCTGGCACCTGGCTTGTTCTCGCCGCCGCCACGATGGCGGGTATTAGTGCGAGTGCGATGCTGTCGCGGCTAGCAGAACGCTCACGCAGCCGTCGCGAGAGCAGTGCACCACGAGTTCGTACCGCCGCACCCCGCCGTCGCGTTGTTCTTTCGTCAGAAGCTCCCATCGAAGACGTCACGTCAAAGGTCAGCTGGACCCCGGTTCCCGTGCCGAAGCCCATGTACTTGACCCGCAGCAACGCACCGGAATCAGCCGTTGCGGCAGCCCGCCACGCCGGGCAGATCGACAGCGAGCTTCGGGCCGCGGCGGAATCCGCCGAGCAGGCTCTGCGCGCAAACACTGTCGCGATGGCCTCGGCTACTCGCGAAAGGGAACTTGCGCGTGATGCTGAGCGTGCAGCGACCGCCGCGGCGGAGACTCCGGTTGTGGCATCCGTCCCCAGTCGTTTCGCTGGGATGGGTATCGTCGAAGAATCGGGCAACTCGCTCGACCTCGACGCCGCGCTTGCTCGTCGTCGCGCTAGCTAGCATCTCGCGCTCCTGATTCGTTGCTCGGCACCGGGCAGAACAATAGGGCGCGCCGTGCGGAGATTCTCCGCACAACACGCCCCGTCGCTGTTCTAGTGTGTTGTCGCTGTTTCAGCCCCGTGACCGCTGAGTGAACGCACATCCATCTCGGCGGCAAGCGCCGGATCTTCCTTCTCACGCGACGTGATCGTCCCCAACCAACCGAGCGCGAACCCGAGTGGAATCGAGACGATGCCGGGGTTCTGAAGGGGGAAGATAGCGAAATTCACGCCTTCACCCAGCATTGATGTCGGTGTTCCGCTCATGACGGGCGAGAACACGATCAACAGAACCGCTGCCGAGAGGCCACCAACCATGCTCCACACTGCGCCGCGAGTGTTGAACCGCTTCCAGTACAGGGAGTACAGGATCGTGGGCAGGTTCGCGCTTGCCGCAACAGCGAACGCGAGAGCTACGAGGAAGGCAATGTTCTGACCTTGAACACCGATACCTCCCGCGACGGCGAGGACACCGATCACGACGACGGTGCGACGCGCGATCTTGACTTCCGCATCCGGGTCTCCCTTGCCCTTCTTGATCACGTTGGAGTAGATGTCGTGAGCGAAGGATGCCGCTGCCGTGATCGTGAGCCCGGCCACCACCGCGAGGATGGTGGCGAACGCAATCGCCGAGACGAACCCAAGCAGCAGTGGCCCGCCCAGTTGCAGCGCCAGTAGTGGAGCCGCAGAGTTCACTCCGCCCGGAGCATCCAGGATCGTTGCGGAACCTACGAGGGCTGCCGCACCGTAACCCAACACGAGGGTGAGGATGTAGAAGCCGCCGATGAGCCAAATCGCCCACACGACTGAGCGCCGTGCTTCTTTGGCGGTTGGCACCGTGTAGAAGCGCATGAGCACGTGAGGCAGGCCTGCCGTGCCCAGCACGAGGGCGAGCGACAGTGAGATGAAGTCGAGCGGATTCGCGCCGTACTTGAGCCCCGGCGCCAAGATGGCGTCAGCGGGTGTCGCCACGGAGTTGTCGACCGCGCTCTGCAGCACGCGCGACAGGTCGAACCCGTTGAGCACGAGCACCCAGATCGCCATCGCGATTGCGGCGCCCACGAGGAGGAACGCTTTCACGATCTGCACCCACGTGGTGCCCTTCATGCCGCCAATCAGCACGTACAGGATCATGAGTCCACCGACGATGGCGACCACGATGGACTGACCGACCTTGTCGTCAATGCCGAGGAGCAGCGAGACGAGACCGCCAGCTCCGGCCATTTGAGCGAGCAAGTAGAAGAAGCAGACGGCGAGCGTCGTTAGTGCTGCTGCCATTCTCACCGGACGCTGCTTCAGGCGGAAGGAAAGTACATCCGCCATCGTGAACTTGCCGGTGTTGCGCATGAGTTCAGCTACGAGGAGCAGGGCGACCAGCCACGCCACCAAGAAGCCGATGGAGTACAAGAAACCGTCATAGCCATTGATCGCAATGGCGCCAACAATGCCGAGAAAGGATGCCGCCGAGAGGTAGTCCCCGGTAATGGCGAACCCGTTTTGCGGTCCGGTGAACGAACGACCGCCCGCGTAATAATCTGCCGCCGACGCGTTGTTGCGGCTGGCGCGAATAACGATGAACAGCGTAATTCCGACGAACCCGATGAAGATCGAGATGTTGAGAACCGGATTGCTCTGGGACTCAGCATCAACGGCCGCGGCGGCGAGCATTCCTAGGGTGGTGGCGATCATGCTGCAGACTCCTTTGCTGCGAGATCTTCTCTGATCTGGGCGGCGAGCGGATCCAACCGCCGATTAGCGAACGATACGTACGTCATGGTGATGGCGAACGTGGTGATGAACTGGCCGAAGCCGAGCAGCAATCCAACGTTGATGACGCCGAAGACGGGCGTTGCCATGAAGTCATGCGCGTATGCGGCCAAGATCACATAGGTGAAATACCAGACGAGGAAGAAGACCGTGAGCGGGAACACAAACGAGCGGTGTCGCCGTTTGAGCTCGATGAACATGGGGTCCTTCTCCTCCTCTTGATAATCGAGCCCCGGCTTCACTCTCGGCGCGTTGCCGGTCTCGCCGGGCGGGGAGAGCACATCTTTCGTGGGGGAACTTTCATCAGACATTTGGGGCCTCCTTGCCACAAACAATTGATAGGGGAATGGGTGAAGCGGGAACTAGGGGGAGCGAGTGCGGCCGGCAGCGGTGTATAGCGCATCAAGCACGGTGACGTCTTCAATCGTCGGAGGAATGCGCACCTCGTCGCCGTCGAAAATCTGGCGAATAGTTTTGCGAAGAATCTTGCCCGAGCGCGTCTTGGGCAGCCGCTCGACAACCATCACGTCGCGGAAGGCGGCGACCGGGCCGATGACCTCGCGCACCAGCGCCACGAGTTCGATGGCGAGATCGTGCTCCAGGCGATTGCGGCCGTGCTTCATCGTGATGAACCCAGCAGCCCGCTGGCCTTTCAGCTCGTCGTGCAATCCGAGAACCGCGCACTCAGCGACATCCGGATGCTGCGAAAGCACTTCCTCCAGCGACCCTGTCGAGAGGCGATGTCCGGCCACGTTGATGACGTCGTCGGTGCGACCCATGACAAAGAGGTAGCCGTCGTCATCAAAGTAACCCGCGTCGCCCGTGGCGTAGTACCCGGGAAACTCGTCGAGGTAGGAGCTCGCGAACCGCTCCGGACTGCCCCAGAGCCCCATGAGGGCGCCGGGAGGAAGGGGCAACTGGATAGCAATGTTTCCCTCGGTGCCCGGCGTCGTCACATCGTTGCCGTCACCGTCGAGGATGCGGGGTTGGAAGCCCGGCATCGGCACGCCAGTCGATCCCGCCTTAGCCGGTAGCTGCTGAACTCCGCGCGGATTTGCGCAGATTGGCCATCCCGTCTCGGTCTGCCACCAGTGGTCGATGATGGGAACACGGATGCCGTCGTTGGCCCAGTGCCAGGTCTCAGTATCGAGGCGCTCACCCGCGAGATACACCGCTTGCAGGCTGGAGATGTCATATTTTCCCAGCTCATCGAGCGTGGGGTCTTCACGCCGGATAGCGCGGAGCGCCGTCGGGGCCGTGTAGAGCACGTCAACCTTGTAGTCCTGGATGATGCGCCAGAAGGTTCCTGCGTCGGGGGTGCCAATAGGTTTGCCCTCGTACAAGACGGTGGCCGCGCCGGCCAGTAATGGGCCGTAGACGATGAAGGAGTGGCCAACGACCCAGCCGACATCCGAAGCGGTAAAGATCGTGCTGTCGTTGCCGACATCGTAGATATGACTCATTGCCCACTGCAGTGCCACGGCGTAACCGCCGGTATCGCGAACGACTCCTTTGGGGCTCCCGGTGGTGCCCGAGGTGTAGAGGATGTAGAGCGGGTCTTGAGCGCGCATTTCGACGGCGTCAGCCGGCACAGCGGCGGCCTCAAGCTCATCCCAGTCCAGCCAGGCCACGTCGAGAGAGCCTCCGCTGGTGGTGCCGGTGGAGCTGGTGGCGTATTCGGCGATGTCGCCGTTGATGTGCGGGCGATCTTTGACCACGACGTAACGTACGCTTCCGGTGCTCAGCGCAATGGCTTGGTGCACGATCGGCAGGTACTCCACGGTGCGGGATGGCTCGAGGCCTCCCGTCGCGGTCACGATCACGGATGGCGTGGCGTCGTTGATTCGAACGGCCAATTCGTTGGCGGCGAACCCTCCAAACACGACGGAGTGGATGGCGCCGATGCGTGCACACGCGAGCATCGCCACAACAGCCTCAGAGATCATTGGCAAGTAGATCAAGACACGATCGCCAACGCCGACTCCGAGCTCCTGCAGTGCGCCGGCGAACGAGCGAACGCGTTCGAGCAGTTCCGCGTAGGTGAGGACTTGTTGCTCGCCCGTCATGGCGGAGTCGGTGATGAGAGCAGGGTTGCCTCCTCGCTCGGCGGCAACGTGGCGGTCGAGGGCATTGACGCTCATATTGAGCGTGCCGTCGGCGAACCAGCAGCCCTGGTCGGTTCCGGGTTCAAGGGCGTGCGTTGGTATGGAAAGCGTTGGCGGGGTTATCCACTCAACCCGGGAGGCTTGCTGGAGCCAAAACCCGTGCGGGTCGTGAGTGGCATGTTCCTGAATTTCAGCGAAAGAACCGCTCTGCTGGCGCGAGCGCACAATCGTGCTCTGCGCCGAGACTCGCTCGAGCGAAGGGGCATCTGACATCGATTTCTCCTTTGAAATGCTTGATGTGGATTCTCAGTTGAGGCGGGAGAATCCCGTGCTAGCCTCAGATTACGGAGGGGCGTACAGCACGTAATACCCCCGAAAGTTGGGAATCCGCAATGACGCAGATGTCTGAACCAAGTGACTTCGATTTGATCCAACAGGCCACTCGGGAGATCGCCGCGAGCACTGGTTTCAGCCTGTCGTTTGGCGGCCTCACCTCGGGAATTGAGCTCACCGTCAACGCTTTTAGCGGTGCTCGAACGGGCAAGCTCGATGGTCTAAAAGTGCGAAAAGAGCGCGGCCTTGGTGGGCTAGCTATGGCTCAACGCAGCCCACGTTTTACTCGCGACTACGAGCACTCGCCCGACATTACCCATGACTATGACGGTGCTGTCTTGGGCGAAGGCGTCGTGTCACTCTTGGCGATCCCGATCATTGCCGGGGGAACGCTTCGGGGCCTCATCTACGCCGGCTCGCACTTCCTCGTGGAGCCCGATACTGCGGCGGCACGACCTGCAGTGGCCATTGCTACCGCTCTGGGTAATGAGCTTGCCATTCGCGACGAAGTCACGCGCCGAATGCTGGCGCTGCGCTCGAATCAGGGTGGGGGATTGTCACCGGTCGCGGAGGAACACCTTCGGGAACAGTTCGCTCAGCTTCGCCAACTTGCGGCCACGGTTTCGGATCGGGAGGTGCGGCAAAAGCTTCGCGACATCGGGCGCGGAATGTCTGAAGCGTTGTGCAGTGGAGCTGACGCTGCGCAGGCTCGCCCGACCGTGCAGCTATCGCCGCGAGAGACGGATGTGCTTTCATGTGTCGCGCTTGGCTACAGCAACGCGCGCACTGCTGCACTCCTCTCGCTCACGGAACAAACGGTTAAGGGATACCTGGGGAGCGCCATGAAGAAGCTCGATGCGTCGTCACGCTTCACTGCCGTCTCCACCGCACGCAAGCTTGGGTTGATGCCCTAGGGCTGGCCGAGTGCCACAGCAGTCGATCTCAGGTGTCGAACGCTCGTTCCTGAGTGATATCGTTGGTGCTGTAGTACGGGCCCTTGGCGCAGTTGGTAGCGCGCCTCGTTCGCATCGAGGAGGTCAGGAGTTCAAATCTCCTAGGGTCCACCACTCGCTTAGCCAGAGCCATCGGCCAGTTCGCGAAACACGAAAGAGCTGCGGTCGCTAGATAAAGCCGTTCTCGGTTGCCACCCGCACGGCATCTGGGCCAGAGCTGACATCGAGCTTGCGGTAAGCGTTGCGCAGCTGAGATTTCACCGTGTTCACGGAAATGAAGAGAATCTGTGCCACATCTTCCAGGCGTGACACCTGTGCAAGAGTGGCGAGCACCTCACGCTCTCGAGGGCTCAACGGGTTGATGAGCGCGATCCGAGCGAACGGCTGGGCCACGGCATCAAAGAGTGTGACGAGTTCTGGTGCACGACGCGAGGCAAGCTCTCGCAATTCCGTGTGGGGGACCATCACGCTAGGGCTCGTGAGACCATGGCGCGACATGACGTCGGCCGCTCGTCGGAGCGACTTCTCGGCATCCGTCTCATGGCCGCGGAGAGCGTCGCGTGCGGCGTCCAACAGCAGCGCTTCGGCAAATTCTCGTGGTGTTCCGTGTGCGTGAATGAACTCAGGATGCTGGGTGCTGGACGGCGTAGGGGCGGAGCCAGAGGAAAGCGCGAGTCGCGCCCGAGCGAGCATCGCCGCGCACGTGTCCGAGCCAGTTGCGCGGTCAAGTTCCTGTTCAGCAGTCGTGCGGTGGCCGAGCGCTAGCTGAAGGTCGGCTTTCATCGATTGCAGGAGTGAGCGCGCATAGTCGCTGATTGGGCGGAACTCATTCTGCTTTACCGCAGCAGTCAGCTCATCGAACGCGACCTGGGGGCGGCCAGCGGCAAGCTGCAGTCGGGCCCGAGTCCACACGATGGTTGGCCAGTGTTCAAGGTGGTCGAGGCGTGCGCCGACGAGGGCGATAGCGTCAAGTCCGCGTTCCGGCTGACCGTCTTCGAGATCCCGCAAGGCCGATGCAATGTGCCAGCCGGTCGATGGCACGCTCGTGCGCCAACCGGGGCGGTTGACGTGGGTCACGGCATCCAATTGGGCAGAAGCGTCACGCATGTTCCCGGTGAACGCATAAACATAGGCCAGCAAACTCGAGCGGTGTTGCGTGCGTCCTTCATGGTGATCGGCAGCGAGAAGGTGGGCAATGCTGATTGCCCGTTCCCAGCGTCCGAGCAGAATATTCGTGATCACGATCTGGATGATTCCTGCGCTGATGGCGTGCATCGTCGCGCTACGGGTTGCAGCGCTGAGAAGTTCGACTTGGGCGACAAATCGATCCCCCTCGGCGGCGGCGTCCTCGTAGCGACGCGCGGCTCTGAGCCCAGCAAACCGTGCCAACGAAAGCAGCAGTCTTTCGTGCGGCAGGGAACGCGGCCACTCCGAATCGACACTGTCAATTCCGTGCGCGACGAGCTGGCGCAGACGGGCGGAGGGAGTGCGTTCTCGCTCGCTCATGACAACGGCTAATGAAATGGCCGCGGTGCCGTGCAACGCCACGATGTCGGTCGGTAACTCGCTCAGAAGCGTGTGAAGTTCATCCTGTTGGTAGACGATAAGTTCGGAGAAATGGTGGGCGACAGTCGGCCACAACTGTTCGTACGCTCCTGCACTGATGAACAGTTTTATGGCCTCAAGGCCGTTGCCGCTCTGGCTCAACTGCGTGGCGCTCGTGAGGCGGGCAATGCGCAATTCTTCGGCGCTGAGGCTGTGTGCTGCGTGAATCTGGAGCGCCTCTGAGATCAGCGGATGAAACCGGAACACAAATGTGGAACCAACTTCGCGGAACTCACCAAGACCCTCATTCGCAAATTCTTCAAGAGTCGATTCAGCGTCGACAATGCTCCGGCCGCTCAGCGTGCTGGCTAACGCGATCGACAACTCAGGGGGGAGCGACGCAACTGCCGCAAAATGCAGTTGGTGTGCATGCGCAAACGCCGGCAGAAGGCTCTGGGCGATGTGGGCGGCCAACTGGCGCGTGAGTGCAGCGGGGTCAGCGACGGGTGCGTCCACTGACTCGGGGCGCTGCATCAGAAGGGTGACAGCGATGCGCGTCGCGAGGGGGTGGCCTCGGGTCGCCGCGTGAGCAATGAGGGCGTGCTCCGCCGAGAATCGTGTTGCATTCGCGAAGAGGTCGCGGGTTTCTTCCGGCGTGAAAGCGAGAGCGTTCTCGGTGATGACAGTCGAGTGGATGCGCGCCGCGACGTCGAGGGCTTCAAAGTGACCGCGGCGTCGAGTCGTAACGACAATCGTGAGCCAGTGGCTCTGTTTGAGCAGCCAAACGATGTCGAGCGCATTGTCGTCGTCGACGAGGTGAAAGTCGTCGAGTACCAGACGAGTGGCAATGCGGTCGTGCTCGAGCTGGGCCAATACCAACCCCGGAACGTCATCGAGCTCCGCGTAGCCCAGAATGAAATTGGAGAGGGGGCTCTCGTCAGTCACAGAACCGATTGCTTGGAAAGCACGGACGATCCTGCGCCAAAAACTCGAGCGTGAGCGAGCTCCATCGTCGAGCGAGACCCACAGATCTCGCTGGGGCGCTGCCGCCGAAGGAGATTGGTCGCGTAACCAGGATGCCACGAGACCGGATTTTCCCGAGCCGCCGGAACCACGCACCACGATAAGGGCGCTATCGCGCGCCGAATCGAGCAGAGAACTCAGACGAGTGCGCTCAATGAATCCGTGTGGGATAAGCGGGATGCCGCTGCCGTCGGTGCGACGCGCGGAGGCATCTCGACTCTGGGTTGGCACTGTCATCCGATTCTGGGCACGCACAAAGCACCCCTCATCACCATTCTCGCGGTGGGTAGCACCCGATTTCAACGGGACACAGCACTGCGGGGTGAAAAATGGGGTGAAATGTGGATCGGCGTGCAGAATTCCTAGTCGGCGATGTTCAGGAGCAAATGACCCGAGGACACCGTGAGGCCGACACTGGCGTTCATGGTCGCGATAACGCCATCTTTGTGAGCGACGAGTGGCTGCTCCATCTTCATGGCTTCAAGCACGAGGATGAGGTCGCCCTTGACGACCTTGTCGCCCTCGGCAACCGCGACCTTCACGATCGTTGCCTGCATCGGTGCCTTGACCGAGTCGCCCGTGATGGTGTTGACGCTGGATGCTGCACGACGCTTCGGAGCAGCTGAGAGCGTTGCGCCGGTCGAGGTGCTCGGTACCAGTTTCGAGGGGAGGTTCACTTCGACACGCTTGCCGTTGACCTCAACGACCACGTTGTGGCGAGCTACAGCAGGCGTCTCGTCAGCGAGTGATCCGGTCCACGGCTCAATGTCGTTGTCGAACTCGGTCTCGATCCAGCGTGTGTAGATGGTGAACGGTTCGCTCGTGAACGCAGGATCGCGAACGATCTTGCGGTGGAACGGAAGCACCGTCGGGAGACCAGCAACCTCGAACTCGTCGAGGGCGCGGCGTGAACGCTCGAGAGCATCCTCGCGGCTAGAGCCGGTAACGATGAGCTTGGCGAGCAGGGAATCGAAGGCTCCACTGATCTCGTCGCCGGTCGTGACACCGCTGTCGACGCGGATGCCAGGGCCGCCAGGCATGCGCAGAACGTGCACGGGGCCGGGGGAGGGCATGAAGTTGAGTCCGGCATCCTCACCGTTGATGCGGAACTCGAAAGAGTGACCGCGCGGGATGGGATCGTCGTAGTCGAGAACTCCGCCTTCAGCGATGCGGAACTGCTCCCGCACGAGGTCGATGCCCGTCACTTCTTCGGAGACGGGGTGTTCGACCTGGAGGCGCGTGTTCACTTCGAGGAACGAGATTGTGCCGTCCTTGGCGACCAAGAACTCACATGTGCCGGCGCCGAGGTAGCCCACCTCGCGCAGGATCGCTTTGGACGATTCGTAGAGGGCTTTGTTCTGCTCATCGCTCAGGAACGGGGCCGGCGCTTCTTCCACAAGCTTCTGGTGGCGGCGCTGCAGCGAGCAGTCGCGAGTAGAGATCACGACGACGTTGCCGTGAGCATCCGCAAGACACTGAGTTTCAACGTGGCGCGGCTGGTCGAGGTACTTCTCGACGAAGCACTCGCCGCGACCGAACGCGGCGACAGCCTCGCGGGTAGCGGAATCGAACAGTTCGGGGATCTCTTCGCGAGTGCGGGCAACCTTGAGGCCACGACCGCCGCCGCCGAATGCTGCCTTGATGGCAACGGGAAGACCGTGAAGGTCAACAAAGTCGAGAACCTCAGCAGCACCCGAGACCGGGTTCAGCGTTCCGGGAGCGAGCGGTGCGCCGACCTTCTCCGCAATGTGGCGGGCGGAAACCTTGTCGCCCAGCTTCTCGATGGCATCGGGTGAGGGGCCGATCCAAATGATGCCAGCGTCGATGACGGCGCGAGCAAACTCGGCGTTCTCGGCCAAGAAGCCATAGCCGGGGTGAATGGCGTCCGCCCCAGAGCGGCGAGCGATCGACAAAATCTTGTCGATCACGAGATACGTCTCAGCGCTCGTGGAGCCCTCGAGGGCATACGCCTCGTCGGCGAGCTTGACGTGCCGAGCATCCCGGTCCTGATCGGCGTAGACCGCCACTGAACCGATGCCACTGTCTTTAGCCGCGCGGATAACGCGAACGGCGATCTCTCCGCGGTTGGCGATGAGAACCTTCGTAATACGAGCCATAGTGACCTAGCTTATGGGGATGAGGGCCGAAGCCTTGGGGTGAAGCGCACAAAAATATGGGACAAGCACTGTGAATGCCTACAGAGCGGGCCGATCGATGTTCCAGAGATCCGTCCACTCGGCGTCAAACTCACGCATGAGCTGGCGCACCAACGACACCGAGAGTCCCACGACAGCGTGCGGATCACCCTCGATGCTCTCGATGAAAGCGGCGCCGAGACTGTCGATGGTGAACGAGCCGGCAACTTTCAGCGGCTCTCCGGTAGCGACGTAGGCATCGATTTCGGCATCCGAAATATTGGCGGCGAAGCTCACGCTTGCGCTGGAGACGGCACCGGTGGCGCCACGAACCTGGCCTCCGCGGTGATCGATGAGCCAGTGTCCGGAGTGCAAGACGCCGGTTCGGCCGCGCTGGGCAAGCCACCGCTGTCGCGCGATCTCTGGCTCATGTGGTTTTCCGAATAATTCGCCATCCAATTCGAAAGCGGAATCGCCGCCCAGAATAAAGCCATCAATCGGGGCACTATTCACCAGCGCGCCCACAACCGCTTCGGCCTTGGCGCGAGCCAACAAGTCAACAAGCGCGGGGCCGTCGAGAGGGCCAGGGGCCGCAGCAGCGACTGCGTCTTCGTCAACGCCAGAGGCCAAAAGCACGGGGTCGACGCCCGCAGCGCGCAGGGTTGCGAGTCGCGCAGGAGAGGTGGACGCAAGATAAAGGCGCACAAAGGCTCCTATGCTTAAGGGATGGGTGAATTGCTTGGCGAAATGATCGAAGTAGACGTTACCAACATTGCGCACGGGGGTGTCAGTGTGGCGCGGCACGACGGCCGTGTCGTGTTCGTCTCCGACGCGATCCCGGGAGAACGGGTGCTCGCGCGCATTACCGACGATACAAAGAAGTCGTTCTGGCGCGCGGAGACAGTAAAAGTTGTAACGCCGAGTGAGCACCGTCAAGAGCATGTGTGGTCGGCGGCGAGTGTTGACCGCGACCCCGACAACCGTGCGGGCGGAGCCGAATTCGGTCACATCGAGCTCAGCCATCAGCGCGAGCTCAAAGCTCAGATCCTCAGCGAGTCTCTCGAGCGCATGGCTAAAGTCACGCTCGCGCCCGTCGTCGAAGCCGTTCCCGGTGACGATGAACGCAAGGGACTCGGATGGCGCACCCGCGTCAGCCTGCACGTTGACGAACACGGAAATGTTGGCCCGTTCGCGGCCCGTTCGCACCGCGTTATCTCTGTCGCCGACCTGCCGCTCGCCACTCCAGAGCTCTCTGCCGGTGCACCGCTCGGTGAAAACTTTGATGGCTTCGAGCGCGTAGACATCCTGAATCCCAGCTCGGGCGGAGTTCGCCTGATCATGGGTAAGCAGAAGCCGCAGGTCATCACCGAAACTGTGGGGGAGCGCGAATTCACGCTGCTCGATTCCGGATTCTGGCAAGTGCACCACGGCGCTGCCGCGATGCTGACGTCTGCCGTGCAAGACGCGATCGATCCCGCTCTGTTTGACCCTGCGGCATCCAACCTCGATTTGTATGGGGGAGTCGGGCTGTTCGCCGCCGCGGTGGGCGACAAGTTTGGTCCAACGACCAAGATCACTACCGTCGAAGCCGAGTCGTCGGCAACCGATCACGCCGCCAATAATCTCTCAGACTGGTTGGGCGCCCATGCCGAAACTGGCCGCGTTGACCGGTGGCTGCGTCAGCACCTCAAAGAAGCTACGGCTGTTGAGCGTGACCGTCTGGAACGCTCCACGATCATTCTCGACCCGCCGCGGTCGGGTGCTGGTCGGGAAGTTGTCGACCTCGTTGCCAAGGCGCGCCCTGCGCAAATTGTGTACGTTGCGTGTGACCCTGTCGCCTTCGCGCGGGATGTTGCCTTCTTCTCCGAGCGCGGCTACGGACTCTCGGGAGTTCGAGCGTTCGATCTCTTCCCGCACACTCACCATGTCGAGGCTGTGGGAACGTTCACACGTAACTAGCTCAGTGTGTTGGGCTGACAAAGCCGCATGTTCGCGCTCTCTCGCACTACTATGGGGGACAGAAACTCAGGAGGACGCCACATGGCCCAGACAGAACCATCCGGGACAGAAACGCCCAGTGAGAGTGCCCAGCGCAAAATCACCGTCGCTGTTGTCGATGACCACGAATCAGTGCGATTGGGCCTCAAGGCTGCCTTTATTGATGAGGGATACGACTTCGTTCTCGCCGCAGCAACCGTGAAAGAACTTGTAGAAGGCCTCAACGGCCGTGAAGTCGATGTCGTTGTGCTCGACCTGTCGCTCGGTGATGGCTCGACCGTCACCGACAACGTCAAGAATGTTCAGGCCACTGGCTCCGCCGTGCTCGTGCACAGCATCGCCGACCGAGTCGCCAGCGTGCGAGAAGCTCTTGCTGCCGGTGCCGCCGGAGTGATCCCTAAGTCGTCGGCTACCAAGACCGTGCTCGCTGCCGCTGCAACCGTCGCCCGCGGAGAGGTGCTCAACAATCTTGAATGGGCCACCGCTATTGACGCCGACCGCGACTTCTCCAAAGCACAACTCGGTCGCCGCGAGCGTGAAATCCTGCACCTCTACGCCTCGGGACTGCCGCTCAAGCTCGCAGCCCAGCAGCTCGGCATCGGTTACTCAACCGCTCGCGAATACCTTGACCGCATTCGTGTCAAGTACGTCGAGGTCGGACGCCCAGCGCCCACCAAGGTAGACCTATTGCGCCGCGCAGTCGAAGACGGCATCCTGCCGGGACTTGATTCTGAAGGCGGCGATGGCCACTAGCCTGGCGGTGGCGCGACCCGCGCCGACGGCAAAGCAGCCGCGAAACCCGATCAGCCGCAAACAGGTTGAGCGGGTTATTTCGCGTTCCGTGGCCGTTATTGGTCTGGTCTTTGGCGCCCAAACGCTGCCGTGGCTACTGGCCCAAGCGAGCGAAGCCCAGCCGTGGTGGTTGCTGATTTTTGTTCCGGCGTTGTTCGGAATGCTCATCGTGGTTGTCATTGCCTCGTTTGCCAACAAAGCAGTGCGTGCGGCGCACGGTACGTTCGCCGTGATCTACTTTCTTGCTCTGCTGAGTTGGCCGTTCACGGTGATCCCTGGCGTGGAAGTCTTCAGCGGAATCCATTGGCTCAACTACCTCATCACGGTAGCGACGGCTATGGCAGCAATTTCGTTCAGCCGAGTGCTTGCTACGATCTACCTCTTTGCTGCGCCGTTGGTGTACCTCATCGTGCGCATTCTCCCAGTGGGCGGTGGGGCGCCGTGGCAACTTGCAGTGCTCGAAACGTTCTACGCCCTCATTCTCGGCAGCGCGATCATGATCATCGTCACGATGCTTCGGCAGGCAGCATCCAACGTCGATAGTGCGCAAGCGACGGCGCTATCGCGGTACGGCAATGCTGTGCGCCAGCACGCTACTGAAGTGGAACGCGTGCAGGTGGACTCAATCGTTCACGACAGTGTGCTCACGACGCTCATCTCTGCGGCTCGCGCCTACACGCCCGAAGCTGAGCGGCTCGCGGCAGTCATGGCCGGCAATGCAATTGGCCATTTGCGTGAAGCCGCGGCAACGTCGCCCGACGACATCTCAACCGTGCAGGCCACTGATCTTGCACAACGGGTCGTCACCTCGGCGGAGTTGCTCGCCTCTAATTTCACGTGCGCCGTTCGCAGCGTTGGCGCTCGCTCGCTCCCTGTGGTCGCGGCAGAAGCGGTCCACTCTGCTGCCGTGCAGGCAATGATGAACAGCATCCAGCACGCGGGCGGCTCTGACATTCAGCGCAGTGTCGAGGTGCGCGGTCTTGAAGGTAACGGCATCGAAGTTCTTGTCACCGATACCGGGGCGGGATTCGATCTGGACTACGTGCCGCAAGAACGTCTCGGGGTGCGGGTATCGATTGTGGAACGAGTGGCGAATGCCGGTGGTCGAACGGCTATTGCCTCGGTTCCCGGCGCGGGAACACAAATCTGCATCCAGTGGCCGCACGGCAATCGCAGTGACGAAGTGAACACTGAAAGCGTGCGCACGATCGAGAACGACGCCCAGGGGGATGAGCTGTGAACATCGGAGTTCCTCGCTACCTGATCGTCGGCATGGCGGCGCTCTTCTCGGCGTACCACATCGTTTTGGCGAACTACACGATCGATATCCCTGACACACCCGGTCCGATCTACGTTGCCATGGTTCTTTACGGTGTGGCTACGATCGTCAGCCTGTTGCCGTGGGGCCCCGTGCGGATGCCGATCTGGATGGCGACCTTCAACTTCGCCACCGTCGTCGCGATCTCGCTGCTCGTCGCCAACGAGCTCGACTTCACTCGCGAGGGTGGCACCGGTTACGCAACGTGGTACGTCGCCGCGAGCGGAACCCTGTTGACGATCACGTCGACCCGTGGGCGCCACACCTTTGCCTGGTTAGGCATCGGGTTCCTCGTGGCTCACACGTTTAGCCTTGGCCCCGTTGGGCCAGCTGGTCTCTTCAGCTTGGGCATCATTGGAAGCGCGTCCTGGGTTGCTGTCTCGCACGTGCTCTCGAGTGGACTGGCGAAGGCATCCAAGGATGCGCAGCGGTTCGTTCTCGCTGAGCAGGAAGCGACCGACTGGCAAGCGGCGCAAGATGCCCACGTGCACGAACGGCAATTCCGGCTCGAGCAGACCGGAATGATGGCGCTCGACATGCTCGAACGAATTCGGGAAACCGACGGTGATTTGTCGGAAGCCGAACGCCGCGAGTGCCTCAACCTTGAGGGAGCCATCCGCGATGAGATTCGCGGTCGCAAACTCCTGAACGATGCCGTTCGTGACCAAGTCATGATCGCTCGTCGCCGTGGAGCCACGGTGACCCTGCTCGATGAGGGCGGGATTGACGACCTGTCAGATGAGGACCTCGATCGGGTGCTCAACCGCCTTGCGCAAGCGATCCAGTCGACGAGCGCAGACAAGGTGATTGCGCGCACCGTCCCTGAGGGATCGGATGTCGCGATTACGGTGGTGGGGTTGCACAGCGCCGGCGATGGCGAATCAAGCGCTCTCGGTCTGGATTCACTCGAAGAGGATGTCGTCGACATCTGGCTCGAGATCCCGCGCGTCGACAGCATCAGCGTCTAGCGGCACTGGTCGCGCCCTCTGCGGGTGGCGGGCTGAGCGCGTTATCGTGTGCTCAAACGCGGTTCTAACGCCGGAGAGCCCCGCTGAAGGCTCTGCGTGGTGCGTGTGCTGGCGGTGGGCCGACTGGTTAAAGGCGGAAGGACCGGAGTGGCTATAAGAAGCACTTCTCCGGTCCTTCGCTAGAACCCGGATCAGGACGATAACCCGAATACCGTCCTGATCCGCCCCCAAAGAATTGGCCCGCTTACCCTAGTCGGCCAATCTTTGGCGGTGTAACTCCTATGGAGATCCACCTAGCAGTTAATATTCTGCATCATGCAAACAACTAACAAAGTCGGTTTTTAGGGGGACTCTCGGGGGACAATTCGTCAATTCAGGTGACAAAGTGGCCCTAATTTACAGTTTTCGACGAAATCCGCACCCCGCGAACGGGGTACGACTACGAAACCACATGTTTTCGTCAAAAGGCGGTGCAAAAGCGCCGTCGCTAGCGGCGAGCGCTCGCCTTCCATGCCCCAGGACCGGGAGTGAGCGGTTGCCGAATCGGCCGTTGGCTGCGGGCCCATGCCGTGATCGGGGCCGTCTCATCGGCTCCTGCAAGCTCCGCGGATTCGAGCAGGGCGGCACGAACGACCGCCGTAACCGCTGCGGCCTCCTCTGGCGTGACGTTGCGCGAGACGATGCGGATGTCGGCCGGCTCGTCCTGCGTGTGCTTGCCGGTCACAGCGGAATGTTTCCGTGCTTCTTGGGCGGCATGCTCGCGCGTTTGGTGCGCAGTGCGCGTAGTGCCTTGACGACCTGCACGCGAGTGGCAGCGGGTTCGATGACTCCATCGAGCTCTCCGCGCTCGGCCGCGAGGAACGGGCTAGCAACGTTGTAGGTGTATTCGTTGGCCAAGCGAGTGCGCACGGCTGCGACATCCTCACCAGCAGCCTCCGCAGCCTTGATCTCACCGCGGTACAGGATGTTGACGGCGCCCTGGCCGCCCATGACGGCGATCTCAGCGGTCGGCCATGCGTAGTTGAGGTCGGCGCCCAATTGCTTGGAGCCCATGACGATGTAGGCCCCGCCGTACGCCTTGCGAGTGATGACGGTGACGAGAGGCACTGTTGCTTCGGCGTAGGCGTAGAGGAGCTTGGCGCCACGGCGAATAACGCCGGTCCACTCCTGGTCGGTGCCCGGCAGGTAGCCGGGAACGTCGACGAGCGTGAGGATCGGGATGCTGAACGCGTCGCAGAAACGCACGAAGCGCGAAGCCTTCTCGCCAGCCTCGATATTGAGGGTTCCGGCCATCGCCTGCGGCTGGTTCGCAACGATGCCCACCGAGCGACCTTCAACGCGACCGAAACCGACCACGATGTTGGGGGCGAACAGCGGCTGGGTTTCCAGGAAGTCCCCGTTATCGACAATGTGCTCAATGATCGTCTTCACGTCATAGGGCTGGTTGGGGCTGTCGGGAATGATCGAGTTGAGTTTGCGGTCCTCATCTGTGATCTCGAGCTCAACTTCACTCTCGTAGATGGGAGCATCCGACATGTTGTTGTCGGGCAGGAAGCCGACGAGGGTGCGGGCGTAGTCGAGGGCATCCTCTTCATCGCTCGCCAGGTAGTGGGCAACGCCCGACACCTTGTTGTGGGTGAGCGCGCCGCCGAGCTCTTCCATGCCGACGTCTTCACCCGTAACGGTCTTGATGACGTCGGGGCCGGTCACAAACATTTGGCTGGTCTTGTCGACCATGATCACAAAGTCGGTGAGCGCGGGGGAATACACGGCGCCACCGGCGGCCGGGCCCATGATGATCGAGATCTGGGGGATGACACCCGAAGCCTGAGTGTTGCGGCGGAAAATCTCGCCGTACTTGCCGAGAGCAACAACACCCTCCTGGATGCGAGCTCCACCGGAGTCGAGCATGCCGATGATCGGAACGCCGGTCTTCATGGCGTGATCCATGACCTTGATGATCTTTTCGCCGGCAACCTCACCGAGCGAACCACCGAAGATCGTGAAGTCTTGGGCATACACGGCAACTTGGCGGCCGTGAATGGTGCCGACACCCGTGACGACAGCGTCACCGTATGGACGCTTCTTTTCCATGCCGAACGCGTGGGTGCGGTGGCGAACGAACTCGTCGAGTTCCACGAACGAGCCGTGATCGAGCAACTGCTCGATGCGCTCGCGGGCGGTCATCTTGCCCTTAGCGTGCTGCTTTTCGATGGCCGCATCACCGCTGGCGGTCACGGCCTCGTGATAGCGGTTCTTAAGATCGGCGATCCGGCCGGCGGTCGTGAACATGTCTGGAGTCGAGTTGTCTTCGGTCACTGTGTCACTTTACCCACCCATCCACCGCTTGTGTGGTTGGCGGAACCCACAAGTTTCAGGCCGGTTTCATTGAGGAAACACTAGAGACGGCATCCGCAGGCGCCTCGGCGCTCTACGCTGAAGCGATGCACTTGCCATTGAGTACCGCCGTTCTGCCGCTGCTTGAGCATGTTGATGAAATCGGCTCGACCAACCAAGAACTCTTGGCGCGCGCCACCCGGGGCGAGACTGAACACCTTTCGGCTCTCGTGACCGCCAATCAGACGGCCGGTCGCGGACGCTTGGGGCGAGAATGGGTGGCCCCTCCGGGGAAAACATTCGCCGTTTCAGTGCTGGTGGCGCCCGAGAATGCGCCCATTGAAGCACTGTCCTGGATGCCCCTCATCGGCGGGCTGGCGATGGCCCGCGCCGTGCGCAGCTTCGTCACCGACCGCGAGGTGACCCTCAAATGGCCCAATGACGTGCAGATCGAGGGTCTGAAAGTGTCGGGGTTGCTCTCGGAACTCGTGGCGGGCGGCACCGGAGTGATCGTGGGAGCGGGATTGAATCTCACCATCGAGCGCGACGAGCTGCCGACATCCGTCTCCAGTTCTCTTGTGTTGGAAGGCGCCGAGCCTAGCCTCGATGAGGCGCTGAGTCGCTATTTGGCCGAACTCGCCCAACTTGTCGAACAATTTATCGCTGCTGGACTCGATCCGGTACGAAGCGGTGTCGCGGATGCCGTGCGGGCCGAGTGCGGAACTATCGGTCGTCGAGTGCGTGTCGAGTTGCCCGGCGGCGCCCGAATCTTTGGGACCGCCGAAACCGTCGACGATCAGGGCCGACTCGTGGTTAAGGATGATGCGAACGGGCTGCTGCAGCACGTCGCGGCAGGTGACGTCACTCACCTGCGGTATGAATGATCTATGCCGAATGAGATGAGCGTTCAGCGCGAGGCTATTGTTGCCCGCGTTCGCTCTCACGCGCGTGCACTGACGTTCCCCGGCATCATTTTTGTGGCGACGGCGGGTACTCTCGGCTATTTCTTCGGCAGTTTCCCAGAGGATTGGCAGAATCTCGCGCTCCTCACCGCTGGGCTGCTCCTCATTGTCGTGGCGTGGTTCTTGCCCTTCTTCGGCTGGCTTGCCCGCAACTACACGATCACGACGCGGCGCGTGGTGCTCTCGAGCGGAGTCTTTGTGCGCATCCGGCAAGAGCTCTTGCACAGTCGTGGCTACGACGTCACCGTGCGTCAGTCCTGGATTCAGCGGATGTTCGGCAGCGGTGATCTGCTCATCAACGCCGGTCACGATCACCCCGTCGTGCTGCGCGACATTCCATCTGTCGCGCTCACGCAAGCAGCCCTGCACGACCTTATGGAGAACAACCAAAACGTGGTTTCGCTGCGTCGGCAACGGGAAGAATCGCAGCCGTCTGACGAGACCGCCGTGTGGGGAACCCGCTAAAACGCAGCCTTTGCGGCGACGTTAGCGCGGCATCCTCGTGAGCAAGTTACTCGGCGTCAACTCTCATCAGATAGGCTGCCCGGCGTGAAGATTTCTGTAATCGGTTGTGGGTATTTGGGCGCCGTTCACGCGGCATCGATGGCAAAGCTTGGTCATGAGGTTGTCGGTATCGACATTGATGCGGCAAAAGTCGCGTCTCTGTCGCAAGGACTAGCTCCTTTCTATGAACCCGGATTGCCGGAGTTGCTGAGCGAGACCGTTGCTGCTGGCTCGCTCGAGTTCTCAACGGAGATGTCTCGCGCTGGTGATGCGCTCGTGCATTTTATTGCGGTGGGAACGCCGCAGAAGGCTGACTCCAACGCGGCCGATCTACGTTTCGTCGATGCAGCTTTTGAAGCATTGTTGCCGTTCATCGGTCCGGGTCACGTTGTTGTGGGCAAATCGACTGTTCCCGTGGGCACCGCCCAGCGACTGGCCGATCTGGTTGAAGCCACCGGCGCACGCCTCGCCTGGAATCCAGAGTTCTTGCGTGAAGGCTTCGCCGTCCAAGACACGATTGCACCCGATCGACTCGTTTACGGCGTTCGTGACGGCGACGAAGCGACGGCGAATGTTCTTGATGAGGCATATTCCTCCATTCTGGAACGCGACACTCCCCGAATCGTGACCGACTTTGCAACAGCGGAACTCGTCAAAGTGGCCGCCAATGCATTCCTCGCCACCAAGATTTCGTTCATCAACGCGATGGCTGAAGTGGCCGAAGTCGTGGGCGCCGATGTCACTCAGCTCGCTGACGCCATCGGGCACGACCAGCGCATCGGCCGTCGTTTCTTGAACGCCGGCCTCGGTTTCGGCGGTGGCTGCCTGCCTAAGGACATCCGTGCTTTCATGGCGCGCGCGTCAGAGCTCGGTGCTGGCGAGGCCCTCAGCTTTTTGGGCGAGGTCGACGCGATCAATCTTCGCCGCCGCGAACGCATGGTCGATCTGTGCCGCGAAGTGCTCGGCGGAACCATCAAGGGCGCACGAGTCGCCGTCTTGGGGCTCGCCTTCAAACCGGATTCCGATGACGTGCGTGATTCGCCCGCGCTCGATGTTGCAGCCAAGCTCGCGGAGCTGGGTGCTCACGTGCGGGCCACTGACCCTCAAGCAATCGAAACCTCGCGTCGAGTACGTCCCGGTCTTGACTACGTCGAGACCGTGGAAGAAGCGGCGAAGGATGCCGATGTCGTTCTCGTACTCACCGAATGGCCCGAGTACCGTGCCATTGATCCGAGCACGCTTGACTCAATCGTTTCGGTGCGCGCGATCCTCGATGGGCGAAACTGCCTGGACCCGGTGCAGTGGCGAGCGGCCGGCTGGACCTACCGCGCGCTCGGTCGTCCCTAGCGCGGCGTCTGCCGCGGCATCCACTGCGATGTGAGCGGCATGGGTTGCGGCTCGTGCTGACTGCGCGGCGGCGTGCTCGGCAGCAAGAACACCGCGGCTGGGGCTGAATACCCACCAGCGGTAGAGCGCAAAACGGAATACCGCACCGAGAGCGAGACCGACGACGTTGGTCGCGATGTTGTCGGCGAGCAACGATGTGAAGCCGAGCACGTAGTGCGACACCCACAGGCACAGCAGGCCGATTCCCATTCCGGCGACGCTCACTACCGCGAACTCAGCACCTTCGCGCGTGGCGCCAGTGCGGCCGGTCGTGGCGAATGTCCAGCGACGGTTACCGATCCAGTTCGCGCCGATGGCGAGAGTGGTGGAAATCACTTTGGCGACCACAGGGCCTTCGTGCAGCACATCAGGTGAGAGAATTGTGAGCCGCAACAGATTGAATACTGCGACATCGATCACAAGCCCACCGAGGCCCACTACGCCGAAACGTAGAAACTGGCCGAGCAGCTTTCGCATGTGATCTCTCCAGTAGACAAGAATGGGGCAGGGCGGTTGGAAGTCTAACGCGCCAACCTAAGCCCGAAACTGGGCATCATCTTAGATAGTGCAGGAGTCACGAATGCGACCTATCGTCGGCGTCATTGGCGGAGGCCAGTTGGCCAGAATGATGATCCCGCGTGCCATCGAGCTCGGTTTCGAGCTGCGCGTACTGGCAGAGACCGAAGGAATGTCGGCCTCCCTCGCCGCCACAGCGGTCGGCGATTACACGGATGCCGCCACGGTTCTTGAGTTTGCCCGCGACGTTGATGTGATCACCTTCGACCACGAGCACGTGCCTCAGGATGTGCTTGCTGCTCTCGTGGAGGCTGGCGTTGCCGTGCACCCGGGGCCCGCTCCGCTCGCTGTCGCTCAAGACAAGATTCTGATGCGCCAGGAGCTGACGCGCTTGGGGTTGCCGGTTCCGGTCTGGGCCAGTGTCTCGAACGCTGCCGAGCTCGACACTTTTATTGCGGATAACGGTGGTCGCGTCATCGTGAAGACACCGCGTGGCGGATACGACGGCAAGGGCGTCCGCATCGTGGCCGCAGCCTCCGAGGTGGCTGACTGGTTCGAGGCGGGCAACCCGCTGCTGGCCGAAGAACTTGTCTCGTTCACTCGCGAGCTTGCCCAACTGGCTGCTCGAAGCCCCAGCGGAGAAGTAGCGCTCTGGCCTCTCGTGGAGTCGATCCAACTCGATGGCGTCTGTGCCGAAGTGATTGCACCGGCTCCCCGAGCACAAGCGTCCCTCTCCGAAGCCGCCGCCGCCATTGCTCGCGCGGTCGCTGAGAAACTTGGCGTCACGGGTGTGCTTGCCGTGGAGCTCTTCGAAACGACCGACGGTGAATTGCTCATCAACGAACTCGCAATGCGCCCGCATAACAGTGGACACTGGACGATGGATGGCGCGATCACGAGCCAATTCGAACAGCACGTGCGTGCCGTGCTCGATCTTCCTCTCGGCGCGACAGCCGCGCGCTCACCGTGGACGGTCATGATCAACGTTCTCGGCGGCCCCACTTCGGGCACTATCGCCGAGCGTTACCCGCTCGCTCTCGCCAACCAACCGACAGCAAAGTTCCACGAATACGGCAAAGCGCCGCGCCCCGGCCGCAAGGTGGGGCACGTAAATGTGAGCGGCGACGACCTCGACGACGTCATGTACCGAGCGCGTGCCGCAGCAGCATTTCTGAAGGATTGAGACCTAGCATGGGTTCCGTGACTCAACCGCAAGTAGCTGTCGTAATGGGATCAGACTCCGACTGGAAGGTCATGGTCGACGCTTCGGCGGCGCTCAAAGACTTCGGGATCGAGCACGAGGTCAGTGTCGTTTCGGCGCACCGCAGTGCTGAGAAGATGATTGCGTTCGGCAAAGAGGCTGCTAGTCGCGGCATCCGGGTGATTATTGCCGGTGCTGGTGGGGCAGCTCATCTTCCGGGCATGCTCGCTTCGGTCACGACGTTGCCGGTGATTGGTGTTCCTGTTCCGCTGTCGCGTCTCGATGGCATGGATTCGCTGTTGTCGATTGTGCAAATGCCTGCCGGTATTCCGGTGGCCACGGTGTCCATCGGTGGAGCGCGCAATGCGGGCATCCTCGCCGCTCGCATTCTTGGTTCAGGCGATGCCGAACTCACGACGAAGCTTGCGGACTACGCTGCCGGGCTTGAAGCCATGGTGGCTGAGAAAAACGCTGCATTGAACGCGAGCCTGTGAGCGCAACAAGTTCCCTTCGTCAGCCCGCCGATCGCTCAGCGGCCACGATGACGAAGCGCGCGTGGTGGTTGCTCGGGCTCAACATTCTCATTCCCGGTTCGGCCCAATTGTTGGCCGGAAACCGCAAACTTGGGCGCTTTGGTGTCGTCGCCAGCTTGATCTTTGTGTTGCTGGTAGTGGTGGGGCTTGTGCTCTCGGTAGCGTCACCGGGCACGCTTTTCACGATCGGCAGCAGCACGATCGGTCTCTGGGCGATTGCTCTGGTCCTCGTCTTTTATGCCGTGTTGTGGATCGTGCTGACTCTCAACGCGTGGAGTATTTCTGGACTTGGTCGCGCGACGCCGAGTGGTCGCGCGATCGTTGCCGCCTTCAGCGCGCTCGTGCTCGTCGCCATCGCCGGGACCGCAGGCTACGGCGCCTATGTTGCGACCACGGCGAGCACTTTCTTGAGTGATGTCTTCGTCGCAGCGCCGACCAAAGAACCCATCGATGGGCGCTACAACATTCTCTTGCTCGGCGGAGACGCCGGAGCAGACCGCGACGGGCTTCGACCTGACAGCATCACCCTCGCGAGCATCGACGCCGAAACCGGCGAAGCGGTACTGATCGGTTTGCCCCGCAACATGGAACGCACCCCGTTCGTTGAGGGGTCGCCGCTGGCGGCTAAGTATCCAGACGGCTACGGAGTCTACGGCTGCGACGTCGACGTGTGTCTGTTGAATTCGGTCTACACCGAGGTTGAACTCAACACCCCTGAGTTATATCCGGATGCCGTAGCGAACGGCAGCACGCCCGGAATCGAAGCAATGCGAGACGCTGTCGAAGGCATCACCGGTCTCAGCATCCAGTACTACGCCCTCATCGATATGCAGGGCTTCTCAGACCTCATCGATTCACTTGGCGGAGTCACGATCAATGTCGAAGAGGCCGTGCCGATTCATGCGGATGCGGAATTCACGATCGTTGCCGAATGGATCCCCGCTGGCGTGCAAGTCATGGACGGCTATCACGCCCTCTGGTACGCCCGCTCGCGCCACGACACCACCGATTACGACCGGATGGAACGCCAGCGTCAGTTGCAGCAGGCAGTCGTCGAGCAGTTCACGCCGTCGAATGTGCTCACCAAGTTCCAGGCCATCGCGTCGGCGAGTTCGCAGGTCGTCACGACCGATATCCCGCAGGGAAGTCTGGGCTACTTTGTGAACCTGGCCTCTAAGACGCGCTCGCTGCCGATCGGTTCGCTCGAGTTGGTTCCTGCCAACGACATCGACCCCGAATACCCCGACTTCGAGTACGTGCGCGAACTCGTTGCCGGTGTCACCACCTCGAGCGTGCCTGAGGAAGGCACCGAGTAGCGAGCGCTACTCAGCGGCGTCGTGTTGTGCGGCCCTTAGAGGTCAGCGTGGAGCTGCCAGACCTTCTCGGCTGACATGCGCCAGCTGAAGGCCCGCGCGCGGTCCTGGCCGGCGTAGAACAAGCGCTCAGCGAAGGGGGCATCGTTGAGCACTCGGTTGATTCCCTCGGCGAGAGCTTCGGGGTATCCCTCGGCTGGTTCGCGCTCGATAACCACTCCCGCATCGGCGGCGAGTTCGAGCAGAGCGGGCGCATCGGAATGTACGACAGGGATGCCGAACGAGAGTGCTTCAAGCACGGGCATGCCGAAGCCGACATCGAGATTGGGGTAAACGAAGGCCGCGGCGTGGTCGAAAATCACCGAAAGATCGTCGTTGCTCACGGTTCCCATGCCACGAACACGTTCGGGGCTGATCTTTTCGGCGGCGAGAAAGTCGGCGATGCTTTCGTCATCGGGCTCAGGGCCCACCAGGAGCAGCACAACGTCTTCATCGATTTCTCGGAGGCCCCGGATGAGGTGGTCGATTCCGCGGTGCGGGTCGAGGCCACCGATCGCCAGCAAGAATCGCTGCGGGAGGTCGAGTTCGTTGGCGCGTTCGTCGATGTTCTCGGGAATGCGCAGGCTTGCGCTTGCTGCACCGCTGATGACGCGCACGCGGTCACCAAAGTTGGCAATTCCTTCGAGTTGCTGCGCGACGGTGTGGCTGGGCACCACGATCGCGTCGGCATACTTTTCTGCGCGCTTGAGCATTGCGCGGGCCCACCCGGCTTGCCTGCTGCCGAGAGATTCGGGACGCGTCCAGGCGACAACGTCATGCACGGTGACGGCGATTTGTTCGCCACGGTTAAGGCGGTCGTGGCGGCGTAACGGAGCCATCAGGCTGGGGGCATGCAGCATCCCGTGGCCGGGAATCTTCGTGAAACCGTGATGCCACGACGCGCGCAGCTCTCGGCGACTGAGGGCACTCTTGTGCAGTTTCGCCAGATTGGGGAGGCGGTCAGCGATGAGGTCATACTCGGTCTCGGTCGACGCTGAGACGAACGCTTCAACCGTGCAGTTGGCGGGGGCGACGTTGATGAGTTCTCGAGTCAACTCTTCGGTGTACCGGGCAACACTGCCGGGGGTCGGCGAGAGCATCTCATCGATGATGACGCGGAGAGTGGTCATTCGGCAGTCAACGCTCCTGATTCAAAGGCGGCTTTAAGGGCCTGCTTCCAATCACGCATCGGCTCGATCCCCGCATCGAGCCATGCATGGTGACTCAAAACAGAGAAGCCCGGTCGCGGAGCAGGCCGCGTGAAAGCTGAACTGTCGGTCGGCTTGACCCTATCAGGATCGAGCCCAGCACAGACGAATACGGCTTGAGCAAGATCGAACCAGCTAGCGCGGCCCGAGTTGGTGCCGTGGAAGATGCCAGCGGGCGTGCCAGCGTCGACGAGAGTAACAAGTTGAGCGGCGAGATCGCCCGTCCACGTGGGTTGGCCGTGCTGATCGTTGACTACCTCAAGAGTGTCGCGGTCAGCGGCCAGCTTCAGCATGGTGCGCGGAAAGCTGGAGCCGTTCTTGCCATACAGCCATGCCGTGCGCACGATTGCCGTGCGACCAGGGTTGTGCTCGAGTGCGAGCAACTCGCCGGCCGCCTTCGTGCGACCGTACGCCGATACCGGATGCCTAACCGCGTCTTCGGCGTAGGGCTCAGTAGCCGTGCCGTCGAACACGTAATCCGTGGAGAGCTGCACGAGGCGTGCTCCGTGCGTTGCCGCGGCGAGGGCAAGATTGTGGGGGCCGACAGCGTTGACGAGGTGAGCGTTCTCTTCGTCAGCTTCAGCGTCATCCACCCGGGTGTATGCGGACGCGTTGATGATGACATCGAAACCGCCCAGTACATCGAGGGCTGCGGCAGCATCGGTGATGTCGAGTTCGGCTCGCGTGAATCCGGTTGCATCGTGCTGCGCGAGAGCGAGCATGAGGTCGGTGCCGAGCATTCCGCCCGCACCGACAACAGCAACTCGGGTCACAACGCAGCCTTTTCCTTGAGGGGTTCCCACCACTGGCGGTTATCCCGGTACCACTGCACAACGTCAGCGAGGCCCTGTTCGAACGGCACTTGGGGTGCGTAGCCGAGCTCTGACTGGATCTTGGAAATATCGACGCTGTAGCGCAGATCGTGGCCGAGGCGGTCCTCAACGCGATCAACCGACGACCAGTCAGTGCCGGTGTGGTCGAGCATCATCTGAGTGAGCTCCTTATTGGTGAGCTCAGTGCCGCCGCCAATGTTGTAAATTTCACCTGCGCGGCCGCCAGTGACGACGAGCGCGATGCCGCGGCAGTGGTCGTCGACGTGCAGCCAGTCACGGATGTTGTTGCCCTCACCGTAGAGAGGCACGTGCTTGCCGTCGATCAAGTTTGTGACGAACAGCGGGATCAACTTTTCAGGGAAGTGATACGGGCCGTAGTTGTTCGAGCACCGTGTGATCGACACGTTGAGACCGTGCGTGCGGTAGTAGCTGCGCGCCAACAAATCGCTGCCCGCTTTCGACGCGGAATACGGGGAGTTGGGCTCGAGCGGCTGGAGTTCATCCCAGGAACCTTCGGCAATCGAGCCGTAGACCTCATCCGTCGACACATGAACGAATCGAGGCGTCTTCGCGCGGAGTGCAGCGTCGAGCAGGCGTTGGGTGCCGAGAACGTTGGTCTCGACGAATGCGCTCGCATCGCGCACCGAGCGGTCAACGTGAGACTCGGCAGCGAAGTGAACGATCGCGTCGATGTCGCCGAGAAGAGTGTCAAGAAGGTCGGCATCACGGATGTCGCCCTCGACGAAGCTGAAGCGAGGGGAATCGGCGACAGGAGCAAGATTTTCTAGGTTGCCGGAATAGGTGAGGGCATCGAGCACCACAACATCGGCGCCAGCGAGCCCGGGGTACTCATCCTGAAGGGTGCGGCGAACAAAGTTCGAGCCAATGAATCCGGCGCCGCCGGTCACGAGAAGCTTCATGAAGGGTTCCTGTCGTTTGAGGGCGTGGAGCCAGTGGTGGATGCCGAAGCGCCCCTGTGGGGAAACTCCGACGCGAGCGTGCGCTTGAGCGCATCTTGCAAGGAGTACGTCGCCGTATAGCCAGAGCTGCGCAACCGATCGGTGTTCACCGTGGTGTCGGCCGCAAACTTACGAATACGCACCGCACTGATCGGAAATGTGCGTCGGGTGATCTTAGCCGCAGCATCGAAGACATAGCCTGCAGCTATCCCCAAGGGCAGTGGCAAGCGCAGACCGCTCGCGGCGTGAACGTCCATTTCGTCGCGCAGGATCGAGATGAGTTCCTTGGTCGAGAGGTCGGGCTTGTCAGCAAAGTTGCGGATCTCGATGCCGGTCGGCGCCTCAAGGCGGCTCGCGATGTACCCAACGATGTTGCCGACATACGACATCGACTTCTTGTTGTCGCCCTTGCCGACCATGATGAAACGGCCAGACGAAACCTGCTTAGCGAGGTTGTACACGTTGCCACGGTTGCCTTCGCCGAAAACAACGGAGGGGCGCACGATCGCCAAGGAGCGTGCGGCATCCGCGTTCGCCCAAGTGCTGAACACACCTTCGGCGGCCAACTTGGAACGGCCGTATTCGTTGAACGGTTCCGGCACAGAATCTTCGGCTGCATCATTCTTATCGAGGCCATATAGCGCAACGGTGCTCGTGAAAACGATGCGCTGGATGCCATTAGCTTCCGCGGCAGCGACGAGGGCGTGCGCGCCTCCGACGTTCACCTCGGTGTAGAGGCTCAGCGGGGAGACATCGTCACGGTGTTCGGCGGCGAGGTTGATGATTGCATCGTGACCGACACTGGCTGCCGTGAGTTCATCCGCCGAGCGAACGTCGCCCGTGACGGACTGTTCAGGAAAACGCGCAGATACCAGGCGGTCGAAGTTCGTGAATTGGTGCCCTTGCTCGTGCAAGGTTTCGAGCAGGCGAGTGCCGATAAAGCCACTACCGCCGACGACGAGAATCTTCATATTGTTGCTTTCTCTCTTTGCGACAGATTGTTTGTTCACCAGACACCCGAGCTGATCAACAGCGCAATTATCCACTGATCTCTTGGGCGTCGCCTGAGTTGGGACGCGCGGCGTGCCAGAGCATAGCGGGCTCGCAGGTTTGTTTTTTCGACCAGCTCACTCATCCGTTCGAGTTCTGGGCGATGAGCGTCGTCAGCTACGCGGAGGGCGATGCTCGCCAAAAGCCGCGCTTGACCGCGGTGCCACTGCTCGCGCACGAGTGCTAGACGAGAGAATGCGGAACGCGCACCGACGTTGGCGCCCATGACGTTGGCGTCGTGCTGGCGATACTCCACGGTTGGCACCGCATCGATGTGCCAGATCCAGCCCTTGGCTCGGGCCACAACGTAGAGCAACCAGTCGTGATACTGCGGCAGCGGGCCCGCGCCAGCAATGTCGGCAGCATCGAGCAGCTCACGCGTCACGGTAATGAGGCGGTTCGACATCAGAAATGTGGAGCCGGGGCCGGGGCTTTCGAGGAGGTAGTCGAAACGGCGCTGCGGAAAGTCCTTCTTAACAAGGCTACGTTCGCCCTCGGCCGTAAACGACGTGACGTTCGACGAGACTCCATCGGCACCCAACTCTTGGCTCAGGCGCACGTGGGTCGCAAGCTTCGTAGGAACCCAAATGTCATCTTGATCGCAGAATGCGTAGAACTCGCGGTCGGCGGGGGCCAGCTGTACGAGGCGGTAGAAGTTCGCGGCGGCACTGCCCGACGCGCCGTCACTCGGGATGACGGTCAGGCGCGGATCGGACGCGGCGCGTTCAGCGAGCCACTCGGCGGTGCCATCCGTTGAGGCGTCATCGCGGGCGAATACTTCGACCTCGACACCCTGTTGTGCGAGCACACTATCGAGCTGCTCGGGAAGCCAGCGACGACCATTGTGGGTCGCCAGCAGTACTGCGACGCGGGGGAGCACCCCTGGGGTGAGATCGGCAGGCATAACTCACCAATGATAGTTGGCTTGGCGCTGCGCGCTACTGCAGGCGGCGCACCTTAAGCTGGAGCAATGAGCGCGCCTGAGCCAACCCCCAGCATCTCGGTGGCCCTGTGCACCCACAACGGCGCCGCTTATATCGAAGAACAACTCGTCAGCATCCTGGAACAACAGCCAGCGCCGAAGCAACTTGTTGTGTCGGATGACGCCTCAAGCGACGACACAATTGCTCGTGTTCGACACACTGCAGCCCGCTATCCCGCTGTGCAGCTCGTGGTCTTCGAGAACACTCCGCCGCTGGGAGTGACTAAGAACTTTGAGCAGGCGATTCGGGCGTGCACCGGGGATCTCATTGCGTTGAGCGATCAGGATGATGCTTGGCACACTGGTCGGCTTGCGCTCTTTGCCGCTGAGTTTGCGGCGCATCCGGCCGTGTCTCTGATCCACAGTGATGCACGTCTCGTCGATGGGGGGCGAGCCCCGCTCGGGCACACACTGTCGGGAGCGCTCGGAGTGAGCGGTGGCGAAGTGGCGAGCATCCATTCTGGTGACGCATTTTCGGTCTTGCTGCGGCGAAATCTCGTGACGGGCGCCTGCACCGTTTTTCGTCGAAGCCTCGTGGAATTTGCAGCACCCTTCCCGCCGTCGTGGGTTCACGACGAATGGCTCGGCATTATTGCGGCAGCCGTCGCCTCGACAGACTTCATTGAGCAGCCCACTATCGACTACCGGCAACACGGCGCTAACCAAATTGGCGCGACCAAGCTGACCCTGTCGGGAAAGTTCGGGCGCATGATGGAGCCCCGTCGCGACCGCAATGCCCGCCTCGAGACCAACATGACTGTTCTCGTCGATCGCTTACAACGGCTTGGAACGCGGGTGAGCGACGACAAAGTCAATCAGGCGATAGCCAAGCTCGAGCACGAGCGGATGCGCAATTCGCTGCCCGAGGGCCGCCTGCGCCGCATTCCTTTAGTGGCCCGCGCCTTCGCTGCTGGCCAGTACGGCCGCTATTCGCGCGGCCCGCTCGACGCCGTGCGAGACGTTCTTCAACCCGTCGACTAACTCTCTGAGCATCCTGAACCGCCCGCTAAGGCTCGCCGGGTAGGATTCCGGGTGTGCAGATACGTGAACTCTCGGTGCCTGATTCCTACGAAATCACCCCTAAACAATTCGCTGACGACCGCGGCGTTTTCTTGGAGTGGTACCGCTTCGACAAGCTTGAAGAGGTAGTGGGGCACCCGCTCGACCTTCGGCAGGCCAATACTTCGGTCTCTCAGCGTGGCGTTGTGCGGGGCATCCACTATGCGGACGTTCCTCCCGGGCAAGGCAAGTACGTCACGGTCACGCACGGCCGCGGCATCGATTTCGTGGTCGACATCCGCGAAGGATCGCCGACCTTTGGCCAGTGGGACTCGGTCATCCTCGACACCGTCGACCGTCGTGCCGTTTATGTGGCTGAGGGCCTTGGCCACGCGTTCATTGCACTCACCGACGATGCCACTCTCACCTACCTCGTGAGCGACGTGTACAAGCCAGGAGCCGAACACGACATCAACGTGCTCGACCCGGAGATCGGCTTGGTCTTCCCGCCCGAGCTCGGTGACCTCGTTCTCTCACCCAAAGACAAGATTGCGCCCACCCTTGCCGAGCGTCTCGCCGACGGCTCCCTGCCGTCGTACGCGGCCGTCAAGGAGTACTACGAGGCGAACCGAAAGGAACGCAACTAATGCGCGGAATCATTCTGGCCGGCGGTAGCGGAACGCGCCTCTGGCCCATCACCAAGGGCATTTCCAAGCAGCTCATGCCCATTTACGACAAGCCGATGGTGTACTACCCCTTGTCGACGTTGATGAGTGCGGGCATCCGCGAAATTTTGATCATCACGACTCCGGATGACCAAGCCCAGTTCCAGCGCCTCTTGGGCGATGGCAGCGAGCTTGGCATCGAACTGTCCTATGCCGTGCAGCCCTCGCCGGACGGGCTCGCGCAGGCGTTCATCATTGGTGAAGAGTTCATCGGTGATGAAAAAGTTGCCCTCGTTCTGGGTGACAACATCTTCCACGGCATGGGGCTCGGTTCGAACCTTCGCCAGCACAATGACATCGACGGTTCGCTGATCTTCGCGTACCACGTGCGCAATCCGCGGGCTTATGGCGTTGTCGAGTTCGACGAGAACTTCATCGCCCAGTCGATCGAAGAGAAGCCCCTCGAGCCGAAGAGCAACTACGCCGTTCCCGGCCTCTACTTCTACGACAACTCGGTCATTGAGATTGCCAAGTCGATCACGCCGAGCGCGCGCGGCGAACTCGAAATCTCGACCATCAACGAGCACTACCTCCATCGCGGTCAGCTCCAGGTCAACGTACTTGACCGTGGTACCGCGTGGCTCGATACGGGAACCTTCGAGTCGATGGTTCAAGCCACCGAGTTCGTGCGCGTCATCGAAGACCGTCAGGGTTACAAGATCGGCTGCATCGAAGAGATCGCGTGGCGCGCCGGCTGGATTTCGGATGACCAGCTCGCCGCCCTCGCCGCACCTCTCGTCAAGAGTGGCTACGGCGTCTACCTTGAAGGACTGTTGGCGGCAACCAAGTGACTCGCGTACTGATCATCACGGGTGACCCGATTGGTCCCCGGATGGCCGGCCCTGCCATTCGCTCGTGGAACATGGCTCTCGCGCTCGCCGAAGCGGGCAACGAGGTCACGCTCATGACCACGACGAAGCTTCAGCCGGTGGATGCTCCCTTCGAGCTCACGCTCGTGACGCCGGGGGAGAACGACGCCTTCGCGAAACTTGAACAGTGGTGCGACGTTGTGGTCTTCCAAGGCCACGCGATGCGCCAGTTCGAGGTGTTGCGTACGACAGACAAGATCACCGTCGTCGATATTTACGACCCCATGCATCTCGAAATGCTCGAGCAGGGACGCGAACTTGCGCGCGCCACATGGGAGCTTCGCGTCACGACCGCTACCGAGGTGCTCAACGAGCAGCTCGCGCTCGGCGACTTCTTCATGTGCGCCTCCGAGCGCCAGCGCCTCTTCTACTTCGGCCAGATGGCCGCCCTCGGGCGCCTCAGCCCCACCACGTACGAAAACGACCCGCACCTCGAGGGCCTCCTCAGCGTTGTGCCGTTCGGGCTCGAAGGCACCCCTCCCGCCCACGAGCGCGACACCCTCAAGGGTGTTCTGCCGGGCATCAATGCCGACGACAAGCTCATGATCTGGGGCGGTGGGGTCTACAGCTGGTTCGACCCCAAGACTCTGATCCGCGCTGTTGCGAAGCTGGCCGAAACGCGCGACACAGCCAAGCTCTACTTTCTCGGCACCCGGCATCCGGGAGTCGACCAGATGGGCATCGTGCGCGAATCACACGATCTGGCGAGCGAACTCGGCGCACTCGACACCTCGGTGTTCTTCAACGAGGAGTGGGTCGACTATGCCGACCGCCAGAACTACCTGACCGAAGCGGATGCTGGCGTCAGCACCCACATGTCGCATATCGAGACGACGTTCTCGTTCCGCACCCGCATCCTGGACTATCTCTGGGCTGGCCTGCCCATGGTGGTTACCGAGGGCGACAGCTTTGCTGACCTCATCGAGACCGAGGGCCTTGGCCTTACTGTTCCCGCCCGGGACGTGGATGCTCTCGCCGCAGCCCTCGACCGGGTGCTGTACGACGACGCCTTCATCGCCGAGTGCAAGCGCAACGTCGCGCGCGTTCGTGAAGACTTCTACTGGAAGCGCACCCTTGAGCCTTTGGTGAATTTTGTGGCGAACCCGCAGCACGCCGCAGACCACGCCGAAACGCGTCGTCGTGGGGTGGCACTCGGGGGCAAGGTTCGCAAGCCCTACGGCCTGCGGCACGACCTGCGGATGGCGTGGCATCATTTGCGTCACACCGGCGTAAAAGCGACGGTAGACAAAGCTGTCGCACGAGTGAGGCGCTAGCGCGTGCTCACAGCACTCTCCGGGTTTATACGCGTTAGCTTTGTCCCATGTTGACTGGTCTGCGTTCCGTGTTCTCGCGCCCAGACCGTCGTCTCGGGATGATCATTGCGCCGCTATTGGTGTTCGCCGCACTCGCGGCATGGGCGTTGTCATCGCCGGTCGGCGCAAGCCCCGACGACGATTTCCATTTGACGAGCATTTGGTGCGCGACAGGAGATTCGCAGTATTGCGCGGAGACTGATGACGCTGGCACGCGATTAGTCCCGCCCGCTGTCGCGAGGCCCGCGTGCTTCGCGTATGACCCCGAAAAGAGTGCTGGCTGCCAGAACAGCATTGACTTCACGGAGGGGCCGACCACCGAGACTGTCCGCGGAAATTTTGCGGGTGGCTACCCAGTTGTCTATTACGGCGCCATGAGCTTGTTCGTCGGGCCCGATGTGCACGTCTCTGTATTCGTGATGCGAGTCGTCAACATCGCGCTGTTCGTCGGTATTGGCGTCATCCTTTATTTGGCGTTGCCTACCAATCGTCGGCAGATTCTTGTCTGGCAGTGGGCGCTCACCACCGTGCCTCTTGGACTCTTTGTTCTCTCTTCTAACAACCCGAGTTCATGGGCGCTCATGGGTGTGGGCTATGGGTGGTTAGCGCTGCTCGGCTTCTACGAGTCTTGGGGGGTCAAGCGGATCGTGCTCGGCGCGCTGTTCCTGCTTGGTGCGGTGATGGCGTCCGGCTCACGCAGCGATGCCACTGTTCTTTTCTGCCTCGCAGTTTTTGCAGCGGTACTTCTCGTGATGAACAAAACGCGACGATTCTTGTGGTCCTCGTTCCTGCCTGTCGCGGGTTTCATCATTTGTGCGCTGTTGTTCCGGGCATCTCGATCGTCCGAAGCAGTGACCAGTGGTGTGCAAGATCAGCTCAGTTTTGGCGTTATCGTTCGCCGCGTCGCTCTAAACCTCACGGAAGTCCCCTCCATCTGGACTGGCATTTACGGGCAGTCGTGGGGGCTCGGATGGCTAGACACCTCAATGCCCGCCGTGGTGTGGGTCAGTTCACTCTCTGCCGTCATCGGTGTCGGTTTCGTGGCGGCACGCGCTAATTCAGTGCGAAAGAGCTTCGTGCTCGTGATTGGCGCTACAGCCCTCGCGATGATTCCGGTCACTTTGCTCGTTCTTGCGGGTAAAGATGTGGGCGACGACTACCAGCCGCGCTATTTGCTCCCGCTTGTCGTTGTTTTTGTCGGCGCGCTCTTTTTCACCTCAGGCGCGCAACTTGTGCGCCTATCGCGAGCACAGACGTGGATCGTCGTTGTCGCTCTTTCTGGAGCGCAATTCGTTTCGTTGTACCTCAACACCCGCCGCTACGTGACCGGTATTGATGCGCTCAGCCCTGACCTCGATGCAGGCAGGGAATGGTGGTGGAACCTCATCATCACCCCCAACGTCGTGTGGATCGTGGGATCGCTGTGCTTTGCAGCAGCGCTGGCGATTCTCCTCCCGGCGCATCGCGCCACCGCAGAGGTGGGGGAGCGAGACCTCTCGCCTGAGCCCACCACTGCTCGCGCACTCTGAGATAGCCTGTACGGATGGCACCCGGACGCTTCGAACCTATTGTCGCGTCCGCGCGTACCAATCCGCTGCGGCGGTTCCGGCTTATTGCCTTAGCACCCGTGTTGGCTCTCCTTGCGCTTTCGGCGTGGGCTTTTGCATCGCCGATGGGCGCAGCTCCCGATGATGATTACCATCTGGTGAGCATTTGGTGTTCAACGGATAACCCGGCGTACTGCCAGCCGGGGGCGACTGAGTCAACCCGACTCGTGCCACAAGCGCTCCTGAGTTCGCCATGCTACGCCTTCTTTAGTGAGGAAAGTGCCGCCTGTCAGGACCGGATCGACTTCGGCTCAACCTCATTAGTGGAGACGGACCGCGGAAACTTTGAGGGCGAATATCCGCCGCTTTACTATTCCGTCATGAGCGTGTTCGTGGGCGATGACACCACGTTCTCGGTTATGGCGATGCGCCTTTTCAATGTTTTCTTGTTCGTTGCCTTGACTGCGGCGCTCTATGTGTTGCTCCCCGTCCGCCGTCGACCTGTGCTGGTGTGGGGCTGGCTCGTGACGACGATGCCGCTTGGAGTCTTTCTGCTCGCATCGAATAACCCAAGCGGTTGGGCTGTCGCCGGGGTCGGATCAGCTTGGTTGGCATTGCTCAGTTATTACGAGGCACAGAGCCGCCTGGTGCGTGCCGCTTCTGCGGTACTCGTGGTCATCTCGGTTCTTATGGCGGCGGGGTCCCGCGGTGATTCTGCTTTGTACGTGGTCGGTGCGCTCGGCGTTGCGATCATCCTTGTATTCGAGAACACTCGTCGTTTTTGGCTGCTCTCGCTTCTTCCCGTTGCAATGGGTGTTGTCGCTGGAGTGTTTTTCTTTTCTGCCAGGCAGACTTCTGCCGGAATCAACGGTTTTGCGGGAGCAGAAGCCGGGCCAGCGGCGGCACAAGCGGCAACGGCGGCAGACAGCTTGGCGGGTTTCGGATTGCTTGCGTACAACCTTCTCAACGTGCCTTCTTTATGGATCGGCGCTTTCGGCGGGTGGGATCTCGGCTGGCTAGATACTCCGATTCCCGCTTCGGTGGTATTTTTCGGGATTGCGGCCTTCGTGGCGGTGGGCTTTGCCGGCCTCGGCGTGCTGAACTGGCGTAAAGCATTCGTGGTTGCGAGCGTCGGCTTCGTGCTCTGGATTCTTCCGACTTACGTGCTCACTCAGGGCGGGGACAAAGTGGGAGAACAGGTGCAGCCTCGCTACATTTTGCCGCTCATCGTGTTGATGGGTGGTCTGCTTGTGGTGCAAGCTGGCCGAAAGAGCGTCGCGCTCGGACGGGTGCAGACCGTCGCAGTCGTCGTTGCACTAAGTGCCGCTAACCTCGTCGCGCTTCACATGAACATGCGGCGCTACGTCACGGGCAACGATGTTCCCGGATGGAACCTCAACGCGGGCGCCGAGTGGTTCTGGTCAGGCGCTCCAGCGCCCATGGTGGTGTGGGTGGTGGGATCATTAGCATTTGCGGGCATGGTTGTCATTCTGGCAAGGGAAATCTATATCGCACCGTTGGTGGCAAATAAGAATGCCACCGGCGCAACTGCAGCTACAGACGCGGGTGCGGGTGCGGGTGCGGATTCCGGTGCACTTAGAGATGCAGAAGCAAGCGCAGCCCTGCTTGCTGCTTCCGGCGTTACTCACGTACCCGCGTGAGTCCTCAGACAATGGACTCTCTTGCCGGCAAACGCGTCGCGGTCGTCAGCCGGATTTACGTTCCTGAACCCGCCGCGGCCTCGTACCGTTTACGCGCGCTGGTTGCTGAATTGGTGGCCAATGGCGCTGCCGTAGATGTGCTGACCACGAACCCTCCCGCAGGGTTCGATGATGCTGACACGCCAGCACGGGGCGCGCGAGTGCGACGTATGTGGGTGCTAAGAGACCGGGCAGGGTACGTGCGTGGCTACCTGCAGTACTTGAGCTTTGACCTGCCCGTGTTCTTTCGTTTGCTGTTTATCGAGAAGCCACACCTTGTCATCGTTGAACCGCCGCCAACTACAGGATGGTTCACCCGAATTGTGTGTGGGATCCGAGGCATTCCATATCTGTACTACGCGGCGGATATTTGGTCAGATGCTGTGGGGAGCGCGGGCTATCCGCGTCATATTGCAGCGATTCTTCGCAACGTGGAACGTTGGGCGATGAGCGGCGCTGCCGCAGTCGTGTCTGTTTCGGTCGAGTTCACAGCGCGCATCCGAGAACAATTTCCTCGGGCGACAGTAACCACGGTTGGCAATGGCGTAGACACAACGATGTTCAGCCCGGTGGGGGAGAAGATCACCCTCGACGTTCCCTATCTGCTGTACGCGGGTACGGCCTCTGAAGTCCATGGTGCGCAGATCTTCTTTGACGCCTTCGAAGAGGTTCTCAAGACCCGGCCGGATTCAAAGCTCGTCTTTATCGGCCAAGGGTCAGATTTCGCATCGCTTGCTGAGCGCAGCAAGTCCTTGCCCGTCGGGGCTGTGGAGCTCCGACCCCGGATGAGCCCCGAAGAAGTCGCAGCTTGGATTCGGGGCGCTGTCGCGACGCTCGCGAGCGTTCATCCAGAGGGCTACGCTCGCGCTTTCGCCACCAAAATGTACGCCTCAGTAGCGTGCGGTGCGCCCGTAATCTACGCGGGAACAGGCCCTGGGGCCGACTTCGCGGCTCAAGAGGGGATTGGGCATGCTGTCGCGTATGACAAAGATGCGATCGCAGCAGTAATGCTCTCGGTCCTCAACGTCGAGGAGCCACAGACGAATCGTGCTGCCCGCTCGGAGTGGGCTGCTAACAACATCTCTCTGCGTGCGGTCGCTTCGCGGATCGTCAGTGAAGCCTGGCGAATCTTGACCCGATAAGTGCGGCTCCGGGTGAACTCGAAACCGGCACAAGGGGAGGTAGTGTTGTAGGGATTCAGATGAGTCACCTGATTGAAAAGAGAGTTGCGCGCGGATGCCAGACATCGTCAAAACAGTCGCAGTAGTCGGTCAAGGCTATGTCGGTCTACCAGTCGCGATGCGGGCTGTTGAGCAGGGCTATCGCGTTATCGGAATCGACCTTGACGAACGTCGGGTCGAAGGTTTGCGATCCGGTATATCTTTCGTCGAAGACGTCTCTGACGCTGACCTCGCCCGCGCGATCGCTTCCGGCAGCTACACGCCGACGACGGACTACGCTGACGTCGTCGGATTCGATTTCGCTGTTATTGCGGTGCCGACTCCTCTGCGTGAAAGCGTGCCGGACCTGAGCTTCATTGAGAGCTCCGGCGTTGCGTTGGCAGAGCGCATGAAGCCCGGAGCGACAGTCATTCTCGAGTCGACAACCTACCCAGGAACCACTGAAGAGCTTCTCGTGCCGATCTTGGAGTCCGGGTCGGGCCTCACTGCCGGTAGCGATTTCTACGTAGGGTACAGCCCGGAACGTATTGACCCGGGTAACCAGCAGTGGGGCTTCGTTACCACTCCCAAAATCGTGTCGGGAATCAACCCCGAGTCACTTGAGAAGGTTCAAGCGTTCTACGATTCGCTCGTCGACACGACTGTTCCTGTCCCCACTCCTAAAGAGGCAGAACTTGCGAAGCTTTTGGAGAACACCTTCCGCCACGTGAATATCGCATTGGTCAACGAACTCGCGATTTTCGCTCATCAGCTCGGCGTCAACGTGTGGGAGTCGATTGATGCAGCGAACACTAAGCCTTTCGGCTTTATGAAGTTCACGCCGGGCCCCGGCGTCGGCGGACATTGCTTGCCCGTAGACCCCAGCTACCTCTCGTGGCAGGTCAGAAGGAAGCTTGGTCAGAATTTCCGATTCGTTGAGCTGGCTAACGACGTTAACGACAACATGCCGCAGTACGTGACGCAGCGTGTCATGCACCTCCTCAACGCGTCTAGCCGCGCGTTGCGAGGCTCCAAGATCTTGCTTGTCGGAATGGCGTACAAGAAGAACTCCGGCGACATTCGTGAGTCCCCGTCGCTGCGACTTCTTGAGCTCCTCCACGACGAGGGCGCAGAAGTCTTTGCCGTCGACGATCACGTCGAAGCCCACCGCTGGCCTGCAAACGTAACGAAGGTATCTCTCACCGCAGAGACGATAGCCGGGATGGACATCGCGGTCTTGCTGACTGACCACGACACTCTAGAGCTCGAGCTATTGAACACTGCAGATGTTCCGGTGTTGGACACCCGTAATCGACTCAACGGACCGAAGGTCGAGATCCTCTAGTCTTTCCCTCGGAGAACGGCGAGCAGACTGCTAAGCGAGACCAGCCAAGCCTGCTTGCCGTGCGAACTCGGGCACTTTAGCCACGAGTTCGGAGAAGGTTCCCTGGGCGACAACTTTGCCATTCGACATGAAGAGGATCTGGTCTGCATGTTGGATCGTGGACAGTCTGTGCGCGACGGTGATGACGGTTTTCTCGCCGTGGAGGGCTTTGATCGCGTCGGTCACTGCGGCTTCTGTCGCAGTATCGAGGGCGCTTGTCGCTTCGTCGAGAACCAAAACGCGGGGATCCGCGTAGAGTGCGCGAGCAATTCCTAGGCGCTGCCGCTGTCCGCCCGAGAGCGCAAGGCCCCGTTCACCGATAACACCATTAATGCCGTCTTCGCGCTTATCCACGATGTCCAAGAGTTGCGCTTGTGCGAGTGCGGATCGCACGCGTTCCTCGTCGAAGTCATCGCCCCACGTGAGTGCAACGTTCTGCGCAATGCTGGAATCGAATAGGGCGACCTCCTGCGGCACGTAGCTGACTTGCTGTCGCCACGATTCCGTCAGCTTGTTCAGGTCCACCTGATCGATGGCCAGCCGTCCGCCAGTAGGTTCGATGAGGCCCAAAATCAGGTCGACGACGGTTGATTTCCCGGCTCCCGACGAACCGACCAACGCAACCGTGCTACCAAACGGAATGGTGAATGACACATCACTTATCGCATCGCCCTGATCGGCGGCATACCTAAAGCTCACGTTCTCAAAGCTCAGCGCACTCGATGGCTCGGGAAGCGTTAAGGTTTCGCGCCCGACGCGGTATTTGACCGAACTTTCAGCGCTCCGAATTTCGGCGAGCACGGCGCTTGCGTGGGGCATGTTCGCCGTGACTTGAGACACGACCGCTTGGAACCTGACGACCGAAGGCGCCATGCGGAAGCCAGCGAGTCCGAAAAGCGCTACCGCGGTTATTGCTTCTGTGACTCCGCCTGTGGCATATCCCGCAATCCCCACGAGCACGAAACCGCCCACGATCCCGGATTCGAGTACATAGCGAGGCACCTGGCCGAGGAACTGAATGTTGGAACGCGCGCGCGTCGAATGCACTCGATTGGAGCGGACGACGTCTGCGACTTCGTGTGACTTCCCGCGAAGCGTGACTTCCTTGAGCGCGCCGATCATCTCGGTAATGAGCCGAGAGCTTCGGAGCGTGTACTTAAGGTTGACGCGGCCAGCCTCACGCGCACGTTTCGCGACCCAGAAGTACAGGATCGCTCCTAGGAGACCGAGGTACCCCAGTGCGATGGCAGCAACCAGCGGCTGAACTACGGCGAGCACTACGACAATAGTGAGGAAGCTAAGAGCTTCTCCGAAAAGTGTGGAAAAGGGGAGCAGGAAGCCCGACACCGTCACGCCAACGCTGCCGTCAGTCAGCCGGACCACGTCTGCGGAGTTTCGCTTGAGTCGCTCGACCCACGGGGCGTCGATGTAGCTCGCGAAGAGTCGCGAACCAATGTCAAGTTCGTATTTTGCGAACCGCCGAGTGGCCCCCCACAAAAGGGCGACAGCAAGAATGCCCTTCGCAACGATCATGAGACACACGAGCCCCAGCATGAGCAGAAGGCCCAGCTCTCCGACCTCGCCAAGCACAGGAAGCGAAAGTGTGGTTCCAGACAGGATGGGGGAGATGACGAGAGCAAGCAATCCGAGTGCCAACGCATCGAGGATCGAGAGCAAGCCCAGAGTTACCGAATACACGATGAGGTAGCGCCGCGCTCCGGCGGGCAAAATGGAGAGCACCTCGTTGACGAGGGCAATTGCAGACTTCATCTATTTCTCCAGGTCGAGGCCGAATCCTACCGAAGTCTACGTGGTCTTTGATGGGGCCCGATTGAGCGGGAACCACGACAGAGACTTCTCGGTGCCGGGGTGATTCAACGCCCGGCGGGATCCACCCACCGGCGTCAGAGCCGTATTGTGAAAGCTCTATATCAGCGCGACTGATCATCGGAAAGTTCATGCGTATGGG
Source organism: Salinibacterium sp. NSLL17 (assembly GCF_015864935.1). Lineage (NCBI taxonomy): Bacteria > Bacillati > Actinomycetota > Actinomycetes > Micrococcales > Microbacteriaceae > Salinibacterium > Salinibacterium sp. NSLL17. Next base: position 1,049,086 of record NZ_JADYWH010000001.1, read on the forward strand.
AGACTGAGCATATGGGAAGAACTTGGGTCATTATCCCTATGTATAACGAGGGTGCGGTCATCGGCGAGGTGGTCGCCGAAGTGCGGAGAACGTTTCCGTACGTGGTGTGCGTAGACGACGGGTCGAGCGACGACTCTGCGGAGTTCGCGCGCGCTGCCGGAGCTATTGTGGTCGAGCATCCGATCAACCTCGGCCAGGGCGCCTCGTTGCAAACAGGCTTTGACTACGCCCTCTCCGACCCGGCCATGACCGAAGTCGTTACGTTCGACGCAGACGGTCAACATCAAGTGGCGGATGCCGCGGGCATGGTGGAGAAGCTCCATGCGAATAACTTGGATGCCGTCATCGGCTCACGATTCCTTGATGACCGTACAAAGGTCAGCCGCTCTAAACGCATCGTGTTACGCACTGCGGCGTGGTACACGCGAGTGACAACGAATATGGCTCTTACTGATGCGCATAATGGCCTCCGGGTGCTTAGCCGCACTGTGCTGGAGAATATTCACATCACTCAGAACCGGATGGCCCATGCCTCCGAGCTTGTAGATCTCATCGGCGGTCTCAAAATTCAGTGGTCTGAGTATCCCACTCATATTGTCTACACCGACTACTCAAAAGCCAAAGGCCAGTCCCTTCTCAACTCTGTCAACATTCTCGTTGAACTGATCTTTAGGTGAGCTCATGACCGTTATTTTTCAGACCATCGTCGTTTCGATTGTCATCGTCATCGCGGTAGTGATGATGCGCAATGGGGGAGCGCGGCATCAAGCGGTTCGTCGCATCCTCATGATGCTCTTCGTCGTCGCTGCCGCTTCGTCAGTATTCTTCCCTCAGATTTGGACGACGATGGCGAAATTGGTGGGGATCGGCCGGGGTGCTGACCTGCTGCTTTACCTCACGGTTCTTTTCTTCTTGGGGCTCGTGATGAGCACCTACCGGCGTTTTCGCCAGATGGATACTCAGATCACTGAGCTGGCTCGACAGCTGGCATTGAGTCAACAGCCGAAACCCGAGGAACTAGATTCGGGAGCCAATCACTCCGCTTAGGACCTTGCGGAATCGAGAATTGCACTCTTTCTGGGGGTGCGCCGTCGCGCATTTAAATGTTGTTCTGCTGCGGTTTTTGGGGGGAGTGAATTACCCTTGGTGCAGTACGTGCAAATTTAGGGGGCTCGAATGCGCTACAGGAGCATAAGAACGTCGGTTTCAGTCTTTCGTGGATTGGCCGTCACGGTCTTGGCGTCGCTGCTGTTCACTGTTGGCGCTACGAATGCAGTACCGGCCTCAGCACAAGCCCCTGTCGAGTCAGCACAATCTGCCGTGTCGCAACTGGCTGATTCTTCAGTGGTGCAATCGAGCCTATTTCAAGCTAATTCTGGAAGTAACTTTGACCCGGGTTACATCATTAGCGATGCCTATTTCTATAAATCGGGTGACATGTCTCAGTCTCAAATCCAGGCCTTCCTCGATTCGATGCTGGACTCCTGTGACAACTCAAACTGCCTGACGATTAAGCGCACCACCACTTTTTCGCGCGATGCGGATCGCACGGTGTGCGGGCCTTACGCGGGGGCGAGCAACGAGCGGACCTCGGCCATTATCTATAAGGTGCAACAAGCCTGTGGCATTAGTGCCAAAGTTCTGCTCGTGATGCTGCAGAAAGAACAAGGGTTGCTCACGAACGATGAACCGAGTGATTCGCGCCTGGCTCGTGCGATGGGCTACGGCTGCCCCGACAACGTTGGCGGAGTATGCGACGCCGAGTACTACGGCTTGTACAACCAGCTGTACAACGCGGCGTGGCAGCTCAAGCGCTACAGCACTCCGACTGCGTGGGGCTACTACCAGCCCGGAGTGAAGTCGATTCTCTATCACCCCAATACCGCGTGCGGTTCAAAGTCAGTAAACATTCAGAACAACGCGACTGCGGCGTTGTACAACTACACCCCGTACGTCCCCAACGCGGCCGCTCTGGCTAATCTTGGCGGCTATGGTGACTCGTGCTCGTCCTATGGGAATCGCAACTTCTGGGACTACTTCACGGCATGGTTCGGTTCTACCACTGGGGCTCCCGTCTACACGGTCGACGACCCAGACATCGCTGCGTATTACGAGACTCGAACCACCGCGTTGGGTTCGCCCACTTCGACAACCAGCACGTACGAGACTGTAAATGGCGATGGCGCTGTCCAGCACTTCGCTAAGGCCCACGTCTATTCCAGTGACGCCGGTGTATTTACGGTTAACCTCGCGTTCCGAGATGAATCCGTCGCGCAAGGTGGCATCAGGGGAATTCTCGGCTGGCCTATCGGGGAACAATTGTGTGTTTCCGGTAGCTGTTCGCAGCAATTCCAAAACGGCGCCTTGTATCAGGCCTCGTCGAGCACAGCGGTCTACTCGATTCTGGACTCAGCGATCGTCGATTACTACGATGCGCAGCCCACTGCGCTCGGGTGGCCGGCCGCGGACACTGTGTTCTATGACACCGTCAATGGCAGTGGTCTTGTGCAGCGGTTCAACTACGCCCAGGTTTACTCAAGTGATGCGGGCGTGTTCGCGCTGAGTAAGGCCTTCCGTGACGCTTCGGTTGCTCAGGGTGGCATTAACGGAGTCATGGGCTGGCCCGCGGCTGAAATGGTCTGCGTTTCGGGTAGCTGTTCTCAACAGTTCCAACACGGTGCCTTGTACCAAGCCTCATCGAGTTCGGCTGTCTACGCGATCACGGATTCCGCGATCTCGGCGTACTACAGCACACGTATCGCCACTCTGGGCAAACCCACTCTCGATACCCGCTCCTACGAGACGGTGAACGGTAGCGGAACTGTCCAGCGGTTCGAGAATGCTCAGGTGTATTCGACTGATGCAGGGGTGTTCTCGCTGAGCAAGGCCTTCCGCGATGGATCGGTTGCTCAGGGTGGCATCAATGGTGCTCTTGGGTGGCCTGTTGCTGAGATGGTCTGTGAATCGGGTAGCTGCTCGCAGGAGTTCCAACACGGCGCCCTGTATCAGGGCTCGTCGAATTCGGCTGTCTATGCGATTTCAGATTCGACTATCGCTGACTACTACGGTGCTCGCATTTCAGAACTGGGGCTGCCGACGCTTGATACTCGTTTCTATGAGACGGTGAATGGCAGTGGAGCTGTTCAGCGCTTTGAGGATGCTCAGGTGTACTCGAGCTCCGCTGGCACGTTTGCTCTTAATTGGGATTTCCGCGGGGGATCGGTTGCTCAAGGTGGCATCAATGGTGCTCTTGGGTGGCCTGTTGCTGAGATGGTCTGTGAATCGGGTAGCTGCTCGCAGGAGTTCCAACACGGCGCCCTGTATCAGGGCTCGTCGAATTCGGCTGTCTATGCGATTTCAGATTCGACTATCGCTGACTACTACGGTGCTCGCATTTCAGAACTGGGGCTGCCGACGCTTGATACTCGTTTCTATGAGACGGTGAATGGCAGTGGAGCTGTTCAGCGCTTTGAGGATGCTCAGGTGTACTCGAGCTCCGCTGGAGTATTTACGCTCAACTGGGATTTCCGGGCGGAGTCAGTTGCTCAGGGTGGCATCAATGGTGCTCTTGGGTGGCCTGTTGCTGAGATGGTCTGTGAATCGGGTACCTGCTCGCAGGTATTCCAACACGGCACAATCTCACTGCCCGCGGCACCGTAGTGGAGTTCTGCTGAGTCCTCAGTCGGAGAACCCCGCCGCGAAAGCTGTCGCGAAGACTGTGCGATTTCTGTGACGAAGTACTAAATGACTGATGGGTTTGCCTGCGCGGAAATGCCGGGGGCGACGCGGCGCTCATCGAGTGAATCGCTCGCCACCAAGCGTCGACGCCCCATTCCGATCGCGATGATCAGGTAGAAAACTGCAAGGGGAAGCAACTGGATCCACATTCGGTTGAGCGAATCTCCCGCGCCGACGCGATACGCAGCCTCGCGCAGGTAAGCGAGCAGGAACGCCACGGGAATGAAAGTGACGATCGGGAATCGCATCATCTCGCCCCTGGGCAGTTTTGCGAAGAGTGCAACCGCGACGACGATCCCCAGCAGGAGTAGAGAGTATCCCCACGAGCCTGCTCCGAGCACCGCGTTGTCCACGGTCGCACGCAGGCTGTCGATCAGCACATCGGGCTGCCTCATTGCGAGGATGGCGAGTGCAACCCAGAGCAGAGCCTGTGCGGAGACGAGGAAGATGCTGCGCTTGCGGGTGAGGAGCTTCAACCGCAAAAGTGGGACTCCGCCAAGCGCTGCGATGCCTAAGGCGAGCAGCCCGAGAACAGACACCGGCACTCGCGAATCTCCGGCCACGTACATTATCGCTACGAATGACTGCCAAGCAATCGTCGAGATCCCGAACAAGCCCAAGAGTAGCGAGCGTTCACGCACCGAGAACTCTTGATTCAGAAGCACGGGGAGAAGAGCGAGCGCAACTGCTATCGGCGCTTCAGCACGAATCACCGATAGCGCGACTATGGACAGCGCCATGAGCGTAATGAGAGCAGCGCGGTTTACCTCAGTCTTCGTCGCAATGAGCCATCCGCAGCCGACTAGGACCACTATTAGCATCCCGAACAAGAGATGTCCGTTGACATAGAACGCGTTGAACACGTAGCGATTTACCGTCACGAGCGCCAACAAACACGACACGATGACGACTGCGGCAATCCGGTGATCGATCCGCGGTGCGAGTGCCACCCAGGCCAGCCACACGATAACGGCAATAGTGAGGCCAGCGATCAACGGCGTGATGGCGGGAAGGTAGTGTTCGCCGCCGAGGTTCGCAGCGGCATGCAACAGGGGAACCCCAATAAGTCTTTTGGGGAGTAGGTCAAGGGAGGCGGCATCCAGATGATTGTTTGCAATGAGCGATGCATTCACCAGATACTCAAAGCTATCTTTTGACCACGCGACGAGTCTGGCCTGACGAAAGAGAGCGACTGCCGCAACGACGCCGAGAACTGTTGCCACGCTTGGGATGATCCGCACGCCAACATCCGCGCCGCGAAGCGCTTGCCACGCCACCGCTGCGAGGGGGAGCCCGGCGGTAAGCGAGATCGTCACTACGGGGCTTGTCGTAATGGGAGTAAACACTTGCAGCATTCCGACAACGAGATACAGCGAGATTCCGGCCACTGACCCCACAATGGGCAGTGCCCAACCGCGGATTCCAGTGATGCGCATGAGGGCGCTGCCCCCCACCACCATGGAGAGTACTGTCACAACCTCGATAATCATCCGACCTCCTCCATAGACGGCAGTATGCAGGTTTCAGTCGCCGAGAGGAGCGGCGTGAACGCTTCCTGGTCGAAGGCCACCACAAATACTCGAGGCGCGTCGGGATCTGTAGTCTCATCGCACTCCCGAGTAATGATCTGCCACGGGATGTTGTAGGTGTCTCCAAAGCTTCCGTTGCCGCTTGCCGCGACGAGAGTGCTTTCGAGCGTTTCGTCGGCGAACGGGTTCGCGTTGCTCAGTTCTGCGGCTTCCACGCGGGAGGCCTCTCCAAGGCTCAAGGCGTAGTTGCGCATCTCTGGAAGTGTGAAACCGTTCGACTCCTCCAGCAGGAGATGAGCCCCCGGTGCGATTCCTGACAGTTCCAGATAGAACTGGTACTCCCGCGCAATTTCTCCGGTGCCCACTCCGAGCTGCATGATGTCGGAGGTGGCCTTCCGGTCGAGCGCACGGTAGCGTCCCGACGTTTCACTGTCGATCGCGGAAAACTGCACAATGTTCACCACTGCGATGATCAGAACGATGCTGATGAGCGCCAAGCGCGACTTGTGAACCACTCGAACAGTGTAGACGCAACGGTGTCATTGAGACGGGCGCGCGACGGGCGGATGCGCTTGCCTCTCGAGGGCGGCGCTGAGACGTGATGACAACCCCGCCCGTATACTTGCCTCGGAAACCACTCGGCTGTCGTACACACAGCCACGGCCCGTAACGAAGAGAGCACATGAGTTCGCGTCCCAGCCTTTTGATCATCTCGTTTTCCACGCTAATTTCAGATCCGCGGGTGACGAAGCAGATCGAGATCTTCAAGGACCGCTACGATCTGTACACCTGCGGCATGGGTCCGGCGCCAGAAGGTGTCGTCGAACACTTCGAAATTCCGTTCGGAATCCGTGCCTGGGTTAACGATCGATTCGCCATGATCGCCCGAAGCTACAAGCGGGCCTACTGGAATCTGCCTGCAGTGCGGCTCGTTAGCGAAATCCTGCCCGTCGGTAAGTTCGACGCTGTCTTTGCCAACGATATTGAGGCAGTCCCAGTCGCCCTTTCGCTCGGAGCGAAGAAGGGCGTGCACGCCGATCTTCACGAGTACTTCCCTGAACTCAAAACTAACAACTGGCAGTGGCGAATCTTTGTGGCTCCGTACATGATGTGGCTGTGCAAGACCTACGTGCCCCAGACCACCTCTCGAACGGCGGCGTCGTCAGGTTTTGCGCGCCGCTACCAAGAGGACCTCGGAATTGACTTCGGCACGGTGACCAATGCCGCTCCCTTTGCCGATCTGCAGCCCACCCCAGTTGGCGACGTCATCCGCATCATCTGCACGACTGCCGGTGCTCGTGCACGCCGCATCGAGCTCATCGTCGAAGCGATGCGTGACGCGCCGCCGCATATTGAGTTGGACCTGATCGTCATGCCCAATGAGCCTGATTACGTTGCGAGCTTGAAAAAACTTGGCGCAGACATTCCGCAGCTAAAATTCCGTGAACCGGTTGCGTACACCGAGCTCGTCAACACCGTGGCCGAGTACGACGTTGCGCTGTCCTTCATTCCTCCCACGAACGCTAGCAAGGCCCTCGCGCTTCCCAATAAGTTCTTTGAGGCGATTCAAGCTCGCGTGGGTGTCATCATCGGCCCAGGCCCCGAAATGACACCTCTTATCGAGCGCTACGGCGTAGGCGAAAGCACTGATGACTATTCAGTGGAGTCGCTGCGGAAGACGCTTCATGGGCTCGACAAGCAGCGAGTTGAAGCATGGAAACAAGCGGCGCACCGCGCGGCTCCTGAACTGTCCTCAGAAGAACAAGTGAAAATCTGGTTCGACGCCGTTCACGACATTCTGGGCTGAACGCGCGTCAGTGGAGCACTGTTGCGATCATGTAGCGCAACGGTGCGTCGGGCGCGAAGAAGCTCCGCAAGTCATGGGTCAGCACCGTCGCGGGGCGTCCAAATGCTCGTCTTTTTGCCATGAGCGTTGATAGTTCTGGAGCATCGGACGACGTGCTAACGATGGACCGACATAGTTGAACATCGGCAATGGATAGCGACTTCAGGTATCCGGGGGCGACGTTGTGGAGTAGGCGGATAAATTCTGCTGCAGCTTCCTTCGACTCGGCAGACCACAAGCGAGTATGGAGCCGTCGGTCGACGCCGCCGAAGAGCTGCAGGCGAACGAACTTAACTGCGATTGCGCGACGCGAAGTCACAGGAAGCGCTGCAAACCACGGCGAGGCTAGCAGATCACGGGTAGCTTTAAGTTCGCCGGCGAGTGGTTGCATTTGTGTGGTGACGCGTGTTTCGGCGTCGCCTCCCACGATGTAGCCGGGGCCTCCACGGGCGAACCGTACCGCGTTGCTTCCAAACCACAGCATGAGCGCAAAGATTTGATCTGACCCGTTTCGCACGCCGCTCCCAAACTCAATGCCTAGCCGTTCGATCGCCGCTCGGCGAATGAGGCCAAGCGGTGCCGTGCGATAGCTCACGCGATCACGAACAGCATCGAGATTGCCCCTCCGGAATCGTCGAACGGGCGGGGTGCGAATGGTCTTTCCCGTGTCGTGGCGTTCTGGAGGGATGACGGCATCAAGAGCATGTTTGTCTGCGAGGGCTACCCACGCCGCTAGGGCGTGAGGGTCCAGCGTGTCATCCGAGTCGACGAACGAGATGTATCGGGCTGTGGATTGCGATAGTGCAAGCGCTCGAGGGCCGGCGGGGCTGGGGAGGTTGTCGTGGCACTCAATCAGGCGCACAATCTCGCGCAATTCTGGAGTCAGATTGGCGGCAATATCAGCTGCGGAGATGTTGTGACACGCAACCGTGATCTGAAGTTCTGTCCCGGGTGTAAGTCCCGATGCCAGCAGTGATTCGAGAGTGCGCTCAAGCGGCCGTTTCGAATCGTGGATGGGAATAATGACATCGACGATCGGGGCAGAATTCACTTCGTCACTTTAGCAGCAGGCTCGCGTGACTCGAAGAAGCACGTGCTGCGGGACTGGTTCGAATGACCCGGCTACTATGTGGAAGGTTGAGTACTGGCAAGGGATGGGAGGACGGACGAATGAGAGTTGCACTGACTACAAACGTCCTAGCTGTCCCGCCGACGTATTTCGTCGTCAGCCATGCTCAGTTGCTTGCTGATCGACACCACTTCGAAGCCTTCTCATTGCTGGCGGATGTGCGCGACCCGTCCGTCACTCTGCCCGTTCACGATTTTGCCCCGTTTGCGCAACTGGATCCCACGCGACGCCTATACCTCGCACCGTTCGCTGGATCTGCGATGGCGAAAGGGCTCATTCAGTACCGGCCTGACCTCATCCATCAGCACTTTGCGACGTGGTCTGGGCCCGCAATCCGTGCAGCTGGCACTCTCGATGTGCCATTGCTCACGACGCTCCACGGGTACGACGTGAGGGCCCTAGCTCGTCCGACACGCAGTGCAATGAATGTGTGGCATCGCCGAAATGTGCGCGCGATTCAGAAGGTGAGCGATCGCGTTCTGAGCGTGAGCAAGTATCTCGCGGATGAAGCCATCGCGGTCGGCTTCGCTCCTGAACGCCTAGAAGTTCACTACCAGGGCATCGATACCGCGTTTTTTACGCCCGCTAGCGACGACGCTCCCGCGATCGAGGCGCCGCTGATTAGCTTTGTAGGGGCGCTGAGCTCGCACAAAGGCCCGCTCGATCTCGTCAGGGCGTCAATTTCCCTCATCGCTACCCATGATCACCGACTGCGCCTGATCGGGGCAGGACCGCAGGAAGGCATCCTCCGGGAGCTAGCCGACCAGCACCCGCACATAGAACTTCTAGGGCGCGTGCCTAAGGCTGTGGTTCGTGACACTCTGCGGGCTTCTCGGGCAATGGTGCTGCCGTCGCAAGAATCTCAGGGGGGACGCGAAGCTGCCGGCCTTGTTCTTTTGGAATCTCAAGCGTGCGGCACGCCGGTCATCGCCTACAACAGCGGTGGAATCTCCGAGATGATGGATGCTGGAACGACGGGAACGCTAGTGCCGGAGCGTGACGTTGAGGGGCTCACCATCGCGGTACGCGAAATGCTGCAGATGAGCAACGGCGAGCGCGCTCGGCTAGGGGCTGCTGCGCGGGATTTCGTCGTAAAAAAACGCAGCCTGACCCATAGTGCTGCCGAGCTCGAGCAGCACTATTCAGAGGCGCTGCGAACCCGATTGTGACGTGACGACGCTGTCGTGCAGTCTCCGTGAGGCAAAGCACACGACAGCGATCGCGAATCGCTCTCCTAGACTGTCATTATGAGAGTTTTGGTCACCGGCGGTGCAGGCTACATTGGGGCACACACGTCCCGACTATTGGCTCAACGGGGTGACTTTGTTCTCGTGATCGACGATCTTGTTACCGGAAATCGAGAGCGAATCCCTGGGCTTCCCGTGGTGCAATTCGATATTGCCAGCGGTTCTGCCTCACAGCTCGCGGATCTCATGCGTGAGCACCGTATCGAAGCCGTTATTCACTTCGCTGGGCAAAAGCAGGTTGCCGAATCTGTGGCGAAACCGGCGTGGTATTACGAACAGAACGTGGGGAGCGTTGCGCAACTGCTGTTGGCGATGGAGTCTGCCGGCGTCGCGAAACTTGTGTTTTCTTCGTCTGCTGCCGTCTATGGAGACGCTTCGGGGGCAATCGGCGAAAGCGCGCCCACGACGCCCATCAATCCGTATGGCGCCACGAAACTTGTCGGTGAGCAATTGATTACCGCCTCGGCGCAGGCGTGGCCTCTGCGGGCTGCAAGCCTGAGGTATTTCAACGTCGGCGGGGCAGGGGCGCCGGAGTTGGGCGACACCCAAGCTCTCAACCTGATTCCGATCTGTTTTGAGCAGATAGCTGCGGGCAAGCCGCCACCTATATTCGGTAATGATTACGACACTGCGGACGGCACGTGCATTCGAGATTACGTTCATGTGAGTGATGTGGCAGATGCACACCTCGCGGTGCTTGACGCGTTGCCGCAGGCCCCAGGGAACACTGTGCTCAATATCGGTACCGGTGTTGGCACGTCCGTGCGTGCAATGGTTGACGCGATTCTGGCTGTGAGCGGTAGCGATTTGCCCGTCGAGGTTCTTGATCGTCGTGCCGGCGACCCCGCCGCAGTTGTAGGAGTCGTCGATGGCATTCACCAGCTGACTGGCTGGCGCGCACGCTACGGGGTAACTGACATTGTGGAATCAGCGTGGCAGTCACGGCAGTACTTTTCCGCGCAGTCCCATGAGGAAAGCTAAGCCGCTACGGACCCCATGCTGTGAATCTGTCTTCACCGACAGTGGCATGCAGAAACCAAAGTTCGCAAATGACTACACTTTAGGTGCGGGCTCGGTCCCTATCGGCGGCGAAGTTAACGTGGCGTGTGGGCTGTCGCTTCGCGCGACCTGAGGCGCGGCCTCATTCCCACGCGGGCCGCTGTCTTGAGTCCCCACGTGTTAACCGGAGGCGAAAGTGGCACGAACGGATTCAGTCAAACGGGCGACGCCTCCGTTTGTGCGCGCAGGGTTCCGAGCGGATATTCACGGATTGCGCGCGCTCGCCGTTCTTGTTGTTCTGGTCTATCACGCAGGTTTGCCGCTCTCGGGAGGGTTCGTCGGAGTCGACGTCTTCTTCGTCATTTCCGGATTTTTGATTACGAATCATTTATTGAGCGAGCTCGCCAGGTCGTCGAGGGTGCGCTTCGCTGACTTTTACGTGCGTCGTGCCCGGAGAATCCTTCCCGCCTCGCTAACGGTCGCAGCGGCGACTGTTGTACTAGCTTTCATCGTTCTCCCTTCGGAACTCGTCAAGTCCGCAGCAAAAGACGCAGTCGCAACGGTCTTCTATGTGCCGAACTTTCTGTTTGCGGTGCGGGGGACCGACTACTTGGCCGAGACTGCAGCGTCGCCTTTTCAGCATTACTGGTCGCTCGGCGTCGAGGAACAGTTTTACTTGCTGTGGCCGCTTGTCTTGCTTGGCTTATGGAAGCTCGCCAAGTCAGCCTCGGCGCGAGTCGCGCTTGTGGCAAGCATCGTCGTCGCATCATTGCTGACGAGTGCCTTCTTAGTCGAAACGAGTGGCCCCTGGGCGTATTTTTCCCCGGCATCGCGCGCCTGGGAACTGGGGGTCGGTGCGCTAGTCGCGCTCGCGTTCAGTCGCATCACGCTTCTTCCCCGCGCCATCTCCGCGGTCATCGCGTGGCTCGGCATTGTAGCGATCGTGCTTGCCGCGATTCTCTACGGGGATACGACGCCGTTTCCGGGCTTCGCCGCGTTATTGCCTGTGCTCGGCGCCGCTGGAGTGATCGCTTTCGGTGGTAAGGCAGGCGATGCCGGACCGCTTCGGCTTTTGCGGTTGAAACCGTTCCAGTTCCTCGGAACTATCTCATATTCGTTGTATCTGGTGCACTGGCCACTCATCGTTTTTGTCGATTACTTAGGCTGGGTGCCTTCCGAGGCGAACGCCATGGCTAAGGTGTTGGTTGCTCTCGTGTCCGTCCCGATCGCGTGGCTGATTTATCGCTTTGTAGAGCGACCGTTTATTCGTTCGGACTCGCGACGAGCACGGACACCGCGGCGCACGGTTACGTGGGGTATCGCGGCGTCAACCACCGTTGCAGTCATGGCGCTGTCTGCTTTTGTGCTCGTCGATTCAAGGCCAACGGATGCCGGACGTGAAGCAGCTGCGATAGTGGAACCTAGCCTGTATCCAAGTTTCACTAGCTACGTACCATCTAACCTCGAACCCTCGTTGGCTAATGCGAGTGAGAGCATTCCGGTGCTCTATGTGGACGGCTGTCACCTCAGGTCAGCCGAGCAAACTGAGAATCCTGAATGCAAGTTCGGAGATTTATCAGCGACCCGCACGATTGCGCTCTTCGGCGACTCGCATGCTGCCCAGTGGTTTCCAGCTCTGGAGCAAGAGGCGAGCGAGCAGTCGTTCGCTTTGTATTCTTTCACCAAGTCCTCGTGCCCTTCCGTTGCGGTGAAAGTGACACGCTACAACGTGCGAGATGACGCATGCGAACAGTGGCGCACGAACATGACCGACAGGCTCAATGAAATCAAGCCTGAACTCGTTGTGATCTCAAACCTCTCTAACTACACCGCGCTGGACGGCGACCCGGTAACTACCGCCGCGTGGAAAAAGGGCTATTCAGAGCTACGTGCCGCGCTGGATCCGTCGATCGAGCTCGCGGTTATTGCGGACACACCCCATTTTGACGAAACGCCGACGCTGTGTCTCGAGGTCCATCTCGAAAGTGCAGAGGAATGTGCTTCTCCCCGGACTCAGGCAATTTACGGACCCTTTGCCGCGGCAGACGCGGAGGCGAGCGCCGCATTGGGCGCAACATTCGTCGACCTGACGGACTACTTCTGCGACGCCGATTCGTGCGGAGTCATTATTGGCTCAACTCTCGTCTACCGCGATTCACACCACGTCACTGTCGAATATTCGACCACGCTGTCAGCAGCGTTGTGGGAGTCGCTCCCGTTGTCGTGAGTGCGCTGCGATAGTTGGCAGCGCACAAGCGCTCGCGCAGCGCTCCTAGACCCCCGACTGAGGCTTGGTGTCGAGGGCGTTTCGCCAGCTGAGCTCACGGGCTGCTTTGACACAGCACACGACGAAGGTGAGCCAACCGAACTCGATCAGCAGCGAGCTCTCTGCGAAGGCGCTCACGATCAGCGCAAGCAGTACAAGAGCCGGCCAAGCAAAGACAATGCTGCGCCGGCGCGAGGCGAGCAACCACGAGCGCATAAAAGCCAGACCGAGGAGTCCTAAGAAGATCAGGAATCCCACGAGGCCGAGCTGGAACCACACGTCGAGATACGCGTTGTGGGCAGAGTCGGGAACACGCCCACCGAAGTTGCCGAACGCGGTGAACGGCGCAAGCTCGTCATTCCACGGACCGATCCAACCCCAGCCTTCGAGGCGGTGGACTTCTCCGAGATCCCAGAGCTGTCGCCAGACCCGCAGTCGGTAGGTCAGGTCGCCACTGGCGTCGAAGGACGCGACGATGGCAACTCGCGAGACCCAGCTGATAATCGCAACGGTCGCCACGAATCCGATGAGCACAATTTGCCAGTAGCGGCGACGCCCGGATGGAACGCGACGGAGGGCGTAGAGCGCTGCGCTCGCCGCGAGGATGACGAGGGCGACCCCGAAAGCGAGGGGCGATTGTGAGAGCAACAAAACGACGCTCGCGAGAACGAGGGAGCCGATCGCGAAGCCGCGTTGCAAGGATTTGGTTCGCAATTCTGTCGCGAACGTAATGAGAGCAATCACGGCAATGATGCCGAGTTGGTTACGCGCTCCAAAGATTCCTTGGATGGGGTCGGTAGTCCCCAGATTTCCGGCAATCGAGAGAGCGTTGAGGGAGGTGTCAAATACGAGCCCGGTCAGGATCTCAAGCCCGATGGAGACCACGAGGACAAACCTCAGGACATCGCCAAACGCCCGAACGATCTGGATCGTGTCCCGTACCAAGGCGATGTAGATGCCGAGCACAGTGAAGATGAGCATGTAACTCACCGCACCGACCGACTCAAGTGTGTACTGACTCCAGAAGACAGACAGCCAGGCCCAGACAGTGAACGCCATGAGCGAGATAGGAACGAGCGCGCGCCAACCGATATTGCGCCATTGGGCGGCAAGAGACGTGGCAACAAGCACAACGAGGCTCAGCACGATAGCGAGGAGCCCCGCATTGCCAGCGGTCTGGCGAAGAGCGAAGGCACACAGGGCGGTTCCCACGCTCGCGGTAGCGAGTACTGAGGAGACGCGGGGGGATCCGAGGATGGCGGCACCGGTGTCGATGGCCACTCGATAGCGCGGGGGAGGCTGAATCATGATGAGCGCACCATCCAATCGGGCCGTTTGGTCTTGACCGCAATAATCACCAGCAGAGCGAGAGCATACTCGCCGATGAGCCTGCTTTCGGGGATGCTCTGCACGACAAGCGCCACCATCACGAGAATAGGCAAAAGCGATAGCGGCGAGTAAGGCTCAACGCCAGTGGCCACCTTCTGGGGCGGGTCGATCGCGGTGAACCACGCCCGCACCAGCGTTGACGCCACAAATACGGCGAACACAACGACTCCGACGATCCCGAGTTGTAGCCACACATCAAGCCAGGTGTCGTGCGCTTGAAGCTGCACGACTCCGTTGCGGATGACGCGGTCCTTGAACGGTTCGACCCACGGCATCCAGAAACTGATCCAGCCCCACCCGAAGGCCGGACGCTGCTGGGCGAGCCCAATGACGGTCTGCCAAATTTCGGCACGCCCAGTGAGGTCGCTGCTCTTGCCGAGCAACCCGAAAATAGTGTCACGGAGGGCGAATGCGGTTGCCGCTGCGGCAACGGCGAGCGCAACGAAGCCAACCGCGGTGCGGTGTCGGGCGCGTTCGGTGCGGCGACGGCGGATGATGAGAAGTCCGAGAGCGGTGAGGGTGACGGCTGCCAGCGCCACGGTTACGGTCGCCGAGCGGGTGAAGAACAGGGTGAGCGCCGCGAGGGCGATCCACGTTATCGACCAGCGTTTGCTGACACTGCCGGTTGCCCATTGGATCGAGAAGGCAATAACGCCGAGCAGTGCCAAGAATCCCAGATGGTTGGCGTTGCCGACGATGCCTTGGATGCGCCCAGAGTCGAAGGTCTCAAACAGTTCGTTGCGCGACCAGTAGAGCATCTTGGGGATGGTGTCGTAGCCGGGCACTGCCACCGCTGGCTGGGCTGTCCACGGCAGGATAGGGCCTCGGACGATCGTCGCAATGATGAGCTCGAACAGCAGCGAGAGTGCAATCAGGATGCGCAGCACGCGGGCGAGCCCGTCGAGCAATTCTTGCCAGCTGAAACTGATGGCGAGCGTGAGTGCCCCCAGCACGGTCATCCAGGTCGTTGCGAGGCCGAGTGCTGTCGCTGCCGGGTATTGTGACCACGCCAGTGACACTGTGGCGAGCGCCATGAAGACGACGAAGGGGTAGGGCAGTCCGCCGATGCTCCAGCGGTGCCGAGACTGAACCAGAATCACGACAGACGTGACAACGATTCCGGCCGCGGCAGCGCCCCAGACAACCCAACCCACCGAGTATCGCCAGGCGTCTCCACCAAAAAGAATCAGTAGCGACAGCGTGAGAAACCAGGTGCGCGCCCGTGGGTGCTCAATCAGTCGCATGACGCAAGATTAGACGAATGCTGCCTTGCCTGTGATGGCGCGACCCACGATGAGCGTGTTCATCTCGCGAGTTCCCTCGTACGAGTAGATCGCTTCTGCGTCCGCAAAGTGGCGCATAACTCCGTAGTCGAGAACGATTCCGTTGCCGCCGAGCACTTCGCGGCACCACGCGACGGTCTCGCGCATGCGGCTTGCTGTGTATTCCTTGGCAAGGGCGGCGTGCTCATCCTTCTGGGTGCCCTCATCGAGCATTTCGGAGACGCGGGTAACCATGCCAATGGATGCGGTGATGTTGCCGAGGCTCTTGGCGAGGTGTTCTTGAACGAGTTGGTGGCTGCTGATGGTCTTGCCGAATTGGATGCGCTCGCCCGTGTATTTGACGGCGGCTTCGTAGGCGCCGATGGAGTTTCCGACCGCAGCCCACGCCACTTCGGCGCGAGTGAGGCGCAGCACGGCTGCGGTGTCGCGGAACGAGGTGGAATTCTGCAGACGGTTGCTCTCCGGCACGATGACGTCTTCGAGCACGATGTCGGCATTCTGCACGATGCGCAGTGCTTGCTTGTTTTCGATGCGGGTGGCCGAATAGCCAGGGGTGCTCGTGGGAACGATGAAGCCCTTGACCTGATTGTCGGCTTCGTCGCGTGCCCAGATGATGGTGACGTCGCTGATGGAGCCGTTGCCGATCCAGCGCTTGGCGCCGTTGATGATCCAATTGTCGCCTTCGCGCTTGGCGACGGTCTGGAGGCCTTGGGCGGTGTCAGAACCCGAGAGGGGCTCGGTCAGGCCGAAAGCACCAAGCAGTTCGCCTGAAGCAAACTTGGGCAGCCACTCATCGCGCTGTTCTTGCGAACCGGCAACACCAATGGATCCCATGACGAGACCGTTTTGCATGCCAACGAGGGTGGCGGCGCTGGCGTCGACACGAGCGAGCTCTAGCGCCACCCAGCCACGGAAGACGGCTGAGTTGGGAAACTGCTGGGTTTCGGCCCAGGGGAGTCCGAAGAGTCCGAGGTCGGCGAGTCCCTTGACGACAACGTCGCGGTCGAAGAACTCCGCTTTAGCCCACAGATCGTTGGCAATCGGGCGCACCTCTTTGTCGAGAAATGCGCGCAGCTTCAGGATGGTGTCTTTCTCCTGATCGGTCAGCGCATTCTCGTAGCCGTAGAAGTCGCTGCTGAGGGTCTCAAATGACATAGTCGTCGCTCCATTGCTTATCGAAATCACTGCGATCCTAAAGCGTGAGTACACGTCGCTTCTAGACGGTTGGTACTTTGGGCTAAGGCTTCGAGAAGAGTGGACTGAATGTTTGTAGGCATCACTAATACGCCCCGTGATTACGCGTGGGGCTCCGCTGGCGAAATCTCTGCGCTTCTGGGCACGGAACCGACGGGAAAGCCTGAAGCTGAGCTCTGGCTTGGTGCGCATCCGGGGAGTCCCAGCGTCATCCTCGACCCGACTCTGGCCGGCGGCGCCCGTGATCTGAACGAGTGGATTCAGCGCGATGGTGCGCGAGTTGTGGGCGCGGGAGTCGAACGGCTTCCCTTCTTGTTGAAGGTGCTTGCCGCCGGTGCGCCCCTCTCCCTTCAAGCTCACCCCACTCCCGAGCAGGCTGCGGAGGGCTTCGCGCGTGAAAACGCAGCGGGCATTCCGTTGACCGCGCCGTACCGCAACTACAAAGACGCGTCCGCTAAGCCTGAACTCATCGTTGCGGTGAGCGACACGTTTGAGGCGCTGTGCGGTTTTCGATCCATGGGCGACACCCGAGCATCCATCGAGCGCCTTGCTGAATTGGATGCCGCCAGCAGCGCCCCTCGCCCGGCCCTGTTCGCCGAGTGGTTGGCTTTCGCTCGCACTGACGCCGACCTGCGTGCGATGTTCGAGTGGCTCATTTCGGCCGCAGCCCCGGTGCCGGAGCTCGTGCAGTGCGTCACGGCGCTCGCCGAAGCCGACCATGCCAGTGATGAGTTCGCCCTCGTGCGCACGCTTGCCGGCTACTACGCTGGCGACCCCGGCGTGCTCATTTCGCTGATGCTCAACCATGTGACGCTCGCCAAGGGTGAGGCGCTGTTTTTGCCTGCGGGCAACATCCATGCCTATTTGCGCGGCCTGGGCATTGAGCTCATGGCATCGTCAGACAACGTGATGCGTGGAGGGCTCACTCCGAAGCACGTAGACGTTCCTGAGCTGTTGCGCGTTCTGGATTTCTCGGCGAGCCCGGTGCCGTATCTCGCGCCCGAACCCGTCGGGGCAACAGCCCGAGTGTTCCGGCCACCCGTGCGGGACTTCCAACTGCTCGAAGTGACTGAAGATGCGTCGCTCGAGCTGCACAGCGCGGCGATCGTGTTGTGCACGGCGGGGCAATTCGTTGTCGGTGGCAGCGATCACTCGACGTCGCTCTCACGCGGCGAATCAATTTTTGTGTCCGGCGACGAGAGCACGCTCACAGTGCGGGGCGCCGGTCAGTTGTTTGTGGCGGCAACGCAATAGTGTTGCTCTCATGACCGCACGAGGAGGCTTCGCTAAACGCATCCTCGGTTTTGCTGGCCTGCCGTTTCTGTCGCTGATCACGCCCTTCCTGTTTCTGCCGATCTTGGCGAGGGTTGCGGGTGCTGATGCGTGGCTCGCCATCGCGGTGGGGCAATCGAGCGGTGGATTCTTTGCGCTCATTGTTGCGCTGGGCTTCAACACGGTTGGCCCGCCGCTGATTGCGTTGGCTGCTCCGAGCATCCGTCCCCGCATTTTGGTGACGAGTTTGCATGCCCGCGTGCTGGTGTGGCTGCCGAGTGCGGTGCTGGCTGCGGTAATCGCCGCGCTGGTGTCGCCGAGTGACTACCGGGTGGATGCCGCGGTGATGGCGATCGCGATGACCCTCACGGGGCTCTCGAGCGCGTGGTTCATGATCGGTCTTGGCCGCGCGAGCCTGATTGCGATTTACGAGATCTCTCCGCGCATTGTCGCGACAATCATTGCCGCCGTCGTGGTGCTGAATGCGGGGGATGTGCTCTGGTATCCGGTGCTGCTCGTGGCAGCCTCTCTGGTGAGCGTCGTCTTGTTTGCCCTGCGCACAGCCGGGGTGGCCGAACTCGTTCGCCGCGATGGACACGAGGTGCGCGAAGTGTTTCGCGCGAACCGTTCGGCGGTGACCACCGAGGTTGCCGGTGGCGCCTACAACTCGCTGGCCGTGACCTTTGTCGGAGCGACAGCGGCGAGTGCTCAAGCAGCCGCGTACGTCTCGGGAGACAAGCTTTATCGCATCGGCCAATACTCGGTATCTGCGCTGGGTAATGCACTTCAAGGCTGGGTCGTCGAGGAAGGCAATGCCGAATTCGGGCAGCGCATCCGCCGCTCCTTCGTCGTGCACGCCAGCCTCGGCCTGACCGGACTTGTCATGTTCGCCCTGCTCGGTCCGTGGCTGTCTGAGCTGCTCTTTGGCGCCGAAGTGGCGATCAACGAAGCGACGGCGCTCGGGCTCGGTGTTGCCACCCTCGGAATTGCGCTCGGCACAACGCTTGGTCGCATCACCCTCGTGGGAATGGGCGCGCGGCGCCAGTTCATGCTCAGCGTGCTGCTGGCTGCCACCGTGGGTGTCCCGTCCATTCTGTTGCTCAGTGCCGCCTACGGGGCTGCTGGAGGCGCGTGGGGGCTCGCAATTGGCGAGACTGTCTCGGTGTGCACGCAAGCGCTGTTCGTCTGGCGGTTGCGCGTCAAGGCCGGCGCGTTCATTGTGGCGACGACGAAGCCGGATGCTGCGCCTACCGAGCTCTAGGCCACACGGTCATCCCCGACCTCTGCACGACCGTTCAAGTTCCAGTAGCGTTACTTCGGCCGACGTGTTGGTTCGGAACCTAGGCAGAACCGACCGCAAGCAAGAGAGATCACTATGAAGCGCGCATTCATTACCGGAATCACCGGCCAAGACGGGCTGTACCTTGCCGAGCTATTGCTCTCGAAGGGCTACACAGTTTTCGGCCTCATGAGAGGTCAGAACAACCCGAAACGCGAAATGCTCGAGCGAGTGATTCCGGATGTCGAAATTCTTACGGGAGACCTCACCGACCTGTCGAGCCTCATGCGCGCCATGAGCGTTGCACAGCCCGACGAGTTCTACAATCTCGGCGCGATTTCCTTCGTCGCCTACTCGTGGGAAAACGCGCACCTCACCAGCGAGGTCACCGGCATGGGCGTGCTGAACGCCCTCGAAGCGGTGCGACTGCACACTGCCGCTACCGGCCAAGAGGTTCGGTTCTACCAGGCATCCAGCTCTGAAATGTTCGGCAAGGTGCAAACCGTTCCGCAAGACGAAGACACGCTGCTCTGGCCGCGCTCGCCGTATGGCGTTGCCAAGGTCTACGGCCACTACATGACCATCAACTATCGCGAGTCGTACGGCATGCACGCCTCGTCTGGCGTGCTGTTCAACCACGAATCCCCGCGCCGCGGCCCGGAGTTTGTGACCCGCAAAGTTACCCGCGCCGTAGCGCGAATTTCGCTCGGGCTCCAAGACACTCTCACTCTCGGCAATATCGATGCTCAGCGCGACTGGGGTTTTGCCGGTGACTACGTCGAAGCAATGTGGCTGATGCTGCAGCAGGATGAAGCAGACGACTACGTCATCTCGACGGGGGAGACCCAGAGCATCCGCGTGCTCCTCGATTTCGCGTTCGCCGCGGTGGGAATCGACGACTGGACAAACTACGTCACCTTCGACGAGCGCTTCATGCGCCCCGCAGAAGTTGACTTGCTGGTGGGAGACTCCTCGAAGGCGAAGGAGAAGCTCGGGTGGGAACCGCGAGTCAAATTCCCCGAGCTCGTCGCGATGATGGTCGAAGCCGACCTCGCTGAACAGAAAGCGCTCGCCGGTCTCGCATGACTCGTGCACTGATCACCGGAGTCACAGGCCAAGACGGTTCGTATCTGGCTGAGCTTCTGCTCGCGCAGGGCTATGAGGTGCACGGTGTCACCCGCGATGCCGGTGAACTGGTGACACCGGGAGTCGTCGCCCACGAGCTCGACCTCGCCGCGGATAGTGCAATCGGTGAACTCATCGAAGAACTGCAGCCGAACGAGATTTACAATCTGGCGGCGCTGAGCTCCGTGTACCAGTCGTGGCAAAATCCGACCCTCACCGCGCGGCTGAACGGCGCGGTCGTGGCAGAAATGCTCGCAGCGGTCAAGAAGATTCACGACCGCGGCGACGCCGACATCCGCTTCGTTCAAGCCTCGAGCGCAGAGATCTTTGGCGCGCCAACCGTCTCTCCCCAGAACGAGAGCACCCCAGTGCGCCCCACAAGCCCCTACGGCGCCGCTAAGGCCTATGCTCACGGACTCGTCGGCGCGTACCGCACAGCGGGCGTTGCAGCCTCTTCTGTGATTCTCTACAACCACGAGTCGCCGCGTCGCCCCGAAACGTTCGTGACCCGCAAGATCACCGCGGCCGCTGCGCGGATTTCTCGGGGGCTGCAAGACACTCTCGAACTCGGAAATCTGGATGCCCGCCGCGATTGGGGCTGGGCACCCGACTACGCGGATGCGCTCGTTCGAGCAGCGCAGCATCCACAAGCCGACGATTTTGTGATTGCGACGGGAGTTTCTCACTCCGTGCGGGATTTCGTGGCCGCTGCATTTGGACGGGCGGGCGTCGACGACTGGTCTGAGCGCCTCACGGTCTCCGATTCTTTGCTGCGCACGGGGGATGCCGCCCTACAACTGGGGGATGCGAGCAAGGCTCAGCAGATTCTAGGTTGGTCTCCGCAGGTTAAGTTTGATGAAATTGTAGGAGCGATGGTCGATCACGATCTCGCTTTGCTGAGTTAATTTAAGTCACGGCGCGCCATAACCCTTAACTCGTAGTCGAGGCAATTATGATCTGCGACTTGACTCTCGCGAACTACACCGGTGTAATTATGTAACGCGATTTGATGCGAAGCATTAAAGGCGGAGGGGAGAAAGACCAGATGGGCAACAGCGGATACCGCGCGGGAGTTCCGGACGACTGGTTTGTTGACCCCGTACGACTTGGGGTTCCCGGAGTTCGTCAACCTCTCGCCGATGAAGACGGCAATGCGCTGTCCTGGCAAACAGACTCCCTCTGCGCACAAACAGATCCCGAAGCGTTCTTCCCTGAAAAGGGCGGGTCAACTCGTGACGCAAAGAAGATTTGTTCCTCGTGTGAAGTTCGCAGCCAGTGCCTCGAATACGCTCTCGAAAACGATGAGCGTTTCGGAATCTGGGGCGGTCTCTCTGAGCGCGAGCGTCGCAAGCTCCGCAAGCGCGCGAGCTAGTTGTCCGAGCGGAGCCATAACCCCGAATTGGGGCGGCTCTCAGACTCGCGGCTCTGCAGCGCGTCGAGTGCAAAACTGCGCTAGCGGCACATAGTCTCAAACAAATGCAGCCGAGAGTCACCGCAGTACTAGTCGCCCGAAACGGTGCGAAGTATTTGCCACGAACACTTGCCGCGATCGCGGCCCAATCTCGACGACCCGATTCGGTCATCGTGGTTGATGCTGAGTCCAGTGATGAGTCGCTGGCTCTCATGGCAGACTCCGCCCCGGCGCAGATCGCGGACGCTCACGCGCACAAGACTTTTGGTGGCGCGATCGGCGCTGCGCTCTACACTGCTGCTCCTCAGGCCACAGAAAACGAGTGGTTGTGGTTGCTCGCGCACGACAGTGCGCCAGATCCGAATGCGTTGCGTGCACTGTTGGGAGCGGTCGAAATTGCGCCATCGGTTGCAGTCGCTGGCCCCAAATTGGTGCGCTGGGATGATCCCGCCGTTATCTCGAACTTCGGCGAAACGCTGACGCCTCTTGGGCGATCTGTCGGTCTTGTCAATGACGAACTCGACCAGGCCCAACATGATGTGCAAACGGACGCGATGGGCGTGGCCGGCGCTGGCATGCTTGTGCGTCGCCAAGTGTGGACGGCGCTCGGCGGCTTTGACCCGAAACTTACCTCGGTGGATGCGGCACTCGACTTCTGTATTCGTGCCCGTTTGGCTGGCCACCGTGTCGTTGCTGTCGCGGATGCTCGCGTCGCAAGCTCTGGTGGCCCGGAACTATTCGGCAAGCGCACGATCTCGGCGGCGGCTCATAACCGCGTGCAACGTTTTGCGCAGCTTCACCGTCGACTCGTATACGCGCCCGCTGTCGCGGTGCCGTTGCACTGGCTGACGCTCTTGCCCCTCGCGATCTTGCGGTCGCTCGGTCATCTCATCGCAAAACGTCCCACGGCAATCGCGGGTGAATTTGCCGCAGCCTTCGCCGCGATCTTCGACGGCGGCGTTGTTGCAGCCCGCCGCAACCTCCGACGCAACAAAAAGGTGGGGTTTGCGGCCGTTGACCCGCTACGGATGTCGTGGGCAGAGTTGCGCGAAATGCGGGCCCATGAACGTCACGGAGCGGCGCCCGATGCCGCGTTCGAAGTTGAGCGACCCAAGTTCTTTGGAAATGGCGGCGCCTGGGTCGTGCTGCTGGCTGGCATCCTCGGCATGATCAGCTTTTCCCGCTTTGTGGATGCTCACGCCCTCATCGGTGGCGGACTCCTGCCACTCTCGACAACCGTTTCTGAACTCTGGGCTCATGTCGGCTACGGCTGGAACGATCTTGCCCAGCAGGTAGTAGCGGCGGATCCGTTCGCCGCCGTTCTCGCAGCCTTGGGGTCGCTCACATTCTGGAATCCCTCGTTCAGCATCGTGATGCTGTATCTCTTGGCCTTGCCGCTGGCGGCGCTGGCGGCGTGGTTGTGTGCGGCAGCCATTTCGGAACGCACCTGGGCGCCAACCCTCGCTGCCGTTGCGTGGACGGTCGCTCCGAGCTTCTTGGTCGCTCTCGGCGAGGGGCAACTAGGCGCTGTTCTTGCTCACATTCTGCTGCCGTGGCTGATTCTCACCGCGTTGCGCGCTGCCCATAACTGGGCGATGGCCGCACTGGCCGCTCTGCTCTTTGCCGTAATCACGGCCTCGGCGCCGAGCCTGATTCCCGCTCTCGTGATCGGGCTCGTAGCGTGGATTGTGCTTCGCCCCAAGTCGACTCATCGTCTGATCTGGATTGTTCTTCCCGCCGCTGCGCTGTTTGCGCCGCTCGTGATTCAACAGTGGGGTCGCGGCGCCCTTCTCGCCATTTTTGCCGACCCCGGACTGCCGGTAGCCCGCGTTGCCTCAAGCGGCTGGCAGTTGGCGATCGGCAGCGTCGTTCCCGGAACCAACGGGTGGAGCGAACTCCTTGCGACCCTCGGTCTCAACGATCGCTATGGCCCGCTCCTCGTAGCGCTACTGCTGGCACCATTCGCGGCCCTCGCCCTCATGAGCCTCTTTGTTCCCGGCACACGCCGCGCTGTTCCCGCTCTCGCACTCGCTCTGTTGGGCTTCGCGACCGCCGTCGCCGCGACGCACCTGACGGTGAGTGCTTCCGGCGAATCCGAAGTCACGGTCTGGGCCGGTGCCGGTCTTAGCCTGTACTGGCTCGGTCTCAGCGGCGCCGTGATCGTCGCGATCGATAGTCTTGGCCGTCATGCCGCCCTGCCAGCAGTGGTCGCCCTCGTCGGTATCCTCGGAATTTCTGCTGCACCGCTGTGGTCGCTCGCCTCGGGCAACGTGCCCGTCACGACGAGCAATGGGCGACTGCTTCCCGCCTTTGTCGCAGCAGAGTCAACACAGCGCGACGGACTTGGCACTCTCCAACTCACGGTGACCTCAGACTCCACTATCGCGGTCGATCTGCACCGCGGCCGCGGCTCAGGACTCGACGAGCAATCGACGCTCGCCGCAACAAGCACCGAACTTTCGGACGCCGAACTCGTCAACGCAACGCTCGCCGGCAACATTGCCTCACGCAGTGGTTACGCGATTGCGAACGAACTGAACGACCTTCAGGTCGCGTTCATCGTACTTACACCGGCAACTGATCCAGAGACCTCCGAAACACGTCAGCGCATCATCGAAGCCCTCGATGGCAACAGCCTCTTGAACCCCATTGGCGATACTGCCCAGGGCTACCTCTGGCACTACCCCGAACTGCGCGAAGCCGAGATTCCCGTCGGCGCAAGCAACACGGAGACTCGCTGGGGACAGATTGTGCTCGCCGGGCAGGCCACTGTCTTCGGTCTGACGCTTCTGCTCGCCATTCCGACAACTCGTCGCCGCCGTCTCAAAGCGGCCAAAGCGGAGAGCGCCGTCACCGTGATTGAGGCGAACCAATGATCGACAACGAACTCACCCCCGACGAAGCCGCCGCGCTGCCCGACCAGCCCACTGGCGAAGAATTTGATGATGACCACGAACTCACGGGAGCTCCTGAGCCAGAATCGAGCGCAAAACGGCCGGTCTCGGCGAAAGCCGCTGCTGCCGTCGGCGCGCGAGTCGTCGTCGGAGTACTCGGTATCGGAATTGCCGCCGCTGCGGTGCTCGGTTCGAGCTTTCTCGATCTTCCCTCGTACACAGCGACACCGCCAAGCGAGCTCGTTGTTCCGGTGCCCACAGCGCAGCAGCTGACGTGCCCCGGGCCACTCTTGCGGCTCTCGGACGAATCAGGAGCAGCGGCATCCGCCGTATTCACTCTCGGGCAAGCCCTCACACGTTTTTCGTCGAGCACGGGAACTGTTGAACAGTCCAGCATTTCCGCCTCGGATGCCCAAGCCGGTGAAGCCGTCGCGGAACCGTTGGTGTTGAGTGCTGCCCCTGACTCGCAATCTCCCGACTCGCTCGTGCGACTGAGCGGCGCGCAATCGCAATATGTGAACATCGGTGACTATGTTGGCTTCGCGGCTGCTGGCTGCCGTGCTGTCGGCGGCGATAGTTGGCTCGTTGGCGGTTCGACAACCACGGGGCGCACGACACTGATTTCGCTGACGAACCCCACCGAAGTTGCCTCGACAGTCACCCTCGACATCTTCGACGAGCGGGGGATCGTGTCAGCGGCCGGTACCACCGGAATCGTGGTCCCGCCCAATGGACAGCGCGTCTTGTCGCTTGCCGGGTTTGCGCCGGGCATTTCTTCTCCCGTCGTGCACGTGACGAGCACTGGTGGCCAGATCACGGCAGAACTGCAGCAGTCAATCGTGCGTGGGCTCGATGCTGGCGGTGTGGAGATCGTGGGCGCAAGCCAACCGTCATCTCGCTCGGTCGTAATTCCCGCGATGGTAGTGACCAGCCTCGAAGCCATTCAGGCTTTGCGCGGCACCGCAACCGAAACGGATGACGTGATTGCGGCGATCCGGGTGTTCGTGCCCGGTGAGGCACCGGCGACCATCACCACAACGCTGACACCGACGGATGCCGAGCGTGACCCTATTGAGTTCACTCTCGACCTGAGCGCTGGTGTTGTCACCGACATCCCGATCGAAGAACTCGCCACCGGAACCTACGCGGTTCAGATCGAATCGGACGAGCCCATCGTTGCCGCCGCCCGCACGACCTCGGCCGTAATCAGCGCGAGCGAAAAGATTTCGGCGACAGACTTTGCCTGGTTTACCTCGAGCCCGGCGCTCAGCGGTGACACCCAGTTCACGGTTGCTCCGGGGCTGGATGCCACCGTCAACGTGACCAATGCCGGCGAGACTGCAGTTGATGTTGCTCTCACCGCCGACGCGGGTTTCAACGAGGAGTACACGATCGAGGCGGGCACCAGCGTAAGCGTGCCGGTGTCGAGCGGACGAACGTTCACGCTCACCCAGAGTGGGCCGGTCTATGTGAGTGTTACGCAGGCGGAGAACGGCTTCATTGCGGCGTATTCGATTGACCCGCAGACGCCAGGTTCTTCACCGCTGACGGTCTTTCCCTAGCGGTTAGAAATTGCGGAACCGCTCCGGAGCGAGTTCCCACGGTTCTTTGCCAATGTATTCGGCGACGGCCTGAAAAACACAACTTTCGATGAGCATCCGCTTATGGAGTTCGTCATCGCGGTGCAGCCTGGCCATACGTTCGATGGGCAAGCGGTAGAGGATGATGCGCTTCTCATCGGGCAGGGCAGTCCAGCGCACGATCTTGCTGCCTTCGGGGCTGCTGCCGGGCATGAGCCCGAGCTCGAAGCGGGCATTAGCTAGCTCGTCTGGCCACATTTCTTTCAAGTACTGCGCGGCAGAAGCAACCGTGAGTTCAAAGTTTCCATTGCGGCTGCTCAGCAGCGGAAGGTGCGGACCAGTAACGGCGGAGCGGATGCCGCGACCATGACGGTCGCGCCAGTTGCCCCGCACAGAGCGCGTCGACGCTCGCTTCGATGATCTAGCCACGTGCTCATTGTACGACCGCCAGTTGCCCATCTGTGGGCGCAGAGTCGTAGGCTAGGGCTCACAATGATCCAGCGCCCGTGCAGCAAGGTCGCCTGCAACTCCGAAGCAGTCGCCACTCTCACCTATGTCTATGCCGACTCGATGGCCGTTTTAGGGCCGCTGAGCTACAGCGCAGAACCGCACACCTACGATTTGTGCGACCGCCATGCTGAACGACTGTCCGTGCCTCAGGGTTGGCAGGTCGTTCGCCATGTAGTTTTGGGGCATGAGCAAAGCTAACCCCATCGATCTTGCACCGTTCATCAAGGCGTACGACGTTCGTGGCTTGGTAGGTTCGCAGCTCACCGACGACGTTGTTGAAGCGCTCGGCGCTGCTTTCGCTGACGAAGTGGATGCCGCCGGCCACGAGATCATCGTCGGCCACGATATGCGCGACTCCTCTCCGGGATTCGCTGCAGCCTTTTCGGCGGGCGCGCGCGCTCGCGGCGCCAACGTTGTTCTCATCGGGCTTTGCTCGACAGATGAAACCTATTTCGCTTCCGGTTCGCTCAATGCTCCGGCCGCCATGTTTACGGCCAGCCACAATCCGGCGACGTACAACGGCATCAAGTTCAGTCGCGCGGGAGCTCAAGGGATCAGTTTCGCGACCGGTCTGAAGTCCATTCGTGACCGTGCCCAGCAGTACCTCGCTACGGGGATCGACGCGGTTTCCGCGGTCGGCGCCCAGCGAGAGCTCGATGTGCTTGGCGACTACGCCAGCTACTTGCGTGAACTCGTTGATCTCAGCGGCATTCGCCCCATTCGCGTCGTAGTAGATGCCGGCAACGGCATGGGAGGCATGACAGTTCCTGCTGTGCTCTCGACCGCTGCCGGTTTGCCGGCGCTGCCCGTCGAGATCATCCCGATGTATTTTGAACTCGACGGCACCTTCCCGAACCATGAAGCCAACCCGCTTGAGCCCGCCAACATCGTTGACCTGCAAAATGCGGTGCTCGAACACGGTGCGGATCTCGGGCTCGCGTTCGATGGCGACGCCGACCGTTGCTTCGTGGTCGACGAGCGCGGAAACCCTATGAGTCCCAGTGCTGTTGCCGCGGTCGTGGCCCTGCGGGAAATCCAGCGGGTGCGCGCACTGCAGCCGGAGGGCGACATCCGGGTTATCCACAATCTGATCACTTCGCGCATCGTCGCCGAAACGATCGAAGCCGCTGGGGCGATCCCGGTGCGCACCCATGTTGGCCATTCGCTCATCAAGGACCAGATGGCGGCGACCGGCGCGATCTTTGGCGGCGAACACTCGGCGCATTACTACTTCCGCGATTTTTGGGGCGCCGATAACGGGATGCTCGCCGCGATGCACTTGCTTGCCGAGTTCGGTTCGCAGCAGGAGCCCCTCTCGGTGCTCTCCGATCGCTATTCGCCCTATGCGGCGAGCGGCGAAATCAATTCGGTGGTGGACGACGTTCCGGCAGCCACTGCTCGCATCCGTGAGGCCTTCGAGGGCGAGGCAGAGTTCGACGATCTTGATGGCCTCACCGTCACCGGCACCACGGTGGCGGGCGAACCCTTCTGGTGGTTCAACGTGCGTCCTTCGAACACTGAGCCATTGCTGCGACTCAACGCCGAAGCCGGCGATCAGGCAACGCTAGAGATCGTTCGCGATCGCGCGCTTGCGTTGATTCGCGCTTAGCCGCGGTCGCTTGGAAAGCCGCGCGGAACACCCGTCAGCGCGGGGGAGAGGGCGGCAAGCCGTGCCTTCTCGCTGGCAAGCGCGACAGTCTCGCGCTCTCGCCGCACAGCGCTAACGGCGCTGAGCAGCACTTCTGGCTCCACGGCGGGTAGCGGCGACACGTAGGCGGAGGCCTCGTGCGCAAGGTTCAGGGCGTGCTGGTGGCGCGTCATCGGCGTATAGCCGGGCGCGGCGACCAGAAAGTGCGAGATGCGCCGGGCCAGAGCATCCGGCATCTTGGCAACATCGGCGGTGCGAGCCCAATCAGCCAACTGGCCGGGCAGCTGCACCACGGGGTTCGAGAACTTCGATACGCGTTCGTACTGGGCGTAGGTGCCCGCGACAAGGTCGCCGAGGCGCTGTGCGCGAGTGTTGAGCAGCGCCACGATGGCGGCCAAGCCACCCGCGGTCATGAAGATTTCGAGCACACCGATCAGGGCGCGGATGAAGGCATGGCGAAAGCCGATCGCGCCGCCATCGTTGCGAACGATGCGGGCTCCGATCGCAAGCTTGCCGAGGGACTTGCCGCGGCTGAGTGTTTCGACGGCGGTGGGGATGACCACGAGGCAGATCACGGTCGCGCTGACGGTAAGCGCCGTGGCGATTGCTTGGTCGAGACCGGCAGCGGTCGCGAAGGCGAATGCGCCGATCAGGAGGCCAATGAGAGCGGCCGCGTAGACCAGAAAATCGATCATGGTGCCGGCCGCACGCAAGACAAAACTGGTCGAATGCAGCTCCAACGCAACAGCTTCACCGGTGATGAGCTCATCGGGTTCGTCACCATACGCAAATGTGTTGGTCGTTTGTGGGCTCGGCATGACATCATTTAAGCAGATGGATCTCGACTCTTACTCAGCCGCGCACCGCGAAGAATGGGATCGCCTTGCCGATTTGGGCAAGCAACGACGACTTTCCGGCACTGATGTCGACGAATTGATCGATCTTTACCAGTCCGGCGCCACTCAGCTGTCAGCGATGAAGACGAGTTCGGGCCAGTCTGCGCAGGCTGATCGACTCTCGCTCACCCTCAGTCGGGCGCGTCTGCGATTCACCGGGGCCTCGGCAAACCTGCTCAGTCAGCTCCCACAATTCTTTGTTGTTCAACTTCCGGCGGCGCTCTACCGGGTGCGCTGGATGTCGCTCATCCTCGCCGCCGCAACCTTCCTTGTTGGTTTCCTTTTCGCGTGGTGGGCAATTTCAAACCCGCAGGTTCTTGCGAACTTCGGAACGTCGGCAGAGCGTGAAGCTCTCGCTCAAGATGACTTCGTCGGGTACTACTCCGAATACTCCGGCGGATCGTTCACCGGGTTCGTCTGGACCAACAACGCGTGGATTGCCGCACAATCTGTCGCGTTTGGAATCATCGGCCTCTACGTTCCCTACCTGCTGTTCAACACGGCCCAGCAGCTGGGATTCACCGCGGCAATCATGAACGAGTTCGATCGCCTCGACGTGTTCTTTCTCTACATCGCTCCGCACGGCCAGCTTGAGCTCTACGCCATCTTTGTGGCAGGCGCGACCGGAATGATGATCTTCTGGTCGTGGGTCGCCCCAGGGGCACGCACGCGGGCTCAGTCGCTTGCTCACGCTGGTCGCTCGCTCTTCACGATCGTCGTCGGGCTCATCCTTGCGCTGCTCGTGTCCGGAGTGATCGAGGGCTATGTCACGCGCCAGGACTGGCCGTGGCCCATCAAGATCGGCATCGGCACTGTCGCGCTCGCCGGGTTCTTGGCATACCAGTGGATCCTCGGTGGGCGCAGCGCTCGCGCCGGCAACACGGGAGACCTCAGCGAGTTCGACGCGGGGGCTACCCACATCGTCGCCAACTAACGCCCAGCCGCACTGACGCCCAGCCGCACTAACGCCTAGCCGCGCTGACGCCCAGCCGCGCTGTGGCAGCACTGGCGCAGCACAGAGGAGCTCGTAGAGAGGCTCTGCCGTGGTCTCGTGCCGCTACAGCTTTCCGGCGGCCTTGAGCGCGATGTAGTGGTCGGCAAGAGCCAGTGGCAGTTCACTGGGGCGTCTCGAGACGACGGATGCTCCGAGCTGGTTGATCGCGGCGGCAACTCGCGACTGATCGAGGAGAGCGCGCTCGGCAGCCCCGGCGAGATAGACGGCGTCGCGCGTGGACCGGTCGAGCGTGGCATCCGCAATGGATGGATCGGTGACGGAAGCCACCACAACAGTGTGTTTCGCGGTGAGCTGGGGGAGCATGGCGAGCAGCCCGAGGCTTCCGCCCGGCGATTCGGCTGTTGTGGCGAGAACGACGAGCGCGCGTTGGGTGGTGGCCTGACGCACGAGGCCCGGCACCGAGTTCCAATCCATCTCAATGAGTTCCGGCTGCACCGGCGCCATGCTGTTGACCATTTTCGAGAGCAGGTCGGGGCCGCTTGCGCCCTGCACTCGTGCGCGAACGCGGCGGTCGTAGATCATGAAGTCGACGTGATCGCCGGCGCTTGACGCGAGAGCGGCGAGCAGCAACGCTGATTCGAACGCGGTATCGATGCGGGGCTCGTCTTCGATTCGTGCGGCTGAGGTGCGACCGCTGTCGACGACGATGACAACGCGGCGATCACGTTCGGGGCGCCACGTGCGCACCACAAGTTCAGAACGGCGGGCGGTGGCACGCCAATCGATGGAGCGCACGTCGTCGCCGCGCACGTAGTCGCGCAGGCTGTCGAATTCGGTGCCTTGACCACGGATCATGACGCTCGTTGCGCCATCGAGTTCTCGCAAGCGAGCGAGCCGTGATGGCAAGTGCTTGCGAGAGTTGAACGGCGGTAGAACGGTGAACGTACTCGGCACGCTCACCGTAGTTTGACGCGCAATCAGTCGCAGCGGGCCGTACGACCGCACCGTGACGTGCACGGCTTCGCGGGTTCCTCGCCGCACTGGTGTGAGCACGGTGCTGAGTTCCCGACGTTCGCGCGACGGCACCGTCAGCGGTACCCGGTTGGTGTGAGCACCAG
This sequence comes from Salinibacterium sp. NSLL17, assembly GCF_015864935.1. Lineage (NCBI taxonomy): Bacteria > Bacillati > Actinomycetota > Actinomycetes > Micrococcales > Microbacteriaceae > Salinibacterium > Salinibacterium sp. NSLL17. The sequence goes on from NZ_JADYWH010000001.1 coordinate 1,080,394, forward strand.
CGGATGGTTGCCAGCCATCGCGCACGACGGCACGCAGTCGGCGGCGGGTCGGGTTGGTGATGCGCAGGGTTGAGCTCGTGGTCTCGCCGAGGCGCACCCGGTCGGGAGGTGTGCGATCGAAGCGCAGCGAGCGCACCGACACCGCCAGCAGCAGGTCGATGGCTCCGACGACGATGACGAAAATCAGCCACAGCGTGAGCACAAAGGGCTCGCCAGTCAGGACGATCGGCACAATGCCGAGCGCCAATAATGCGACGAACCATCCAGAAAGCGCCATCGTTAGATCGGAACCTGCACTTGCTGCACGATCGATCGCAAAATTACGTCAGACGAAACGCCTTCAAGCTCGGCCTCCGGGCGGAGCTGGATGCGGTGGCGAAGCACCGGCAACACCATGCTCTGGATGTGGTCGGGCGTGATCGCGTCGGCGCCGGTGAGCCACGCCCAGGCCTTGGCTGCCGAGATGAGCGCGATTGCACCACGAGGGCTGACCCCGAGCTTCACGGACGGGCTTTGACGAGTGGCGCGAGCGAGGTCGACGGCGTAGGCAATCACGTCGGGGCTTGCGCCGACTTTTGCTACGGCATCCTGAGCGGCGGCGAGCATGGTCGCATCGAGCACGGGGGTTACTCCGGCGGCGGCGAGATCGCGCGGGTTGAAGCCGGCAGCGTGGCGCGTGAGCACTTCGATTTCAGTGTCACGTTCCGGCAGATCGAGCACGAGCTTCAGCAGAAAGCGGTCGAGCTGAGCTTCGGGCAGCGTGTAGGTGCCTTCGTATTCGATGGGGTTCATCGTGGCCGCGACCATGAAAGGTACGGGCAACTTGAGTGTCTTTCCATCGACCGAGACTTGGCGTTCTTCCATCGCTTCAAGCAACGATGACTGAGTCTTCGGGGGTGTGCGGTTGATCTCATCCGCGAGCAAAATGTTGGTGAAGACGGGGCCTTCGCGAAACTCGAACTCGCCAGCCTTGGCGTCGTAGACGAGCGAACCGGTGACGTCACCTGGCATGAGGTCTGGGGTGAACTGCACGCGCTTGGTGTCGAGCTGCAGTGCGCGGCTGAGGGTGCGCACGAGAAGGGTCTTGGCAACGCCGGGAACACCTTCGAGCAGCACATGGCCGCCCGTGAGTAGCGCAATGGTGAGGCCGGTGACGGCCGCATCCTGACCAACGACGGCCTTGCCTACTTCAGTGCGGAGTTGAGTGAATGCGTGCCGCAGTTGCTCGTCAGTCATATCTCGATTCTTCTCTATCTCTGGCTCGGTGGGGCTGAGGTTGTTAGGCGGGGCGGATGACGGCGTGCACTCGATCTTCGAGAGCAAGCAATTCATCGGAAAGCGTGATCAGTTCGTGGTCGGAGGTCGGCTCGCGATCGATGAGCAACTGTCGCAACGGCTCAATCGGCTGACCGACCAGTGGCGAAATCCGGTTGATGACATCGTCGATGGATGCTGTGGTCGGCATACCGCACAGTACGGCGATGCGGCGAATGGTTCCAATGCGCAGCGAATCGAGGGTGTGGAGTCTCGCTGTGGAGCGCTCATAGAGCCGCGCCCGCCCCTGCATCGTTTCGCTTGAGCGCACGGTCACGGGCAGTTTTTCGATCACGAGCGGGCCGAATCTGCGACCACGCCAGAGTGCGCCAGCCAGAAGTGTCAGCATCGTAAGCCAGACACCGGGCAAGACCCATCCGGGGGCGAGTTCAGCGGGCGTCTTGGCGTCACCGGAGTTGGCGAGGTCGAGGAAGCTTGGCGTGTACCAGACGAGCGTTTCGTGCTCGCCGAGGAGCCGCAGAGCGAAGGCCGCGTTGTCGGCTGCCGTGATGTCGCCATTGCTGAGCGCATCAGTGGCGCCAAGAATCCGAAGTTCAGTATCGCCACGGTCGAGCACGATCAGCCCGTAGCCATCGTCGTCGTTTCCATAGCAGGCCGTGATATCGGCGCTCGGCTCGATCACGCGGTAATTGCTGGGGCCGGCGGTGATATCGGGGGCCTTCGCGACGAGCGGTGCTGAACAGGATGCCGAAACAGCATCCGAATTTTGGCCGGCGTGGGCGACTTCTGGTGCCACCCGCAGAAGTTCGGTGAGGGTCGGATCGGCGAACACGACGGTCGCCGCGAGTCCGGTTGCTGCGGCTACCTGGTCTTCGCTGAGGTACGCCTCAAAGTTAGTGAAGAACAGCGTGCTGTCGTCGGAGGAGTCGAGCGCCGCGCGAGTGTCATCGAGCGTCGTCGTAACCACCACGTCGACGCCCTGATCGCGCAATACTTCGGCGAGCGCCTGCGTTCCTGCTTCATAGGCACTGGTGGGGTCGAGCGGTGGGCCTTCGACTGCTGTCCCGGCGAGATTGAGACTCGCGATCGCGACGAGAACCACGAGAATCGAGCCGGCAACCCAGTAGAGGGCGCGCTTGGCTGTGGTGCCGACGCGGGGGGTGAGCACCGTTGTTTCTGTCGTGGTTGCTTGTGTGGCGCTCACAGGGTTGCCTCGGCAAGATCAGGTTTGGCCGCGCGCACGCGTGCTTCCAGCGTGCGCAGTTCGTCGTACTGTTCTCGCGTTGCTGGTTTGCGCATGTAGCGCACGAGGTCGAAGACGTCGGCACTGTGGCCTAGCTCGCGGGCGAGCTCGGGCAGCGCGCGACTAGCGCGACTGGCGAAGCCGTGACCCGTGGTGCCTGGCGTCATGCTCACGAGAGTGCGTTCCGAGAGCCCGCGGGCGATCGAACGGAACATGTCAGCGATCGCTTCAGCAAAGTCTTCGCGCGCAGCAGCTTGCTCTGCGGATGCCCGCAATTGGGCCGCCGTGCGGTAGTCGGCCTCACCGAAGATGCCCTCTTCGTGGCGGCTCTTGCGGTTGAGGCGGGGGAGTCCGTAGACCACGATTGCAGCAATAATGGCGATCGCGACAAGAGCCAGCAGCACGATCAACACAATGGTCGGGATGCCCGTTCCTTCACCGATGGTGAGGCTCGCTAGCCAATCGCTAAACGCCTTCGAGACTCGGTCGAAGAGTGTGGGGCGGGCTGCCTGATACGGAGCCTTCGAAAGCTCGTCGATCAACCAATTCGTGGCCTGCTCCGAGTCGGGATCGACCGGAACCTCGCCAGAAACCGCGCGCGCCGAGCTGGATGACAGCAAGGCGGGCACGGTGACCGAGAGCGTCGTTAGCGTCATGAAGCCGTGTAAGGAGACGCGTCAGGTGCGCGTCGAGGCGAGCTGTCGAGGGTGAGGTACGGGTCGGGCACCGAGAAGTCACCAGCGTTCCGAGCCTCGACGAAACGAGTGAGTTCCAGGTCGAACCCTTCTTTTCGCATCCGCATGTCGATGTACAACAGGGCGGGGGCTGCTGATTGGATGACGATCGTGACGGCGCTGATCACGATTGAAACGACGATCGTCACGATGTAGAGCGCGATGAAAGCGACAACGCCGGCATCTTCGTCGCCGGTTGGATTGAGGAGGCCAACGCCGAGACCGCCGATGAAGCTCAGCGGGGCGGTAACCACACTCGACACCGTGTTCACGATGACCATGATGAGCAGCAAGATGCCGAAGGTGCGCCAGAAGCTTCCCTTGACGAGCGACCATGAGCGACGAATCGCTTGGCCGAGCGGCAAGCGCTCGATCATGAGCGCACTCGGAACGAACGCGAAGAAGGTACCGAGCCAGGCTGCGAGGAAGACACTCGCGGCGATGCCGAACAGCGTCACGAGCACTCCAATGACGATGCCAGCCGTGTCACCCCACGTGAACAGCAGCACGGCAATGCCAGCGATGAGAGCGATTCCGATAATGGCGGCGGCAGCAACAAGGGCTGACCAGCCAACGAGAGCCCAAATGCGGCCCTTCGCGGCTGCCCACAGCCCGCGCAGGCGCAGTCGTTCACCGACAGCGCCGCGTGCCACCTCGAGCGAGACGATTCCCTGAAAGAGTGCGCCGCCGATCAGGGAGAGTACGACGGCAAAGAGTGCCGACAAAATTGTTCCGGCGGTGGCGCCAGCTTCGATGGCAGCGGCATCCGCATCGCTCGCGCTGAGCGTGCGTTCGACGCCGGCAAAGGTCACGACGCCCACGAGTACGAGCGAAGCGATCATGACGATGCTCATGATCAGCAGGGCGAACCCAAATGTGGGGCGGGGGTTGCGGCGCAGCACCATGAGCGATGCCGAAAGAATGGCGCCGAGTCCCAGGGGGGCCAAGGGGATAAGCCCGGGCTTGGGTGGTGGGGTCCACGAGGGAGCTGGAGCACCATACTGGGGCGCTCCCGGCGCGCCGTGAGGGGCTCCGGATGTCGTTCCCGGTGCGTACGCCGCAGACGGGGCAGGGGGTGCAAGCGGCTGGGAACCGTCGACAGGGTTACTGCTATCTGGCGATTGCCACGGACTGTTATCGCTCACGTCTCACCCTCGAATGTTGAACTGCATCTATTCAATCTCACTCATGTTTTCACACTCGACTACTCTTATGCGAAAGCTTCTCACTCTGTTAGCCCGAGAGCTAGAAAGTATCGAGGACACGTGAACCCGCGAATTCTTGTAGTCGATGACGACACTGCCCTGGCAGAAATGATCGGAATCGTTCTACGCACTGAAGGTTATGAACCATTTTTCTGCCAAGACGGCGCCCTAGCGTACGACGCCTTCAAGTCAGCAGCGCCCGATTTAGTGCTGCTTGACCTGATGCTGCCCGGAATGGACGGCATCGAAATTTGTGCCCGCATCCGTGAAGAATCTGGCGTGCCGATCATCATGCTCACGGCCAAGAGCGACACGGCGGATGTCGTGAAGGGGCTCGAGAGCGGTGCCGACGACTATGTCGTCAAACCTTTCAACCCCAAAGAGCTCGTTGCGCGGGTGCGCACCCGGTTGCGCCCAGCCAGCGACGCTGCCACCGGCACGCTGACCGTCGGCGACCTTGAGCTGGATGTCACGGGCCACGAGGTTCGCCGCGGCGACACCAAAATCAACCTGACGCCGCTCGAATTTGAGCTCCTGTTGGCGCTAGCGATGAAGCCTGAGCAGGTCTTCACTCGCGAGATGCTGTTGGAGCAAGTGTGGGGCTACCACTACAAAGCAGACACCCGGCTCGTGAATGTTCACGTGCAGCGGTTGCGCGCCAAGGTTGAAGAAGATCCTGACAACCCGAAGATCGTGATGACGGTTCGCGGGGTTGGCTACCGCGCCGGCGCCAGCGCCTAACTTTCATGCTCGAATTCGACTGGCGCGGCTGGATGCAGCGTATTGCTGCTCTGTGGCGCTCGTCGCTTCAAGTGCGCACTGTGGCGATCACAGTGTTGCTGTCGTCGGTCGTTGTCGCGGTGATCGCGGGCTATATGTCGCTCAGCGTTGGCGCGAATCTTTTTGATGCGAGTCGGGATCAGCTGACGCGCACGTCTTCGAATGCGACGCTTGCGGGTCAGCAGGTGTTCGATGCCGCTGATGAAGACCTGGGCCTTGAAGATCTCGATGACATGATGCGGGATGTTGCTGGCGTGATTGAGAGCGTCGCCTCGAGCACGGGTGGCACGAGTTACGCGATCTTGCGCACGCCTGGTCAAGACGGCCCGCGGGTTCCCGCTGACGTGCAGACTCAGGGGTTGTCGTCGGAGTCACTTATTTCTCAAGAGCTGCGCGACGTGGTGGCGGAATCCACCGAGCAGCGCACCTACTGGCAGTCGGTGGCACTCGAGCAGTCCGAAGATGGGGCCGTGCATCCTGGCCTCATCGTGGGGTCGACCCTCGACATTCGGGGCACGCAGTACGAGCTCTATCTGGTGTACGACATCCAAGACACTCAAGACACTCTCGTTGTAGTGCAGCAAACGCTTGGGCTTGGTGGATTTGCCCTCTTGGCGCTCATCGGCATTGTCACGTTCGTCGTGGTGCGCCTTGTAGTCGGGCCAGTGAAGTTGGCGGCTGAGACCAGCCAACGCCTTGCCGCCGGTGAACTTGAAGTGCGCATTCCGGTTCAGGGCAACGATGTCATCGCAACGCTGGCGCGTTCGTTCAACGGTATGGCCACGAGCATGCAGCAGCAGATCACCCGGCTGGCTGCTCTCTCGCAGGTGCAGCAACGCTTTGTGTCGGATGTCTCGCACGAGCTTCGTACGCCGCTCACGACTATCCGGCTCGCCGGCGACGTTCTCTACGACCAGCGTGAGTCGTTCCCACCCGCAACGGCCCGCACGGCTGAACTGCTTCACACTCAAGTGGAACGATTCGAGTTGCTGCTCGCCGACCTGCTCGAAATGAGTCGTTACGACGCAGGTGCCGTCGATATGGAAACCGAGCCAACCAACCTCGTGCGTCTCGTCGAAGACGCCATCGAGAGCCTCACGTCGCTGGCGGCAAGCAAGGGTTCCGAACTGCGACTTGTGGCACCCGGTGGCTACTTTGAAGCGGATGTCGACCCGCGTCGCATCCGTCGTATCCTTCAGAATCTGCTCAGTAACGCCATCGACCACGGCGATGGATTGCCGATTGTGGTGTGGATTGACAGCGACCAAGACGCGGTCGCTATTGCGGTGCGTGATTATGGCGTCGGCATGAGTCAGGGAGCCCTTGAGCGAGTGTTCGACCGCTTTTGGCGCGCCGACCCTTCGCGCCAGCGCACCACAGGCGGCACCGGTCTCGGCCTTGCCATTGCCCTTGAGGATGCTGCACTTCACGGTGGCTGGTTGGAAGTGTGGTCGGATGGGGACAACGGCTCGTGCTTCCGCTTGACCATTCCGAGAGCTCGCGGTTCTGAGTTGCGCTCGTCGCCTCTTGAACTGCCGCCGAATGATGACGTACCGAGTTTGGAGGGACCACATGCCTAAGGTCTCTCTCGCCTACCTCGCCCTTCTGGCTGCCGTTTCGGTGGCGCTCACGGGCTGTGTGGGCGTTCCGCTCTCGAGCGACGTCCAGTCGGGGCCGCTCATCGATGAACAAGACGATACTCAGTACGAAATTGTGGCATCGGGCCCTGTTGCGGGCTCAACCCAGGAGCAAATTCTTACCGACTTCATGAGCGCCGTGCGGTCGCCATCGCGTGACTATTCGGTGGCTCGCGAGTTCCTCACGAGTTCGATGAACGAGACGTGGGCTCCCGCGGCAAGCGCAACTGTCCGCGAGCGTGACAAGCTGCCGACAATCGCTCCGGCGCTCGAGGGCGATTCGCTCACCTACTCGTTCTCCGCGCAAGCAGTGATCGATGAGCGGGGGGTGTATTCCGAGCTGCGATCTCCCGTCTCGCAAACCCTCGCGTTCGAGTTCGAGCAGGTGGCTGGCGAGTGGCGGATATCTAGCGCTCCACCGGGAATCGTGCTCTCCGACCGTGGTTTCGAAGTGAGTTTCGAAGAACAGGTTTTGTACTATTTCGATCCCAGTTTCGCCTACTTGATTCCGGATGTTCGTTGGTTTGCTGTGCGGCAGTCCTCCCAATCGCGTGCCATCCAGGCGCTGTTGGCCGCAGATTCTGCCTGGGTGCAGCAGGGCGTGCTGCTGACGGCGTTCCCGCCATCCACAACGCTCGGCGCTACCAGCAGCCTGACCTCGGGGCGGGCCGTTGTCGACCTGAGTTCCGAAGCGCTCGCCGCGAATACTGTTGCTCGCGAGCGCATGCAGCAGCAATTGTCGGCCACGCTGCACACGCCCATTGTGGTGTTGACGGTCGACGGTCGCGATCTCCAGAGCACCAGCTCAGGGCAGAGTGCTGCTGTGATTGAGCCGGGTTCTGCAGGGCCGCTCGTGGTAGGAACCGGCAGCGAGTTCGGGTTCAGCACGAGCGATGGACTCAGCGAAATCAACGAACTGAGCGCATTTGTGGTCGAGGCAGGCGCGACAACCGCGGCGCTGTCGGCCGACCGGCTTTCTGTGACCTATCGGGCTGCCGACGGAGGTGCCTACTTTGCAACGGTGGGAGTCGCTCCGCGACTGATTGACGAACGGCCCGGCCTGGTTGCGCCGTCGCTTGATCCGTTCCGATTCGTGTGGTCAGCGCAAGAGGCCAGTGCGACGTCGCTCTCCACGTTCGAGGTCGACGGCACCGAGCATCCGCTGCAAACGACGCTGCCAGCGGATTCCACAATCGTGTCGCTGGATGTCTCGCGTGACGGTGCGCGACTGCTCGTGTATCTCTCCACGCCGTCTGGGCCGCAGTTGCTGGTGTACGGAATCGTGCGCCAGCAGGGAAATGTGCCCGTGCAACTCGTGGAGCCGGTATCGCTGCCGGTTCGCGCCGGGGAAGCCGTTGACGCCGCCTGGGTCGGTTCCAGTACGGTCGCGACGCTCTCGGGAACCGCTGACTCCACCGAGGTGACTGCCTACGAAATTGGTGGCCCTTCTCGTGAGCTCGGCGATGTTGACGGGGCGACGCAGCTGGTCAGCACGGGAGCGAACACTGATGGGCTGCGGGTGCTGGCTGACGGCGAAGTATGGCGGCCGCAAGGCAGCCAGGCGTGGGTGCTCGCGGGGCTCGACGCCTCCTTCATGGCGTCGCAGCAGTAACAGCTATCCACTGATCACCCGCGATCGTCGTCGTGGGGTGACGCCTCCGGGCACGCTCGACTCATGACGCCTTCCGAGCAGCCTCCCGACCAACCTTCCGGCGGTCGTGAGCCCATCGGGTGGAGTGTGCTGGTGCGCGAGGCACTGCGCGACGCTCTCGCACTCATCCTTCCCGTGGAGTGTGCCGGATGCCAACGCCCCGACCGAGCGCTGTGCGACGAATGCGCGCGCAGTCTCGTCTCGCACACGAGCATCCACTCGACACCGCAGCACCTGCGCGTGTACGCCGCGCTGAGGTACGAGGATCGTGTTCGGCGGGTTCTCCTCGCCTTCAAGAACCATCACCGCACCGACCTTGCGCGACCGCTCTCCGTTGCCCTTCTCTCGGCCCTCAGGCGCGCGCTCAGCGAGTCAACGGCGCCCGGGGGAGCATCGGGCCCTATCGAGATCATTGCGGTCCCCAGCAGCAAGACGGCGATGCGCACGCGGGGCTACCATCCCGTCGGGCTCGTGCTGAAAACCGCCGGCGTCCGCCACGCCCGGGCGCTTCGCGTCGCTCAAAAAACTCGAAGCCAGAAAATGCTGAGCGCCGAGGAGCGCGCCGTCAACGTGAAAGGGGCGTTCATTTCGGTGCGTTCGCTCGCCGGCAGCCGCGTAATCATTGTGGATGACGTGCTCACCACAGGAGCGACCCTCGACGAAGCCGCGAGAGCGATTTCAGCCGCGGGCGGAACAGTTATCGCGGCCGCAACCATGGGGTTCACTCCAAGAACGCTGGCGGTTCGTGACATTGCCAGCGGCGAGGGCTACGGTATGGAAAAGGGCGCGAAATAGAAGCTGCCTCACGGGGCAGCCGCGCATTATGGCTAGGAGGTCGCCGTGGAAATCACCGTCAACGGACGAAATGTAGGAGTCACGGATCGTTTCCGTGAGTACGCGATCGAAAAGTCTGAGAAGGTTTCTCACTTGGCCGAGAAGGCAATCGCCTTCGAAGTCAAGGTAACCCGACACCACGAAACCAAAGGTTCCAGTGGAGACGACCGCGTTGAGTTGACGTTGATTGGACCAGGTCCGCTTGTTCGAGCGGAAGCTGCTGGTTCAGATAAGTATGTTGCTTTCGATTTGGCTATGGCCAAGCTCGTCGAGCGAATCCGCCAGTCGAAGGATCGCAAAAAGATTCACCGCGGAAACCACCGCCCCACTTCGCTTCGTGAAGCGAGCGCTGGCGGTTTTGCGGTTGTTGATATCACCCCCGCAAGTCCCGACGTGATCGAAAAGGTCGCGACCGGAGCAATTCCTATTCAGGGGGAAGAGGCGGAACCAGGGGACGAGGACTACTCGCCCGTAGTTATTCGCCGCAAGGTGTTCCCGTCCAGCCACATGACGGTGGAGGAAGCTCTCGATCACATGGAATTGGTCGGCCACGACTTCTTCCTGTTCGTCGATAGCCAGACCGATCGTCCGAGTGTGGTCTACCGCCGCAAGGGCTGGGATTACGGCGTTATTGCTCTCGAAGAAGAGGCAGAAGACGCAGTTCCCAGCGGCCGCTCGCGCAAGCGCAAGGTCGCTAACGGCTAAGTACACCAAGTTTTTGGCTTGGAGTTGATACGATTACGAACCGGTAACGCGGCTGTGCGCTGATCGCACACACCGCGTTACCGTGACGTAAGCGTCTAAAAGACTGCGCTTCGTCGAGCAGTGCCAGCGTCGGACCCGTCCGACAAGAATGGGAGTATTCGGTGGCGAATGTTTTAGAACGCGCTCTTCGCGTAGGTGAGGGTCGACTTCTTCGACGCTTGAAAGGCTACGCGGCGGCCGTTAACCATCTCGAGGATGACTTCAACACCCTCACTGATGATGAGTTGAAGAACGAGACTGTAGAACTGCGCGAACGCTATGCCGGTGGAGAGTCGCTCGACGACTTGCTCCCCGAGGCTTTCGCTGCGGTCCGCGAAGCGGCAAAGCGCACTCTGGGCATGCGTCACTTCGACGTTCAGCTCATGGGTGGTGCAGCACTGCACTTGGGCAACATTGCTGAGATGAAGACCGGTGAGGGCAAGACCCTCGTGGCAACGCTCGCTGCCTACCTCAACGCCATCGCGGCGCAGGGTGTGCACGTCATCACGGTCAACGACTACTTGGCCAGCTACCAATCTGAACTTATGGGCCGCGTTTTCCGCGCCCTCGGCATGACAACTGGATGTATCGTCTCCGGTCAAGCGCCTCCTGAGCGTCGCGAACAGTACGCGGCTGACATCACGTATGGAACCAACAATGAGTTTGGCTTCGACTACCTGCGCGACAACATGGCGTGGCAGGCGAGCGACATGGTTCAGCGCGGGCACTATTTCGCTGTCGTTGACGAGGTCGACTCGATCCTCATCGACGAGGCACGTACCCCGCTCATCATCTCGGGTCCGTCGTCGGGGGAGGCGAACCGGTGGTTCACCGAGTTTGCGAACCTCTCCAAGAAGCTCATCCCTGAAGTTGACTTTGAGGTCGACGAGAAGAAGCGCACCGTTGGTGTGCTCGAGCCCGGTATCGAAAAGGTCGAGGACTACCTCGGCATCGACAACCTGTACGAATCGGCGAACACTCCGCTGATTTCGTTCTTGAACAACTCGATCAAGGCTCGTGCGCTGTTCAAGAAAGACAAGGACTACGTCGTCATGAACGGCGAAGTGCTGATCGTTGATGAGCACACCGGCCGTATTCTTCAGGGCCGTCGGTACAACGAAGGTATTCACCAGGCGATTGAGGCCAAAGAGGGCGTTGCGGTTAAGGCCGAGAACCAGACTCTTGCGACCGTCACTCTGCAGAACTACTTCCGTTTGTATAACAAGCTGTCGGGCATGACCGGTACCGCCGAGACTGAGGCGGCAGAGTTCATGTCGACCTACAAGCTTGGCGTGGTCGCTATCCCCACTAACCGTCCGATGCAGCGCATCGACCAGTCCGACCTGATTTACAAGAACGAGCAGTCCAAGTTCGAGCAGGTTGTCGCTGATATCGCGAAGCGCCACGAGCAGGGTCAGCCGGTTCTGGTGGGTACGACAAGTGTTGAGAAGAGCGAACTGCTCTCGCGCATGCTCGCCAAGAAGGGCGTCAAGCACGAGGTGCTGAACGCTAAGAACCACGCTCGCGAAGCAGCAATCGTTGCTCAAGCGGGTCGTCTCGGCTCTGTCACCGTCGCCACAAACATGGCTGGTCGAGGCACCGACGTCATGCTCGGCGGAAACGCCGAGTTCTTGGCCGTCGCTGAGATGAATGCTCGTGGCCTTAACCCCTCGGAAACTCCTGACGAGTACGAAGCCGCCTGGGATGACGTCTTCGCTGAGGTCAAGTCGGGTGTCGAAAAGGAAGCTAAGAAGGTCATCGATGTTGGTGGGCTTTACGTGCTTGGCACCGAGCGCCACGAATCTCGTCGTATCGACAACCAGCTGCGCGGTCGTTCCGGTCGTCAGGGCGACCCGGGCGAGAGCCGTTTCTACCTGTCGTTGCAAGACGACCTCATGCGCTTGTTCAACAGTGGTGCCGCTGAGGCGCTCATGGGGCGTTCGTCGGTTCCCGACGATCTCGCTATTGAGTCCAAGGTCGTCAGCCGCGCCATCCGCAGCGCGCAGTCGCAGGTTGAATCTCGTAACGCGGAGATCCGCAAGAACGTTCTCAAGTACGACGATGTTCTCAACCGTCAGCGTGAAGCAATTTACAGCGACCGCCGTCACATCCTCGAGGGCGATGATCTGAAGGACCGCGTTCAGCGCTTCCTGAAAGACGTCGTGACTGAGGTTGTTGACGTTCACACTGCCGAGGGCCACTCCGAGGAGTGGGACTTCGATGCGCTGTGGGTCGAGCTCAAGACGATGTACCCGGTCGGTATTACTGTCGACGAGGTGCTCACCGAGGGCGGTGCGCGCGGCAAACTGACGAGCGCCTTCGTTGCCAAGGAAGTTCACTCGGATGCCGTTATCGCTTACGAGCGTCGCGAACAGCAGCTGGGCGAGACCGCCATGCGCGAGCTTGAGCGTCGCGTTGTTCTCAGCGTGATCGACCGCCGCTGGCGTGATCACCTCTACGAGATGGACTACCTGAAAGACGGTATTGGTCTGCGGGCTATGGCTCAGCGTGACCCGCTCGTCGAGTACCAGCGTGAAGGTTTCGCTCTCTTCCAGAGCATGATGGGTCAGATTCGCGAAGAAACCGTTGGCTTCCTCTTCAACCTTGATGTCGAAGTCAATGGCGGCGGCGAAGCGACTACGGTTCAGGCGCGTGGTTTGGATGCCCCGGCTGCACCGGCAACTCAACTCAGCTATTCGGCGCCAAGCGCTGATGCGTCGGGTGAGGTTGAGGTTCGCAACGATCGCGGCCAGGTTGAGCGCGCGGCAACGGCTCAGGCGCAGCAGTCGAAGGTTGCTCCTCAGCAGCAGGCGCAGCCCCAGGGCAACGATCGTGGCGCGTTCGGTCAGCGTGCCGAGGGCGCTGCCCCGGAGGCTCCGTTGAACCGTTCCCAGCGCCGAGCGCAGGAGAAGCGTAAGAAGTAGTGAGATCTCACGCCGGCGATTGAACGCCGGCTGCACACAACGAATGCCCCACTCGAGTTTCGAGTGGGGCATTCGTTGTGTGCGCTGTAGGGGTGTGAAACTACAGCACGTTGATGGCGGTCGCTCGCCAGCGCTTGTCGAGGCCTTCGAGGCGCACGGCGACAGCGCGGGTGCGGGCGCGACCGCGCACGATAACGACGGCTTCGATAGCGCCATCGCGGGGCTCACACAGCCTGATTGAGCCCATGCTGAAGCTGGGGCGAGTGACGGGCTGGCCTTTGGCTCGACGGGCGCGTGCGGAGAGCACGGTGCGCTTGAGCAGATGGCGGTAGACGTCGTCGGTGACCCACCGCGCAATCTGTTCTAGGTCGCGTGCGCCGGCGAGTACTTCGATCACGCAGCGAGTGAGGTTCTCGACGAGGGGAGCGGGGTCAGGCAGCTCGGCGCTCGGAGTGGGCTGGTGGCCAAAGAACTCGTCGGGAACGAAGCGAGGCCGGATGACCTTCGACGGAAGGGTTCCAGTGCGCTGGCGCGCCTGTCGGGGTATTTCCACACTCGGTAAGGAGGCGGGAAGGGGCTCGGTACTCATGATCTCCCGGGTAAAAGGTCAAGACGGCGATGTTTACCCCCATAAGGGGGTAGACCACACTTAAGCAGGAAGTAGACCAGTTGTCTATGACCAATCTTCAATTGTGGATAACAATTTGGAGCCGAGAGCCACCGTCAGTACCGTCAACGCATGCGCTGGGACAACCTCTTTGACGACCTCGAGAGCCAGCTCGAGCGCGAAATCACCGCCGATGACCTTGAGATCGATGCAGAAGAGGAACGGTTGCGGTTGGGCCGGCTCAGCATCCGCGACCGCATTGTGGCGCTGCACACCCGCAGCACTTCCGAGTCCCCGCTGACTCTTTCGGTGCTTTTGATCACCGGCACGCGCGTGATCCTTCGCCCCGTCATCATTGGTCGAGATTGGATGTCGGCTGACCTCGTCGACGACAGCGGCCGTCCGGGTCAGTGCATCGTTCCTTTCGCGGCGTTAGCCGGCATTTCGATGGGGGCGGCTCACATCACGCCGAGCCTCGCGACCACGCCTTCCAACGGACATCCGAGTCTCTCGCAGCGGTTGAGCCTCAGTTATGTATTGCGGGATCTGTGTCGGAGACGCCGGGCTGTTTCGCTTGTACTGGTTGCGGGGGAGGTGCACGGCACGATTGACCGCGTTGGCCGTGACCATCTGGATGTTGCGGTGCACGAGCGTGGGGCGGTGCGCCGCGAGACTGCGGTATCGGAGTACCGCTTGGTGCCGTTCACGAGCGTCGTACTCGTTCGGCCGTAACTTTCGTTAGCGCGTGCGTTGCTCGCTGAAGTTAACTTCGGTGACCGTGGCGATGTCGGACTGGTTCCACAGACTCATGCGACGAGTCTCTTCGTAGAGGGCTTCAATATATGACTCGAGAACGGAATTCTCGATGCGCCATTGACCCTTGCTGCCCACTTTGATCGCGGGTAGTTCGCCGGAACGCACGAGTTCAAGAACCTCATGCGGAGAGACGCTGAGCACTTCGGCAGTGTCAGCCAGGGTGAGAAATCGCCCGAGGCCCTCTGCTGGGTTGATCGCGTTCATGCATCGATTATGCGGCCATGAAGCTGGGAATGGGGTTGATGTGGATAACTATCGCGCCACTTCCGGGCGGTAACGAACCATGGTGCCATGATCAAGACCCGACGTGGAGAGTGCGCGCTATGAGCCGTCGCTCCGGCAGAACTCAGTCCCAAGCGCGTGCGCGAGCGTTCGCTCTCGACCCGCGGTTAGCGATCGGTGTCGTGCTCGTCGTTGCCTCCGTGGCTGGTGTCGTTGCGATCGTTGCTGCGGCTGACGATTCCACTGAGGTCTACGCCGCAGCGTCGTCGTTGACGCCGGGTGATCGAGTCATGAGCTCCGATCTGGTGATCCGCAGCGTCAAGCTCAACGAAGCGACCAACCACTACATCGCTCGGGGAGAGCTGCCGGCTGAAGGCTTTATTGCGACCAGGCCAATTGAGGCAGGGGAGCTGGTGCCCACATCCTCGCTTGGCAGTCATGATGGGCTCTCGCTGACCTCGGTTGTGGTGTCCCCTCAGGGAGGCTTAGCCACCTCGGTGACCACGGGAGCGGCGGTCGACGTCTGGGCTAGCGCTGAGGCGGAAGAGGGCGGCTATGGTGCCCCAGGCGTCATTATCGCGGGAGCCGTCGTCGTGCGCTTGGTCGAGGATGATTCGCTCGTGTCGTCGGCTCAGGGGAGTGCCATTGAGTTACTGGTGCCGCGCTCGCGTGTAGCCCGCTTGCTTGAGGCGATGGCCAACGGCGATGTTCTGTCGGTCATCCCGGCGAACTTGCCCGCGGAGGGCTGAGATGACCGCGTTCGCTCTCGCAATGCCCGTGAATCTTGAGGATCAGTTCGCGTTCGAGGTAGGGCATCATGGCCACGAGATTGTGCTGCGCGCGGTGAGTGCGCCCGAGCTCGCCTCACGAGTGGCCGGCGCCCACGCTGATATCGCGCTTGTCGCGGCAGAAGCGCGGTACCTCACCGATCGACTTATTGCGTCCTGCGATCAGAGCGGGGTGCGCCTCGTCGCGATCGCCAGTAGCGAGCGTGAACAGCGTTACGCGAGCGACCTCGGGCTCTACGACATCGTGGATGCTGCCGAGGGGTGGGCGGGGCTCGACGCTCTGCTCTCTCAGTCCCCATGGGGTTCAGAGCCTCCGCCTCGCGAGCGCAGCGCGCTCGGGCAAGTGATCGCAGTGTGGGGCCCCGGCGGGGCTCCCGGCCGAACATCCATTGCTATTTCCGTTGCAGCCGAACTGGCAGCGCTCGGGTACAGCGTGGCGCTCGCCGATGTGGACACTCACGGGGCATCGGTGGCGCCGGCGCTCGGCATGCTCGATGAAGCTCCGGGCTTTGCGGCAGCTTGTCGGTTGGCAGGCACCGAGACTCTCACCACCGAAGAGCTGGGGCGTATCGGGCAGCGGTATGAGTCGCCGCTCGGGGCTTTTTGGGTACTCACGGGCATCGGGCGACCGAGCCGTTGGCCCGAGCTCTCCTCGGAGCGGGTGGGAACCACGATCGCCCAGTGCCGCCAATGGGTCGATTACACCGTGCTCGATACGAGTTCCAGTTTGGAGAATGACGAAGAAATTACCAGCGACCTTTTCGCCCCGCGTCGCAATGCTGCGGCGGTCACGGCGGTGCGTGCGGCAGATCACGTCATTGCGGTCGGCTCAGCAGATCCTGTGGGCCTGTCGCGGTTTTTGCGCGCCCATGTCGATCTTCTTGAGACCGTGACTACCCGCAGCGTGAGCGTCGTCATGAACAAGGTTCGCGTGAGCGCCAGTGGCATGAATCCGCACGGCCAGGTCACCCAAACCCTCTCGCGATTCGGAGGTATCGAGCATCCAATACTGGTTCCTCACGACCTCTCGGGCTTCGATGGGGCCGTGCTCAGTGGCAAGACTCTGGTGGATGCGGCACCGCGATCGCCAGCGCGTGCCGCGATTCGTGACCTCGTGACATCGAGACTCGTGCCCGAGGAGACAGAGTCAGTTCCCCCACGGTCATTGTTCAGCAGGATGGTGGCGCGCAGGTAACCTGTAGGGGTGTCGACTCTCAGTGATCTAGTCCAAGAGCAGGGCCATTCGAGCGAAGCAGATATCGAATGGCTGCACATGCTTGTCGGCGACTGGCAGCTTCTTGCCGATCTTGCGTTCGCGGATATCGTGCTCTGGGTGCCCAGCGACGATGACCAGTTCGTCGCTGTTGCCCACGCTCGCCCCAGCAGTTCAGCCACGCTTTTCTACCGTGACTTCGTTGGTCAGAAGATCAAACCGGAGTGGCATGCGCAGGTCACCGAGGCCTTCGAGACCGCTCGCATCGTCGATACCGCGGCCCCCGCGTGGTACGAAGAGACTCCGACCCGCGTGCGCGCGGTGCCCGTCATGCGTCGGCTCACGGCCACGGGCAATGAGACAACGGCAACGCCGATTGCCGTCATCACGCGGCACACCAATTTGGGCGACGCTCGCACTCCCTCACGTCAAGAGCTCACCTTCAACGGATGTGCGAACGACCTTTTTGCGATGATTGCGGCAGGTGACTTTCCCGATATGGGCGCTCCGGCGGCACCGCGTCGAGGCGCTCCCCGCGCATCCGATGGTCTGATCCGTTTGGATGTCGACGGTCTCGTGACATTTGCAAGCCCCAATGCGCTCTCCGCGTTCAACCGCATCGGTTTCTCTGGGGAGCTTGAGGCGGAATCGCTCGCCGAAGTAACGACCACTTTGATCGCAGGCCAGCCCGAAGTGGATGAGTCGCTTCCGCTGGTCGTGACCGGTCGAGCTCCGTGGCGTACCGACATCGAAGCGCGAGGAGTGACGGTGTCGTTGCGGACGATCCCGATTCGCGACCGCGGTGAACGCGTTGGCGCCATCGTGTTGTGCCGCGATGTGACAGAGGTTCGTCACCAAGAGCGTGAACTCATCACGAAGGATGCGACGATCCGGGAGATTCACCACCGGGTGAAGAACAACCTGCAGACGGTCGCATCACTGCTGCGCATTCAGGCGCGTCGAACCCACAGCGAAGTTGCGCGCGAAGCGCTTGGCCAAGCTATGCGCCGGGTAGCGGCAATCGCCGTGGTGCACGACACCCTGTCGGAGGGGCTCAACCAGAACGTCGACTTCGACGTCGTGTTCCACCGGGTATTGAAGCTCATCGCCGAAGTCGCATCGAGTCACAACACGACAGTGCACCCAACATCCGTGGGAAGTTTTGGAGCTCTCCCGAGCGAGTACGCGACACCGTTGGCGCTCGCGCTTACCGAGCTCGTCACCAATGCCGTCGAACACGGTCTAGCCGGTCGGGCTGATGGAACGGTCGAAATTGATGCTCGTCGCACGGCAGACAAGCTCACCGTGCAGGTGCGCGACAACGGTGTGGGGCTGGCCGAAGGGCGCGTCGGTGAAGGCCTCGGCACCCAGATTGTGCGCACGCTCATTCAGGGAGAGCTCAGCGGAACCATCGACTGGCACACGATCGTGGGCAGTGGCACGGAAGTGACGATCGACATCCCGCTGACCTGGCTGACGCGCGCCAAGTAGGGCAGAAAATCGCCGACTAAAGCGGTGCCTAGCCGAGCGAGGCGGCGGCCTACTCAGGCGCGACGAATAGCGCAGATTATAATCTGCAGAGTTGGTCGCGTCGGTAGGCCTCACGGCCTGCGGCGAAGAGTGTTGCTTAGGAAGCGCGGCGTGCGCGTGCGGCGCGACGCTTGAGAGCGCGACGCTCGTCTTCGCTGAGTCCGCCCCAGACGCCTGAGTCTTGGTTGGTTTCGAGTGCGTACTGGAGGCACATTTCAGTTACTGAGCAGCGACCGCAGACGGCTTTTGCTTTTTCAATCTGATCAACGGCCGGACCAGTGTTTCCGACCGGGAAGAATAGCTCCGGGTCAGCAGTGAGGCATGCAGCGTTATCGCGCCAGTCCATGTGTAGCTCCTTACAGTGTGTTGCGATGCTCGAGCGCACAAAAAAATTACGCCCTGATCGGCGTCGAGCTTGAGAAATTATGTGGGTCTCGCTCGCAACACTGGGAGCCAGAAATCAACCTCAACTAGAATCGCATATCGTCAAAGGCAAAGCAATGGTCTTTCAGCGATTTAACGGGGAGCGAATGGTAGACGAACTTGTCCCAGAAGAGAAAACGTCACGTCATCATCCGTATTTGATAGCGCTGGCCGTAGTCATCTTCCTTGAGAGCGCCGTACTGTTTGCCGCTCTGGCGTACTTGATCTTCGAGCTGGGAGCAGAAACTCCGCAGTCGTATCCGAGTGCAATTGCGCTGACTGTTCTGACCGCAATCGCGGCAGTGTGGGTAGCGATAATTGGTATCAATGCCCTGCGGCAACAGCCCTGGATCCGCGGCGCCGCCGTCGTCTGGCAGGTACTACAGATCTCGGTGGCGATCGGCAGTTTCCAAGGGGTGTTTGCGCGGCAAGATATCGGATGGTTGCTGCTGACTCCGGCAATCGTGGTGTTGGTGCTGCTCTTCACGAAACCGGTGCTTGCGGCAACCACCCGCCACGAGGGTTAGTCGAGCCCGAGCTTCTTGCGCAACGACGCAACGTGACCGGTCGCCTTCACGGCGTAGAGGGGGAGTGTGATGGCTCCCTGCTCATCGAGCACAAAAGTGGATCGGATGACGCCAACAACCTGCTTGCCGTACAGGTTCTTTTCGCCCCAGGCTCCATACGCCTCGTGCACCGCGTGGTCGGGGTCGCTGAGGAGGGGAAAAGTGAGTGCTTCCTGCTCGCGAAACTTCGTGAGCTTCTCGGGAGTATCGCGAGAAACGCCCAGCACGACATAGCCCTCCGACTGCAGCGAGCCGAGCTGATCACGGAAGTCACAGGCTTGCTTCGTGCATCCGGGAGTCATGGCCGCAGGATAAAAATAAAGAATCACTTTCTTGCCAGAAAAGTCGCTCAAAGACACCGAATTTCCGTCCTGATCAGGCAGTGTGAAGCTCGGTGCGGGGGTGCCGGCGGCAAGTCGTGAGGATTCAGTGGTCATTGTGCTCCTTAGTCGCTTTAACTCATGGTAACGTTGTTCCTCGGTTGCCCTGAGAGGGAAAACCAAGCCACGCACCTCTAGCTCAATTGGCAGAGCAACTGACTCTTAATCAGTGGGTTCCCGGTTCAAGTCCGGGGGGGTGCACAGCAAGAGAAGCCCCGTGATCCTAACGATCACGGGGTTTTTCGTTTAAGGCTCGCGTGCGCTCCCGCACACTTATTGCTCGCCGATTTCTGTCTGCAGTGCGCGGCTACCAAGCCCACTCGACATCGCCCGCAGCATGCTGGCTCAGAGCCCACAGGCGATCGCGTGCAGCGCTATTGCTGGCCGTTCGCGGGAGAGGAGCAGCGCGGTCATTTTTGTCGCTATGGACGGCATCCAGCGGTTCGGATCTCGTGGCGGCACGCACGTGGGCGGCGGCGAGCGATTCGAGGGTCGGAGATTCTCGAGGCTAAGGAGGGATTGGCTCACCCTGCGAAGTGGTATCGCACAATTTTGGCCAACAAACACGTCTACTGTCCACCGAATGGGGGGCGTGCTAACTTGTTGGGCACACCAGACCGGCCCGCTCCGGTCACCCCCGATGGTGACGAAGAAGGTGATACCCGAATCACTCCCCAGCGGCGCAGTTCACCCCCGTGAATGCGCTCGCACTCCCTGTCGTGAGCCAATGGCGGCTCCGATTCTGCAGTTGCGTGCGGATGCGCCGAAACGCATTCCCCCTGCAGAAAGCTGCCACACATGTTCATCAAGAAACTGCTGGCGACAGTTGCCAGCATTACCCTCATGACTGGTGCACTTCTCGGTGTATCCTCACCCGCATTTGCTGACGATGCAGTACCCGCCCACGACCCACCGGTGACCGAAACCATCACCGACACCCCTGCGGCCGCCCAAGAATCTCCGGCCCCCGCATCCTCTCTCGAACCCGCCGTGGCCGTCCAACCTCAGCCTGTGGTGGCGGTTGTGCCAGAAACCCCTGCTCCCGAGCCCTCGGCCGCGGCCCCTGTCGAGAACCCTGCGGCCGCGGAACCAGCGGCAGCAGCGGCTCGTTCCTCTCAGCCCGAACAGCAGTCCCGGCCGCAGAACAACGCAAAGGTCTGGGTGTGCAAGTTTGTGTCGAGCGACAACTCGCCGTCGGGCTACCAACTCAAATCAGGCAAACAGCCCATTCAAATGAGCATCAATGCGCTCGGCGATGACGTCAACGACACGGGCAGTTTCAATGATCGCCACCCCTCATTCGTTGTTGCAAGCGACGATGTGAGTCTGTGCTCGCGCACAGAGGTAATCGTTGATGAGGAGGTCACGTGCCCGACGTACCAGTACGGCGGAATCGTGAACGTCACGACCTCAACGAAGTTCTTCTATGGCAGCGCTCAGGTGGACTTCACTCAGACGCAGTCCACACGCCCTCTCACCGCGGGCGAATTGCGCGCCTGCGACCCTCCGTCCGCTGAGGTGTACGTGTGCCAGTTCGTGCCGAGCGAGAGTCATCCAAGCGGTTGGGTCGTGCAGGAAGGGGCACAACCTGTACTCCTAGCGGAGGGCGATCTCGGGCCGGACGTCAACGATACGGGCGACTTTGACCCGCAGGCTCCCTCGTTTATCGTGGCCAGCGACGATAGTTCGTTGTGCGCATCGAAGACGGTTGAGCGCTCCACGGAGATCATGTGTCCCACGGTGAGTTCTGACGGCTATGCGACGATCACGACCGTGCGCTCGTTCTTCTATGGCTCGATCAAGGTCAAAGAACGCACTACCGAGAACATTCGTGCGCTGACGGCACAAGAGAGCTCTCAGTGCCCACCAGTGGTTGAACCGCTCGTGGCGACCGCGCAAGCGGACTTCGCTGCGGCAACGTGCAATGCTCCGGAACGGTTGGTTCTTGGGCCAATCGTGAATGCCACCTGGGGTGAGATCACCGACCCCGAGGGCCCGAACGATTACAGCGTGACAGCAACGGCACATGCGGGGGCGCTCTTTGCTCCACCAGCAGGTCCAGGGCTGCGTGCGGTTGGAGGACTGACGACGCTCACCTTCAGCGGAATACTCAACCCACAACTCGATCCGTTCGACCCTGAGTGTGACCTCGTGACGCTGGGCCTCGTAATGCCGGCAGTGACGTTCTCGCAAGCAAGTTGTGACGTCGGGGGCAGCTACACGCTTGGTGTGGCCGCAGGGTATGACCCCGCATTGGTGACGTTCACGGTGAACGGTGTCTCTGGCATCGTGGCCGGAACGTACCCGGTAGCAGCATCCGGTTCGGTCCTCGTGACTGTCCAAGTTGTCGAGCCGAACGGTCTTGAATTCGACTGGAGTGACCCCCCTGCTTTCGAGTTCCAGACCCCGAGCAGTGACGACTGCGTGGCTCCCGAAGTTGTTACCGCACAGCTACCCACTCTTGCCTACACCGGCGGAAGCGGTAGTGCTGGCGCCTGGTGGCTGTTGCCTCTGAGCATGATTGTGCTCGGTGGCGCCGCCATCGTCGTCAGACGCCGAATGGATGCTGAGCTCCACTAATCAGCGCAGTCCTGCCCCGGCGCGAATTCGCGTCGGGGTTAGGGCAACCACGGTGTCGGATCGACGCGGGTGTCGAACACGTAGACCTCGAAGTGGAGGTGGGGGAACGTCGAGTAGCCGGTGTTTCCGACTGATCCCAGAACGGTGCCCGCTGCTACCCACTGGCCGGCAGTGACGACCTGCGAACCTTCGATCATGTGAGCGTAGAGAGTCTTGATTCCGTTGCCGTGATCGATGATGACATGTCGACCCCAGCCGCCACCGTCGGTGACGCTTTCCACGGTGCCTGGGGATGCGGCGATGATGTCGGATCCTTCGGGCGCCATGATGTCGATGCCGCCATGGAATTCGTTGCCATCCCGGTAGCCGAAGCCGTCGTTGACATCACCGTTGGCGGGGAAAAGTTCGAGGGTGCCGGTAAGGCCGGCGGCCGTGACGACGACTTGCTGCTGCACTTGTTCGACGTCGTAGCTGTCGCGCACGACAGGGGCAGGAAGCCCGGTTGCGGGCGAGGCGAAGGTTTGCACGTCGTCAACGGTTGTTGTGCTCGTCGCGGAGGCGGGCGGGGCGGCGAGAGTTGCGGCGTCCGCAAGGAACACGTCGTTGTCGTGCGTCGGGAAGACTGCCGCGGGAACTGTGCCGCCGACGAGGATCGCCCCTACGGCGAGCATGGTAATTGTTCGTTTCAACAGCGTTCCTTAGTTGGGTTCAGAAAGGTGTGGCTGCGTCGGGGAAGGCACAATCTGATTGAGCCTGCCGCTCTCGTTGGTGAGACGTGAGTTAGAGCGAGACAGAGGCTCGATTGGTGCGAACTGCAGCACACTCGCCGAAAGCGCTTCGATGCGGTTAGACAGGCGAGTAAGTCAGCAAAAATACGGGACGAACCTGAGAACGACACTCAGGGAGCAACAATTCATTGCGATCGCCCTATATCCTTTGGGTACAAACGTTCTATTTCTTCGATGGGGAGGAGCCGCATGGGCACCAGTTCGCGACCGATTATTGGTCTCACGTCGTACCTTGAACAGGCACAGACCGGTGTCTGGGATCTCCCCGCATCCTTCCTTCCGAAGATCTACTTTGAAGCGGTGACGGATGCCGGTGGCATCGCAGTCCTGCTCCCTCCTCAGCCTGTCGACGACGACATCGCCGCATCCATCGTGCAGGGGCTCGATGGTTTGATCCTCACCGGCGGCAAAGACGTCGACCCGGCGCGCTACGGCCAGGAACCGCATCCGACAACGGACGTTCCCCGCAAGGACCGCGACGCCTTTGAAGACGCGCTCGTACGCGCCGCTATTAAACAGAACGTGCCATTTCTCGGAATCTGCCGCGGGGCGCAAATTCTGAATGTTGCGCTGGGCGGCACGATCATCCAGCATCTGCCCGACGTTATTGGCTCGACGCGCTACAGCGCAGGTGGGGGAGTATTCTTGGTCAACGATGTTGCTGTTGAACCTGACACAACTCTCGCGGCTCTACTGGGTGGCGATGATTCGGTAGCGGTGAAGTCGTACCATCACCAAGCGATCGACACCCTCGCTGACGGCCTCGTCGTCACCGGGCGTGGTGACGACGGCGTGATTCAGGCAGTCGAATTGCCGAGTGTTGACTTTTGTGTCGCTGTGCAGTGGCATCCCGAAGAGGATGCCAAAGAAGACGCCCGCTTGTTCCGTGGCATTGTCGAAGCGGCAGCCCGGCATCGCGATAAGCGTTCACGGGCTTAGCACTAGCCTGACGGGCTGATGCGCGAGGCCGACGAGCTGATGCCCGACGCCTTTGCCGACGCTCAGGCGCCGCTGCGACGTCGCTAGTTTTCGAGCTCGTAGGAGTCGCTGGCTTCTTTGGCGATCGTTCCGACGGCGATTGCGACGGTGATTCCCCAGCTGATCCACATAAGGATGAGGCGCCAGTCGCGCGGGCCCTGCTTGGTGGTCTGGTAGATGCTCCAGCCGCCGGCGACTGCACTGAGGAGACTGCCGTTGAACAGGTACTTGCGCATGTTTTCCTCCGCGGGTTGGTGTTCTCCCACGCTAGCGCGTGAATCTGGTGGAGGCTACTCGGCAGCCTGTGCAGCACAGAAGATCGCCGTGGCGCTGAATTTTCACTGAGAAAGCACTCCCGATGTGACTCCTGACCGATCGGTCAGTTAGGCTCTTCGGGTGTCCAGTCAAGAACAGCTTCAACGCATCGCGCTCGCCGAGTTCTCTATTGCCGGCTATACCGGCACGTCGATCAATCGTATCGCCGAGCTCGCCGGCCTCTCCAAATCGAGCGTTCTCTACCACTTCACCTCCAAAGAGGCGCTCCTCGAAGCGGCCGTCTCGCCCGCCATCGACCGACTCGAATCTCTCGTCTCTGACCTTGAAAAGAGCGGGATGGAGCCAGAAAAAAGGCAAGCTTTTCTTGCTCAATTCGTCGATTTTCTCTTTGACTGTCGCCAAGAAGTGCACATGTTCATCAACCAGGGGCCATCGCTCGTGGGAGTTCCGGTGCTCGATCGTGCGAACGACATTGTGCGTCGGCTCGCCCAAGTCTTCGCCGCGACCGCGTCGAACCCGCACGACGCCATGCGCTTTGGGATCGCGCTCGGTGGCTCTGCGTACATGCTCTGCACGTCAGCGAACCTCTCCCTGCCCATCGAATCTGACGACGACACCCGCCAAGCCCTCATCGCGATCATGAGCGATTTACTCGCTCCCGTTCGCAACAACTAACTCAATGGCGCCGAGCCTCACCACTCGCCGCCCCTAGACCTCACTCGCGCAGTCCACAAGAACCGGAGCACCCGTGGCCACTCTTCTCTACCGACTCGGTCGATTCTCGTATCGGCATCCGTGGCGTGTGCTCGTGGTGTGGTTTCTTCTCGTAGTGGGCACTCTGGGCGGCGGAATCGCTCTCGGCGGGCAAACCGAGGAGTCGTTCGAGATTCCGGGAACTGAGTCGCAAGTTGCGCTCGACCGGCTGGAAGCCGTCTTCCCTTCGGTGGCCGGGGCATCCGCCACCGCCGTGGTTGTCGCCGAAGACGGATCGCGCATCGAGAGTTCCGAAGCCGTCATCGAACGCATTACAGCCGCCATCGATCGCATCGACGGCATAGATTCGGCCGTGAGCCCTTTCGATGAGTACGCCGGAAAAGCCATCTCGGACGACCACAGCATGGCGATCATCCGGGTGCAATTTGATGGGCCAGTTACCGACGTCACCGAAGCAACAGTTGAGGCGCTCGTGGATACCGCCGACATCGGTGAAGATTCCGGGCTGCGCGTCGAATATGGCGGGCTCGTGTTTCAAGACACCACCTTTGGCATCACCGTTACTGAAGTGGTCGGTGTCGTGTTCGCGGCTCTCGTGCTCGTGATTACCTTTGGGTCGTTGCTGGCGGCGGGGATGCCGCTGCTGAGCGCCCTGATCGGCGTTGGCATCGTGATGGGCCTCATCACGACTCTCTCCGCGTTCACGACGGTGTCGAGTTCTGCACCCCTGCTTGCCCTCATGATTGGGCTCGCCGTCGGCATCGACTACGCCCTCTTCATCGTGTCGCGCCATCGAGCCCAACTGGCGCACGGAGAAGAACCAGAGGAATCGGCCGCGATGGCCGTTGGCACCGCCGGAAGTGCGGTCGTATTTGCCGGCGTCACCGTGATTATTGCCCTGCTTGGCCTTCTCGTGGTAGGCATCCCCTTCTTGAGCGTGATGGGTATCGGTGCGGCGGTCGCGGTGTTCATCGCTATGGGAGTGGCCACAACGTTGCTGCCCGCGCTGCTGGGCTTTGCGGGCCCGCGGATGATCCCCAAGAGCGGATCGCGAGCGCAGCGTCGATTCACGGCATCCGCCGACGAAAGCAAGAGCATGGGCGCCCGCTGGGTGCGCGGCGTCACGAAATACCCATGGTTAGCGGCGATTGCCGTCGTGGCCATTTTGGGTACCCTTGCGATTCCCGCCGCCAGCCTGCAGCTGAGCCTGCCAGACGGCGGTTCGGAGCCGACCGGCTCGACTCAGCGCGAAGCCTTCGACCTTGTCACCGAAGGCTTCGGCCCCGGCTATAACGGGCCGCTCGTTGTTGCCCTCGACATCACTCAGACCATTGATATTCAGGATGACCTCGAATCGATCGCAGCAGACCTCGAGAAGCTCGACGATGTCGACTTCGTATCGCAAGGTTTTCCCGATGAGGGGCTCGACACCGCGATCATCCAAGTGACGCCATCAAGCGCGCCGGACTCCGCGGAGACCAAAGCGTTGGTGCAGACCATTCGGGATCTTGCTCCGGAGCTGGAACGTCAGTACGACATTCAGAGCTTCGTGACGGGAACCACCGCAATCGGTATCGACATCTCGAACCGACTGAGTAATGCGCTGGTCCCGTTTGGGCTCATTGTGGTCGGACTCTCGGTTGTGCTTCTCATGATGGTCTTCCGCTCCGTGTTGGTGCCGCTCAAGGCCGCCGCCGGATTCTTGCTCTCTGTCGTGGCCTCGTTCGGTGTCGTCGTCGCGGTGTTCCAGTGGGGCTGGTTCGCCGACGTGATCGGTGTTGAGAATCCCGGCCCCATCCTGAGCTTCATGCCCATCCTGCTGATGGCGGTCCTGTTTGGGCTCGCGATGGACTACGAAGTGTTCCTCGTGTCGGGAATGCGCGAGGAGTACGTGAAAACTCGCGACGCGATGGGCTCAGTTCGTCACGGTTTTGCGAGCAGCGCCCGCGTGGTCACCGCCGCCGCGCTCATCATGTTCTTCGTCTTCTTCGCCTTCGTGCCGGAAGGCAGCGGAACCATCAAGCCCATCGCCCTCGGGCTCGCTGTGGGAATCGCCTTCGATGCTTTCCTCGTGCGCATGACCCTTGTGCCCGCCCTGATGGCGCTGTTCGGCAACGCCGCGTGGTGGCTGCCCGCCTGGCTCAACAAGCTCCTTCCCGACGTGGATATCGAAGGGGAGCAGCTGCGTGAGCACCGCCACGAGCTCGAATGGGCATCCACTCAAACTGAACTCGCTATGAGCGCCGAGTACCTCGTCGCCGGTGACGACCGCCAGCGGCTCGGCCCTATCTCGCTTGCTGTGCCACGCGGTTCTCTCGTCATCGCGTCAGGAGACCGCCACGACCGGCGCATCATGGGTGCAACCCTTTCTGGCATCCTGCCGCCCCTCTCCGGAATGGTGCAGGTTGCCGGTTATCCGCTTCCCTCTCATGCCGACCAGGTGAATAAGAGGGTTGCGCTCGCCGAGGTGGCAGGGACGCCCTATAGCGAAGACGCCGCCTCTCTGGGGGCAACTCTGCGCGAGCGTCTCGAAATGACACAACGCTGGCAGGATACCCCTCGCACTGCGGCGAAAGTGCGCGACTGGATCGCGCGTGTAAACGACGTTCTTGGTGACGTCACCGCTCGTCGCACCGTTCGGGTAACTGCTGACACCAACGTCAACGCCCTACCGCAACTCGAGCGATCAGTAGCGCTCGCGGCAGTGGGGCTCTCCGAGGGCACCGAGATTGTGTTCTTCGACCGCTTCGATCAATTTGCGGAAGCAGAAGATGAAGCGGCGTTCTTGACCGCGGTAACGCGCCTTGCTGACGCGAGCACCACCCTCCTCTTCGGAACCGGCAGACCCGTTACCCTCGCCAGCTCGATTGACCGCGGAGAACGCAACGTGATCGTCGTCGACCTTTATCTGCTTGCACCGGAAGGACTCCTTCGATGAGCACCTCACAGACTCCAACAATGCCCCGCCAGCGGTGGTTGACCGTCATCGGTTTCGCCGCCGTCGCCCTGCTACCACTCGCCTTCACTGGGCTGTTCGTGGCCGCGGCGGGAGACGGAGACAACGCGATCGACAACATCCCTGTCGCTCTCGTGAACAATGACGAACTGCAAACAACGACGACCACCGATGGCGACGAACAGATTGTCTTTGCCGGTCGCCAACTGGTCACCGAGCTCACCGGTGCCGACGGTTTCGAGTGGACAATTACGAACTCTGACGACGCAAAGGATGCTCTTGCCCGTGGAGACGTCTACGCGATCCTCACCGTGCCCGCCGAGTTCTCTGAATCGATCCTGTCGCTGTCGACAGAGGACCCCACTCAGGCACAGATATCGATCCACACCGACGACTCCCACAGTTATCTCACCGGATCTGTGGCCCAGGTCGTTGGCCAATCCATGACAGATACCTTCGGTCGCGCGATTACATCGCAATACATCGATGGCATTTATGCCAGCGTCGGCGAGCTGGGGGGAGCACTTGCCGAGGCTGCTGACGGAGCAACCGAACTTTCGGATGGTGCCAGCGACTTCTCACGCGGCCTCGGCAGCTATACGGCAGGGGTCGACTCGCTCTCGTCGGGTCTCGCAGACCTCAACTATGGGGCGGGCAATCTCTCGGGTCTGACCACCGGCGTTAGCGACTACACCTCGGGTGTCTCGCAGCTCGCCTCCACCCTCGCGGCGATCAACCCCGCTATTCAGGCGCAACTCACCGACCCACAACTCAAGGGCACGCTTCAAGCCGTTGTCGACGGGCTCAACGAGGCGGCCGCAGGCGGGGGAACCCTGAGAACCCAGACCGCGGATGCCGTTGGCGGCATCCAATACGGAATCTCTCAGAGCGCTGCGGGGGCTTCCGATCTCTCTGACGGATCTGGCGCACTCACCGAGGGAGCCGAAGGCCTAGCTTCGGGTGCCGGCGACCTCGCAACCGGGTTGAGCGAGGGTGCAGCTCTCGTTCCGAGCGCCGATGAGACTACTGACACGACGACCAATGCTGATATCGCTGCCGAGCCGATCACGCTCTCTGTCACCACCGACAACGAGGTAACCGAACCGGCCCAGGCAATCGCGACCTTCTTCATCCCCTTGGGTCTGTGGTTGGGAGCGCTTGCGGTGTTCCTGGTGTTGAGCCTGCCCTCGTATCGCTCGCTGTCGTCGACGGCCCGCGACGGCCGAATCGTTGCTTCAACGCTGATTCGGGCATCCATCGTGACGGTTATTCAGGCGGTGCTGCTCGTGTTGCTTCTGCATGTGGTGGTGGGAGTCGATTGGGCTTTGGCGCCGGCAACGGCTGGCTTCGCACTTCTGATGGCGCTCTCGTTCGCTGCTTTCCACTACTTCTTGATCGCGGCGCTCGGCAAGGGAGGGCTCGTGATCTCTCTGTTCCTGCTGGCGATTCAATTGGTATCGACGGGTGGGGTGTATCCGATTGAGGCCCTGGCCGCGCCGTTCCAGGCGGTGAGCCCGTTCCTGCCGCTGACTTATGCGGTTGAGGGAATGTACTCGATTCTTTCGGGGGGAAGCGCGCAATCTGCGGTAGCGGCGGCGTTCGCGTTACTCGCTTTGGGAGTGGTCAGCGTTGCGCTGTCAGTGCTCTCGGTGAAGCGGATACGAAAATCGACCGCGACAGGAGCGATCCTGTCGGCGGCCGATTCTCGAGCGCTCTAGCGAGAGAGCAAATGCTGCATTCGCGTGGTGACTAGCTGAAGAGACCCTCACGAATGGTGTCGCGTAGCTCAACGAGCTCGGGGTAGTCCTCGAAGAAGCGAAGCTTCTGCTCGACGATGCTGTCGCCGGCAGGAAGGTCGTCAGCGAGTACCCACTCGGCGAAAACCTCGGCAGCATCTTCGCTCGGGATGGTGGCGGCGTAGTCGGTCACAAATTCTTCGGGCGTGTAGCGCTCTTCTTTGTCGTCCTCAGTTTCAGTTTCGAGGTCGTCGAGGCTGAAATCGGGCCAGAACTCGGTGTAGTACGCGAAGAGGTAGGAGTCGTCGAACGGGCATCCGTCAATTTCGGAGTAGACGGGGCAGGCGTCGACCGTGGACTCGTCCTGGGGAATCTGGTCTTCGCGCAGCGTGATCAGGTGGGCAAATTCGTGAATCATGGTGCGGTCGAGCACATCGGCATCGACTCCTCCGGTGGTGTCGAGCGCGAGATACGTTTCGCCTTCCCGAACGCCGTTGGGCTGCATCGCACCATCGGTACCGCCGGACTGCTCAACATCGATCGCCACGAACATCGTGATCTCGGGGTGGAGCTCTGCGGGGAAGAGTTCGTTGAAGCGATCCCACACGGCGGCCTGATCGGCGGGAACGTCACCCAGAATTTCGTCACCGTCAACGTCGTAGGTTCCCAGAACGAACAGGGTGTCGTCGTTGACCGCGTCGAGGTCAATCGCTGCGCTGGCGTTCTCGTCATCGGTGACGTCAGCGGTGGGCTCTGCTGCGGTGCACCCGCTGAGGGCTAAAGCGAACAGGGCGGCCGCGCTCACCAACAGGGTGGTGGGAGTCGCGCGGGCGGAAGATAGGAAGGTCACGAGGGGCCTCTTTCGATTCGGGTTATTCGCGCACAGTCTGGCGTGGGCGTACGCACCCGCGGAGCCGTGGGCAAGAAGGAGCCTAGCGGGGGCCGACATCCGGTCCGCGGCGGAACATGTCTCGGTTTTGTCACAAGAAAGAATTGGTTCGGAAACGTCATCTCCAGCCACTCTCCAAGCCTCGCTGGTAACGTAACTACATGATGGAAGCCAAGAATGATACTTCCCCGTCCGAGTACGACTTCGTTGTCGTTTCGAACCGACTTCCAGTGGATTGCACTGTTGAAGAGGATGGGTCACTGAGCTGGAAGCGTTCTCCAGGTGGTCTCGTTACGGCTCTCGAGCCGATGATGCAGAAGGCCGACGGCGCCTGGGTGGGGTGGGCTGGTCGCCCCGATCTTGAGATCGAACCGTTCCATCAAGACGGCATCCAGATCATTCCCGTGCCTCTGAGCTCCCAAGATATTGAGGAGTATTACGAGGGCTTTAGCAACGACACTCTGTGGCCGCTTTACCACGACGTGATTGCGCCACCGGCCTACCACCGCGAGTGGTGGGATGACTACGTAACGGTCAATAAGCGATTTGCGGATGCCGCAGCAGCCATCAGCGCCGAGGGTGCTGTCGTGTGGGTGCAGGACTACCAACTCCAACTCGTGCCGCGCATGCTGCGCGAGATGCGCCCCGATCTGACCATTGGTTTCTTCAATCACATCCCGTTCCCGCCCTACGGGATCTTTGCGCAGCTTCCGTGGCGTACTCAGATCATTGAGGGCATGCTCGGAGCCGACGTCGTCGGTTTTCAGCGCTCCGCTGACGCTTCGAATTTCTCTTCAGCCGTTCGCCGTCTTACGAATCATCCGACCAAGAATCCGGCGATTGAGGTCACGATTGAGGGGCAGCCGACTCGTCGCGTCGTAGCGAAAGCCTTCCCGATTTCGATTGACTCTCGCAGTTTTGAACAACTGGCGCGCGACCCCGCGATTCAGCAACGTGCTCGCGACATTCGCAAGGGGCTCGGCAACCCTAAGACGGTGATGTTCGGTGTTGACCGTCTCGACTACACCAAGGGCATCCGTCACCGTCTGAAGGCCTATGGCGAACTGTTGCGCGATGGCTCGATCGAGGTGGGCGATGTTGCGCTCATTCAAGTGGCAAGCCCGAGTCGTGAACGCGTTGAGGCCTACATGCACCTGCGCGACGAGATTGAGCTGACCGTTGGCCGCATCAACGGTGAATTCAGCACGCTGAGCCATGCACCCATCAACTATTTGCATCAGGGTTTCCCTCGCGAAGAGATGGTTGCGCTGTATCTCGCCGCAGACGTGCTGCTCGTGACGGCGCTTCGTGATGGCATGAACCTGGTGGCCAAGGAGTACGTGGCAGCCAGATTCGATAACGATGGTGTGCTCATTCTGAGCGAGTTTGCGGGAGCGTCAGAGGAGCTTCGCAAGGCACTCCTTGTTAATCCGCACGACATCGACGGTTTGAAAGACGCGATGATGAAGGCCATCACTATGCCCAAGGCTGATCGAGCACTGCGGATGCGTTCCATGCGCAAGCGTGTGCTCGAACACGATGTGGAGCGCTGGTCGAATGCGTTCTTGAAGAACTTGGCGGCGACGCGCTCTGATCGTCACCGCCGCATTGCCCCACTCGAAATGGCCGAAGAGGTCGAGTGGACCATCGAACGAAAGCGAGTGAAACGCCCGTGAACTACTCGACTGCCTCCGAAATAGAGGCGGCCATTGACCAACTCGTTTCGGCGCAAACACTCCTGATTGCTCTCGACTTTGACGGCACTTTGGCACCAGAAGTCGATGACCCGCTGGATTCACGCGCCATCCCGGCTGCCCAAGAGCAGTTGGTGCGGATGCTCGACCTCGCCGACACCCGCTTGGCTCTCGTGTCTGGTCGCGCGCTCGACAGCCTCGAGCACGTCGCGCATCTGGGCGATCGCGTGCTGTTCGGTGGCTCGCACGGGTTGGAGTACCGCCTCGACGAGGGCGACTCGCACTTGCCGATGAGCGCAGAGAACACGGCCGCTCTTGAGCGCCTTGATGCGCTTACGCACGAGTTGGCCGATAGCGCTGAGGGCGCGTGGGTGGAAATTAAGCCAGCCGGGCGGGCTCTACACGTTCGGATGACGTCGGCAGAAGACGCGGAACGGCTCACGGCCGAGTCGGTGGCGCGGGTCGAAGCAGAGATCCCGGGCCTCACCACGCGCTTCGGCAAGAACATCATCGAGTTTGCTATCCACGATGCCAACAAGGGCGATGCCATTACGCGCCTGCGGGACTACGTGGGGGCGGATGCCGTCTTCTTTGCCGGTGATGACACGACTGACGAGGATGCGCTGGTGGTTCTCGGGCCAGATGACCTCGGAGTGCGCGTCGGTGACGCGCCATCCGTCGCCAGACTGCGGGTGGCCGGAACAGCCGAAATCGCACAACTTTTGGCTGTCTTGGCAGACAAGCGTCACGCCGTGGTATCGGCGCGCGCAAACTGATGTAGCGGTACGCCCTAAACTCGAAGCATGTCTGAGAGTGATTCGATCGATATCAAACCACGTTCCCGCACAGTCACCGACGGGATTGAAGCCACTACATCGCGCGGAATGCTTCGCGCTGTCGGCATGGGTGATGCCGACTGGGATAAGCCCCAAATTGGTATTGCGAGCTCGTGGAACGAGATCACGCCGTGCAACCTCTCGCTCGACCGTCTTGCTCAGGGCGCCAAGGAAGGCGTTCATGCTGCAGGGGGATACCCACTGCAGTTCGGCACGATCAGTGTCTCTGACGGCATCTCGATGGGCCACGAGGGAATGCACTTCTCGCTCGTGAGCCGCGAGGTCATTGCTGACTCCGTTGAGGTAGTCATGGAGGCCGAGCGCCTGGATGGCTCTGTCACGCTCGCGGGTTGCGATAAGTCGCTGCCCGGAATGCTGATGGCTGCGGCACGCCTCAACCTCGCGTCTGTCTTCCTGTACGCAGGCTCGATCGCTCCGGGCTGGGTCAAGCTCAGCGACGGCACCGAAAAAGACATCACGATCATTGACTCCTTTGAGGCGGTCGGCGCCGTGAAAGCGGGCCGGATGAGCGAGGCTGACGCCAAGCGCATCGAGTGTGCCTTCGCTCCTGGCGAGGGTGCTTGTGGCGGTATGTACACCGCCAACACGATGGCGAGCGTCGCGGAAGCGCTGGGAATGAGCCTTCCCGGCTCAGCAAGCCCCGCATCCGCTGACCGTCGTCGCGACTACTTCGCGCACCGTTCGGGCGAGGCCGTCGTCAACTTGCTGCGCAAGGGCATCACCTCGCGCGACATCATGACGAAGAAGGCGTTCGAAAACGCCATCACCGTAGCCATGGCTCTCGGTGGTTCCACCAACGTTGTGCTGCACATTCTGGCGATCGCCAGCGAGGCCGAAGTTGAGCTCACGCTCGACGACTTCAACCGCATCGGTGACAAGGTTCCGCACCTTGCCGACCTCAAGCCGTTCGGCCAGTACGTCATGAACGACGTCGACCGTCACGGCGGACTTCCCGTGCTCATGAAGGCGCTCCTTGAGGAGGGCCTCCTTCACGGAGACGCTTTGACCGTGACCGGCAAGACCGTTGCCGAGAACCTCGCTGAGATGGACATTGATCCACTCGATGGCAAGGTGTTGCGCACCTTCGATAACCCGATTCACCCCACCGGTGGCCTCACGATCCTCAAGGGCTCGTTGGCTCCCGAGGGCGCTGTCGTCAAGACGGCCGGCTTCGACCTCTCAGAGTTTGAGGGTCCTGCGCGGGTCTTCGAACGCGAGCGTGAAGCTCTGGATGCTCTCACTGCCGGCACTATCGAGGCTGGCTCGGTTGTCGTCATCCGCTACGAAGGTCCCAAGGGTGGGCCGGGTATGCGCGAGATGCTCGCGATCACTGCAGCCATCAAGGGTGCTGGACTCGGTAAAGATGTACTACTCTTGACGGACGGACGATTCTCAGGCGGCACAACCGGGCTGTGCATCGGCCACATAGCTCCCGAAGCAGTAGACGCAGGTCCTATTGCCTTCGTGCGCGATGGTGATCTGATACGGGTCAATATCGCAGCTCGCTCGCTCGACTTACTTGTCGAATCCGCTGAGCTCGAAGCCCGCCGAAAAGGCTGGGCCCCTCTCCCTCCGCGTTACACGCGAGGCGTTCTTGCCAAGTATTCGAAGCTTGTGCAGTCCGCCGCTCGCGGTGCGGTCACCAGTTAGCGCCAGCTCACCATTCAACTAAAAGGATTTACACATGTCCTCTGAACCCGCACCGCGGCCGAAGAGCACGACACCGGACATCTTGACCGGTTCAGGTGCCATTCTGCGCAGTCTGGAAAAGCTGGGCGTGAAAGACGTTTTCGGCTTGCCCGGCGGCGCCATCATGCCCTTCTACGACGAACTCATGGCATCCACTGCTATCCGTCACATTTTGGTTCGCCACGAGCAGGGTGCTGGTCACGCTGCTGAGGGCTACGCCTCGTCATCCGGAAAGCTCGGTGTCTGCATTGCGACGTCGGGTCCGGGAGCCACGAACCTCGTCACGGCAATCGCGGATGCCCACATGGACTCTGTGCCAATGCTGGCGATCACCGGCCAGGTGTTCTCGACCTCGATGGGAACCGACGCGTTCCAAGAGGTTGATATCTCTGGAATCACGATGCCGATCACGAAGCACTCCTTCCTCGTCACGAAGCCGGAAGACATTCCGGCAACCATCGCGGCGGCGTACCACATTGCGACAACGGGCCGCCCTGGTCCGGTGCTCGTTGATGTCACGAAGGACTGCCAGCAGGCATCCGCCCCCTTCATTTGGCCACCCAAGGTTGACCTGCCCGGTTACCGTCCGGTCATGAAGGCGCACGGCAAGCAGGTTCAGGCTGCAGCGCAAATGCTGGCCGAGGCCGAGCGCCCCGTGTTCTATGTCGGTGGCGGCGTTGTTCGCTCCGGCGCTTCTGCAGAGCTGCTCGAGCTGGCAACCCTCGTGGGTGCGCCCATCGTGACCACCTTGATGGCTCGCGGTGCGTTCCCCGACTCCAACGAATTGAACCTCGGGATGCCGGGAATGCACGGCTCTGTGCCTGCTGTTCTCGCGATCCAAGAGTCCGACCTCCTCATCTCGCTCGGCGCTCGTTTCGACGACCGCGTCACGGGCAAGCCGAGTGAGTTTGCGCCTCTCGCGAAGGTTATTCACGTTGATATCGACCCGGCTGAGATCGGCAAGATTCGCGCGGCCGAGGTTCCTATCGTTGGCGATGCAAAAGACGTCATCATCGACCTCACGGCAGCGTTTACTGACGCGAGCGTGTCGACGAAGCCTGACTACACCGCGTGGTGGGAGCGACTCAACTCGCTTCGCAACCAGTTCCCGCTTGGGTTCACCGAACCTGACGACGGTCTGCTGTCGCCGCAATATGTGATCCAGCGCATCGGTGAAATCACCGGGCCGGAAGGCATTTTCGCCGCCGGTGTTGGCCAGCACCAAATGTGGTCTGCACAGTTCATCAAGCATGAACGCCCCAACTCGTGGCTCAACTCTGGTGGTGCCGGAACGATGGGTTACGGCGTGCCCGCTGCCATGGGCGCGAAGGTAGCGAACCCCGATCGTCCCGTGTGGGCGATTGATGGCGATGGATGCTTCCAAATGACCAATCAGGAGCTTGCCACCTGCACGATCAACAAGATTCCGATCAAGGTCGCGATCATCAACAACTCGAGCCTTGGCATGGTTCGTCAGTGGCAGACGCTGTTCTATGACGGACGCCACTCCTTCACCGACCTCAATACCGGGCACGACACGGTGATGATTCCGGACTTCGTGAAGCTGGCGGATGCCTACGGGTGCCTCGCTATCCGCGTCACGAAGAAGGAAGAAATCGATGCAGCCATCCAACTCGCGCTCGACACGAATGATCGCCCCGTGGTGATCGACTTCGTCGTCAGTCGTGACGCGATGGTGTGGCCGATGGTGCCGCAGGGCGTCGGAAACTCAAGCGTGCAATATGCCCGCGATCACGCCCCCGAGTGGGAAGAGGAGTAGAGCGATGGGTCACGTACTTTCCCTGCTGGTAGAAGACAAACCAGGTCTGCTCACTCGCGTCGCTGGGCTTTTTGCCCGTCGCGGGTTCAACATCCAGTCGCTGGCTGTTGGCTCGAGCGAAATCGAAGGACTCTCGCGCATCACCGTTGTGGTGGATGTCGACGAGCTTCCCCTCGAGCAGGTCACGAAGCAGCTCAACAAGCTCATCAACGTGATCAAGATCGTGGAACTCGACCCTGACCAGTCGGTTACGCGCGAGCACTTGCTCATCAAGGTGCGTGTAGACAACACGACGCGCTCACAAATTCTCGAAGCGGTAAACCTGTTCCGTGCCCGTGTGGTCGATGTCGCATCCGATGCGCTCATCATCGAAACCACGGGGGACTCGGGCAAAATTCAAGCATTCCTCCGAGTGCTCGAGCCCTACGGGATCAAAGAAATTGCTCAGAGCGGACTGCTGGCCATGGGCCGCGGTTCGAAGAGCATCACCGACCGAGTTTTCAAGAACTAACAGAACAACAACAAAGGAGAATCACTACTGTGACCGAGATCTTTTACGACAAAGACGCTGACCTCGCCCTCATCCAGAGCAAGAAGGTTGCCGTTATTGGTTATGGCTCGCAGGGCCACGCCCACGCGCTGAACCTGCGCGACTCAGGCGTTCAGGTCAAGATTGGCCTCAAGGAGGGCTCGAAGAGCATCCAGAAGGCAACCGACGCCGGCTTTGACGTGCTCACCAGCGCCGAAGCAGCCAAGTGGGCTGACGTTGTTGTCATCCTCGCTCCCGACCAGCACCAGCGTGGCCTCTACGCCGCCGACATCAAGGACAACCTTGTTGCGGGCGACACCCTCGTCTTCGGACACGGCTTCAACATCCGTTTCGGTTACATCGACGCTCCTGCTGACGTCGACGTCATCCTCGTTGCTCCCAAGGGACCGGGTCACACCGTTCGCCGCGAGTACGAAGCAGGCCGTGGCGTTCCCGTCATCGTTGCTGTGGAGAACGACGCCACCGGTACCGCCTGGGACATGGCCTGGTCGTACTCCAAGGCAATCGGTGGACTTCGCGCCGGTGGCATCAAGACCACATTC
Organism: Salinibacterium sp. NSLL17; assembly: GCF_015864935.1. Lineage (NCBI taxonomy): Bacteria > Bacillati > Actinomycetota > Actinomycetes > Micrococcales > Microbacteriaceae > Salinibacterium > Salinibacterium sp. NSLL17. Next base: position 1,117,995 of record NZ_JADYWH010000001.1, read on the forward strand.
ACCGAAGAGACTGAGACCGACCTGTTCGGTGAGCAGGCTGTTCTCTGTGGTGGAACCTCGCAGCTCGTTCAGTACGGCTTCGAAACCCTCATCGAGGCTGGCTACCAGCCGCAAATCGCCTACTTCGAGGTACTTCACGAGCTCAAGCTCATCGTTGACCTCATGTGGGAGGGCGGCATCGCTAAGCAGCGTTGGAGCGTTTCTGACACCGCTGAATACGGCGACTACGTTTCGGGCCCCCGCGTCATCGACGAGTCGGTCAAGGAAAACATGAAGGCTGTTCTCGCAGATATTCAGTCGGGTGCCTTCGCAGACCGCTTCATCAAGGACCAGGACGCTGGCGGAGCCGAGTTCCTCGCCCTGCGTGAAAAGGGCCAGAACCACCCCATCGAAGCAACTGGCAAGGAGCTTCGTGCTCTCTTCGCTTGGAAGCAGCAAGACTCCGACTACACCGACGGTTCAGCTGCACGCTAACTTTCGCTCGTCACACCACCGGCCGTTCCGCATTCGCGGGGCGGCCGTTGGTCGTTAACGCTGCGAACTGCCGATGGCGGAGTTTGTCGCCGGGACCAGCAGCGTAATTAAGCGGGCGGCAGCGTCGTGCCGTGGTCGGGCCAGCGCAGGGTCGGCTCGGCCTTGGGGGCGGGGCCGGGAGTGCCTGTTCCGACCCAGATGACGGTCGCGAGCAGCTGTTCCAAGCGAGAACCAATGAACGCGGCCGCAACGAGGGGCGCGTACAACGCACCCAAATAGGTCGACGCAAGAACGAGATCCGCGTTCTTACCCCAGACCAGCGCCAGCGCCGCGGGGGCAGCTGCGAGCAGCAACCAGAGCGGCTGAAAGAGAACACCAAGAGCGACCGCCGCGATGAGCGCCAGAATGCCCAGCGCGAGTTGAGCGACGATGAGCCAGCCGAGCACACCGCCATGGTGAACGTAGCGTTCGATGCCCACTGCAGCCCACATGACGCGGGCACGCAATTGGTGAACCCCACTATCAGCGAGGGCTACCCTGAACGTTTCATCAGCTACCCGACGGAGCGCGAGACGGTCGTCGGTGGGAGCGAGCCGGGTTTGGTGCGTGAGGTGGTCGTGCAGAATCGCGGCGAGAGTTTGCTTGCCGTAGCTAGCAATAAGCCCCCAGAGAAACGGCGGCACGGAGGCGAAGTCTGTGCTGTTGCCTTCTGTGGGTGGCAGAGCGGGGTCGTGTGCAGGCACTTCGATAACGCCGCCGCCGGGGCGAGGGTCTTGCCAACAAAACGGCTCCGCGACCTGAAAATCGCGATCCAGTCGGTAGATCAGAGGCAGGCTGCGCAGTTCATTCCCGTGGCAATCGGTGAACGGCATGCTGAACTCCTCTGTCGGACTGGCGTCTGCAGACTAGTCTGTCGGAGTGACGACGAATGTGCAGCGCAAGTTCCCCCGATCCCGCGACTTCGCCTTCGTTGGCGGCCCGCCGAAAGTGCTGCGGCTTGTCGGCGCGCTGCGGCTCATTGCGGCGGCGCTGGTTCTCGCAAGTATCGCCACCCAGGTGATCGACGAGTCGATTCACAATGACTTCGTGGCGGTGGAGTACTTCAGCTACTTCACTATCCAGTCGAGCCTGATCAACGTTGTGATTCTTGCGCTGAGCGGGCTGGTGGCTGTGCGCCGCCAAAGCGAGTCGAACCTGTTGGGCGTGCTTCGGGCATCCGTCGTCTCGTATGCGGTCGTCACCGCCGTTGTCTACAACGTGCTGCTGCGCGGGCTACCCGACGAAGGCTATGTGGGCATTCAGTGGCCCAACGAAGTCATTCACGTGTGGGTGCCGCTGTTCTTACTGCTCGACTGGTTGTTCTCGCCGTCACGCCCAGTGTTGCGGATGCGCGACGTGCGCATTGTGGTCATCTACCCGGTCGCGTGGTTGGCCTTCACGATCGTGCGCGGGTTGCTCGACGGCTGGTTTCCGTACCCCTTCTTGGAGCCCAATGGCCCCGACGGCTGGGGCGGAGTGTTCGTCTACGTGCTCGGAATCGCCGCGTTTATCATCGCGATCGCGGTGGGGCTGATTGCGATCAGTCGGGCTCGGTGGGCGCGCTGGGCGATCAGCGATCGCGTCACTGCGTCAGACCGGTAGCCCAGAGCGTTAGCTAGTGGGCCACTCGTCAACGGGGGAGTAGGCGAAGAGGTGGCGGTAGTCCGCGAGTTCAGTAATAGGTGCCGCGTCGGGAGCACGCTCGAATGGCACTTCGCAAAATTCGCCAGAGAGAGCATCGTAGTTCGTGGCCCGGTTGAGTAGCGTCGTGCCAACCTGAGCCGCAATCTTGATCGCTTCGCTCGTGACGATTGATGCGACGACGCTCACGGCGCCAGGGAAGATGCCATGCATCACGTTGGTGTCCACCGTCGCGGCTTCGGGCGGCAGCGGGTAGAGGTCGCGGAAGCCCGCGCCTCGAGCCGGCCACGAGACTCCGGCCTGGGCCCAGAACTCGCAGGCGACACCCCACACCAGCGGAATTCCGGTGATCTCGGCGGCATCCGCTGCAAGGTAGTGGGTCGCGTAGTTGTCGCTGCCGTCGACCACGAGGTCGTACTCGGCAAAAAGCTCGAGAGCGTTGTGCGGAGTCAACTTGGCATCGATCGCAATAACGGTTGTCGCGGGGCTGAGATCAGCCACCCGCTCAACAGCAGAGACAACTTTTTTGTAGCCGACATCCAATAGCCGGTGGATGTGTTGGCGGTGCAAATTGCTGAGCTCAACACGGTCATCATCAATGACGCCAACGGTGCCGACGCCGGCCGCAGCGAGCGACGGAATGACCGTGCTGCCGACGCCACCCGCGCCAATCACGAGCACGCGAGAGCGCGCCAAATTCTTTTGCGCCGTCTCGCCAAAGTGGGTTAGCGCGAGCTGGCGGCTAAACCGCTGATCCATAGTGTGATTGTTCCACCGGGAGGGTGAGATTCGGATGAGAAACCGTCGTGGGCGACTTGTTTAGCCGCGAACTGGGGGTTCTGGGAGCGTGCACTCTGCCCTGTTCGGGGTGGTTATGGGCCCGGTGCTAACCCGGATTCCACTCGGTGCAGGTGCAGGTGCAGGTGCAGGTGCAGGTGCGAGGTGCGGGTGCGAGGGCAGCGCTAGCCGAGCGGCAGCGACGACGACGGCAAGAAGTTGAGATTCACGCCGTTGCCCTGCAACACGAGGCTGCCACCAGTGGGGATGGCTGTTGTCGTAGCGGCGAGCGCAGCGAAGTAACGCGACTCGAAGTCCATGAGCGCAGCGTCGGTGCAGGCGCGTTTAGTCGAAGCGATGGGGCCAACGGTGAGGTCACTCGGTTCGCCAGTGAACGTGGCGTTGTAGTTGTTGCAGGCCGATTCGCCGGCGATTTCGATGCCGGCGATGGTGAGCGTCACGGTCACCGCCTCGTCGAGGGTCAGGGCGCCCGAGGGGTCGCTGCCGTCTGCATAGATCCAGGTGCCGTCGATGCCTTCGATGGGAATCGCGTCTCCCGGAGTTTCTTCGACTCCGAGCCCGGGACTGCTGTCGATCGGGGGTTCGTCAGAGCCGACCGGCGTTGCGGGGCCGGCGCACGCTGCTAGGGCGAGCACGCTAACAGCGAGCAGCGGGGTGAGCTTTGCGAGAACTGATTGTGTGGGCATTATTTCCTCCTACCTCAGTAGACGAAGGGCGGTGCGGTTTCGTTGGGGCAGACCCAAAACTTTTACAGCGCAGCCAGCACGACTAACACGATCAGCACCAGTTGACCGGCGAATCGTGGCCAGAACGGTAGGGCTGCTTTGCCAAAGCGATCAGGGTCTTTGGCCGCGTACGCATTGGCCGGGAACACGGCAACCAGAAACAGTACAAGCGCGATCCCGGCGATGAATCGCACCGGTTCCCACAAAAGCCCCAGACCGCCAGCGATCTCACAGAGTCCGGTGATGGTCACGAGCGCGCTGGGGGAGGGCATCCATTTCTGGCGCAGAGCTGGTGGGATCATGGCCCGCATCGTGCGCGCCGGGGCGGCCACAAAGTGGCTAACGCCCATCGCGATAAAAGCCAGCGCGAGGACAATTCGCAACGCCCACTGGGCGATCTCAACGGCATCCATGATGGCTCTATCGTCGCACTGAGTTGTCACATGGCAACGGGGGCTTCCCGTCGCCGCTAAAGTTGCAGTAGTTGTCTACTCAAGCAGCCTTCGTTGTGTTAGCGCGAAGTCCCCGCGAATTGAAGGATCAGATCTGTGGCTAAGCCGATCGTTGTGATCGCCGAAGAACTTTCCCCCGCAACAGTTGACGCCCTCGGGCCCGACTTTGAGATTCGAAACGTTGACGGCACTGACCGTGACGCGTTGAAGTCTGCGCTCTCTGACGCGCAGGCCGTTCTCATCCGTTCAGCAACCCAAATGGATGCCGATGCTCTCGCTGCCGCGCCTGGCCTGAAGGTCATCGCGCGCGCCGGTGTTGGCCTCGACAACGTGGACATCAAGGCGGCTACCGCTGCTGGTGTCATGGTTGTGAACGCCCCTACTTCCAACATCATCTCGGCTGCCGAGCTGACCGTCGGGCACATTCTGAGCCTCGCGCGTCACATTCCGGCTGCCTCCAGCGCTCTCGCGCAGGGGCAGTGGAAGCGCTCGCAGTACTCGGGTACCGAACTGTTTGAGAAGACGATCGGCATCATCGGCCTCGGCCGTATCGGTGGTCTCATCACCGAGCGAATGCAGGCCTTCGGCACCAGCATCATCGCGTATGACCCCTACGTCACGGCCGCTCGCGCGCAGCAGATGGGCGTCACGCTCGTCTCGCTCGACGAGCTGCTTGAGCGTTCGGACTTCATCACGATCCACATGCCCAAGACTCCTGAGACCACGGGCATGATCTCGACTGAGCAGTTTGCTCGCATGAAGTCGAGCGCGTACATCGTGAACGTGGCCCGTGGTGGCCTCATCGACGAAGACGCTCTCTACACGGCACTCAAGTCGCGTCGCATTGCCGGCGCCGGTCTTGACGTGTTCGTCAGCGAGCCGCCCACAGGGTCGCCGCTGTTGTCGCTCGAGAACGTCATTGTCACCCCTCACCTGGGTGCTTCGACTTCAGAAGCGCAAGAGAAGGCTGGCGTTTCGGTAGCCAAGTCGGTTCGACTTGCCCTCGGTGGCGAGCTGGTGCCTGACGCAGTGAACGTTGCTGGTGGCGTTATCGACCAGAGCGTGCGCCCCGGCATCCCGCTCATGGAAAAGCTTGGCCAGGTCTTCTCTGGTCTGTCCGACAGCCCGCTCACCAGTGTCGATATTGAGGTTCGCGGCGAGATCGTCGAATTCGATGTCAACGTACTCAAGCTTGCTGCTCTCAAGGGCATCTTCACGAACGTTGTCTCCGAGACGGTCAGCTACGTCAACGCTCCGGTTCTTGCCGAGCAGCGTGGCCTCACGGTTCGTTTGATTACGGATGTCGTGAGCTCCGAATACCGCAACCTGCTGACCATTCGTGGTTCGCTTGCTGACGGCTCGCAGGTTTCTGTTTCGGGAACCCTGGTCGGAAACAAGCAGCTCGAGAAGATCGTCGAGATCAACGGCTACGACATCGAGGTTCCGCTCGCGGATCACCTCATCGTCATGATGTACGAAGACCGCACCGGAATCGTTGCCGTCTTCGGCAAGGAATTCGGCGAGGCCAACATCAACATCGCTGGCATGCAGATCGCGCGCGAAAGCGAAGGCGGCAACGCACTCTCCGTGCTCACGGTTGACTCGCAGGCATCCGCCGATGTGCTCGCCACGGTTGCCGAGCGCATTGACGCTCGCTACGTGCACGCGATCGACATCGTCGACGCTTAGTCACTTCGTTCGCGCCCTCGTGGTGTGAGCAACACAAAAGGCGCGCCCCGACTTTCGGGACGCGCCTTTTGTGTGTGTTGAACGTGGTGGTCGTTAGATGGTTTCGTCGGGGGTTGTGGTGGTGCGGCGCTCGCTGACCGAGCCATTTGCGCCGTCTGTTCCGTTGTGCACGGTGGTAACAGAGGTGCGCTTACGCATCATTAGTACAAGCCCGATGATGAAAGTTACAGCTCCCGCGGCCATCAGGATGTAGCCGATGAGGTCAATGTTGACGCCTTCGACTTGGAAATCGAGCGCGAAAGTAAGAATCGCGCCGATCACGACAAGGACAATTCCGGTTCCAATACTCATGAGCCCAATTTTAGCGCGCCTGATCCAGCGCGCAATCAGGTTACGTTCAGGAAAGGCATAGCGAGCCCGCATCCGGCCCTCCAAAGCTGCTGCCTCGACGCCGCGAGTAGCCCCGCAGCGGTACTGTATTTACATGCCTTCTCAGATCAAGCTTGCAGTCATTCCCGGTGATGGTATTGGGCCAGAAGTTGTGGCCGAGGCCCTCAAGGTTCTGAAGGCAACCGGTGTGGATGTCGCACCCACCGAGTTTCCCTTTGGTGCGGCTCACTACCTTGAGTCGGGCACCATTCTTGAAGACTCCGACATTGCTGAGCTCGCGAAGCACGATGCGATCCTTCTGGGCGCTGTCGGGGGAGACCCGCGCGATCCTCGCCTCACGGGCGGCATCATCGAGCGCGGCCTGTTGCTGAAGCTGCGTTTTGCGCTTGATCACCACGTGAACCTCCGCCCAACCAAGATTTTCCCTGGCGTGACGTCACCGCTGGCCAACCCCGGCGAGGTCGACTTTGTTGTCGTGCGGGAGGGCACCGAGGGCCCCTACGTGGGCAATGGTGGGCGCATCCGCACCGGCACACCGCACGAGATTGCCACTGAGGTGTCGATTAATACGACGTTCGGTGTTGAGCGCGTTGTTCGGTTCGCTTTCGCGCAGGCGATGGGTCGCGACCGCAAGAAGGTCACGCTCGTGCACAAGACCAATGTGCTCGTGCACGCGGGTGGTTTGTGGCAGACGACGGTTGACCGGGTGGCGGCCGAGTTCCCCGAGGTTGACGTCGATTACATGCATGTCGACGCGGCGACGATTTACCTGGTCACAAATCCGAGTAGATTTGACGTTATCGTCACCGACAACCTTTTCGGCGACATCCTTACAGACCTCGCAGCAGCCATCAGCGGCGGCATTGGTTTGGCCGCCTCCGGCAATCTGAACCCGAGCGGGGAATTCCCCTCCATGTTCGAGCCGGTTCATGGCTCAGCGCCCGACATTGCGGGCAAACAACTCGCTGATCCCACGGCGGCAATCCTGTCGATTGCATTGCTGCTGTCACAGTTCGGCGAATCGGATGCCGCGGCCCGCGTCACTGCGGCCGTTGAAGCCGATCTCAGCACCCGTGGCGACACGGCACGGTCCACGTCTGAGATTGGCAGTGCAATTGCCGACGCTGTAGCGCAGAATTAACCCACCGCCATTATGGCTGTACGTCATTAAGGACATTTGATGAAGAATCTGCTGGCTGATCGCCCCCTCACTTTCATGGTGAAGAAGAACCAAGAACCTCGCTCGGTCGAAGAGCGCGACGCGATTCTGGCTAACCCCGGCTTCGGCGTGAACTTCACCGACCACATGGTCGACGTGTGTTGGTCAGAGATGGGCGGGTGGCACCGGCCGCGCGTGCAGCCGTATGGCCCCATCCAGCTCGACCCTTCTGCAGCGGTCTTGCACTACGGTCAAGAGATTTTCGAAGGCCTTAAGGCGTTCCGGCACGAAGATGGTTCCATTTGGTCGTTCCGCCCCGAGGCGAACGGTGCGCGCTTGCAGCGTTCCGCGCGCCGCATGGCGCTGCCCGAACTGCCTATTCCCGCCTTTATCGACTCGCTCAAGCAGCTCATCGCGGTTGATGCTGACTGGGTGCCGAGCGCTCCGGAGACGAGCCTTTACTTGCGCCCCTTCATGTTCGCGAAAGAAGCATTCCTCGGTGTGCGCGCGGCCAAGAAGGTCAACTACTACGTGATCGCGAGCCCTGCTGGCGCCTACTTCACCGGTGGCGTCGCTCCGGTGTCGATCTGGATTTCCACGAACTTCACGCGCGCAGGCAAGGGCGGTACCGGGGCGGCCAAGACGGGCGGCAACTACGCCTCGTCGCTCATCGCGCAGCAAGAAGCTGCAGATCAGGGCTGCGCCCAGGTTTTGTTCCTGGATGCCGAAGAGGGCAAGTACATCGAAGAGCTCGGTGGCATGAACGTTGTTCTCGTCAAGAAAGACGGAACCCTCGTTACGCCGCACTCCGAGTCAATTCTTGAGGGCATCACGCGTGACTCGGTGCTTCAGCTTGCCGAAGACCGCGGTCACAAGGTTGAGCGTCGCCGCGTCACTCTCGAAGAGTGGCGCGAAGGCGTTGCCTCGGGTGATATCACCGAGGTGTTCGCGTGTGGCACCGCCGCAGTGATCACGCCTATTGCTCTGCTCAAGGGTGACGGTATTGAGATTGGGTCGGCGGATGCTCCCGCCGGCGAACTGACGATGTCGCTGCGCGAAGAGCTCACCGACATCCAATATGGCCGTCGCGAAGACAAGCACGGCTGGATGATGAGGCTTGACGCATGAAGGTAGCTCGGTTCAGTGCTGGCACGGGAGCCCGCTACGGGATCATCGATGGCGACGACATTGTTGTGCTGACGGGTGACCCGATGTTCAACGGTTTCGAGACCACCGATGAGCGTTTGCCGCTCGCGGACATCAAGCTGCTGGCACCGGTTATCCCGCGCTCGAAGGTGGTGGCGTTCGGTCGCAACTATGCCGAGCACGCGAAGGAACTCGGCAACGAGGTTCCGGATGCTCCCATGATGTTCATCAAGCCGAACACGTCTGTCGTGGGCCCCGGCGATGCGATCATGTTGCCTCCGCAGTCGGACGAGGTCGCGTTCGAGGGTGAGCTTGCCGTCATCATCGGCAGCATTGCCAAGAACGTCGCTGAAGCCGATGTCGACAGTGTGATCTTCGGCTACACGATTGCCAACGACGTCACGGCTCGCGACCTGCAGAAGTCTGATGGCCAGTGGTCACGCGCCAAGGGCTTCGACACGTTCTGCCCGCTTGGGCCGGTAATTGAGACCGAGTTCGAGGTGGGCTCGCAGAGCATCCGCACCACGGTGAATGGTGACCTCAAGCAAGACGGCACCGTCGACCAGATGATTCATTCTGTTGCTGCGCAGATCGTCTACGCTTCGGCCGCATTCACGCTGTTGCCCGGTGACATTATTCTCACGGGCACGCCTGCCGGTGTTGGCCCGCTCGTGCACGGCGACACTGTCGACATCACGATCGAGGGCATTGGCACGCTGAGCAACCCGGTTCGTTCTATCGCCAAGTAGGCGCTGCCGCAGAACCGCCTGCAGAGGGCGGTTCTGCGGCTTAGAATGGTGGCAATGTCTGCTCCATTTTCTACTGCAACCGCTTCCGACGTTCGCGTTCGGTTTTGTCCGTCACCTACCGGTACGCCCCACGTTGGGCTGATCCGCACTGCCCTGTTCAACTGGGCCTATGCGCGTCACACCGGCGGCAAGATGGTGTTCCGTATTGAAGATACGGATGCCGCTCGCGACAGCGAAGAGAGCTATCTGCAGCTTCTCGACGCCATGCGCTGGTTGGGGCTTGACTGGGATGAGGGCGTGGAGACCGGTGGGCCGAACGAGCCTTACCGTCAGTCGCAGCGCACCGATATCTACCTTGAGGTCATCGAGAAGCTGAAGGCGTCCGGTCACCTCTACGAGTCATTTGCGACGGGTGAAGAGATCGAGGCCCGCAACGTGGCGAACGGTCGCGACCCCAAGCAGGGCTACGACAACTTTGAGCGCGACCTCACCGCTGAGCAGATCGCCGCATTCAAAGAAGAGGGCCGCAAGCCGGCTTTGCGTTTGCGCGTGCCCGACTCTGACCTCAGCTTCGACGACCTAGTTCGTGGCGACATCACGTTCCCCGCTGGTTCGTTCTCTGACTTCGTTGTGGTGCGCCCGAACGGTGCTCCGCTCTACACGTTCGTGAACCCGGTGGATGACGCGCTCATGGGCATCACGCACGTGCTGCGCGGTGAAGACCTGCTCTCGAGCACACCTCGCCAGATCGCCCTCTACACGGCACTCATCGAGATCGGCCTCACCGACGCCATCCCGCGCTTCGGTCACCTTCCTTACGTGATGGGTGAGGGCAACAAGAAGCTCTCCAAGCGCGACCCCGAGTCGAACCTGTTCTTGCACCGCGACCGCGGTTTCATCCCCGAGGGGCTCATCAACTACCTCTCGCTGCTGGGCTGGTCGCTTGCTCCCGACCGCGACGTGTTCTCGATCGACGAGCTCATCGCCGCCTTCGACGTAGAGAACGTGAACCCGAACCCGGCCCGTTTCGACGTGAAGAAGGCAGAGTCGCTGAATGGCGACCACATCCGTCTGCTTTCGGCGGAAGAGTTCGCCGGCCGTCTCGTGCCGTACCTCGTTGCCGCTGACGTCATTTCGGCTGAGCCGACCGAGGCTGAGCTCGCGACACTGGCTGCTGCCGCACCTCTCGTGCAGGAGCGCATGCAGTTGCTGGGCGATGCTCCCGCACTGTTGCAGTTCTTGTTCACGGCGGATGCCGATCTCACCGTCGACGCCGATGCGATGCCGAAGGCCGAAGGCCCCGAAGTTCTGGATGCCGCGATCGCCGTGCTGACTGATCTTGAGACGTGGACGCACGATGCCATCGAGGCCGCCCTGCGCGCCGAGCTCATCGAAGTGAAAGAGATGAAGCCGCGTATCGCGTTTGGCCCGTTGCGTAGTGCGATCGCTGGTCGCCGCATCAGCCCGCCGCTCTTCGAGTCGATGGAACTGTTGGGCAAGGAATCGTCACTGGTTCGCCTGAAGGCGTTGCGCGCCCAGCTATGAGTGAGCAGTTCGACTGGGATGTTGTCATTGTCGGCGGCGGACCGGCCGGACTGAGTGCTGCCCTGAATCTGGCGCGGGCACGTCGTCGCACTCTCGTGCTCGATAGCAATCGCCCCCGCAATTCGGCGACGTTCCACTCTCACGGCTTTTTGAGCCGCGATGGTATTTCTCCTCTCGAGCTTCGCAAGATGGGCCGGGAGGAGCTTGAGCAGTATCCGAACGTGTCGTTCGAGCGCACGATTGTGGAGGGTATCGAGCCTCTGGTCGCTGCTGATGGTGCGGATGCCGCTAGCGCTCCTGGGGCCGCCCCTGCGACCGTCGGCGCCGGCTTCACGGTGACGTATCGCGGGGGAGCGGTCACGACCCGCACCGTGCTGATCGCGACCGGGTTGCGCGAGGTTCTGCCGAAGTTGCCAATGCTGCGCGCGTTCTATGGCACGAGCATCCATTCGTGCATGGAGTGTGACGGTTACGAGTATGCGGATAAGCCGATTGCCTTGATCGGACACACGGATGACCTGGCGGAGCGGGCGCTGCTGCTTTCGCAGTGGAGCCGCGATCTGATTGTCTTCACGCAGGGCATTGGTCAGGTGAGTGACGCTGATGAGGCGATGCTCGCGGAGCGTGGTGTTCGCGTGGATCGTCGTGAGGTGGCGGATGTCGCGGGTGACCGTGATGGCCTGAACGGTGTTGTGCTTGCCGACGGCGAGACGATCCCGCGTGAAGCGGCATTTGTGCGCCCCGACTATGAGACGGTGCTCGACTTTGCGGCGGGCCTGCAGCTCGCACTCGACGCGGAGGGCCTGATCGTCGTGGACGCTGCCGGCCGCACCAGCACGGCGGGAGCCTATGCGATTGGTGACGCCACCCCGCCCGGCCCCCAGCAACTCATCGTGGCCGCGGGCGACGGCGCTGAGGTTGCCGCGGTTATCAACCGCGACTTGCTCTAGGGGTTACTTCGCCGCGCGACCACGGGTCAGCAGCATGGTGACGAGGCACGCCGCGAACATCACGGCGGTGACGGGGGCCCAGACGGCGCGTTCGACGGCGCTTGGCGTGATGAGATTCAGGATGACGCCCACACCCGCATAGGTGGTGGTGATCCAGGCGAGCACGGCGATGAGCCGGCGTGGAGCGAATCTCAGGGGACCGCGTTCGGTGCGAGCAAGCATTGCTGCCGCCATAACGAGAACGAGGGCGGCAGAGACGCCCGCAAAGATGCGGCCCTGAGTGGGGAGCGTGCCTTTGTTCGCCCCGCCTTGGGTGTATTCGCCGAGGGGCGCTCCGAGCACAACGGCGAGTTGGAAGAGTGCGACGAGGGTGAAGAGCACGGCAGCGATGGTGGCGCCGATGCGCGCAGCGCGGTGGATGACGTTGGTGTTCTTGTTCATCGGGTGGACTCCTTGTGGTCGGCGAGTTGGGCACGAAGTTCATCGAGCCACGTGATCTCGGCCCGCGCGTGGGCTCGTCCCGATTCGAGCGTTGCGTATTGCAGCTGAATGGCGAGAGTGGCTTTCGAGGGTTTGTGGGGTGTGCTCGATGCGAGAGCGTCGAGTGTGGTGAGAAGTTCCACGGCAGCGGAGCGACGTTGGTCGAGCAGTTCGATAACGCCAGTGGTGCCGAGTGACGCGGCGAAGAACAGCCGCAAGAGAAAAGGTTCGCGGGAGTTGTCTGGCTCAAGGGGCGAGGCCAGCCACGCCTCCAATGCTTCGCGGCCTGGTTCGAGCAGCGTGTACAGGCGGCGGTCGGGTCGGGTTGCCTGCTCGACGGTGGTGCTTTCAACAAGGCCGTTGGCTTCGGCGCGGTGGAGGGTGCGGTAGAGCTGCGACTGATCGGCTGGCCAGAAGTGTGCGGCAGTTGTCGAGAATGCTTTGCCGAGTTCATAGCCCGTCATGGGCTGAATCGCGACGAAACCGAGCACAGCGTGGAGGAGGGACATGCTCTGAATATAGGACAAGTCCTATATGGCGTCAAGGAGTGAACCACAACCCGCTCAGGATGCGCTAAAGTAGTAAATCGGTTCGGCTGCGGCTGAATCCTGTGGGGTATGGTGTAATTGGCAACACGGAAGATTCTGATTCTTTTGTTCTTGGTTCGAGTCCAGGTACCCCAGCAAAACATCTAGGGAAAAACTCCCACCCAGCCCGGCTCACGCCGGGCTTTTTCTTTGCCGGTGCCGTGCGGGCGGACTGCGGAGTGCGCCTCGCTGCTCACCCGCACTGGGGGGCGGTGATTGTCTGCGGCTCCTGCCAATATGTGAAACATGAAGAAAATTACAATTATTGCCGCTCTTGGTGCCGTTCTGGTTTTGAGCGGATGTGCGGCTGGGGCGACTGGCCCGGCGGATCTAACCGGAGATTGGAAGCAGAGCAATTCCGCCAGCACGGATGCGTACCAGCAAGCGAAAATCTCCGATGACGAAATCACGATCGAATGGGTTTCGGATGGAGGGGACACGGTCTCGACCTATTGGGTGGGAACGTTTGAAGCCCCCGTCGACGGTGGCGAACCCTACACCTGGACCTCTGAACGAAACGAAGAGGCGACTGATTCTGCGCTACTTGCGTCAACGGCAGACAGTAAGGAATTCACTTACGAAGGTGGCGTGGTCAGCTACGAAGTCTCAGCTCTCGGCACAACGACGATCGTCGATCTGAAGAAGAACTAGTTTGATCGAGTGGGTGCTCCGGCTGAGTGATGAGGCGGTCGGGGCGCTTCATGCTTTAGAACTTTCGCGCGACGCGGTCAGTTCGTTCCTATTTGCGACGCTCTGACAAAACGGTCGATAAGGCAGCATTGCGCTCCTCGAGCAGCCTCTGCATGTAGCGGCGGAGGAACAGTTTCTCGGCGAGACGCCCGAGTGGCCCGAAGGGGGCCGCGAAGGTGAGGCGGTCCTGCATGTGGGTGCGGCCGTCGATCTCTTCGAAGAGATGCTCGTGGTGGTAGGCGGCGAAAGGGCCGCGGACTTGTTCATCCGCAAACCGGTGCGGAGCATCCACGTCAAAGATTCGGATCGTCAACCGCAGCGGCAGGCCGAAGTGGCGTGCCGACCAGGTGACGACATCGCCCTCGACGAACTGGCCAGTCGCGCGACCCGCGATGACCTTTTCGCGGTGGTGCGTCATCGAATCGAGGTGCAGATTCACGCTCAGTGACAGTGCGCACACCTCAGCGATCGGGGCATCGAATACGGTATCGAGCACGATCAACTGGGTCATAAGTTGAGCATACGTTCACCAACGCGAGTCTGGAGGGTGCGGTTCTCATCGCTGGTGCCGATTCAACAGATCTCGCAGGTCGCTTCATTCTGGAAAGAAAACTATCGCGCAGCGACGTGGGGCCGAGTACGATCAGCGCAGTGATTCAGCACGACCAAGGGAGTTGAAGTGAGCAGTACGTCCCGCCTTCGTCCACCGGTCTCAACGCCAATCGGCGTCCCTGTTGTTGTCTAGAAGAGAGGCGTACCGCAGGGGAGTGCGGAAATTAGGCTTCGGGGTCGCCAGTATTTCTCTAGTGATTGGCCTGAGCGCCTGTGCTGGGGTGCCCCCGCGGTACGACAGCGTCATCGGGATGACGCTCCTCGACGCCACGCCATTGCTCCCGGGTGACCTCTACATCTACGACCTATCGACACCGCTTCTCGATGTCGAGCCCAGCTATGACGGCGGTGAGCCTGCGGGGCGTTGGGTGATCGTGGCACAGTGCCCTGACATCAACGCCGGGGCAATCGGCATAGTCCCGATCGACGACTACGCGGGTGATATCAAAACCACCGCCGAGGATCAGGGATGGAACTACACGCTGCTGGAGTGTGCTGAGTAGGCAGTGCGGGGGAGTCGTCGGCTCACGGCCTAATCGCGGCGGTTAATTTACATAGCCGGGCTATGTATAGTGGAGGAATGCCAACTTCGCTTCTCTCCCTGCTGGGCGACCTCGTATCGGTCAACCAGCGCCTCACGCGATTAGCCGCGCGCGCCACCGGCAGTTCCGAATCGCCCGCAGTGTGGCGCACCCTCAGCGTGCTCAACTCCGGCGGGCCCATGCGCCTGGGCGAACTTGCCGAACTCAGCCGCGTCGCCCAGCCGACCGCCACGAAGCTCGTCAGCAACCTCACCGAACGTGGGTGGGTCAACCGCCTCGCCGATCCGGATGACGCCCGCGCCTCCCAGATCGCCGTCACCACCGCCGGTGCGGATGCCCTCATCGCCTGGCGCGACGAACTCGCCGGAGCCATGCTCCCGCTCTTCGCCGACCTCGACACCGACGACGTGGCCGTGCTGCGCCGCGCCGTCGAAATCATCGGCCAACGAGCGGATGCCGCAGCCGACCTCGCACCGGGCGCCCCCGTCACCGCACCACCAGAAGGACAATCATGACCCGCGCCACCAGCAGCATCCTGCACCAACCGCGCGCCGTCTGGGCGGTAGCCTTCGCCTCCGTGATCGCCTTCATGGGCATCGGCCTTGTGGATCCGATCCTTCCCGCCATCGCCCAAGACCTGCAGGCGACAGCCACGGAAACCGAGATGCTCTTCACGAGCTACTTGCTCATCACGGGTCTCGCCATGTTCTTCACGAGCTGGATCTCGAGCCGCATTGGCGCCAAACGTACCCTCCTCATCGGCCTCGCCCTCGTCGTGCTGTTCGCCTTCGCCGCAGGCTTGTCGGGCAACGTCGAATGGGTTATCGGCTTCCGCGCCGGCTGGGGGCTCGGTAATGCCCTCTTCATTTCGACGGCTCTCGCGACCATCGTGGGCGCGGCATCCGGAGGCACGAGCTCGGCGATCATCCTCTACGAAGCAGCCCTCGGCCTGGGCATCGCGATCGGGCCACTCCTCGGCGGACTCCTCGGCGGCATCAGCTGGCGCGGCCCGTTCTTCGGCACCGCAACCCTCATGGCCATCGGCTTTATCGGCATCGTGACCGTCATGAAAACGGATGCTGCGCGCCCCACCCCAACGCCGCTCTCAGCGCCCTTCCGCGCCCTAGCCAACCCCGCGCTCGGAGTGCTCGCCGCCGCAGCGCTGTTCTACAACATCGCGTTCTTCGTGCTGCTCGCGTACACGCCGTTCGCCCTGGTTCCGCTCGGCTTTGGCAGTGCCATGACCCTCGGCTTCATCTTCTTCGGCTGGGGGCTCTCGCTCGCTGTCACCTCCGTGTGGGTCGCGCCGCTGCTCACGCACCGCCTGCCACGCACCCTTGTGCTCCGGCTCGTGCTGCCTCTGCTCGCTCTCGACCTCGTGGCGGCCGCGCTCTTCATCGGCTCCGGCCCCGGCCTCATCGTGTGTGTCGTCGTCGGCGGAATGCTGCTCGGCGTGCTCAACACCGTGCTCACCGAATGCGTCATGGAAGCCACCGACCTGCCACGCTCGGTGGCGTCATCCGCCTACTCCGGCGTGCGCTTCCTTGGGGGAGCCATCGCCCCACCCGCCGCCACCATTCTCGCCGCCGCTATTTCACCGGCAACCCCGTTCTACGCCGCAGCAGGCTCCGTGCTCGTCGCCACCCTCATCGTGATCCTCGGGCGCACACGCCTACGGAAAGCGGATGGCGCAGAGATCAGCATCACCGAAGAAGCCGAAGTCATCGCGGCTGGCGACCGCTAACGGTGCCAGCCGTTTCACTCACGACCTCCTCCGGGCAACGAAAAGCCGCCCACGCCCAGTAACCAGCTGGAGGGTGGGCGGCTTCTTTTCGCTCGCGAGTGTGTCGGCGACTGTTCGGGTCTAGCGTCGCCGGCTGCTCGGGTCTAGAGAGGCTTGCGGTAACGCAGCAGCTTGCCGATGAGCTTCTGCAGCACGGGGTAGAGCAACACGATGATCGTGAGAATCATCAGCGCGGCGCTCATCGGGCGGGTCAAGAACTGCGTAAGGTCCCACTCTGTCTTGATCACACTCTGCATGAAGTTCTTTTCCACAATCGGCCCAAGAACCAACCCGAGCACGACCGGGGCGAGCGGGAACTTCGCCTGTTCCAGCAGATAGCCGAGGATGCCGAAGATCAGCATGATGCCGACCTCGAGCAGGCCATTGTTGATCGAGAACGAACCCACAACACAGAACGCCACGATGATGGGCATCAGCACCGAGTTAGGCACACGAAGCAGCATTCCGCTGCCACGGATGGCGAGGTAGCCGAGCGGGATCATCAAGATATTCGCCGCAATGAATACGATGAAAATCGAGTACAACAATGGCGCTTGACTATCGAACAGCGACGGCCCCGGCTGTACGCCCTTGACGAGCAGCACACCGAGAAGAATCGCGGTGATCGTGTCTCCGGGGATGCCGAATACGAGTGTCGGAATATAGGCAGAGCCGACCCCGGCATTGTTGGCAGAACTCGCACCAACAATGGGTTGGATGTGCCCCTTACCGCTACCGAAGTTCTTGCCCTCTTTCGAGCCGTTCTTGGTAACCGCGTAGGCCACCCACGCCGCGATGTCTCCGCCAGCGCCCGGCAACGTGCCAATCGCGCTGCCGATGACATTGCCGCCGACTGCTGTCTTCTTGTAGTTCCACAGAGTGCTTGCGGCATTGCGCAGCAGACCCTTCGACTCGATCCGAACCGGGAGCGCTGCCGGGGGAGGGCTGATGACGTTGCGCAGCACCTGCGACAAGCCGAACAGGCCGATCATTGCCGGGATGAAGTTGATGCCACCCAGCAAGTCGCTGCTGCCGAACGTGAAGCGGGGGAAGCCCACCGAGATGTCCAGACCAATGGTCGACACGAAGAGCCCGATGAGCAGCGCGATGGTGCCCTTGACTTGAGAACCGCGAGAAATAATAACCGCGGCGGTCAGGCCCAGAATCGCGACCCAGAAGTACTCGTACGACGTAAAAAGCAGCGCCACCTTGGCAAGCTGTGGTGCAGCGAAAATCAGCACTAACCCACCGAAGATTCCGCCGGTCGCCGATGCCAGCAGGCCGACTCCGAGCGCGAGAGCGCCCCGGCCGTTCTGGGTCAAGCGGTAGGAATCTTCGACGTAGGCCGCACTCGCCGGTGTGCCCGGCATCCGCACCAAAGCCGACGGGATGTCACCCGCGAAGATCGCCATCACCGACATGGTGATGATCGACGCAATTGCGGGAAGCGGGTCGAGGAAGAATGCGAAGGGCACGAGAAGCGCGGCGGCCAGCGTGGCGGTGAGGCCAGGAATGGAACCAATGAAGATGCCGTAGACGCCAGCGGCGAGCACGACGAGGAGCAGTTCCCAACTCGCCACCATGCTGAGCGCCTGGGAGAGATTGTCGATCATGTTCTAACCCCAGAATCCGAGTGGAAGCGGCACGAGAAGCACCTTATTGAAGATCAACCAAACAACGAGCGTGGTGAGCACGCCGGCCGTAATGGCGACCCACCATTTCGTGCCGAGTCGGAAAATCAGGCCGACCGTCATCACACTGACGGTCGTGAGAAAGCCGAGGAAGTCAACGGCGAGAAGATAGAAGATCACCGCACCGATGATGAGCCCGGCATTGATCCACCTGCTCCAGATGACAGCTTCGCCCTTTTCTTTCACCGGCCGAACAGTCTTGCGATCTTTGAACCATCGCCCCAGAAGCAGCAGCCCCATGAGGATCATGAGCCCGCCAATAATGCCGGGGAAGAGCGAGGGGCCGAGCTCTCCGCTCGGCAGGGTGGGGTAATCGCGAACGGCGAGAAGGATGGCCGAGCCGAAAACAACTACGACCACGCCACTGGCGAGGTCGTAGCTGTTTTCGGGCTTGCCCACCGACTCCTCTACCTCCGGAGCGGTGTCGAAAGTCATCCGGTCAGTCCTGCTGCTTCCATGATGGTTCCCTTTGCCTTGTCTTCGTTGACGATGAACTCAGTAAACGCGGCTGTGTCCTTGCCGTCAACGCCGAATCCGGCAGTCGTCATGAATTCGACGTACTCGTCGCTCGCCACGATGTCAGCAACCTGGCATTCGAGTTCAGCAACGATGTCTTCGTCCATTCCAGCGGGGCCAGAAACGCCGCGCCAGGAACCCATCGAGAAGTCGATTCCGACCTCCTTGAGGGTCGGAACGTCGGGGTAGTTCGGGTCGCGCTCTTCGCCCATAATGGCGAGCGGGCGAGCTTCGCCGGCACCGATCATCGTGGCGTTCTCAGCGAGGCTGGCGAATGTAACATCAATACCGCCAGCAGCGAGCTCTTGAAGGGCGGGGGCGGAACCAGCGCTCGGTACCCAACGGATGTCGTTGACATCCATGCCGGCCTCGAGCAACATTCCGGCGCGAGCCAGGTCCCAAATTCCACCAATTGCTGTGCCAGAACCGACGATGTCGCCGGGGTTAGCGCGGGCATCATCCAGAAGGTCTTCGATCGTGTCCCACGGGGCGTCAGCGGCAACCGTGATGCCCGAGGGGTCAGAGTTGACCTGAGCGATCGGGGTGATGTCTTCATAGCTGAGGTCGGTGAGACCCTGCCAGTGCATCATGGTGATTTCCACCGTGGTCATACCGATAACGGAGCCGTCGGCGTTGCCGTTAGCGATGGCCGTGTGACCGATAACGCCACCACCGCCATCACGGTTGACGACGTTGACGGGAACTCCCAAACGGTCAGACAACTGAATTCCGACGAAGCGAGAGACGCTGTCGGTGCCTCCGCCGGCAGCCCACGGCACGATGAATTCGATCGCACCACTCGGGTACGTCGACGAAATGTCACACGCATCACCCGAACTGCCCGCAGCAGAATCAGTAGAAGTTTCGCCGGACTGCGCACAGCCACTGACGAGAAGTCCCGCGGAGACGGCTATGGCGAGTCCCGAAACCCTGACGCGACGCGAAGGCTTGTGCAAGAGCCCGCTAGAGGCGATTTTTGACATCGACATTGATATCCAACCAATCATTGTTGTTAATTCACGTTCATGCTTGTGAACGCCGAAGATACCACAGTTGGCAGGGTGCTGTCTTTAGTGCTGCAAAAACTCATCCTCAGAGAAGTGCCACAACGAGTTCACATCTGTAAACTCCGGACTATGCAACACCAGACAGCGGCGTCACCAGCCCATTCCGTCAAGTCGGCCGATCGCGCATTGGCGATCGTCGACTTGGTCGCAGCCAAGGGCTATGTGAGCTTCACCGAGATCGTTACCGCGCTCGCGCTGCCGCGATCTAGCGCCCACGGCCTGCTCAACACGCTGCACTCTGCGGGCTGGCTTGAGCACGACACCTCAACCCGGCAGTATTCGTTGGGGCTGCGTGCCTGGCATGTCGGCCAGATGTACACCGGTCACAACCAGATCGCTAACGCAGCACGGCCGGTGCTCGATGACCTAGCATCCGATCTCGGAGAAACCGTTCAGCTGCTTCGCCTCGATGGTGCAGAAAGCGCATATTTCGCTATCAGCCAGCATTCCAGTGAGGGAATGCGGTTCGGTTCGTCGGTCGGGATGAAGCTCCCCGCCCATGCAACAGCGCCAGGCACGGCGCTGTTGAGCAGCCTCGATCCCACAGAAGTGAAGCGCCGGCTTGTTGCCGCTCCTGCGCCGTTGTTGGTCAACAAGGTGGCCGTCGAGGTGCCCGTTCTTCTTGCCCGCATTGCCGAAGTGAAGGCGCGGGGCTACGCCCTGGACGATGAGGCTTACCTCGCAGGCTCCCGCAGCGTTGCTGTGCCGCTCACGAGCGCGACCGGCGGAATCACTACGGCGATCTCCATCACGATGTCGGCGACGCGCACGAGTGATCTCTGGCCGACGGATGTGCTGCGGGCGCTGGTGGCAGCAGCGCACGAAGTGCGGGTGCAGCTCGGCGCTCGCGAGCCCGAGATTGTGGTTCCGGCGCTGGGGTAGTCACGGCGCTCTCGCCCCACGACCGCACTTGAGATCTTGGTATACCAGTATACTAACTCCGGATGTCGGCCTAATGGAGGGTTTTGAGAATGCACACCAATTCAGCGAATCGCAGTGAGATCGATGAGCAAGCGGCGGCGCACCTCGCCCCGTTAAGCCCCGAAGCGACCCTCGCACTCAGTCGAGTGAGCACCGCAACGATCACCACTCAGTTGATGTCTCGTGGGCTGCGCAACACCTACCTCGAGGGGCTCGAATTCTCGAACCCCGAGCGCCAGCGTCTGCTCGGAGAAGCATTCACGATGCGGTGCATCCCCGCCAGAGAAGACATCGATGTGCCGTCGATCTTTCAGGACTACGACCATCCGCAACGGATCGGTGTCGAGTCGGTCGAACCTGGGCAAGTGCTCGTCATTGATGCTCGCGGCAAGAAGCGGGCGGCATCCATTGGGCACATTCTCGCGACGCGCCTGAAGATGCGAGGAGCAAGCGGAATCGTCAGCGACGGCTCGTTCCGCGACATGGTCGGTTTCGAAGAACTAGACCTGCCGACGTTTTCTGCCGGGGCATCGCCGACAACCAACCTGGCGCAGCACCACGTTGTGGACTTTCAGATCCCGATCGCGTGCGCTGAAGTCGCCATCTATCCGGGCGACATCATGGTGGGCGATCGCGATGGAGTGGTCTGCATCCCGCGTCACCTCGCCGAGTCTGTGGCGCACGACGCTCTCGAACAGGAAGAGCTCGAAGAATTCATCCTGTCGAAAGTTGAAGCGGGAAGCCCGCTGCGCGGAACATATCCGCCCAACGAAGAACTGCTGAAGAGCTACAGCGAACTGCTGCCCAACTAATCGTGAGTCCGCTACAGCCCGAGCTCACGCTTGGTTACACGCTCGATGGAGGCACCAATGTGTTCTTTCATCAGACGCGCTGCCGTCGTCGCATCCCCGCTGCTCGCTGCGGCGTAGATCGCCTCGTGTTCGCTCGCTTCAATCTCGCGTCGCGGCCAGTTCTCCCAGAGCACTCCAGCAACGGCCAACGCCGTGAGATCCTGCAAACGGTCGAGCGAATTGACGATGAACTCGTTCTCGCTATTGGCATACATTCCGCGATGAAAGCGACGGTTGGCGAGCGCGGTCGCCGCGTTGTCGTTGGCGGCGGCGAAAATGCGAGCGTCAGCCAGCGCCTGACCAGCGACAGTGAACTCACGACCGCTTCGCGCAGCATCCATAATGGCCCACGGTTCGAGCAAGACACGCTCTTCATAAATGTGGCGGATGTCAGTGAACCCCAGTCGTCGAACCGAAATGCGGCGGGCCTGAACATCCAGCAGTCCCGATCGCTCGAGCACAATCAGCGCTTCACGCACGGGAGTTTTCGAGACCCCCAACTGCTCAGCAATCTTTCGCTCGACAAGAACCTGACCCGGTTCCAACGCTCCAGAAACGATCGCCGACCGCAGTGCATCGATGATCTGATCCGTGCGCGTGGGAGTGTCCGCCTGGGGCGGCAGCGGGGACGGAAAAGTGGCGTCGAGCGACTGGGTCATGGAGGTCAGCCTAAACGACCACACGCTCTGCCTCGCAAATGCGACACCAGAACGGCCGCGCACTTCACACCCCACCGCCCCTCATCCTTGGGAGAATCATGCTGACAACGACCAACCCCGCAACCGGGATTACGAACGAAACCGACATTGAACAGACATCACCGGCAGGGACTGCCGCGCGGGCCGCATCCGCGCAGCTAGCGTTTGACACGGTGCGGGGGAGCACTCGTGACTGGCGGGCCGGGCTGTTGGAGGCACTCGCCGACGGTTTAGAACGTCACCGCCCAGCGCTCGTCGCCACAGCCAATGACGAAACCGGTCTCGGCGAGGCGCGGTTGAATGGTGAACTCAGTCGTTCGCAATTTCAATTTCGACTGTTTGCTGAAGCTCTTCGTGAAGGCAGCTACCTTGAGGCCACGATTGACCACGCCGGGGAAACCCCGCTAGGGGCTGCGCCTGAGCTGCGCCGGATGCTGCTGCCCATTGGGCCAGTAGCGGTCTTCGGATCGAGCAACTTTCCGTTCGCGTTCTCCGTTGTGGGCGGTGACACGGCATCGGCGCTCGCGGCGGGCAACAGCGTCGTCATCAAAGCGCACAGTTCGCATCCGCTCACCTCGCGGTTGTCGTTCAGCACGCTCGCTGACGCGGCTTCGGCCTACGGTGCTCCGGAGGGCATCCTTGGCATTGTGTATGGCACCGAGTCGGGGCGTGTTCTCGTGGCCGACCCGCACATCGCTGCCGTCGGATTCACCGGATCGCTCGGAGCAGGCGAAGCGCTGCTGGCAATCATCAGCACGCGCCCCAACCCGATTCCGTTCTACGGAGAACTCAGCAGCCTGAACCCGCTTATCGTGACGCCGGCGGCAGCAACCGAGCGCACGACGCAGATCGCTGAAGGGCTGTTCGGATCCTTCACCCTGGGGGCCGGTCAGTTCTGCACCAAGCCGGGCGTCGCCTTCGTGCCGCGGGGTGCGAGCGGAGACGCGATCCTCGAAGATCTGCGATCGCGCACCGCCGCGGCTGGTGGAATGGTGCTGCTCAACGAACGCATTTCGCATTCGCTGACCGACATCCTCGGAAGAATCACGAATGATGGTGGCGCGAACGTACTCGCGGTCGGCTCGTTGGCTGGCGCGGGCATCCTCGCGGCGCCCACGCTGCTGGAGATCGATGCTGCAGACTTCACTGAAGCAACCGCCGAGGAAGCCTTCGGGCCCGTGCTCGTTGTCGCTCGCTTCGACTCGCTTGAGCAGATCTTCCACGCCGTCGATGCCATGCCCGGTTCGCTCACCGCCACTATTCACCACGGCGATGATGAACCGGATGTCGTACGCCAACTTTCTGATCGGATTGCGCCGACAGTCGGTCGACTCGTTTTCAACGGCTTTCCTACCGGAGTGCGAGTGTCGTGGGCGCAACACCACGGCGGAAACTGGCCGTCCACAAACTCCCAACACAGCTCGGTCGGTGTCAGCGCTATCCGTCGTTTTCTCCGCCCGATCGCTTTTCAGGATGCGCCGGCAGCAGTGCTCCCCGAAGAGTTGCGGGAGGAGTTCTCCTCAATCCCGCGTCGTATTGACGGTGTGCTCATTCTTCCGGCCCGTGCCGCGACCAGCAAAAAGGTGATCGTGTAGCCTCGACTCGTTGGTATACCAAGCCTGACCATCCCCGATTTTTAGTACCTGTTTTTCATCGCTCAACCAGAAAGAGGCACCATGCAGCTCAACCTCACCGGCCGCAAAGCCCTAGTCACCGGCGCAGGACAAGGAATTGGCGCGGCAATCGCGCTCGGTCTCGCCCAAGCCGGCGCAGATGTCGTCGTCCACTACGCCAAGAGCAAGGATGCCGCTGCCGACGTCGTGGCCCAGATCGTGGCACTCGGCCGCACTTCGGTCGCGGTGCAAGGTGACCTCACCGACTCTGCCCAAGCAACATCCGTCGTGGATGCCGCTGCGCAAGCGCTTGGTGGTCTCGACATCATCGTGAACAACGCCGGAAACCTCGTCGGGCGTCACACGATCGCCGAGATGAGCGACGAGCACTGGCACCAGGTGATGGATGTCAACGCCACGAGCGGGTTCTTCGTCTCTCGCGCGGCGATCCCGTACCTGACGCAGTCGAGCGCCGGCCGCGTCATCATGATGTCGTCGCTCGCCTCCGAAAATGGTGGTGGCGCCGGTGCTGTTGCCTACGCGACGGCGAAGTCCGCCATCGTCGGCTTCACGCGAGGTCTCGCCAAGGAGCTTGCCGCGTCGAACATCACCGTCAATGCTCTCGCGCCCGGGTTCATCGGTGACACCCCGTTCCACAACAACTTCACGCCCAGCAGTGCGCAGCCGGGAATCATTGCCGGGGTGCCGTTGGGCCGCGCGGGAACAGTGGAAGACGTCGCTGGCGTCACTGCCTTCTTGGCCTCTGACCTGTCGTCGTACGTGACGGGGCAGGTTCTCGACATTAACGGCGGGTTGAACTTCCGCTAGCCAGCAATTCCGCGTCCGCTCACGAGAGCGCTACCCCTTGAGGGGGATGACCGCGATCTTGCCCTTAGCGCCCGCCACCACGAGAACGTTGCTGGCCTCGATACCGTCGAGGGCGGCAACGATTTCGGCGATGCCCGGTTCAAGCGGCGAAGCAGTCGCGCGCTGAAGAACCGTCACGCGGGCTCCGGTTGCAGCGCGCACGGCATCCACGAGTTCGGCGTTGTCGTGGGAGGCTACGAGTGTGACGCGACCGATGCGACGAACGACTTCTTCAGTGACGTTGGAGGCGCGGTCTCGTTGCCAAATCGCGAAATGGTAGGCGGCAACGAGGAGGGTGGCCGTGAGCAGCCCGAGGGCTTGACGCGAACGCTCCACGAAGCTTTCACCACTGCCACCATCGAGCAAGAACGAGAACAGCTGAAAGCCGATCACGAGCAACGTGATGAGTGCCACGAGTGCGCTGAGGCCGAAAATGATCACGAGATAGATGCGCCGACCGGGAGTCGCCACGCGCTCAGGAGCTGACGCGTGCAGCGGGCGCCAGGCTCTCCACCAGAAGACTCCACCCACGAGCAGGCCACTGAGACCACCCAATAGCAGGCTGCGGATGTTGCCCTCAATAATCGAATTGCTGGATGTTGCGAGCAACGCATTTACCGTCACGCCGACGCCAGTCGCGGCCACCGCAAGGGACACACCAGAGCTAGCGAACCCGACCGCGGAGCGGACTCCCCGAGAGCGTGCTCCGAAAATGCGAGCGTGATAAGTGAAGACAACGATGCCAACCGCGGCAGCCGAAAACGCGCTGCCGAGAGGACTCAGAGTGACCGAGAGTGGTTCTGGCACGCGCGCGAGCAGCGAGAGAATCACCCACAGCACAACGGCGGTGCCCACAACGTAGGCCGCAATCGAGGCGATGCCCGAAATGAACACCAGCAAGACGTTGGCGAAGCCGTGCGATTGCGAACGCACTCCGGCGCGGAACCAATGCCACCACCACAACAGCGCGCCGCCGGCTGCCCAGACGAGCGCTTGCAACACCAGCTGCCACAGCGGGTCTGTCACGAAAACGCTTCCCACGAACGCATCAATCGCGGCATCAATGATGCGGGCGACAGCCACCGCTAGTCCGCCAGCAAGATAAATGAGGCCCAACAGCGATGCGATTGCCGGTGCAGCACCGGCTAGGCGGGTGGGCGCTTTGAGCGGATGCCGCCACATCCAGTAGTGCCAGGCCCACACCAAACCCCACACGATCCCCACGGCAAGGCCGGAGGGTCGCCAGCCGTTGACGATCGCATCGGACGCCCAGGAGAACAACGAGATGGTTGCGACCAGGAGCGCGACCGTTGACATCACGACGAGATATACCGGCCAGAGAATGGATGCTCGATCTCGCGCCATTGCCGAATCGCGCCACGTCAACCACCACAGCCCCGCCGCGAGAGGTCCAGCGACGAGGGCGGAGGCGAGTGATGTCGCCAAGCCGTAGTTATCGAAACTCACCTCGACACGGCCAGCACTGAACAGTCGGTCGAGCAGGCCGCTGAGGCCGCTCGCCGCAATAATGACGGTCGCCGCTAGCAACCCGTAGGTGATGACTCGGCGCACAGTTTGCACGCCACCGACCGCTGGCGTCGCTGCCACTGAGGGTGGGGGAGTTGTTGTGCGTGAGGTGGTCATTCGCCGAGTCCTTGGTTGTAGCAGAGGGTGAGGTCCCACGGGGCTGACTCAATCCGCCATGAGCGGTCTTCGAGAACGAGGGTGAACACTTCTTCTGACACGTAGCCGGAGCCACCGAAATCGCCACTGCCGCGTTCCATCGACACCCGCACCACGGCGGTGTCGTCGTTGATGGTTGACGAGATGACGGTCATCCTCAGGCCTTGAAAGGTGCTCGGATCGGCCGGGTCGCAATTCTCACGCAGCTCGGCGGACAACAGGTCGCGCGCCGTCGCGAAGTCGCTATCCACAATCGCGAGCGAATAAGACTGCACAACGCCTTCGGGCGTTGCCGGATCGAGTACCGCTGGGCCGCCGCGGGTGAACACCACAACGAGCGCAATCACCACGATGGCGGCGATGACGGAAAGGATCGCGATGAGCGTGCGATCGGGGCGTGCGGCGGTTGGTTCCATGACGCCAGCATGCGCTAAAAATGCCGCTTAGTCCATGAGTTAAAGTGTTTCGGATCACGTCGCTCGGTGGTGCCCACTGCTCTGGCGATTCCGAGGGCTGCTACGTTTCATCCATGTCAGTAGCAGTCGAGTCATTTTATGTCGGCGGCGTGAAGTCGGGCGCCTTACTGCGGCGCGTGAACGCGGACCACATCACCACGCTGCTGGCATTTCAGAGTCCCGACGGGCCGCTCATCCAGCTTGAGCAAACGACGTGGTTCGCGCGATCTCCTCTGGAATGGACCAAATTCTGTTTCACTGATCATTCCGCCGGAGTCGAGACCGAGAGCACCCGCGAAAAATGGGTGGCGAGCCAAGGAAGCACGCTCACGGCTGAGTTCCGCGCAGCGATCCCCAGCTATCTTGCGCACGTGCTCCTTGCTTCCTTTCTTCAGACAGGTGCGGAGAGCCGTGACTTCAGTCAGTTCGCAGAGGGAACGCCCAACGTTGTCGTCGCTGCGCGGTTCGTTCGCGGCGCGACCGAGGAGATTCTGGTGGGAAGCAACTCAACCGCGGCGCAGAAAGTGTTACTTGAGTTAGCGGGTCACGCGACGAATACCTTCTGGGTTGATGGGCAGAGCATCCTCAAGTCGGATTGGAATGGGGCCGAGTCGTATCCGGCGCCCACCCTTGATGATGCGCTTGACGGTCTCAGCACGCCCATCGTCGAGATTGTGACCGCGTTCGCGCACGCCATCGCCGAATAGATCAGGCGGTTGGCTTGCCGCGCATCTCGAGCGCGATCTGTGAGGCGTCGAGATTCGCCAGGGCATTCTCCAGCAGGTCGGCATCGAAGATGCCGTTATCGCGTGCGTCAAGCAGAGCCGTGCGCTGAGCGTCAATGACCGCCAGTCGGTGGCGTTTCTCGTCATCGAAATCAGCGTCCAGCGGAGCGTAGGCGTTATCGCTATCAACGACAGCACCATTGACATCCAGCCGCGGCGGGATAGTGCTCGCGCTTGCTTTCAGGAGGGCAAAGAGGCGGGTTCGTTCTTCCCGTTCTCGCTCAGCGACCGCGACCTTATCGACCTTCGGTGAGATCCGTCGTACGACGGTGCCGATCGTTCCACCTTGGACGAGCAGCGACATCGCAGCCACCGCAAACGCAATCAAAATGAGGGTCGAACGCTGAGGAGTGTCAGAGGGCAACGTCTGAGCCGCAGCCACCGTGATCGCGCCGCGCATGCCAGCCCACACCACCGTGGTGCCCTCGCGCCAACCCAAGGGTTCACGCCGAAAATACTCAATATCGGCCAGCGACCGAGTGACCAGACCGGTCACGCGTTGAAGATAGCGCTCCGATCGTGCCGGATTGTGTTTACTGCCGCGCTCTGCCGCATCCTGAATGTCCTTCGGTGCATTCAGCCGCTCTTGCACCACCTGCATTCGCGACTTCATAGACTCATGTCGCTTCGCACGGCGCGCTAAGAACGCGAGAAGGGGAGCGACATACGCTGCACGCACCACGACTGTGATCACGAGAGCCCCGGCCGCGATCAGCACCGCGTTCCTTATTCCTGCATCATCGTTTTCGACATCCGTCAGAATGGCCGAAATCTGAAGGCCCATCATCAAGAAAATCGCGCCCTCAAGAACGAGCTCGATCATGCGCCAGTTCTGGGTGTCCGAAAGCCGATTCTGGGGCGAGAACAATCGTGGTGCCCGGATGCCGGTCACAATTCCTGCAACAACAGCGGCGACCAGTCCCGAGGCACCCAATAACTCGGCAGGAACCGACGCAATAAAGGGGACCGTGAACGAGATCGCCGTGTTGACGGTGGGATCGGTGATGCGTTTGCGAACAACAAGGTTCAGCCAACCAACCGCACCACCAATGACGAGGGCGATCAGTACCGAATAGGAGAAGGAGCCAACTGCACCCCAAAAGGAGAACGTGGCTGCTGTTGCCACAATCGCGGCCCGCAGCAGCGCGAGCGCAGTCGCATCGTTCAGCAAGCTTTCGCCATCGAGCATGGCAACAACCCGCTTCGAGACTGGTGTCTTCTTGATGATGGATGCCGCAACGGCATCCGTGGGGCTCACGATGGCGCCCAACGCAACACCCCACGCGAACCCGAGCCCTGGAATTACGAGCATGAAGAACACGCCAAGGATGAGCGCAGTGCCCACAACTAGCGCCACCGACAGTCCGCCGATGGCCCCAAACTCCCGCCGGAAGTTCATGGTCGGCAAGGACACCGCCGCCGAATACAGCAGCGGTGGAAGGATGCCTTGAAGAATTAGTTCAGGATCGATCTGCACCGAGTCGAATGCCGGCACGAGACTTGCTGCAACGCCAATGGCAACGAGAACGAGGGGTGAAGCGACTCCGAAACGAGGGCCGAGCAGCGTCGCAGAGGCAATCACAATGAGCGCGACCACGATCACGATAAGCAGTTCGGTCATTTGCTGAGCCTTTCAGGGAAATTTATCGAAAAGCTGATAGCCGGAGAGGACTGATGCTGTCTCAGCGCGAGGGCGAGAATGGATAGACTCGCACCGACGAGTTTGCCTAGGCGTTAGGTGGCTCTTGCACCTTGGCCAAGGAGGTCCACTATGAGAAGAAAACTACTCTCCGCCGCTGTTTGCGGTTCCACCCTATTGCTTGCACTCACCGCCTGCAGCGCTCCTGCAGATTCGGGATCGACCGCCGGTGGCGAGTTGACCGGAACCGGTACTGGCGCAGAATGCGTCATCGATTCTGCAATTCCCATTGGTGCTTCGTTTAGCCTCACCGGTGCTGCTGCACAGTACGGTGCTGGGCAGAAGAATGCACTCGAACTTGCGGTCAAGACTCTCAACGAGGTTGGCGGCGTCACGTACGACCTCACTGTCGAGGACGACGCGACCGACCCGAAGGAAGCCATCCAGGTCTTCGATAGCTTCATTAGCGCTGGCGCTAGTGTCATCATCGGCCCGACGCTGTCGAACACGGCAAAGCAAACAGACCCGATCGCGCAGGACGCTGGCGTTCCCGTGCTCGGTGTGTCTAACACTGCAGCGGGCATCACCGAAATCGGTGACTACATTTTCCGCGACTCCCTCACTGAAGATGCCGTCATCCCGCAGACCGTCAAGGCTGCTGTTGACAGTCTCGGTGTGCAGAAGGTCGTCGTCATGTACGCCAACGACGATGCGTTCACCGAATCTGGCTACCAAGCGTTCGCTGCGGCTCTCGAGAACCAAAACGTTGAGGTCGCTGAAACTCTCACCTTCTCCAAGTCTGACACTGACTTCCGCGCCCTGCTCAACAAGGCAAAGCAGTCTGATGCCGACGCGATCATCGTTTCTGGTCTCATCGATGCTGCAGTGCCGCTCGTGACCCAGGCCCGTGAAATCGGCATCGACACCCCGATCATTGGTGGAAACGGCTTCAACTCGCCCGCACTCATCGAAGGTGCTGGCGATGCTGCAGAAGGCGTCATCGTGGGAGCCGCGTGGAACTCTGCGTCAGACAACGAGCAGAACGTGAAGTTCATTGATGACTACACCGCCGCCTACAGCTCAGCTCCCGACCAGTTCGCCGCTCAGGCGTACGCCGGAATGCAGATCATCGACCAGGCAGTCCGTTCAGAATGCTCGGGCGAGCGTGACGGTATCAAGGCTGGCCTTGGCACAATCACGGATGTTCCTACCGTTCTCGGTAATGTGACTCTGAACGCGAACCGCGACGCTGAACATGACGCTCTCGTGCAGATCGTTCAGGACGGCCAGTTCGTCATTCTGAACTAGCGTCACCGCACCGCACCGCCAAATACATGCAGACTGCGTGCCGCCTTCGGGCGGCACGCAGTCACAGAGCAGGGACACCACCAATGCAACTCTTTCTGGACGGGATATTTCTCGGCTCGATCTACGCGTTATTCGCGATCGGGTTCACCCTGGTATTTGGCATTCTTGACCGGCTGAACCTGGCCCATGCGGCGGTGTTCACCGCCGGCGCCTTGGTCGGTATCGAGATCGTCACGGTCTTCGGGGTCCCGATCTGGCTGCTCATCCCCATCGTGCTGGTGGTAGGCGCGATCCTGGGCATTGCTATCGAGCGCATCGCTTTTAGGCCGCTCGCCGGTCGCCACGATGCGCACTTCGCGGGGCTCATCTCTTCGATTGCGTTCGGCGCGATCATCCTCTCTCTCTTGCAGGCGCTGTACGGGGCCGATACCCGTCGTTTTCCCGCGGATGCCTTTCCCACTACGCGCGTGGAAATCTTCGGCGCGACAGTGTCCCTGCTTCAAGTCGTCATCCTCATCATCAGCGTCTCGCTCATGGTCGTTCTCACCTGGCTCGTGGCCAAATCCAAGCTGGGTCGAGGAATGCGCACGATCGCCGAGAACCCGCACGCCGCCGCCGTGCTTGGGCTTAACGTGGGTCGCATCAGCAGCACAACCTTCGCGCTCTCGTCTGCACTCGGTGCGGTTGCCGGTGTGTTGTTCACCCTGAACGTGAATGCTGCATCCCTCGGCATCGGCCATGCCGTTGAACTCAAGGCCCTCGCGGTGATCATTGTCGGCGGAATGGGATCCCTGCCGGGAGCGCTCGTTGGTGGTCTGATCCTCGGTCTGGCCGAAGTGCTTGCCGTCAACTACATCGGCAGCTCGTGGCGAGACATGGTGGCGTTCGGTCTTCTGTTCCTCATCCTCATACTTCGACCGCAGGGCCTCTTCGGCGCTCGCAAGACGCGGGAGGTCTAATCGTGATCGCGGAATACTCGTCACTCATCACCCTGATCGCCCTCACGGCGATTCTCGCCTATAGCTTCTACGCCGTGCTCATCGCCGGCCAGTTGAGCTTGGCGCAAGTAGGGCTCGCCTCGTTGGCGGCCTTTACCTCGGCGCTTGTCGTACCCTCCGAGCCACTATTCGGCTTCATCCCGCCGCTCGTCATTGGCATCATCTTCGGCATGATTGTCGGCGCCTTCGCCGCGTTTATCTTGGGACTGCCCGTCATTCGCCTTCGTGGCGTGTTTCTTGCCATCGCCACTCTCGCCTTCGGCGAAATGGTGCGGATCTTTCTGATCAACCAGACGTGGACGAACGGTGCGCAAGGGCTTAGCTTCGCCAAGCTTGTTGGCCCCGGCGTCGCCTGGATCGCGTTGATCGTCGTCGCGTACTGGTTCTGGCGCCTGTCTGGTTCCCGCCTCGGGCGAGCGTTCGCCGCAATTCGCGAAGATGAACTGGCCGCGACCACCATGGGCATCGACGTTCCTCGGTACCGGATGGCGTCGTTTGTGATCGCCGGAGCAGTTGCGGGCCTCTATGGCGTGCTTCTCGCGCACTTCTCCCGGTTCGCGGATCCGAACGAGTTCTCCTTCACTGCTGCAGTCGATGGACTTGTCACCGCAGTCGTCGGCGGCGTCACGCTCTTCATCGGCCCCGTTCTTGGCTCCGCTTTCCTCAGTTTGCTTCCTGAAGTGCAGCGCGCGATCGGAATCGATGCCGGGTGGATTCGCCCCACGATTTCGGGTGTGCTTCTTCTTGTCGTGATTCTCTTTCTTCCCGGTGGCCTCTCGGGGCTCATCCCGGTGCGAAAATCGGCCAAGCGACTGAACGTCGATCCGTCATTCCAGCCCACGCTGCCTGCCCTGCCAGCTGTTGGTTCCGAGCTTGTCAACCTCAGTGGCCTTGGCAAGTCGTACGGCGGAGTTCACGCCGTGCAATCTGTTGACCTCACGGTGAATGCTGGAGAGGTGCTCGGACTGATCGGGCCCAACGGCGCGGGAAAGACCACCCTCGTCAACATGGTGACCGGCCTAACGCCGCCAACGACGGGAACCGGCAGCGTTCTCGGCGTTCCTCTCACCGCCAGCACGAAAGCACACCGTCTGGCGCAAGCCGGAGTGGCGCGCACCTTCCAGCAGATCAAGCTCTTCAACCGCCTCTCGGCGCTCGAAAACGTGCTCGTCGGCGGCTACCGCATCACGCAGGACACACTGTTGCGTCGGCTGTTCTTCTTGCCCTCAGCTCGCCGTCTCGAGCGTGAAGCCGTCGCGATGGCCTCCGCCCAGCTGGTCCGCGTGGGCCTCGGCGAGAAAGCCGCGAACGCCGCCGGTGACCTCTCCTATGGCGACCAACGTCGACTGGAGATCGCCCGCGCGCTCGCCTCGCATCCGTCTCTCCTCGTGCTCGATGAGCCCGCAGCGGGAATGAACCATGTCGAAGCAGCAAGCCTGTCGGAGCTCATTCGTTCGCTGGCCGCCGACGGCATCGCCGTGCTCGTCATTGAGCACAATGTGCGGATGATGCTGGCCACGTGTGACCGCATCATGGTGCTGAACTTTGGTGAGATCATCGCCTTCGGAGAGCCGAGCGAGATCGCTCGGGACCCGCGCGTGCTCGAGGCCTACCTCGGATCAGCGGGCTCCGATGAGGATGTCGAGGCGGCATCCGTGCTCGCCTCCGAAACCCTCGCCCACGTTGTCGATGACCGTGCAGCCGAGCACCCCGAGCATGACGGTGCTGCTGCGGCCGACGACGCGACTACCCCGGAGGAGAACCGATGAGCGACCCGATTCTGAGTGTCACGGGCCTGCAGGTCAACTACGGGCGCGTGGAGGCCGTGCGCGACGTGTCCTTCGAGGTGCCGGTCGGCTCGCTTGTCACGCTCGTCGGCGCCAACGGTGCAGGCAAGACTTCGGTGCTCAACGCCGTATCGGGGCTCTTGCGCCCACGCCAAGGTGTCATCACTTTCGAGGGCACAGACGTCACCAAGTGGCCGGCGCACCGCCTAGTGAAGGCGGGGCTGGTGCAGGTGCCGGAAGGTCGCGAGATCTTGGGCACCCTCACGGTTGCCGAGAACCTCACTCTGGGTGGCTGGCACCGCAGCAACAGTGCGATGCACGCAAAGGTTGCCGAAGTCTACGAGCGATTCCCCGTGTTGTTTGAGCGTCGCAAACTGCATGCTGGCGCGCTATCGGGTGGAGAGCAGCAAATGCTGGCGATTGCCCGCGCTCTGATTGCCGAACCGAAGATTCTGCTGCTCGACGAACCGTCGATGGGGCTGGCTCCGAAGATCGTCGACGAAGTGTTTACCGTGATCGAGGAGATCCGGCAGACCGGCACCACTGTCGTCCTTGTCGAACAGAACGCCCGCCGTGCCCTCGCCGCCGCCGACTACGGTTACGTCTTGGAAACCGGCGAAGTGTCGCACTCTGGCCCCGCCCATGAACTGCTCGCTGACGAGAAGGTCATCGAGGCCTACCTCGGCCTCGACTAGGGCAGACAGCGAAAGACCCGCAACACTCTCGTCGTTGAGTGACGAGGATGCTGCGGGTCTAGCCACGCAGTGGGGCGACCTGTGTGGTCGCCGTCACCGCAACTACGGCTGACTGCGGATGATCGAAATAGGCCCCGACTGATCGCTCGCTGTCGTCAGTTGGGGCGAAGCGGCATCCGTTGTCTTCGCTTCGGCATCGTCGCTGTCATCGTCGTCCCCGAGCACGTTGAGCGATTCCGTGGGTTCTCCGCGGTCGATGCTGGTGGCCAACGGAACCTCTTTGAGGAACATCAGCAGCACGGCCGAGAGCAGAACCAGCGGCACCATGTAGAGGAACACCGGTGCCAGCGAATCGTTGTAGGAGCTGACGATGATCTCGCGGAGCGCATCCGGAAGATCGCGCACAGCAGCTGGTGTCAATGAGTTGGTGTCGCCGGTGGTGCCAGCGGCACTAGCCGGAAGGCGGGTGCTCAGCAGATCGGTGAGACGAGCAACGAACAGGCTGCCGACCACTGCGGTGCCGATTGAGGCACCAATCTGGCGGAAGTAGTTGTTGGATGCCGTAGCGGTGCCGACCTGCGAGTTGGGGAACGTGTTCTGCACGATAAGCACCAGAATTTGCATGCTCATGCCGATACCGAGGCCCATCACGGCGAGGTACGAGCAGAGAATCCAGAGGGGGAGGTCGGGCGTCATAGTGGAGAGCAACGCCAAACCGGTAGCGAGAACAAAGGCGCCCGTGATCGGTAGCCACTTGTAGCGGCCGGTGCGACTAACCAGTTGGCCCGCCGTTACCGAACTCAGAAGAAGCGCACCCATCATCGGAATCATCAAGAATCCGGCCTGGGTCGCGTTTACTCCCGTCACCATCTGCAAGTACGTCGGCATGTAGGCGAGGGCACCGAACATGGCGATACCGGTAATCAGGCCGGATGCCGTCGTGAGAACAAAGTTGCGTTCCTTGAACATGCCCATGGGCATGATCGGCTCGGCGGCGGAGCGTTCCACCATCACGAAGGAGAAGGCGGCGACAACGGCGATGATGATTAGCGAGATGATGAGCAGCGAATCCCAGTCGTACTGTGTGCCACCCCAGGTTGTCGTGAGAACAACCGCTGCCGAAGCAATGGCGAGCAACACCATGCCGGCGACATCGATACTCGGCTTGCGCTTGTTGTGTGGGGGGAGTTTGAGCAGGGTGACGGCTGCGAGGATCGCTAGGGCACCGAGCGGGAGGTTCATCCAGAACGCCCAACGCCATCCGATCGACTCAGTGAACCAGCCACCGAGTAGTGGCCCGGCGACGCTCGCGAGAGCAAATACGCCGCCGATCGCTCCCATGTAGCGGCCACGCTCGCGTGCGGGAATCACATCGGCAATGATCGCCTGCGACAAAATCATGAGGCCACCGCCACCGAGTCCCTGAACGGCACGGCCGACGATCAGCCAGGTCATGTCGGGGGCGAGCCCGCCGACAACAGAGCCAATCATGAAGATGGAAATTGCTCCGATGAACAGACCCTTGCGACCAATGAGGTCACCGAGTTTTCCGTAGACGGGCATCATGATGGTCGCAGCCAGAATGTAGGCCGTCGTGACCCACAGCATGTGGTTCACGCCATCGAGCTCTCCCACAATGGTGGGGAGCGCGGTGCTGAAGATGGTTTGGTCGAGAGCTGACAGCAGCATCGTCACCATGAGACCCACGAACAGCAACAGGATGCTGCGCTTCGTAGCGGGATCGTTGAAGGTTTCGGGAGTGACGTCGGCGACGGGTGGTTCGTTGGTGGTTGTCATTGAAGTGTGTTCAGTGTTTCTCGTGTAAGTCCGATCGCGCGAAGGTACATGGAGTCGATGTCGGCGGTAGCGCCGGCAGCAATCCATTCCTTGACCGCGATTCGAACGGATGCGACGCAAGTGGCTACGGCAATTTCGGCGACGTGTTCGGGGTCGCGGGGGAGCGTAGTTTCTCGCTTATTAAGGAATTCGACAACGGCAGCAGCCATCGTGCTGTTCAGTTGCGTGAATTGGTGAATCTGTCGGCTCAACAAACGCGGGTGTTCTTGAACAAGAGCCATCCGCTGTGTTTTGAGCTGAGTTCGTGCGGCCATCGGGCCAAAGATGTGGAACATGGTGGAGACGATCGCAACGACCAAGTCATCGGTTTCTGCGCCGGCGACTCCAGCATCAATCGCGCGCTGAACTTCTCCCATGTCTTGAGTTCCGAGGATGGCATCCTCTTTGCTCTCGAAGTAGTTGAAGAAGGTGCGCGGCGAGATGTCGGCGCGGTCGCTGATCATGTCGACCGTGGCGCCATCGAGTCCTTCGGCCGTGACGATTTCAACCGCGGCAGTTTCGATGCGCAGTCGCGTTTCGATTCGTTTGCGGTCGCGGAGACCGAGGGCAGGAGTATCAGGCACGCAGCAATAATTGCAGAGACTGCAAAAATGCACAACTGCAAAAAGCTGGGAGAGTGCTTAGAGGTCCGCGCCGGCTAGAGCGTGATGGATTCGCCCGGCTGCAGAACCGTCAGTTCGCCACCGTAGCCAGCCATGGCATCCGTAATTCTGGCGGCCGAGAGGGCAAGTCCCTTGTCGGAGAGCACGGCGTCGTGGGTCTGAATCGCGCGCTTCGGGGCCAGCTCGGTCACGTAATCCATGACCTCACTGATCTTGAGCCACGGAGCGCCGGCGGGGATCGCGGCGGCCGCCACGGGCTTCGGCGGCACCGTGAAGGAGTCGCCGCCGTACCAAAACTCGCCATTCACGAGCACGCCGAGGTTGTCGATCATGGGGATCGAGGGATGGATGACGGCATGCTCGCCGCCAAAGAATTCAAGTGTCCAGGCCCCCACGGTTTCGCTCGCGCCGTCAACGACTGTGGTGGTGTTCCAGTTAGTGGCAGCGGCCGTGACACCGGCAGGGCCGAAGATGGGCGCGTCGGGATTGTTGTCGCGAATGCGCTGCAGTTGCTCGTCGGTCCAGTGGTCGGGGTGTTGGTGGGTGATCACGATGGCGGTCACGTTGTCGAGCGCGGGAAGCGGCGCGGTGAACCCGCCGGGGTCGATGACGAGGCGCTCATTCTGGTGTTCGAGAACGAGGCAGGCATGCTCATACTTGGTGACCTTCATGGTTCGAGCCTAAGCCTGTGGTGCGCTGGATGCGAGACAGTGCGACATACTGAAGTGTGGAGTCGATCAAACCCCTGCGTCTCGTTGTCGCGATCAATCCCACAGCATCGTTTGGCCGCGGCAAGAACGTGGGCCCTCGTGCTGTTGAGGCCTTGCGCGCACTCGGGCATGACGTGACCGCGCTTGAGCAACCCAATTTCGCTTTGCTGTTGAAGCGCGGGCGAAAAGCGGTCGCGAAGAAGCCGGATGCCCTACTTGTTGTTGGCGGCGACGGCATGGTCAATTTGGGCACCAATCTGGTCGCGAAAACCAAGGTTCCTTTGGGCATCATTCCGTCGGGCACCGGCAATGACATGGCTCGGGGTCTTGGCATCCCCCTGTCTGATGTGGATGCCGCTGTCGCAAGTGTTGTTCGCGGCCTTGCGAGGCCGCCGCGGGCTATTGACGCCGGCAGCGTTACCTATGTCGACGACGCCACTGGTTCGGCCGCGACCCGCTGGTTTGCGTGTGTGCTCTCCGCCGGTTTTGATGCGATCGTCAACGAGCGTGCGAACCTCATGTCGTGGCCGCGCGGTGCCAGCCGCTACACGGTCGCGCTTCTCATCGAACTGTTGCGCTTGCGCCCGATCCACTACAAGCTCACCCTCGACGACGTGGTGATTGAAACTACGGCTGCGCTTGTCAGCGTGGGCAATAATGTGTCGCTCGGTGGCGGCATGAAGGTAACGCCCGATGCGATTCTGGATGACGGCCTCGCCGATGTTCTCGTCGTTGAAGCTCTGTCGCGGTTGGCTTTCTTGCGCGTCTTCCCGCGCGTCTTCAGTGGCAAGCATCTCAGCGACCCTCGCGTGACGGTCTATCGGGCTAAGCGAATCCGTATCGAGTCCGAGGACATCATGGCGTACGCCGACGGGGAGCGCTTTGCGGCGCTGCCGATCGATATCAAGATGGTCGCCGGCGTGCTGAACGTTCTGGATCAGCGGCCGTAGCCAGTGCTTGCTGGTGTCCCGCTAGGCGGCGGGGGAGGCGGCGTCGGTAGCGATGCACGCGTAGTCAGTCATGAGCGTGCCATCGTCGGTGGAGTGCTCGGAGATGATGAATTCCTGGTCGGGGCGTGCTGCGCCATCTGCCACTGTCTCTTTGAACGCGCTGAAGGTGTCAGAGCACGCTGAGGAGACCGCGTTCTGCAAGCCGCCGGCGTCAGTGATGGCACTCTTCTCGAGTTCGCCCTTGCCGATCACAATGTGGCTGTGATCTGTGGTGCACGGGGTCACTTCTGCTTCGCTGAGGTTGCTGCCGTCAACGAAAGTAAAGCAGTCATCGACGAGTAGTTCGGTGGAGCCGATGATGGTCGGCTCGAGCACTTGGCCGCTGTCATCGCGGGGAATTTCAGGGGAGAGGAGTGAGCACCCCGTGAGTGCGGCGACAGCCGCAACGGCAATAAAAGTGGCAGTGGTGGCGCGCGTGAAGGCAGTCAAAAATGATCCTGTGATTATAAATTGGCAGAAGTGGGAAAAGTAGTGCAAAAGGTGTGGCATACTTTTCTAGTTGTTGTGAGGCCCCATCGTATAGAGGCCTAGTACGCCGCCCTCTCACGGCGGTAACGCGGGTTCGAATCCCGCTGGGGTCACAGTAGCAAAATCCCGGTCTCGTTCGTGTGAACAAGACCGGGATTTTATCGTTAACGGGACACCCAGTTCAGGGGGTCAATTCCGCCTTCATTGCGCGGTACCCGCGGTAGTGCGGACGTCAGCGTAGAGCTTGCTTTGGAGAACCGGCCCGCTGCCGCGGCCCTTGCTTCGTGATGAATTCTCGTTACGGTGGAGGGGTGCCTAACTCCAACGCAGTCGGGATGTGATGCAGATGTTTATGGGTGGAAACGGCCAGTGGGTTCGCGCCCGCAATGAAGCCGGAGCCAAACTTTTTCTTCAAGAGAAACAGCTGGAGGCCGAACGTCATGCGGCCTCTCGGGCTCGCTCCCGAGCATTCTGGAAGCGAACCCGTCGACGGGTGCGTGAATCGTGGCAACGCTGGCGAGCTAAGCGCCAATCACACTGAGCGCCAATCACGCAGAGCGCCAATCACGCAGAGCGTGCTTACTCCGCGATGAACTTGAGAATGTCGCGGCCGAGTTGCTCCTGGTAGTCGCCGTAGATGCCGTGGGGCGCTCCCGCATACACCTTGAGCGTTCCGTGCTTCACGAGCGCTGCGGCCTTGTGGGCGGCATCGTCGATGGGCACAATCTGATCGTCATCGCCGTGCGCGAGCAGGATGGGAACATCCAGAGCCTTCAGGTCTTCGGTGAAGTCGGTTTCGGAGAATGCCTTCACGCAGTCGTAGGCAGCGGCCAGATTGACGTTCATGCCCTGGCGCCAAAACTCGCGCTTAGCACCCTCTGACACGGCGGAGCCGTCGCGGTTGGCACCGAAGAATGCTTCGGTCAGGTCAATGTAGAACTGCGACGCATCCTTCAATACACCCGCACGGATGCCATCAAAGGCTTCCATGGGCAAGCCATCGGGGTTGGTGTCGCTGACCACCATCTGCGGCGGAACAGCGCCGGCAGTGATGACCTTCGCGACGCGGCCGTTGGCGTGCTGAGCGGCATAACGCACCACTTCACCGCCACCCGTTGAGTGGCCAATGACGACGAGGTTGCTGAGGTCGAGGTGCTCGACGAGCTCAGCGAGGTCGCGGGCATAGGTATCCATGTCATTGCCGGTGTAAGTCTTGGAGGAGCGACCATGTCCGCGGCGGTCGTGCGCGATAGCGCGGTAGCCGTTGTCGGCGAGCAGTTTGATTTCGACTTGCCAGGCATCCGAGGAGAGAGGCCAGCCGTGGCTCAGTAGTACCGGCTGACCGGCACCCTGATCGGTGTAGTAAATCTCGGTTCCGTCGGAGGTGGTGAAGTAGGGCATTGCGGGTTCCTTTCAAGTGGTGGGGAGAACTCTGTCTCAGGCTAGAAAGGCAATCGCTGGTGCGCGTGCCCCCACGAGTCCTAGGCAGGTACCCGCAGAGGCCCGCACCGGACTAGATTTACTAGTGCGGGAATTGGGAAAGGACCCCTCGTGGCCGATCAACAGGGTGCGCTCGGTGAGTACTTGTGCGCTCGCCGCGGAGTGCTCACGCCCGAGCAAGTAGGGCTGCCGGCTGACCCTCAGCGTCGTGTGGCCGGGCTGCGTCGTGACGAAGTCGCCGCGCTCGCGGGCATCAGCCGCGAATACTACGTTCGGCTTGAACAGGGCCGAGATAATCGCCCGTCGATGCAAGTGATCAGTGCGCTCGCGCGAGCGCTTCAACTCGACGAATTTGCTGTCCGCTACCTCGTTCGGTTGGCAACGCCTCAAGCGCCTCGACCGCAAGCAGCGGGGCCGTTGCCGGATGCCATCACCGGCCGTCTACTCGAGCAGTGGCCAGATAGCCCCGCCCTCGTTCTCGACCCTAACCGCGACATTGTCGCCAGTAATTCGCTGGCCCGGGCTCTTGTTCCCGAAAGTTTTCAGGTCGGCATGAACCTCATGCTTAATACCTTCTTGCCCGGCGCTCGCACGCGGCATCCTGATTGGCGCGGTCTCGTCTCTGATC
This sequence comes from Salinibacterium sp. NSLL17, assembly GCF_015864935.1. NCBI lineage: Bacteria > Bacillati > Actinomycetota > Actinomycetes > Micrococcales > Microbacteriaceae > Salinibacterium > Salinibacterium sp. NSLL17. The sequence goes on from NZ_JADYWH010000001.1 coordinate 1,158,735, forward strand.
ACGTTGCAGCGCTTCGCTTCTACAGCGATCCGACAGATCCACGTCGGCAAGAGATCGTCGCTCAGCTGCTGCGTGAACAGCCCGAGTTTGCTCGTTGTTGGGCGCGCCATGATGCTCGCCCGTTTAGCGAGCGGATGTTTCGTGTGCCGATTGCGGGGGTCGGGGAAGTGGAACTCAACATCCAACTCTTCTCGCTGCCGGTGCATTTTGGCTACGAGCTGATGGTGGTATTTCCGACCCCCGGATCGCCCGCCGCCGCCGCTCTCGCGTACCTCGCGGCTCGGGGTGCTTCGCCGGGTGTGATCCCCACACGCTTCAGCGAGCCAGACGCACCAACGCGCTAGATCGCGGTGGGTGGCCCCACCGGGGCTAGGCTGCCGCGACAGTCGCGCCCTACGGTGAGCACATGAACGAAGATGTCGATCCCGTCATTGCGCGCCAACGTGCTCTGGTGAGCGCGCACCTCAGGAACTGGCGTGAAGTGCCCGCTGTGCTGCTGGATCGGCATCTTGAGGTGCTCGCCTCGAACCCGCTCGCTCGAGCGCTCTCCGCCAGTTTTGAGAGGGGCGTGAACCTCGCTCGTTTCACCTTTCTCGAGCCCACTGTCGAGCGAAGTGGGGCATCCTTCACCGCGGCGGCAACCCAGGTCGCCGGGATGCTCAACGACTCGCTCGCGCTCCATGAGGGCGATCGCGAATTTCGGGAGATAGTGGGTGAGCTCTCGGCCAAGAGCCACACGTTTTCCGAAGTGTGGGCGAAGGAGTCGATCGGAGCGCAGGTGACCGGCAATGTTGGCTTTACTGATACCCGCGTTGGCACGCTCAATCTGGGCTATAGCCTCGTGAGAATCCCCGAAGACCCCGACGACTACCTACTCGTGTTCTGCACCACCGCTGATGGCGCGCAGTCGCAACTCGATGCACTGATAGCGCTCGTTGCACACGATCCTCCGTCTCTCATTGAGAGCTGATGGGGCTCCACGCGAGGAGAGGTTAGGCGTCGGGTGATGGCTGGTCGGAACGGAAGTCGGATGCCCCGGGCCGGCGTATCGACACGAGGTACGCGATGGCGGCTGCAGCGTGAGTGTCGGGCTCGACAAGGTACGTCACAAGATATTGGCCGGGAGCGTTCGATACTTCGAGGGCTTGCCAGCGAAATTCGACCCAGCCGATGGGGTCAACGTGCACGTGGAGTGTGCCGCCCGTATGGGGTCTGGCTTCGTGCCGTGCCCAGAGTGGTCGAAAGCTTCGGTAGGTCGTCGACAAATAGCCGACCACCTCGTGCAGCCGCGGATCATGGGGGTCGCTTGAGAAACGAAGGGCGGCGAGCATCTGGTTGAGAATGGACTCCCAGCCCTCCAGCACCGCGGCGGGCTGTTCCTCGTCGATCGCGCGGGCGTACCCGCCGAAAGCGTCAATGAGCTGATTGTGCCCCGGTTGCACTTCGGGACTGAGGGCGCGCATCAACTGATTGGCGGCGAGCACATCATGGTTGCGATCAAAGAGGTACGCGGGGGTGTGCGACCAGTAGTCGAGCAATCTCAGCACCGACTCCGACAACGGATGCGAACGCATCGTTTGTGACCCCGGTCGCGCTAGTCGAAAGAAATAGTCGCGCGCATCGTCATCCAAGCGCAGCGCTCGCGCCAGCGCACTGAGCACTTGGTCGGAGGGATGCTGATCGCGGCCCTGCTCAATACGCACGTAGTAATCGGCGCTGATGCCCGCGAGTTCGGCGACCTCTTCGCGACGAAGCCCAGACACTCGTCGGCCCGCCGTAGCGGGCAGTCCAACGTCGGCGGGCTGCAGCGAATCCCGGCGCGTCCGCAGATACGTGGCGAGCGGATTCGGCTCGTGGGCCATCGGGTCTCCTCGTGCTCTCGGCAGCGTGCTCAGTGCTGAATCTAGTACACGATTCGTAACAGAAAGTAGCGAGAAGACACATGCTCGACGCGTGCCCTGATGAGGCTCAAGATAGGGCTCACACCCCATCCGGAACCCTGACTCACCAAGGAAAGCGACCATGCCACATCTCACTGCCACGCCCACTGCGATCGAGAATCGATGGGCGGATAGCGCCCGCCCCACCACACCAGAGGGCTGGCTTCAGCGCGCTCAAGAAGTGTCTGACATCCTGGCGGCAGATGCGGTTGAGCGGGATGTCGCCAACCAGCCGCCGCACGCCGAAGTGGCGCTTCTCAAGAACTCCGGGCTCGTCACGCTGCTCGGGCCGACCGAGCATGGTGGCGGTGGGCAGGCGTGGGAGACCACCTACAAGGTCATCCGCACGATTGCGCGGGGTGACGGCTCGATCGGGCAACTGCTCGGCTACCACTACCTCTGGGCGTGGGCGGCACGCCTCGTCGCCACCGACGAGCAGATCGTCGCCGTGGAGAAGCACTACACCGAGAACAACTACCTCTTCGGCGGTGCGGTGAATCCACGCGATTCCGATTTGCTCGTCACGGATGAGGGCGACGAGATCGTCTTCACCGGCAACAAGTCGTTCTCTACGGGCGGTGTCGTTTCGGATCTCACCGTGCTCGAGGGCATCCTCGAAGGAACCGACACTCATGTTTTCGCCATCGTGCCGACAGACCAGCCAGCAATCGTGTTCAACGGCGACTGGGACAATCTGGGCCAACGACTGACCGAATCCGGCTCCGTACAGATCAATGGCGTGCGCACCGGCTGGTCGTCAGCGCTGGGATTCGTAAACAAAGAGTTCCAGCCGCTCACCTACGGCACTCTCAACGTGCCCGCGATCCAGTTAGTCTTCGCAAATTTCTATCTCGGCATTGCTCAAGGAGCGATTGAAGCCGCGTCGTCATACACGCGCACCAAGAGCCGCGCCTGGCCCTATGGCGGTGACAACAAAGCGCACGCGAGCGAAGAGTGGTACATCCTCGAAGGCTATGGCGAACTGCAATCGAAGCTATGGGCGGATGAGGCCCTGCTCAATGCTGTCGGCGCCGAAATCAGTGCGGTGCTTCACGCGCCACGCACCGAGCTCACCGAACGCCGCCGTGGCGAAATCGCCGTGCGCATTGCAGCCGGGAAACTGCGCATTAGCGACGACGGCTTGGAGGTCGCAACGAAGGTGTTCGAGCTGACGGGAGCTCGGGCATCCGCCAACTCAGTCGGCCTCGATATTTTCTGGCGCAACCTTCGCACCCACAGCCTGCACGACCCGGCGCCCTACAAGAAGCGCGAAGTCGGTCAGTACGTGCTGCTCAACGAAGTGCCAGAACCGAGTTGGTACACCTAAGCAGCGTTGGGCGCTGAGAGTAGTTAGCCCTTGACTGCGGCGTCAACAGCCTCCGGCAGATTCTCGAGACGACTCGTCTCGATGTATTCGTCATTCACGAAGAAGGTGGGAGTGCTGTTGACGCCCAGCTCAACGCCGGCATCGAAGTCTGCCTCGACGCGAGCCTGAGTTGCGGGGTCGGCGACGGCGGCATCGTAGGCATCCATATCCAGCCCGATTTCGACGGCGAGCGCGCGGAAGGCATCTGTTTGCGGGGGAGTTCCGCCGGCCCAGTCACCCTGAGTCTCGAAGAGGCGCTGATACATGGCCTCGAATTCTCCCTGCTGGGCAGCAGCCTCTGCCGCGAGGGCGGCATCCATCGAGTTGAGGTGGCTGGGCAGCGGGAAGTAGCGAACGACATAGTTGATATCTCCGTCGTACACTTCGCGCAGGGCCTCAACATAGGGATAGAACTGGCCGCAGGCACCACATTCGAAGTCGAGGAATTCGACGACGGTGACCGCAGCGGGCCCGACGTTGTCGACATAATTCGAGTCGCTGGCTACAGCAGAGGCGAGTTCGGAGGAGTCCGAGCTGGTGCTTGCTGTCTCGGTATCGGCGTTCTTCGCTGTCACGTAGACAAAGACGAAGGCGGCGACGAGAGCGAGGATGCCCAGTGCAGCAAAGGTGGGCAGGAGGGCTTTCTTCACACGAGACTCCGAACAGGCTGGGATTGACGGCCAGCGCCCATTGCTGAGCGCGAATCAAGGCTATGCGAAAGTCGAGCCGCGCGGAGGCCGTTCACGATGACCACCAGTTCGGCGAGCTCATGCACGAGCACCACTCCGGCCAGGCCGAGAACGCCCGTGAGCGCCAGCGGGAAAAGACCCACGATGATCGCGAGCGACAGCACGATGTTTCCGGTCATGATGCGACGCCCGCGCCGCGCATGAAGCAGTGCAACCGGAATGAGCCTCAGGTCGCTGCCGGTGAAGGCGACATCCGCCGACTCGACCGCCGCTGCCGAGCCTGTCGCACCCATTGCAATGCCCACGTCGGCGGTGGCGAGTGCTGGCGCATCATTGATGCCGTCGCCAATCATTGCCGTGGGGGACTCCTGGGAGAGTGCAGCGATCGCATCGGCCTTGTCGGCGGGAAGTAGTTCGGCGCGCACATCGCTGATCCCAGCTTCGGCCGCAATCGTTGCCGCCGTTCTGGAGTTGTCGCCGGTGAGCATGAGGGTGCGGATGCCCGCGCTCGCCAACTGCGAGACAGCCTCCGCAGCGTCGGGCCGCAGTTCGTCGCGGATACCGAGAAGCCCGATCACGATGCCGGAGCGTTCGATGGCCATCACGGTCATGCCCTCGTCGGCGAGGCGCAGCGCTGCAGGAGAGAGCGCTGCTGGGTCCATCCACCGGGTGCTGCCGGCGCGCACAGGAACGCCGTTCAGGATGCCGGATATTCCGCGGCCGGCATCTTCCCGCACTTCGAGTGCCTCGGTGTGGTCGGGACATGCGGCCAGGACCGCGTGAGCGAGGGGGTGCGTGCTGTGCGTTTCGAGCGCAGCGGCGATGCTGAGCACCTCGTCGCGCGTCACCCCATCGACGGTTTCGACGGCAACAAAGGTTGGCTGGTTTCGCGTGAGCGTGCCGGTTTTGTCGAAAGCAACGGTGCGGATGCTGCCCATGCGTTCGAAGGCGGCGCCCGATTTCACGATGATTCCGAGCTTGCTCGCGGAGCCGATCGCCGAGATGACCGTCACAGGAACGGCGATTGCGAGGGCGCACGGCGATGCGGCCACAAGCACGACGAGCGCTCGTTCGGTCCAGAGTTCGGGGTCGCCGACGAGGAAGCCGAAACCAACAACGGCGGCGGCGACTCCCAAGACGATCGGCACCAGGGGGCGCGCGATTCGATCGGCCAGTCGGGCGCGGTCGCCCTTACGAGCATTTGCTTGCTCCACCAAGTGCACGATTGTGGTCAGGGAGTTGTCGGTGCCGTTCGCCGTGGTGCGGATGCGCAGCACACCTTCGCCATTGATGGAGCCAGCCAGCACGGCGTCGCCAGTGTCGACCGCGGCGGGAAGCGACTCGCCGGTCACCGCTGACGTATCGACGCTGCCTCGACCACTCGCGACAACGCCATCCGTTGCCACGCGTTCGCCCGCGCGCACGACGAGAAGATCACCAACGACGAGGTCGCGAGCCGCAAGAGTGAGAATGCTTCCCTCCCGTTCGACGAGAGCCGTGTCGGGAATGAGCGCGAGCAGGGCGCGCAGACCATGGCGGGCACGGTCCATCGCGCGATCCTCGAGTGCCTCGGCAATGGAAAAGAGAAAGGCGAGCGCGGCCGCTTCGCCGACGTGATCAAGCAGTACCGCCCCGATTGCCGCAATCGTCATGAGCAAGCCAACGCCGAGGGAACCGCGCAGGAGACGACGCACCGCACCCGGAACGAAAGTCGCGGCCCCCGCGAGCAGGCTGAGGCCGTAGATCGCGATAATCAGCCATCCGGTGACGCCCGCCCAGCCGGTAATGACAGCTGCCGCGAGCAGAATGCCGGACGTGGCAGGCAAGGCGAGCCCCCGGTCCTTCCACCATGGCGCGAGCGCGTCATCGGCTCCGTGCGGTGCTGGGGTGCCCGCCGAAGAGTGGGCAGAGGCGGAGGCGGAGGCGGGGCCAGCGGCGGCTAATGAGTCAGCAGCGCGCGACTTCTGCGGAGCATCCACTCCACAGCATTCTTCGCTCACGACGCGGCCACAGTCGGGGTCGCGCTCGCCGCTGCACCGTCGCAGCACAGCGGCACATCGCAGTTCTCATCGGAGCAGGGCACCCCGTCGTCGACGGCCAGCACGACGTTCACGATGGCAGTGAGCGCACGCGTGAGGTGGGCATCCGCGATCTCGTAGCGGGTCGATCGTCCCTCGGGGGTTGCGGCCACTAGTCCGCATCCGCGCAAGCACGTGAGGTGGTTGGAGACGTTGCTGCGAGTGAGTTCGAGATCGTGTGCCAATTGCACGGGGTAGCCGGGTTTCTCGAGCAGCGAGAGCAGGATGCGGGCGCGAGTGGGGTCGGCCATCGCGCGACCTAAGCGGTTCATGACATCGACACGAGAAGCAATGGTCAGCATCCACTGACCATACAGTGATCGCTGACGTTAATTCCACACGCGAAACTGTGAGTTACCGGGCCTCGCTCGGGCCAGCGTCGGCTATCATGGGGCACGCGAAGGGGAGTATCCCACCTCGTTGTACTCGTCAATACGAACCGCTCAGTAGCGGTTCCGGGGCAACGGCATCCACGTCTCTTGTGGGTGCGGGAGAGACTTTCGAGTCTTGCTACGCTTCGAAACCCTTGAACGGATTCTTTTGACTACTCTGCCTATTTGGTTTGAAGTGACGTCGATGTCAGTGCTGCTGATCATTTTGACGGCCGACCTGATCATGGCTTACAAGCGCCCCCACATTCCGAGCACTAGGGAATCGGCACTGTGGGTTGGCTTCTACGTAACGCTCGCCCTCATCTTCGCCCTCCTGATGTTCCTCCTGGGCGATGTCGAACAGGCCGGCCAGTTCATCGCCGGTTGGGTCACGGAATACAGCCTTTCGATCGACAACCTCTTTGTCTTCGTGATCATCATGGGCCGCTTCTCGGTGCCACGAAAGTATCAACAAGAGGTGTTGATGGTCGGCATCCTGATCGCCCTCGTTCTGCGCGGAATTTTCATTCTGCTCGGAGCGCAACTGATCGAAAACTTCAGCTTCATCTTCTACATCTTCGGTGCGTTCTTGCTCTACACGGCCATTCGCCAGGTCTTCGAGGACCATGACGATATGGAGCAAACCGAGAGCGGGATCATCCGCTACTTGCGCAAGCACATCAACATCTCGCCAACCTTCGACGGTGGCAAGGTGCGCACCGTTATCGACGGCAAGAAGGTCTTCACGCCGATCCTCGTGGTGTTTGTAGCGCTCGGTATCACTGACCTTGTGTTCGCGATCGATTCAATTCCGGCCATCTTTGGAATCACGACAGACCCGTTCATCGTGTTCACCGCCAACATCTTTGCTCTGATGGGGCTTCGACAGTTGTACTTCCTGCTCGGCGACCTCATCGACAAGCTGGAGTACCTCCACTACGGCATCGCTTTCGTGCTCGCGTTTATTGGTGTGAAGCTGTTCCTGCACGCCATGCACGTCAACGAGCTGCCGTTCATCAACGGGGGAGAGCCGCTGCTCTGGGCACCCGAGATCGGCACCTGGACCTCGCTCATCGTGATCCTTGCCGCGATGGCCGTTGCCGTCGTCGCGAGCCTTGCCAAGATGCGCCGCGACAAGAAGCGCGAGCTCGCAGAACTCTCGGTCGACTAAGCGGCCGTCCGCAACTGACAACGCGCGGTGGCGCCCCGTGAGCTGATGCTCGAAGGGCGCCACCGCGCGTTTCGTTTTTAGAGTGGTGCCTTAGCCGGCAGTAACGAGGCGCGACTGCGCGAGACGTTCTGCGGCGTCCAAGGTGGTGATGCTCTGGGCAGCGGCATCGCGGAAGATCGTGGTCACGGTGTCACCGATGGCTTCGACCCGCTTCGTAATGGCTTCGGCATCCGCATCCGGCTCCGAAGCCATGTCGAGGTAGATCACACCGCCACCGTTCACCACGAAGTCCGGCGCCCACAAAATGCCGCGCTCGGCAAGAGCCTCGGCGCCGTCGTGTTGGGCGAGCTGGTTGTTGGCAGCCCCGACAACCCCGCTGACGTTGAGTTCGCGGATGACGCGGGGGCTGAGCGCGCCGCCCATGCCGCACGGGATGTAGAGGTCGGCAACCACGCTGTGCGCTTCGTCAGCGTCAACCCAGTTGGCGTCGAGTTCTGCTGCGAGCAGTTTGCGGTCCAGGTTGACGTCGGTGACGGTGAGCACAGCGCCGGCTGCGGTGAGGGAGCGGGCCAAACGGCCGCCAACCTGGCCGAGGCCAGAAATGACGAGATGACGCCCGGCAAGATCGCGGGTGCCGAAAAGGGCTTCGCATGTGGCGAGGATGCTCGCGTGCACGCCTGCGGCGGTGGCATCCGCCGGTTCTCCAGCGCCGCCCTGATCGGCAGGGAGACCACACACATGTTCGGTGCGCTCGGCAACGATCGACATGAGCTCGGCGCTCGTGCCGACATCTTCGGCCGTCATATACGCGCCGTTGAGGCTCTCGATGGCGTCGCCGAGATCGAGCATGGCCTCACGCTTCTGATCCGCCGTGAGGGTGACGCCCATAGGGATATGGATGACCGACTTGCCGCCACCACGGTTGAGGCCGGCCGCAGAGTTCTTCAACGTCATTGCAGCAGAGAGGCGCAGAGCGTCAGCGACAGCATCGGTCCAGTGCGGATAGTTCCACATTCGCGCACCGCCGAGGGCTTGGCCGAGAACGGTGGAGTGGACGGCGACGGTGATGACAAGCCCGGATCGTTTTCCGGTAGAGATAAGAACGTTCTCGTGCGTGAAATCCGCATTCTCGAGAGCGGATACGGGGGCTTCTAGCGTCGTTGATGCGTGCGAAATCATGAACTTCTCCTGCGTGTGGGCCTTGTGGGCAAAACAACAAAATGGCAAGTGGTGGTAGCGCGAGGGTGGTGCGCTCTGGTCAGCATACCGCCGGGGTTCGGCGGTGTCGCCTATTCGTTGCTACCTTATGATTTGGCACATGCGTGAGCGATCGAAAACGGTCGCCACGGGCCGAGAACGTGCGCCCAGCAGCGACAGAGAGACCAGTTCATGAGCGACATTTCGTCAACGCCTCAGCCGAACGAACCAATACCTCAGTCGAGCAGACGCAGGCCCATCTGGAACCTCGTGAAGTTCTTTGTCATCCCGCTCGCGATCATCGCGATAATCGGTGTGCTGACGACGCAAAAGCATGATGGTCGGGCCGAGATCATCGAGAATGGTCTCGTGACGCAGGCCGTGCCTACCGGCAACACTGTTGATGAGTCGAGCCGCTCTGGCCGCCACACGGTGCAACTCGTCAGGCTGGAGTTCAGCTACGAGGTCGACGGCACAACCTATACCGCTCTGGGCGACATCAGCTACGAAGAAGAATCCTTCGATAAGGATGCCGCGCTCGCCGCAAATCCCACGGCCGAGGTTCACTACGTCGACGCCGACCCCGCCACGGCCATCGTGCTCGACACCGACTACCGCTAGGTGACCGCTAGTTCGCAGAATGCGGTTTGTCGCTCGGCGTAGACTAGAGAGATTGAGCCGCGCTCTTTGCGGCACGATCGTCGATTCGAAAGAGGTGCGCTATGGGCAAGACCCTGGCTGAAAAAGTGTGGGATGACCATCTGGTCGTCAAGGGTGCCGATGGCACTCCCGACCTCATTTACATCGACCTTCACCTTGTGCACGAAGTCACGAGCCCTCAAGCATTTGATGGACTTCGGATGGCCGGCCGCCCCGTTCGCCGCCCCGATCTCACGATCGCAACCGAAGACCACAACACCCCGACTCTCGCGATCCATAAGCCGATCGCCGACCTCACGAGTCGCACCCAAATTCAGACGCTGCGCAACAATGCCAAAGAGTTCGGCGTTCGACTGCACTCGCTCGGCGACATCGAGCAGGGCATCGTTCACGTGGTTGGCCCGCAGCTCGGCCTCACCATGCCCGGCATCACAGTGGTCTGTGGTGACTCTCACACGAGCACCCACGGCGCCTTCGGTGCGATGGCATTCGGTATCGGCACGAGTGAAGTCGAGCACGTGCTCGCGACTCAGACCTTGCCGCTCAAAGCTTTCAAGACGATGGCGATCACCGTGGAGGGCGAACTGCGCCCCGGCGTAACCGCGAAAGACATCATCCTTGCTGTCATCGCGCAGATCGGAACCGGCGGAGGCCAAGGCTACGTTCTCGAGTTCCGCGGCAGCGCCATCCGTTCCCTCTCCATGGAGGGTCGCATGACGATTTGCAACATGTCGATTGAGGCTGGCGCTCGCGCCGGCATGATCGCGCCAGACCAGATCACCTACGACTACCTCAAGGGCCGCCCGCACGCTCCTGAAGGTGCCGACTGGGATGTCGCCGTTGAGTACTGGAACACGCTCGCCACCGATGACGACGCCGTCTTCGATGCCGAAGTCTTCCTCGACGCCAACACGCTCGAGCCCTTTGTCACCTGGGGAACCAACCCCGGTCAGGGTGTCTCGCTCAGCGACAACGTTCCCGTGCCCGCTGACATCGCCGACCCCAACGAGCGTGCCTCCGCTGAGCGTGCCATCGAATACATGGCAATTGACGCCGGTATGGCGATGAAAGACATTGCCGTGGATGCCGTCTTCATGGGCTCCTGCACCAACAGCCGTATCGAAGATCTGCGCGCATTTGCGTCGATCATCAAGGGTCGCAAGAAGTCTGATCACGTGCGCGTCATGGTCGTTCCCGGGTCTGCCCGCGTCCGCATCGAAGCCGAAGCCGAAGGCATCGACAAGATCGTGGAAGAGTTCGGCGGCGAATGGCGCTTTGCGGGATGCTCAATGTGCCTCGGCATGAACCCCGACCAGTTGGCTCCGGGAGAGCGTTGCGCTTCCACCAGTAATCGCAACTTCGAAGGCCGCCAAGGCAAGGGAGGGCGCACTCACCTCGTGTCGCCCCTCGTCGCCGCCGCCACCGCCATCCGTGGCACGCTCTCGAGCCCGTGGGATCTAGAGAACAGCCCGCTGCCCGAACAACTCGTGTCAGCCAGCACCACCGCAGAGGAGTCGCGCTAATGGACAAGATCACGACCATCCGCGGCAACGCTGTTCCGCTCAAGCGCAGCAACGTCGACACCGACCAGATCATCCCCGCTGAGTTTCTCAAGCGAGTCACCAAAACTGGCTTCGACGACGCACTCTTTTTTGGCTGGCGCCAGGACCCTGAATTCATTCTTAACCGCGAGCCGTACAGCCACGGCAAGATTCTCATCGCAGGCTCAGACTTCGGCACCGGCTCTAGCCGGGAGCACGCCGTGTGGGCGCTTCGCGACTTTGGCTTCCAAGCCGTTCTCAGCTCGCGCTTTGGTGACATTTTCCGCGGAAACTCAGGCAAGCAGGGGCTTCTCGCCGCACAGCTCGCCGAAGAAGATATCGAGACCTTGTGGGCGCTCGTTGACGCCGACCCCGAACTCGAAATCACCGTCGATCTTGAGACCCGTTCGGTGACAGCCGGTTCAGCACAGTTCTCTTTCGAGATTGATGATTACACTAGGTGGCGTTTGCTCGAAGGGCTCGATGACATCGGTCTCACTCTGAGAAACGAATCAGATATCACGGAGTTCGAAGGGCACCGAGAAGCATGGCGCCCGACAACCTTGCCAGCGAAGTAGAGGTAACGATGAATCCATTGGCTCAAGACGCAACAGCGGCAGCCAAGCGATCCGGACTGCATTCCAACCAAATCGTCATTAATGGTGGAAAGCCTCTTCGTGGACGCATTAATGTTCGCGGCGCGAAGAATCTCGCGACAAAAGCCATGGTGGCAGCCCTTCTCGCTGACACCCCGAGTGTGCTCAAAGATGTCCCGGCCATTAGCGACGTTGGCGTTGTTACCGGAATGCTCGAGGCCTACGGCGTCACTGTCACGGAGACGGGCGACGGCGAGCTGACCCTCGACCCCAAGAACGTGCTCAAGGCACACTTCGCCAAGATTGATGCGCTCGCGGGCTCTAGCCGCATCCCGATCCTCTTCTGTGGACCGCTGCTGCACCGCCTCGGTGAAGCATTGATTCCCGACCTCGGTGGTTGCCGCATCGGTGACCGCCCTATCGACTTCCACTTGGATGCGCTGCGTGCCTTCGGTGCCGTCGTCGACAAGAGCTATGAAGGCATCCGTCTCACCGCTCCCGATGGCCTCCACGGCGCTGACATCGATCTGCCCTACCCGAGCGTGGGCGCAACCGAACAAGTGTTGCTCACCGCCGTTCTCGCCAAGGGCGTCACCGAGCTCAAGGGCGCGGCCATCGAGCCCGAGATCATGGATCTCATCGCTATCTTGCAAAAGATGGGCGCGATCATCAATGTCGAGCCCAACCGCGTTATCTTCATTGAGGGCGTCGAGAAGCTCAGCGGCTACAACCACCGCGCACTCTTCGACCGCAACGAGGCCGCAAGCTGGGCATCCGCTGCTCTGGCCACCGGCGGAGATATCTTCGTTGAGGGCGCCATGCAGCAAGAGCTCATGACCTTCTTGAACATCTTCCGCAAGGTGGGTGGCGCGTTCGATATTGCTGAAGACGGCATCCGTTTCTGGCATCCCGGTGGTGCCCTCAAGCCCGTTGTCATCGAAACTGATGTGCACCCTGGCTTTATGACGGACTGGCAGCAGCCCCTTATCGTTGCGCTCACTCAGGCTGAGGGCCGTTCCGTGGTTCACGAGACGGTGTACGAGAACCGTTTGGGCTTCACCGAGGCGCTCGTTGAGATGGGCGCGAATATCGAAGTTTTCGAAGCGGGAATTGAGTCGGTCAGCCGTCGCGTTCCTCGCCGCCCCTTGGAGCAGGCTGCCGTCATCATCGGCCCGACACCACTGCACGGTGCGGATGTTGAGATCCCTGACCTTCGCGGTGGTTTCAGCCACCTCATTGCAGCGTTGACCGCTGATGGTCAGTCGACTGTCAGCAACATCGGGATTATTGCGCGCGGCTATGAGCACTTCATCGACAAGCTTGAATCACTCGGTGCCGACTTCGTCTACGAAGGATAAGTCGCCGGTGTCATCTGGCTCTAATGGCCCCCGACGCGTCAAGTCAGAGAAGACTGCCGCGTTCCGCGTGCTCGCATTCTTGTTGCTTCCCACGATGACCGTCTTGGCGAAATTTAAGTTGCATGACTCGCACAATGTGCCCGCCGACGGAGCCTTTGTGATCTCACCCAATCACTACAGCAACATCGATCCTGTCGTGATCGGTGTTGCCATGTGGAAGGTGGGGCGGATGCCGCGCTACATGGCAAAAGCATCGCTGTTCAAAGTTCCCGTTGCTGGTTGGCTGTTGAGAAAGTCGGGCCAAGTGCCCGTCGAACGCTCCCCGCGCGGGCGCCAGAGTGGTGATCCGCTTAAGGCTGCCCGTCAGATTGCCGATCAGGGGCTTGCTGTTGTGGTGTATCCGGAAGGGTCGCTTACACGCGAGCCCGATATGTGGCCCATGCGCGGAAAGTATGGTGCTGTTCGCACGGCGCTTGAGGCTGGCATCCCGTTGATTCCGGCGGCGAGCTGGGGCGCCCAAGAAATTCTGCCGCGCTACTCGAAACGTATTAGTGTTTTTCCTCGAAAGACAGTTCACATTCGTTTCGGTGAACCTCTGGATTTGTCTGAGTACGAAGGCAGACATTTGGATTCGCGTTTGCTCGCTGAAGTAACGGAGAAACTCATGACCGCCATCACGTCGCTACTCGAAGAGATCCGGGGAGAAACTGCCCCTGCGGTGCGGTACAACCCGGCAGAGCACGGTCAGAGTGAGACCGGCCGATTCGAGAGCAAGTAACGTGCTGAGCGGAAGCGCTGGAGCGCCAGAAACCCCTCGTCGCGTCGCCGTTCTCGGCGCCGGTTCCTGGGGAACCACCTTTTCAAAGATCTTGGCCGATGGCGGCAACGATGTTGCGCTCTGGGCACGCCGCCCCGAGCTTGCCCGCGAGATCACGCAATCCAAACGCAATAGCGACTACCTTCCCGGCATCAACCTTCCGCGCTCGTTGTGGGCCAGCGACAAGCTGCATGAAGTTCTGGATGGCGCCGAGCAGGTGTACCTCTCGGTTCCGGCTCAGTCGCTGCGCGAGAACCTGCGCATCGTTCGCGAACTCATCCCTGAGAACGCCATCATCGTCTCGCTCATGAAGGGTGTCGAAAAGGGCACCGGAGCGCGGATGAGCGAAGTGATTCTGCAGGAGTTGGGGGTTGATCCGAACCGGGTCGCCGTGGCATCCGGCCCCAACCTGGCGCTGGAAATTGCCAAAGAGCAGCCGACGGCAGCGGTAATGAGTAGCGCAAGTCTCGAGACCGCTACCGCCGTTGCGGTTACGGCGCGCAACCGCTACTTCCGTTCATTCGTGAACACCGATGTCATCGGTACCGAATTCGGCGGAGTGCTCAAGAACCTCATCGCCGTGGCGATCGGCATCGTGGACGGCGTTGGCTACGGTGAAAACACCAAGGCCTCGATCATCACGCGCGGCCTCGCTGAGATGACAGATTTCTCGGTCGCCTTCGGTGCCCGACCAGAAACGTTGGCGGGGCTTGCCGGTCTTGGCGACCTCATCGCTACGTGTGAGTCATCGCTCTCGCGCAATAACACCGCCGGCCGCCTTCTCGGCCAGGGCTACAGCTTCTCTGAAGTCATCAAGCAGATGAACCAGACCGCTGAAGGCCTCTCATCGGTGGCACCCATCCTTGAGCTTGCCCTCTCCAAAGGCGTTGACATGCCCATCGCAAGCCAGGTGGCTGAAGTGTTGGCGGGAACTCTCGCCCCGCGCGATATCGCCCCACATTTGACCACTGACGACCTTCCTCAGGGGGAGTAAACGATGACGGCCCAACCCACAACAACCGTGGTTTTGCTGTTCGGTGGTCGTTCTTCGGAACACAGCATTAGCTGCGCAACCGCCGGTGGCGTTCTTTCGGCCATCGACCGCGACAAGTACACGGTCATCCCGGTCGGCATTACGCGCGAGGGTGCGTTCACCCTCCAACCTGACGACGCCGATACTTTCCGCCTCAACCCCGAGGCCATGCCGGAGGTTGTCGACAACGGCACGCGCGTGCACTGGCCGGAATCTTCCGCCTCTCGCCAGTTGACGGTCACGGATGCCGAAGGCACCACTCGTAGCCTCGGTGACGTTGATGTGGTGTTCCCTATCCTTCACGGCCCGTTCGGCGAAGACGGCACCGTGCAGGGGCTCATCGAGCTCACCGGTCTGCCGTATGTGGGCAACGGCGTGCTCGCGTCGGCGATGGGGATGAATAAGCACTTTACGAAGCTCGCGCTCGAAGCGGCTGGCGTTGCCGTGGCCCCGTGGGTGACGGTGTCGGCACAGCAGTGGCAGCGCACTCCGGATGTCTGGCGCAAGCGTGCATCCAGTCTCGGGTTTCCTGTCTTTGTGAAGCCTGCCCGCGCAGGGTCCTCGGTCGGAGTGACCAAGGTCTCGAGCACCGAAGAGTTGGATGCTGCTTTCGCGACAGCATTTGCCGAAGACTCGACAGCGCTTGTTGAACAGGCGATGACGGGCCGCGAGATTGAATGCGGCGTGCTGTCGGGCCGCGACGGTGGCGAAACTCGCGTGAGTGTCGCCGGCGAGATCGTGGTCACCGGTCGCGACTTCTACGACTTCGATGCCAAGTATCTCGACGTTTCTGCCGCCGAACTGATTTGCCCAGCACCTCTGCGGGATGGCGAACTGTGGCAAATGCAGCGCACCGCTGCGCGCGCGTTCGACTCCATCGGGGGAGCAGGCCTTGCCCGGGTCGACTTCTTCTTTGACGGCACCGAATTTGTGGTCAACGAAATCAATACCCTGCCGGGCTTCACGCCGATCTCGATGTTCCCCAAGTGCTGGGCTGCAAGCGGCATGAGTTACCCCGTGCTGATCGACGAACTCATCGAACTCGGGCTAGAAACCGTTCGCTAGGGCGAGCTATTCGGATTCGTCGTCGCCGGAATCGGCGGTGTCGTCGGGAGCGGGAGTGTCAGACAGGCCGACGCAGAAGCGGTCGGCGGGCACCTGACTTACGGCGCCGGCGAGCTGACTGAGGGCGTCGAAGCCAGAGACCTCGTCGCCATCGATATCGGGGTCACCGTCGCTATCGATGATGACCTGCACAGCAGGATCGCGGCCGTACGACGTGAATACATAGTTGGGGGCGTCGCTGTCGTCTCGCAGCCAGTCGATTCCATCTTCTGGCGCAGTGACACACGCGAGTTCCGCAGTCGGATCAGGCACAGCCACGCCACAACGCAGCAGAATGTTTGCCGGTGTGCCCCACGCTCCAGTGCCTTGGGCGTTGGTTTCGCGCTTGTCGAGCCCCGCGACAGTGTCGGGGAGGCGCACAATCACGTCGGCACAGGTGGGGTTAGCGGCGTCATCCGCCGGTTCGAGTGGAACGATTGCCGCGCATCCGCCCAGCGTTGCTAGCAAAGGAATCATCGCGAGCATGGCGATTATGGGGGTGCGGGTCGTCGTTCTCATCGCCTTCAGGCTACCGTGAGAATATGACGATTGACCGCGCGAGCGAGACCCTTGACACTCTCGGCGGCGTGGGCGAGCTTGCCGCGCTCAAGCGCATCTTTCCGCGACTGCCTTCTGCTGCGGCAGAGCTTCTCGGCCCGGGCGATGACTCTGCCGTGTTGGCAACGCCAGACAAGCGTGTCGTGATCACGACGGACATGATGATTCATGGCCCAGACTTTCGGCTTGCGTGGTCGTCTCCGTACGATCTCGGCTGGAAAGCTGCTGCCACAAATTTGTCGGATGTCGCAGCGATGGGGGCGGTTCCCACCGGTCTCGTGGTCGCAATTGCGGCGCCCAACGACACCCCCGTCTCGGCGCTTGAAGCAATCGCTGATGGTCTGCGCGAGGGCTGCGAAACGCTCGCTCCTGGAAGCGGAGTGATCGGCGGCGACCTCTCGGTCTCGACAGTGCTCACGATTGTCATCACGGCTTTCGGTGATCTCGAAGGCCGCGCCCCGGTTCTGCGTTCCGGTGCACGCGTCGGCGACGTGATCGCCGTCTCAGGCACGCTCGGTCTCGCCGCTGAGGGCCTCCGCCTCCTCTTCACCGCGGGCGTCGTTGATGGCGAACCGGATGCCGCAGCGGCCGCCGCGCTCGCGACAACGCATCCCGACGCCATCGCCGCCCAGCTCAGGCCAGCACCGCCGATCGCGGACGGCAAAGCCGCCGCTCTCGGCGGAGCCACGGCCATGCTCGACCTGAGCGACGGGCTCGCGATTGATGCTCGCCGTGTTGCCACCGCCAGTGGCGTTGGGCTTGATCTGTCATCCGAAGCGGTGGGTGGTCGGGCGCAGCTCGATGGTGGCGAAGACCATTCGTTGCTCGCGACTTTTCCCGAGTCAGCGACCTTGCCAGCAGGATTCCGCGCGATTGGTCGCGTCGTAGAGGGCGAGGGCGTGCTTCTTGATGGCGTCGCCTACACCGAACGTGGTGGTTGGGACCCCTATGCGGGCTGGGATGGCGCGGTCGGCTGATCGCCGAAGTGCCGGCAGGCTATGGCGCGGTCGGCTGAACCCAGTAGAGCGTGGTGTCGCCGTAGTCTTTGCGACGGTCGAGTTCGAGCCCAGCAGGCCATTCCGGTTCGGGGTCGCGCGAGCTGCGTTCGACGATCACGAGGGCGTCGGGGCTGAGCTGGCTGGCGAGCAGTTCGAGCGCCACGAGAAGTTCACCGTTGCCGAGTTCGTAGGGCGGGTCGATAAACACGAGATCCCACTGATCACCGGATGTCTCCAAGAAGGTGTGCACGGCGCGAGCGGCGGTGAGAATGATCGGCTTTGAGCCGCGCGGAGCTTTCGCCGCGATGAGCGTCGCGTTCTTGCGGCAGGTGGCAGCGGCGCGAGCGTTGTTCTCGACGAGAGTGACGTGGGGTGCGCCGCGCGAGGCTGATTCGAGCCCGAGCGCTCCGGTGCCGGCGTAGAGGTCGAGCACGCGGGCGCCCTCAATGGCGTCGCGGGCTTCGAGCGCGGAGAAGATGGCTTCGCGCAGGCGGTCGCTGGTGGGCCGTGTGCCCGCGCTCGGTACGGCAATGGTGAGGGAGCCGGCATACCCGGCGATTATGCGTGTCATAGCGTGTCGAGCCTAGCCGGGGTGAGCGGACGGGCGCACGGGGCTCGCGTGGTGGCGGGTGGACGAGCCCCAGGGCGGGGCAAACGCCAGTGGTCCCCGGTACTCTTCTAGGGTGACCTCGCCCCTTGATCAGAAGCTCAGCGCCGTCCTGGGCGGGCGCACCGCTACCTCGATGCAGCGCGGTCTTGGCCTGCTCACGGTCGGCGATCTGATGACCCACTATCCGCGGCGCTACGCGCGGCGAGGCGAGCTGACTGCGCTGGCTCAATTGCCGTTGGATGAGGCGGTGACGATCGTCGCCGAAGTACGAGAGGTGCGCAATCGTCCGATGCGCAACAAGCGCGGCTCGATTCTTGAGGTGTCGATCAGCGACGGCACGGGCATCCTGACCCTCACGTTCTTCAATCAGGCTTGGCGTGCGAATGAGTTGACGCCGGGGGTGCGCGGAATCTTCGCGGGCAAGGTTGGCCAATATCGTGGCACGCGCCAGCTCGCTCACCCCGACTACGAACTGTTCGACCGGGATGCTCTCGAGCTCAAGAAGCCCGAGCAGGCCAAGTCGTGGGCCGAGCAGCCGATCCCCATTTATCCGGCGACGTCGACGGTCGCGAGTTGGCAAATTCAGAAAGCCGTCGAGGTTGTCCTCGACACTCTTGGTCCGCTTGATGACCCGGTGCCGGATGCCGTGCGTCGCGAACGCGAGTTGCTTCCGTTTGCGAAAGCCCTTGAGCAGGTTCACCGTCCGAAGGTTGACTCGGACTGGCGGGCAGCTCGTGACACCCTGCGTTTTCAGGAAGCATTTGTTCTGCAATCGGCGCTTCTGCAACAGCGTCAGAAGCAGCGTG
This sequence comes from Salinibacterium sp. NSLL17, assembly GCF_015864935.1. Lineage (NCBI taxonomy): Bacteria > Bacillati > Actinomycetota > Actinomycetes > Micrococcales > Microbacteriaceae > Salinibacterium > Salinibacterium sp. NSLL17. The sequence goes on from NZ_JADYWH010000001.1 coordinate 1,177,628, forward strand.
AGTCAGAGGCCATCGCGCGCACGGCCGGCCCGCTGCTCGAAGGGTTCGACGCAGCGCTACCGTTCACGCTTACGGGCGATCAGCAGACCGTGGGGGAGGAAATCTTCCACGACATGGCGCAGCCGGTGCCGATGAATCGTCTCGTGCAGGGTGAGGTGGGTTCCGGAAAAACTCTGGTCGCGCTGCGGGCGATGCTCGCGGTCGCGCAATCGGGTGGGCAATCAGCGTTGCTGGCTCCCACCGAGGTTCTGGCGCATCAGCACTTCCGTTCGATCATCCGCACGTTGGGCCCCGATCTCGCGGCCGAACTGCGCCCGACCCTCATCACTGGTCAGCTGCCGACAGCCGAGCGCAAGAAGGCGCTGCTGGCGACCGTGTCGGGGGCTTCTCGCATCGTGATCGGCACGCACGCCCTGCTCGGCGACGCGGTCACGTTTGTCGATCTCGGTCTCGTCGTCGTTGATGAGCAACATCGTTTCGGCGTCGACCAGCGTGAAGCGCTACGGCTCAAGGGCGCGAAGCCTCCGCACGTTCTCGTGCTCACGGCAACGCCCATCCCGCGCACGGTTGCGATGACAGTGTTCGGCGACCTCGATATCTCCTCGATTGCTGAGTTGCCGGCTGGCCGTCAGCCCATCAGCAGCCACGTGGTGCCCCTCGCCGAGAAACCCGGCTGGGTGTCGCGCGTCTGGCAGCGACTGGCAGAAGAACTCGCCATCGGTCGTCAGGGCTTCGTTGTATGCCCCGCCATCGACGCCAAAACTGAAGAGCCCGGCAGCGAGCCGACGCCCGCTGTCTCCGATGACCCGGATGCCGGACCGCCGCGTCCGATCGCGAACGTGACCGAGGTGCTGGCGTCGCTCCGCAGCAACGACGTTCTCGCGGGCAAGCGGATTGAGGCGCTCCACGGCAAGCTTTCGAGCGAGGAGAAAGACGAGCTCATGCGCGCCTTCGCTGCGGGCGACATCGATGTGCTCGTCGCGACGACGGTCATCGAAGTGGGTGTCGACGTACCCAACGCCTCGGTGATGGTGGTGCTCGACGCTGATCGTTTCGGCGTCTCCCAGTTGCACCAGCTGCGCGGCCGTGTTGGTCGTGGTGGGGTTCCGGGGTTGTGCCTGTTTGTCACGGCGGCCGAGGTGGAGTCGTTGGCGCGCGAACGCGTTGAGGCTGTGGCATCCACTCTCGATGGTTTCGAACTTGCCAACAAAGACCTTGAACTGCGCCGCGAAGGCGATGTGCTTGGCGGCGTGCAGTCGGGTGGGCGTTCGAGCCTCAAGCTGCTGCGAGTCGCCAACGACGGTCAACTCATCACCGAAGCGCGCGAGGCCGCTCAGGGGCTGTTGGTCGCAGACCCGACCTTGGCCGAGCATCCGGCGCTCGCCGAAGCACTCAAGCGTCGTCTTGATGAGAGTGCCGAAGCGTTCCTCGGCAAAAACTAGCGCCTCCGCTCGCAGGCACGCTTTGCTGTGTTGCGCCAGATTTCCCCGCACAGCGAACTCCCACGCGCCAATGAGCACCGAGCGGCTATCGTGGGAGCATGAGTCGGATCGCTGTTGTTCCTGGGTCGTTTGACCCTGTCACCCTTGGCCACCTCGATGTGATTGAGCGGGCAGCGAAAACCTTTGACGAAGTGCACGTTCTGGTCGTGCACAACCCGGGCAAGACCGCGCTTTTGCCGATTGCGCAACGCGTCTCCCTCATCGAACAAGCCGTTGCCGACGCTCACCTTCAGGGCAACATCGTTGTAACTAGCTGGAGTATGGGCCTCCTCGTTGACTACTGCACCGATGTGGGGGCGAGTGTCATCATCAAGGGCATCCGTTCTCAAGTGGATGTCGCGTACGAAACGCCTATGGCGATCGTCAACCGCGACCTCGCCGGCGTAGAGACGATTTTCATGCTGCCGAATCCCGCTCATGCGCACGTGTCCAGTTCGCTGGTGCGTCAGGTTGCCGCGCTTGGCGGAGACGTCGCGCCCTATGTTCCGCGTTCGGTTTCTGAGTTTTTGCAAGCGCCGCGCGACTAACACCGGCACAATGGGTTTATGACACTCACCCTCGGATACAAAGCGTCAGCAGAACAATTTGCCCCGCGTGAACTCGTAGAGATCGCAGTGGCAGCAGAAGCACACGGCATGGAGAGTGTTGCGGTTAGCGACCACTTCCAGCCGTGGCGTCACGAAGGCGGGCATGCTCCGTTCTCGCTGAGCTGGATGGCAGCGGTCGGTGAGCGCACGAGCACGATTCGTATCGGCACGAGCGTGATGACGCCGACCTTCCGTTACAACCCCGCTGTGCTCGCTCAGGCCTTCGCCACGATGGGCTGCCTCTACCCAGGGCGCATCATGCTGGGTGTGGGAACGGGCGAAGCCCTCAACGAGGTTGCCACCGGATTCCGCGGTGCTGGCGAGCAGGACTGGCCCGAGTTCAAGGAGCGCTTCGCTCGATTGCGTGAATCCGTTCGCCTCATGCGCGAACTGTGGACCTCAGACCGCGTGTCGTTCGAGGGGGAGTACTACTCCACTCACGGCGCGAGCATTTATGACCGCCCCGACCAGCCCATCCCGATCTATATCGCTGCCGGTGGGCCGATGGTCGCCCGCTATGCGGGTCGTGCCGGAGATGGCTTTATCTGCACATCGGGCAAGGGCATGGAGCTCTACAACGATGCGCTGATCCCCGGGGTCAAGGAGGGTGCAGCCAAGGTCGACCGCAAATTCGAAGACATCGACCGGATGATCGAGATCAAGCTCTCGTATGACACCGATGCCGACGTAGCCCTCGAGAACACACGTTTCTGGGCGCCACTTGCTCTCTCGAAGGAGCAGAAGCACGACATCACTGACCCCATCGAGATGGAACGCGCCGCCGATGCTCTGCCCATTGAGCAGATCGCTTCGCGCTGGATCGTCGGCAACGATCCCGACAAGATTGTTGAAGAGATTCGTCCCTATGTGGATGCTGGCCTCAACCACCTCGTCTTCCACGCGCCCGGCAACGACCAGCGCCGTTTCCTCGAGCTGTTCGAGCGCGACATTGCACCGCGATTGCGGGCGCTGTAACTCTGATTGTGCTTAACCGCGACCGCTGAGGTTCGCCATGATGCGGCCGTCACCTCCGAGGTGACGGCCGCATCATGCTTTAGCGGATGATGAACCGCGGATAGTTCTGCTCGGCGCGAGCTCTGGCGTGAGCCAGGCGCTCACGACGGAGCTGGTGTGCGGCCAGCAACTCGGCCGACGCGATCAGTCGCGCACGATGGGGCCGGCGGCTCCACGTGATGAGCGCGACGCCGAGATGCAGCGCAAGCCGGTCGATTACCCCCACGCGACGCACGGCAGCCTGTCGCGGCTGGTCATGGTGATGAGGTTCGGACGGATGGGCGTGGCGGTCTTTCGAGGCCGCCAGTAGTTCGTTCATGATGGAAAACTTTCGTGACAGAGAGAGGTTGCGGATGGCGCGTCAGAGCGCGCTGTTTCAGGTGGCGACCCAACAGCATCCTTCGGCAATCGCGAGTTGCCAGAGAAGGGAGTGGTCATCGCGGTGAGTGCTGCGCAGCCCCGTCGGGGTGCGCCGACTCGTCAGTCGAATGCAGTCTCGTGATGATCGAGTTGGGTCGTGTGCTCCGTGAGCGCCGCCACCGTCAGAACCGGTGAGCGGAGAACGCTAACCGGTTAGGCGGAGAGGGTGCCGACGGAGCCGGCAGTAATTGGGTTCTTCGTTGTTGCGAACATAAACACGGCTAGCTCCTTTCAATAGTTGGCGTTTGCTCAGTGTAGGACGGGGATCCTGTGAGGACAAGACCCGATTTAGCTGCGATGCACAGCCGTAATAATTGCGTCGGCAAGCTCGGCTGGCTTCGTGAACTGCGGCCAGTGCCCGGTGGGCAGGTCAACGAGTTCGAGGTCGTCGAGGCGGGTAACTTCGGAGGCGAAGGGCTCATCGTCGCGCATCCATGCCCGCAATTGTTCGCTCGAAAATTCGCAACAGATCACCGTCGCCGGCACGCTGAACCGCGCTGGTGTCGACAGATTCTGGGGATCGCTGGCGACCCGAGCGGGCTGCGGAATGGCAATGCGGCGAAACGTGCTTCGCAGCTCATCGGTGAGATCAACGAGATCTTCGTCATCGAACACCGACCAGTCGGGTAAGGGGATTTCGCCATCGATCGTGGGCAGATCAGTATTAATCGGCATCCCGTGGGGTAGCGGCACGGTGTCGACGTGCACGATCCGGGCGAGGCAGGTGGGGCGAGCATCCGCAACGGCGTGGGCGATGGGTCCTCCACCGCTGTGCGCCACGAGAACGATGGGCGGTGCCACCTGGCCGTGCGCCGCGTCGTCTTCGCAGTCATAGTCGCGAGTGAGGCTGTCGACCACGTCAACTACCGCAGCGACGTGATCGGCGAGTGTGATGGCGCCGCGATCAGTGTCGTCGCGGTGAAGACCGGGAAGGGTCAGCGGATGAACCGTGTGGCCAGCCTCGCGAAGCGACCGCGTAATGGGTGCCCACGAGGCTTCATCGAGCCAGAAACCTGGAATGAGAATGACGTGCATCAGCGGACTAGCGGTGCTGATGGAAAACGCGCCCAGATTCATGCCGACTCCTCAGTGAGTAGGGCGCCTATTATCCGCTCGTCGCGACCGCAATTCAATGCTCGGAAAGGTGCTGCAGCGCGACAGGGGCAATGCACGCCACAATAGACGGATGCCCGTGACAGTTTCTGCCCCTCATATCGGCTACGCCGCCATGCTCGAACGGTTCGCTCCACGTGACGTCATGGAGAGTGCGCAGTACGCCGAATCGCAAGGATTTCGTGGGGTGATGGCCGCAGACCACTACCAGCCGTGGGTTCCCCAGCAGGGGCAGGCGTCGTTCGTGTGGAACGTGCTGAGCGCTCTGGGCGAAACCACTACCGGCGATCTCGGCACGGGAGTCACCGCGCCCACGTTTCGTTGGCATCCGGCAATGGTCGCCCAAGCGTCCGCGACGCTGGCCGCGATGAATCCGGGGCGACACTGGCTCGGCCTCGGCAGCGGCGAAGCTATCAACGAGCACATCGTCGGCCAGTACTGGCCAGAAGCTCCCGAACGCATCAACCGCATGTTCGAAGCCGTCGAGATCATCAAGAAACTGTTCGCTTCGGGGCTCGGCAACAAGGACGTGCGACACGAAGGCCAGTTTTATCGCCTCGAATCGACCCGACTCTGGACAATGCCCGAGGTTGCCCCCGAAATCCTGGTCGCGACCGCAGGACCGGTCGCCGCTAAACGTGCCGGCAAAACCGTCGACGGTCTCATCACCGAAGCGGCACCCCTCGACAAAGTCGACATGCTGCTCAAACGATTCGCCGAAGGCGCACGAGAAGCCGGCCGCGCACCCGAGAGCCAGAGCCGCGTGCTGCGGCTGCACTTGAGCTGGGCCGAAACAGACGAACAGGCCATGCGCAACGCGCTCACCGAATGGCCAAACGGTGGTCTGCGGTTCGCGAAGAACGACATCCGCTCGCCCTTCGAGCTTGAGCAACTGGCGCGCATGGTGCGCCCAGAAGACTTCGAGGGGCGGATGCCCGTCAGCGCCGACCCTGACGTGCATCGCGCCTACATCCAGAGCTACCTCGATCTCGGATTCGACCGCATCTACCTCCACAATGTCGGACGCAATCAGCGCGAGTTTCTCACGGTCTTCGGGCGTGACGTGCTGCCGGCACTGCGCAAGTAGTGACTGCGCCACGAATGCCGCAGACTAGACGCGTGAGAATGAGCGCATGGGCCGTGCCCGGCATCCCCGAAATTCAGTCCGGTGACAGCCTTCTTGAGGCGATTACGACGGCTCTCGTTGCCGACTCCGATGACGTGAACTCGGGAGGCCTCGCCGACGGCGACATCCTCACCGTCACCTCCAAGATCGTGAGCAAGGCCGAAGGTCGTTCTGTCGAGGCTGCCGATCGCGAACAAGCCATCACCGACGAAACCGTGCGGATTGTGGCCTCGCGCGAGCACCCCAACGGTGTCACTCGCATTGTCGAAAACCGTTTGGGGCTCGTGATGGCGGCGGCGGGCGTTGACTCCAGTAACACCCCTGACGGCATCGTTCTCCTGCTCCCGCTCGACCCCGATGCGACCGCCCGCGAGCTCTGCGCCGGGCTCCGGGAGCGCTTTGGCGTGACCGTGGGCATTGTGATTACGGATACCGTCGGCAGGCCCTGGCGCAAGGGCCAAGCCGACATCGCGATTGGTGCGGCCGGTATCCATGTTCTCGATGATTTGCGCGGAACCGCGGATGCTTCGGGTCGCCCGCTTGCGGTCAGTGTCACGGCGCTCGCCGATGAAGTTGCCGCCGCGACAGATTTGGTCAAGGGGAAGGCCGGGGGATTGCCCGTTGCGGTCGTTCGCGGGCTAGGTCAGCACGTCGCTGATCTCGACGCTCCCGGTGCGCGATCCCTCGTGCGGTCGGGCCCCGAGGACATGTTTAGTCTGGGCACAAAAGAGGCGTGGATGGCGGGCTTCGATGAGGCTTACAACACCGTCGAAACTAAAGAAGACTAATACTCGACTGTCGGGGAGTTTGCCTCTACGATGAGCGGATGGGGAGTCTCATTTCGCTCGCGTACTTCGCGTTGCTCATCTCAGTGTTGATCGACATCATCCTGATTGATGAATCGCGCATCAAGAATCTCGGCAAGGTCACCTGGATCTTTATCGTGATTTTCATGCCCTTCATCGGCAGCATTCTCTGGTTTGCGATCGGCCGCCAGCACCAGTCCACCGCTCCGAGCTCTCTGCCCTTTGGTGCCCCCGAGCGTCGCGCACAACTGCCATCACTGGAGGTGAGCACGACCGAAGCCGAGATCGCGAAACTCGACGCTGAGATCGAATACTTTCAGCGCCAAGAAAAAATCCGTGCCCTCGAAGATGAACTGCGCAAGCGTAAGCAATTGCCGTAGTGGAAGACCGGTGTAAGACTCGACCCATGGATGCCCCTACCTCCGGGTCACTACCCGACGACGTGTTCCACGATCACTGTGACGCCATTGTGCGCAGTATTTCGACCGTGATTGATGGCAAGACAGAGGCTGTGCGCTTGGCGCTTACGGTGCTTTTGGCGGAGGGTCATCTGCTCATCGAAGACGTTCCCGGTGTCGGCAAGACCATGCTCGCGCGGGCTCTCGCGCGAACGGTAGACAGCACCGTGTCGCGCGTGCAATTTACACCAGACTTGCTGCCAGCCGACATCACGGGCGTCTCGGTCTATAACCAAAACACGCGTGAATTCGAGTTCAAGAAGGGGCCGGTATTCGCGAACATTCTCATCGGTGATGAGATCAACCGTGCCAGCCCGAAGACGCAGTCTGCGCTCCTTGAGTGCATGGCAGAGTCGAGTGTCACGGTCGACGGGACTACGTACGAACTGCAGAGCCCGTTCATCGTGGTAGCGACGCAGAATCCCATCGAGATGGAGGGCACCTATCCGCTGCCCGAAGCTCAGCGTGACCGGTTTATGGCCCGCATTTCGATGGGCTATCCGGATGCCGCAGCCGAGCTGGAGATGCTGCGCTCACGGGAGCTCAGCAGCCCCCTTGACGCGCTCACGGCCGTGGTCTCGGTTGAGCAGTTGCGCGAGCTCATCGCGACGGTGCGACGAGTATTTGTGAGTACCGCGGTCGAAGAGTATGCGGTTGCGATTGCTCAGGCGACGCGTCGTGACCCCGAGGTGCGGTTGGGTGCTAGCCCGCGGGCTACGCTCCATCTGGTGCGGGCGGCGAAGGCTCGGGCGGCGATTGATGGTCGTGACTTCGTGTTGCCTGATGACATTGATGCGCTTGCCGTGACAGTGCTGGCGCACCGCATGATTCCGGCGCGCCATGCGGCTCAGTCATCCACGGTTCTGACGGGTCATTCGATCGCTGCTGTGATTGAGCGCATCGTTGCGGAGACGCCGGTTCCGGTCAATTCGGTCGCGTCCTAGCGGACTCTCATGTCTCGCCTTCGCCCTCTTCGAGCACTCTCTGTCGCGTTGCGTGTCGTGAGGCTCACCAACCGCGGGAGTACCTTTCTCGTGCTGGGCGGGGTCGCACTTGTGGCAGGTTATGCGGCTGGTATGCCGATTCTGTTATATGCCGGATGCTTCGCTCTCGCGTTACCCCTCATGGCTGCTGTGCTGGTGCGCTCGCGGGAATCTGCGCTGTCGGTGAGCCGACAGTGTGCGTTTCCCGTTGTGGAGGCGGGAACCACGAGCCTTGTCACGGTGCGAGTCGATAATCACGCGCGCACGGGACTTCGCGGAGTGCACTGGGCCGATGGCCTGCCGTGGTCTCCGTGGGCTACAGCCAGTGGCTGGATGCCGCCGCTCTCGGCGCGAGTCGGTGGCCTCAACCAGCGCAGTGCAGCCCAGCTCTCCTATTCGCTTACTCCGCGCGATCGAGGAATTTTTGAGATTGGTCCGCTCTTGCTGCAGAGCAGCGACCCGCTCTCGCTGGCGCTCGGCTCGTGGAGTGTCGGCGCTGTCACCGAGTTGACGGTCACGCCGCGGGTCGTCACGCTGGCGCAGTCCGCGTTGCTCGCCCAGTCGGGCGATGGGGAGGCTCGTGTGCTCCAACGTCGGTCGGCCGGTGACGATGACGATGCGATGACCAGGGAGTATCGCCGTGGCGATGCGATGCGACGGGTGCACTGGCGAGCATCCGCCCGGCACGGCAGCCTGATGGTGCGCCAAGAGGAGCAGCACAGTTATCCCGAGGCTCGCATCATTGTGGATACGAGACGTGCAGGGTATCCGGATGCCAGCCGCAACGATTCGGTGCGACTCTCGAGCGGAGCCGTTACGGCAGCCGCGCGCAGCCCTCGCTTCGAGTGGGTCGTCAGCATGCTCGCCTCTGCCGCCGTGCAACTGAAGCGCGAAGGCTTTCTGGTGGAGATCATTGAGACGGGTCCCTCGCAGCTGGCGGATGCCTCAATCGTGCATCGACGGGCCGCCGACGAACACGAATTTCTGACCCGTCTCGCAACCTTCGGCCCCGTCGATAGTGCGCCGGGCTGGTGGGGTGAGCCAGTGCCCAGCACGAGCGCGGGCGGGCCGGTATTGGCTCTGGTCGCGCATCCTGAGCCGGAGACGGTGTCGTATTTGCGGCGGCAAGCCCTTCCGGGAGTTCTCGCCGTTGCGTTCGTGGTGGAATCCTCGTCGAGTTTTGGAGATTTCACGCGGTCGGGCGACCGTGCTCGCCAGCCCGCCGGTGACGAGCTGCGCGATGCCGGGTGGAAAGTAATTTCGGTGCAATCCTTCGATGACGTTGGCGATGCCTGGACCTCGTTTGTGGCGGAATCGAGGGCACACCGTGACAACAACTGAAGAGAGTCGGGCGCGCAGTGTGCGCGCTCACGAACAACGCGTGCGTACGTGGTCGCTCAGCGGCACTCTGGCTCTGGCGCTGGGAGTCGCGGCGAGCAGCCTCGGCGAAGTGCTCACGGAAGGCGCGTGGTGGTTTCCTTACGTTGGAATTGTGCTTGTCGTTCTTGCGGCGGCCGCCGTGGGCCACACGCTGATTTCACGTGCCTGGATCGGGTCGCTCATCGGCGCCGCGGTCGGCTTGGCGACACTCACCTTGTTCTTCGCAGCCACCACAGCCTTGGTGGGCATCGTGCCAACGTTCACCACTTTCGCGCGATTCGCGAACCTCATTGCGCAGGGGCAATCGTCCATGGAAGCTCAGCGCTTTCCCGCGGATGCCGATGTGAGCATCGTGTTTCTGATCTGCCTCGGCGCGCTCGCACTCTCGATCGCAATGGACGTCATCGCGTTCGTGCTGCGTAAGCCGGCGTTCACGGCGCTCCCGCTGCTCATCCTGTTGGCGGTTCCGGCTTTTGTGCGAAGCGAACTGCACGATGCTCTCAGCTTTGCGGTGACCGCTCTCGCCTATGTGGGCATCCTTCTCGTGGCGGGGGAGCGCACGACGATGCGTGCCGCCTGGCCTGTTGTGGCAAGCGCGCTCGTGTTGGCTCTCGTCGTGCCCGTGGTGCTCCCGAGTGTTGAGCCGGCTGAGCCATCTCCTGGCACTCCGGGGATCATCGCTACCGGGGTGAACCCGATCCTCAATCTGAGTAACGATCTTCGACGCGATTCCCCGCTGCTGGCGCTGACGTACACCTCGGAACGGGGAGATGAATACCTGCGGGTCGCTGCTCTGGATGAGTTCACCGACGAAACGTGGAGTCCGTCGGAGCGCGAGATTGACGACTCCAACACCGTTGAAGCGTTTGCGCCTTCGCCGGGGCTGTCGGTGGAGGTGCCTCGCACCGAGAGCGTCATGCAGATTCAGATTCAACGCTTGCGGGGAAAGCTGCTGCCCGTTCCTTACGCGACCACGAGCATTGCGGATGTCGGGCGCGGTTGGGCCTGGGAACCTGAGGGCTTAACGGTGTCGACGTCGTTCGCAAATTCCAAGGGTCAAAGCTACGAAGCCTCGTACATTACCGCTGCCCCCTCGATCGAACAGTTGGAGGCAGCGCCGACGGAGTTGCCCGCTGGTTTTGAGAAGTATGTGGCGCTGCCGGAGTCGCTGCCGGCTGTGGTGGCTGAGACAGCGCAGCAAGTGGCCGGTGACGAAGCGACCAGGTTCGACCAGGCGCTGGCGCTTCAATCGTTCTTTCGCAATGGCGACTTTGTTTACTCCGAGGAGTCGCCGGTTGCCGACGACTATGACGGTTCGGGCGCCGAGGTGCTCGCCGCATTTCTCTCTGCCAAGAGCGGCTATTGCGTGCATTTTGCGTCGGCGATGGCCGCGATGGCGCGCACCCTCGACATCCCCTCTCGCGTGGTCGTCGGCTTCACGCCCGGCCAGCGGAAGGTGGATTCCGAGACCGACGAGGTGAGTTTCGCGGTCACGACAGACAACTTGCATTCGTGGCCTGAGCTCTACTTTCCGACCGTCGGTTGGGTTCGTTTCGAACCAACGACATCCGTGGGCAGCACGCCCCGCTTTGCGCAGAGTGTGAACGATGACCCGAGCACTCCCGACGTTGACGAGTCGAAGCCTGAGCCCACTGCCAGCCCCAGCTCGAGCGCGACTCCGGGTGCGCGTCCCGACCTGCCGCGTGACGAAGTGCCCGAGACGCCCGTTCCCGGTTACGGCGAGACTTCGCCATGGTGGTGGCTCTTGCTCGCCATTCCGTTCCTGCTGGCGATCCCGGCGCTGGTGCGCGTCATTCGTCGAGCACTGCGATTGGCCGCCGTCGCGCGAGGCGATGTTGCGCTTTCCTGGCGAGAGATTTGCGACAGCGCCGCCGACTTGGGGATAGCCGTTTCCCGCACCGGGACGCCACGTCAACAGTATGAGCAGCTTGCGGCTCAACTCGGCGTCGTGCCTGTCGCGGCGAACTCCGCTGGGCCCCCGTCGGCGCCAAGTCCGGAGTGGTCGACCGGACTGTCGTCGACCTTGGCGCTCGTGCTCGCGGCAGTTGAAGCGTCGGCTTTCAGTCCGCGCCCGCAACCGGTACGTCGGGCGGCGGTGTCGAGTGTGATCACCTCGCTGCGGTCATCCGTGGGCTGGCGGGCTCGCATCATGGCGGCACTTGCTCCGCGCACGGCCTTCGACCGCTAGCCAGCGGTGCTGCGTGAGGGTGGTGTGGTCTGGGTGAGGGGCGTCCGCGCCGCTACGCGGGGCTAAACCCGATGACAGGCTTGCCGGTGACCGGATTGCGCAGGATGGATGCCGTGACGCCATACACGTCAGCGATCAGCTGTTCCGTCAGCACGGTTTCGGTCGCGCCTGCCGCCACGACGCGGCCATGGGAGAGCACGATGATGTGGTCGCAGTAGCTCGCCGCGAGGGAGAGGTCGTGCAGCGCGGCGAGTACGGTGACGCCGGTGGTGCGCAGGCTCGACAGCAGTTCGAGCACGGCGAGTTGGGCGGCGATGTCGAGGTGGTTGGTCGGTTCGTCGAGGGTCAGCAGCTGTGGTTCTTGGGCGAGGGCGCGGGCAAGCATGACGCGTTGCTTTTCGCCACCAGAGAGGCTCTGGAATTCGCGTTCGCGGAACGCGGTCATTTCCACGGTCTCGAGGCTTGCCGTCACGACGGCAGCGGATTCGGGGGAGTCGGCCTCCCACAGCGACTGGTGGGGCAGACGCCCGAGCTTCACGACCATGTCGACGGTGAGGGAGGAGTCGGTGGTGGCGTCTTGTTCTACGAACGCGGCGAGGCGCGCGCGTTGGCGACGCGGCATCCCGAGCAGGTCGGCGTTGCCGAACGTGACGGTTCCGGATGCCGGAGCCTGCACGGCGGTCAGGGCTCGCAGCAGGGTGGATTTTCCGGCACCGTTTGGCCCGACGAGAGCGCTGAGGGAGCCCCGCGCTACCGTGCAGTCGACGTTGTCGATGAGCAGGGTGCCGTCGATAGTGACGCGGATTCGTTCGGCGACAAGGCCGGTGTCGTCACTCATGTTGAGCTCTTTCGCCGGGTGAGGAGGAACGCGAAGATGGGGGCACCGATCATGGCGGTGACGATGCCGACGGGAATCTCGCGCGGGTCGAAGAGTGTGCGCGCAAGGGTGTCGGCCCAGACGAGAAAGACGGCGCCGAGGAGGGCGCTCAGGGGGAGCAGGGCGCGGTTCCCTGGCCCTACGAGTAGTCGAACGGCATGCGGCAGGATGAGCCCCACGAAGCCGATCGATCCGCTCACCGAGACCATGGCGCCGGTGACGAGGGCGGATGCCGCCAGCAGTCCCCAGCGGGTCGCGCTGACGTTCACTCCGAGCGACGCTGCCTGCACGTCGCCGAAGGCAAAGGAATCGAGCAGGCGTCCCGTAAGCATCACGGGGACTCCGATCACGATGATAGCGACCAGAGTGATTCCGACCGCAGGCCAGCGTGCTCCGCTAAGGGAGCCGAGCAGCCACGACAACACTTCACGGTAGGAGTCGCCGTCGACGCTCCAGAAGATGACAAAGCTTGTGACTGCCGAGGCAAGCGCCGAGACGGCGATGCCGGCGAGCACCGTGCGCGACGGGGTGATCGCACCGAGGGATCCCGCCAACAGCAGGGTGAGGGTCAACGCGAGTAACGCGCCTGCAAAGGCGGCAAACGGAAGTAACACGGCGGCGCCAAGCACAATCACTGACACCGCGCCGAGAGCCGCGCCCGATGACAGCCCGAGCAAATACGGGTCGGCGAGTGGGTTGCGCGTAATCGCCTGCATCACCGCACCGCTCAGCGCGAGCCCCGCACCCACCGCCGCAGCGGTGAGCACGCGAGGCAAACGCAACTGCCACACAATGCCATCCCGCAATTCTGTGAGCGGGCTCACTCCGATACCGAGGTGGCTCCCAATCGAGCGCCAGACCTCATCGAAGCGGATGTCGGCAGGGCCAATCGTCACCGCGATGGTGATCGACACGAGAAGTGCGATCCCCAGCGCGGTGCCGAAGGTGAGCGGAGAAACTTTAGCCATCGAGCTCCGCAATTTGAGCCGACAGGCTTTCGGCAGCTTCAACGCTGCGTACGCCGGCCTCGCTCGCCGCGAACGGCACCACGAGGTAACGGCCAGCCTTCACGGCGCTGAGGTTCGCGGTGGCGGGGTTGGCCTCAAGCACGTCGATCTTGCTGTCTGCGGTGTTCCAGGCGGCATCCACGAGCACAATGAAGTCGGGGTCGGCGTCAACGACGGCTTCCCAGTTGAAGGGAGCCCACGTCGAGTCGATGTCTCCCGCGATGTTGGTGAGGCCAACTGTGTCGAGCAGCAGTTGCGGTGCTCCGATGCCGGCGCCGACGTAAGGAGTGTCGGAGCCCGAGGAGAACCAGAGAGCGGTACGGGAGTCGCCATTGGCATCGATCGCGGCCAGTTGTGCCCGCTGTTCATCGACGATCTCGGTGGCATCCACGCGGAAGATCGAGGCAACCGTCTCGATGTCACTGAAGACGTTGTCGAAGCTGAGCTGTTCAGGCTGTTCTGCGCTTTGGCAGGCCGAGGGAGCCACGAAGGTGTTGATTCCGAGAGAAGTGAGGTCGGCGCGCTCGCCGGCGCCGTCAGCGCTGAACGTTGATTCCCACCCGGCAAAGACAAGGTCGGGCTCGAGATCGAGAACGGCTTCTTCGCTCGGCACGCGCTCAGCAATCGAGGTCAGGCCCGCAGCGTCGGATGCCCACTGTTCGGGCACAGGGCCGTCCTGAAACGCGGTTCCAATGATGCGATCGCCGAGGCCGAGCGCCAGAAGCATCTCGGTTGTTGACGACTTGATCGTGATGACGCGCTCGGGGGCCGAGTCGAAGGTGACATCGAAGCCACAGTTGCTGAGTTCAACCGATTGCGCGGCGGCATCGGGCGAGGTGGTTTCCGTCTCGTCAGCGGCAGCAGTGCATCCGCTCAACGCAAGAACGGAAACCCCCGCCAGTAGTGCGGTGCGAGAGAACGCGGAACGGGACAAAACGGAACGAGACAGTGCAGACATGGAGCCTTCCAAGAAACGGGTGGATGGGCGCGAGAATGCGCCACAAAGAACGAAAAGTGTTTCGAGAAGACCGGCAGCCCAATCCTGGGCAAACCAACCACGCCATACCAAGCGCACGGGTCTGTCGCACCAGTCTAGAGAGGTACAAAGCCTCCTGCCTACACCGACCCACACGGTCCGGCGTGCTCATCCGTGGGCTAGCTGACTGAGCGATTGCTGACCGGGGGCGACAGGGGAGCCGTTGCGGGGGTAGAATCGACGATCGTGTCTAGAATCAACGAGAGTCCGTATGCCGTGTTGGTGCGCGATCTCATTCACCGCCCAGGCGAGATGAGAGAGCACTCCATTCAGGTCGTCGTACCCGAAACCTTTGGTACCGCCGTTGTTGGGGTAGAAAAGGGTTCGAAACTGTCCGTCAAGGGCCGTTTTGAGTCACTCCACGACGGCATTCTGGTGGATGCTGTGGTGTCGGGCAAAGCGCAAGCAGAGTGTGTTCGTTGCCTCATTGACGTCACCCTGCCTGTCCGAGTCGAGTTTCAAGAACTTTTCGCGTATTCTGAGGACGAAGCTTTCGACTACACGGTTATCGACGAATACATCGATCTAGAACCTGTAGTGCGGGATTCGGTAGTGTTGTCACTACCGTTCCAGCCGGTCTGTCAGAAGGATTGCCTTGGCCTGTGCCCCGAGTGTGGGGTTCGGTTGCTCGATAATCCAGGACACGAACACGAAGCGCCCATCGATGCTCGCTGGGCAGCGTTGGCCGGCCTCCAAGATTTCACGCAAGACTCGCATGACCAGAACTCGCACGACGCAAACGATTCACCTGAGACCCAAGAAGAAAAGAGTTAGCCATGGCAGTACCGAAGCGCAAGATGTCGCGGGCCAGCACCCGCATGCGCCGCGCCCAGTGGAAGGCAACCCCTCCCACCCTCGTCAAGACCGTTGAAAACGGCAAGACTGTTTACAGCCTGCCGCACCGCGCCAAGGTAGTCGAAGACTCCGCTGGCACGCCCCTGTACATGGAGTACAAGGGTCGCAAGGTCGCTGACGTTTAACTAGTCTTCACATTCTCGAGTCGAAATGGCGATGACGGGCTCTGCCTCACCGGTTGAGCTCTCTGCTGTGCTCGGGGTCGCTATTGACCCCGAGTTGCTCACGCTTGCGTTGACACACCGCTCTTTCGCGTACGAAAACGGCGGAATCGCGCACAACGAGCGGCTCGAATTTCTTGGTGACTCAATTCTTGGCCAGGCAGTAACGGTCAAGCTGTATCGCGATAACCCGGAGCTTGACGAGGGAGACCTTGCCAAGCGTCGGGCTAGTCTCGTTTCTTCTGTCGCGCTCGCTGAAATTGCGCGCCTGATCGGCCTTGGCGCGTTCATTCGCCTCGGCAAGGGAGAAGAGCAGACGGGCGGCCGCGAAAAGCCGTCCATTTTGGCAGACACCGTTGAGGCAATCATCGGTGCCGCCTACCTCGACCTCGGCGAGGACGAAGCTACCGCGCTCGTCCTTCGCCTCGTCGCCCCGTTGCTTGCCGACCCTGAGCGGTTTGGCGCAGCAATGGATCCCAAGACGAGCCTTCAAGAGCTCGCCGCCCAACTAGGGCGTGGGGCTCCCGACTATCGCATCGAAGATAGCGGCCCCGATCACTCCAAGCGTTTTCACGCGAGCGTCGCTCTCGACGACGAGGTCATTGCGACCGGCATCGGCTCGAGCAAGAAGCAGGCCGAAATGGCCGCAGCGCTCGAGGCCTGGACTAGCCTCCAAGCCGCAGCGAAGTAACGGGCGTGCCCGAACTTCCCGAAGTCGAAGTTGTGCGCGCGGGGCTTGAACCAGCCGTTACCGGCGCAACGGCGGCATCCGTCACCGTCTTTGACGAGCGTTCTCTGCGCCGCCATGAGGGCCCGAGCGAAGACTTCATTGACCGTCTGACCGGTCGCACGTTCCTCACCCCTCAACGCCGGGGCAAGTTCATGTGGCTCCCGCTCGCTGACAGTGCCGAGGCAGACAGCGCTGAAACTCACGGCGAAGCGCTCGTCACGCATCTCGGTATGAGCGGGCAAGTTCTTTTGCGCGATCGGAGCACGGATGACCGGCTCACCCGCATTCGCATCGAACTTGATCATCCTGACCACGGCGCACTGCGCCTCAATTTTGTCGACCAACGTATTTTCGGCTCGATGGCGATCGACAGCATGTTGCCCACCGTTGATCAGCCCGCTTTCGCGGTGCCGAGCCAAGTGGCGCACATCGCGCGCGACCCGCTCGACCCCTTCTTCGACGACGCGAAGTTCTTGCGATCGCTGAAGGCCAAGCGCACCACGGTAAAGCGGGCGCTGCTCGATCAAACCCTCATCAGTGGCATCGGTAACATCTACGCCGACGAAGCGCTCTGGGCTGCGCGGGTGCACTACAACCAGCCCACCGAGACCCTCAGCCGCGCGAAAGCGGTGCAGTTGCTCGCTGAAGTGCGGGCGGTGTTCTCCAAGGCTCTCGCCGAAGGCGGCACAAGCTTCGACACCCAGTACCTCAACGTGAACGGCGAGTCGGGCTACTTCGCGCACTCGCTCAACGTCTACGGTCAGCAAGGTCAGGCGTGCCCGCGCTGCGGTCGCGAGGTCGTGCGTGAGCAGTTCATGAACCGAGGATCGCACTTCTGTAGGTTCTGCCAGCGCATTCGCGTGAGTCAGTCTGCGAGCTAGCGCAACTCTTTCTTCCACGCGCCGTCAGAACCGATGGGAACAAAGCCGACCGCTTCGTTCACCGAGAGCATGGGGCGATTCTCCTCCGCGTTGTAGGTGATGACCGAGGGATGGCCGGGCGCAACTCGTTGGAGATGCGCCAGATTCAACACCTTGAGCAGGTTGCCGAGGCGGTGACCGCGGTGCTCGCTCAGGACGATCGTATTGTCTTGGAGCACCGCGAGTTCCGGCTGCTCTGGCACGGTGAGCGCGGTGTAGGCCACCAATTCTGCTGAGGCTACGTGCTCAATCGCGGCGTAGACGGTCGTAACTCCACTAGCGAGCTCGCGTTCGTCATGATCGACCACTCGTTCTGCGGTCCAGATATCTTCGGGAGGCTCGAGTCCCGCACTGGGTTCGTCGGTACTCATGCGCGTGTAGAGCAACGCGAGGTCGTCGCGCCACTGTTCTGGGCACATCCCCACCCACTCGTGCACGGCATAGTCGCGGCTACACCGCGTGATGGCGTCGTCGACGAGGGAGTGCAGGCCAGGAACCGGGAGAGGGAGCCTGCTCACGCGCTCAACCTGCTCGAAGCTGTACTGCTGCGACTGCAGAAACTGAGTGCCGGCACCGTCACGAGGAACGGTGCCAAAGCCTGTGGGGGAGTCCAGTAGCGCGCCATCAGTGGGCACGCTTGAGACGTAGACGTGAACTTTGCGCTTGCCCGCATCCGCCGCAATCGTTTCAAGTTCGGTCAGCAGTCGGCTGCCGATACCGCGACGTCGATAAGCGGGATGCACGTACGCTTCGATCCACGCGGTATCCGCCTCTTCGCCGACGTTGGTGCTGTAGTCGCCACGGCCCACGATGCGGTCCTGATCGCGAGCGATTAGCATCCGCCGGTCTTCGAAGGCGCTGGGCTGCCAGGTCGCGAGAGAGACATGCGGGTCGTGCGCCAGCTCGGGGTAGTGCTGCATAATCTCGTCGGTCTCGTTGCGCAATGCGGTTGCCGCGGTGAAGTCGTCCGATCCATCGGCAGAGAGCGCGAGAGGAATCTCGAGGGTCGTGATCTCGATCTCTGACATGAGCGCACCAATCTGCGGGGGTAAGCGCTACGGAGGTAGCCGACCAGAATACGCCGCGAGTTCGCAGCGCGCTAGTGGTGCGGCCAGTGTGCCCCGAGTGTCACCGACGGCCGGGCGCGGCGCGATGCCTGCGCGGCAGAACGGCGGGACCCCGCGCATCCGGTACCGTATAGCAAGGTTCTGACCAGCAACTTGGTCAGGAATTTAGCTAACGCTGAGACCAGCAACGACCGGGCGGTGACGTGTACCTCAAAAGTTTGACCCTCAAGGGGTTCAAGTCGTTCGCTCAACCGACCACTTTTGCGTTCGAACAGGGCGTGACGTGTGTCGTCGGCCCCAATGGTTCGGGCAAGTCGAATGTGGTGGATGCTCTCGCCTGGGTCATGGGCGAGCAGGGTGCCAAAACTTTGCGCGGCGGCAAGATGGAAGACGTCATCTTTGCCGGAACCGCCACCAAGGGTCCGCTGGGTCGTGCCGAGGTCATCCTCACGATCGATAATGCGGATGGCGCGCTGCCGATTGAGTACAGCGAAGTCACCATTAGCCGCACCCTGTTCCGCAACGGCGGCAGTGAGTACGCGATCAACGGCAGCTCGTGCCGACTGCTCGACGTTCAAGAGCTCCTGAGCGACTCCGGTCTGGGCCGCGAAATGCACGTCATTGTTGGTCAAGGCCAGCTGGATGCGGTGTTGCACGCCAGCCCCGAAGACCGTCGCGGCTTTATCGAAGAAGCAGCCGGCATCCTCAAGCACCGTCGTCGCAAAGAGAAGACGCTGCGCAAGCTCGACGCGATGCAGGCGAACCTCACGCGTCTCTCCGACTTGGCGGGGGAGATCCGTCGTCAGCTCAAGCCCCTCGGTCAGCAGGCCGAGATTGCCAAAGAAGCGGCCTCGATTGCTTCGATCGTGCGGGATGCTCGCGCTCGCCTCCTCGCCGACGAGGTCGTTGAACTGCGCTCGAGCATCAACGATTTCAGCCGCAGCGAGAGCGAACGCAAAACGCAGCGCATCGTGCTGCAGGAGCAGCTCGACCAAAACAAACTGCGCGAAGCCCGACTTGAGCAAGCCCAAGTCGGTGGCGAAGTAGATGAAGCCCGCCGCGTGGCTTTCGGCCTTGAGTCGGTGCAAGAACGCTTGCGTAGCCTCTACACGCTCGCGAACCAGCGACTGTCGTTGCTCGGGCAGCAGAGCGATGCGCCCGTTTCCAGCAACAGCGTCAGTCAGACCCTCGTCGACGAAGTTAAGGCCGGCGCCGATGAGCTCGCGACCGGCGTTGCGGATGCCGAGAAGGCCGTCGCCGCAGCCGCTGCGGCAACCGCGACAGCGAAGGCCGCGCTCGACTCCCTCGACGAAGAAATCGCCGCGCAGAGTGCGCTCGTATCGCGTCACGAGTTGGAGAGCGCCGGTCTCACCGCTCGCGTTGAAGTCGCCACCTCCACTCTGACCGCAGCGCAGGGTGAACTCGTGCGTCAGCAGCAGGCGCTCGCCGAAGCCCAGTCGCGTCGAGAGGCAGCCCAGGCCGAATTTGAGGCTCTCGAAACCCAGGCCAGCAACTCGACCGTCGAAAGTGATGGCTCGCTCGACACCGCCTACGAGGCCGCCGAAGCCACAGTTTCGAGCATTCAGGCCGAGATTGAAGCCCTCCGCGAAGCCCTCCACGCCTCCGAGCGCGAGCGCGATGCCTTGGCCGCCCGCAACTCGGCGCTATCCCTCGCGGTTGACCAGAAAGACGGCTCAAGCGCTCTCGTCGCTGCCAAGCTTTCGGGCATCCGCGGTCTCGTTGCTGAACACGTGAAGATCACGCCCGGCTACGAAGCGGCCATCGCTGCCGCTCTCGGCACGCTTGCGGATGCCGTGCTTGCCGATGATCGTGATTCAGCCATTGATGCGCTTGCCGAGTCTGCTTCGCGCGATTTCGGTCGCGTCGAAGTGGTTGTCGCGAACGCTGCCAAGCGGTCGGTCTCGCTCGGAACGGCGGCCGGAACCATTCCCGCCACCGACGTCGTCACGGCCCCCGACGGAGTGCACGGTCTCCTCACCCACGTTCTCATCGCCGACGATCTTGAGGTCGCCCGCGCCGCGTATGGCTCGCTCTCGAACGCCGCCGATCTCACTTTCGTGACTCGTGACGGAGACGTGCTCACGCAGTTCGTGCTGCGCGGCGGCTCCGGTGCGAAGCGCTCTCGCCTCGAACTTGTGGCTGAGCGGGATGCCGCCGCCGACAAACTCGGCGTTGTCACGACCCAGATCGAGCGCACGAGCTTCGAACTCGACGAGAAGCGCCGCGAGCTCACCTCCGCGAAGACGGATGCTGAACAAGCCCTCGTAACCTTGCGCGAATACGACGCTCAGCTTGCCGCGCAGTCCGAGTTGCTCGGCCGCCACCGCATTCAGGCTGAAGCCGCCCAAGCCGAGTGCGACCGTCTTGCTCGCGCCGTCGATGTTGCCGAAGAAGCCGTGGCCGACGCCACCACCGAAGTGGCGCGCGCCCAGACTGCCGCCGACAAGTACCAGGCTGCTCCGCGCCCCATGCTCGACGTCTCCGAACGCGAACCGATGCTGGCCGAAGTGGATGCCGCCCGGGCTCACGAAGTCGAGTTGCGCATCCAAATGGAGACCATCCGCGAGCGAGTGCGCGCCGAGCGTGCCCGCGCCGAACAGCTCGCCGCCCAGCTGGTGCGCGAGCGCGAAGCAGCCCAAGAGCAGGCGCGACTTGCCGTTATTCGTCAACGTCAGATCGCCTCCGCGACCAAGGTCGTAGAGATGCTCCCCGCGGTGCTCGACTCGGTTGATCGTTCGCTTTCCGAAGCGCGCGTGGTGCTTGCTTCGAAGGAAGCGGCGCGCTCGGCCCAGAACGAAGAACTCTCCACTCTGCGCCGCGAAGAATCGGCATTGCGTGAACGCCTTTCGGCGGTCAGCGAGAGCGTCCACGGCCTCGAAATGCAGATCTACGAAAAGAAGCTGCATCTCTCCAGTCTCCTCGAACGCTCGGGTGAAGAACTCGGACTTGTTGAAGATGTACTTGTGGCGGAATATGGCCCTGAGGTGCCCGTTCCCGATGACCGGGTGAACGACGAAGCGGCCGAGAGCGCCGCCGTCGCCGAGCCCGATGAGAACTCCGCTGCCACGGAATCTGACGCGAGCCCCGCAACACCTGAGCCAGACGAGAACGCTGAGCCCGTGGCATCCGGCCGACCGTTTGTGCGTGCCGAACAAGAGGTTCGCCTGCAGAAGGCTGAACGCAAACTGGCACGCCTGGGCCGCGTCAACCCGCTCGCTCTCGAAGAATTCGATGCGCTCGAACAGCGTCACAAGTTCTTGACCGAGCAACTCACTGACCTCACGAACACCCGCAAAGACCTGCTGACAATCATCGACGAGCTCGATGACAAGATGCAGGTCATCTTCGCGAGCGCATTCGAAGACACCAAGAACGCGTTCAACGATGTCTTCCCGGTGCTGTTCCCCGGTGGCACCGGAAGTATCTTCCTGACGAACCCCGACGACCTGTTGACCACGGGAATCGAAGTCACGGTGAAGCCGGCCGGCAAGAAGATCGAGCGTCTCTCACTGCTGAGCGGTGGTGAGCGGTCGCTCGCCGCCGTCGCGCTTCTCATCGCCATCTTCAAGGCGCGCCCCAGCCCGTTCTACATCATGGATGAGGTTGAAGCGGCGCTCGACGACGCCAACCTTGGCCGCCTGCTGGCGATCTTCGAAGACCTGCGCCAGACCAGCCAGCTCATCGTCATTACCCACCAAAAGCGCACGATGGAAATCGCGGATGCCCTCTACGGCGTCAGCATGCGTGCCGATGGCATCAGCGCCGTCGTGGGCCAGCGCGTCGCGAAAGAGACGGCGTCAGTCGACGCGAGCTAGATCGTGAGAGTCATCGCTCGTGATGAGCGATGACTGCTAGTCGACGCGCGAGAGCGGTTCGCCATTGACGGTGTGCACACACCAGCCCGTGTGCAGCTTTTCGACCGTAGATACCGAGCCATTGAGAATGTGGTCGAAGTCACGACCGGCCAGTTGCGAAAGCGTGTAGCGGATGATCGTGCCGTGGCACACGACGATCACCTTTTTGCCGGGGTAGTCCTGAGTCACCTCGTTGAGGGCAGCGATTCCGCGCTCGACGACGTCATGGAGTGATTCGAGTCCGGGGTAGCCGCTGTGGTTGGGCCAGCGCTCGTTGATCTCAGGGGTGGTGAGGCCTTCGCCTTCGCCATAGTTGCGCTCAATAAGCAGGTCGTAGCTGCGACCGAGCTCGAGACCCAAACCGTCGGCGATGATCTGGGCAGTTTCGCGGGCACGCTGCAGGGGAGAGCTGACGATGACGTCCCACTCGGAGCCCCGCAATACCTCTACGGCCTCCCGCGCCTGCTCGCGACCGGTGTCGTTGAGGGGAATGTCGCTGGAACCTTGCATGCGTCCGGCAGCGTTCCAGTCGGTTTGGCCGTGGCGAATCAATGAGAGCATCTAAAAACCCTAGCGCGGTTAGGGAAGCAGCATGAACCTGCCTTAACCTGTAGCCATGGCAGCATCCTGGTCGCTCTCGGGCGCACTCAAAT
The DNA here is from genome assembly GCF_015864935.1 of Salinibacterium sp. NSLL17. Taxonomy (NCBI): domain Bacteria; kingdom Bacillati; phylum Actinomycetota; class Actinomycetes; order Micrococcales; family Microbacteriaceae; genus Salinibacterium; species Salinibacterium sp. NSLL17. Next base: position 1,200,407 of record NZ_JADYWH010000001.1, read on the forward strand.
CAATGTTCGCGCGCGACACGATCGACGCGGAGGCCTGGAGTGACCTCGAAGACGCAATGATCTCGGCCGATTTCGGCCCCGACATCACTGAATCCGTTATCGACGAGCTACGGGCAAGCGTCGCGCGTTTCAAAACTGACGACCCTGCAGACCTGAAGCGGATGCTGCGCGAAACCCTCGAGGAACGTCTCGCCCGCCTCGACCCGACTCTCACCCTCAGCGCCCGCCCCGCGGTCGTGCTGGTCGTGGGCGTCAACGGCGTCGGAAAGACCACCACGATTGGCAAGTTCACCAAGTTCCTCGTCGGCCACGGCCGCACGGTGGTCGTGGGTGCGGCTGACACGTTCCGTGCTGCTGCCGTTGAGCAGTTGGCGACGTGGGCGGAGCGCGGGGGAGCCGAAATCGTGCGCCCCCAGCAGCAAGGTCAAGATCCGGCATCCGTCGCCTTCCAAACGGTCGAGCGCGCTCAGCGCGAGGGCATCGACATCGCGATCATCGACACCGCTGGTCGTTTGCAGACCAAGAGCGGTCTGATGGATGAGCTTGGCAAGATCCGTCGTGTTGTCGAAAAGCAGACGGAGATCGCTGAAGTGTTACTCGTGCTTGACGCGACAACCGGCCAAAACGGTGTCGCTCAGGCAGAAGCGTTCATTCAGCACGCTGGGGTCACCGGCCTCGTCATTACGAAACTTGACGGCTCAGCAAAGGGTGGCTTCGTGCTCGCCGTTCAGGAGCGCACCGGCATCCCGATCAAGCTCGTTGGGCAGGGCGAGGGCATCAACGACCTCACCGGTTTCACGCCCCACGTCTTCGTGCAGGGCCTCGTCGGCTAGTTGCTAGTTGCTAGTTGTCGGCCGCCCAGGTGCCGGTCGCGACGGGTAAGCGCCTTGCGCTAGTTGTTGACAGCCTTGTGAGCTGCAGACAGCTCGAGGTAGTGCGTGGCGTTCTCCCGAACGCCAGCCTTCTCCTCGTCGCTGAGTTCGCGGCGAACCTTGGCGGGCACTCCGGCGACGAGTGATCCGGGCGGGATAACGGTGCCTTCGAGCACAACAGCGCCGGCGGCGACGAGTGATCCGGTGCCGATCACTGCGCCGTTGAGCACGGTGGCGCTCATGCCGATGAGGCAGTCGTCTTCGACGGTGCAGCCGTGGAGTACGGCGCCGTGACCGACGCTCACTCCGGAGCCGACGATGGTGGGGATGCCTTCATCGCAGTGCACGGTGACGTTGTCTTGCAGGTTCGAGCCTTCGCCGATCGTGATGGCGTCGGTGTCGCCGCGCAGAACGGCGCCGTAGAAGATACCGACGCGCTCGGCCAGGGTGACATTGCCGATGAGCGTGGCGTTGGGCGCAACGAAGGCGCTGTCGGCGACGGAGGGGGTTTGTCCGGCGAGGGTCACAATGAGAGCTGTCATGTCTCTAAGCTATCGCGTGCTGCGTGCGGGCTTTGCGTCAATAGTGGACCCTCAGTGGGAGAAGCGGGAGGCGATCTCGATCAGCACGCTTTCCTTACCGACGTAGATGCCGTCGGCGCGGGGCCAGTGGCCAATCACATCGGTGAAGCCGAGGGCGTCGGCGCGACCGACAGCGTCTTCCCACGTGTCGACGCTTTCCAGACTGAACTGGGGTGCGCCATCCAAATTGAGGTAGCGATCAATGCTGCCGGATGCTCGGCCGGCCTTCTCGAGGGCGTCATCCATGCGCGCGGAGGTGTCGGCGACAATCTGCCACCACTCGTCGAGGGTGTCGGCGGTGCGGCCGAGGGTGAGCCAGCCATCGGCCAGCTCGGCGGTAAGCCGTAGGCCGCGAGGGCCTTCGGCGGCGACCACGAAGGGCAGGCGTGGGCGCTGGGCTGGTGCCCCGACCATCCGCGCGTTCACTGCGGTGAACCAGTCGCCGCTAAAGCTGATGCCGCCGCTGCCGGGGTCTTCGAAGCGCAGCAACTCGTCGAGGCCGCGCACAAACTCTTCGAAGCGGGCGTGACGTTCGCGGGGGCTGAGTTCGGCTTGACCGAGCACCGTTGAGTCGAAACCGGTGCCTCCCGAGCCAACGCCGAGCAGAAAGCGGCCAGCGCTCACGTCGTCGAGAGTTGCCAATTCTTTGGCGAAGGGAACCGGATGCCGGTAGTTGGGCGAGGCGACAAAGGTGCCGAGCCCGATGCGGTTCGTGACGCTCGCGGCTGCCGTGAGGGTTGGAACGGTGGCGTACCACTGCTCGTCGGCGAGGGACCGCCACGACAGGTGGTCGTAAATCCAGGCGTGATCGAAGCCCATTTCTTCGGCGTGAATCCAGCGATGTTGGGCTTCAGCCCAGGGCTGTTGGGGCAGTATGACGATTCCGTGTCTCACGTTCTCACCCTACTCGGAGCCCCTGTCGGCGTTGTGGAGTCGCAGCACAGCCAAAGACACCTTAAACTGGTGGCATCATGGCCACTTTTGGAAATCTCACCGACCGCCTCGCGGATACCTTCAAGAACCTGCGCGGCAAGGGCAAGCTCAGCGAGGCGGATGTCGATGGCACCGTTCGCGAGATTCGCCGTGCCCTGCTCGATGCTGACGTTGCGCTCGAGGTTGTTAAGGAGTTCACGGGTCGCGTTCGCGAACGTGCGCTTGGCCACGAAGTTTCTGGTGCGCTGAACCCGGCGCAGCAGGTGGTGCAGATCGTCAACGACGAGCTCGTTACGATTCTGGGCGGCGAGGCTCGCCGCATCGAGTTCGCGAAGAACCCGCCGACGGTCATCATGCTCGCGGGTCTGCAGGGTGCCGGTAAGACGACTCTTGCCGGAAAGCTCGCGAAGTGGCTCGCAGCTGACGGCCACACGCCGCTGTTGGTCGCCGCTGACCTCCAGCGCCCGAACGCTGTTACCCAGCTGCAGGTTGTTGCCGAGCAGGCTGGTGTCGCCGTCTTCGCTCCCGAACCGGGTAACGGCAAGGGTGACCCGGTCAAGGTTTCCAAGCAGGCCATGAAGTTTGCCAAAGACAAGCAGCACGACGTTGTGATCATTGACACCGCTGGTCGTTTGGGTGTGGATGCCGAGCTCATGAAGCAGGCAGCGAACATCCGTAAGGCTGTCGACCCTGACGAAGTGCTCTTCGTTATTGACGCAATGATCGGTCAAGACGCCGTCAAGACCGCTCGAGCCTTCCAAGAGGCCGTGGACTTCACCGGTGTTGTGCTCACCAAGCTCGATGGTGACGCTCGCGGTGGTGCAGCGCTGTCGGTTGCTTCCATCACGGGTCGTCCGATCATGTTCGCGTCGACGGGTGAAGGTCTTGGCGACTTCGAGCCGTTCCATCCCGACCGCATGGCCAGCCGCATCCTCGACCTTGGTGACATCCTCACTCTCATCGAGACGGCGCAGAAAACCTTCGACGAAGAAGAGTCGCGCAAGGTTGCCGAAAAGTTTGCGACTGACACGTTCACTCTTGATGACTTCCTGCAGCAGATGCAGCAGCTCAAGAACATGGGTTCGATCAAGAGCATGCTCGGCATGCTTCCCGGTGCGAAGGGCATGCGCGAGCAGCTCGACAACTTCGATGAGTCGGAGATCACGCGCACTGAGGCGATCATCCAGTCGATGACAAAGCAGGAGCGCACCACACCGAAGCTCCTCAATGGTTCGCGTCGCGTGCGTATTGCGCGCGGTTCGGGAACAACCGTCACTGAGGTGAACGCGCTCGTGAACCGCTTCGAGCAGGCCGCGAAGATGATGAAGACGGTCGCTAAGGGTGGCACGCCTCAGATTCCGGGAATGGGCCCGATCCCTGGTGGACACGGCGGCAAGTCGGCGAACGCCAAGAAGAACCAGAAGAAGAAGGGTTCCAAGTCGGGCAACCCCGCCAAGCGCGCTGCAGAAGAGGCAGCTCGCGCTCAGGGTGCTGTCGAAACCTCGGCACCCGCCGGCTCTGGCTTTGGTCTTGGCGGTTCGAAGCCTGCCGCTGGCGGACCGTCACCAGAAGAACTCGAAAGCCTACAAAAGTTCCTCGGACGCTAGCCGTTAGCACTTTTTGACCCTTCCGTCGCCGGTACTGCACCACTCTTCGTGGTGTGTGCGGGAGGGGATATTGTGGAGCTATGACACAGAGCCGCCCCGTTCGTATCGCCGTTCAGCTTCAACCTCAGCACGCCGAATATTCGGTCATTCGTGACCGCGTAAAAGAGCTTGAACAGCTGGGCGTTGACGTTCTCTTCAACTGGGATCACTTCTTCCCGCTCTACGGTGAGCCCGACGGGCTGCACTTTGAAGCGTGGACAGAGCTGGCATCGTGGGCAGAGATGACGAGCCGAGTTGAGTTCGGCACGCTCGTGAACTGCAATAGCTACCGCAACCCCGATCTGCAGGCCGACATGGCTCGCACCCTTGACCACATCAGTGGTGGCCGCTTCATCTTCGGCACCGGCTCTGGCTGGTTCGAGCGCGACTACCAGGAGTACGGCTACGACTTCGGCACGGCCGGCTCGCGGTTGGATGCTCTTGCTGAAGCATTGCCGCGCATCGAGTCGCGCTGGCAGAAGCTCAACCCGCCGCCCACGCGCAAGATCCCTGTTCTTATCGGTGGTGGGGGAGTGAAGAAGACTCTCAAGCTTGTCGCCAAGCACGCCGACATCTGGCACAGCTTCGCCACGGGCGAGGAGCTCGTGCACAAGCTCGAGGTGCTTGCCGGTCACTGTGAGACCGTCGGCCGCGACATCAACGAGATTGAGCTCTCGAATGAGTTGCGCGAGAAGAGCGTTGAAGATGCTGACAGTATGCGGGAGCAGGGCATCACCCTCTTCACGCTCGGTATTACAGGGCCCGATTACGACCTCACGACTACCAAGCAGTGGCTTGCGTGGCGGGACTCTCAGAACGGGTAACGGCACCTCTTTGGGGCTTTATTGGCGATCGGTTCCCCAAGCCGTCAAAACTCTGGCAGAATAGGCGGTTGAGTCCTCCGTAGCCCGACCCTCTAATCAGGCCCGGATGGAATCCACTAGAGCTTTTCTGCCGAGTGTGCCCCCACGCTCACGGCTAGCGGTTCGCCACCAATAACATTTAAATCAGGAGAATTGTGGCTGTAAAGATTCGTTTGAAGCGCATGGGCAAGATCCGTGCACCCTACTACCGCATCGTCGTTGCCGACTCGCGCAAGAAGCGCGATGGCCGTGTCATCGAAGAAATCGGAAAGTACCACCCCACCGAGGAGCCCTCGTTCATCGAGGTCGAGTCCGAGCGTGCACAGTACTGGTTGAGCGTTGGCGCGCAGCCTAGCCCGCAGGTTGAGGCAATCCTCAAGCTGACCGGCGACTGGGGCCAGTTCAAGGGTGACAAGAACGCTGTAAGCACCGTCAAGGTCAAGGAAGCTAAGGCAGAGTTCCAGGCTGACGAGAAGAAGAAGCCTGTTCTCAAGCCCAAGGCTGAGAAGGCAGAGCCTAAGGCTGAAGAAGCACCTGCTGCAGAAGCTCCCGTCGCTGACGAGGCTGCTGCTGAAGCACCTGCCGCCGACGCAGACAAGGCTTAGCAATTGCTCGCTCCCGCGCTCGAACACCTCGTTAAAGGCATCGTCGATCACCCCGAAGACGTTCAGGTCGTTGCAAAGAACACGCAACGCGGCGAACTCCTCGAGGTTCGCGTGCACCCAGAAGATCTTGGCCGCGTAATCGGCCGCTCTGGTCGCACCGCGAAAGCACTGCGAACGCTGATCACGGCTCTGGCCGATGGTCGCAAGGTTCGTGTCGACGTCGTCGACACTGACTTCTAAGCAGTGGGCGAAGTAAAGATTCCCCGAGAAGGTCGCACACAGCTGCGAGTGGGGCGTCTGACGAAGGCTCACGGGCTTAAGGGAGCCGTCAAAGTAGAGATGTACACGGATGCCCCGGAACGTCGTTTCGTTCCGGGCGCCGTGTTTTCTCTGCAAGTGCCGACAAGTTCGGCCTGGCATGGCAAGACGCTGGAGCTCATTGAGCTCAAGTGGTTCAACGCACAACCGGTCGCGTTTTTTAAGGGCGTTCCTGACCGCAGTGCTGCCGAGAAGCTCGTCAAGGCAATTCTGTGGATCGATCACGATCCCAACGAAGCGCCAGAAGAAGACGCGTGGTTCAACCACCAGCTGATTGGCCTCACTGTTATCCGTGACGGCAAAAAGGTCGGCACTCTTGCTCAGGTAGATCATTTCCCCGGGCAAGACTTGTTGACGGTCACTACCGACAACGGTGACGTCCTGGTTCCCTTCGTGAAGTCCATCGTGGCTAGCGTCGACATCGAAGCGGGCGAGATGGTGGTTACTCCACCTCCCGGACTCTTCGAAGAGATTGCGGAAGACGCATCCGAAGAGCCCACAGAAGCCGTCGCGGAAGCGGTCGAAAAAGAGACGCCGAGTGCAGCTTCTGACGAGGCTGACGCGCCCGAGTGCGACTAGTAGCGAAGGTCACCGCGTGCGCATCGACATCGTGACGATCTTCCCCGATTTCTTCGGGGTGCTCGATATTTCCCTCCTGGGCAAGGCTCGCGAGCGGGGAATCATCGAATTGGGCGTGCACGATCTGCGCGACTACACGCACGATCGTCATCGCACCGTCGACGACACTCCCTATGGTGGTGGCGCTGGCATGGTCATGCGCCCCGAACCGTGGGGAGAAGCGCTGGATGCCGTTCTCACGCCTGAAACGGTAGTGATCGTTCCCACGCCTGCCGGAGTTCCGTTCACGCAGGCTGCAGCCCGCGAACTGGCTCTCGAGAAGCATCTCGTCTTTACGTGCGGTCGCTATGAGGGCATCGATCAGCGCGTGATCGACTACGCGGCATCCACTGTTCGGGTTCGTGAGATCAGCCTCGGCGATTACGTGCTCAATGGTGGAGAAGTTGCCACGATGGCGATGATCGAGGCGATTGGTCGTCTCGTGCCCGGAGTAATTGGCAACCCCGAAAGCCTCACGGAGGAGAGCCACGAACAGGGCCTTCTCGAATACCCCAGCTACACCAAGCCATCGACGTGGCGTGAGCGTACTGTGCCTCCGGTGCTGCTCAGTGGCAACCACAAGGCAATTGCCGATTGGCGTTATGCGCAGCAGGTCGAGCGCACCAAGCGTGTTCGCCCCGATCTCTTGCCCGACGCGGAGTAGTACAACTTTCTTCGCGTCTCAGCCCCCTGTGTAAGCATGGAGCCATGACGATCAGAGTGACGCCCGGCTCCTTTTTCGCAGCGATTGCAGCAGTTGCTTTGCTGGGTGGCTGCACCGCGACTGGTGCTGATTCTTCAGACTCGTCGTCGACGGATGCCGCGACGCCAGCGCCAGCATCAACGGCAAGCTCCGAAGGTGGAGCGGGTGAATCGAGCGACTCGACTCTCACCACCCGACGGATGACGGTCGACGACGTCACGTTCGCCGATCTCACCGCGAGCCCGCTCCCGGATGGTTACGCGCAGTCTGCGGTGTCGGTGGATGCCTGGCCGTCCGTTGACGTGCTCGTCGACGCCACTGACGCCGAAGTTGTGCAGGCTCGGGGAGAGTTGGCGGCGACCCTCGGCGGAGCAGACATCGTCATCACCGCTGAGGTGGCGTCGTGCGAGCTCATCGCAGTCTGGGTGCTTCCGCAGCCCGATAGTCTGCGCGTCGGCCACGAAACCAACCCGTCTGCGGTCGGATGCTCGGCGCCGACCACCTACGACGTGCTGTTTGCTATCCCGAAGGCAGGAACTAACAGCGAGGGCAGCTGGGACTACACCAGCACGGTTGCGCCGATTCAGCTCGAGCGTCGCGTCGGCACCCAAAGTTAGAGCTGACGGCTTTCGAGAACGCTGGCGTGCGGTCTCGATGCGTTGGAGTTAAGTGCGCGCTGACTGCTGCTATTTGCGAGCGGTAAGCACGAGCGGGCCGTCTGCAGTCACGGCAACCGTGTGCTCGAAGTGAGCCGCGCGAGATCCATCGACGCTGCGCAGGGTCCAGCCATCGTCATCCGTGTAAATGTCATCGGTGCCGATCATGAGCCACGGCTCAATCGCGAACACGAGGCCCGGCTTGAGCGGCATGCCGCGGCGAGCTTTTCCATCGTTGGGGATGTGCGGGTCGCCGTGCATTTCGCGGCCAACGCCGTGCCCGCCAAAGTCCAAGTTCACTTCGTAGCCAGCACCGTAGGCGACATCACCGATCGCGGCCGAAATGCCGCCGATGCGATTGCCAACGATAGCCGCGGCGATGCCAGCATCGAGGGCGCGAGAGGTGGCATCCATGAGTTTGAGGTCTTCGTCACGGGGAGTGCCAACCGCAAAAGTGATCGCAGAGTCGGCAACCCAACCATCGACCGCAACGGCGAAGTCGAGGCTCAGGAGGTCGCCATCTTTCAGTGTGTAGTCGTGGGGGAGCCCGTGCAGGGCCGCGTCGTTGACGGAGGTGCAGATGACCTTGCCGAACGGCGAAGCACCAAACGAGGGGTGGTAGTTGATGTAGCAGCTCTCCGCGCCACGCTCGCGAATCATGCTGTGGGCAAGCGCATCGATCTCGAGCAGGTTCACGCCCACTTTGGATGCCGCTTCGGTTGCGGTAAGCACGCTGGCGACAAACTCGCCTGCCGCCTTCATCTCATTAATTTCGGCGGGGGTTCTCAACTCGATCATGCGGTAGCTGCCTCTTTCGTGTGCGGTGCCAAGAGCTGCGCAATGAACTCTCGGAGCTTGTCGATAAACGGTTCTTCACCGCGCGGGTCATACAAGAATGCACGCTCCAACAGCGAATCGGCGATTTCTACCGTCACTTCGATGTCGAAAGCGAGGGCATCCGAGGCGGGAACTTCGTAAGTGGTGACAAGAAGGTCGGTCAAGATCTCTGCCAGCGCCGTGTTGTTGCTTTTGCGATCAACGTTGAAGCGGCGGTCGATGATATTGCCGAACGACAACACTCGAAAGCCTGGCTCGGTGCGGCAAAACTCGACATAGAGGTCGATGGCGGTGTTGAGAGCCTCAAGGCCCGTTGTCGCACGCTTCGCGAGGGTTGCCGAAAGCCCGGCGCGATATTTATCGAAGTTGCGTGACGCGAGGCCACGAAGAAGCGACTGGATGTTGGGGAAGTAGCGATAGATAACGCCAACCGAGGAGCGTGACCGCTTTGCGACTTCACTCGTGGTGAGGGCATCAATGCCTATTTCGTCGAGCAGTACAGCGGCCGCATCGAGGAGGACGTTGATTCGTTCTGCGCTTCGCTGCTGCACTGGTTCGGTGCGAACGATCGCGGTGTTGGGCACGGGGGACACCAAGTCTTTCGGTTCGATGCTTCTCAGCATTCCTGATCACATCGAAGATACCCTGAGAAGCATGATGATCAGGCGTGCGTTTTATTACTGGCAGTTCATCGCGGTACTTGTCTTGCCCGTGTGGGTACTGATTGCGCGCGGAATCTACGGGTCGAGCGTGGGCTGGGACTTCGTTCTGTTTCTCATCCTGTGCCCCATCTTGGCTTTCGCGCTGCTCGCTATTGCCGGTCTCACCGTCGCCCGCAAGAGCGTTCGTGATTCGAAGAGCGTCTCGTGGATCGATGCGGGGCTGCTTACTGTGTGGCATGCCGCGATCATCATTTACGGCTTTGTGGATGCGCCGTTCCCGGCCGCACTCATCGTGATCGTCGCCATTGCAGCGTTCTGGATCGCCCTCTGGCAGCTGGTTACCGAGACGCGCAACCGTTTCACGAGCCTCGTTGAGGGCTTCGAGCGCGATGCCCAACGGCCAACCCACCCGGGGGAGAAGCTCGACAATGGTCGTGTGATCATCCTCGAACCGGATGAGAATGGTAATTTCGACTAAATCTGTGGCAGAATTGTCGATTGTGCTCGCGCACGACTCTGCCATGAGGGCGTCGTAACCGCTTGAAGCACAAACTTTCTTATCTAACTAAGTGTGTTCGACTCATGGCGGGCGCAGAGAGCGATCACTAATGCATATTCTCGATGGCGTCGACAAGGCGTCTCTCAAAGACAACATTCCTGACTTCCGTGCCGGCGATAACGTCAAGGTTCACGTAAACATCATCGAAGGTACGCGTTCGCGTATTCAGGTGTTCCAGGGCGTAGTTATCGGTCGCTCGGGCCACGGCGTTCGCGAGACCTTCACGGTCCGCAAGGTCAGCTTCCAGGTCGGCGTAGAGCGTACCTTCCCGGTTCACTCGCCCGTCATCGACCACATTGAGGTCGTATCGCGCGGACTCGTCCGTCGCGCCAAGCTGTACTACTTGCGCGATCTTCGCGGCAAGAAGGCAAAGATCAAAGAGAAGCGCGACAACTAACACAACTCGCAATTCACAAACCAACGGCTCCCGGCGGCATATGCTTGCTGGGAGCTTTGGGGTTAAATGACAAACGAAACTGTTGAAAACACGCTGCCGGGCAGCCGTGGCGGTACTCGCCATGCAGCCAAGAAGACCGGCGGGTGGAAGCTTTTCCTTCGCGACTTAGTAATCATCTTTGTCGCGGCGATTCTGATCTCTTTCCTGATCAAGACTTATCTGGTGCGGTCGTTCTATATTCCGTCGTCGTCGATGGAAAACACTCTCCAGATTGATGACCGCATTCTGGTCAATCAGCTCGAACCTGACCTCTTTGCCATTGAGCACGGCGATGTTGTCGTCTTCACCGATCCGGGTGGCTGGCTCCCTGCGATCTCTAGCGAACCGCAGAACTGGTTCGTCGGCGCCGTAGACGGCGTGCTTGCTTTCGTCGGGCTCAGCGCTCCCGACAGCAGCAACCACCTCATCAAGCGCGTCATCGGCTTGCCGGGCGACACGGTGGAATGCTGCAACGAATTCGGGCAGATTATTGTGAACGGCATCCCGTTGGAAGAGCCGTACATCAAGCTTCCCGACGCGGTCACCAAGGCCACTCAAGAAGATTTCTCTGTCACCGTTCCCGACGACTCCATCTGGGTGATGGGTGACAACCGCTACAACTCTGCTGACTCCGCCTTTCACAAAGACGATCCCACCGGCGGTTTCGTGAAGATCGATTCTGTCGTCGGCCGCGCCATGCTCATCAGCTGGCCGACCGAGCGCTGGAGCATCCTCGATAACTACTCCACGACGTTCCAGCGGGTCACGCAGAACGCCGAGTAGACGGTGGCAGTAGCAGACCCGAATAGCGACGTTGAGCTCGAGCTCTTTCGGGCGGGCGCGCTGGCAGTTATTGGCTGCGACGAGGTAGGGCGCGGCGCGATTGCGGGCCCGGTTGGTGTCGGCATGACGGCGATGACTCCGGCGCATGGTGACTGGCCGGTAGGCCTTCGCGATTCCAAGATGCTCAGTCAGAAACGTCGCGAACTCCTCGAGCCGCTCACTCTCGAGTGGGCACCGCTCTCCGCTGTTGGTTACGCGGATGCCACCGAAATCGACTCCATCGGAATCACCGCTGCCTTGGGGCTCGCTGGCAAGCGCGCGCTCATCCAATTGCACGAAGCGGGGCTCGACATCATGTCGTCCATAGTGCTGTTGGACGGCAGCACCGACTGGCTCAGCAGCGCCCTGACCGTTGCGCCGCGAGTGCACACCCGCGTCAAGGCCGACCGTGACTGCGTATCGGTGGCTGCGGCATCCGTGGTGGCCAAAGTGCAACGCGACAAGCTCATGATCGAAGCCGACGGGGAGTACCCGGGCTATGGCTGGCCGAGTAACAAAGGCTACGGTTCGGCAGCGCACTTCGAGGCTGTGCGCAGTCTTGGTGCCACCGAACTTCATCGGCACACATGGTTGCGGTAGTGCGGCCTACAATAAGGGCAGCATGGATGAAGACGAGTTTGAAGACTACGACCGTGAGGTCGAGCTTGCGCTGTATCGCGAATACCGCGATGTAGTGAGCCAGTTCCGTTTTGTAATTGAGACGGAACGGCGGTTTTACCTCGCCAACGAGGTCGATTTGGTGCGCCGCGATACGGAGCACGACTTCTACTTTGAGCTCTCGATGACCGATGTGTGGGTGTGGGATGTCTACCGTTCCGACCGCTTCGTGAAGAGCGTGCGCGTGCTGACGTTCAAGGACGTCAACATCGAAGAGCTCAGTGCCAAGGACCTCGAACTGCCGAAGGAACTCGCGCTCGACGAATAGCGCGTGTCGCTGGTTGGCCTGCTGCAGTTGTTGCGGGGTTGGGTCGGCGTCTGTTTCGTGCGGGCGTGCCGCTTAGCGCTCGGGCAGTGCTGCGGCAAGAACCTCCGCGAGATGCTTGCCCTCGGTGTTCGCGAGTTGTGATGCCTGGGTGCGGCACGAGAAGCCGTCGGCGATCAGAGTGCTGTCGGATGCCGCTTCACGCAGGGCAGGCAGGATGCCGTTCTCGGCGACCGCGACCGACACGTCGTAGTGTCCTTTCTCCATGCCAAAGTTTCCGGCCAGCCCACAGCATCCGCTGATCTCGGTGACGGTTGCTCCCGTGGCGGCGAGCAGTGCGCGATCGGCGTCGAAGCCCATGACCGCGTGCTGGTGGCAGTGTGGCTGAACGACAAAGGTGTGGTCGCTGAGGATGGGCGGTTGCCAGTTGGCTGGCCCCAGCGGTGCCGGCGCGGTGAGCAGCTCGGAGAGTGTGAAGGTCGACCGGGCGACTGCTGCCGCCGCGGGGTCGTTGGGCAGAAGCTCGGTCAGGTCTGAGCGCAACACGGCCGTGCACGACGGCTCGATGCCGATAATCGGGATGCCGCGGTCGACATAGCCGGAGAACTCGCTCACCAGGTCGGTGAGTTTCTGGCGCGCGCCCGCCAACTGCCCGGTGGTGATCCAGGTGAGGCCGCAACACACATCGCGTTCCGGAAGCAGGATCTCGTAGCCGGCCGCATCCAGCACGCGGATCGTGGCGCGGGCGATGTCGGGGGAAAAGTTGTCGGTGAAGGAGTCGGCCCAGAGGAGGACTTGGGGGCGTGGGGCTGAGTGGCGGTCCGCGGTTTCGGCGGCTGCGGTGGCGGGGGTTTCCCGTCCAGCTGTGGCGGCCTCTGCCGGGGGCGCCGCGCGCAGGGCACGAGCCTCGGAGCTCGAACGGAAGGGGTGACGGGCAAAGGCGGGGAACGTGCGCCGAGCATCCATTCCACCGGCCCAGAGGGCGATGCGGCGCACGAGCGGCACACGCAGCGCGGCGTTCGCTAGCGGGGCGATCGGCGAGATCAGACGCGCCCAGCGTGGCAGTTGGCCGAGGAGGTAATGGCTGCGCGGGCGGAGTTTGCCCTCGTAGCGGCGGTGCAACACTTCGGCTTTGAGCGTGGCCATGTCGACGCCGGCGGGGCAGTCGCTCGCGCAGGCTTTGCAGGAGAGGCAGAGGTCGAGGGCGTCGTGCACTTCTGGCGAGTTCACGCCGCCCGACACGAGAGAGCCATTGGCCATTTCTTGCAGCACGCGGGCGCGGCCGCGAGTGGAATCTTTCTCGTCGCCGGTCGCCAAGAACGACGGGCACATGACACCGTGGCTGGCCGAGTTATCGGCACGACACTTGCCGACGCCAACGCAGCGATGGCTGGCCGTTGTGAGGTCGCCGTCGTCGTCGCTAAACGCGAAACCGTTGACCTTGATGAGGGGTAGGGCGGCCGGACGGCGCAGAGCGGCATCGACCGGAGCCGGGTCGACAACGATGCCCGGGTTCATCAGATTGTTCGGATCGAAGAGTCGCTTGAACTGCCCGAACAAGTCGATTGCGGCCGGCGAGTACATGCGCGGCAGCAGTTCGCTGCGGGCGCGACCGTCGCCGTGTTCGCCCGACAGCGAGCCGCCATGGGATACCACAAGGCTGGCGGCGTCATCCACGAAAGCTCGCAAAACTGCGCCATCTGTCGCGAGAGGAATCTCGAGCCGAACATGAACGCAACCGTCGCCGAAATGGCCGTACGGCATCCCCTGGATGTTGTAGTCGGCCAGCAGGGCGTCGAAGTCGCGCAGGTACGCGCCCAGGCGTTCCGGCGGCACGGCGGCGTCTTCGAAACCGGGCCACGCTTGCGTACCGGATGCCGTGCGTCCGGCGAGCCCGGCCCCATCTTCGCGGATGCGCCACAGTTGTTTCGCGGCCACCGCATCGGTGATGACGCGGGACTCGATCGCCGCAGCATCGGCGGCGAGGTTGTTCGCGCGTTGGAGAGTCTCGGCGGGGTCGTCTCCCGTGACCTCGACGAGCAACCACCCGGCGCCGGCGGGCAGGGCGGCGACGGCGCGGGCTCCGCGGGCGCGACTGACGGCATCCACGATTCGGGCGTCGAGGCCCTCGATGGCGGTCGGGTGGTGAGCGAGTAGCGCGGGAACAGCGTCGGCGGCGGTCACCATGTCGGGGTAGCCAAGGGCGACGAGCAGCGGATGCTGGGGCTCCGCCACGAGATCGACGGTCGCCTCGAGCAGCGTCACGAGACTGCCTTCGGTTCCGACGAGACTGCGGGCCAGGTTATGGCCATGCTCCGGCAGCAGGTGTTCGAGGCTGTAGCCCGACACTTGACGGCCGAAGCGCCCGAGCTCGGTGCGGATCGTTGCGAGGTTACTGCTGACAAGGGCAGGGAGACCATCAACGATGGTCGGGTCATTAGCCGCGGTGAAGCGTCGCCCGAGGCCATCGATCACGTCAAGGCTCTTCACGTTGTCGGCCGTTTTGCCGAACTGCAGGGAATGAGCTCCGCAGGCGTTATTGCCGATCATGCCTCCGACGGTGCAGCGCGACCACGTCGAGGGATCGGGGCCGAAGCGCAGACCATGAGGCTGCGCGGCGGATTGGAGAGTGGCCAACACGGTGCCGGGCTGCACACGGGCGGTTCGGGCATCCGCGTCGATCTCAAGAACGTGGTTCAGATGGCGGGAGAAATCGAGCACGATGCCGCTGCCGATTGCGTTGCCCGCGACTGACGTGCCACCACCGCGCGAAGTAAGGGGAGTGCCGCTGTCGCGAGAGACGGAAAGCGCGGCCAGCACGTCGTCCGTGTCACGTGGGAACACGACCACTTGCGGCACAACCCGATAGTTCGAGGCATCGCTCGAGTATTCGGCACGGCGCCGCGTGGAGTCATCGACGTCGCCGCGCACCTCGGAACTCAGCGTGTGAACGAGGTCACGGTGCTCCGGCGATGGCATAGTCGGCATGCACCCATTCTGCCCCTAGAGTCATCTCATGCTCTCGATCTTTGCCGTCGTCGTCGCCGGGCTCGGCTTTGGGCTCTCGCTGATTATTGCCATCGGCGCCCAAAACGCGTTCGTGCTGCGGCAAGGGTTGCGGCGGGAACACGTCACCGCAGTGGTGCTCGTGTGCATGCTCTCCGACGTTGTGTTGATAACCGCCGGTGTTGCTGGCCTCGGGGCGCTAATCGAGCAAGCGGGTTGGCTCTTGATCGTCGCCCGCGTCGGCGGCGCACTCTTTTTACTCGTCTACGCGTTCTTGTCGCTTCGCCGGGCGGCCCGACCGCAAGCACTCACCGCAACAGCATCCGGAACGGGGATGACGCTCGCTGCCGCCCTCTCCACAGCGCTCGCGCTCACCTGGCTCAACCCGCACGTGTACATCGATACCGTGCTGCTGCTCGGCTCCATCGGCGGAACCTATGGCGACGACCGCTGGTGGTTCGCGCTCGGGGCATGCCTCGGCAGCGTGATCTGGTTCACGGCGATCGGCTACGGCAGTCGCTATCTGCGACCCCTCTTCGCTAAGCCGATGGCGTGGCGGGTGCTCGACATCCTCATTGCGGCGGTCATGGTCGTGCTGGCGGGCAGCTTGATCGCCGGGTTGTTTGCGTAGCTGCGCCCTGTGCCTGTGCGCCCGAAAACGGTTTCGTGACAATTCGTTAGATTTGCTAGGCGGATGCTCGGCTGAGTGTTAGAAATCGACTATGCGTTTTTGCGGAGTTGCTCTTGTCGGTATCGCGGTTGTGCTCGGACTTGCCGGGTGCGTGTCGGCTGAGCCCCAAGTATCGGAGTCGTCGGAGTCGTCGGAGTCGTCGGAGTCGTCGGGGGAGGCAGGCGAATCGAGGATGCCGTTGTTGAGCGCGGACCCCGGCATGCAACGATCAGGTTTCAGCGACGCCATTCTCTTTGAGCAGGTAGATGTGGGTGCCCACGAATACTCCCTCCCGCCGCTCAGCGACTCCGTTGATCAGCTCTTTCTTGCCATCGGCTGCGACCGGACATCGGAGTTCGAACTCTTCCTCGTCTCCGACGGAGAAGTTGTGGACGGAGTGCAGGCAAACGACTGTGCGAGCGAGCGCGGAACTGCGGCAATGACGAGCATTACGGAGCCGTTCGACGCTGACCCGTCCACTCTGAAGCTCAGGGTTACCGTCGACGACGGTGTGTGGTTCAGCGTCTCGGTGTTTGAAGCGGGCGGTGCGACCGGCTAGATCACTAGTCCTCCCCACCGGGGTTCGTGGCGGAGTCTTCTCCCACATCGTGCCGCGCCACGTTCTCGGTTGTGCCCAGGCGCGACTCTTGAGCCATGGCAGCAAAAGACGAACTAGGCGCGCACGGCGAGACCCTCGCGGCCGACCACCTCATCAGTTCAGGGCTCGAGATCCTTGATCGCAATTGGCGGTGCTCACAGGGCGAACTCGACATTGTGGCGCGAGAGCGCGACGAGCTCGTGTTCGTCGAGGTCAAGACTCGTTCGAGCGTGCTGTTTGGGCATCCATTTGAGTCGATCACTGCCACGAAACTTGCACGTTTGCGACGGCTCGCTGCGGCTTGGTGTGACGATCACCCCGGATCTGGTTCTTCCGTGCGCATTGATGCCGTTGCGGTAATTGTGCCCTCGCGTGGAACTGTCGAGATCGAGCACTTGAAACGCATCTCGTGATCGGCAGAACCTATGCCGTCTCCCTACTCGGCCTCGAAGGTGCGATCGTCGAGATCGAAGCAGACCTCTCCAACAACCTTCCCGGCTTCGTGCTCATCGGCTTGCCCGATACTGCGCTGGGCGAAGCAAAAGACCGCGTGCGGGCCGCAGCAACGAACTCCGGATGCGGGCTGCCGAACCGCAAAATTACCGTCAACCTGTCGCCTGCCGCGCTACCCAAACACGGCTCCGGTTTCGACCTAGGGATAGCCGTCGCGGCGCTCGCCGCCTCCGGAACTATCTCTGCAGAATCGATCGACCGGGTGCTCCATATTGGAGAACTCGGGCTCGATGGGCGCTTGCGTCCGGTGAACGGTGTGCTGCCCGCAGTGCTCGCCGCATCGCGGGCCGGATTCATGACAGTGATGGTGCCGAGCGGAAACGCTGACGAAGCATCGCTCGTGCCCGACATGCGCGTGATCGCGGTGCCCTCACTGCGGGATGCCGCCATCTGGCATGGCGGAGAATTCGAGCCTGAACCCGTTGAAGTGATCACGCGCCCGGCCCCCGAGGTGGCCCCCGATACCGGTGGCGACCTTGCCGACATGATCGGCAGTAGCGATGCGATCGACGCAATGCTCGTCGCCGCAGCGGGTGGCCACCACGTGTTCTTGCTTGGCCCTCCCGGTGCGGGCAAAACAATGCTCGCGGCTCGACTTCCTGGGCTACTGCCCGACCTCGATCCCCAAGCAGCTCTCGAAGTCTCCTCCATTCGTTCGTTGGCCGGGTTGCCGGTGGGCAGCAGTCTCACCACCCGGCCACCCCTCGAAGCGCCCCATCACACGGCGACGGCCGCGGCGCTCGTGGGAGGCGGCAGCTCGCAGATACGTCCGGGTGCTGCCGCCCGAGCCTCCGACGGAGTGCTCTTTCTCGACGAAGCACCCGAGTTTGCGCCGGCAGCGCTGGACGCGCTTCGGCAACCGCTCGAATCGGGAGTCATCAGCATCCATCGGGCGAACGCGATTGCTCACTTTCCTGGCCGCTTTCAGCTCGTGATGGCGGCCAATCCTTGCCCCTGCGGGCAGTGGGGTGCGCGCGACAGCGAATGCACCTGCCCACCCAATAGTCGGCGGCGCTACCTTGCACGCCTGTCGGGTCCGTTGCTTGACCGCATTGACATTCAATTTCGCGTCGAGCGCATCACGAGCGCTCAACTGCGGTTAGCGGGCGAGCGACCGTCTCTTTCGACGGCGGATGCCCGCGCCCGAGTCAGAGCGGCCCGTCAGCGTGCAGCCGCTCGCCTCGAGACCACGCCGTGGCGGCTCAACTCTCACGTGCCGGGCTCGTATCTACGCGGTCGCGAACTGCGGCTCGCCCCCAAGGTCACAGCAGGGCTTGACCGTGCCCTTGAACGCGGCGGCATCACGATGCGCGGGTATGACCGTGTGCTCCGCGTCGCCTGGTCACTCGCTGACCTCGCCGACGATTCCCGACCCGACGACACCCACGTTGGGCAAGCGCTCTACCTTAGAAAGGCCATGTCACAGTGAGCATGTTTGGACTCAAAGAATCAGAAGTCGCCACCCTTGTGAAGGCAGTCAGCGTTGGCGGCGGTGATGATCTCGACCGCGACGCGATCGAAGAACGCTTCGCGCGTGCAACGTGGAGTGGCCTTGCGGAACCCGGCGATCGTCTTGCTGGTTGCGCCATTCAGCAACTCGGTGCCGTGCGAGCACTCGCCGGCGTTGTCGAACGGTGGGAACCAGAACGCTTCGCTGCCGCTCTGTCAACGGGCGGTGACGCGGTGGCTGATGGCGACATGGCTCAAGCAATCGAGCGCTGGATGCCGCGGCTCAAGTCCAACACCGCGCTCATCGCTCTGCGGCAGGCCTCCCGTTTTGGCGCACGCCTGCTCACGCCCGACGACCCCCTGTGGCCGTCGCGCCTCAACGATCTCGACTGGCACGCGCCCTCGGCGCTCTGGGTTCGCGGAACCGACGAAGCTCTTGCCGGAATCGATCGCGGCATCGCTCTCGTCGGTGCTCGTGCGGCAACCGGCTATGGCGAGCACATCACGATGGAAGCCTCCGCCGGTCTCGTCGATCGCGGGTACACGATCGTGTCGGGCGCCGCCTACGGAATCGACGGCATGGCCCACCGCGCTGCTCTCGCCAGCCAAGGACTCACTGTCGCCTTTCTCGCCGGGGGAGTGGACCGTTTTTACCCGAGTGGCCACGACGCGCTCCTCGGTCGCATCGTCGAAAACGGCGTCGTGATCTCGGAGTTGCCGTGCGGCTCACCACCCACCAAGTGGAGATTCCTGCAGCGGAATCTGCAATAAATACGCAGGAGCGCGATGAGTACACTCTGGGTCACGGGCGTAAGTGGCGACGAATTGGCGTTCGCCGCGTCGCCGAATTGCATGAATTGTTTAACCCCAATGGACGCGACTGTAGGCGCTTGGTGGTGCGCCGAATGCAGAATCGTCGTGCGCCCGTTTTCCAGATAAAGGTGAGGCTATCTCGGACAGACAGTTGAAGCCGACTAGTCTCGCGTTGTGATCATTCTTAACGCTGAAAACCTCATCGAGAACTTCTGGGTTCCTTTAGCCACAACCGTTCCGGTCGTGGCGCTCGCCTACGTTATCGAAGCCAGAATTGTCGCCTCCGCATGGACCTACGAACGCCGATGGCTGGCGTTCTTTCAGGGGCTCTTGATCACCACTGGCGGATTGTTGCTGCTCACTCTTCAAGTGGGGGCATTCTGGAGCATTCTCGTTGGCGGAGGCAATGCCTATATCGCAGCTTTGGCCGCGTTGACTTTGCTCGTAGTGATGGGCGCATTGGTTGGCTATCCCATGTTGTTGATCGTTTCTGCTGCCGCGAATTATCCGGCTTCTATGGGGGCGTGGCTTTCGAGACTTCCGTTCGCCTGGGCTGAGAAGCGACGGTTGGAGAAATCGATCGAGCGCTTGGTGGGCATACGGCAGTCTGTGGAATCTGAAATCGAGTCACTTGAGGACATAATCGCGGACGAAACTCGCCAGCTTAAGATTTGGGAACCGCTTGCCCGTACTAACAAATGCATCAGTGCTGCCCGGCGCGAGGCTTATATCCGCGAGGTGGCTAAACACGTCGACAAGCGCACGACGGTGCAAACGAGACAAAAGGCGGCGGACGTCTACCGCTTGGATCTGGAGGCACAGATTACGGCTTTGGAAGAGGCTCTAGCGAAGCAGAGCGACGGATCGAGTCGAGAGAGCGCGAGTCGCGCGGCGAGGGGTCCACTGGAGGCTGCCGTTGAATTCGTGTCGAAGCATAGATAGAGGCAGTTGGGTTTGGCGCGACGCAGGGTGCCACTCGTGGTCGTCTCGTAGCGTCAAAGCGACGTGAATCCTCGTCCCAAAGTGGGGACAAACTGTGGATAACATGCCCAAACACGCCGGAAAGTCTGCTGGGGATAACTTTCTTTTTCGTAGAAAGTCGCTCACTAGAGCTTCGATTCTTGAGGACTTCACAAGTGGCAAAATCACGCCGCCACATGCCCACAGCGTCCCACAACTGCTCGCATAGACGCTCTGCGGCTTTCTGAGGGGCTTTCCCGGCGCCGGAGATTGAATTGCTTTCGGGTACGCAAAAAGGGTCTCACAGTCAAACTGAGTGGCTCTGAGACCCTTTCAAGGCGGTACTGTAGGTGCTCCAACTCAATATTCGCATCAGATACGTCGTCGAGGTGGGCGCCAATTCCTTGGACCGGAATTTCTCTCCAGCCTATCTCACACGTAACGAGACCCATGTCTCGGCTCTGTTGCGATGTCGGGCAGGTAAGGAGCAAGTATGGAAATAAGAATCGTCAACATGGTTGAGACTGACGTCTCGGGGAGAATCACTTCCCTCGGGTACTCGGTCGGCCACGTGAAAGCCATATGGTCGCCGAACTCAGCCGAGCAGGTCATGCGCGGTATCAAAGAGAAGAACATCGTTTATCTCGCAGAAGACCCTGTAACTCACGAGCTGCACCGGATCGAGGTCAAGCCGGGATTTCATGGCGAATATCTGAGTGTCGGTGCGGGGTGGCAGGGGATTACACCTCTAAACCGCCTGAAGAAGCTGAATCACAGCTAGACGGGATTTGACCCGCTGGGGCCGAAACCGCCTCAGCGGGGGCATCGCTCGTAGCGGGGAGAACCCTCCAGAATGACTCCGGAGGGTTCTCCCTTTCGCTATTGCAGCTCGTCGAGATAGTCAGCTAGCGGATCAATACCGTGTAAACGGTCGACTATCTCGGCTCGCTTAACGTCCGGAAGCACGCGCATCAGGTCGCGGTACGCCTCCGTAATTTTGCGCCGATACGGAGCGTCGACATCGAGCGCCGATTGAGCGAAGCTAACCGCCGCGTCCGCGACTGCCTTCGGCGTCCAGCCCTCGGGCGGCGTGACTGGATGCCACTCGTGGCCGAGGGTCTCGATAGTCAGAGTCGCTACTAACGCGGAAGCGTCCGGGCGTCTCATGACGCAGCCCAGCGCTTGCGAGCTGCGTCACGGCCACGAGCGCTTGCAGTCATAGCGCCGCCGTGGTTGATCGGGACGAGCCGTGCGAGGATCGCAGCGGCAGACGTGCGGGCCAGACGCGCCTCAGTCACGCCGGGGTGAACGATGCGCTGACCAGCGGACCCGGTCGCGAGCAGGCCCTCCGCGACTGCGGCCTCTTCGAGCTGGTCCGCCATGCTGTGCAGCGCGGCGGCTTGTTCGAGGGACGACAGCTCAGCTCCGGCGAGGTCCGGGCGTTGCTGTAGGACGCCAGCGAACACGTCGCGCGCGCCGGGAGTCCACGATGCCGGGAGGTCCCAGCCGTCGAGGATGTCGTTTGAGTGGGTCATTTCAATGACTCCTTCCTGATGGTTAGATAGGGGCCGATTTAGGCCGGGAAGCGCCCCAAAATTGGAGCTCATGCCGGTATAAACCGGAAGAGGCTATGCCAGTTAGGGCATGGACCCTCGGCGGGGGGGAGTGTAGGGCCACTCCCTAGCGCCGGATCATCCCGGGATGCGGCTCCGGGTCTCGCTTGATACGAGGTCGAGGCCCTCGTGCGGCTGCGCCTTCGGCTGAAGACTTACGCGCGTGATGCCAGCGGCAGAGACTCTGGAGATTCTCCATCGAGTGATCGTCGCCGCGTCGAATGTGGTCGACTTGATTAGCTCGCTCGCCGCAGCGGAAGCCGCGAGAGTCGCGAGCTTGACACTTGTACCCGTCACGCCGTAAGACGCGGAGGCGGAGCGACTGCCAGTTAGACGGCAGCCTCTCACTCCTCGCGCTGCGGCCCTTGCTCCACGCCATTAGTCGCGCCCCTCTCCGGCGTACTGAGCGCAATGGGGGAAGGTCTCGCAGGTAGGGCGCTTGACTGGCTTCGCTCCTCGCGCCGGGACGAACTCGCCGCAACGGTGGCAAGGTACGAAGTAACGAGCCGTCGTCGCGGGCGTCTCAGGTTCAGGCTCAGGCGCAAGCGCGGGTGCGGGCGCTGGAGCCTCGACAGTCTTCGGCTTCCTTGCGACGGCCTCACTGAATGCGCGGACCTCGTCGCGGACGTTCGCTTTTAGCTGCGCGAGGCGCTCAGCGGGCGTCAACTCTAGCCATTGGTTCATGGTGTGAGGCTTTCGTAGTCCAGCGGGCGTCGAGGACGCGCGGTATGTGGTGAAGTGAGCAAGCTTCTCGACACGGCGCTGCGTCTCGCGATAGCGCGCGCGGGAATTGAGAGCGGTCTTCTTCTGGTTACGGGGTGATGCGGTCATGCTTGCGTGCCTCCAAGCACGCCCAGCGGTTTATAGAGCCGCTGATTGATAGGGGTAGATGAAGAGGCCGGAGCCGACGTGAAAGCCAGCTCCGGCGCGGGGGGGATGCGTGTAAACGCGCTCTAGACGAGCGGTCCGCGATTGCCTCGCACGTCCGCAGCGATAGCGTCAGCGTCGAAGGCGATAGCGTCCTCTGTCTGCGCCTTGTGCGTAGCGAAGAGGGCCTCGGGGTCAAGGCCCAGGGCTTCAGCTTCGCGGGTAATGCGGCGCTGCGTTTGGGCGTCTGCGTCTGTGAGAGACGAGGGGAACGGATGCTCCGCTACGGCGTCGCGGACGATCTGGTCAATGTCTGCCATTAGTTGATCCTTTCGGAGTTAGGGGTAGTGGTTGCGAGGTCGACCTTCGCTTCCAAGGCGGCGAGAGCGTAAGCGAGGAGCGGCGCTCCCGTGAGTCCCATAGCGAGGCCCGCTTCGATAGAGGAGCTGGGCATTAGCGGACCTCCTCTGCGTCGCGCTCGTCGAAGGAGGCCGCGATAGCTTCACGGTGAGGGAATTGCTCCAGCATTCGCGAGAACGTGTCCTTCGCAGCCTTCACAGTCCCTAACGTGTTGCGCGCGATCCCGCGACGCGAGTAATGAAGCAATGCAGCGGGCGAACCGGCCTTCTTCCAGAGGTCCTCGCGAGCGTCCAAGGTGTCGATCAGTTCCTCGTAGAGCGCCTTTGCCTTTGCGTCAGCCGCGAGCATTGCGTCGACGAGACCCTCGCGGGCGTCAGCCGAACGAGTGAACTCGCGGACGGCGTCGTCGAACTTTGCCAGCGCGCGGAGCGCTACTGAGCCGTGGCGCTTCATAGCGGTTTCAGCGTTGCGGTTCTTGACTTCCAGCTCTTCCAGCTCCGTCGTGAACGCGCCGCGCTTGCGAGCTTCGTAGAGCGCGTGGTTCGCGGACTTCCAGACACGGCGCAGCTCGTCGCCGCGAGCGTTCTCCTTTTGCCATGCGTCGTAGAGCGGGCGAGCGCCGGACGCGTCGACGATGAACGTTGAAGGCTCGTACTGAGCGTGGAGGTAGGTAGCGCGGCCATAGCCAGTGCTAGTGATTCGGTCGTTTCGGATTGTCATTGGGTTTCCTTTCGGGTTGATTGAGCCGCTTACACGGCGGTTTTGTGGGACCGGCGCGATATGCGCCGGAAGTTAGTGGTTGCGGGCTTACTCCCGCAGCGCTTCGTTAGAAGCGGGTGCCCTTCTCGCTCACGAGCCGGTCGAAGTGCTGGAGCGCCGAGAGAGCGTCGCGCTGAGCGAACTCAGACAGACGCTCCAGTTCAGCGACACGAGCCTGAGTCGTCATAACCTGCGCGAACGGGGCGCGCTCACGCCGGAGTTGTTCGAGCTTGGCTCTCGTCGTCTTCAGCGCGGAGTAATGAGCGAACGCGACACGGTTAGCCCGTCGCCATTCGGCGTGAGCGTCCAATGCGCCGGGAGTGGCGGCGAGGTCGATATTTGTAGGTAGGTCAGTCTCGAAGAAGGCACCTGCGGGGGTGCTAGTAAGTCGAGCCATGAGGCCCTCCTTTCTCGTTAGGTGGGTAGGTTCGCGGCGCGACGAAGAGCGCCGAGAGCGGGCGTGAGGAGTACCGGGGTGACGAGGGTGACGAGGGTGTCGCGGACGCGGGAGGGCTTGCAGATATCTCTTATATGGGTATTTTTGAGACCCACGAGTATGCAAACGCACCCGCGTGCGCGTCACCCTCGACACCCTTTTGGCGTTTTCCGCGTGTTTACTGGCCAAAAGGGGTGACGCATAGGGGTGTCGCGGCTGTCACTGCGTCACCCTTTGGGGCTAGTGCGACACCCCCCGCGACACCCCCTGCGCGGCGATCAGCTAACGACGGAGCGGACGTCCGGACCGCTGACCACTCGTAACGGCAACGAGGGCTTAACCGTCGAGGTGAAGTCGTCCTCGTCTGGTGTCTCCTCCGGCGTCTCGTCTGGCGCGGGCACGATTTCCAGCTCCCGGACCGGGTCGAACTTCAGGACAATGATCCGCGCACCTTTTCGGCGTCGACGTTCGGCGCTGAGTCCAGCCGCGCGGAGCGTCTCGTGACCCTTTGTGAGCGCCGACGAGAGAGACCACGGAGTCGACGGCCAGCCAGCGCGAGGATCGTCCGGACGAAACTCCTCCAGCAAGTACAGGAGTGATTCCGCCGTCCCGGACCAACCTTTAACACCGCCACGCTTCGCGATTTTGACGAGACCAGCCGTGAGCGGATCACTCTCGGCGCGGTCAGCGAGGACGCCGCGCACGGAGCGCGTGTACGCCTCAGCGAAACCCTCGTAGTCGTCGAGGTCTAAATGCCTATCGAGCGCGTGCAGCACGAGCGCGTAGTCCGCCATTCGCGGCAGCTCGCGGACCTCGTTCGTCGCTTCGCTGAGTCGGGCCATAGCTCCCGCTACGTCGTCGAGGAGCGCGCCGAGGATCGAAGCGTGTAAACGGTCGAAGTCGGCCCATAGCTCCGCCTCACTTCGGCGCTCACTCTCCGGGACGCGGTCCAGTTCTAGGAGGACCATTCGCTCCAGAGCGTCCGGTCCTAGGCCGATAGGGAGGACGATGGATGTCGCGACGCCGGAACGACGGATCGTCGACGTCCGGAGTGTGTCGTCCGAATACAGCTCGCGGCGATCCACACCGACACCAGTCACGAGTCGACAGAGGAAGTCCGACGTTGCCGCCGAGACGCTGCCGATGTTGTCCCACGATGGGATATAGCGGCCAGCGGCGGCGGTGAAGTCGTCGCGCTCGTTCTTTCCCGGTTCACGCCCTAGAGCGTCGACCGGGTCAACGACGTTGAGGAGCATCCTCGCGCGGGTCGACTTGCCGGAGCCTTGCGCGCCGAGTGCCCAGAGGATCGGGCGCGGACGGTCGACGAAGAACGAGCCGACGAGCCAGCCCCACGCCAGCTTCCAGCGCGGGTCGTGGACCTCGAAGCCGAGAAGCTCGCGGAGGTCGTCGCGAGAGCCTCCGCTGATCGGTGCGGGGAGTGGGTTCGTCGCGGCGGTACGGCGGAACGTCGCGCGGCGTAAGTCCTCCGGCGTCTCGTGCGAGCGAGGGTCGATTAGTTCCCACTCGCCGGGGGAGACGCTGACGTAGCGTCCGGAGTCGTCGCCTAGGTCGATCTGGAACGCACCGCCGACACGAGCTGAGCGAATATGCACTTCTGAGACCGGCGCATCGTAGGCCAGGCCCTGCAATGTCTCGATAGCCGTGCCGAGCGTTTCACGCCCTACGGCGATCCCACGAGAGGCCCAGAGAGCGCGGGAGAGGTCAGGACGGAGCGAGCGAATCTCACGCGCGATCTGAGGCGCGGACGGGTCAACCGGAGTCGCGAAGAGCATTCCGTCCGGCGAACGGCGGAGCTTGTAGCGCTCCAGTGCGAACTCCACGAGCGCCGCAGCGGAGAAGCGCTCCTCGCGCTCTCGTTCGCGTTTGTTGGGGGATTGGGTTTCGGGATTCTGGGTGTTGTTGGTATCGGTCATTAGTTCTTCCAGTCAGCAAAGGGGTCGATGTCGTCAGCGCCGAGAGCGGACCACGGGACGCGCTTCGACGGGAACTTCCCGGAAGCGAGACGAGGCCCTCGTAGGTCGATTTCGTGGACCACGGGAGCGGCGGAACCGGGAAAGATTTCGAGGTAGTAGCCCTCCGCGCGGTGGTCGAGGTACGGCGTGATGGGGTCGCCGACAGCGCCGAGACCGTGAGTGCGCTTCTTGCCGGTGTCAGGGTCGACCACGTTAGTAACGCGAGAGCCATTGAAAATCGAAATGTGCTCTAGGGGGATGATGTGGGTTGTCATTTGGTAGCTCCTTACAGAGTTGGGTTGAGTTGGGCGTGAGGGACCGTCACGCGGCGGTGAAGCTTTTGGGTACGCAAAAAGACGCCACTCTCGGCGTGAGACTGGCTAGAAGTGGGTCGTGTAAACGGCCCTAGAAACGCAAAAAACGCTCCACCCTCGTATTGAGGCTGGAAGATGCGTGCGGGGTGAAAGTTTTGACCCTCCCTACTGCTGACTGATCCAGTAGGGAGGAGGCCCAATGACAACGGTTTGCGGAGTCGCGCCGCTGAGACCGAATGCGCTACGGCGCGACTCTCGCGAGAGGAGGACGACTCGCCGAAAGGGGACGAGTCGTCGCGGCTCACTACCGAGTCTCACGACAGTGTGAGGGTGCCGCCGCGCGCTCCCGAAAACGCGCGGAGGATTGGGAAAGAAAGGGAGTGTCCGCAGATGCGGAACACAAGCGTAGGAGGTCCCGTAATAGGAGACAGCCGGGAGAGTGCCACGGCATGACATAGCTCTAACTGCCTCACTAGAGGAGACCGCCGAGCGTGTACCACGCCGGGATAGGGCTAAAGAGGTCCCATAGGAGGAGACAGCCAGCGGTGCGCCCCGTTCCGGGACATAGCTAAAGAGGTCCCATAGGAGGAGACAGCCAGCGGTGCGCCCCGTTCCGGGACATAGCTAAAGAGGTCCCATAGGAGGAGACAGCCAGCGGTGCGCCCCGTTCCGGGACATAGCTAAAGAGGTCCCATAGGAGGAGACAGCCAGCGGTGCGCCCCGTTCCGGGACATAGCTAAAGAGGTCCCATAGGAGGAGACAGCCGAGCGTGACTCATTTGGGCATCGCCATAATCGCTTCCGAAGAAGGAGACCGCCGCCGACACGAATAATCGCCGGGACGCGGGCATAGACTTTTCTGCCTTCGGTTAAGGAGACAGCCGCAGGCGTGACAAAAACGCCGTTTTCGGCCCGTTTCAGTCCTCCGAGGGGGCGTGGCGAGGGCTTCGAGGGTCGGATTATAACGACAAAACCCGCAGAATCATGCGGGAGTCAGCTCGATTGTAACGAATTGCTTAAAGTTAGCTGTGAGGGCTACTCGCCGGGGCCGACGAGGTCCGGATTTAGATGCGTCGCGAGCTTGTGCCAGATGTGAATGCGGCGTCGATTGTCGCGGCCCTTTTCGACCGTGACGTCGATCAGGGCGCGAGCTGTGTCGCGCTGCTTCTCGATATCGAGCGCGGCGAACCGTTCGACGACGGCGTCGAGCATGGGGCCGAAGAAGTCCTTCGGGAGTACGGCGCGAGGCTCGTCGCCGAGGACCTCGCGTGCGACGTCCGCTAGAGAGGACGAGGAGGAGCGCTCCGCACGAGCGGCGTCGAGCTTGGCCTCGATGCTCTCTCGCTCGATACGAAGCTCCACGAGACGAGTCCGTGCATCAGCCTTCGAGAGAAGGCCCTCGTCGCGGTCCTCCGCCGTAGCTAAAGCCGCTGCGCTGTTCTTGCGAAGCGCGGCCACGAGGGGAGCGACGGAGCCGGACTCTCCAGACGCGACGAGGTCACGTCCGGAAGAGAGGAACGCCAGAGCGACCTCCTCTCGAATGCGTGAATCGAGCGACTCCTTGTTAATGAAGGCGTGCGAGGCGCTCTCGCGGCAACGGTAGCCTCCGGCGAGGTTCATCATCGTCGCGTCGCAGATAGCGCAATGCGCGAGTGAGGAGCCGAGGTAACGAACCGCTGGACCAGGCGTCGTGCGCCGTGCCTCGTCCGCGAGAATCGCGCGGACCTCCTCGGCCAGTTCAGCGGGAACAATGGGAGTGATTTGGGACGAGTCGACGGCCTCGCCGAAACGATGGACTTTGCCGCCGTAGCTGGGATTGTTCAGGATGTACCGAACGCGGCCAGCGCCCCACTGTTTTCCGGGCGCTGGGTCGACGCCCTCCTCGCGAAGCATCATCGCAATAGAGCGGATAGAGCCACCGGCTGCGACGTGCTCGAACATGCGGCGGACGTGGACAGCCTCGCTCTCGCGGGGAGTGGTTCCGTCCGGCTCGTAGCCATAGCGTCGCCGTCCGGGAGCGGGGCGTCCGCTCTCGATTCGCTGGATATTGGCTCGCTTCTGGCGTGCGCCTTTGCGTTCGATTTCTGCGCGAGCGACGCTGGCTTTGATTCGCGCGAAGAGGCGTCCGTTGTCGGTCGTGAGGTCAGCTTCGCCGTTCGCCGTGACGAGGAGGAGTCCACGCTCCTCTGCCGCGTCGATCCAGTCTTCGAGCTGGCGAGGTTGGCGGGTGAGTCGGTCGAGGTCATAACAGACGAGAGCATCGAAGGCTCCGGCCTCGAAGTCCTCGCGCATACGGTCGTAGGCGGGACGGCTGACCTTGCGCTTTGAAGCGCTAATAGCATTGTCAACGTATGGCTCGGCGATCAGGTTCCAGCCTCGCTCGGTCACAATGCGGAGGCAGTCCTCGCGCTGACGTTCGACAGCTAGGCCAGTGTCGAGGTCGTCGCGACTAATACGGAGATAGATTGCGGCTCGTACTTCGCTCATGTACTTATCGTAGATTCTTGCAGCGCAACAGATTAATCGCTGCGGCGAGCCTGGCGACGGTCGTTCTTGAGGCGGGCTGGCGTTCGGGGTCGCTCAACACGGCAGGTCATGCCGCTGCCCTTGGGCGCCCGCTCGGCGCAGTGCCCGGGCCGGTCACGAGTGCTGCCTCAGCAGGTTGCCACCGCCTCATCCGCGACTATGACGCCGTGTGCGTCACCAACCCCGACCAAATGGCCGAGCTCGCACCCCTCGAGCAAGCGCTCCTGCCGGTCGACGAGGCGACAGACTCTGCGGGCACTACAAGAACGCAGAGTGAGCATCCGGATGCTGGCAGCCCAGCCAACACCGAGACCACTCGTCTTCTCGACGCCCTCAGCGCTCGCAGCGCCCGCACCACCGATGACATTGCCGCGCGCAGCGGCCTCGCGATCTCCACGGTCCGCGCCCAGCTCGGGTTGCTCGAACTCGACGGTCGCGTCGCCGAAACGGAGCGCGGGTGGAAGCGCGCCGCGAAGAACCGCGGCTAGCGGTGCTGAGTTACGCAGTAACCGCGCAGCCCAGCACCGAGCCACCTGTCTTACTGTGCCGGCGCTACAGCTCCCGTGGATTCCGCGGGCGCACGCCCCTCAAGGATGTCGACGAGCGTTGCATTCCATTCGCTCCGGTTTTCGATGAAGGCGACGTGACCGCTGTTTTCGAAATACGTCAAAGTCGAGGTGGGAATTAGGCGGTGAGCTTCTTCGCTCCAACGAGGATCCCCAATAGCGTCGTGCCGCCCCGAGAAAATATGCACCGGAGTTTGCACCATAGGAGCACTCCACGCAGATCGTTGTCGATCAGCTGGGGCCGCTAATGGGCGGCACGTCCCGGGATGAGCGCTTGTTGGAAACTGCCTTGCGCTATCTCGACACTCAGGGTTCCGTATCCGGCGTTGCTTCGAGTCTTTCTATTCACGAAAACACCGTGCGCCAAAGGATGGAGAGACTCGATCAGTTGCTCCCCGGGTGGCGCGAAGGACCTCGGAGTCTGGACGTGCACATCGCGTTGCGCACGCATGCAGTGTTGGATGCCGGCTAAGAGGCTGTCTGCGAAAGAGAGCCGGGGTGCCGGCCGTCGCGATCACACCCGCTGGCCAGCTAAAGGTGCTGTCCGGCGAAAAATTAGCGCGGTTTGCGCCGTATGAGCGCAAGGGGTGAAAGCTGTGAATGTCGCGCACGTCGCGCAAGACTCCTGTGCAAACGTGAGAATTCTGCCACATCACTGCGTTTGAGGCAGTAATCATTAGATTTCTTTACGTTTCATGTCGGGCTTTTTAGATTGTCACTAATCCTTATCTCTGCGAGGGTAGACAGGCTTAGCCCACGGATGTGTAAAGGAAAGGCGACAAAATGAACGATCAGTTCTTCCAAATTATCGCGATGGTCATTTATTTGGCCGCAATGCTTGGGATCGGTTGGTGGGCGTACAAGCGCACCAGCAACCTTGACGACTACATGCTCGCTGGCCGCAAGCTCAGCCCCGGAGTCGCGGCGCTGAGTGCTGGAGCATCCGACATGTCAGGTTGGCTCCTTCTCGGACTCCCCGGAGCCTTCTACCTTGGTGGCCTCTTCCAGGGCTGGATCGCCATCGGCCTCACCATCGGTGCATGGCTCAACTGGAAATTTGTCGCACCGCGACTGCGTGCGTATACCGAGGTTTCCAAAAACTCGATCACACTGCCGAGCTTCTTCGAGAACCGTCTCCGCGACAAGTCACGCGTTCTGCGCGTCACTGCTGGAATCATCATCCTCGTCTTCTTCACCTTCTACGTATCCTCCGGAATGGTCGCCGGTGGCGTCTTCTTCCAGAGCGCATTCGGTTCTGAATACTGGATCGGAATGCTCGTTGTCGGTGGAGTAACCGTCCTCTACACCCTCTTCGGCGGATTCATCGGCGCAACCTACACCGACGTCGTCCAGGGCATCATGATCTTCCTCGCCCTCATCGCAGTGCCCATTGTTGGCATCACGCAGACCGGTGGAGTCGCCAACACGATCGAATCGATCCGTGCCGCGAACACCGAAATCGATATGTTCAGCCTCTTTACCGGCGGAACAGTACTCGCCGCGATCTCCGCAGCAGCGTGGGGCCTCGGTTACTTCGGCCAGCCACACATCCTCGTACGCTTCATGGCGCTTCGCTCTCCTGGAGACGCCGTAGCCGGTCGCCGCATTGGTATCAGCTGGATGATCATCTCCGTTATCGGAGCCATGGCATCCGCCCTCATCGGTGTTGCGTACTTCCAGCAGCACCCTGAGCTCACGCTTGATAATCCTGAGCGCGTGTTCCTCGAACTTGCGCAGATCTTCTTCCACCCGCTGATCGCGGGCCTTGTCCTCGCAGCAGTACTCGCCGCCGTCATGAGCACGATCTCGTCGCAGCTCATCGTGTCGTCATCGGCACTGGTTGAGGACCTCTTCAAGATCGTCGCCAAGAAGGAAGCAACACCCAAGGCTCAGGTCATCCTGGGTCGTATGGGCGTACTGATCGTCTCGGTCGTCGCGATCATTCTCGCGTGGGACCCCGACTCGTCGATCCTGAGCCTCGTCGCTTACGCGTGGGCTGGCTTCGGTGCCGCGTTCGGACCGATCGTTATCCTGTCGCTCTTCTGGCGCAAGCTGACCAGCGTCGGAGCGATTGCTGGAATGATCGCTGGCGCAGTCACCGTCGTTATCTGGGGCAACGTTCCCGTACTGACGGGCGCGATGTACGAGATCGTTCCTGGCTTCGCGCTTAACATCATCGTTGCTGTAGTAGTGAGCCTGCTCACCTTCAAGAACAGCGACAAGATCACTGAAGAGTTCGATACCACTCTCGAAAGCGTGCGTACCGGAACAGTTCAGCTGCCGATAATCCCTAAGAACAACTAGTTATCCACGTGCGCGCGTCTAGTTGAGCGCGACCGCGAAGAGATGCCCGCCCCACAGTTGTGGAGCGGGCATTTCTAGTTGAGCGACGCGGCTACTTCTCCGTCCTCGGCGCGGGGTGTTGGAAGCGCACGCTGCCCTCATTGAGCCCCACGCGGCGACAAATCGAGTACTTTTTGCACGGGTGCGGGTGCGGGTGCGAGATCGGTGCGGGATCGCTGAAGGCTGCAGTAGCGAGATGCTCTGCACGATAGGCCAAGCGCTGGTGGCGTACCGCGCCTTCGTGATCTCCTCCATCGACTCGGTGATCTTGCCTGCTGCGGGAATGCGCCCCACCACAATCTAGAAATTCACGGTGGATGACAGCCGTGCGGCTTAGGCTTGCCGTGTGATTCAACTCGGCCAGTACCCAGCACCCAGCCACGTCATCGCGCATGTCAGTGATACTCATCTGCTCGCGGGCGGTCGACCGCTCTATGGTGCGGTCAACACGATTGATCACCTCGAGCAGGCGCTGGCCCAGCTTGAGCGTTCGACGGCGCACCCTCAAGCCATTGTGTTTACGGGAGACCTCGCCGACTTGGGCGAGCCCGATGCTTACGTGCGGTTGCGCGCCATCGTCGAACCCGCGGCCAAACGAATGAACGCCGAGATCATCTGGGTCATGGGCAACCACGACGAGCGCGCCCAGTACTCGTCACTCCTTTTTGACGAAGAGTCGGATGCCCCGCAAGACCGGGTTTACATGATCGACGGGTTGCGCATCATCTCGTTCGACACCACCGTGCCCGGCTACCACCACGGCGACATTAGCGACGAACAGCTGGAATGGCTGCGCGCGGAGCTCGCCACCCCGGCCCCGCACGGCACTCTTCTTGCGGTGCATCATCCACCCATCCCAACCCCGATGTTGGAGGCGATGGGGATGCTCGAATTGCAGCGCCAAGAACGGCTTGCAGAGGTCCTCGAGGGCAGCGACGTTCGCGCGATTCTGGCAGGCCACTTGCACTATTCGACGCATTCGACGTTCGCTGGCATCCCCGTTTCAGTCGCGTCCGCAACGTGTTACACCCTCGACCTCAGCGCCCACGAACGGCTGCTTTCCGGCGTCGACTATGGGCAGTCCGTTAACGTCGTTCATATCTACGACAAGCAGACCGTGCACTCGATCATCCCGGTGGGTGACACCGCCGAGATTACCGGCCACTCGTCTGAAGCCTGGGCTCAGATCGAATCGATGACGCCCGAGCAGCGACTCGAAACTTTCTCGGCCAAGAACTCCACGTTCAATGCGGCTGAAGTGGCGGCATCCGACTAGCTCGGGCGTGATGCGCGCTTCTCGCCCGCGTCGCGCGTGCACGAAGCATCCAGTGCACCGTGAAATCATTGAGCTATGACTTTGGGCTCGACACACACCGCA
Source organism: Salinibacterium sp. NSLL17 (assembly GCF_015864935.1). Taxonomy (NCBI): domain Bacteria; kingdom Bacillati; phylum Actinomycetota; class Actinomycetes; order Micrococcales; family Microbacteriaceae; genus Salinibacterium; species Salinibacterium sp. NSLL17. Next base: position 1,233,604 of record NZ_JADYWH010000001.1, read on the forward strand.
CCGGCATCTCGAATCGAACAAGAGCGGCGGGAGATTTCGCCCGAGTTCATTACGGACACGATCCGGGTGCTCACGAGCCACGAGTCCATCCGTAGCTTTGAAGCGACCCCGATTGCGGCGGAAGCCCTTGATGCCATTTTGGTGTCGGCCCGCAGTGCTCCTACGTCGTCCAACTTGCAGGCATTCAGCATCATCGTCGTCGAGGATGCGGAGCGTCGTGCCCGGCTAGCTCACCTGGTCGGCGACCAGCGTTACGTTGCCGAGGCGCCCGTCATGCTCATATTCTGCGCTGACGTATCGCGCTTCCATTACCTCGCCGAGCGTCAGGGGCACAGCTTTGACGCCGACAACCTCGAGATGTTCTTGACGGCATCCATCGATGCCACTCTCGCGTTAGAGAACGCACTGGTGGCGGCCGAGTCGCTCGGCCTGGGGGCTGTGCCGATTGGTTCTGTGCGCAACAACCCCACGGCCATTGCCGAAGAACTGGGCCTGCCGCAGGGAGTCTTTGCTGTTGCCGGTCTCACGCTCGGCTATCCGCGCGCGGGTGTGCGTCGGGGGAGCAAGCCCCGGTTGTCGAGTGACGCTGTCGTGCACCGTGAGCAGTATTCGGGTGCCGAAGTCGAGAAGCACGTCAGCGACTACGACGACGTCATGATTGCCAATGGCCTCTATGCCGGGCGTCAGGTCGCGAGTGGGGGCGTGCAGATTCCGGATGCGGAATACGGCTGGGCTGAGCACACTGCCCGCCGCACGAGCAAGCCCGAGGGTGTCACCGGGCCTTCAGTTGCCATGCGCGATCATCTTAAAGACGAGGTCGAAGCGCGCGGTTTTAGAATCCGCTAGCGCCCGAGGGTGCTGTTGTCGCCAGCGCGGCTTGCTCTGGCCACGAACACCATGATCACTGGTTGGGCCACTTTCATGAGGCCCCAGACGAGTGTGTAGCGCACGCTCGGCACCGACACGGCGCGACCGCGTGCTGCTGCACGCAGGGCGGAACGAACTACAAATCCAGCATCGAGCCACATCCATCGCGGCGCCATGTCGGCGCGCTCAATGCCAAGGCGAGCGTGGAATTCGGTGCGCACGAATCCGGGCGCGACTGCGCTGAATGTCACCCCACGGTGGCGGTAGTGGGCATTTGCCCAGCGGCTGAAGCTCAGCGGCCACGATTTGGCGGCGCTATAGAGACCGAGCGGTGCTCCGCCGGCAATGCTCGCGACGGTGAGCACGGTGCCGCTACCGCGACTCAGCATTCCACTGAGCACGGCATGGCTGAGGCGCAGCGGGACGGTCGCGAGAATCTCCAGCATGCGCGCTTCATCATCGATGGAGTTCGTTTCGAATTCTTGCGGCAGGCCATAGCCGGCGTTGTTCACCAGGTAGCTGATGGGAGCATCCGACGCTTGCAGTCGCTGTTCCACGAGGGCACGTTCGTCGACGTTAGTGAGGTCGGCTCTGAGCACTTCGGTCGTGACGCCGTAGCGCGAGTGCAACTCGGTCGCGACAGAGTCGAGCCTGGATCGATCGCGAGCGACTAAGACAATGTTGTACCCGGCTGCAGCTAGTTGGTGGGCAAACTCTGCCCCGAGGCCGGAGGTCGCTCCGGTGACGAGCGCAGTGCCAGCGTGGGGTTGTGGGGCCTGAGTGGTCATCCCGAAACGCTATCGTGCCGAGGCATATTGTTCGTAGCATGCAGCACGATAGAGGGGTGAGCCTGCCGCGCCGTGTTGATGAGTTCGTCGAGTACCTCTCGGCAGACCGCGGCTTCAGCGTGCACACGGTTCGGTCGTATCGCTCTGATCTCACCAACCTCGTCACATTCGCTGCCGAACGTCTGGCGACAGAGCCCGCTGACCTCGATCTCGAGCTCTTGCGAGAGTGGTTGTGGCAGTCATCCCAAGAGGGGCTCGCGAAAGCCACATTGGCGCGTCGGGCTGCTGCTTCGCGAGCCTTCAGCGCGTGGTTGGCTCAGAATAATCTCATCGAAGTGGATGTCGCGGCTCGCCTCAAGGCCCCCAAGGCCGAGCGGCACTTGCCCCGGGTTCTCAATCGCGACCAGATGTCCGAGATGTTGCAGAGCGTTGAGGCGCGGGCATCCACGGCGGATCCCGTCGCGTTGCGGGACAGGGCCATTGTCGAGCTCCTCTACGCGTCTGCGTTGCGGGTGAGCGAGCTTGTCGGGCTCAGTGCGAATGACGTGGATGATTCCCGACTAACGGTGCGCGTCATGGGTAAGGGCTCGAAGGAGCGGGTGGTGCCTTTCGGCATCCCAGCTCAGCACGCGATCGCTGATTATCTCAAGCGCGGGCGACCTCAGCTCACCGCTGAAAACGGGGGAGCTGCACCGCTATTCGTGGGTGCCCGCGGCAAGCGGGTCAGTGCGCGCACGGTGTATGAAGTGATCGCGCATTTGTTGGCGGACGTTCCTGGTTCGGGTGGGTCCGGTCCGCACACGCTGAGACATACGGCCGCAACCCACTTGTTGGATGGCGGCGCTGATTTGCGCGCTGTTCAAGAACTTTTGGGGCATGCGAGCCTCGGCACTACCCAGCTCTACACGCACGTGTCGACTGAGCGGTTGCGCGAAAGCTATCGCACGGCGCATCCGCGCGCTTAACCAACGCGCGCGCTCAACCATCACCAGCGAGCAGCGATCATCCGCGCGGTGTGCGCTGCTCGTTAGGGCAGAAGCGGCCCGTTGCTGATGTGAGTCTCTGGCTTCCACGAGGTGCGACGGGGGCCGGGCAGGTCGATCTTGGGTGGTGCAACGGCTGGCTTGGGGGCGGGAACGTCGGCGGGCTCGGGCAACTGTGCGCGATAGATGGCGACGACCTGGTCGAGGTAGCGCTCAATGACGTCTTTCTCGTCGTCATCGAAATTGTCGAGAACACTATCGATGCCCATGATCATCGGCATGAGGGTTGCCATCGCGGTTTCCACGGAGCGCGGGTTGGGGACCACAACGATGCTGCGGCGATCGGTCGGATGCTGGGCGCGCGTGACATGACCGACTCCGATAAGGCGGTCGATGACGGCGGTGACGGCAGGGGTTGAGATGTTGAGGCGCCGAGATAGTTCGGTGGGCGGCAGGGGGCCGCTCATGATCAGGTGTTCCATCGCTTCAAGGTCGGTGGCGTTCACCGAGAGTGTGCGGCCCACGTGTTGTTCGAACTCTTCACTCGTATCGAGGATGTCGCGCAACAGCTGGGTGGGGCGCCGCGCTTGAGGTCGCTCCATGGGGGGCTCGGTGGGTTGCATGGTCTTTACTTTACCGGTAGGTTTCTAACTTGTCTAATATCTAGTTAATCGAAGTACTTTTCTTCAGAAGGAGAGCGATGTCTCGCCTCAGGACGTTCATCACCGCCCGACGCACTTCGTGGATCGTATTGGTTGCCGCTTTTCTTGCGGCCGGAGCGATCTTCGCCGCGGGTTCGGGCAACGAGGAGGGCGCGCTTCCCGGCATCGGCCTGCCGGATTCCGCCGAATCTGCCCAGGCTGCGGCAGCGGCAGAGGATCTGCCCGGCGCGGATTCCACCGTGGCGCTGCTCGTCTACACCCGTGACGGCGCCGACCTCACCGACGACGACATCGCGGCGATCACGTCAGCGACAGCGTCGCTCAGCGACCTCTCTGCTGAAGGATTCGTTCCGCCAGCCTCGTTCTCCGACGACGGCACCACAGCGCTCGTCACCGTTCCGCTCGACACACTCTCCGAGGCCGGCGAACAAGCCGAGCGGGCAGACGAGATTCGCACCGAAGCCAACGCTGACCTTCCGAGCGGGCTTTCCGCTCTCCTGAGTGGTCCAGAAGGATTCGCAGTCGACATCGCCGCCGTCTTTGAAGGCGCAGACTTCACCCTTCTCATCACCACCGTGATCGTTGTCGCGGTGCTCCTGCTCGTGACGTACCGCAGCCCCTGGTTGTGGCTGGTGCCGCTCATCGTTGTTGGTACCGCTGACGGTCTTGCCGGAATCGTCGCGGCCCGGGTGGCCACGCTCGCCGGCATCCAGCTGGATGCCTCGGTCACTGGAATTCTCTCGGTACTGGTCTTCGGTGCCGGCACCAACTACGCGCTGCTCTTGATCGCTCGATACCGCGATGAATTGCGCTTGGAAGAAGACCGTCGCGAGGCGATGTCGCGGGCACTGCGCGGAGCTGGCCCCGCCATCATCGCCAGTGGCAGCACAGTGGTGCTCGCCCTCCTCACTCTCGTATTCGCGGAGCTGCAGGGCAACCGTGCGCTCGGCATCGCGTGTGCGACGGGTGTCGTTATTGCCATGATCTTCGCGCTCGTTGTCTTGCCGGCCGCTCTCGTCTTGTTCGGTCGTGGTCTCTTCTGGCCGTACATCCCCAAGTTCGGCACGGAAGGCAGCGCCGAGCGCGGTGTCTGGCACAAGCTGGGCGTTCTCGTCTCCAAGAAGCCTGTTGCCGTCGCCATCTTGGGAGCAGTCGTACTGGGCGCCCTTTCCTTGGGTGTGCCGCAGATCAAGATTGGGCTGTCGCAGACCGAGAGCTTTACGCAGGTTCCCGAAGCGGTTCAAGGTCAGGAACTCATTGCTGATGCTTTCCCCGCTGGTAGTGGTTCGCCGGCATCCGTCATCGTGAATTCTGACTACACCGAGGAAGCGGCCCAGGCTGCAGAGGGTGTTGACGGGGTCGACGCTGTACGGATCGGTGAAAGCACCGACACCATCACGCAGATCAGCGTGGTGTTGGATGACGCGGCCGAAACTGAGGGCTCGTTCGCCGCTATTGAGGCTCTCCGCGCTGAACTCTCCACGATCGATGGTGCTGATGCGCTCGTCGGCGGGTTGGATGCGCAGGCTCTCGACGTGCAGCGTGCCCAGCAGCATGACCAAGATCTGGTGATCCCGCTTATCTTGGGTCTGGTCTTCATCGTGCTGGTACTGCTCTTGCGTTCGCTCGTGGCGCCCATCCTGTTGCTGCTCACGGTGCTTGCCTCCTTCTTTGCAAGCCTCGGTGCGAGCTGGTTGCTGTTCCAGTCGGTCTTCGGATTCCCAGCGATCGATACCAATGTGGTGCTGTTTAGCTTCCTCTTCCTCGTGGCCCTCGGTGTGGATTACAACATCTTCTTGGTCACGCGGGCTCGAGAAGAAGCGGTTGAGTACGGCACACGCCAGGGAATGATTCGCGCGCTCTCCTCGACCGGTGGTGTCATCACGAGCGCGGGTATTTTGCTCGCCGCGGTGTTCGCTGTGTTGGGTGTTCTGCCGCTCATCACGCTCACGCAGATTGGAATCATCGTCTGCATTGGTGTGCTGCTCGACACGCTCCTTGTTCGCACGGTGATCGTGCCGTCGCTTGCATTCATGCTTGGCGAGAAGTTCTGGTGGCCGGGCCGCGTGATCTCGGTCGGTGCAGAAGTGCGCACCCCGAAGCGAGCCTCAGCAGAGCACGTTCGCGAACACGCTCCGTCTCACACCGAGGATCACGCTCCGAAGCACGCCGAGGGTGACCACTCGCCGAAACACAGCATCGACGCTTAGTCAACGCACAACTCGGATGCTCGCCCTAGTCGAGCCTGCAGGCGCTATGCGCTCGGGCTCGACTAGGGCTTTCGTGTCGGCAGCAGTATCGCGCGAGGGATTGCGCCGAGGTAATTCAGCGGCGACACGTATTCGCCATCGAGGCGCACGCCAAAGTGGATGCACGTGACCGAGCAGTGTCCGGGCTGCAGCTCGCCAATCACGTCTCCTTGCTGCACGGGATCGCCGCGCGAGAGCGTGGTGGTCACAGGCTCGTAGCTCGTGATGAGCCCGCCAGAGTGCCGCAATGACAGCACCGGGCGATCTACAACGACTCCGGCGAAGTGCACGACGCCCGCGGAGGGAGCTCGCACTTCAGTCGTGGTGCCAGCGCCAATGTCGATCCCACGGTGTCCCGCCGAATACGCCGTGTCAGGGGCGATATAGGGGCGGATGATCGGATGCGGTGCCTCCACGGGCCAGTCCCAGTCGGTGGGCGTGGTGGCGTTCGCACTCGCGCCGGCAACGGCCACCACGAGAAACGCAAGAATCACTGCTGAGGAGGTACGAAACATCCATTCAGCGTGCTGTTTCGGCACTCCCGATGGAGGTCTAAACGCACATCCGGGGAAACCTCTCCGCGGTGATGCTGTTGTGGGGGAGCGATGGTATGATTTTGGCAGCACCGCGTGTATTCGCGGTGACTACGCGTGCCCCGCTGCAGTACAACTACCGCAGCACACGGCCGCTATCTCCACTCAGTCCCCTCTCGTGCACCATTGCGCTGGGGGCGGAGGTATGCCCGGGCACTAGGATTCGCGCCAACCGGTCGCGAATATTAACTGAGAAGGCCATTGCCGCCACGCGCGCCAGTGAGCCAGAAAAGGAGAACGGCCATGGCCGTCGTAACCATCCGCCAGCTGCTCGACAGCGGCGTACACTTCGGACACCAGACTCGTCGTTGGAACCCGAAAATGAAGCGCTTTATTCTGACCGAGCGCTCGGGCAGCCACATCATTGACCTTCAGCAGTCGCTGGGTCACATCGACGCTGTTTATGACTACGTCAAGGAGACGGTCGCCCACGGCGGAACCATCCTCTTCGTCGGTACCAAGAAGCAGGCACAGGGAACCATCGCTGAGCAGGCACTGCGCGTAGGCCAGCCCTACGTCAACCAGCGCTGGCTCGGAGGACTCCTCACCAACTTCCAGACGGTTTCCAAGCGTCTTGCACGCATGAAGGAACTTGAAGAGGTCGACTTCGACGACACCACTCGTGGTTTCACCAAGAAGGAACTGCTCATTCAGAAGCGCGAGCTTGTGAAACTGCAGAAGAGCCTCGGTGGTATCCGTAACCTCACGAAGACCCCTTCGGCGATCTGGATCGTTGACACCAAGAAGGAGCACCTCGCTATTGACGAGGCTCACAAGCTTGGTATCCCCGTTATCGCCATCCTCGACACCAACTGCGACCCCGACGACGTTGCGTACCCGATCCCGGGTAACGACGACGCCATCCGCTCGGTTGGTCTGCTCACGCGCATCGTTGCTGACGCTGCTGCTGAGGGCCTCATCCAGCGTCACCAGAAGCCAGAAGAGGGCAAAGAAGTAGAGCCCATGGCTGCTTGGGAAGCTGAGCTTCTTGGTCAGGCTGACGCGGATGCCGCTGCAGCAAAGACCGAAGAGCCCAAGGCCGAAGAAGCCAAGGCTGAGGAAGCTAAGGCTGAAGAGCCCAAGGCTGAAGAAGCTAAGGCCGAAGAGCCCGCCAAGGCAGAGGAAAAGGCTGAAAAGGCCGCCGCTAAGCCCGCAGCAAAGAAGACCCCCGCGAAGGCTGCAGACGCAGCTGACGACAAGAAGTAAGGATTCGAACAATGGCAGACTTCAGCCTCGAAGACCTCAAGACCCTGCGCGAGCGCCTCGGCACCGGCATGGTTGAAACCAAGAACGCTCTCGTTGAGGCAGGCGGTGACCTCGAAAAGGCCACCGAACTCCTGCGTCTGCGCGGTGCCAAGAGCAACGCAAAGCGTTCTGACCGTTCCACCAGCGAAGGCCTCATCGCCGCGAAAGCCGCTGGCGGATCAACCACCATCATCGAGCTCGCCTGCGAGACCGACTTCGTTGCCAAGGGTGACAAGTTCGTTGCTCTCGGCGAGGCCGTTGCTACTGCAGTTGCTGAGTCCGGCGCGTCGACCGTGGAAGAGGGCCTCGCGGCCCCCGCTGGGTCGTCGACTGTCGAACAGCTCATCAACGATGAGGCTGCGATTCTCGGTGAGAAGTTCGAACTGCGTCGCCTGACCAAGGTCGAGGGTGACTCGTTCGAGGTCTACATGCACCGCACCAACAAGGACTTGCCTCCGCAGGTCGGCGTTGTTGTCGCATACACGGGTGACGATGCAGAGACCGCTCGCGGAATCGCGCAGCACATCTCGTTCGCTGCTCCGACCTACCTTTCGCGTGAAGACGTTCCGGCAGATGATGTCGAGAACGAGCGTCGTATCGTTGAAGAAATCAGCCGCGGAGAGGGCAAGCCTGACGCTGCTCTCCCCAAGATCGTTGAAGGTCGTCTCGGTGCGTTCTTCAAGCAGGTTGCCCTGCTTGACCAGGACTACGCTCGCGACAACAAGGTTTCGGTCGCCAAGGTTGCCGTTGACGCGGGCATCACCATCACTGGTTTTGCACGCTTCAAGGTAGGCGCCTAACACGCATATCGATGAAGGCCCGAGGCTCTATTGCCTCGGGCCTTTGTTGTGTGCCGCCGCGGATCAGGCGGCCCATCACGGTGTTTGCGGCGAATGTGCTGTGCGCCCGTGCTGAACTCTCCGCAACGCAATACCCTGTAATAGAGAACCGCTAGGGAAAGAAGACGATGACAATTCAACGCAAACGCCGAGTGCTGCTAAAACTGTCGGGAGAAGCATTCGGTGGCGGACAGTTGGGTGTTAACCCCGACGTTGTCTCGGCCCTGGCCAAAGAGATTGCTGCGGCTGCCGCTGACGTAGAGATCGCCATCGTCGTCGGTGGTGGCAACTTCTTCCGTGGTGCGGAGCTCAGCCAGCGAGGAATGGACCGCGGTCGCGCTGACTACATGGGCATGTTGGGCACCGTTATGAACGCCCTCGCCCTCCAAGACTTCCTCGAGCAAGCGGGTACCGCTACCCGCGTTCAGTCGGCCATCGCGATGACTCAGGTCGCCGAACCGTACATTCCGTTGCGCGCCGAACGCCACCTTGAGAAGGGCCGCGTCGTCATTTTCGGTGCCGGTGCAGGCTTGCCGTACTTCTCCACCGATACTGTCGCCGCTCAACGCGCTCTCGAGATTGGTGCTGAAGAAGTTCTCGTTGCTAAGAACGGTGTCGACGGCGTCTACGATTCTGACCCCCGTAGCAACCCGGATGCCCGCAAGCTTGAATCAATCAGCTTCCAGGACGCTCTCGTGCAGGGCCTCAAGGTTGTCGACTCGACCGCCTTCAGCCTGTGCATGGACAATGCGATGCCTATGCTCGTATTCGGCATGGAGCCTGCCGGCAACCTCACGCGCGCCATTGTGGGAGAGCAAATCGGCACTCGCGTGCACGGATAGCGCTCAGCGCCCCCCACACCACCCAAGCTAAACGATTTCCGAGTGCCGCACCGCAGTTGTTCACGCCTCTGCACGCTAAACTTGGATGAGACCCAGAGGAGTGCCCCGTGATCAGTGATGTTCTAGCCGAGGCTAGCGAAAAGATGAACAAGGCAGTAGAAGCTGCCAAAGATGACTTCGGCACGGTTCGTACCGGCCGCGCTAACCCGGCGTTGTTCCAGAAGGTCCTCGTGGACTACTACGGAACCCCCACACCGTTGCAGCAGCTTGCGTCCATGGTGAACCAAGAGGCTCGTACTCTCCTGATCACCCCGTTCGACAAGTCCGCGCTCAAAGACATTGAGAAGGCAATCGCAGGCGCTCACCACCTCGGTGCAAGCGTCGGAAACGATGGCAATGTCATCCGCGCCACTCTGCCGGAACTGACGGAAGACCGCCGTAAAGAGTTCGTCAAGGTAGTTCGCGACAAGGCTGAGCAGGCTCGTGTCTCGCTTCGCAACGTGCGCCGCAAGGCGAAAGACGACCTCGAGGCACTCACCGAGGTCGGCGAAGACGAGGTTGCGCGCGCCGAGAAAGAACTAGAAGCGAGCACGAAGGCTCACGTCGACACAATCGACGACGCTCTCAAGCGCAAAGAAGCTGAACTGCTCGAGGTCTAATGGTCTCCGAATTCGAAGCTCACGTTCGAGCTACAAACGACAAGATTAACGCCCGCACAGGGCGTCCTTTGGCGATGGCTCTCACCGTGGGGCTGGGGCTGGGTCTTGCGTTGTTGTTCAGCTTGATCTTTGTCAAAGAGCTGTACATGCTCTTTGCCGGCGTGCTGGTTGCCTTCACAGCATTCGAGCTCGCCAGTGCGCTTCGTTTTGCAGGCCTCAAGATTCCGCGAGTGGCAGCTGTCATCGCGGCAGTCGCGGTTGTTCCGGCGTCGTTCTATTGGCAGGCTGAAGGCCAGTGGTTTGTCACGCTCGGTGGCATTGTGTTCGTGTGGCTGTGGCGACTCGTTGAAGTAGTCGTGATGCCGAGTCACCGTGGCTCGGTGCGGTCGATCATGCGCGACCTCGGCGCCGGCGTCTTCGTGATGTTATACGTTGCTTTCTTGGCAAGTTTCACGGTGCTGCTCACTGCTCAAGACGGCGGTCAGTGGTGGACGCTTGCAATGTTGATCGTTGTCGTTGTCAGTGACATCGGGGCGTATGCGAGCGGGCTTTCGTTTGGCAAACATAAGATGGCTCCCACCATCAGCCCCGGCAAAACCTGGGAAGGGTTTGCAGGAGCAGCGCTTGCGGCGATCACTGCAGGCATTCTGCTTGCCCTCTTCATGATCGATCAGCCTTGGTGGGTTGGACTCATCTTTGGCCTCGTCATTTTGGGCACCGCAACCATGGGAGATCTAGCGGAGTCACTTATCAAACGAGACCTCGGGATCAAAGACATTAGTACGTGGCTTCCGGGCCACGGCGGCTTCTTGGATCGCGTAGATTCGTCGCTTTTGTCAGCCGCAGCGGGCTATGCACTCTTTCTTATCTTCTCGTAAGGCACAATAGAACCGTGAGCACCACATTTCCACGTAGCCGAAAGTCAAAGCTCGGGTACAACGTCGACCAGGTCGAGGACTTCCTCGAGGAGGCGCGTCGTGCCTACACCGCCGATCGCGGCGACTCGTCAGTCGTGTCGTCTCGCACCATCCGCAAGCTGGCTTTTGCCATGCAGAAGGGTGGATATTCGCCGGTACACGTCGACTCCGCGTTGGAGCGCCTTGAAGACGCATTCGCCTCTCGCGAGCGTGATCGTGCGATTGCGGAACTGGGGGAGACTGCCTGGTACGCCAACGCTCGCTCCGAAGCGCAAGAAATTCTCAACCGTCTGGCACGACGCGATGGAAAGAAATTCGCGCGCACGAGTTCTTTCACCATCGGATACTCGATCAAAGACGTTGATGCGTTTGCTCAGGAGCTTTCCGACTACTTCCAGCACGGTGCCCCGCTCACGATCGATCGCGTGCGCACGGCGGCTTTCCGCAGCGCCAAGGGTGGCTATCGCGAAGCGCAGGTCGATTACCTCATCGACTCTGTCATCGACGTCATGCTTGCCGTTCGCTAATTCCCTCTGTTTTTTCAGGTCTGTCCGTTAGCATCGTCGTACTTTGTTTATTAAATCTCATGCGGCAATCCTCCGCGCTCAGGCCAAGAGTCAGAGCGCGGATCTTTCTGGGCGGCACAAACGCGTCTCGTGGAGCTTGCCTGCTTTCGCTTCGACAGTGAGCTTGGGATTCATTGCGACGTTGATGATGGCTGCTCCGACGCCGGCGAGTACTGTTTCGGCCGCTCCGGCGCCGTTGAGCACCGTGCAGCGCGCAGAAGTGCAATCGATCACTGTTGCCGAAGGCTTTGTGAACGAAGTTTCGCGCGACAAACTCACTATCAAAGAGATTGTCGTAGAACCTGTTGTTGTCGCCGCGCCTGAAGCGCCGGCTGTTGGCACTCCTGACCCGGGCACTGCCCAAGCGATTGCGCTGTCTATGCTCACTGCCCGAGGCCTAGGCACGAGTGAGTACAACTGCCTCGTCAGCCTGTGGAACCGCGAATCTGGGTGGAACGTTTATGCCCAGAACGCGTCGAGTGGTGCCTACGGCATCCCGCAGGCGCTTCCCGGCAGCAAGATGGCTACTGCGGGTGCGGACTGGGCTACTAACCCCGCAACTCAGATTGCGTGGGGCTTGAGCTACATCGAGGGCCGTTACGGAACTCCGTGTGGCGCGTGGGCTTATTCAGAGTCCAACGGCTGGTACTAGACCGTCTCGCGTCACCGCATAAGCTTGAGCTATGCCTCGTTCTAATCGCCCCCGTGGGCGGCGTCGTCCCGACGATGACGACAACGGTGACCTCCGGCAGGCACTGTTTGGCTCGCGGCGCACCGAAATGAAGCGTGACGGCGAATGGAACGTTCAGCCTGTCTCGCCCGCTAACGCCGTAAAGAACTACACGTGCCCCGGATGCTCGCAAACGATCACTTCGGGCACTGCGCACACCGTTACGTGGCGTGCTGACGGCATCATGGGGTCCGCAGACGACCTCGCCGCCCGCCGCCACTGGCATCAGCACTGCTGGAAGATCAGATTGTGAGCCGTACCCTGTGAACGAAACTGCTGTGAACGACACTCCCGCAAGCGAACCCATTCGGGGTGCTACCGAGCTCCCAGCGGTGCGCGAGAATATCGAGCTGCACACCGACGACGGCTTCACTCTGGTGGGGGAGTTGTCGCTTCCGGAGTCAGGACACATCGCAGCGACGCTCGTCACACTTCACCCCTTGCCGACGGCCGGCGGGTTTATGGACTCCCACATCATCCGCAAAGCTGCCGCTCGACTGCCGGCACTCGCCGACATCGCTGTGCTGCGCTTCAACTTCCGTGGGGTTACGTCTCCCCGCGGAACATCAGAGGGCTCGTTCGGTGAGGGCGAGCTTGAAGCGCACGACCTTGCAGCGGCAATGGACTTCGTGCGTGAACGCGGGCTTCCCAACGTGTGGTTGCTTGGGTGGTCATTTGGCACAGAGGTCACACTCAAGTACGGCTTGCAGCATCCGATCACGGGCGCAATTTTGCTTTCGCCGCCGCTGCATCGTGCGACTGCGGATGACGTAGCCGCGTGGGCAGCAAATGAGCGTCGCTTGGTTGCGGTGATTCCCGAGCTCGATGACTACTTACGGCCTGAAGAAGCCGCGCAGCGCTTTGCCTCGGTGCCTGAACTGGAATTCGTCGCCGTCGAGGGTGGCAAGCACTTGTGGGTGGGGGAGACGCAAACCTATCGCGTGCTCACCGAGGTCGTAGCACGGCTCAACCCTGTGGTGCTGCCGCTGCCGCGCACGTGGCCGCCCGAGGCAACACCGGCCCTGTGACGCCTCGTCGTTAGAGGTCTGCTTGGCGCGGCACGACAACTTGCTGAACAATCAGCAGGATCGCTGCGGCAACGGGGATTGCGATAAGCGCCCCCAGGATGCCGAGCAGTGTTCCGCCGGCGAGAGCTGCGATCACCACGAGCGCGCCGGGAATCTTGACGGCTTTGTTCATGATGCGTGGGTTGAGCAGGTAAGCCTCAACCTGCATGTAGATCAGGTAGTAGATTCCCACGGCGATCACGCTGGGCGGGCCGTTGAACAGCAGCACGAGCAGCGTGATAACAATGGAGCCGCTGAGCGTTCCAACGAGTGGGATGAGTGACCCGACGAAGGCGATGAAGGCCAGCAGTGCTGAGTACTTCACGGGGAGCCCGAATGCCGGGAAGATCAGAGTCAGGACCAGGAACGACAGCACACCGTTGACGAGCGCGAGTGAGCCCTGACCGATGACGTAGCGACCAACTGCAGCGCTGACTTGTTCGGCGAGGTCGATGAACTTCGCGCGCTTGGTCGCAGGCACGAGTTGGTACAGGCCACCTTTGATGTTGTTGAGCGACGATACGAAGTAAATCGTGAGGATAAGCACGATGATGGCGCCGGTAATTCCGGTGGCGATACCGATGCCGACGGCGAACACTCCGCCACCGATCGTGGTGAAGTCGAGGTCTGCGATCCAGACGTTGAAGCCGTCGAGCAGATCTTGCACGTTGAGCCACGGGAACGCTGTCTCGACGCTCTCGCGAACGGTTCCATCGAAGAAGGCGGTGACGAGTCGCGGGATGGCTTCGGACGCGTTTCTGACCTGCTCGGCGATTACGGGAACGATCGCAAAAATGAGCCCGGTGAAAACCCCAAGCACGCCAGCCAGCACGGTAAGAATCGCGGTCCATCGCGGGAACTTCTTCGTCTCGAGCCACGTGACGACAGGGTCGAGGCCGAGCGCGAGGAAGAGCGCTGCCCCCACGTACGTCAGAATCGTCGCGAGCGAAATCACCGTCTGGCCGATTCCAACCGCGACAAGAACCCCTAGACCGCCGAGTAGTCCGAGGCGGAATGGATTGAGGATCTTCATTGCATGGCTCCGTTCGGCCTAACGCAACTGTGTCGGGCTGAGCGCAATTCTAGGTGCCGTGCGGGCTGTTGCTAGCTAACTTCCTCGGCTTGGTTCAGAACTCCGCGAAGGTTTTCGAAGTATCCGGCAACTGTTTCGCGTTCCGCCTTGATCTTGGCGAGGCGGTCTTCGGCCTCGCTGACGAGATCGTGGGAGCGCTTCTCGGCGTCGTCGAGCATCGCCTTGGCACGCTGTTCGGCATCCGCAACTTCGTCGGTAGCCCGACCAGAGGCGTCGGCGAGCAACGTTTTGGCTTCGGCTTGCGAGCTCTTGGTGAGCTCCTCTGCTTCGTTACGTTTGGCGTTAGCCTCACGCACAGCTTCGGCCAGTTGGGCTTGGGCTTCCTCGAGGTAGTTCTGCGTTTGAGCTGTTGCCTCTTTGTGCTGCGCCAGGAATTCCTTTTCGGCGTCATCGCGGCGTGCCGCAATTTCCTGCTCAAGTGAGATGCGGGCTGCTTCGGCCTCGCGCTCGATCGTGGTGCGGGTCTCCTCAAGCTGATGCTTGATGGTGGCGCGTGTCGACTCAACCTCGTTGGCTAGTTCTGCACGCTGGCGTGCGATGTCGCGCTCAAGGTCGGTGGTCTGCTTCTCGACATCGTGAGCGAGCGTGGACCGTGTCTCTGATGCGTAGCTTTCGAGTTCGGTGCGCTTGCTGTCGATTTCAGCATCCAGCTCTGCGTGGCGGCGTGCCATTTCTTCTTCGAGGCCTGCCGTTGCCGAGGCTATTTCTGCTTCGAGTTCGTTGCGACGAGTGCTCGTCTCGGCGTCGAACTCGGCACGAGCGGTGGTGCTCTCCTGTTCGAAGGCGGCGCGAGCGCTCGTGATTTCGGCTTCGAGACCGGCCTGCGTGGTCTCTACATCGCTTTCCAAAGCCGCGCGTGTTGTCGAGACTTCCTTGGCCAGTGCCTTCGTGGTGGAAGAAACTTCCTTGTCGAGCGCCTTCTTCTGAGCGGCGACATCGGCGGCAAGCTCTTTTCGAGTGGTCTTGACGTGAGCATCAAGCTCAGCCCGCGTCGTGGTGACCTCGTCGTCGAGGGCAGCCTTTGCGGTGGCAACCTCTGTTTCGAGTTCGGAGCGAGTGGTCGTAACCTCTTGTTCAAGTGAGGCTTGGGTCACCTTCACTTCTTGCTCGAGTGCCGTCTTGGTGCTGGAAACTTCCTGTTCGAGCGCTGCCTTGGTGCTCGTCACCTCATGTTCAAGAGCAGCCTTCGTGGTGGACACCTCGTCTTCGAGTGCCGCACGAGTTGTGGTGACGTCGCTCTCGAGTTGCTGGCGGGCTTCGCGCTCTTCGTGTTCCCACAGCTCGCGGGCCTCGGAGAGTTCGGCTTCGAGGGATGACTGCGTCGCGAGAACGGTCTTTTCAAGTTCAGCGAGCGTGTTCGCTGCTTCGGTCGCGGCGGCTGTGCGTGTGGCTTCTGCTTCCGCTTCGAGTGCAGCGTACGCGGCATCGAGCTCAGCCTGATGCTTGGCCTTGGCCGCTTTTGTTTCGTTGGCGAGCGTGGTGTGGGCCGCTTTTGTTTCGTTGGCGAGCTTGGTGTGAGCTGCCTTTGTTTCGTTGGTGAGCGTTTCGCGCGCTGTGGCTGTTTCGGCCTCGAGCTCGGCGCGTGCCGTCTCGATCTCGCGAGCAAGGTCAGTGCGTGCTTGTTCGATGTCGCGGTGGAGGTCTTCTCGCTGCTTGGTGTTTTCGGCCTCGAAGGTTGCGCGGCCGAGCTCAGCATCGCGAGCCAAGGACTCTGCTGCTTCGCGGGCTTCAGCCACTTCGCTTGCGGTGCTGGCACGCAGCTCCGTCATGGCGCGTTCGGTTTCGGCACGCAGTGCTGCAGATTCACGCTTGGCTGAAGTGCGAGCATCCGCAGCTTCTGTTGCTACAGCACCGCGAATAGTGGCGGCTTCGCGGGCAGCGTCGGCGACGAGCTGAGAGGCTTCGTCTTTCGCCCGACCGATGAGAGCATCAGCTTCGGCACGAGAGGATTTGGCGAGGGCGGCGGCTTCACTGTTTGCATCGTTGAGGATGCGTTCGGATTCAGTGGCCGTGT
Organism: Salinibacterium sp. NSLL17; assembly: GCF_015864935.1. Taxonomy (NCBI): domain Bacteria; kingdom Bacillati; phylum Actinomycetota; class Actinomycetes; order Micrococcales; family Microbacteriaceae; genus Salinibacterium; species Salinibacterium sp. NSLL17. The sequence goes on from NZ_JADYWH010000001.1 coordinate 1,249,718, forward strand.
CGGCACGCAGCGCCGCGGTTTCGGACTGCACGGCCTTGCGCATTTTCTCGGCGTCGATGTCAGCTTGGCTGATCAGTTGAGTGGAGTGCTCTTCAGCAACGCGCAGCATGCTTTCGAGCTTGGAGCCGAGTCCGCTGTAAGTGGGGCTTCCCGATTCGTCGAGCTCAGCCTGAAGATCCTCGTTGACGGCGAGGAGTCGCTTTACCTCTTTAGTGGAGGAAGTGCGGTCTGCTTTGGCGGCTACAAGCTCACGACGAAGCTCGCCAATCAGTTTATCGACGTCGTCCCTCTTGTAACCGCGCATCTCTGTGCCGAAATCGGTATCGTTCGCGGCCAAGATTTCTCCTCGATGTCAGCGGAATGAACCCTCTGAGTTTAGTGGGGTGAGGAGGCCTCCTGTCATTCTGGTCTCATCCCCAATCTGGGGCGTTCACTGATCTCCCAGAAACTTCCCAGAAGAGTAACTAGTTCGCACGAAGACGATCGGCTATTCTTGAACGTCTTTGTTGTTGCCTACCCGCGTGGATGGGGCCCTTACCTCCAGTCCGACCGAGGTTCAGCCAGTGTGGCTAGGGCCCTCGCACGGCGAGTAATCCTGGGCAACACGAAAGGAGAGATAGTGAGATTCGTTCTCGCCATAGTTAGCTTTATGCTCGCAGCCGGACTCATCGGCTACGGCATTGCACAGCAGACCATTCTTGCGACCCCAGATCAAGTCTCGGTTTCCGCAGAAACCAGCGGCGCCGCGCCTCTCACCGTGATCAGCGGTGAAGCATTCAATACGTACTCGGGCAATCAGACGATCCGCATCGAAGGCGATCGTCGCGTCGTCGCTGCCTACGGTCGCACGACCGACGTGCTCGCGTGGGTCGGTGACGCCAGCTACAACATGGTCACTCTCGACGCCGAAACGGGAGACCTCGCCACTGAGAGCATCAGCGGCACAGAACAAGAGGTTCCCGACCCCTACACCTCTGACCTGTGGCTCGAGAGCTACGAGGCTGAGGATGAGCTCGCTCTCACCGTGAAGATTCCGAGCGATGTGTCATTCATCGTGGCCGCTGATGGCATCGAGCCCGCACCAAACGCGGTATCGATCTCGTGGCCGCTCGACAACACCACCCCCTGGGCTGGTCCGCTCATCCTCGGTGGTGCTGCCGTGTTGCTGCTCGGCCTGATCTTCTTGATGTGGGCTGTGCACCACATGCGTCGTGCTGGCGGCCCTCGTCGCAAGCCGCAAAAAATGCCCAAGGTTCCTAAAAAGGCCCGCTATAAGCCTTCTAAGCGTGGTTCCAAGGCGAGCGAAAGCACCACTTTGCGCACGAGCGTTCGCTTCGCAGTGCCGACCGTTCTGGTAAGTGTTCTCGTGTTGAGCGGATGCACGACCTCGAGCACGCCGAACTCCGCAGCCGATGAGAGCGTCCCGAGTCCTACTGCGACCTCCACCTCTGCGGCAGGAACCGCGGCAACTCCCGCGGTATCCGTGCGTCAGATTGAGAAGATCGTTGCGCAGATCAGCGCGGTCTCCCAAGAGGCCGACGAAGAGCGTGACACTGATCTCATCGAGACACGCTTCGCTGAAGCTGCGCTGGAATATCGTCTTGCGAACTACAAGATGCGCAAGGCAGACGATTCGATTGCCCTCCCGGCTGCGATTCCGGATGGCCCCGTGCAGCTGACGTTGCCGCAACAGACTGAGTCCTGGCCGCGCACGGTCTTCACGATCATCCTCGACGAGACTGATTCAACGGTCGCTCCGATTGCATTGTTCTTGGAACAGGAAACTCCTCGCGACAACTACAAGGTCAGCTACGCCATGAACCTTGAACCCTCCGTGGTGTTCCCGGATGTCGCGGCTGCCAGCGTGGGTACCTCGCGCCTACCCGCCGATAGCGGTCTTTTGCGTTCCTCACCCACCGAGGTTGCTCTCAACTATGCAGAGATTCTTGAACAGGATGTCGAAAGCGACTCCTATCTCGACTTCGAAGCTGAGGGCGACAGCCTTCGTGTGAGCGTCGGTCTTGCCGTGAAGAAAAAGGAGAAGGCCGCCCTCTCCAGCACGGCCACTCTGACCTACGGTCACGAGCTTGGTTCGGCAGATCCGATCGCGATGGCGACGATCGATGCGGGTGCAATTGTTGCCGTGCATCTTTATGAGACTAAGGTCGCAGCGCCCAAGGAAGAGGGCTCTGCTGTGACCTTTAGCGGTCAGACGAAGGCTCTCTCCGGCATCTCGATTACCGAAGAGGGAATCAAATCTACCTACGGGGATCAGTTACTCTTTTATGTCCCAGCAGCGGGCAGCGATGAGAAAATTATCCTGCTTGGCTACACCCAAGGACTTGTTGCAGCATCGGAGTTGAAATGACTAACGCCCCCCTGAATGCCGCTAGCCTTCGCGGCGCAGTGGATCTCTCATCCCTCGTTCGCCAGCACAACACGCCCGCCCCTGCGGCAGGCGAGAGTGCCGGCGCCACGACGGCGGGAGAAACGCCACAGCCCAGTGGTTTTGCCACCAGCGCGAACGACGCTTCGTTCACGCAGGTCCTTGAGCTGTCGAACACGGTTCCCGTGATCGTCGAGTTCTATGGGCAGGGCATCGAGCCAGCTCTCGAGCCCACGATCGCGCAGTACAAGGGCCGTTTCGCCCTGGTTGTGGTGGATGCCACGAGCAACCCGCAACTGGTGCAGGCTTTCCAGGTGCAAGAGGTTCCCACGGTAGCCGCGGTTATCGGTGGGCGTCCTGTGCAGCTCTTCAGCGGCATCATGCCCGAGAACGATCTCAAAGAGGTGCTCGAGCAGGTGTTGCAACTGGCAGCCGAGAACAAGGTGACCGGCACGCTGCCGGCCCCCGAAGGGTCTGACGCAGCTGAAGAAGAACCAGTGGAAGAGCCGCTGCCGCCGCTTCATCAGGAAGCGTTTGATGCCATTTCGGCTGGCGACTATCCCGCAGCGATTGCCGCGTACCAGTCAGCTATTACTCAGAACCCGCGCGATCAGCAAGCAGTCGCTGGGCTTGCTCAGGTGTCATTGTTGTTGCGCCTCGACGGGCACACGGTTGACTCTGTGCGCAGCGCAGCAGCCCAAGAGCCCCTCAACGTTGACGCTCAGTTGGCGGTTGCCGACCTCGATGTCTCTGGCGGACACCTCGGTGATGCCTTCGATCGTTTGCTCGAACTCTTTCCTTCGGCCGACGCCGACGGCAAGGGCGCTATCCGCACCCGAATGCTCGACTACTTCGAAATTGCGGGCGCTGAAGATCCTCGTGTGGCCGATGCGCGCCGCCGTTTGACACTGCTGCTCTACTAGGGCGGGGTGGCATTCGGTTCGGGCGCCCAGTTGCTGCGCGAAACACGCTAATCGCGCACGCGGCGCGACAATCGCACGCGGCGCGTCAACTCCGCACGCTGTGTGTTAGCCGCGTGCGATGGGAGCGGTAATTGCCGCAGCCGCGCGGATGAGGTCACTCGGCGCGAGTTCAATGTCACAACCGCGCGTACCGCCGCTGACAAAAACGGTGTCGAAGAGTTCAACGGTTTCGTCAATCACCGTGCGGTGCGTTATTCGCTGGCCAAGCGGACTGATTCCTCCGAGTACGTAACCAGTGCGGCGTTGCGCGACCGTGGGATCAGCCATGCTGGCCTTCTTTCCGCCCACAACGGCGGCGAGTGCTTTGAGGTCCAATTTTCCGGAGACAGGCACCACAGCTACGACCATCTCGTCATCCACCATCGTCATCAATGTCTTGAACACTTGCTCGGGGTCAACGCCGAGAACTGTGGCCGCTTCTGCACCGTATTCAGTCGTGCCCGCATCGTGCGCATAGGGGTGCGAGGTGAAGGAGATGCCGAGCGCGTCGAGTGCCACGGTTGCCGGAGTGCCGAGCGCCATTAGCGGGCTCCTGCGTTCGGGCGAGTAGAAGCGGGGTCGAAGCGAGAGTGCATGCGATCTAGAGTAATGACACACAGACATCCGGATGGATTCTGTGGGGGGAGTAGCGGAGTTACGGTGACGATCTATCTTGACCATGCGGCGACAACGCCCATGCGCCCGGCTGTGGTGCAGGCGTTTGCGCACGCATTGCCGGTCGTCGGTAACCCTTCGTCAATTCACTCCCAGGGGCAAGCGGCCAAACGTATGCTCGAAGAGGCGCGCGAGGCGGTGGCCGCGAGTGTGAGTGCAGACTCGGTTGAAATTACCTTTACTTCTGGCGGGACAGAAGCAATTAACCTCGGTATCAAGGGGCTGTACTGGGCCCGCAATTCTGGTGGCGTCCAACGCCGCCGAATCTTGGTTGCCCAGGCCGAACATCACGCCACTATCGATGCTGTGGAGTGGATGAGCGCTCACGAGGGCGCAGTACTCGACTGGATTCCCGTCGACGCTGTCGGTCGCATCGACGTGGACTATGTGCGCGAGGCGCTCGCCGACGACGTTGCTCTTATTTCGATGCTCTGGGCCAACAACGAAGTCGGTACCCTCCAGCCGGTTTCCGAAATTGCGGCGCTTGCCAAGGCCCATGGTGTTCCCGTGCACGTTGACGCGGTATCCGCGCTCGGTTACGTTCCGATCGACTTTCATGCTGCCGGTGTTGCTGCGCTCAGCGTTTCGGCACACAAAATCGGGGGACCGGTCGGCGTCGGTGCGCTCGTGATCGCTCGTTCGGCATCCGTGACTCCGCTCATTCATGGCGGAAGTCAGCAGCGCGCACGCTCCGGCACGATGGATGCTCCGGGGGCGGTTGCTTTTGCGGCAGCAGCGCGGGAGGCCACAGCCGATCTGGCAGAGCAGGCAACTCGGCTCACGGCGCTGCGCGATTCTCTCATCGCCGGAGTTCGCTCAGCAGTGCCCGAGGCTGTGCTGCGGGGCGATCCGCACGATCGGCTCCCTGGCAATGCGCACTTCACGTTCCCGGGTTGCGAGGGTGACTCTCTCTTGTTCCTATTGGATGTCGCAGGTTTCAGTGTTTCGACGGGTTCCGCTTGTCAGGCGGGGGTGCCAGAAGCGAGTCATGTTTTGCTCGCGATGGGTCTCGACGAGCCCACTGCTCGCGGTGCTTTGCGGATCTCGCTCGGAGAGTCCACGACGGCTGACGAGGTTGCTCAGTTCGTTGCGGCCTTGCCGCACGCGGTGGAGCGGGCGCGAGGTGCCGGCTATTCGGACCGCCTGACTGTGCTCGGTCGTTAGGGCCACTTTCTGCTCGTGCGGTGCCGCGCACCGTCAGCCTTGACCTTGCCATCACCTATGTGTAAGTTTTTTATTACAGGTGAAAGGATTCTTGTGAATTCTGAAGAGCTCGGAGCGTGGTTAGCCGCGGTGGCTAATCCGCAACGCATGCGCATTCTGGCCGAGCTATCGAGCGGCCAGAAGCACGTGAGCGAGCTCGCTCGTCGCGTCGGAATGTCCCGCCCCTTGCTATATATGCACCTCGCCAAGCTTGAGGAAGCGGGCTTCGTCGCCGGCCATCACGAGCTGAGCGACGACGGCAAAGCGCTGAAGCTCTTCGAGGTGGTTCCCTTTCGCGTCACCGTTACGCCGGCTTTGCTCGCGCGGGCAGTGGCGAAAACTGCGGCGACGAGTGCGGCACCCGACATCGCCGTCGACGATGCAACTCCGTCCGACAACAGCAACTCTCACGAAGGAACATAATGGAAATCTTCTATAGCCTCTGGTTTTGGATCGCGATCATTGCCGTCACGGGAATCATCGCGGGCGTGATCACCAACGCGGTCAACAAGAAGGCCGAAACCGCCAAATACGTTTCGGATGCCCAAGCGGGCGGCGATTATCGGACGCTCGCCGAGCAGACGCTCGAAGCCAATCAGGTGCTCATTCAGCGACTGGATGCCATTGAACAGCGCCTCGCTGGCGTCGAAAAGACGCTCACCGACATCCCGCAGTAAGAACTTGCCCAGCAACTCGTCTCGTACACTTGATGTATGAAGGTTTTAGCGGCGATGAGTGGCGGAGTGGACTCCGCGGTTGCTGCCGCGCGTGCAGTCGAGGCAGGGCATGAGGTTGTTGGGGTGCATTTGGCGCTGAGCCGGCAGCCAGGAACCCTGCGCACCGGTGCTCGCGGTTGCTGCACGATTGAAGATTCCATGGATGCCCAGCGGGCGGCCAACATGATTGGCATCCCGTATTACGTCTGGGACTTCTCCGAGCGCTTCAAGCTCGATGTCGTCGATGACTTCATCGCCGAGTATTCGGCCGGACGCACTCCGAACCCCTGCATGCGCTGCAACGAGCGCATCAAGTTTGCGGCGCTCCTCGAGAAGGCTGTCGCCCTAGGGTTTGACGCTGTGGCTACCGGCCATTACGCCAACATCGTTGAAGATGACAACGGCAATCGTGAGCTTCACCGCGCTGCGGCCTGGGCGAAAGACCAGTCCTACGTTCTTGGTGTGCTCACGACCGAGCAGCTCGCGCACAGCATGTTCCCGCTCGGGTCTACGCCGTCGAAGGCAGAGATTCGTGCTGAGGCCGCAGAGCGTGGTTTCTCGGTAGCGAACAAGCCTGATTCTCACGACATTTGCTTTATCCCTGATGGCAATACTCGCGGCTGGTTGGCCGACAAGGTTGGCGCAGAGCAGGGCGAAATTCTTGACCGCAATGGCGAGGTTCTCGGCAAGCACGAGGGTGCTGTCGCGTTCACGATCGGCCAGCGCAAGGGCCTCAACGTCGGTTATCCCACGGATGACGGCAAGCCCCGTTTCGTGTTGGAGATCCGTCCCAAGACCAACGAGGTTGTTGTCGGGCCCCGCGAAGCTCTTGCTCTTTCCGAAGTCGCCGGCACCAAGTTTTCGTGGGCTGGGCTTGACCCGCTCGCCTCGGGTTTCATCAGCGAACCCGGTGCAAGCTTCGAGTGCCATGTTCAAGTGCGCGCACACTCCGACCCGATGCCGGCCACCGCTCGGATTGCCCCGGCAACCGAGGGCGTCGACAACGTCGGCGATGCGAAGGGTCCCGAGCTCATCGTGCGGCCCCACGAGCCGCTCATTGGTGTCTCGCCCGGCCAGACTGCGGTTCTTTACGTTGGCACGCGAGTGCTTGGCCAGTGCACAATCGCACGCACCGTTTCTGCGGTTCCGGTCGGGGTCTAAAAGTCCTCGATTGGCCCCTCGGTCGGCTCTCCTGCGGAGTCGGCATGGTTGCACACTCAGAAGTCAGTGCCGCTGTTTACACTTGAGGCGTGGCTACTAGCACCGAGAACTCAGGTTCCTCCCACTCGTCCGACGACCAGGTCGTTGAGACAGCCGATCCGTCGCTCGCCGAGGCGCAGCACGAGGCAGAAAGCCTCACCACGCGCATCCTTGAACTACGTGATGCGTACTACGTGCGCGACGAAGTGCTGGTCGATGACGCCGAGTATGACGGTCTAATTCAGAGGCTCGAGAAACTTGAGACCCTGCATCCTGAACTTCAGGGCCAAGACAGCCCGACCCTGCGCGTTGGCGGTAAGGCAGCCACCCTCTTCGATCCCGTTGAGCACGCCGAACGCATGCTGAGTCTCGACAACGTCTTCTCGCTCGAAGAGTTCGCTGAATGGGCCGCGAAGGTGCAGCGCGATTCTGCGCGCGACGTCGACTTTTTGTGCGAGCTCAAGATCGACGGGCTGGCGATCAACTTGCGCTACATCGATGGTGTGCTCGTCAGTGCCGCCACCCGGGGCGACGGTCGCGTGGGCGAAGACGTGACGGAAAACATTGTGCGCGTGGAAGGCATTCCGCAGCGGCTGGCAGGCACCGGGCATCCGCCCATCGTTGAAGTGCGTGGAGAGGTGTTCATTCCGCTCGAGCTGTTCCGCGAGCTGAATGCCGAACAGACTCGCATCAGTGAGAAGGTTTTTGCGAACCCCCGCAACGCTGCGGCGGGGTCGCTTCGTCAAAAATCTGAAGGCAAATCTGAAGAGAAACTTGCCCACATGCGTCGGCGATTGTCGTCGTTGCGGATGCTCGTGCACGGCATCGGCGCGTGGAATGGTGAGCGTGAGGGCCACGAGCCCATTCGCACCCAGAGCGAGATCTACGGTGTTCTTTCCGGTTGGGGCCTGCCGACGAGCAAGTATTTTCGAGTAGTGCCGACGGCGGGCGAAGTAGAAGAATTCATTCGCTACTACGGCGAACACCGGGACAGCGTTGAGCATGAGATCGACGGCATTGTGATCAAGGTCGACGAGCTTGCACTTCACGACGAGCTCGGCGCTACCTCTCGTGCGCCGCGGTGGGCGATCGCCTACAAATATCCGCCCGAGCAAGTGAACACGAAGCTGCTCGACATCGTGGTGGGAGTGGGGCGCACCGGTCGCGCAACACCGTATGCGGTCATGGAGCCGGCGCTCGTTGCCGGGTCTGTCGTGCGGCAGGCAACACTGCACAATCAGGATGTCGTCAAGCGCAAGGGTGTCCTCATCGGTGACACCGTTGTGCTGCGCAAGGCGGGCGATGTGATCCCCGAGATTCTGGGCCCGGTCGAAGAACTGCGGGATGGCAGCGAGTACGCCTTTGTCATGCCCACGAATTGCCCAGAATGTGGAACACCGCTGCGGGCGATGAAAGAGGGCGATATTGACTTGCGGTGCCCGAATGCCCGCAGTTGCCCCGCTCAAGTGCGAGGTCGTATCGAACACGCCGGCAGTCGGGGCGGGCTCGATATCGAGGTGTTGGGTGAAGTAATTGCTCGTGCCCTGACCCAGCCCCGCGAACCCGAGGTTCCTCCGCTGATCAACGAGGCGGGGTTATTCGATCTCACGGTGGAAGATATCTTTCCGATTGTCGTTGCGGTGCGTGACTCCGAGACGGGGGAGGTGCTCGTCAACGATGACGGCTCCGAGCGACTCGTCACTCCGTTCCGGCGTGCACGCAAGTTCACGGGCAAAGACGCTGACCCCGAGTTCGATGCCGACGCGACCCAATTTTCTGGAACACCCGATTGGGTGCCGTCGAGCAACGCAATCAAACTCATCGCCAATCTTCAGGAAGCGAAAACCAAACCCCTCTGGCGGCTCCTAGTTAGCCTCAGCATCCGCCATGTCGGTCCGGTCGCTGCGCGTGCGCTCGCCGACTATTTCGGCTCGCTCACCGCCATCCGCGAGGCCACGCGAGAAGAACTTGCCGCCGTGGATGGCGTGGGCGGAATCATCGCTGATTCTGTGGGGGACTGGTTCGAGGTCGATTGGCACCAAGAGATCGTGCAGCGGTGGACAGATGCGGGCGTGCAGTGGTCAACTCCCGGTCATGCCGGCCCCGGAGCCGCTCAGTCCAATGACGGGATTCTTGCCGGATTGACCATTGTTGCCACGGGCAGCCTCGATGGATTCACTCGTGAAGGCGCACAAGAGGCGATCATCGCGGCGGGAGCTAAAGCGGCCTCCAGCGTGAGCAAAAAGACTGACTATGTTGCCGCCGGGCCGGGTGCCGGTTCCAAACTCACCAAGGCGGAGCAGTTGGGCATCCCCGTGCTCGACGCTGCACAATTCGCCCGTCTGCTCAAAGGTGGCCCTGAAGCTATTTAAAACTATGCAAAACGACAGTAATGCCTTTGGTTTACCCCCGAACAGGGCGCGATTGCCTTAGGATTGCCTGAACGTGTTCGTGTGCGGGGATGGCACATGGTCAATGTTCCTGAGGGGAATACCCGTCGTTGCTGATTGAAATTGCATTCGTTCTAGCTACCTCGGTCGTCGGCTTACCCGCCACCGAGGTCTCTGGCGTGCCCGAAGTGCACTTCAGCTCGATTGTCACCAGCGATGCACCGGCCCCCTTTGTGGGTCCCGTCGTCGACACCACTGGGGTGCTGAGCGGCTCGGCGGTAGGAACATCCACGTTCAGCGGTCGTACTCTGACAGCCCTCGCGAGCATTCCCACTAGCGGCATTGCGGAGTATCTTGCAGCCCGCCCGGGCGCCGTGGAACAGATCCTTTCAGCGCAGCCGCCCGCGCAAGAAGTGGCTCTCTGGTGGGGCGACCTCGCGATTGACCGCCAAGAAGCGTTAGAAGTAGCGAGCCCCCAACTCCTCGGCAACCTTGAGGGCGTGCCGTACACGATTCGCGATGTCAGCAATCGCACGGTGCTTGACGAGACAATCGCCGAGCTCAATTCGGTCGCGAATTCGGATGCCGGTCGTGCCGTGCAGCAGAGCGCACGTCAACAACTCAGCATGTTGTCCTCCATCTCGGAGGCTCTGGTCTTTGATAGTTCTAACCCCGAACGCACTCTGGTCACCTTGGATGTCACGGGGCAGGGTCGGGCTGCCATTGTGCTTGGCGACCTGAACGACGCCGACTACGTGAGTTTCTTGGTGCCGGGCATGTTCTTCACCATTGAGGGGCAGATGTCGTTTTGGGCGGATGCCGCCAACACTCTGTACACCGAGCAACAGGCGTGGCTTGAGCTCTTTGATTCTCAGTCGGTCTTCACGAGCAACGAAACGGTCGCCACCGTGGCGTGGATTGGCTACGACACCCCTAACCTCACCAATGTGGGGGCGATCGATAACGCCGTACAGGGGCGTGACACTCTGGCGAACGCCATTCTCGGTTTGCAGGCGCAACGTGGTGCCGATCAGCCCTACATCTCGGTAGTCGCACACTCGTACGGAACGACGGCGGCGATGATGGCGTTGTCGGAATATGACTTCGATATTGATGCCTTAGCAATGGTGGGTTCGCCCGGAAGCCCCGCAGAGTCCGTCGCTGATTTGAATGTGCGCGATGGCAACGTGTTTGTCGGCGAGGCCGCGTGGGATCCGATTCCCAACAGCTCCTACTTCGGGGCCGACCCAGGCACGGCAACGTTCGGCGCTCATTCTCTCGGCGTGAATGGCGGCTTCGATGTGCTGCAGAAGCAAGAACTGGCTGGCTCTGTTGGCCACAACGAGTACTTCACTCCCGGCTCTGAAGCGATGCGTAATTTTGCGTTGATGTGTATCGGTCGCGGTGACCTAGTCATTCCCGAAGACGCTTCCGGCGTAGCGCGGGCAATCGGCTCAACGGCTCACGATCAGAGCTGATTAGAGCCTTGTCGCTCCTCGCCTCGCGCTAAGCCGAATACACTTATACGGTTCCCTGTCTGTTTCCCATCTTCGGAGCTCCATGACTGACACCAATCCTGGTGCGATCACCAGCGAGGTTGTTTCGCACCTCGCCTCGCTCGCCCGTATCGCCCTCACCGCTGACGAAATCGAGAAGCTCACTGGCGAGCTCGGCGCAATTGTCGATTCTGTGGCCAAGGTCAGCGAGGTCGCTACCGACGATGTTCCCGCAACAAGCCACCCGATTCCGCTGAGCAATGTTTTCCGTGCCGATGTTCCCGGCGTCACGCTCACCACAGAGCAGGCCCTGGCCGGAGCACCCGAGCACGATGGTTCACGTTTTGCGGTTAGCGCGATTCTGGGAGAAGAGCAGTAATGGCAGATCTGAACGACCTCACCCGCATGTCGGCATCCGACTTGGCAGCAAAGCTGAGCTCGGGCGATGTGTCGTCGGTTGAAGCTACCCAGGCGCATCTCGACCGCATCGCTGCCGTCGATGACAAGGTCCACGCGTTCTTGCACGTGTCGGCGGATGCTCTGGCCAATGCCAAGCGCATCGACGAGCGTCGCGCGGCAGGGGAGTCGCTTGGCGAACTCGCCGGTGTGCCCGTTGCCGTCAAAGACGTGCTGTGCACAATCGATATGCCCACCACTGCTGGGTCCAAAATTCTTGAAGGCTGGGTTCCGCCCTACGACGCAACACCCGTTGCGAAGTTGCGTGCGGCTGGCCTGATTCCGCTCGGCAAGACCAACATGGATGAGTTCGCCATGGGCTCGTCGACCGAGCACTCGGCATATGGTCCGACTCATAACCCGTGGGATCTCGACCGGATCCCTGGTGGTTCCGGTGGTGGTTCGGCCGCGGCAGTGTCTGCGTTTGAGGCTCCGCTTGCCCTCGGTTCTGACACGGGTGGATCGATCCGCCAGCCGGCATCCGTGACGGGTTCTGTTGGCGTCAAGCCCACCTACGGCGGAGTATCGCGCTACGGCGCGATCGCGTTGGCTTCGTCGCTCGACCAGGTCGGCCCCGTCTCGCGCACCGTTCTCGATTCGGCGTTGCTTCACGATGTCATTGGTGGCTGGGACCCGCGCGACTCCACGTCGCTCAACGAGCAGTGGCCGTCGTTTGCTGCCGCCGCGCGTGCCGGTGCTGCTGCCGAAAGCCTCAAGGGCGTTCGTGTTGGTGTCATCAAGCAGCTCGACAGCCCCGGCTTCCAATCGGGCGTCTCGCAGCGCTTCCACGAAGCACTGCAGTTGCTCACTGATTTCGGTGCCGAGATCGTTGAAGTGGATGCTCCGCACTTTGAGTACGCCGTTGAGGCGTACTACCTCATCCTCCCCGCCGAGGCGTCGAGCAACCTCGCCAAGTTTGACTCGGTGCGCTTCGGCCTCCGCGTCACGCCCGAGGGTGGCGGAACCGTCGAAGACGTGATGGCAGCAACTCGCGAGGCCGGTTTCGGCGCCGAGGTCAAGCGCCGCATCATCCTCGGTACCTATGCCCTCAGCGCTGGTTACTACGACGCGTACTACGGCAGTGCACAGAAGGTTCGCACACTCATCCAGCGCGACTTCGCTGCGGCCTTCGAGAAGGCTGACGTTCTCGTCTCGCCCTCAGCGCCCACCACCGCGTTCAAGCTCGGTGAGAAGCTCGAAGACCCGATGGCGATGTACCTCAACGATGTGACGACCATTCCGGCGAACCTTGCCGGCATCCCAGGCATGGGGCTCCCGATGGGGCTCGCTCCTGAGGATGGTCTGCCGACCGGTTTCCAGATCATGGCTCCGGCTCGCGGCGATGCTCGACTCTACGAAGTTGGCGCGACACTTGAGCGCTTGCTTGAGCAGCAGTGGGGTCATACCCTGCCGAGTCAGGTTCCGTCGCTCGGCTAGTTGCCTGCGGCTTGCCGCTCGCGGTAGGCGATTTGATTCATCCGGTTTCCACAACGGATGCTGCAGAACCGGCGTGAGCCGTTGCGAGACAGATCGGCCATGAGGCCTTCGCAATCGGGGGCTTGGCAGCGTCGTAAGCGCCACATGGCGTCGGAGCGCACAACGTCGACGAGCGCAAGGCCCACTTCGGCCTGAATGCGCTCGGCGAGGGGTGCTTCGGGGTCGTTGGCGTGCAGGTGCCAATCAAAGTCGCCGTGCCGCGCTAGGAAGGGCAGCGCCTTTGCTTCGGCGAGCATCGCGTTGATTTCGACAGCGGCATCGTCGCGGGTCAACTTCCAGACCTCACGGATGCGGTCGCGAACGGCGCGCACTTCGACGACTTCGTTGTTGTCGCGGTCGATGCGCCCGCTGAACCGGAACTGCATGATGAGAGCGTGCACGTGATCGGCCGTCGAGAGCTCGTCGGCGCCCGATCTGCTCGCGAGTTTGTGCGTATTTCCGAGCAGAACGGCAAACTCGAGACTCTCCACGGTGTCAGGGGCAAAATGCAATTTGACTCCTTATTTGTTTCGAGACTAGCGTCAGCAGAAATACTCGTCAATCTCGTTCAAAGTAGTCGCCCATGAAACGCTCATCCACAACTCTCGGTTTGCTTATTGCCCTTGTTGCCGCCGCTAGTTTTGGGCTCTCCGGAGCGCTCGTAAAACCAGTCCTCGAAGCCGGGTGGAGCCCAGCCGCCGCCGTAACGCTTCGCGTGCTTATCGGTGGCGCAGTGCTCGCCCCGTTCGCGATCCTGGCGCTCAAAGGTCGCTGGATCGCCCTGTGGTACGCGCGCAGTCGCATCCTCCTGATGGCCATCATTGGCGTTTCAGGAACCCAGTTGGTCTACTTTGCGGCGATCGAACGCATCCCGGTCGGCATCGCGATTCTTCTCGAATACATGGCGCCGTTGCTGCTGGTTGCCTTTTCGTGGGTCACGTCGCGGCGCACGCCTAAGGCCGTTGTGCTCATCGGTTCCGTCGTCGCCCTCGGCGGGCTCATCCTCGTGGTCTCCCCAGAGGGTTCCGGGGCCCTTGATCCACTCGGAATCATGTTCGGCGCCTGCGCTGCTATCGGCGCCGCCGTGTATTACGTCGTTGCTGCGCGCACGAGCGAAGGCCTTCCGGCGGTGGCTCTTGCCTCGGCCGGGTTGCTCATCGGAGGCATCATTCTCGGGCTTGTCGGCCTCGTCGGCATTGTGCCGTTCGATATGCCAATGGTGGATGTCACGGTGCTGGGCATTGTGGCTCCGTGGTGGGTTCCGCTGCTCATCGTGGGTATCGTCGCGACCGGTATCGCGTATTCGACGAGCATTATGGCGAGCGAAATGCTCGGTTCCCGCCTCGCGTCTTTCGTCGGATTGCTCGAGGTCGTGACGGCAGCGATCTACGCGTGGTTGCTGATCGGCGAGAACCTGTCGATCATGCAGTTCATCGGGGGAGCACTCATTTTGGCGGGAATCGCCTTCGTTCGCTCCGAGAAATCCGAGGAGTTCAGCGACTTCACGATTGAGGCTGAAGCTATTCCGAGCGACGACGATGAACCAATTTTGGCGCCAGCATCCGCGCCGCTCGAACCGGGTACCGATACGGTGCCGCTGCGCCACGTACAATCATCGGGTGGCTAAAGCTGAATTGATGGACTACGACAAAGCACTCGAACTATTTGAGCCGACGCTCGGTTTCGAGGTGCACGTCGAGTTGAATACCCAGACCAAGATGTTCTCGGATGCTCCGAACCCGGCAGCATCCGGTGCTGAGCACGGCGAACCGAACACCATGATCACTCCGGTGGATCTCGGCTTGCCCGGCAGCTTGCCTGTCGTCAACGAAGAGGCGATCAAGTATTCGATCTCTCTCGGCCTTGCGCTCGGCTGCCAGATTGCACCGAGTTCGCGTTTTGCCCGCAAAAACTATTTCTACCCCGACCTGGCGAAGAACTACCAGATCAGCCAGTTCGATGAGCCGATCGCGTTCGAGGGTTCTGTCGACATTGAGCTCGAGAGCGGTCGCACGATCACGATTCCGATCGAGCGCGCGCACATGGAAGAAGACGCCGGCAAGCTCACGCACGTGGGTGGCGCCACTGGTCGCATCCAGGGTGCCGAGTATTCGCTCGTCGACTACAACCGTGCTGGCGTTCCCCTCGTCGAGATCGTCACGCACATGATCACGGGCACCGAAGCGGATGCTCCCGAGGTCGGCAAGGCCTACGTTTCGGCTATTCGTGACATCGTTCGTTCGCTCGGTATCTCTGAAGCCCGCATGGAGCGCGGCAACTTGCGCTGTGACGCGAACATTTCGTTGAGCCCGCGCGGCTCCGGAAAGCTCGGAACGCGCACCGAAACCAAGAACGTGAACTCGATGCGCAGCGTCGAGCGCGCGGTTCGTTACGAAATCCAGCGTCAGGCGGCCATTCTTCAGAAGGGTGGCACGATCACTCAGGAGACGCGCCACTGGCACGAAGACACCGGCGTCACGAGCGCTGGTCGCCCGAAGAGCGATGCTGATGACTACCGTTACTTCCCGGAGCCTGACCTTCTACCGGTTGAGCCGTCGCTCGCATTGATCGAAGAGCTGCGCGCGGCACTTCCTGAGCCTCCGGCAGAGCGTCGTCGTCGACTTCAGGCGGCCTGGGGCTTCACCGATCTTGAGTTCCGCGATGTTAATAACGCGGGCCTCTTCAGCGAAATCGAAGCGACTATCGAGGCTGGCACGACGGCGGCTCAGGCTCGCAAGTGGTGGACAGGCGAGATTGCTCGACTGGCCAACATCCAGAGTGCAGACCCCAGCTCGTTGATTACCCCCGCGGATGTCGCGGCGCTCGTGACCCTCATCAACGATGGTGTTCTCAACGACAGTCTGGCCCGCCAGGTTCTCGAGGGTGTCATTGCTGGCGAGGGTACACCTGCCGAGGTTGTCGAGAGTCGTGGACTCAAGCTGGTCTCGGATGACGGCCCGCTCATTGCGGCGATCGATGAGGCGCTTGCCGCTCAGCCTGATGTTCTTGCGAAGATTCGCGATGGCAAGGTTCAGGCGGCCGGCGCAGTTATCGGCGCAGTCATGAAGGCAATGAAGGGTCAGGCTGACGCCGCTCGCGTGCGTGAACTTGTCTTGGAGCGCGCTTCCGCCGAATAACGCGAGCAGCGCTTGTCGGCCGCAGGCAGTACCGTTGTGGTCATGTCTGATTCTGCTGAACTCGTTGTCGAAATCCACGTACCGCTTACCCCCGACGCCAATGCGGCCGAGGGCGAGTCGCGGTTCCCGTGGATCGAATCGCTCGTGGAATTCACGAACGAGCTCGAAGAGGGCGGCGAGATTTTCGTTGTCGAAGAGGGCGACGTGTTCAACGACGCGTACGTCATTGTGATCACGGGTGCCGACGAGTCGACGCTCACCGGTGTGGCCAATCGTGTGGCGAACCTTCCCGGCATCCCAACCGGTGTTTTTGCGGTTGTCACGGATGCCGATGCTGACGAGTTGGGGCAGGGCACGGTCGTCGAGATTTCTTAGCCGCACGCGCAGTCGCGCCCGCATTCAAACTTAGTCAAATTTGTTTGATTTGGAGCGCGGGCGGCATACACTGGAATGGCACCGCAGCCGCCAGTGTGAGCGCGTGATTATCCGCCGCACCGACGAGGAACCATCCGTTCCGTCTGCAGTAGCTTCGTACTACTGAAGAGCTCAACACCATGACACGCAACATCCCCGTGGGCGCAACAACTGGGCCCATTTCTGTACCCACGAGCATTTTTTCTGCGCACCTGCGATGGACAACGATCGGGGCGTTCGCCCTGATCTTCTTGGGCGCTTTTGAAACGCTCGCGGTTACTACGATCATGCCGACGATCAGTCGTGATCTGAATGGCCAAGCGCTCTATTCGGTCGCGTTTTCCAGCACGCTGGCAGCGAGCGTGATCGGAATGGTGCTTGCCGGTCAATGGTCTGATCGCACGGGGCCAGCCAAGCCGTTGATCGCCGCAATGGTGGTTTTCACCCTGGGGCTGCTGGCGGCAGGCTTCGCCGGAACGATGGGCATTTTCATCGCCGGCCGCTTTCTGCAGGGCCTCGGCTCCGGAGCCCTTATCGTTTCGCTCTATGTGGTTGTCGCCCGGTTGTATCCGGCGGCGCTGCATCCGAAAATCTTTGGGCTCTTCGCTTCCGCGTGGGTGTTGCCCTCGTTGATCGGCCCACCTCTTGCGGGAGTCGTTGCTGAGCAGATCAGTTGGCACTGGGTGTTCTTTGGTGTCGTGTTTCTGGTGCTGGCGGCGGCATCTGCGATTCTGCCTGCGATTCGCATTCTGATGAGTCAGCCGGTGGTGCCCGCAGAGAAGTCGTCGGGCGGCCGCGCTGTGGTGTGGGCGATCGTTGCGGCGTTGGCGGTGATGGGCATCAGCCTCGGTGGTGAACGCGACGGGGCGCTCGCGTGGCCGCTGGCCGGGGGAGCGTTCGTGATCGTCATCATTGCGCTGCGGCCATTGCTGCCGACAGGTTCGTTGAGCTTCCGGCGCGGGCTGCCCGCCACGATCGTGTTACGCGGCTTCTTCGCTGCTGCCTTCTTCTCGACCGAGGTTTATCTGCCGTACCTGCTGAACGAACGTTACGGTCTGCCCGCCTGGGCGGCCGGTCTCATCCTGACCGTCGGCGCGGTCTCGTGGGCGGTGGGCTCAGCGTTGCAGGGCCGCCTTCCGGAATCTGTTTCTCATGGGCGCGTGGTGGTCGCGGGTGCACTCTTGCTCAGCTTCGGCATCGCCACCCAGTTCATCACCGCGTATTTCATGCTCTCGTTGTGGGTCGCCGCGATCGGCTGGCTCGTCGCTGGCGCCGGAATGGGCATCACCTTTCCGCGGCTCTCGACCCTCGTGCTCAGTCATTCCAGCGCTCGAGACCAAGGTTTCAATAGTGCTGCGCTCTCGATCTCGGATGCCGCTGGTGGCGCCATTGCGATCGCCTTTAGCGGTCTCGTCTTCGCTGCCGTCGGTGGGCTCGTGGACGGGGCGGGCTTCGTAGCCGCACTCGGTTTGGCGACGGTAGTGGCAATCGCTTCGGTGCCGGTCGCGCTGCGAGTTCGCACGTAATAAATCTCTTTGTTAAGCACTGTTTCGGTCTGTTACGGCGTGCTCTCGCGACCGCCGTGGATTGCGATTACCGTCGCCGCATGACACTTCTCACGAATGAAACCACGACCATTGATCTTGCTGCCGACCGTGCAGCCCGACTCACCGCTGCCGGCGCTGCCTGGAACTCGCGAATTGCCGCCAAACCGGCCGCAGCCGAACTCACGTACGCCGTCACCGGCAAGGGGGTCGGCTCTGTCGGCACCGTACTCAAGGCAGGAAAGCATGTCTTCCACATCGACGAGCCCGAGGGACTCGCCGGGGATGATGTTGCCGCCAGCCCCGTTGAGATTGCTCTTGGCGCGCTGATCGCCTGTCAGGTAGTCGTCTTCCGTCTCTACGCTCAGGCGCTCGACATCCAAGTAGATGACATCTCGGTCAAGGCTGAGGGTGACCTCGATGTTCGCGGCCTCTTCGGAATCGACGAGAACGTGCGCAACGGCTTCGGCGCCATCCGTCTCTTCGCGACCATCACCGGTCCAGAGTCGCAGGAACGTTACGACGAGTTGCGTGACGCAGTCGACGCCCACTGCCCCGTACTCGACCTGTTCGCGAACCCCACCTCAATCACCACTCAGGTGGTCAAAGGCTAAGGGCACCCCATGATGATGCCCTCTGACATGCTCGACCGGTAGCTCAGGCTACCGGTCGAGTTTTTTAACTCCCGTGCCGGTTAAAGCCCGCACTGCCAGCCAGCACAACCGCACAATCCCGCCCCGAACGGGGTAGACCGTTTCGCGCCGCCAGCTTCAGCACGCCCCCTACGCTGGAGAGATGAGCCGCACAACCGAGCCACGTCCCTGGATTAAACGTCGCTCGAGTCAGATCGGCTTAGTCGCTTTGTCTCTCGGTATTGCTGCTGCTCTCGTCTGGACGCTGAGCCCCTGGCCCGCAGCACTGCTCATCCGGGCGATGTTCGAGGCCGATGCCTCCAAGGTTGTCGCCGAGATGGAAGGCCACGCCACCACTGTTCCCCTCACCGCGACGCTGGATGAGGTGTACGGCGATGCGGGCGCGGAAACCTCGCTCGATGTCTATTCTCCGGCTGCGTCATCCGGCCCCCTCACCACCGTCGTCTGGATTCATGGCGGCGCCTGGATCTCGGGCGACAAGTCGAACATCACCCCCTACGCCCGCAATCTGGCCGCCGAGGGATTCACTGTTGTCGCGGTGAACTACACGGTGGCGCCCGATGCGATCTACCCCACGGCGCTCACTCAGCTGAACGACGCGATGGGCTATCTCGTCGACAATGCTGTGCGCCTGCAGATCGATCCCGACAACATCGTGTTCGCGGGAGACTCTGCTGGTTCGCAGCTCAGTGCCCAACTCGCCACCGCCATCACGAACCCCAGCTATGCGACGACGCTCGGGCTCACGCCAACCCTGAGCGCTGACCAACTGAGCGGGGTCATCCTCAATTGCGGCATTTACGACGTCAGCGGCATCCCCAATGCTCCGGGGCTTGGCGGCTGGGGTTTCCGCATCGCGTTATGGGCGTATATCGGCGACAAGGACTGGTCTGATCAGCCCGGTGGCGACGAGATGTCGGTCATTGACGATGTCACTGCTGACTTTCCGAGCACGTGGATCTCTGGCGGCAACGCTGATCCGCTCACCCCGTCGCAGTCGGTGGCCTTCGCTGACGCCCTCGACACTCTCGGGGTCGACACCACACGCGTGTTTTACGCGGACAATCACTCCGCGCAGTTGCCGCACGAGTACCAGTTCCACCTTGATTTTGAGGATGCTCGCTCTGCATTCGACTCGACGGTCGCCTTTGTGAAGTCCGTCGAGCAGTAGCTCGTCTGCATCTCGCCAACGTCGCGACTGCAGACTGGCGAGTACGCTCAAAGCATGAAGCCCGAGTTCGAGTTCACGTCTGAGATCACCCCGTGGTCGTCAAAGCCCAGCGTGTACTTTGTGCAGGTGCCACCGGATGTCGGGGCCGACGTTAAAGAGATCCCGTCACCGCCGCGGGGGTTCGGTGCCGTCGCGGTAGAGGTCACTATTGGTGCAACCACGTGGACGACGTCGATCTTTCCCAACAGCAGCGTGGAAGACAGCTTCTTCCTTCCAGTGAAGGCCGCTGTGCGCCGCGCTGAGGGTCTAGAGCTCGGTGACACGGTGCAGGTGTCGATCCAGCTCATCTAACGAACTGCAGCGCGCGTGGGGGCCGCTGCAGCGCCAGAGCGCAGTTAGGCGGGCCACACGCCGATGATGATGGCCATAACCACAATCGTCACGAACTCGTGGCTCACGTTCAACACGGTGAGGCCGTTGGGGCGCCCATCGAACTGGTCATGAGTAATGAAGCGGGCCGCGGTGAATCCGCCCCACAACACGATGCTGGTCAAGACCGTGTTGAGAAAGAAGCTTCCGCCGTAAAAGTCAGAGGCGATGAACGCGGCGCCGGCAAGAATCCAAGCCGTGAAGAAACTCACGATGACGGTGACCACAATGGGTCGAACGGCATCCGCAGTGTTGCCGCTGGGGGTGACGTTGGCTGCCTTCATCCAGTAGTTGCCAAATACGCGCGGGGAATACCAGATGGTGCCGACGATCATGCTCGAGATCGTCGCCAGGATGACGGCGATGTAGTTAATTTCGGGAACCATGACAACCTCCGGTCGATAACGGTCACCGAAGCCTACTCTCCGAGCGACTAGCCGGTAATGCTCTCTTCGAACCGTTGAATCGGGTCGTACCAGCCCTGCTCGAGCACGTAGCTCTGGAACTGCTTGTCGAGGCCCAGGATGACCGCGAGACCAACCACCAACAGAATGATGCCGATCACGCGCTTGAAGACACCGTTGGGGTTGGCGAGCCAGCCGAGTTTGCGAGCGAATGCCTGACCGAGAAACGCGATCATGAGGAGCGCGACGGCGAGGCCGATGGCGTATACGACGATGTAGAGCAGTCCCTCGGCAAACGAGACAGGCAAGACGGTGGCCAAGATGAGCGCATAGGTGGGGGAGCAGCTGCTGAAGGTCGGGCCGAGCGCTGCACCGAGCATCACATCTCCGCCAAGGCCGCCGCGCGAATACGAGCGGTTCATGACAGCGTTCGCCCGGTTTTGGATGCCCGTGGCGAGCATAAAGCGCTCCCAGAGCGCAGGGAATACCAGCGTGAGGCCGAAGATGATGAGGATGCCGCCGGCAACAATCTGCCAGACCAGTTGGGGGATCCCCAACAGTGCCGTCGTGGCCTTGAGCAGCAGCGTAAAGATAATCACTGAACCGGCCAAGCTTGTCGCGATAACGACGGGCCGGAACCATTGGCGTTCGGCCACGGTCGAATCGCTACTGGTGCGCGCGATCGAGCCACCCACGATGACCGGCAACAGCGGCAGCACGCAGGGCGCAGCAACCGTCAGAACTCCCGCCACAAACGAGAGCAGAATCAGGCTAAGCATCGGGGCTTAACCGAGGGCGGTGAGAACGGCGTTCAACGAAGGGTCGGCGTACGCCACAAAGTTGTCTTGCACTTTCTCGCCGTTGGCATCGACCTCAACGAACGTGGTCTGCTGGGTAACGCCGTATTCGGCACGTAGATCCTGGTTGGTGTCGTAGTCGACCTTCACGATCGTGATTCCAGAGGGAACACCCGACGCCTTGATGTCGCCATCGGCCGAGACGCACTGGGGGCACCACGTGGCGTGGAAGAACAGGATGACGCGACCATCGGCATCCGCAATGGCCGAGGGGCTGTAGTCGACGTAGTCACCGCCGCCATCGTTCTCGATGGCAACAGCGTCGTCGGTCTCGGCGCCGGAGTCGCTTGAGCTCTCCGAACTTTGAGCTGCGCTGTCAGCGGCTGGCGACTCGCTAGAGCCGTTCGAGTTCTGGGCTGAGACGATCCAGACTGCTGCAATAACAACGACGGCAAGAGCAACAATGACCGCGACAATTCGCTTGTTCATGCCTCTAGTAACGCACGCGGCCTCAAAATACTTCCGCGGGTGGCGAAATTTCTCTGGTTATACCCAGACTTCAGCGGTGTGCGAATACAGCTTGAGATCGCCGAAAGTCAGGGCACCCGTGAATCTGGCTCGCGTATACGGGAGCAAAACCATGAGCGCTGCGCCCGCTTTGTGCTCGATTCTCACTTCAATGGCGTCGGACTTGAGCGACGCAATTCTCGTGTTCGAGACGATGGCGCTGCAGCGAGAAATGGCCGCCATCTGGCGCAGCTGAGTCACGGTTTGCGCAATCAGTTTCTCGGCATCTAGGTGCTTCTTCTTCAACGCTTCGTCAGCAGTCATTTCAAGCACCCGGCCGCTGCCATCCGTCATCAGCGCGAACGTCATGAACTCACTCGCATGGCCCAAATGGCTTCGTGCCACATTGAGCGCAGAGTCGAGAATTCGATCAACGTCAGCCTGCTGCTCGGCGTTGAGCGCGTCCCTCCACGATTTCATATTCCAAACCGTAGCGACTCTCACACCCGCTTGTCCTGCGAAGCGCCCAAATCACCCGCGTTTTGGTGTCAAGACTGATTCTCACGTTGTGCACTCGATTGCGCCGATTTTCCACGTTCGTCGCACCGCTGCGCTAACGTCGAACCATGCAAAAAGCGCAACTAACCAGTGCACAGCGGGGCCATTCTCTTGTTGCGGGAGCGGTTGCCCACGCCTTCTTCTCTGTGGGTTGGCTCATGCTCGGCTTCGTCGCCCTCGGCGGGGGACTCACCCTGCTCGTTGGTGGCACCGCAGCGGGAGTGAGCGGTCTCTTTGGCGATGTGCCGGCGGTGCGTGACGTGGTGAGCGGCGCGGGCAGTGTGATCGGCACCGTGATTATCGTGATCGGCATCGTTGCGCTTCTCTTGGTGGCGCTCGCTGCATTCGCGAGCATGTTCTTGCTCAAGCGCGGCGGCGTTCGCAAACCGTGGCAGGTCACCTTCCAGTCCCTCGGCATCGTTGCGCTGCTCGATGTCCCCCTCTTTGTGGCCTATCTCACGATCGCGGCGAATGTCACCGACTCTGCTGTTGGTGGCACTGTTCTTCTCGGCCCCGTTGTCGGTATCCTCGGCTCCGCCATTGTCGGCGCCCTGGTCTGGTGGTGGATGGCATGGTCGCGTCGTGGATCAGCGTCCACATTTGCTGGTGTCACAGCCACGGCATCCGCGACCGCCGTTCCGACTCAGCAACCACCGAGCGTCGATGGGGATACTGGCAGCAACGAAAAGTAGTCGTTCGAGTTTCAGCAGTATCGAGCAGAGAGTGCATGATGACGGCACGGATTGAAACACTGATCATCCTCGGAGCAGGCGGAGACCTCACGTCGCGCTTACTCTTGCCCGGCCTTGCGTCGTATCTGGGCGGTGGCGAAGCGCAAAAACTCACTCTCATTGGCGTGGATCGTCAAGAAATGGATGACGCGGCCTGGCAGAAGCGCGTCGCGACATCGTTTGCGGCTCAGGCTTCGCCCGCTGCTGACGCCGTGGCCAGTGCAGCGCACTACGTGCAGGCCGACGTCACTGACGCGCAACAAGTGCGCGACGTGATCGAGTCGGCTACCGGCCGTGTGGCGTTGTATTTTGCCTTGCCTCCGGCGGTCGCCCATCAGGTTGTTTCGGTGTTGGCGACCATTGATTTGCCCGAGGGAATTGTGCTTGCCCTTGAGAAGCCCTTCGGAAGCGATGAGGCCAGTGCTCGTGATCTGAACCGCGTGTTGCAGACGATCGTGCCAGAACAGCAGGTCTTCCGGGTTGACCATTTCTTGGGCAAGTCGACGGTGCTGAACCTTATCGGTTTGCGGTTTGCTAACCGTGTCTTCGAGCCGCTCTTGGCCGCACCTAATGTGGCAAAGGTCGAGCTAATTTTTGATGAGGCGCTCGCGCTCGAAGGTCGGGCTGGCTATTACGACCGCGCCGGCGCTGTGGTCGACATGATCCAAAGTCACTTGCTGTTGGTGATGGCGCTTACTGCGATGGAACCACCGGCGAGCGTGAGCTCAGAAGACTTGCGGGGGTCGATGGCTCAGGTGCTGCGAGCAACGCGCGTGCAGAGTATCGACGGCACGTGCGCTCGCCGTGCGCGCTACACCGCGGGCACGATCGGCGACCGCAGCCTTCCCTCGTACGTTGACGAGAAGGGCGTGAACCCTGATTTCGGCACGGAGACTCTGGCTGAGGTTACGTTTGAGATTGATAACTGGCGTTGGGCTGGTGTGCCGTTTGTGTTGCGCTCGGGCAAGGCCATCGGCAATGCCCGTCAAGACATCGTGATTACCTTCGCGCCGGTTCCGCACCTTCCCTACGGCCTCACGGGCAGCGAAGATCCTGCGAAGCTCACTATTTCAATCAAGCCGGCAACGCTCGAACTCGATCTCATCGTGAATGGCGCTGGCGATCCGTTCACGCTCGACCGCACGCAACTCACGACCACCCTCGGCGCCCCGGCCATGAGTGCCTACGGCGAAGTGATTGCATCTCTCGTTGAGGGGGATCCAGTGTTGTCGGTGCGCGGAGATGTCGCTGAACAGTGCTGGCGAATTGTCGCTCCCGTGCTCGAGGCATTCCGCACTAATCAGGTTCCTTTGGAGGAGTACGAGGCGGGTTCGTCCGGCCCGGGATCGTGGGAGTCAGCATGACCAGCACCGGCCGTCGTGGGGTGACCGCAACCGCGCAGGCCCGGACACGAGCGAGCGCCCGCCAGGCCTACGACTACTCGGGATCGCTTGACCCTGCACAGTTCTATCCTCGCTTCGGCCCCTTGCCGGCGGTCGTCACTGTGCTCGAGCAGTCCGGAATGTGGGATGCTGTCGGTCACACCCGACGCCTCGTGCTCTCCGATGGTGGTCACGTGGTTGAGACGATTACCAACGCGGATTCTCCCGAACTTTTTGCTTACGAACTCAGCGACTTCCAGAAGCTTTTTGGCCTGCTCGTTTCGGGGGCTCGAGCAGAATGGCGCTTCGATGACCGCTCGACCGGTTCGCGCATCCGCTGGAGCTATACCTTCTTCGCGAAGCCGGGGCGAAGCTGGATCGTGTGGCTGATCATTCGCCTGTGGTGGGGGCGTTACATGCGTCGGGTGTTGCCGCCCATTGCGCGTGAAGTGGAGCGGCTCGCGGCTAGCTAGGGAAGCGCAGTTACCGAATCGTTGCCATAAATGGCGCTGTTCACATCCTGCTTCCACCCTTCTCACAACTGGCGCAAAGATGCGCTTGTGACAATGGCTGGTATGTTCCGATCGAGATTTGCCGTTGCGTTAGCCGCAGCGCTCTACTTCGCCGCCCTGGCGAGTCTCGCTTTCGTGATCGCTCCGGGCAGTAACGGTCGCTTCTGGATCTGGACCACCGTTGCGTTTATCCCCGTTGGCATTTTCTTGGTTGGCATGTTCGGTCGTCGCCGTTGGTGGGCAGCACTAGCCTTCAGCATCGTTGCCGCAGCGTGGCTCGAAGCCGCCCAGACGGTGTGGATGCCCGTCGGCTACGCGGATGTCGTTGACATTCTGCTCGCGGCTATCGGTTCCGGGATCGGTGTTTCTTCCGCCGTGGGCATCGCGCTCTGGCGAGAGCACGCCCAACGCCCGGCAGCCGCATTCGCTCACCCCTCGACGAACCTTGCGAGCTCTCGTCGCGCCTCCGCCAGCAACGCGGCGGCACCGCTTAACCTCGATCGGTGACTGACGACCGCTATTCCCACGACGTTCTCGCTGACTTCTCGATCAAACGCGGGCCAGCAGTGCTGCCGAAGGTTCCGATCGAATCCGGGATGGTTGTCGAGGTAATCGCTGACGGTTACGTGGGTGCCCTGATGGGTTTCGCCAATGGGCTCATGGAACTCGAAGACCGTCGGGGCTCCGCTCGCGCGTTCCCTCTCGGCAGTGGTTATCTCATTGACGGTGTGCCGGTAGAGCTCGTCAAGCCCGCGCCGAAGGCTGCCGCCGCCGCCCGCAAGACAGCCTCAGGGTCGTTTGCGGCCCCTGAGCAGCGTGCCCGCACCGCGCTCGCGAGTCGCATCTATGTCGAAGGCCGCCACGATGCGGAACTCGTCGAAAAAGTGTGGGGTGATGACCTGCGCGCCGAAGGTGTCGTCGTCGAATTCTTGGGCGGCATCGACGACCTCGAGAAGATCGTCGCCGACTTTGCACCCACCTCCGACCGCAAGTTGGGAATCTTGGTCGATCACCTTGTTCCTGGCTCGAAGGAGAGTCGAATTGCGGATGCTGTGGGGCGCGGCAAGTACGGCCAGTACGCGCTCGTGGTCGGTCATCCATTCGTCGATGTCTGGCAGGCCGTGAAGCCGCAAAGCCTCGGAATCGCTGCCTGGCCTACGGTGCCGCGCACGATCGAGTGGAAGCACGGCATCTGCGAAGCATTCGGCTGGCCGCACGAAGACCAAGCCGACATTGCTCGGGCGTGGCAGTTCATCCTGTCGAAGGTAAAGAACTTCGGTGACCTCGAACCAGCACTTTTGGGGCGCGTTGAGCACCTCATCGACTTCGTCACGGTCGATCAGGACTCCTAAAGCGGCCCCGCAGCACTATCAGTCGAGCTGGGGAATCACTTCGCGGGCGAGAAAGTCGAGCTGGTCGAGATCGTGGAAGTCCATGATCTGGAAGTACACGCGAGTGAACCCGAGTGCCTGCAGCTCTGAAATCTTGTCGACGACTTCGCTGGCAGTTCCCGCGAAGCCGCCAAGACGCAGGTCGGCGGGAGTTGCGTTGGCTGCGGTAGCACGCGTCTCGATCTGAGCTTCGGTGGCGCCGATAGCAGTCGTGCCGGCAACGGAAAGCACGAGCGTGGCGGGGTCGCGGTCGAAGTGCTCGCACGCGGCACGCACGCGGTTGATGCGCTCCGTGAGCGGCGCAATGGTGGCGAAGCCAGCGTTGTACTCGGTCGCAAACTTGGCGGTGAGCGCCGGCGTACGGCTTGGACCACTGCCGCCGATGATGATCGGCAGAGGGTTCTGCACGGGCTTCGGCAGCGCGGGGGACTGGCTCAGCTGGTAGTGCTTGCCCTCATAGGAGAAGGTCTTTCCGGGTTCTGTGGCCCAGATGCCCGTGATCACGTCGAGCTGTTCTTCGAGCATGCCGAACCGCTTCGCCGGGAACGGGATGCCGTACGCAGCATGTTCGCGTTCGAACCAGCCGGTGCCGAGCCCGAGCTCCACGCGGCCGCCCGACATGTCGTCGACCTGCGCCACTTGAATCGCCAAGATTCCCGGATGCCGAAAGGTCGCCGAGGAGACGAGGGTCCCGAGTCGAATGGTCGAAGTCTCGCGCGCCAGCCCCGCAAGCGTCGTCCAGGAGTCCGTTGGACCAGGCAGCCCGCCGTTGCGGTCGTCCATCGTCACGTAGTGGTCAGAACGGAAGTAGCCGTTGAAACCGAGCTTCTCTGCGGCTTGCGCAAGAAGAAGCTGATCGGTGTAGCTGGCGCCGTTCTGAGGTTCAGTGAAGATGCGGAAGTCCATACGCCGAGCCTATTGATGATTAGACTGGGTGGCGAACACGGGAGTCCGGTGAGCCGGGCTGAGAGGGAGCTTCTCCAAGCTTCGACCGTCGAACCTGATCTGGATCATGCCAGCGCAGGGAGCAGACACTCTTGAAACCCGTGCCATTCACTAGTGAAAGGCACGAAAGTGACCACAACAGCACCATCCTCATCCACGTCTACCCCGACGAAGCCCGGATCGCGTTTTCAGTGGCGGGTGATCGACATCGTCGTGGCGAGCGTTATCGGCGTCGCAAGCGGTTTGATCTTCGTCGTCTGGAACATTGCATCCGTTCCCGCTCTGGCCCCGTTCGCTGCGCTCCTGCCCGGCCTGCAAGCGATTGGTGGCGGTTTCTGGCTCTTCGCCGGCGTGCTCACCGCACTCGTCATCCGCAAGCCGGGTGCCGCGATTTACGGAGAGATGGTCGCCGCCTCCGTGTCGGCCCTTATCGGTAACCAGTGGGGTGTACTCACGCTCGTGAGCGGCTTCACACAGGGCATTGGTGCCGAGATCGTCTTCGCTGCCTTCCTCTACGCCAACTGGCGCGTCAGCGGTGCGATTCTTGCGGGCGCCGGTGCCGGCCTCGCGATGGCTATTACTGACTTGCTGCTCTGGTACCCGGGATCAGCGCTTCCCTTCATCATCATCTACACGATCGCCGCCATCGTCGGCGGGATGCTCATTGCTGGCCTCCTGTCGTGGCTCGCGACACGCGGTATTGCCGCAACCGGAGCGCTCAACCGCTTTGGTGCTGGCCGCGAGATTGCGAAACGGGTCTGAGCCCCACCACGCCTGTTGGCGTCACCGTCGAAGGATGGGGGTGGCGCCATTCCAGCAGGCTCGCTTGGGCGGTACGCGGTCTCGATCTGCGTATTGAACCGGGCGAACGCGTGTTACTCCTCGGCGAGTCCGGGGCGGGAAAGTCAACGTTTCTGCATGCCCTCGCCGGGGTAGTCGGCGACGACGAAGGCGAAACAGAAGGTTCCCTGCTCGTTGCGGGCGAGCATCCGGCCGCCCATCGTGGGCGCACCGGTCTCGTGATTCAAGACCCCGACAGCCAGGTGATCTTGGAGCGCGTCGGAGACGACGTTGCGTTCGGTTGTGAAAACTTGGGTGTTCCGCGCGACGAAATCTGGATTCGTGTGCGTGACAGTCTCGCCTCCGTCGGCCTCGAGGTTGCTCTCGACCGCAACACCAGTGCGCTCTCGGGCGGTCAGAAGCAGCGGCTCGCGCTCGCCGGGGTGCTGGCCATGCGGCCCGGTTTGATCGTGCTCGACGAACCAACCGCCAATCTTGACCCCGCGGGGGTGACCGAGGTTCGGGATGCCGTCATCCGCGTCGCCGAGGCAACCGGCGCCACGATTGTGGTTGTCGAACACCGCGTCTCGGTGTGGAGCGATGTTGTTGATCGCGTCGTGGTGCTCGCCGCCGGCGGGGGAGTCATCGCCGATGGGGCGCCAGCCGACGTTCTCGCACGGCAGGGCAAAGAGCTCGCCGCTCGGGGAGTCTGGATCCCGCAGTTTCCGCCACCGCGCCCGGTGCGGGCAGTGCGGGGCCCGCAACACGCGCTTCTCAGCGCTCAGCAGTTGACCGTCGGCCGCGGCAAAGTAGCCCTGGGGGCTCCGCTCGACCTCCAGATCATGAGCAGCCACGCTCTGGCCATCACCGGCCCCAATGGCGCAGGCAAGTCAACGCTCGCGCTCACCCTTGGTGGGCTTTTGTCGCCCGTCAGTGGTGCTGTCGTGGCGAGCCCGGCGCTCGCGAATGGAGCGGGCGAGCAACCGATCCGCTGGAAGTCGCGTGAGCTGCTCACCCGAATCGGCACCGTGTTTCAAGATCCCGAGCACCAATTGCTGACGAGCACAGTGCGCGCAGAGCTCGAAGTGGGCCCGCGGGCATTGAAGCTCCCCGAGAGCGAAGTGGATGCTCGCGTCAACGAGTTGCTCACCCGGTTGCGCCTTGACCGGCTAGCCGACGCCAACCCGTTCACTCTCTCGGGCGGCGAGAAACGTCGCCTGAGCGTCGCCACAGCCCTCGCTACGCGCCCGCAGGTGCTCGTGCTCGACGAACCCACGTTCGGGCAAGATTCGCGCACCTGGAGCGAATTGCTCGCCCTGCTGGCACGACTCGTGGATGACGGAAGCAGCGTAATCGCCGTCAGCCACGATCTCGATTTCGTCGATGCACTCGCCGACTCAACGGTCGTGCTCGAATGATCCCTATCGCGTCGGTGAATCCCGTGGCCAAACTAGGAGCAGGGCTCCTCGTGAGCCTGTTCTTGCTCGCCACGATCGACTGGGTGTCGGCCACGACCGCGCTCGTGCTCGAGCTTGCCATCATCGCGTTCTTCGGGATTGAGCCGAAACGATTCTGGTTGCGGACTTTGCCGGTGTGGGTGGCGGCGCCGCTGACCGCTCTCACGATCCTGCTGTATGGCCGCTATGACGGCACCGTGTACTTCGAATTCTTGTTGATCAGAATCAGTGATGGTTCGATCGAGCTCGCCCTCGCGACCTTCTTGCGGGTGCTCGCGATCGGCCTGCCCGCCGTCGTGTTGTTTATCTCGATCGACCCCACCGACTTCGCTGATGGCCTCGCTCAGCGACTTCGACTGCCCGACCGCTTCGTCGTTGGCGCGTTAGCAGCCGTGCGCATGGTCGGGCTCTTTCTCGAGGATTGGCGCTCCCTCGAACTAGCCCGTCGCGCTCGTGGCGTGGCAGACCGTGGTCGCCTCCGCCGTATCGCCGGTCAGGGTTTTGCGTTACTTGTGCTCTCGATCCGTCGAGGCAGCAAACTGTCTATTGCGATGGAAGCGCGCGGCTTCGGCGGCGATACGACCCGCACGTGGGCCCGGGAGTCGCCGTGGGGGCGGGCTGAATGGCTCACGCTGCTCGTGGGTCTGCTGATCGGCATTACCGCTACAGTCGTTGCCGTGCTCACGGGAAGTTGGAATCTCATTGTTGGCTAGCGCGCAGCCGCCTGCTCCGCGCTGGCGGTGTCTTATCGACGGTCGCTCTGGTTCGGGCAAGACCGAACTTGGCCGTGCCATGGCCGCAGCCTGGCCAGAGGTTCAGCTAGTGAAACTCGACGACTTTTATCCCGGCTGGGATGGCTTGGATGCCGCTAGCGCCCTGGTTCCGCGCATCCTCACCGAGTTGCGGTGGCAAGAATGGAACTGGCTCACCAACGAGCCGGGGCCTTGGCACGAGCTCGACGGCGATCGCCCCCTCGTGCTGGAGGGAATCGGTGCCCTGAGCCGCGCATCCGCCCCTCTCGTCGACCACAGCATTTGGGTCGAGCTCGACGACGCCTCACGCAAGAAGCGGGCCCTCGACCGCGACGGAGACACCTACGCCCCACATTGGGAGCGGTGGGCACGCCACGAGCTCCGCTTTATGGCGCGCGAGAACCCCCGTGAACTGGCGGATGAGACGCTCGACGGTGTCGATATCTCACGCTGGTTCGCTGGGCGTTAGTTGGACTTGTTCCACACTTGAATGAGGTCGGTTCCGCGCGGGTTGACCGTCATCACGTCCCCTTCGCAGGTGAGCACTAGCCCGAGCATGTCATCGAAGTCGCTGCGGGGAATCGTGTACTTCAACTCTTCGACAGGCTCATCGGCGAGCACTGCCGTGGTTTCGACCGTGTAATCGGAGATGTCCCAGTCGCGGGGGATCGCGACATCCACGTTGATGAGGGCCTTGCCGACGACGGTTCCCGTGTAGGACTGGGTGATCGTCATGACTTGATCTGCCTTGGGCTCAGCGCTAATTGTGAACACGAGGTCTGACTCGATCGTGAGAGCACCAGTGCTCTCCCACGTGAGAGTTTGTCCGCCGCTAGGTTCAACAGCCTTCGCCGGAACGTCTTCAGAGGGTAGTTCTGCTAGAAGCTTTTCAGCGAGATCAGCAGTGTCGAGCGTCCACGTGTGGCCCATCGCGCACAATTCCATGGCCGTAGGCGGCTCGCTGGTATCGGCGGGTTCGATCAGTGCGCAACCAGACAGCACCAGCAGTGCGGCGGGGGCCATCAACAACGCACTCGCGCGCTTGCTCGAAATCATCAATCCTCCTGAGGTTCGTGACACTCACGAAATCCTACGCGGTCAGGACCGGATGTCGGCTCACCGACCGCTAGGCCCAGCCGAGTTCATGCAATTGCTCGTCATTGATGCCGTAATAGTGGGCGATTTCGTGCACGAGAGTGATGTGAATCTGTTCTTTCAGCTCGTCGAGCGACTCGCTCACGGCCAGCAGTGGTTCCCGAAAGAGGACGATGCGGTCGGGCAATTCGCCAAAGCCGTACTGACCGCGCTCGGTGAGGGCAACACCGTCGTACAGGCCGAGCACCGAGAGTGACCCGTCGTCGGGGCGATCTTCGGTCACAAATACGACGTTCTCGAGCCCCTCAACGATCTCGTCGGAAAGTGCATCAAGGCCTTCGACAACGAGCGTCTCGAACTGTTGGGCATCGAGATTCTCCATGAACCCAGCTTGCCAGCTTCTGCTGGGAGGAATGACAGTGCCCTTTCCGGTGAAACTCCCGTTGTGGTCTTAGCAAACCGATAGAAACTTTCTTTAGCGTCGCACTCATGCAAAGAAAAAAGTTATGGGGCGTAGTCAGCACTACCGTCGTTCTCACTCTTACACTCGCGAGCTGCTCCGTGGGTTCGACGGACACTGCGGGGAGTGCAGGCACCACCGACTTTGTGAACGTGAGTCTCACGACTGAAGCGGACTCGTTTTTCGATTCTGCTGTTGTGCACTCGATCGAAATTGACGTCGATAGCGACGAGGTCCTAGAGATGGTCGAGACGTATCTCGATTCCGGCGATAAGGAGTGGCTGGAAGCGACCGTGGTTATCGACGGCACGACCTATGAGCAGGTGGGAATCAAGCTCAAAGGAAACTCGAGCTTGCGCGGAGTAACCGCGGACACTCCCATTGAAGAACTGCCCTGGAGAATTCGTCTCGATAAGTATGTTGACGGACAAAGCATCGAGGGGGTCACTGATGTTGTGGTGCGCTCCAACAACACTGAGACCTCACTGAACGAGGCTGTTGCTCTTGAGACGTTGAGCGCGGCTGGGTTGGCGAGCGAAGAATCAGTTGCGACGCGGTTCTCCGTGAACGGTAGCGAAGAGACTCTGCTTCTCACTGTCGCGGTGCCGAACCAATCGTGGATTGAACGAAACTACGAGGCGGGATTGCTGCCCTCGGATGATGGCATCCTCTGGAAGGCAGAGAGCGAAGGCGATTACTCCTGGTTAGGTGACGACCCGGAGCTCTACACGGAGGTGTTTGATCGCGAGGCCGGAGATGATGACTACGAGCCCCTAGTCGACTTTCTCGATGTCGTAAACAACACGACAGACGAAGAGTTTGTCGATCAACTTTCCGTCGTTCTCGACGTGGAATCCTTCGCGCGATATCTCGCGGTTGAAGATCTCATTGACAACTTTGACGACATTGATGGGCCTGGCAACAACTCGTACCTGTATTACGACCCAGATTCTGGGCTCATGTCAGTCCTGGCCTGGGACCATAACTTGGCGTTCGGCACGGTAAACGAAGCCGGCGGCGGTACCGCGGGCGGCGCAGCTCCTGAAGGTGCGCTTCCTGAGGGTGCGCTTCCTGAGGGTGCGCTTCCCGAAGGCGAGCTTCCTGAAGGCGAGCTTCCGGAAGGCGAGCTCCCCGAGGGCGAGCGTCCGAGCGGCGCCGCTGAGGGTGCTGCTCCCGGAGGTTTGCCTGCCGGAGGCGGCGGGGATGCCGCAGGCGGTGGACAGGCTCAGCAGGGCAACAACATTCTGACAACACGGTTCACCGAGATTCCGGAGTTTGCTGCGATGTACGAGGATGCGCTCGAGGAGTTGCAGGCGGAGATTTTCGAGAGCGGGCAATTCGCCAGCATCGTAGAGTCGCGTTCCGAAACGCTGTCTGACGAGGCAGCTGATCTCGTCGACAGCGCAGTGCTGGAATCTGAAACGGAAGCGATACTTGCCTACTCGTCCGGTGAAGTGCAAGAAACCACGGCGGGGCAAGGCGGTGCTGAAGAAGGCACACGACCGGGCGGTCGATGATTCGCAAGCCGCTGCCGACAGGGGCCTAGTGAAAAACAAAAATGAGGCCCAACCCCTCGCGAGACATCGTGCTCGTCTCGAGGGGGTGGGCCTCATTATCTTGGGGTGAACGACGGGGCTCGAACCCGCGACTTCCGGCTCCACAAGCCAGCGCTCTACCAACTGAGCTACGCCCACCAAGGTTGTTTTTCGCCCTGCGGCGATAAGCAACTGTATAAGTGTATTACAACCGCGGAGCGAATCCAGCCACTACGTCAGCAGAAATTGCTTGAACCTGTTCTGTCGTCGGTCCTGGCTCGCCCACAAAGACCGCTTTGCGGTAGTAATCGAGCTCACGAATCGACTCGAGAATGTCGGCAAGAGCCCGATGTCCTCCGTTTTTGTCTGGGGCGTTGAAGTACACGCGCGGGAACCAACGCTTCGAGAGCTCTTTGATCGACGACACATCGACGCTGCGGTAATGCAGGTGAGTGTCGATGCGTGGCATGTACTTGGCCAAGAATGTACGGTCGGTGCCAATGGTGTTGCCGGCCATCGGGGCGGTGCGGGCGTTGGGCACGTAGCGCACGATGTATTCGTTCACGGCGAACTCGGCGTCAGCAAGAGAAACCCCGTTCGGCATCTCTTCGATGAGTCCGCTTGAGGTATGCATGTTGGTGACGAACTCACCCATGTTCGCGAGAGCAGCCTCACTGGGCTTGATGACAATCGTCATTCCCTCATCGACGGGAACGAGGTCGTAGTCGGTGATCACCACCGCAACTTCGACGAGTTCGTCGATTTCGACATCCAATCCCGTCATCTCGCAGTCGATCCAAACCAGATAATCAGCGTGTGATGCCATGAGCTGATTCTACCGCTCCTGAAATGTCACCAGCGTTCGTCCACTCTTGTCTGGTAAACCTGTGGTCATGAGCGAATCAACCCCCACTCTCGCGCACGGCGACGAGTACATCGTGTTTTTTGTCGGCGGCCCGTACAACGGCCAGAACGATACGCGTATTGCAACCGAGGAGGGATGGGATGATTATGTGACCCTGATCGCTGCAGACGCTGTAGGTTCCGAAACGCAATTGCGTTACGAATCTCCGGTAGCGAAGCAGGTCGGCGACAAAGTCCACGTGACGTATACGTGGGATCAGGCCGATAGCGACCCTCTGGAAGACCTTGACGAACGAAACGACCTCTAACAGCAGCACTTCTGAACAGCCAACGGTGCTGTTCTTTTCGTCTGCCTTTTGTGACCCGTGTGCGACGGCGCGCCGAACCCTCGACGAGGTGGCGCGCCTCGTGCCGGCGGTGACCTATGCAGAATTGGATGTCGCGCGTGAGGCAGAGCGTGCCGAGCAGGCTGGCATCACCTCTACGCCCACCATCGTGATTGTGTCTGCGCAGGGCGAAGAAGTTTTCCGTGCCCAGGGCGCCCCAACGCTCAACCAGATGTTGGTGGCGCTCGCGAAAGCCGTATAGCGGCTGATTCGCATCCTGCGATTGGTCCGCATCGTGCCACTGATCCGCATCGTGTGACTAACGCGCTATCGTTTAACGCGTATACCCCGCCCTCGTAGCTCAGGGGATAGAGCAGGAGCCTTCTAATCTCTTGGCCGCAGGTTCGAATCCTGCCGAGGGCACCGCATCGAAGGGGATGGTCCTGACGTGAACACACCGAACAAAACGGCCCCCACCACGGTCACCGTTGCCGAGTTCATCGACTCCGTGCCGACCGAACGGCGGCGTGATGAGGCGCAGACTCTTCTGGATATCTTTGGCCGTTCCTCTGGCCAGCCTGCAGTGATGTGGGGCACATCCATCATTGGGTTCGGCTCTAGTCACTATCGGTATGCCACCGGTCGTGAGGGAGATACGGCCACGATTGGTTTCTCTCCGCGCAAGGCCAAAATCTCGCTGTACACGGCTCGCAATTTTCGGGAGTTCCCGGAGCTGCTTGAGCGACTGGGAACCCATGAACTGGCGGTGGGCTGTCTTTATGTCAAGAAGTTGGCGGATGTCGATCTTGCGGTTCTCGAGGAGTTGCTGACGCGAAGCTATGAGGTCGCCCGTTTTGATTACGATGCGCTCGCCGAGGATGACTGAGGCTCCGGCGTGAACCGGCGGCGGGCTCTCTTGGCGGCCGCGGTGGCTGGTGTGGCGCTAACCACCGTCTCGGGTTGCATCGCAGGGCCGGAGCCGACGGTCGCAGTTTTCGAGGTCCCCAGTGGCGGTCAGTTCACGATCGAGCTTGTGACCCCGGAACTCGTTGAGCATGCGCAGGCACTGCTGGCGGGGGAGAACGTGGCCGCGGTGCCTCAGGGAGTCGTCGTGCGGGAATCGTCGTCGGTAAATATGCCGTGGTCGTGGCACATCGACCCTGCCACGCTTGAGTTCACCAACATCACGACCGAGGCGTGCGATGGTATTCCGCAATATGTCGAGGATGAGATTCTGACCTCAGACAGTTTTTGTCCGTGGTCTGCTCGTGTTATTGCGGTTGAGGGACCTGACGCCTAGGCCGTGTGGTGGTCCACGTTGTTAGTCGCGGTCGGGAGTGATGACGACTGTCGGAGTCGGTTCCGAGCCTGACGCGGTAGCGGAAGACGGCGGTGTGGGCGAACCCGTAGACGGTGTTGAGCTGCCTTCGGCGGCTTGACGCGACGCCCATTCTTGCTGCTTGACGACGAGCTCGTCTTCAGCTTCGCCGGTTTCGTATTTCCAGCTGGCGAGGTCTTGAGCGAAGAGCTTCTTGGCGCGGCCGGGACGGGCTTGCCAATCGATGAGGCCGTCTTGAAGCTCTGCGAGGTCTTGTTCGGCCTGGAAGCTGTAGTTGACGGAGTTCTTCTTCATGGCCGCGAGCTTGTGAGAAGCCCAGTCGGCGGCGATGTTTGCACCCTTGAGGGGGAGGAGGCGCACTCGAACTTCTGCTTCGCTCGCCTGGTAGTCGACGTGCTCTTTTTCGCCGGCGGAGAGAGTGCTCCAGGCGGCAGCGCGACGGCCCGATGAAATAAGAGCAGCGACGGCGGCAGCCTTGGCTTGGCGGTCTTGGTGGCCGATGAGGCGACGCAGCGAAGAGCGCGCGATGAGCCCGACAATGATTCCTCCGACAACAATCGCGAGGAAGGGCACTAGAGCGTTCGTAATAAACGTCCAGCCTGCATCAGAGTTGAACCAGTCGACGATGTCGTTCCACCACTCAAGAATCATGTTGGAACTGTAACCCGGCTAGCGCACGTGACCCGATAGCGACAGGCGCGTCACATCAAAACCGGAAGATATCGAGAGCATCGTCGATGGTCCAAAAGTCTCCGAGGGGCAAGAAGCGGCGTTGGCGCTGAAGCATGCGCTTGGCTTGAAAACGAAACCCTGCAGCGGATTGCCAGCGGTGAACGTAACCCAACACTTCGCCATCCTGGCGGGTAATGCGCCACAGGTCGTCGTTGAGTTGAACAGTCACGACGCTTGAGCGAATCGAGCGCGTAGGGCCAGCGAAATCGAGAGTGGTGGTCATGGGTGCTCCTGACAAATATCGAACGCGAATGTGTGTTGTTCGAATATATGTTCGAACACTGACATTCGTGCGTCAGGAGCACCTCAATGGCGAGGTTTGGCTAGCGCAAAGCCGTACCGTCGAACGCGAGTGGCTCGATGGCGGCCAGTTCTGCATCCGTTAATGCTGGGCCTTCGAGGGCGGCAAAGTTGTTCTCCAACTGCGCGACACTGCTGGCTCCGACAAGCGCAGACGTAACCTGCGGATGACGCAGCACCCAGGTCAGCGCGAGCTGAGCGAGGCTTTGCCCACGGTTCTGAGCAATCTCGTTCAGGGCCCGAACGCGTTGCAGGTAGGTGTCACCGATGGGGCCGGGCTGGAGCCAGCGCCCCTCAGACGCACGAGATCCGTCGGGGATCGTGCCATCCAAGTAGCGGTCGGTGAGCAAACCCTGCGCGAGCGGGGAGAACACGATGCTGCCGGCGCCGATTTCGTCGAGCACGGGAAAGAGTCCGCTTTCGATGTGGCGATCGAACATGTTGTAGCGCGGCTGGTGAATGGTCAGCGGGATGCCGTACTCCGCGAGTGCGGCAGCGGCGGCTACGGTCTGCTCGGGGCTGTAATTCGAGACACCAACGTAGAGCGCTTTGCCCGAGTTCACTGCGGTCGCCAATGCGCCCATCGTTTCTTCGATAGAGGTCTCGGGGTCGGGGCGGTGGTGGTAGTAGATGTCGACATAGTCGAGGCCCATGCGGTCGAGGCTTGCGTCGAGAGACGAGAGCAAATATTTGCGTGAACCCCAGTCTTGGTAGGGGCCGACTCCCATCGTGTAGCCGGCCTTGGTCGAGATGATCAGTTCATCGCGATAGGGCTCGAAGTCGTCGGCAAAGATCTCGCCGAAGTTGCGCTCGGCGGCACCGATTTCGGGGCCGTAGTTGTTGGCCAAGTCGAAGTGAGTGATGCCGAGGTCGAACGCGCGGCGCAGAATCGCTCGTTGCGTTGCGCGGGGGCGGTCATCACCGAAGTTGTTCCACAATCCCAACGAGATCGCGGGAAGTGTGAGGCCGCTGCGGCCTACGCGGTGATATTCGGCGGTGTCATATCTGGCGGGGGAGGCTTCGTAAGGCATTCGTTCAGCATATGCCCAGCGACTGAGGGAACACGGCACGCGAGGTGGGCGTTGTATAAGACATCCAGCCCAAGAAAGTAGGCTCAACTTATGCACACATTTCATCTCGCAGGCGGCTGTTTCTGGTGCCTCGATGCGGTCTACCGCACCCTTAACGGCGTCACCGACGTAGTCTCTGGATACACCGGCGGCACAGTGCCCAACCCCAGCTACGAGCTGGTGTGCACTGAGACCACCGGCCACGCAGAAGCGGTTGCCGTCACCTTTGACCCTGAGGTCATCCCCGACGAAGTCATTCTTGACGTGTACTTCACCCTCCACGACCCGCGCCAGCTCAACCGGCAGGGCAACGACGTGGGATCGTCGTACCGTTCGGCGATGTTCTACGAAGACGACGAGCAGAAAGCTCTCTTCGAGGCTGCCCGTGACCGCGCATCCGAATATTGGGATGGCGGCATCGTGACCACGATCGAGCCACTCGACACCTACTACAAGGCTGAGGACTACCACCAGGACTTCTTCGCGAAGAACCCCGGCCAGGGGTATTGCATGGCGGTTGCGTTGCCCAAGGTCAACAAAATTCGTTCATCGTTCTCGAGCTACATCAAGTAGTACTCGGCAGCGACATAATCTGTGCGCCGTCTCGCACGAAGGTCTTTATCTTCGTCGCGAGGCGGCGTACGGTCGTTAACAAGCGACAGTGGCGTCGCGTTCTTACTAATTCGAAGGAGGTTCGGAAATGACAAACCACACTCTGACCGGACAAACCTGGGTGGCATTCACGCAGGCAGGAGCAGTTGGCTCGGTGCACCGGGTAACAGACGGGTTCACCTTCAAGTTATTGAAAGACGAAGGCTATCGAGCGGTGTATCCGACTCTGGATGCCGCGAAGGCTGCCCTGCACGCGAACCTGCTTCCCGGCACGGCGTGGCCTGAGTTCCGCGAGCACTAGGCTGATCGCCCACTTCTCCTGATAGCGGGCGCGGTGTGTCCGGCATCCACAGATGCTTTCACGCACCTCGCTCGCTGTGGCGTGCTGACGAACACTGGTGTCAGACGGATGCCGGGTCGGCTTCCCGGCACGAGTGTCGGCCCGCATCTGTCTCCCACATCGGCCGCGTTGTTCGCTTCGTGGCCCAGACCTAGGAGCAGATATGTCAGACACCATTACCGTTTCGGGGCTCGTCGCGACGACCCCACGGCACATCGTCACGAGTGAAGGTTTGCCCATTACGTCATTCCGGCTCGCGTCTACGCAGCGTCGGTTTGACCGCAGCAATCAGCGGTGGATCGATGGCGAAACCAACTGGTACACGATCACCTCGTTTCGCCAGCTCGCGATCAACAGCGCTACGTCGATCGGCAAGGGCGATCGCGTCGTGCTCAGCGGGCGGCTGAAGATTCGCGAATGGGAGAACGCTGACCGCAGCGGCACCAACATTGAGATTGAAGCAGACTCGCTCGGTCACGATCTTATGTGGGGCACTGCTCAGTTTTCTCGAACCATCTCCAGTGTGAGCTCAGCGAGTCACCAGACCGAGAGCGACGATACGTTCCCCGCAGCTGAGGCTGAAACTGAAGCTGAGACTGACGCCGCTGAAGAAGGCGAGCTCATTGCGGCGGGAAGCAGCGCAGTCAAGCCCTTCTGAGCGGATCGTGCGCGCAAGCAATCTAGACTTGATGCGGCCCTGAAGTCTCGCGGCCGATGAAGGGAATGCAATGCGCGTACGACCCACTCGCCGACTCGGTGCAGTTCTTGCCCTCACCTTGGCGGCAGCAGTCGCGCTCAGCGGTTGCGTAGCGGAGACGCCCGAACCGACAGCAACCCCCACGGCATCAACGACGCCGGCTCCCGAGGCCAGCGAGACTGCCCCCATGCTGCGCCCCGGCGAGAATGCCGTAGCTAATCGTCAATTCTTTGATCAGATCAACACCGAGTACTTCGAAGCGAACGGTCGCGGAGATGGCCGCAGCATTGTTGACAACCTCATCGAAAACGGTTTCGAGAAGCAAGACATGGAAGTCACTGCAGACACCACGGCAATCGGCCTCGCCACAGACTCCATCGTGGTCTCCGTGCGCATCAAGGGAGAGTGCCTGCTTGGCCAGTTTGCTCCCGATAACTACGTCTCATCCATCGAACCGCTTTTGGGCACCGGTGGCTGTCTTGTCGGAAAGACCCGCGCAATCGACTGGTAGTCCCGAATCGGGTTCGACTCACGCCCAGCGCTCCGTAGAATGGTCACATGGCCGAATTCATTTATTCCATGGTGCGCGCGCGAAAAGCGGTCGGCGACAAGCTCATCCTTGACGACGTCACAATGTCGTTCTATCCCGGCGCGAAGATTGGTGTGGTTGGCCCTAACGGTGCCGGTAAGTCCACAATCCTCAAGATCATGGCGGGCCTCGACATCCCCAGCAACGGTGAAGCCCGCCTGAGCCCTGGGTATTCCGTCGGCATCCTCATGCAGGAGCCCGAGCTCGATGAAACCAAAACGGTTCTCGAAAACGTGCAAGAAGGCGTTGGACCGATCAAGGCCAAGGTTGACCGTCACGCGGCCATTGGCCTTGAAATGGCTGAGCCAGACGCCGACTTTGACGCGCTCATGGCT
This sequence comes from Salinibacterium sp. NSLL17, assembly GCF_015864935.1. NCBI lineage: Bacteria > Bacillati > Actinomycetota > Actinomycetes > Micrococcales > Microbacteriaceae > Salinibacterium > Salinibacterium sp. NSLL17. The sequence continues at coordinate 1,290,536 of NZ_JADYWH010000001.1, forward strand.
GAAATGGGTTCGCTTCAGGAAGACATCGACGCTGCTGATGCGTGGGACCTCGACTCCCAGCTTGAGCAAGCAATGGATGCCTTGCGCACCCCGCCAGGAGACTGGCCCGTCAACAAACTCTCCGGTGGAGAGAAGCGCCGTGTTGCGCTCACCAAGCTGCTCCTTCAGAAGCCCGACCTGCTGCTTCTCGATGAGCCCACTAACCACCTCGACGCCGAAAGTGTTCTCTGGCTCGAGCAGCACCTCTCCAAGTACCCGGGCGCCGTACTGGCCGTAACCCACGATAGGTACTTCCTCGACCACGTCGCCGAGTGGATTGCTGAAGTCGACCGCGGTCACCTTTACCCCTACGAGGGCAACTACTCCACCTACCTCGAGAAGAAGCAAGAACGTCTCCAGGTGCAGGGCAAGAAAGACGCCAAGCTCGCGAAGCGTCTCTCGAGCGAACTTGAGTGGGTGCGCTCCAACTCCAAGGGCCGCCAGACCAAGTCGAAGGCTCGACTCGCACGCTACGAAGAAATGGCGAACGAAGCGGAGAAGACCAGAAAGTTGGACTTCGAAGAAATCGTCATCCCGATGGGGCCACGCCTCGGCGCGCAGGTCATCGACGCCAAGAACCTCAAGAAGGGTTTCGACGAGCGCATCCTGATCGATGGGCTCAGCTTCACCCTTCCCCGCAACGGAATTGTGGGAGTCATTGGCCCGAACGGTGTCGGTAAGACCACGCTGTTCAAGACCATCGTGGGGCTTGAGCCGCTCGACTCTGGAGACCTGAAGGTCGGCGAAACAGTCGACATCTCGTACGTCGACCAGACTCGTGGCGGTATCGACCCCAACAAGACGCTGTGGGAAGTTGTTTCTGACGGCCAGGACTACATCCAGGTCGGCAAGACTGAAATTCCGTCGCGCGGGTACGTCTCGCAGTTCGGCTTCAAGGGTCCAGACCAGCAAAAGAAGGCCGGTGTGCTCTCCGGTGGTGAGCGCAACCGCTTGAACCTCGCGCTCACGCTCAAGCAGGGCGGAAACCTTCTCCTGCTTGACGAACCGACTAACGACCTGGACGTCGAGACTCTCGGAAGCCTCGAAAACGCGCTCCTCGAGTTCCCCGGCTGCGCTGTGGTGATCACTCACGATAGGTGGTTCCTCGACCGCATCGCGACCCACATCCTCGCCTACGAAGGTTCGGAAACGAATCCCGGTTACTGGCATTGGTTCGAGGGCAACTTCGACGCTTATGAAGAGAACAAGATCGAGCGTCTCGGCCCCGACGCGGCCAAGCCTCACCGCAGCGCCTACCGCAAGCTCACCCGCGACTAGCCATGAGATTGCACATCCCGCTCCCGCTGCGCTGGTCAGACGTTGACGCGTACCAACACGTCAACAATGCCGAAGTGTTTCGTCTCCTCGAAGAGGCGCGCATTCACGCATTCTGGCCAGTAGCGGGAGCGGATGCGCCCCTCACCGCCGTGCTCGATGGTCGTCCAGGCGGCGCCACGATGACGCTCATTGCGCGTCAAGAAATCGAATACCTGCTTCCGATTCCGTACATGCGCGAACCCATCGACATCCAGATGTGGATCGGGCGCGTTGGGGGAGCAAGCCTCGAAGTTTGCTACGAGATTTACACTCCCGTGGGCGTAGAGCCCCAGCAACTCTTCGTTCGAGCATCCACCACATTGGTGCTTGTTGATGCTGCAACCTCACGGCCCATGCGCATTAGCCAAGCGCAACGCGCTGTATTCAACGACTACGCCGAGGAACCGCTTCAATTCGCCAAGCGGCGCTAGTCGCACGCGTTAACTCCCGAGTGCTAGCCGTCAGACGCTAGGTGCCAAGCGCTAGCTGCCAGACGCTAGTTGCCGAGCGTCGCGTCGTCGTCGCCCTCTTCATCTCTGAACTCGGCGTCGAGGTCGGTGGGTTCGAACCATTCGGCGATAGCGTGCGCGCCACGCGCTTCGAGCAGCGGAGCCGCCAGCTGGAAGAGTTCTTTGCGGCTCTCGATACCTGAGCCCAGCGGCAGAGCTACGTCGATGCCAGCAGCCTTCGCCTCGCTCGGGCTCATTCCCACACTGCCCGCAATTACCGCGAGCCACCCGCTTGGGCCTTTGGCGCCGCGCAGGTAGTCAACAACTTTGCCGTCGAGCGACTGCGAATCAAAGCGACCCTCGCCCGTGAGAATGATGTCGGCGCTGGCGATTACCTCGCTCAGCCCGATCGCATCGGCAACCAGCTGGGCGCCGGGAACCAACTCTGCGCCGAAGAGCGCCACAAGAGGAGTGGCCATTCCGCCGCCGGCTCCCATGCCGGGCAGGGCGGAGATTCCGGCGGCAGAGAAGCCGCGTTCGGCAGCCAGCGGTGTCTCTGCCAGCACTTCGGCAAGTCTGGTGAGCCCAGCATCCAAGACAGCGACATCGGATGCCGAAGCCCCCTTCTGAGGCCCGAAGACGTGGGCTGCGCCCTGTTCTCCCACCAGCGGGTTGGTCACATCGACGGCGATGCGCCACTGCGTCTCGCGTGCGCCGGCGATGAGCCCGCTGAGGTCGATCGTTGAGAGGGAGGCTAGCGCGCCTCCTCCGGGTGCCAGTTCGTTGCCCTCGGCGTCGAGGAATCGCGCACCGAGCGCGCGGAGGATGCCCGTACCGCCGTCGGAGGTTGCTGAGCCGCCGAGAAAGAGTGTCACGTCGCGCGCGCCTTTTTCGATGAGGCGTGCGGCGATGAGGCCGACACCGTAGCTGTCGGCGCGCAAAGCCTGTAGCGGCACGTCGCTGACGTAGGGGAGTCCGTTGGACTGCGCGGCTTCGATGATCGCCCGGCGACCTTCGCTGTCGAGTCCGTAGCTGGCTTCGCGTTCGCGACCGATGGCATCCACCGTCGTCATCGTGAGCGCCGGCTGGAGCCAGGCGGCCAGTACGGCGTCGAGGGAACCTTCTCCGCCGTCAGCCATGGGGAACGTGAGCACGGTGGCTGACTCGGGAAGCATTTCGCGGGCTCCACGTTCGAGAGCCGCCGCGGCATCCGCAGCGGTCAGGCTGCCTTTGAACGAATCGGGAGCGATGACGACGACAGGATTATCAATTGCTGGCACCATTCGACCCTAGCGTGACACCGGATGGTTGCCGTGCGCACGCAAAAAGGGGCCGCCCGAAGGCGACCCCTTTTCGTGAGTTACAGCACCGAAGTACTGAAAGCTACAACAGTATTAGCTGGTGAGGCCGTCTACGTAGTCCTGGTTCGCTGCAATCCAGTCAGCAACGATGGGCTCGAAGTCGGTTCCTTCGTACTCGTTGTACATGACGTTCTCGAGCGAGTAAAGCAGCTCGGAGTCCATCTTGAAGCTCGAGATCCACTCGGTGACCTCGGGCATGTCGTCGCTCAGGGTGTCGCGTGCGAAGGAGTGAATTTCTTCAACGTCTCCGAGCGTTCCCTCGGGGTCAGCAAGGTCCTTGATGTCGAATGCATCGTAGGCCCAGTGCGGACGCCAGAGAGTGACGGCAATGTTCTCGCCGTTGTCGAGTGCAGCCTGCAGTTCAGCAAGCATGGCGGGGGTCGACGAGGTGAGAAGTTCCATGTCGTCGAGGCCGTAGGTCGGCATGGTGTTGTTCAGGACTGCTTCAGTGAGTCCTGCACCAGGCTCGATACCAACGATGCGGTTGCCGAAAGCGTCAGCGTTTGCTGCGAGCTCGTCGAGCGAATCGATGGGGGCATCAGAGTTGACTGCAACGGTCAGGCCAGCTTCGCTGTTCCATGCGCCGAGGTCTTCAATGGTGTCGCCGTACTCTTCCATCAGGCTTGCGTGAGTGATGGGGAGCCATCCGTCAAGCGCGATGTCGTAGTCACCGGTGCTGAGGCCCGAGAAGATCGGGGTAACGTCAGCGTATTCGAGCTCTACGTTGTAACCCTTTTCTTCAAGGATTGCCTTCCAGAGGTACGAAACTGCTTCGCCCTCAGGCCATCCGTTGAATACGGCAATGCTGAGATCCTTGCTCTCAACAGCGTCGCCGGACGCGGTGTCGTCTCCGCCTGCGGCGCAAGCCGACAGACCGAGGAGCGCAGCGGCTCCGATTGCAATTGCAGCACGTGTCTGCTTCTTCATTGTGTCGTCCTTTTCTGTCAACGCTAAAGCGTCGACGATGTTGACGTCGATGCATACAGGATTTTCTGCATGCGGGAAACGAGCGCGGGTTGGCGCCCGAAAATTAGCGAACGGGGGGAGTGTGTTCGGCTGGTTCGGTCGTAGCGGCCGAGCTGTCTGCGGTGGTGTCAACCACTTCAGATTCTTCGCTACGGCTACGAACCTTGAAGGACTCGATAATGAACTGGAAGTAGCCCTTGCCCGAACCGAAGGATGCCGTGAGGCGGTCCAGGAAGATGGCCAAGATAACTACAGACAGTCCAGCCTCGAAGCCGAGTGCGACATCCGCTCGGCTCAAGCTCTGGATAACGGGCTGGCCGAGGCCGCCGGCACCAACCATGGACGCGATAACGACCATGGAGAGCGAGAGCATGATGACCTGGTTGATGCCGGCCATGATTGACGGCAGAGCCAGCGGAAGCTGAATCTGTCGAAGGATGCGGCCGGGCGATGCGCCGAAAGCCTGGCCGGCTTCAACAACTTCGCTATCCACACCGCGAATTCCGAGTTCCGTAAGGCGAACACCGGGTGCAAGAGCGAAGAGCACTGTCGCGACGATTCCGGGAACGTCACCAATGCGGAACAGGATGAGCGCAGGAATCAGGTAAACGAAGGCGGGCATCGTCTGCAGGAAGTCCAAGATCGGCTTCACGATGGTCGAGACCGTTCGGTATTTAGCCGCCAGAATTCCTAACGGAACACTGATAATGATGGCGAGGAAGGCCGCGACGAGCACGAGCGCCATGGTGTCCATAGCGTTTTCCCACTGGTCAAGCGTGAGAATAAGCAGAAAACCAAGGATGCTTCCTACCGAGAACATCCAACCGCGAGCCACGAAAGCAATGACGGCGAAGATGATCAGGATGACCCAGAAGGGTGGGGAGGTGAAGAGGAAGTTCATTCCGTCGGAGATCGACGCAATGATGAACTTGATGACGTCGAAGAAGGCGCCAAAAGTCTCGGTGATGTAGTCAATACCGTTTTCGACCCACTGGCCGAGGGGAATTCTGAGGAAGTCGTTCATCGTGCGTCCTCCTTCGCGTCGGAGCTCGTATCGCTGGCGTCAAGGGCGTCGGTGATGACCGAGGTCGAGACGGTAAGAGGCGGTTCGATGGCTTGAAATTCATCGGTGTCGGTCGTGACGTTGCCGAGAGCAGCAAGCAGAGTAACGCGAGGTACGACACCCCGCAGGCGGCCACGCTCGTCGATAACGGCGAGCGGAAGAGGGCTTTCGACCGAGGGAACGAAAAGTTCCGACAGGTAGGTGTTTTCGTCCACAGCGTTGTATTCGTCGCTCAAGATCGTTGTCAGGTCGCTGACGCCCTTGCGGACGAGCTTCATCACGTCAGCATCGCGAACGACGCCCTGGAGCGTGCGGTCGCGGCTGATTACGAAAGCAGTTGAGGTCTGAAGGTCACGCATAACCTTCAGTGCTGCGCGCGGTCCGCCACTGGCGAAGACCGTCGCACGGACGGGCTCCATGACGCTGGCGGCCGTGAGAACACGCGAGCGGTCAACATCCTGAACGAACTGAGCAACATAGTCGTTGGCCGGGTCGGTGAGGATGTCTTCTGGCGTGCCGATCTGAACGATGCGGCCGTCACGCATCACTGCGATGCGATCTCCGAGGAACATTGCCTCGTTGAGATCGTGAGTGATGAAGATGATGGTTTTGCCGAGTTCGGTCTGAAGCTCGAGCAGCTGCTCTTGCATTTCGCGACGAATCAGCGGGTCGAGAGCACTGAATGCCTCGTCCATGAGGAGGATGTCGGTATCGGCAGAGAGGGCGCGGGCGAGGCCGACGCGCTGCTGCATTCCACCGGAAAGTTCGGAGGGCATCTTGGAGCCCCAGCCCTTGAGACCAACGAGGTCGATGGTCTTCTGGGCGCGAGCGAGACGTTCAGCCTTCGGCATTCCCTGAACTTCGAGGGCGTAGGCCGCGTTCTCAAGAACGGTGCGGTGCGGGAACAGGGCGAAGTGTTGGAACACCATCGAAATGTGACGGCGGCGAACCTCGCGAAGCTTGGGACCGGAAATGCCGGTGATCAGGTCGCCACCGACGGTGACGCTGCCCGATGTGGTGTCCCACAGTCCGTTAAGCATGCGGATGAGGGTGGATTTTCCGGAACCGGAAAGGCCCATGACTACGAAGATTTCACCGGGGCGAACGTCGAAGCTCGCATCGATGACCGCTGCTGTTCCTAGGTCAGTAATCTCATCGCGGGTGGCGCCATGCTGAAGCCTCTCAACGGCTTCCTGTGGACGGCGGCCGAACACCTTGTAGATGTTCTTCGCGCTAACAGCAAATTTCTCGGTCACGTTCTCCTGATTACTCGGCACCTTAAGGGCTTCGCTTCTCTCGATTACGGTCCGGGTTGAACGCAGGGCTCTGTCAATTCCAAGGTGGTTCTGCTGGGAAAAGATAGGGGAGCGCTTTCGGAGCAACTCCACTGCGAAACAACCGTACGAGCGACATCCCGGTGACGGGGTGGCGCGCGCGGCCTGATTTCGTAGCACCTTGCTTACAGGGCCCAAAAAAGGGGCACACCGCCAGCAAGGCCGATATCAACGGTAACGTTTTTTGGGTTTTTCCGCAGTTTCAGGTCCACCAGATTGGGGACATCCAGTGACGGCGACCGGGCGCGATCCGCGGCACAGTAGGGATCGAGCGGGGTCATCTTTGTTACTTGTTTGTTACCTATCGGAACTAAAAGAGCCGTCCAATTTGACGAATCGGGGCCTTCTAGCGAGGAGGGCGCACCATTCCCTCTTGCGCAACGCTCGCGATCAAACGGCCAGAGCGATCGTAGATTCGACCGAGTGAGAGGCCACGGCCACCAATGGCAGTCGGAGACTCCTGCACATAGAGGAGCCACTCATCCACTCGAGCTTCGCGATGCCACCACATGGCGTGGTCAAGACTCGCCACCTTGATTCCGGGAGTGACCCAGGCGAGGTCGTGGCGTCGCATGATTGATTCCAGAATTGAGTAGTCGCTGGCATACGCCAGCGCTGCCCGGTGCAGGTTCATGTCGTCGGGCATCGGGCCAACCGACTTGATCCACACGGCCTGATGCGCGACGCTGCCGCCATCAACGCTCATAAAGATGGGCGAGGTGACGTAGCGCATGTCAAAGGGGCGCTCAGATGCCCAATAGCGAGCGACCGGATGATCGACGCTCGCCAGTGACTCAGCGGTCGTGGGCAGCGACTCCGGGTCAGGAAGATCTGCGGGCATGTCGATCTGGTGGTCGAGCCCTTCATCGTCATCCTGGAACGAAGCGATTGCCGACAAGATCGGAACGCCCTCTTGATACGCCTGAGTGCGCCGCGTCGAGAAGGAGCGACCATCGTGAATGCGGTCAACAGAGAACGTGATCGGAAGGTTCACGTCGCCCGGGCGGAGGAAATATCCGTGCATAGAATGCACGACGCGGTCCTCAGCGAGAGTGCGCTGCGCGGCAACGAGAGCCTGCGCTAACACCTGACCGCCGAAGACGCGGCCCTGCGGCATCCACTGGCTGGGACCAGTGAAAATGTCTTCGCTTGTTCGTGCGCCGGTGTCGGTCAGATCGAGGGCAGTCAGAAGCCCAGACATAGGGTCGCTCATGCCTGTAGTTTAGAGGCCTATGACTGGATCGTTTACTTTGGTGGATTCCCTGGCGCTGGGAGATCTGCAGGTTTTCTTGGGCCGTGCCGCCCGAGTCGATGAGGGCTCTGTGCGACTCATCGGTGGCGCCGGCGTTCTCGCCGTCTATGTTTCCGTTCTTCACCCTGCCGGGCTCCTTGACCAGAGCCCCACTGTGCTTGGATTGCGCACCTTCGCTCTGTCATCAACGGATGATTTCGATGCCGTCGTTCCGGTTCGCTCCCTGCTTGGCCGCATTGAGAGCGCCGTCGAGGCTTCTGCCGCTAGCTTTTCTGAGCCTGTCGCTGTCAACTTGCCGATGAGCGTCAACACCGTCACGTGGGCTGCCATCACGCCGCCGCGTGGGGGTTGGGTTGCGATCGATTCTGTGCCGAGTGCTGTGCTTGAAGAGGCAGCACGGGCAGGCATCGAAGAAGTCGCCGCCGCCATTCCCACTGGAACCGGCGAAGCGATCGTGCACAAAGTGCGCACCGAAGTCTGGGGGCGTCCGCTAGACGAGCCCGACTATCTGCCCGCCGGTGCAGGGTTCGCAGCCGTTAGCTTGGGTTTTCTCGCCGATGATGAGGCGGCATCCGTCTATGAATCTGGAGCGTGGACGCGACTATCGACTAAGCGCGGTCACATTCTCGTGAAGCGCCGCGCCTGGTCAGTCGCGCGCTAGAGAGTTTCTACTGCCCGGCTGAACAACATGCCCATGAACACGACCGTTGTCGCAAACATGATGGCCAAGACGCCGAACGCTGCCCACATCGGCGCGAGTCCTTGACCGGTGCGATTCTTGACCACAACACAACGGCCGATGACGTAGATCAGCCAACCGAGGAAGATGAACGCCCAGTGGAAGGGGCGGTCGATGCCGCGATGATCGAGTTCGCGTCGGTCGAAGATCGCCAAGGGAATGTTGACCAGGAACATGAGCCAACCGGAGATCATCATCCACAGGTAGCCGGGATCAACGAGCAGACGTAGCTGGGCGTCGGTCGGAGTGTCGGTCGGGCGCGGGACAAGAGCGTCAAGGTCGATGGCGAACAGGCCGGGAAGTGAAATCAGCGGCAAGAGCACGAATACCCACATTTGCCAGGTGTTCGTTCCGGTATCGCTGACGTCGCTGGGGGCTGCATAGGTGTAGTTGGCGGCCGGGTTCACGACTGGTGGGGCACCAACCGTTGCTGCAGCCGGCGTCGTTGCGGCAGGAGAAACGGGCGTAATCGGAGGCACCGAATTGGTCGCTGCTGGTGGCGTCGCGGCAGGGACAGCGCCCGATTGCGCCGAGGATGTAGCTGCTGCTGCTGCTGCTGCTGCTGCGGCAGGAGCAGGAGTCGGCAACGGGGTCGCATCTTCGGGCACCGTGTTGGCGGCAGCCCAGGCGGTTCCGCTCCACCAACGGGGTGCGGCTCCTCCGGCGGGATCGCGATACCAGCCGGCAGGAGGAAGGGGAGTCGATGCGTCGTTCACCCTGCGATTCTAACGGCGGCGAGAGCCAAATCTGACACTTACTCGGTGGCGACACTCCGCCCCACCACGCTTCGGCCGGCGGCACTCCCGCTGAAAAGGCAACCGCCGAGAAACGTGCCCTCGAGCGCTCGTGCCGAGAGATCAGTCTGGATGCCGCCCAAACTCTTGCGGGTAAGAATGTTGAGCTTGACCGCAATCAGCGGTCCCGCTTTCGCATCGAGGATGCGGTGGGGCTTGGCCACCCGAATCAGTTTGTCTCCGAGGTAGTTGCGCGCCTGACGCAGCGCAGTGATTTGGGAATCCTTGGTGAACTTATTGGTGAGTTCCCGATCCCGAGCTTCGATCTCGCGGCGCACGTGTTTCGCATCGATTGCGATGTCGGGGGCGAGTTGTTGCATGCCGTCAAGAAGTTCGTCGAGGGTGTCGGCGACGATGAAGTCGGCACCGTGCTGCTTGAAGGCTTCGACCGGGGCTGCCGCACCCTTGCCGAGCCGTTGCGTGAGGAGTTCGCGCACACTTTTGCCGGTGAGATCAGGGTTCTGTTCGCTGCCGGAGAGAGCGAACTCCTTTTCGATGATGGCCTGAGTGAGTACGAACCACGAGTGGTCGTAGCCGGTCGCGTAAAGCCACACGCTCGACGGGCCGGGGAGGATGCGGATGCCATGCTTCGGCCACACCGGATCCCAGTTCTGGATGCCCTCCACGCAGTGCCACATGCGGTCGCCGTTGAGAACCCGAGCTCCCGCGCTCGCGGAGCCACTCGCGCTTCTCACCGGCAGCAAACTGAAGGTAGGCCTCCGCCCAGCGGCGCGGTCACTCGTATTCGTCTCGATCAAAACTGGCAGTGCCGAACCAGTCCTGCGTAGCGAGCTCGAGAGAGTCTTTGATGCCCAGCCGCAGCGACCAATCCGGCGAGGCCTCCGCCGACAACGATCGCGTCCAATTCGGGGGACTGCGGCATCCGTGACTCCTTCGACACTGAGCGACGCCAACGGTGGCGACTCCTGCGCTGACAGTATGCCGGTCATCCTCACAATCTGGGGCAACTTTGGCGTGGAACCTTGTGCCCCGCCCACGGGGTAGGTACCGTCAGATTAACTCCGAGCGACGAGGCTCGGATCAACCGGCGATTTACCAATCGCGGTTGTGAGGATCGCTAGAGCGCAGCACATCAGCAGGCGCGCTGGCGGATCGGAGAAACGATGAGTACCACCGTGCCCGTGAAAGCCCAGATTCCTGGAGCGAAGAAGCAAACTCCTGAGTTTGTGCAACTTCTTGACCCAGACGGAAAACGGTTAAGCGACGAACTCTATGACCCTTGGGTGTCAGACGTCACCGGTGATCAGCTCGCGAGTCTCTATGAAGACCTCATCATCGTGCGCCGTATCGATACGGAAGCAACCGCTCTGCAGCGTCAGGGCGAACTTGGCCTCTGGCCACCACTCCTCGGGCAAGAAGCTGCTCAAGTCGGCTCTGCCCGCACTCTGCGCCCCGACGACTTTGTCTTCTCCAGCTATCGCGAGAATGCGGTGGCGTACTGCCGCGGAGTGCAACTTCCTGACCTAGTGCGGGTCTGGCGCGGCACAGCAGCCTCTGGTTGGGATCCCTTCGAAGTCGGTATGGCAACGCCGGCCGTCATCATCGGGGCCCAGACGTTGCACGCCACCGGCTATGCCGTTGGCTGCACGTTCGACGGCGTCGACAGCGTTTCGGTTGCGTACTTCGGCGATGGTGCGACGAGCGAGGGGGATGTCAGCGAAGCGATGGTGTTCGCGGCCTCCTTCAACGCTCCCGTAATTTTCTTCTGCCAGAACAACCAGTGGGCGATCTCTGAGCCCGTGGGGCTTCAAGCTCAGCGGCCGATTGCCGACCGGGCTCCGGGGTTCGGGATTCCGAGCATCCGGGTCGATGGCAACGACGTGTTGGCCGTCATGGCGGCAACCCGCAGCGCCCTCGATCGTGCTCGCAATGGCGGTGGGCCCACGTTTATCGAAGCCGTGACGTATCGTCGCGGGCCGCACACGACCTCCGATGATCCGAGTCGCTATGTCGACCCGGTTGTTGCCAAGGAATGGGAAGCGAAAGATCCCATTGCGCGCGTGGAAGCCTTTTTGCGCAGCGAAGGAGTGCTGACTGACGAACTTGCGGCGTCCATTCAGGGTCGAGCAGATGCAGTGGCGGCCGAATTCCGCGCCGGATGCTTGGCGCTCGAGAATCCCGAACCGCTCAGTGTGTTCGACAACGTCTATGCAACCGAGCACTCGGGGCTGGCGCGTCAAAAGAGCCAGTACAAGGCCTACCTTGAGGGGTTTGAGAAATGACCGAACTAACTCTTGCGAAAGCTCTCGGCTCTGGGTTGCGGCGTGCGCTCAGCGACGATGACAAAGTTGTCTTGCTTGGTGAAGACATCGGAACCCTCGGTGGCGTTTTTCGCGTGACCGACGGGCTGCAGCGCGACTTCGGCAAAGACCGCGTGATCGACACCCCTCTCGCCGAAGCCGGAATTATCGGTATGGCGGTCGGCCTTGCTTTCCGTGGCTACCGCCCGGTCTGCGAGATCCAGTTCGACGGCTTCATTTACCCCGGCTTCGACCAGATCGTCGCCCAGGTCGCCAAGCTGCACTACCGCACCGCAGGCAAGGTGCGGATGCCGCTGACGATTCGTGTGCCCTATGGCGGAGGTATCGGCGCTGTCGAGCACCACTCGGAGTCGCCCGAAGCGTACTTCGCGCACACCGCCGGGTTGCGGGTTGTCACCTGTTCGACGCCGCAGGATGCCCACAGCATGCTGCGCGAAGCAATCGCGAGCGATGACCCGGTGCTGTTCTTTGAGCCCAAACGTCGCTACTGGACCAAGGGCGAGGTCGACGAAGACGCCACCGCTCTGCCCATGGGCAAAGCCCGCGTCGTGACCGAGGGAACCGACGTCACGCTCGTGACCTATGGACCCCTCGTCGCCACCGCTCTGGATGCCGCAGTTGCCGCCGCTGATGACGGCGTTTCTATCGAGGTGGTTGATCTTCGCTCGCTCTCTCCGGTCGACTTCGACACTGTTGAGGCGAGCGTGCGCAAGACGGGGCGGCTCGTGATTACCCACGAAGCTTCGGAATCGGGCGGCCTCGGTGCCGAGATCGCTGCAACACTCACGGATCGCTGTTTCTACTACTTGGAGGCAGCTCCTGTGCGCATCACGGGCTTCGATGTGCCGTATCCGGCGGCGAAGTTGGAGGACCACTTCTTGCCTGACCTTGACCGCATCCTTGACGGTGTTGACCGTGCGCTGGGTCGCGTGAATTCACTCACCGGTTGGAGTGCGTAATGGCTGTCAAAGAGTTTGCTCTGCCCGATTTGGGTGAGGGCCTCACGGAGTCTGAGATCGTCGAATGGCATGTTGCTGTCGGCGATCTCGTGACGCTCAACCAGCCCATTGCTGAGGTGGAGACCGCCAAGGCGATTGTCTCCCTGCCTTCGCCAGTCGCCGGCAAGATTTCGGCCCTGCACGCTGAGCCCGGTTCAACCGTGCAGGTGGGCACGCGTATCGTCACGTTCGAGTTGGATGGTGGCCCAGACGCCGCCTCTGACGCTGCTGGCACTCCGGCTGTCGGTGGTGCCTCGGCTGTCGCTGTCGCTGACGCTGACGCTGACGCTGACGCTGGCGCTGGAACTGACGCTGGCGCAGAGAGCGCGAAAGCGGATAGCGCAGAACAGGCGCCGGCCGCTGAGGCTGCCCCTGAGCGCAACGCCGTGCTCGTCGGGTACGGTCCCGCCGTCGAGAGCGGCAAGCGCCCTACGCGCAAGCCTCGCGCCGCGCGGGCGGCATCTGCAGCGGCAGTGGAAGCCCCTTCGGCTGTGGCTGCGGCAGAGCCCGCGCCAGCGACCGCGCCAGCACCTGAATCCGAGACCGCGCCACAGACTGCGCCTGAGCCTGCCGTGACATCCTCCGATGCCCGCACCAAGACGACTCCGCCGGTGCGCAAGCTCGCGGCTGATCGTGGCGTCGACCTGACGCAACTGACCGGCACGGGCCTCGAGGGCATCATCACGCGCGACGATGTGCTGAGTGCGGCAGAACAGTCGCCCGCTGACACGCAGTCGGGCGACGACACTGCGGCAGGAGCATCCGCACCGCAGGCGGCGAGAGCCCTTGCGGGCACACGTCCGCGCGAGACCCGCACGCCGATCAAGTCGGTGCGCAAGGCAACCGCGGCCGCGATGGTTGCGAGTGCGTTCACGGCGCCCCACGTCACCGAGTTCTTGACGATCGATGTCACGCGCACGGTGGAGCTGGTGGCAAAGCTGAAGGCGAAAGGCACCGCAGCATCCGTTCTCTCCGTTGTCGCGAAGGCGCTGTGCATCGGTGTGGCGCGTCATCCGTCGCTCAATTCGCGGTGGGATGCCGAGGCGAACGAGATTGTCGAGTTCGGTTACATCAACTTGGGTATCGCTGTCGCGACGCCCCGGGGTCTGATGGTGCCGAACCTCAAAGATGCGGATGCCATGAGCCTCGCCGAGCTCACCGGCGCGATCGGCGACTTGGCGCGCAATGCGCGAGCGAGCAAAGCAACTCCGGCATCGCTCAATGGTGGAACTATTTCGATCACCAACGTGGGCGTCTTCGGTATCGACGCGGGCACTCCCATCCTGAACCCGGGAGAAGCCGGGATTCTGGCGATGGGTGCTGTTCGCAGGATGCCGTGGGAACACCACGGCGACATCGCCCTGCGCGACGTCATGACGTTGAGCCTGTCCTTCGATCACCGTCTTGTCGACGGTGAACAGGGCGCCCGTTTCTTGACCGATGTCGGTTCGATTCTGAACGACCCCGGCACCGTTTTGACGATGGTGTGAAAGCGGCGGTGGCCGCAACAGGTAAGAATGGTCTTATGACCGAGAATCTCGACCCTGCTGCGGCCACCACTCCTTCACGCGCACCGCGCCGTTTACTGGTGGGTGTCTTTGCGCTCGCGGCATTCGTGATCGCGGCAGACCAGCTCAGCAAGTGGTGGGCTGAAACCAACCTCGGTGGCGGCATCAACATCCCCATCATTGGTGACCTGCTGTCGTTCCAGCTCGTCTACAACCCCGGCGCAGCTTTCTCTCTCGCCGAGGAATACACCTGGGTGCTCACGATTATTGCGGCGCTCGCCGTGGTGGCGATCACGTGGTACGCGTGGACGGTTCAGTCCCGCGCCTGGGCCATCGCGCTCGGCATGCTCCTCGGCGGTGCCATCACTCACCTCGGTGACCGCCTGTTCCGTGACCCTGGCTTCGCCCGCGGTCACGTCGTCGACTTCATCAACTACAACGGCTACTTCATCGGCAACATCGCCGACATTGCCCTCGTGGGCGGTGCGATCATGATCGTCATCATATCCATCATGGGAATCGCCGCCAAGCCCGAAGAGGCAACGGCATCGAGCGCGGATGCTCCGGCGGAAGCAACGACCACCGAATGACCGATCTCAGCCTGCGCATGCCCAACACGCGTCTGCGGGCAGTGCTCAACCTCGGAACGCAGCGCTCACCGGCGCTCGACCTCCCGGCAGCACTGAAAGCTCCCGAGCTCTTTGGTGATTGGGATGACGAAGCTCAGGTGAGCGATCTCTACGTCGAGTATGCCGATGGGCAACTGCACTTCGAGACAACGAGTGCGGGCAGCAATCACCATTTCCACACTCCGGCGGGTGAGCATCGCGGCTCGAGCCCGTGGTCGGCTAACGACACCCGAGTGCTCCTGCAGTGGGCAACGCAGCTTGCCAGTGCCTTTCACTCGCTGCTGCCGAAGCTGCTCGACGACATCACCCAGGCCGCGGCGTGGCACGATGCCGGGCTCGACCTCTACATTTGCGAGGTCGAAGAGCCGGTGCAGCTCGATCTGCTCGAGATCGAGGTCGAGGGAGAGCTCTTGACGCTCCCGTGGCTCGGTGCCGGCACCGTGACTCACGACCACATCGAGGGCGAGAATCATCCGATCGCGCTGCTCTGGGGTGCAGGGGAGTCAGAGCCCGACCGACCGATTGCTCAAGCGTGGACCGATCCGCGCACGGGCGAGCCGCGCTCCAAAGCTGTGCCCGGTATTGACTGGAACGTCATCGGGCTTGCCGCTGAAGAGGTCTTGCCGTGGCTTGAGGGTATTTACCTCAACCACCATGTGATTCCGGATGCCGCGGGCACCCTATTAAACGCCGTCTTGCGGCGCTTGGGCGGCCTGTCTTCAGACCGCGCCTCGTCCTAGCCCCTCGTAGCTAGTCGAAGCTGATCGACGGCTCGTCGCTGACAGACAGCGTCAGCACGGCCTTCTTGATCAGATCGTTGCCCTCGATCGAGCGTTCGAGCTCACGCAGTTGACGTGCGACTTCTTCTTCGCGGTGGTTGCCCTCAAGGTCGATGGCTGCCACGACGAACAGTTGTGACGGGCCAACGAACTCGAGGTGCAGGTAGGTGACGCGACTGATTTCGGGATGCTCGGCGAGAGCCCGCCCCGCTACAGCACGAGCAGCATCGCCCGGCGTTTGACCGACGAGGAACCGACGATTGCGGTTGATGAGAACGACCGCCACCACACCGAGAAGGAGGCCGATTGCTAGCGAACCAACGGCATCCCACACTGAATTGCCCGTGAGCTGGTGCAGCAGGATGCCGAAGAAGGCGATGGTGAGGCCGATCAGGGCGGCAGCATCTTCGGCTAGCACCGCACGAAGGGTGGTGTTGGAACTGTTGAGGGCATATTCGAGGGTGCGGCGGCCGAAGCGAGCGGCTCCCTTTTTGGCTTGGACCATCGACTGCACGAAGGAAACGCCTTCGAGCACAGCGGCGATCCCGAGCACGAGGTAGGCGATTCCGAAGTCACTGGCGGGTTCTGGGTCGATGAGTTCGGAGATTCCGTGCTGCACCGAGACGACAGCGCCCGCGGTGAACAAACCGACGGCTGCGAAGAGTGACCAGACGTAGGCCTCACGCCCGAATCCGAGTGGATGACTCGCATCGGCAGGTTTTACCGAGCGGCGTTCGGCAATGAGGAGAAAGATCTCATTGCCGGCGTCGGCCCACGAGTGTGCGGATTCGGCGAGCATCGAAGCCGAACCGGTGATCAATGCTGCGATCGATTTTGCAATTGCTACGAGAAGGTTGGCAACGAAGGCGACCACGACGGTGCGCACTTGTGCTGTTTTCTTGGGAGCGTCACTCATAGTTACACGCTAGTACCGTGGCTCCTAGCCGCGGTACGCGGGGCTGGTCGATCAGCACCGAGCGGTGCGTCAGTCTCCGACTGCACCGGTGATCCGGGTGCTGCCCCTGACTTGAAAACGAAGCGTCGCTGCACCTGGAAGCTGATGATGTAGAGCGTGACGTCAGAGAAGACCTTGGCGATGACGAGCGGAACGCCCCAGTCGACGAGTACCGAGAGCCACACGTAGCTGGAGGCGACGAGCGCGAGCGCGAGAATGACGTAGCGCAGGGCATCCCGCGCCACATGTTCGCGATTGCTGGCGTTGAACACCAGGTGGCGGTTGATGAGGAAGTTCACGGAGGCGCTCACGAGCCGGGCGCCGACCACCGACACGAGCAGCGACTGCGTGAGGGCAAAGAGGATGAAGAGGCCGATTGCGTCGATCAGGAAGGCCGCCAGAGAAGAGGAAATGTAGCGCAGCAGTGGCGCGAAGACTTTCACCGAATCAACGATCGGTCGAAAGTGCGAAGAGGCATTGTGCTGCAAGTAGACCGTCTCAATCTCGATTTCTTCGATGCGGATGCCGGCGGAGCGCGACCCGAGCAATGCATTCAGTTCATACTCGAACCGTTCGCCTTTCACGCCGAGTAGCCAGTCGAGCATTGGGGCGGGGTAGCCGCGCAGCCCGGTCTGAGTGTCGCGCACGGCAACACCGGTGGCGAATTTGAAGGCTGCGCGTGAGACGGCGTTGCCGAAGCGGCTGCGGGTGGGAACGTCGCCCGCAAAGGCGCGACCGCCGAGAACCATGGCGCCGTCGGACGCCTGCAGTTGGGCAACCACGCGCAGGATGTCTCCCACTTTGTGTTGGCCGTCGCTGTCGGCGCAGACGACGGCCTCACCGGGGTGATTTTTGCGGATAGAGCGGAAGCCGAATTTGAGGGCGTGCCCTTTGCCGCGGTTCTCGTCGTAGCCGATCACGTCGGCGCCGGCGTGCTGCACGGCAGCGAACAGGTCGGCATAGGCGGGCCCGCTGCCGTCATCCACGATGACGACGCGGAGCAGTGGGGCAGTCGCGCGCAGATCGCACACGAGCTGCAGGAGGCGGTCATCCGGTTCGAAGGAGGGGATGAGGATGATCATGATGCGGCTCCCACGTAGAGGATGTCTGAGGTTTCGCGTTCTCCGCCATTGGACGGTTGGTTGATGATGGTGCCGTTGAAGTACATGGTCGAAGAGCCGCCGCCATCGAGGTTGTAGGCGGTAGTGGCGCCGAGATCTTGCATGATGACGGCCAGGTCGGGCAGGGTCACGCCGGCGCTGTAGCCGGGGTCGCGACCATCGACGACAACGAAGACGAGATGGTTGTCGTCGATCACGCCGACCGCAGTGCGGGGCTGTTCGCCCTGGATGGAGTGATTGCCGAAGTTGGTGTCGATCTCGACGTTCTCGATACCGGCAACGACATCGCCGTCTTCAACAATTGCGGGCCCGAAGGAGAGCGTGTTCCAGACGCCGTCGGCGATCAGCTCGTCGGCAGAGGTAGTGGTTTCGTCATAGACCTCGACGCTGCCGTCGAGATAGAACGCGAGCCCATCGCGGGCCGGTTCGTCGCGGTAGGTGACACCGTTGCGGATGACGATGCCAGTGTCTCGAAAGCCGTAGTAGTCGCCGTTGATGGCGAAGATCGCATCGTGCTCAGCCGCGATGGACGAGGTGAGATCGATGATGTTCTCGCCGAAGCTGTTCTGAGCAAATGCCGACCGCAGGGTAGTGGCATCCGTCAGTTCGACATCCGCGACGTAGTAGGTGACGGTGTCGGCACCGCTGCCAGAGACAACCGTGGAGATTGTGACGTTGGCGTCGTCGGAGGTATAGCTCGTCTCGGTGAGAACGGGTTCCGTGGACGTCGTGGTCGTGGGCTCGGCGCTTGTGGTGGTGCTGTTGTCGGCTTCGTACTGCGCGACGTCAGAAATCTCGACGTGCTCGATGACAAATCGATCGAGAGCCCACGCAGCGGTGCTGCCCAGGCCGAGCACGAGCACCAGCACGGAGCCGATGACGATGTGCCGTTTTCGCAGAGGTTTCTTTTGCATGGTCTAAGGAATACGGGGAGTTGCTATCCCGGCCTCATGAAATAGCTGAGAGCTTGCAAGGAGCCGCCAGAGAGTCTGCTTTGAAGACAAAGAAGGGCCTGCGACCGATCAGTCGCAGGCCCTTCGTCCTCGGGGGAGGTGCTGGGTGGTGGTTAGTCGTCGGTGCGTGCTTCTTCGACGGCCTCGGTCTCATCATCACGGTTGGGTCGGTCTGCGACGTCGCCGCGATCGCCGTGGCCTGCGCGGGCGCCCGGGGTGCCTTCGCCGTTACCGTTACCGCCGCCGACGCGTTCGTCGCCAGAAGCTTCCCTGGCGGCTTCGCGGTCAGTTCGAATGTCAGCAAGTGCGGTGGTTACCGCGTCTTCGTCAACGTTGAGTTCGGCAGCGAGAGCCGTCGCGAACGCGGCCTGGCGGGCATCCTTGGCGGCCATCTTTTCATCGGCGGTCGCGTCTTTATCGAGGGTTGTTTCGGATGGTTCGGTTGCGTCCCGCACGGCGGTCACGGCATCAGAGACTTCAGTTTCGGTGAGTCCGAGTGCGGTCGCGAGAGTTGCAGCATCAATGTGGGCACCGCCCTGGCCGTGACCGCGAGCAGCACGGTCGCCGGTGGCGGAAGTGCCCGATTCAGAGGCGCTTGAGCTGGAGGTTGCGGTCGTGAGAGTCTCGGCCTGAGCGGGCAGGGCCACTGCGAGTCCGACGCACGATGCCAAAACTACTCCGGCCGCTCCTGCAATCATTGTCTTCTTCATGGTTGATCCTTTTCGTCATTTCCGGAATCTCCGGTGTACGAAACCAACACTGCGGGCCGGGTCTATCAAGGCACTGTGCTGGCACTGCACGCCCCGTGGGGAAGTGCTGATGTAACCCAATGAGGCGGCTATGCGTCGAGGGCGGCCAGCGCCATCCGCTCGAGCACGGCACTGGTGGCGCCGGCTCGCCCGCTGTGGGGAGTGGAGTTGATGAGCCCGAAGGTGGCGTGGGCGCGGGTGCGCAACTCGGTGGTCGCGGCATCCGGATGCAGCTGCGCAAGAACGCCAACCCACAGTTCAACGTAACTGCGCTGCAGGGCGCGCACCTCGTGTTGATCGCTGGCGGTCAGGCTGTCGAGGTCGCGATCTTGAACCCGGATGACGTCGGCATTGCCGAGCGCAAACTCCACATGAAACTGAACGAGGCTTTCGAGCGCGGCTCGGGGTGTGGCGGCGTGCTCGATCACGGTCTGGGCTCCGCGGCACAGGTTGGAGCTGGCATCCACCAGTATCGCGGCGAGCACGTCTTGTTTGCCGTCGAAGTGGCGGTACACGGCGGGGCCGCTCACGCCGGCGGCGGAGCCGAGTTCTTCGAGCGAGACGCGCGTGAAGCCGCGCTCGGCGAAGAGGCTGGCGGCGGCGTCGAGGAGGGCCTCGCGTCGGTCGGCCTTCGCTTGGCTGCGCGGAGTTGGCGTCTCGTTCATGTTCTGAGTCTAGACAGTTCGGTTAATGCTCGCTAACCTAAATTCAGTTAGTAATGACTAACCCAAGTGGCCACAAGCTGCGCTGAACGAAGGTGTTCGATGGAGAAGATTTCCTCGGCCGCTCAACCGTCCCACCCGACGTTTGCGGCTAACGAAGAGTCAATGCGCGGCCTTGTCGAGCAATTGCGCGAACGACTCGCGACGACGGCCCTCGGTGGCTCGGAGAAATCCCGCGAACGCCACGTCTCTCGCGGCAAGCTGTTGCCGCGCGATCGTGTCGATGAACTGCTCGATGAGGGCAGTCCCTTCATCGAGATCGCCCCGCTCGCCGCGAATGGAATCTACGACGACCAGGCTCCCGGGGCTGGCGTGATTGCCGGTATCGGCCTCATCCACTCTCGCCCCGTGCTCGTGATCTCCAACGATGCGACGGTCAAGGGCGGCACCTATTTTCCCCTCACGGTCAAGAAGCATTTGCGGGCGCAAGAGATTGCGTTCGAAAACAAGCTGCCGTGCGTCTACCTCGTTGACTCGGGCGGTGCCTTTCTCCCGATGCAAGACGAGGTCTTTCCCGACCGCGACCACTTCGGCCGCATCTTCTACAACCAGGCCCGGCTCTCGGCGGACGGCATCCCGCAGATCGCCTCGGTCATGGGGTCGTGCACCGCGGGTGGTGCTTACGTTCCCGCGATGAGCGACGAAACGATCATCGTGCGCAATCAGGGAACGATCTTCTTGGGTGGTCCGCCGCTCGTGAAGGCGGCCATCGGCGAGATCGTCACGGCCGAAGAGCTGGGCGGGGGAGACGTGCACGCGCGCACCTCCGGCGTCACCGACCACCTCGCCGACGACGACCGCCACGCGCTCGAAATTGTGCGGGACATCATCAAGACCATCCCGAAGCCGGCTGCTCCCGCGTGGGACGTTGTTGCCTCGCGGCCTCCCGCCGTGAACCCTGACGAGCTCTACGGCGTCGTGCCGACCGACGTGCAAAGCCCCTACGAAGTGCGCGAAGTGATCGCGCGGCTCGTCGACGGCAGCGAGTTCCACGAGTTCAAGAAGGAATACGGCACGACGCTCATCACCGGGTTTGCGACGCTGCACGGGCATCCGGTCGGCATCGTCGCCAACGCCGGAGTGCTGTTCAGCGAATCGGCACTCAAGGGCGCTCATTTCATCGAACTGTGCGATCAGCGCGGCATCCCGCTGCTATTTCTGCAGAACATTTCTGGCTTCATGGTCGGCAAGGAATATGAAGCCGGCGGCATCGCCAAGAACGGCGCCAAGATGGTGACCGCGGTCGCCACGACGCGCGTACCTAAATTCACGGTCGTCATCGGTGGCTCGTTCGGTGCCGGCAACTACTCGATGTGCGGCCGCTCGTATTCGCCACGCTTTTTGTGGATGTGGCCCAACGCCCGCATCTCGGTCATGGGTGGCCCGCAGGCTGCTGCTGTGCTCTCCACGGTGCGCCGCGATCAGCTCGGCGAAGACGCCTTCACCGACGACGACAAGGTCGCGTTCGAGAAGCCCATCCGCGAACAGTACGAACGCCAGGGCAGCCCCTACTATTCGACAGCCCGCCTCTGGGATGACGGAATCATTGACCCCAAAGACACCAGAGACGTGCTCGGCATGGCCCTCGAGATCGCCGCGGCCACCCCGCTGCCTGAGCCGGGCTTCGGCCTCTTCCGGATGTGATTGCCATGTTCTCTGCCGTTCTGGTCGCCAATCGTGGCGAAATTTCCTGTCGCATTACGCGCACCCTGCACTCGATGGGCATCCGTTCGATCGCGGTATACACCGAGCACGACCGTGACGCGAAGCACGTTCAAGTGGCGGATGCCGCGGTGCTGATAGACAGCTACCTCTCGGTCGACTCGATCGTTGCTGCCGCTCATGCCGTAGACGGCATGCAGGCCGACGCGGTTCACCCGGGCTATGGCTTCCTCTCCGAAAATGCACACTTGGCCGAGGCCTGCGCCGCTGCCGGAATCACCTTTATCGGCCCGGGCGTCGAAGCGCTCGAGATCATGGGCGACAAGATCGCGTCGAAGAAGCACGTGACCGAGCGCGGCGTCGCGGTGATCCCCGGTATCGCTGAGCCGGGAATGACGAACGACGACTTGGTAGCTGCTGCTGCCAAGGTCGGGTTCCCGCTGCTGATCAAGCCGTCTGCTGGTGGCGGTGGCAAGGGTATGACGATCGTGCGCGAGCCCGACGCCGTTGCCGCTGCGCTCGATTCTGCTCGTCGCGTGGCCAGTGCCGCGTTCGGCGATGACACCCTCTTTCTTGAGCGTCTCGTCGAGAAGCCCCGCCACATCGAGGTGCAGGTTCTGGCCGATAGCCACGGCACGATCATCCACTTGGGCGAGCGCGAATGTTCGCTGCAGCGTCGCCACCAGAAGATCATCGAAGAAGCGCCATCGCCGTTGCTTGATGAGGCAACTCGTCAACGCATCGGTGAAGCAGCCTGCGAGGTCGCGCGCAGCGTGAGCTACATCGGTGCCGGAACCGTCGAGTTCCTTGTCTCCGACAATGCGCCAGACGAGTTCTTCTTCATGGAGATGAACACGCGCCTGCAAGTGGAGCACCCGGTCACCGAAATGGTCACCGGCATCGATCTCGTGGAGTGGCAAGTGCGAATCGCTGCCGGCGAGAAGCTCACGGTGGAGACGCCAACGCTCGCCGGTCACGCGGTTGAGGCACGCATCTACTCCGAAGATCCCGCCAACGACTTCTTGCCCTCCGCAGGTCAGATCGTGCACCTGCACGAGGCCGGCGACGGAAATGCGGCCAGCGCTGGCACAATCAGCGCCGGCACAGTCAGCCCAGCCACAGCCGGCACAGCCGCGACCAGCGTGCGCGTAGACAGCTCCCTCATCCAGGGCGGCACGGTGTCGGCAAACTACGACCCGATGCTCGCGAAGGTCATCGCCCACGGCGCCACGCGCGCCGAAGCAATCCACGCCCTTGACCGCGCTCTCGCCGACACCGTCATCTTGGGCGTCACGACAAACATCGAATTCTTACGAGCCCTGCTCAACCGCGACGACGTCCGCGCCGGCGAACTAGACACAGGCCTCATCGAACGAGCTCTTACCGAGATCGAGTTCGCCGCGCCAACCCCGGCGGTGCTCGCAGCTGCGGCTCTGAGCATCCATTCCGAACGCTGGATGCCGGGCTCACCCTGGCAGCAGCCCAGCGGTTGGCGTGTGGGCCAGCATCGCCCGGCCCGCTACCGTCTCGCGTGTGCGGGGCGGGTGCACGAGGTTCTGGTTGCCGGCCCGCCCAGCGCAGCGGAAGTCACGATCGACGGCTCCACCACCCCGGCGCGCTTGACGAGCACCGGCATCGAGTGGGGTACCCAGAGCATCCGTCTCGCTATCGAAGTCGTCGACGCCACGGTGTGGATTGGGCAGGAGGGCACTTCCTGGGCTCTCACTGCGCAGTCTCGCGCCGAGTCACTCGCGGCCCACCGCGCGACGCTCGCCCGAGTGGCTGGCGTTGTTGACCCCGAGTTGCGTTCGCCCATGCCCGGCACGGTTGTGGCCGTTGCGGTGGCGAACGGAGACTCTGTGACTGCCGGTCAGACGGTGCTCACGATTGAAGCCATGAAGATGGAACACCCCGTTGTCGCGACCCTCGATGGGGTTGTCGACATCAGTTTGAAGCCTGGCGATCTGGTCACACGCGATCAGATCGTTGCCCGAATCGAATCGCCACAAGCGAGCACTGAAGGAGAAACCTCATGAGTCACGACGTTACCCGCGGCGAAATCACCCACCTCGGCCTCACCGATGAGCAGTTGAAGTTGAGCGCTGACGTGCGCGACTTTGCTGACAAGGTTGTGGCTCCGGCCGCGTATGAGTACGACACGAAGCGTGAACTGCCCTACGGCATCATCGCTCAAATGGGTGAGATGGGTCTCTTCGGTTTGCCGTTCCCCAAGGAATTTGGTGGGCAGGGTAAGGACTACGTTTCGCTGTGTCTCGCCATTGAGCAGCTTGCTCGCGTTGATCAGTCGATCGCGGTGACGCTCGAGGCCGGCATCGGTCTTGGCGCCATGCCGATCTTCAAGCACGGTAGCGAAGAGCAGAAGCAGCAGTGGGTTCCCATGCTCGCGCGCGGTGAAGCTCTCGCTGGTTTCGGTCTAACCGAAGCGGATGCCGGCTCCGATGCTGCGGGAACCAAGACCACGGCCGAGCTCGTCGATGGCGAATGGGTCATCAACGGCACGAAGCAGTTCATCACTAACTCGGGTAGCGAGATCACGAAGGTCGTGACGGTGACTGCCGTCACGGGTCGTCGGGAGAATGGCAGGCCTGAGCTGAGCGCCATCCTCGTTCCGAACGGTACGCCGGGCTTTACAGTTCACCCGCCCTACGACAAGGTCGGTTGGCACACCTCAGACACGCACCCGCTGTCGTTCGACAACGTGCGGGTTCCCGAAGAGAACCTGATGGGGGAGCGCGGCCGTGGCTTCGCGAACTTCATTGAGGCTCTGGATGAGGGTCGCGTCGCGTTCTCGGCTCTCTGCACCGGTGCTGCTCAGGGCTGCCTGGAGGAGTCGATCCGTTACGCCAACGAGCGTCACGTCTTCGGTCGTTCGATTGGGTCGAACCAGCACATTGCGTTCAAGATTGCGCGGATGCAGGCCCGAGTTCACTCGGCACGCTTGGCAACCTACGACGCAGCCCGCAAACTGGTTGCCGGAGTTCCTTTCAAGATGGAGGCGAGCTTGGCGAAAATGATCAGCAGCGAGGCGGCCATGGATAACGCTCGGGATGCCACCCAAATTTTTGGTGGCTATGGCTTCATGAACGAAAACCCTGTCGCTCGCCACTACCGTGACTCGAAGGTGCTGGAGCTCGGTGAGGGCACCACTGAGGTGCAGATGATGGTCATTGCTCGTGAGCTGGGGTTCGCGACCCTATGACCGGCAAACGTATTCAGCAGCGCGGTCTCTGGTTCGATGAGTTCGAGGAGGGCGCGGTTTATCTGCACGCGCCCGGCCGCACCGTCACCGAGGCCGACAATGTTCTCTTCACGACGATGACGATGAACACGCAGTCTCTGCATTTGGATGCTGCGTGGTCAGAGCAGCAGCCTTTCGGGCAGCGGTTGGTGAACTCGATGTTTACGCTCTCGACGATGGTGGGGGCATCCGTTGCTCAACTGACGCAGGGCACGATTGTGGCGAATCTGGGCTTCACGGAGGTCAACTTTCCGCATCCGCTCTATCACGGCGACACGATGTATTCAGAGAGTGAGGTGCTGGAGAAGCGGCTCTCGAAGTCGCGCCCCGGCCAGGGAATCATTTCGTTGCGTCACACGGCCAAGAACCAGGACGGCGTTGTGGTGGCTGTGGCAACCCGTTCGGTGATGGTCTGGACTGAGGAGGGCGCACCGTGATTTTCACTCTAGGGCCGTCGATTCTCTTTGTTCCGGGTGATCGCCCCGACCGTTATGCCAAGGCGCTTGAGCGCGCGGATGCCATCATCATTGACCTTGAGGATGCCGTAGCCAGTGTCGATAAGGCTGCTGCCCGCGCTGCCCTGATCGCTAACCCGATGGATCCGGCCCGCACGATCGTGCGACTGAATCCGGCCGGCACCGAGGATCACGATAGTGACCTCGAGGCGTTGGAGCAGACGGAGTACCGCACGGTGATGCTGTCGAAGTCGGAGTCGGTTGCTGACTTCGATGCGCTCACCGAGCTCGACGTGATTGCCCTGTGCGAGACGGCGCGGGGTGTGCTGGCGGCGACAAGTTTGGCGGCGCTGGATTGCGTGGTTGCCCTCATGTGGGGTGCCGAAGATCTGGTGGCGTCGCTCGGCGGCTCATCGTCGCGCGAAGATTCCGGCCCCTACCGCGGTGTCGCGTTGCATGCGCGCTCGTCGGTGTTGTTGGCGGCGGGAGCTTATTCGAAGGCTGTGATTGATGCGGTGCATCTCGACATCGCAGACCTTGAGGGTCTTGGTGCTGAGGCTCGGGATGCCGCTGCGCTCGGGTTCACGGCAACGGCCTGCATTCATCCCTCTCAGGTCGCTATTGTGCGCGAAAGTTATGCGCCCACGGTTGAGCAAATCGCGTCAGCACGAGCACTTCTCGCCGCTGCGGAATCGCAGCCCGGCGTCTTCAGCTTCGAGGGTCGCATGGTCGACGGGCCCATCCTGAGGCATGCGGAGTGCGTGGTGGCGCGGGCGGGGTTGCGCGAGGGGTAAAGAGTCTCATGGTTAGTCGCAAGTCTTCCGCCTGCTTGCGCGAGTGCGATGCTAAGACTGCGGTGCACAAAATCTGAAGCAGAGGCGAGAGCCCACCGAGACTCAAGCGCTCCCATTCACGTGCCAGTAGCCGAGCATGAAGCGCCTCTCGTGCGGCGGGGCGGCGTTATTTCCTTATCCTTACGCCGCGTGATGCACGCCACAGTGTGTGTTCTCGGGAGATAGCCTCCTCGGCTTCGTTTACGAACCGAGCCCAACCGACTTCGTCCCCAATTAGCGCGAGCTCCGACTTAACCCCAGCCAATTCTTGCGCTGTAATGCCATACGCTGTCGCGAGATTCTTGTGCTGTTTCGCTTGAGCCCACGCCGTTAATGCCGCTGCGACTGCGGCGAATAGCGCAAGTAGGTCGATGCTCAGGGCTCCCACGATTGTAAGGATGGCGCCGACGACTCCGAGTCCTTCTAGCAGAAGTATCGCCAGAGTCCAGCTGCGACCGGCTTTGCCGTTTGCTTCAGACTTCGAGGCGTACCAGCTCCTCTGGTCCTCAATCCGGCCGTCGCGATACGCGATCTTTCGATCCTCAAAACTTGAAGCCCTGAGATTCTTCATCGCCACGGTAATCTGCTCAGATCCAGACGACGGTTCGCTTAACTCAACTTCATGCAAGTCGTGGAGTGCATCCCGGAGACGTTCGAGAAAACGTCGGTCGCTTTCTTTATCGGGTTCACCCGCGAAGGTGCTGCCTCTAACGACATAACGCCAAGTTAGCGTTTTAACTGATTCCGCGGCCGCACGCCCTTCGTACCAAGCCTTGTCGGGTGCGGTGATGGACGAGTATGATTCAGCCGCTATAGCTATTAGGAATCCGAGTAACGCCACCCACCCACCAATCAGGTTGTAGCCGCTGGCCAGGATCACTGTGCCCCCAATGGTGGCTGCGATCATGCCAGAAAGCCTGAACCTCAGCGCTTGCAGGTATCGTGACTGCCCTCTGAGCGAAGCTGCGTTTGCTTGCTCATAGAGCGCGGGGTATCCACCAGAGGTGAGCGGGTCGAGCGTCATCCGATCGCTCCGACGACATCGGTAATTTTCCATTCATGGATAGTTGCTCGAGCGGCTGTGAGCGCGGCTGGCGTGGGGCAATTCACAGTCGAATAGAGCTTGACTCCAATCACCTTATTGCCGAGCTGGACACTCTTTTCAATTTCCCATGCAACCCAATCGCTCGCAGCTGTCGAGGGTCCAATTAGGCAAATGGTGACGGAAGCGTCTCGGATCTTTTCAGTGATCTGAGATCGGATATAGGCGGCGTTAGTGCTGTTGTAAGGAGTCTTGACCGAATAGTCAGCGAAGACAAGCGCGCTATTCCTATTTTTAGCCTGCCCGCGAAACAAGTTAACCGCATCTAGGTCTTCCGCGACAAATGAGAGAAAAACATGCTTGCCCACCAAAACTCCTTTATTCTACGAATTCAGTTCCGCTGCCGCCCCATGTTAGTGAGTCGTTCTCGACTAGCCGACGGGCCACGCCCATCAAACGATATTGAGCTCTAGTGTCTGCCGGGCGGTGCCGACACGGCTTTACTGCGATTGCGCCTCGAACAGCGTCGAAAGATCCGCGTGCCAATCGAGTAGAAGTGTGTTCCCCTCCTCCCGGTATTGCGCCGCGCGTGCCTCACAATCGAATAGCAATTTGAAGACCCCGCCTAGTTTGGAGAACCGTCCCCAGTATTCCTCCCCTGTGACCATGCGCACGGGGTATTCTCTAACTACTTCCTCTCGTGCTTCGGCCACGGCTTCGTATAACGGTCTTAGCGTTTCCAAACCTGGAGCCCAATCCGAAGCCCCTCGCAAGACAGTTGCGACGAAGGGTGCCATCTCGACCGAAAGCGAAGAATAGTTGCGAGCTAACTCTAGAAGCTCGTTGGCGAGCTTGAGTCCATCGGTTGCGTAGCCATGCCGAATCGCTAGCTCTTTTGAGGCTGGGGCGGTATTCAGCCGTTTTGAGTACACCTGCCCTATTGCCATAAGTTGAGCATTATGAACTATCGCACTACGCACAAGTTCTTGCCATTTATCCAAGCGGTTGGCGATTTCTTCCAGCGCCTCATAGAAACCGAGCTCGGGCGAATTGGGGGCGTCCTGGGCGCGACCGGAATTAACCTGCTCTTGGTCGCTCAGATCGTGGTGCAGGCCAATAATCCGGGTGGCCAATTTGTTGACACCGGATCGATAGCCCTCAGACGTTGGATCCTTTAAACGGAGTCTTGACCAATCTTCAAATTCATATGACGATGCAATTGCGACGATCTCGTCTGGGTTGGTCGATTTGAAGTCCGAAACCGGGGTGTAGGAGAGCGGGAGGAGAAGATTGTCTAGGGCGCGGCTTTTCGCTTCGCGATAAAAATTGATGAATTCATTTCGACATTCGATTTGTTGGAAGTACGTCGGGCTCAAGATCGGCACAAAAAAAGTGCTTGCTGTCAACGCGCGGTCGATGTTTGTCCGCCATTCGTCGCCCCATTGCAGAGACTTGCGATCTACGAATAGGTCGACCTCAAGCCCTGATATGACGCGGATCTCGCTGGCTAGGTGCTGAGCCAAGAGCGTGATGCGCCCGTGATCGCTCGAGTCATCGACGTGGGCGTAGCTCCAGAAGAGCGATAGATCCGTAGGCATGAGTAAACCTTATCGAAGCCGGGGGCTTGAAGCGGAAAGGTGGCGCTGACGTCAGGGATATAGTCCCAGATCCCAGATCGAGCGGGAAGTGGTCGAGCGAGAGTGCCGCCTACGAGCAGATAGTTTAGTTCTGCTTGGGGACAAATCTGCTAGCGCTCAAACGTATTGACCATGACGTGCGGGGCGGGGCCGAGGTGCGCGCAGATTCCGGCGTCGCAGAGCGACGGCGGTTTAAGGGCGCTGCGCATGTGGTGAAATCAATCGTCTCGAGCATCCGGGTTCGCTTTGAAGGGCCCGTGGCGCATGCGTAGGCCGGGGCGTGCGCGATCCGAGCTGTGCGTGCGCGGTCGCCCCGATACTGCTCCAAGACACCCGTCAGGCGTTGGATCGCACCCTCAAGGCCAGACCACTCCGGTCAGTTAACCACCTCAAATCATCGACCCCAGATCTGACCCAGTCGAAGGGTACGCGGCAGTGGTCGACTTGATTTGGCGTGCGGTGAGGCCGTTTTTCATGGAGAGAGCAATGGTGTTGGCGAGTTCGGCGTAGTCGTGGCCGAGGAGGTGGGCGCCGATGATGCGGTCGGTGCTCTTGTCGACCAGAATCTTTGTCGCTCCGGTCGTTTCACCAATGCGGTAGTTGGAGAACCATCCGCTCGTGTCAGTGAAGCGCACATCAACGTCGAGCCCGCTTTGCTTGGCCTCGTGCTCGAGCATGCCGACCCTGACGAGCTCCGGAATGGTGAACACCGCTGTGGGGATAGCGCTGTAATCCGGAGTCGCCGAATTCGGCTTCAACATGTTGGATGCAGCGATCTTCGCCTCGAACACCGCAACCGGTGTCAGCGGCATCCCTGGGGTGTCTGCAGCATCGCCAGCCGCATAAACATCCGGGTTGGTGGTGCTCTGCAGGTGCTCCGATACTTGGATGCCGCGAGGGCCGAATGCGACATTAGCGGCTTCGAGATTCAGACGACCGAGGTCTGCGGTGCGGCCAGCACCGTGCACGACGAGGTCAACATCCATCGTGGATTCCGTGCCGCCCTGTTGCGTCGTGACGCGAAAACCTTGGGCGAGCTTCTCGACGCTCGTGATGGTCGTTTCGCGGCGCACTGCGACGCCGGCGCTCTCACCACGCTTGAGCAAGAGTTCGACGAGGTCGGGGTCGAAACCCTTCAGTGGAATGCGGCCGCGGTCGATCACGACCGGGGTGCTTCCCGCGCGGGCAGCGATGTGTGCAAATTCGAACGACACGAAGCCGCCGCCAATGAACGCAATCCGTCGCGGAAGCTCGGGGAGGTTCAGGAAGCCTGTGCTGTCGATGAGGTGTTCGTGGCCGGGGAAGTCCAGCTCGCGGGGCACCGCACCGGTAGCAATCAAGAACTTGTTCGCCTGAAACTTCGTGCCGTCGATCTCGATGTGGTTGTTGTCGATGAACGTCGCGATCCCGTGCAGGGTGTCAACGCCGGCCGCCTTGAGGCTCTTCTCCATGCTCTCGGGAACCGGATCGGTGAAGCCGTGCTTGTGCTGTATGAGGTCAGCCCAGTCGACGCTGAGGTCGTCCGTGTTGATTCCTTTGCCAGCGAAGAGGCGAGCAGAATCGACGATCTCTGCAGCGCGCCGAAGGATCTTCTTGGGGTCGCAGCCACGGAGCGCGCACGTGCCGCCATAGGGGAGTGCATCCACGATTCCGACGCGCCACCCGCGCGACGCCGTCTTCTTTGCGGCGGCAATGCCGGCCATTCCGGCGCCGATGACGAGCAAGTCATAGTTGTTGTCACTCATGGCTGTTCAACTTCTCTCGCAGCTGGTCAACGGTGGGTGCGCCGGCAAAGCCAGCCGGGGTGATGTAGCGGCGGCAGGCAAGCCCGACCGGGGCATCCGGCTGGGCAAAGGGATCCACACCATCGAAGAGGATGCTCGGTGACCCGCGGAACCCCACACGCTCAGCTTCTTCGACCGTGTCGACCAGATGTCGCGACACGGTGATCTGCGGGAACTCCTGTACGAGTTCCTTGATGTGCTGATTGGCAACCTTCCAGTTGGGGCAGCCCTCGAAGTATTGCAGCGTGATTTCCATACCTTCACCGTAAACCTTGAAGTGCACTTGAAGGTCAAGCGTTAGTCTTGCCCCATGCTTATTGGAGAAGTTGCCGATCGCCTGGATGTTCCGCGCCACACGATCCGTTTTTACGAAAAGCAAGGGCTTCTGCCCGAGCCTCAGCGGCAAGGCAACGGGTATCGCGACTACGATCCCGCCGTTGTCGACCGCGTCACGTTCATCCGCAACAGCCAAGCCGCGGGGCTCACGCTGTCGGAAATCATGAGCATCCTGTCGCTGCGGGATGCCGGCGAAGCTCCCTGCACCCACGTCTCAAGCTTGCTCGAACACAAACTAGAAGGCGTGCAGGAGCGCCTGAAAGACCTGGCGGCGCTCGAAGCGGAGCTGAAGCAACTCATCCACGAGGCGCAAGCTCTCGACCCAGCCAACTGCAGCGAGGCTGAAATCTGCACCATCATCCCGCGCACCTAGAGAGAGGCAACGGCCTCAGCGGCTACAAGAGGTGTAGCTCATGTGGAGCCTGAGTGCTACTTAGCGTTGTGTAGCGATTTTTTCTCGCGGCGGTGACGTAAGTCTTGGCGAGTTTTATAGACGACGAATGCGAATATGGGGATGTTCGAGACTATTCCCTGCCATTCGCTTATCGCATAGCCGTTGAAGTGCAGCACGACGAAGAACATAAACCAGATGACAGCGAGTGCAAACCATAAGACGAGCGCCCACTGCGGCAAAGAGTCGCGACTGGACTTACTTTTGCTTTCCATGGACTTCCCTCTCTAGGGGATCAGCTCTTGCAAGCCTTGCTTAGGTTCATTATGCGGTCATCAACGCTTTTTGCGCGAGTGGCCAACGCTCCTTCGGGTCTCATTTCACGACTACTAGTGTTGGCGCGCTGACGGCCGAAGCCGCTCAGAACTCGTAAATCTCAGTGAGCTCATCCGACAGCAGCACCGTGTGCGGAAGATCGCGCAGAGCGTCGGCGTCTACTGAGATGCCTCTCAACTGAGCCGACTCTGCATACGCTTCCCATGGAAAAGTGTCGGGATTCTCGTAGTCATCATTCCGCACGAAAACGAGAACGTCCGAGATCACGTCGGCGGCGGATCTTTTCCAGGAAGGAACTTCACCACCCCCACGTCTGGAAATGGTCACCCCACGATCCATATCGAGGCGGATCATCGAATCGTCCGAGAGGCGTAAATACTGGGTCATCTTCAGGCTCATGTGTGGCCCGGTGTTCTCTGGAACAGGCTCATCGAGTTCACACATGATGACGAGACCGGTCATCGACAGTGCTGAGAGATCGAAGGGGAGGCGCTGCGGCTGCTCCCTCAGCGACACGCCAGGGTTGATTGGCGCATAGCTGCCCTGCTCATCGCTGACTGTCATGGTGAGCAGTTTAGATCTTCGCAGTCGCAGTCGCAGTCGCAGTCGCAGTCGCAGTCGCGGGCCGGAGCTGTTCGCTCTCGCGACTCCCGCTAATCCCCAAATGTGTTGACCAAGGCCGCCCGAGATTAGTGGAGTTTCGCTTACTTTTTTCGTAGGGTTGGGCACATGATGAGTTCAATCGGCGCGTTCGCAATGCTTCTCAATCTGCTCTTTGCCGCTGCGGTGATTGTCCTCTTTGTCTTGGTTGTCTGGACTCTGATCCTGTCGATCAAAGCGCTGCGGAAGTACCTCGGGCAACCGGGGCCTTCCAGCACAAATCTGCACGGAAGCGAGTGAGCGCTATACGTTCGCGCGGACACTCGGCGACTCGACGAGCACATGAGTTCTCCTACTAAGAACACCGCCGGGGTCGGCATCGTCAAACCCAGCGCGCTCGCACCCAGTGGCGGCTGGCGCTCAGGAGCCGGGCAACTGGCGTTCTGGCTTATCGCCAGTGTCGGAACGATCGTGCTCTGTGTCGCGTGGTTCTGGTACGGGTTGTCGTTCTCCGAAGAGATGACCGAGCAGTGCAAGTCGGTTGCCGCGAACTCATCCATGGCCGGGTTTGGGCTAGCCTTCGGCGCAGTCCCGCTCGTCATCATCCATGTGCTGACGCTGGTGCCCATGCTGGTGATCGGCGCGATGTACTACTCGAAACGAACTAGCGGTGTCGCGCTCGCCGTGGTGGTCGTTGTGGCCGCGAGTGGGTTTGGGATCATCGTGAACGAACTGCTCTGGGAAGGACAACTCTTCACCATGTCTGCGGCGAGTTCCGGATGCTTGTAAGAGGGAGTGAACGTGGAGTTCAGTGATTTGAGCGCCGCTGATGCGGAACTGTATCGGGCGGTCATTGAGGAAGATGGCCCGATTCGGTTAGCCGAATTAGCACAGCTGCTGCGCGCAGACGGGATGGATCTTGACCAGTTTGATGGCTCGATGGAGAGTCTTGTCCCGTTGTGGTCTTGGTTCATTGATTTTGCCCGGGCCGACTTCCCGGGTGTTCCCGATGATGCACGGTCCCGGCTGGCAATAGTTGAGGAGTCGGACCGCAGTACCTCGAGAGCGCGGTATGCGTCAGAGTTTCTAATGCATTACATCTTTAAAGTGGCGAGGGGATACCTCACCGAGGTGCGTTGGGTAGTCGAGACCAGACAGAACATGATGAGTACCCACGAAACACACGCGCAATTCACAATGGACTCAGGCAAAAGCATCCCGTTCGACCTCGGCTTGTGGTGCGAACAAACGGCGTTGGCATTGATTTTGGGTCACGCGACGGTTATCCCTCCAGACTCTCTCTTGAATCGTGCGCGGAAGAATGTATTCAATTTCGGTCTAGCTATGAATGAGCGCATCCGCAATACTCCACGCTCGGGGGTTTCGGTTCTGGAAGGTTTGGGCGAACCGGGGCCGCGTCGACCACCGCTAACTCTCGTTTCGGTCGCGGAGAGTTTTGAGCTAAACACTGCGGAAAGCAGCGACGACGAGCCGGTCGGTGACGAG
Source organism: Salinibacterium sp. NSLL17 (assembly GCF_015864935.1). Classification (NCBI taxonomy): domain Bacteria; kingdom Bacillati; phylum Actinomycetota; class Actinomycetes; order Micrococcales; family Microbacteriaceae; genus Salinibacterium; species Salinibacterium sp. NSLL17. Next base: position 1,324,387 of record NZ_JADYWH010000001.1, read on the forward strand.
CTCATCTTGGCGGCGCCGGACACTGATGTAGAGAACTTGGAAAACGCTCGTTCGCTCGACGCTGGAGCGGTTGCTAAGACGTTAACCAGTTTGGGGTTCGTCACTAGCGAGGGAGAGTCGATCACCGCGGCAGTCATCCTCGCTGAGGAGATGGCTGAGTTCATGCGTGCGGATCATGAGGTTGCCGTATTCGCGACTGCTGCGTACGGCGGCCGACTGCGGGCCGTTCATGTCGACTCGATCAACCCCACAAAAGCTCAGTGGCAAGCGGTCATGACTGCGCTGCAGACGCTCGCATCATCGCTCAACGCGAAGCTTGCGCGCGAAGATGAGTTTGATTTCTTCGAAGACGAGTAGACGGGGCGGGTAGCCGCGCGCTTACTCTTCAAACGTGTTGACCATGGCGTGCGCGGCACGGTCGAGGTATGCCCAGATTTCGGCGTCGTAGAGCGGCGGTAATTCGACCTAGGGTCGCCCTGTCGCCACGGTATCGTGCTCAGCATGAGAACCCTGCCGAAAACGGTTAGCACCGAGCACGGGCCGAGCGTCGAAGGCGCCGGGCCTGAACTTCTCGCCGAATTGCTCGCAGAATTCGAGAGAGAACTGCGCGTAGTAGGTGCGCCGACGAATCTTTTCAACCCCGGGTTGAATGCGGGCGATGTCGAACGGCAGCTTGAACCTCGGGTCCGGGCTGTCCCGCCAGAGTTACTCACCTGGTTCGAGTGGCACAACGGGGAACACCCCAGCTCGCCAGACACCGCACCACGGGTTTTTTGGAGTGGACACACCTTCTGGGATATTGCGGGAGTCATTCGCTTGCAAGATCTGGACATTGGTGAAATCGCAGGCAACGAATTGGATTGGGATCCCAACTGGCTCAGGCTAACGGGGCGTTGGGATAACGGCATCGCAATTCAGTGCACAGACGCTGAGACGTTGCCGTTGGTCAGGATGGTTGCATTCGATACGAGAACCAACCCGGCCGATACTGACACCCAGCTCGTTTCGCTCTGCACGCCAATCGCCTGGTGGATCGACGCTGTACGAAGTGGTCACTACCGCTGGAGCGACGCCGGGTGGACCCGCTACTTCGAAATGATCCCGCGTGAAAGATCGTTCACCGGCTGGGTGTGAAGCGTACTCGCTAGCTACTCCTCAAACGTGTTGACCATGGCGTGCGCGGCACGGTCGAGGTACGCCCAGATTTCGGCGTCGTAGAGCGGCGGCAATTCGAGAGTATCGAGGGCGTTGCGCATGTGGTGCAACCAGCGGTCACGGGCATCCGGGTTCACCTTGAAGGGCATGTGGCGCATGCGCAGGCGAGGGTGTCCACGTTCCTGGCTGTACGTGTTCGGGCCGCCCCAATACTGTTCCAAGAAACCTGTCAGGCGCTGGATGGCACCCTCAAGATCGGGCTGCTCCGGGTACATCGGCAGCAGCACCTCGTCTGTCGCGACGCCAACGTAGAACTCGCGCACGAGCTTCTCGAACGTGTCGCGACCGCCGATGAGCTCCCACATCGAGTCGGCCGGAGCATCCGGAGTCACCGCCGGCTTCGCAATGATGCGAATCTTCGGGCGCTTCGCGGGTTCAGCAGCATTCCCAGGTTCGGCCGCATTCACGGGCTCAGTGACGCCCGCAGGCTCAGTCACGTTCTCTGCTTCGGTCATTTCTTGGGCTTCTCCTCGCCAAAGTTCAGCGGCACCGGACGAGTGCGCGGCGGACGCGCACCACGAACACTCGCAGCACCCTCGAACCCACTCAACACGATGGAGTTCAATGCGGGAAGTTTGACACCCGCCTCATCAAGTGACTTCTTCAAACGGCTTCGCAATTCACGAGCAACATCATCCTTCGTTGCGGATGCCGTCTTCACGACAAGACGAACGACAACGGCTTCATCCGAAATAGATTCAATGCCCCAAATCTCGGGCACCTCCAAGATGCGAGTAGCCCATTTGGGAGTCTTCGACAGATCGATCGCCGTCTGCAAAATGCGCTCCTGCACGGCATCCACATCCGATTCATACGGCACAGCAAGATCGATGATCACGCGCGCCCAACCCTGCGACATATTGCCCACGCGGGTGATCTCACCGTTGCGCACAAACCACAGGGTGCCGTTGACGTCGCGCACCTGCGTGGTTCGGATGTCGACCGACTCCACCACACCCACAGCGGGCCCGAGGTCAACAATGTCGCCAACGCCCAACTGATCCTCGGCCACCATAAAGAGACCGTTCAGCACGTCTTTGACGACGTTTTGGGCGCCGAAACCGAGCCCGGCACCGGTTGCGGCCGTGATGAGCGCGAAGGCGCCTGTGGCGTTCGGCGCGAAGAGGTCGAAGAGCAAGATCATCACGATGATCACAATGACGACAGTGACGATACTGGAAAGCACGCCGCCGAGGGTGCGCGTGCGCTGAACGACTCGAACCGCAGCCAGCGGCGAGGTCAGCAGAACCTGGGTGTCGTGAATGTTCTCTTTGTGTTTGACACCGTTGACGACGCGATCAACAACGCGCTTGATGACGAACAACAGCACGAAGCGCAGCAACCACGCGCCAACAATAATCGCGAGGCCGCGCAGCAGATGCAGGCTGCCGTCAATGGCGCCTAGGGCGGCCCACAGCCCATCCCACGAGAAATCTTCCATGCTCGGAGCCTAGCGAGTGACTTCTGTGTAGTCACCGCTAGGCCCCAGCATGCCCGCCGTGAGGCGGCTGAAAGGGGTTAGGAGTTGTCGCGAGCCTGAACTACCAGTGCACGCTCAACACCCGCAAGGTTCTCCACGATGATGCGGCGCAGGGCCGGAACATCGGGGTTCGCCTCGAGCCAAGCATTCGTAGCATCCACGAGTCCCTGGTTTGCTAGCGGTGCCGGGTAGAGGCCACGAAGAACCGTCTCGGCAATCGCGTAGCTGCGGTTGTTCCACACATCGTTGATCGCCTCGAAGTACGGAGCCACAAAAGCTTCCAGCACAGCGGGGTCGTTCACGTGGGTGTAGCCCATCGTCACGTTGCGCACGATCGCGTTCGGAGCCTTGTCACTCTTCACGAGCGAATCAAACGCAGCCTGCTTGCCCGCTTCGGTCGGGATCGTTGCGCGAACCCGAGCCGCAGCCTGCTGGCCGTTTGCCGTCTTGTCCTTGGCGAGAGCCTCATCCACGTCAGCATCACCAGCCGCACCGTTGAGCACGAGGCCCTCCAGAAGCTCCCAGCTCAGGTCAGTGTCAATTTCGAGACCCTCGAGCGTGGTCGAACCGCTCAACAGGGCGCGAAGCACCGTGACGTGCTGTTCAGTGGATGCCACATTCGCGAAGTACTTCACGAACTGGAACTGAGCATCCGACCCAGCCTCAGCGCTCTGAGCGAGAGCCCAGAGCGTGTCGCCGATCTTCTCAACCGTGGCGGCACGACGCTCAGGAGCAACGTACTGCTTAGCAACCAGAACCAACTGCGCGAGCGTAGTGCGGATGGTGGTCGACTCGGTCTCCGACGCAATGTTGCCGAGAACCAGGGCAACATAATCGCTGGCCGGAGTCTCAGAATCACGAGCAGCATCCCACGCGGCACCCCACACGATGGCGCGAGCCAGCGGGTTAGTGATGTCCGAGAGGTGCTTCATAGCCACAGCAAGCGACGCGTCATCGAGACGGATCTTCGCGTAGGCGAGGTCGTCATCGTTGATCAGGATGAGGTCGGGGCGCTTCGTGCCCACGAGCTCAGGAACCTCGGTGCGCTCACCCTCAACATCGATCTCGATGCGGTGGTGGCGAACAAGCTTGCCGTCCTCCAACGAGTAGTAACCGATAGCGAGACGGTGCGGGCGAATCGTGGGGTAATCGTCGGCTGCGGTCTGAACGATTGCGAAGCTTTCGACGGTTCCGTCTTCAGCGGTCACCACATCCGGACGCAGCGTGTTCACGCCAGCGGTCTCAAGCCACAGCTTGCTCCACTCCATGAGCTCGCGGCCACTGGTCTTCTCCAGCTCAACGAGCAGATCCTTGAGCTCGGAGTTGCCGTAGGCGTGCTTCTTGAAGTACGCCGCAACGCCAGCCATGAACGCTTCGAGGCCAACCCAAGCAACGAGCTGCTTGAGAATCGAGCCACCCTTGGCGTAGGTGATGCCGTCGAAGTTGACGAGAACGTCATCGAGGTCGTTGATCGACGCGTAGACGGGGTGAGTCGACGGAAGCTGGTCCTGCTTGTAGGCCCAGCTCTTCTCCATGGCCGCGAACGTGGTCCACGCTTCGGTCCACTCGGTAGCTTCAGCGGTAGCGATGGTGGATGCCCACTCAGCGAACGATTCGTTGAGCCACAGGTCGTTCCACCACTTCATGGTCACGAGGTCGCCGAACCACATGTGAGCCAGCTCGTGCAAGATCGTGACGACGCGACGTTCCTTGATGGCGTCGGTCACCTTCGAACGGAACACGTAGGTCTCGGTGAATGTGACAGCGCCAGCGTTCTCCATGGCACCCGCGTTGAACTCGGGCACGAACAGCTGGTCGTACTTGGGGAAGGGGTACGGGTACTGGAAGTGCTTCTCGAAGTACTCGAAGCCCTGCTTGGTCTTCTCGAAAATGTAGTCAGCATCGAGGTACTCGCTCAGCGAAGCACGCGTGAAGATACCGAGGGGGATGACGCGGCCATCGCTCGAGGTGAGCTCGTCGCGAACCTCGACATACGGGCCAGCCACGATCGCGGTGATGTAGCTCGCCATGATCTGAGTGGGTGGGAACTCCCACGTGGCGTTCTCGCCATCCACGACAGGCTCAGGGGTTGGCGAGTTGCTGATCATGGCCCAGCGTGCCGGCGCGGTCACCGTGAACTGGAACGTGGCCTTGAGGTCAGGCTGCTCGAACACAGCGAACACGCGACGCGAGTCGGGCACCTCGAACTGCGAGTAGAGGTAAACCTCTTCGTCAACAGGGTCGACGAAGCGGTGCAGTCCCTCACCGGTGTTGGTGTATTCGGCATCCGCCACAACCTCAAGAACATTGTTCTCAGCAAGGTTGTCGAGCTGGATGCGCACACCATCGTTCACGGCAGCAACATCAAGAGCGGTGCCATTGAGCGTGACCGAGTGCACCGTGCGGGTGATCGAATCAATGAACGTGGATGCGCCAGCAGTGGCAGTAAAGCGAACAGTCGTGCTGCTCTTAAACGTCTCAGGACCAGTGGTGAGGTCAAGCGCAATCTCATAACTGTCTACGTTGACAATCGCTTTGCGTTCTTGCGCTTCAACTCGGGTGAGGTTCTCTCCGGGCACGTACAACTCCTTCGTCTTGGGGCGGTTTGTGACCGCACCCAACTAGCTTATGCCGCGCCCGCTGAATGTCGGCAATAGTGGATGATCGCGACCGTAGACTGGACAAATGCGCATCCATATCGCCACCGATCACGCTGGCCTCGAGTTCAGTGCCACCCTGCAGCAGCACCTCACCGATGCCGGCCACGAAGTGATCGATCACGGCCCCGTTCAGTACGACGCTCTCGACGATTACCCCGGATTCTGCATCGCCGCAGCCCGTGGTGTTGCCGCCGACCAGGCTGCCGGTGTCGAAGCGCTCGGTGTTGTCTTTGGTGGGTCGGGAAACGGTGAGCAGATCGCCGCCAACAAGGTTGTGGGCATCCGCGCCGCTCTCGTGTGGAACGACTCGACCGCCGCTCTGGCCCGCCAGCACAACGACGCCAACGTCATCTCCATCGGCGCCCGTCAGCACACCGTCGACGAAGCCACGCGCTTCATCGACCTCTTCATTGCCGAGCCCTTCTCGGGCGACGAGCGCCACGCCCGCCGCATCGCTCAGCTTGCCGAGTACGAGACGACAGGCGCCATCGCCGCGCACCCCTTCGACGACTAATGCCTGAGGGGCATTCCGTACATCGCATTGCGCGCCAGTTCGCGCTGCACTTCGTCGGCAAAACCGTCGCGGTGTCCTCACCGCAAGGTCGCTTTGCTGCGGGAGCCGAACGCATCGATGGGTTGCGGATGCTCAGCGCCAAAGCCGTCGGCAAGCAGATGTTCCTCGAATTCGAGCACGACCGTTGGCTGCGCGTGCACCTCGGGCTCTACGGAGCGTGGGATTTCGCGGGCAACTTCACCGCCGACGCGACTACCGCATCCGCTGCCGGTCGCATGGGGCAGACCAACCAGCATGGCACCGTTGTTGATGATGCTGACGCTGGGTCCGGGGCTGTCGAGATGAGCAGCGCTGCGGCTGGTGCCGGCAACTCGGTCGTGGGGGAGCACGAAGACTCGCTCGCGAGCATCGGCGCCCCGCGACGCACCCGCTTGCGGATGTCGGAGCAAGAGAAAGCGACCGACACGGTTTCAGAGTTCCCGCCCGAGCCCATCGGCGCCGTGCGCGTTCGCCTCCTGACCGACACGACGTGTGCCGACCTGCGCGGGCCAACCGCGTGCGAAGTGCTGAACCCCGACGAAGTCCAAGTCGCGCTCAACAAGCTCGGGCCCGACCCCTTGGTCGACGACAATGGCGAGGCCGAAGAACGCTTTGTGGCAACCGTTCGCAAGAAGCAGACGGCTATCGGCATCCAACTCATGGATCAGTCGATCGTCAGCGGCATCGGCAACGTCTACCGTGCCGAGATTTTGTTCCGCGCCCGCCTCGATCCGCACACACCGGGCAAGCTCATCCCCGAAGAACTGGTGCGCGAACTCTGGCGCGACTGGGCCCACCTGCTCGAAATCGGTGTGCGTACCGGCCAGATGATGACAATGGATGGGCTCACCGGCGACGACTACACGGCCGCGCTCGCGAGCCGGGATGACCGTCACTGGGTGTATCACCGCGAAGGACTGCCGTGCCGTGTGTGTGGCACGAACATCGCGATGGAACTCGCCTCGGCCCGCAAGCTGTACTGGTGCCCCAGCTGCCAAGCACTACTGGGTAGCTAAAGTGCGTCACCGCTCTAACTGCGCGTACGCTAGCTCAGAACTAGCCGCAGAAATGACAAGGGCACTACCGAGTGAAACTGACTAACGCGCGCATCGTCGGCGACGATGCCTCCGCCCTGGTCGATGTCACCCTCACCGAGGGACGCATCTCCGCTATCGAGCCCCACGCGCAGTCGGCGGATGCCGCTGGCGACGTTGCTGCGGGCCACGACGCTGCCCACGACACTGTCGATCTCGACGGCCGCTGGATCATGCCCGGCCTCTGGGACCAGCACGTGCATTCCAGCATGTGGGCGCAGCAATCGCAGCGCCTTGATCTCAGCCACACGACTTCGGCCACCGAGGTTGCCGTCACTCTCGCCACTTCGGTGCTCCCACAGTCCGACGGCATCATCGTGGGGCAAGGCTTCCGCGACGCCCTCTGGCCCGACCAGCCCACTCGCGCCCTGCTCGACTCGGCCGTTTCCGACATCGCCGTCGTGCTCGTCAGCGGCGACCTGCACTCCTGCTGGCTCAACAGCCTCGCCCTCGAACGCTTCGGTTTTTACGACCACCCGACCGGGTTCCTGCGCGAAGAAGAAGCCTTCGCTGTCGGAAGCGCGCTCAGCCGAGTGGAACCCGACATTCTTGATGGGTGGATCCGTGACGGGGCTGCGGAAGCGGCATCCCGTGGCGTCGTCGGAATCGTCGATCTCGAAATGACGTGGGAGTTCGAGAACTGGCAGCGCCGCATGCTCGAAGGATTCGATCTGTTTCGCGTGCGCGTTGGCGTTTATCCGCGCTTCCTGGAACGCGCCATCTTCGAAGGCCTCGCCACCGGGCAACAGTTGGCGCCACTGCTCGAAGTCGGGCCGTTCAAGATCATCACTGACGGTTCGCTCAACACCCGCACCGCGTACTGCGTCGAGCATTACCCGGGCGAACCACACAACAGGGGAGTGCTCAATATCCCCGCTGACGAACTCGTCGAGTGGATCCGCACCGCCAGCGGCGCCGGTTTGTCGCCCGCCGTGCACGCCATCGGCGACGACGCCAACACGCTCGCCCTCAACGCTTTTGAAATCGTCGGATGCCGTGGCCGCATCGAGCACGCCCAGTCACTTTCTGAATCGGACTTGCCTCGCTTCGCGGCTCTCGGAATCGCAGCAAGCGTGCAGCCCGAACACGCCATGGATGACCGCGATGTTGCCGACGCTCTCTGGCCCGGACGCAACCACCGCACGATCGCGCTGCGTTCCATGCTCGATGCCGGCATCGAACTTCTGATGGGATCGGATGCTCCGGTCGCCCCGCTTGACCCGTGGGCAGCGATCGCGTCGGCTGTGAGCCGCAGCCGCGATGGGCGGGAGCCGTGGTACCCCGAACAGCGCATCACCGTAGCCGAAGCTCTCAAGGCCTCAGTGCAGTCGACCATCGCCGTGGGCGAAGTGGCGGACATTGTCGTGACACGCAAAAACCCGCTCGACTGCAGCGGTGAAGAACTGCGATCGATGCGGGTTGACGCGACGATTCTGGATGGGCGCTTCACTCACAACCAGCTGTAGCTACGACGAATCGGAGGCTCAACTAGTCGCGGTGAAGCGACCGCCAGAGAAGTTACTTGGTGGCGAGGTGAGCGAAGAGGAACCAGCGGTCCTTCTCTAGCCCACGAGCGATCTCGATGGCGACGTCTTCGCTGACCTTGTCGAGCTCACCGAGCTCGTCAACGGCGGTGCGGACGGTCACGAGAGTCGCGTCGATCGCGGCGATAACCTGCGCGATGACCTCGTCGGACTGCTGGAAGCCTGCGGTCATGCTCGGAGTCGTTGCCTTGGTGCCGACGGTCTGCGTGCGAGCGTCAATCGGAAGTCCGAGAGCGACTACGCGCTCTGCTGCGGTGTCAGCCCACTCGCGGGCGTGGTCGACGATGACGTCGAGAAGTTCGTGTACTGCCTGGAAGTTGACACCGCGAACGTGCCAGTGAGCCTGCTTGCCGTCAATCGACAGGGCCGTGAGGTCGGTGACGACCGGGCCGAGGAACTGGGCAACACCCGAGGTGACATCAGGGTCTGCTGAGGTCTGCGGAACTGCTTTAATTTCGGTCATTGTGTGCTCCTTCGTTGTTCTACAGGTACAACGCTACGTCGGCGCAAAAAATTCGCAAGCAAGCTGAGGCAACGCTAACCCGCTGCAACACGCGGTTTCCAACAGTGCCGAATGGATGCCAGTCTGCAACGCCGAGCTCGCTCACGGGGGATATCCCCACTGCCGTTTTGTGTGCATCCACGCTGGGGAGTATTTCTGGTTTTCGCGATTCTGTAGGAGACGAACATCCGCCCCGCCAATGCGCGAGACTAAAGCGAGAGACTTATGACTACAGACACTGTGACGAAGCCCCGAAACCCCTATTGGCAGCTGTGGCGCACCACTCCAAAAGAGGTGCTCTATCTGATCCTCGGATTCCCGATTGCGATAACCGGATTCGGCGTGGCAATCTCGCTTGTCGCTACCGGGATCGGCACACTCGCGGTCTTTCTTATCGGGTTCTTTGTCATGATTTTGGCGTTGTATGTTGGCCGCGGCTTCGGGCTGGCCCATGTCAACCTTCTGGAATGGACTGGCCGGGCCCGGCTAGAGCGCCCGGATTGGCAAGACGACCGAGCCGCTACAGGTTTCGGCGGCTGGCTCGCTGCGACGCTTGGCAACGCCCACTACTGGCTGTACCTGCTGCACACCACAATTCTTGGCTTCATTCTCACGATCATCACGTGGACGATCTCCTTCGTGTGGCTCACCGTCGGACTTACCGGAATCTTCGCGTGGGCCCTCGATGGTGAAGTGCAGACGGGCGACCCCGACTGGTCGATCGGCGAGTGGTCCTTCGGCCTCTTCGGGGTCAACACCGCCGGTTGGAACCCTGTAGTCGCCGATAACATCGTTGCGTTCGTCATCGGCCTCATCTTCATCGCCACCCTCCCGTTCGTCACTCGCGGCCTCGTTCTGACCCAGTGGTGGCTTGCCCGCGGAACCCTCACCGCCTTCAAGTCGGATGGTCTTCGCCGCGAAGTGCAGTCCCTCGAAGAGTCGCGTGGCGCTGCCCTCTCGGCAGAAGGTCACTCGCTTCGCCGGCTGGAGCGTGACATCCACGACGGCCCGCAGCAGCGTCTCGTGCGACTGCAGATGGATCTCGCGGCTGCTGAACGCCAGCTCGACACCAATCCAGACAAGGCTCGCCAGTTGCTCACGGAAGCCCAAGCACAGTCGGCTGAAGCGCTCGAAGAACTGCGGGCTCTGTCACGCGGGTTCGCACCGCCACTTTTGCTCGACCGTGGCCTCGTTGCAGCCCTTGAATCAGTAGCCGCGCGCGCAGCCGTGCCAACGACGCTCACCTCCGAGCTTCCGACCTCGCTCGTTCTTCCAGACGAAGTCGAGCGTGCGTCGTACTTCGTTGTCGCTGAATTGCTCACCAACGTCGCCAAGCACGCTCACGCTGGCCATGCCTCCGTTCGGCTTCTCACCGAGCAATCGGATGGCCGTCCCTGGCTCCTCGTTCAGGTCACGGATGACGGCCAGGGCGGCGCCGCGGTGCTCGCCGACCACGGTCTTGCTGGCATCGAAGAACGTGTTCGCGGTGTCGGCGGACGCCTTGAGATCGAGAGCCCCACTGGTGGGCCAACGACGGTAGCGGCGCGGCTGCCTTTGCCCAAACTGAGTGCAGATCGGGCGCCCGTTGACCTCTAGTCTTAAGCGCATGAACCCTTTGCGCGTTGCTGTTGCTGATGATTCGGTACTGCTGCGCGAAGGGCTCGTGCGTGTGCTCGTCGAAGCCGGCTTCGATGTTGTCGGTGCGTTTGGGGACGCGGATGAGCTGCTCGCGAACCTCGACGACTGTGCTCCCGATCTTGTGGTGCTCGACGTGCGCATGCCGCCGACGTTTCGGGATGAGGGAGTGCGCGCCGCCATTCGCTTGCGTGAATTGCGGCCCCAGATCGGCATCCTCTTGCTCTCGCAGTATGTCGAGGTTGTGTATGCGCAAGAGCTCTTGTCGTCAGGTCGCGGCGGGGTCGGCTACCTCTTGAAGGATCGCGTTGCGTCTCTGGACGAGTTGCAGGATGCGGTGGAGCGGATTTCTGCCGGCAGCACGGTGCTCGATCCCGAGGTTGTTGCTCAACTCGTCGGTCGCCGTCAAGATCCCTTGATGTCGTTGACTCCGCGTGAGCACGAAGTCATGACGCTCGTGGCCGAGGGGCGCACGAATGCGGCCATCGCTAAGCAGCTCGTCATCGGTGTTGGCGCGGTCGAAAAGAACGTGACGGCAATTTTTCAGAAGCTGAATCTCGAAGATTCGGGCAGCGACCACCGCCGCGTTCTCGCGGTGCTCACCTGGTTGCAGCGCTAGCGTCGCCTTCTTTCTGCTTAGCGAAGTGCGCTGAATTTGGTGTTGAGCGTCTTGAGATCGCGGATGCGCCGCTCGAGCGTAATGCCGAGGAACAACACGATCGCGCCACCGACTACAGCCCACAGCCACCACGAGGTCAGCTGGTAGAAGCTGATGAGCGCGGGAGCAAAAGTGTGCGACGCGTGAATGAGAACGACAACGGTGGCAATGATGAGGGGCGCTTTGAGCTTCAGCCATGCTCCGAGCACGATGATCGTCACGCCGACGATTCCGAGAGCAACAATGCGCCACTGAGTTCCCGCGCTATCGGTGTCCACAAACGTCGCGATGAGACTGGGGGCTAGCAGCACAACGAGGCCGCCGCTAAGCCACTGCATGCTGCGCGCATCCGGATCGCTCACCATCCGCAGCCCTCCGTGGGCGAGCAGAGCCACCCCGAGAAGCACAGACACCCACTCGAGTGGCTCCACGAGCGTTCCGAAGTACCCGATCACGCCGAGGATGCTGGCGAGAATGAAGGCGAGGTAGCTCATGCGGTGGGTAAGCGGTCGCGTAGAGGCACGAGCCGCGAGCACGAGAAGAACGCTGCCGAGTGCGACCAGGCTAATGATGCGAACGGCGTCGACCGACGCGTTTCGCTGGTCTGTGCCGAGCAACGTCAGGATTTCCATCCCATAAAGCAGCACGAGGGCACTGCCGAGCAGCACTTCGCTCATGGTTGCCCACCCCGGGCGGTTCTCGTCACGAGAGAATCCACTCGCAGCGGCACCGAAGCTGGCGAGAGCCAGTAGCGCAACCGCGACCAGCAGACCGGAGTCGAGTTCAGGCAACAGACCTCTGTTTTCAGACAGCAGGATGAACGCCCGTGATGCAGTCGCGAGAATGAGCCCGGATGCGGACGCAATGATTGCGACGCCCCAGAAGTCGATGAGCTCGCTGCGTGGCTCCACGAAGGCGGCAGCCACTAAGAGAGCTCCGCAGAGCCCCGCGATGATGAGGGTGCGGAGTCCGTTGCCGTCTGCAGCATTGAGCGCGAGGGGAAGCACCGCAATGAGCAGGCCGACGAGAGCGATCGCCGGTGCCGAAGCTAGCCGCGCCCCTCTCAGCTCTGCGCGTGCAATCAGTATCGAGAGGGCGATCACGACGGCGCTGAGAGGCAGAACGTACGCTTCAAGAGCGTCGACGCGGGCCTGATCGAGTCGAAGCCACAGTGCCCACGTGCCAAAGGCCACCGCAGCCCACACCACGTGGCGGCGAAGTGATGCAGACCCGAACACTCCGTCAGTCGAAATGGCACTGAGTAGCAGCGCGACCGACACAAACAACACGATCAGCCATGGAGTGCTCTGTGGCTCGAGAACCGCACTCACCGTCGTGATTGCGGCAACCGTAAGAGCACTGATCTCACTTGCTCGACGAACAGCGCTGCGGTGATCCCGCAGTCGCAGAATCATGCTGAATGCAGCGACGAGCACTGCTGCCGTTGCGGGAGCGAGTTCGATCACGACTGCCGAGAGCTCGATCATTCTGGCAGTGCTATCGAACAGCCAGGCGGTCGCGGGGGCGAGAGCTGCCGCTGCGGCAATGTTCTCGGGCACAAACGTGTGTGCGCCTCGAGCGAAAATGGTGAAGCTCAACGCCACGACGAGGAGCGCAGCACCCAGCGTATTGATGACGGCTACATCGAGCATGAAAGGAGCGGTGACTCCTGATCCGCCGACGACGTTTGCGTTCCAGAAGTGTGCTCCGGCGAATGCGATTGCGCCGAAGCCTGTCCACCAGAGTGCTTGTGGTTCGAGCATCGCGACCTCACGCGATCGAATAATTAGTTCCCGTGCGATCATCCCGAAACCAAGGATGGCGGCGATCAGCCAGAACTCGAGGTACTGCACGACGCCCAGGGCGTAGGTCGCGAGTGCAATGAACGACGCGAGGGTGAACGCAAGGTAGGTCACGTGGGGGGTGAGAGGCGGCGTCGCGAAGCGCGCGCCCACAACGAGAAGCACCGCGCCAAGAGCGACTAAGGCAAGGACCCGGATATCGGTGAGCGGTGTCGACGAAGTAGACGGGTCAATCACGATGATGCCTTCAACCACATACAGCAGTGTCACGGCGGCGCCGAGCAGCACAGGCCCCGACCGCTGCCACAGGGTGGAGTGCGAGACACGCGCGAAACCGGCGGAGGCGAGTCCGAAACTCGCGATCGTCATGAGGGCTACAGCCCCGATGAGCCACACTTCTGCTTCGGGCAGCGCGCTCGGTGCGGCGGTCACGGAGTAGAGAACGCGCGCTGCTGTGGCGGTGATGAGTCCCGTGGCTGAGGCGACAACGGCGATTCCCCAGAAACTGAGCAACGACTCGCGCGGCGCAATGAACGACGCGGCAATCAGGAGCGCCGCACACAGGGCGGAGATGACGAGGGTGCTGGTGCCTGAGCCACTTGCGGAGTTCAGCGCGAGCGGCACAACGGCGATAAGCAGTCCAGCGAGAGCGATGAACGCTCCAGAGCGCAGGCGGGATTCGCGTAGTTCTGCTCTGGCCGTAAAGATGGCGATTGCCACCACAACCGCGGCAAGCGGCAGTACGTAGGCCTCGAGCGCCTCGACTCGGTATTGCTCAAGGCGTAGCCACAAGGCCCACGTGGCGAATGCGACCGCACCCCAGATAACGAAGCGCCGTGGCGAAGCCGAGCCTACGATTCCGTCGGCGGAGATCGATGCCAGCAGAAGGGTGATCGAGACGAGAAGCGCGATCAGCCAGTGTGTCTCGTGGGGCTGAAGAATTGCATTCGCTGTGGTGAACAGTGCAACGGTGAGCGCGCTGAGTTCAGCGATGCGTCGCACGAATGTGTGTCGGCCCCGCACACGCAGGGCCATCGTGAGCGCTCCGACGAGAACGGATGCCGTGGCCGGCGCTAACTCGATCGCTATAGCGCCGAGACCAGCGGTACGGCTCGCACTATCGAGTGCCCACACCACCGCGGGCGCGAGCGCCGCAGCGGCAACGAAGCTTTCGATCGAGCGCCCTGTCGTTGCACTCGTTGCGCTCGCAGCATTCGTAGCGCCCGTATTCGCTGATGCTCGGGCAACTAGCGCGGTGTTGTTCAGCATCGTGACGATAAGCACTGCGACGAACAGCACAGAGACGAGCAGGCTGATGGTTATGAGGCTCAGGGCGAGTGGTGCATTCGTGAAAGGGGCCCCGCTGCCTGTTGCTACCCAAAGAATGGTCCCCGCAACTGCGGTGCCGACAATCCCTATCCACCACAGAACCTGTCGTTCGAGGGCGGTCACTTCGCGGGTGCGGGGCCAGAGCGATCGCGCGCTGATGACGACGGCAAGAACGGAGACGGTCATCCACGATTCGAGCGGATGGGGATCGAGGGGAGTGAGTGCGAATTGCAGCTGTTCTCCCACGCCCGCGGCCGCGAGCAACAGCACGAGCATCGTCAAGCCCAGCATCGTCGTGCGAACTGACACAACGGTCACGAGGTAGCGGGCGGCAAAGAGCACGGCCGCTGTGCCGAGGCTGGCGAGAAGCCACGTTCCGTAGCTGGACCATCCTGAACCGAACGCAAGCGCTAGCGGTGTGAAGCCGCCCAGGGCAAGAATGATTGTGCTGAGGCGCAGTCCGGGGCGGCGGCGTTGGCTCACACCTATTGCCACGACAGCCAGTACAGCTAGCGCAAGCCACACCGCAACAGCGAGCAGCAGCGTTCCGGCCAGCGGCGCTGCTAGGGCGAGCGCGGCACCCGCGCTCGCGAGCAGCAGAGAGAGCCGACCGCGGAGTTGGCGCGTGGCCCACCACGCCAACGCCATAATCACTGGAACGCTGAGGAGGGCAAGCTGAGGCCAGCCGTTGTCGCTGATGGCGAACGGCGCGCTCGCCGCGGTAGTGCGGCGCAGGGACGTCTGAGAGAAATACTGCAGCGCTACAGAGAGCGACGCGCTCAGGGGCGCGATCAGCGCAATCGCGGTAATCGCCCACACGCCGAGCGATGCCCACAGGGTGGTACTCCGGCTTGTCGCGCCGAAGTGTCGCCCGCTCGCCTCGCTCAGCACCGCAAGAGTGGTGAGTGCAGCGGCAACGGAGAAGACCGCGATAGGGGAGTCGTTCGACAGGAGAGTCGACACTGCTGTCGCGATCGTGAGACCTGCGATCATCGCGAAAGTGTTGCGGATGATCGGATCGAAGGCCGCACGATGAGCCGCGACGCTGTGGATTGCCGCTACCGCGCCCAAGACGAGGAGCCAGATTCCCGTCGAGCGATTGCCAGCGAATTCTGACGAGACGAAAAGAGAGATGATTGCGCTGAAGAACCCGATCGAGAGCCCCAGGTAGGCGAAAACGAGCATGGTCGTGCGCTCTACTCGCCCAGAGTATTCTCCGTGCGCAGCTATGAGGTAGATGAGCGTCGCGGTGGTGAACGCCACCATGGGGAGCAGCACATTTGCCTCAGGGAACCGTCCGTCGGCCAAGCCGGCGACGACGAGGGCAGCTGCGGGCGGGAAAGCCACGAACGCCACCACATTGACGAGCCTGATTGTGCTCGCCCGATGCCACCACATGAATCCCAGCGCAGCGACGATCATCGCTGAGCCCCAGTACACGCGGCCGGCAGAGTCGCCGACGACAAGTAATTCATTCGCACGCACAGCGTAGATATCGAGCCCGACAAGCACGATCGCAAGTGCGGATAGCGCTTCAGCGGTAGCAGAGAGCCCACGCTTCTTCACCATGGTTGCCCCGACGATGCTGGCGATAGTGATGGTTGCGATGATCGCCGACCGCCAAATGAGCCCAAAGCTAATGAAGGCGTAGATAAGGAAGAAGATCGCGCCGACCGAGAGCAGCGACACTCCCACGATCAGCAGGATGACCTGGATGCCAGCGTGCGAGCGAGCAGCGGGGGCGTCGATCGTTGTCGGAGCTGTGGCTTCAGTGGTGGGTGGAACTGAAACGGGAGTCAGCATCGCGGAAGCGACCGGGGTGGGAGCAGCGATGGGCGTGGGCTGCGGGAACTGCGGATGCACCGGAGCCTCGATCGGAGCCGGCGTCTCCGGGGCCGCAACGGTGTGATCACTGGATTGCAACATGGCGGCCACGCGGGCGGCGCGTTGTGCTGCCGCAGCTTCGAGCGCAGCGTATTCGGCATCCCGAACTTCGTCACGAACGCGTTTGCGTTCGGCGGCGGTCTCGAAACGGATCTTGCCGATGAGCTCGAGCCGGGAATCGAGCAGAGCCGCGACGTCGAGTGATTCTTCGCGGAGAAGGGCGGCATCCGGGTGATTGAGATCAAGCCCACATTGTGAGCACACCGCGGAAGGCGGGAGCGTGACAAAACACGCCGGGCATCGCGAAGTATCTGTGAGGTCTAGCGGTCCACGGGGAAAAAGAACGTGACCGACGTGCTCTATAAACGAACGCGGTGCATCAACCATGTACTCGGGACTTCCTTTCGGGAGGAAGCCCCAGAGTATCGCTGACTAAAGCTTAAGAAGCGATAAGCCGCGAAAGTGTGGACTGATTGTGGTTGTAACCGTTCGCAGCCTGGATTTCGGGACGAGGCTTTTCGAGACGGTTAGTCCACGCCTTGCCGTCCCACCAGCGCAGCATGTGGCTGCCTGCGGGGTCCGGGTACCAGCCGAAGGGAGGAAGTTGGGTTGCAGTGTTAGACATCGGGGGAGTCCAAAGGTGCCCTGCCACGAGGGGCGATACGGGTGTGGCGTTCGATCCAGCCGCGGAGGATCAGTTCGGGGGTAACGGCTATCCCCAGTATAGGGGACACGCTAGAGCCCTGACAAGAGGTCACTTTCCGCGGCGAGGGTGACTTCGGAGTTCGAGTCTGCATGGGTAAGATAGAGCCGTGAATATCTTCGGTTTCGTAATCTCCTTCGTGCTCTTTGTGGGCGGCATCTACATGATGGGCGAAGCTTTCTACGTGGAGGGCCTTGAGTCGGTCGTATTCATCGGCGGCTTGCTTGTTTCCACGGCGGGCGTCTTCATTCCCATTCACGTCATGAAGCGCGTCGACAGCTAGCGCACAATGGCGAGCCTTCTTAGCCGGCTCGCTCCACTTGCGTTGACCCTGCGAGGGTCAAAACGCATGTTTAGCGATCCAGAGCGCACTCTCGCGCGGATCGCTGAGCTTCGAAAGCATCCAGTTTCGTTTGATCCACCGGCATCAATCTCCCGGCACGTAAATGTTTCGTCTCACGATGTTGGCGGCTGGCCCGTGTTTACGATTGCGCCGAAGACGCCATCGAACGCTGGTCATGTTGTCTACCTTCACGGTGGGTCGTACGTGTTCCAGATCAATCCGCTGCACTGGAAGTTCATCGCCCGCCTAGTTCGAGCAACGGGAACCACCTTTACGGTTCCGATCATGCCGCTGGCACCGGAGGGGCGCGCTGCGGTCGTAGTCGACCGCGCAGCAACGATCGTTCAGTCGATTGTCCAAGACGTCGGTGCCGAGAACGTCAGCATCATGGGGGATTCCTCGGGCGGCGGGATGACGATGGCGGTGTCAATGGAGCTGCGCGATCGCAAGCTTCCGCCGCTTCACGCGATAGTGCTCATCGCACCCTGGCTCGACATCAGCGGCACGGATCCGATGCTCGCAGAGATTGCACCGCACGACCCGTGGCTTGCTGTTCCCGGCACCCATGCGGCTGGGGCTCTCTATCGCGCCGAGCTCGACGAAAGCGATTGGCGGGTCAGTCCCATCCATGGCGATCTCAGCGGACTGGGGCCGATCACCCTTTTCACGGGCACACGCGATCTTGTGCACGCGGATGCGCTGCGCCTTCGTGAGCGCGCACAGCACGAAGGCATCGCCCTCGACTTCCACGTTGGCGAGGGCATGATCCACGATTACCCACTCTTACCGATTCCTGAAGCAGCGCACGCCCGCAGGATCGTTGAACGAGCAATCGTGTGCGGTGGCTCGACGGTGTGACGAGCTAAGACCAACACGCTACGCATCCAGCCATGGATGGCGCAGCCGGATGCTGTGCGTCAGTTAACGAACGAAGGCCACCTCAACCGAGGTGGCCTTCGTTCTGTAGTGGAGGGGATACGGAGAATCGAACTCCGGTCATCAGTTTGGAAGACTGAGGCTTTACCATTAAGCTACATCCCCACTTGGCACCCGATCATGCTGTGCACCGAGGAATACTGTACCCGAAACCTAGCAAAGTGCGAAGTCGAGATCGCTGCCCGCGTAATCTGCCCCATATTTGCTGGGTTCTGGCCCCGTAAATGCTGCAAGCGCGGCCCGAAAAACATTGATCTTGGTATCTCGTCAACATTCGGTGCGCGCTCAGGCTAGACTTGCCGAGGTCAAATTTGTACCGGCATTTCTACGTGATGCCATGACCGTAAGACAGCACGGCGCCCCGGGGCGTAGCTCAGCTTGGTAGAGCGCTCGGTTTGGGACCGAGAGGTCGCAGGTTCGAATCCTGTCGCCCCGACGAAATACACCATCGAATTACAGGAGATCCACGACGTGAAGACAACCGTTGAGAAACTGAGCCCGACCCGCGTCAAGCTCAACATCTCGGTCACCCCCGAAGAACTCAAGCCGAGCATCGATCACGCGTATGGCCACATCGCCTCGCAGATCAACATCCCCGGCTTCCGCAAGGGAAAGGTTCCGCCGCAGCTGGTAGACCAGCGTGTCGGCCGCGAAGAGATCCTGAACCACGCGGTCAGCGACGGACTTGACGGTTTCTACCGCCAGGCAGTTACCGAAGAAGAGATTCGCGTTCTCGGTCGCCCCGAGGCAGACATTGTCACGTGGCCCGAGGTCAAAGACTTCAGCGGAGACCTCGTTCTCGCTATTGAGGTAGACGTTCGCCCCGAGTTCGACATGCCCGCCTACGACGAGCTCACCCTCACGGTTGAAGAAGTCAAGGTTTCGGCAGACGACGTCAAGGACGAGCTCGACACCTTGCGTGCCCGCTTCGGCACGCTCGTCACCGTCGAACGCCCCGCCACGAAGGGCGACTTCGCTCAGCTCGACCTCGTCGCCAAGATTGGCGAGACCGAGGTTGACTCCGCAACCAGCATTTCCTACGAGCTCGGCTCGGGTGAACTGATCGAAGGCATCGACGAGGCACTTGACTCGCTCAGCGCCGGCGAATCGACCACCTTCGAGTCCGTACTGCTCGGTGGCGACCACGAGGGTGAAACCGCTGTAATCAGCGTGTCGCTTCTCACCGTCAAGGAGCGCGAGCTTCCCGAAGCAGACGACGACTTCGCTCAGATGGCTAGCGAGTTCGACACCATCAAGGAACTCAAGGCAGACCTCAAGGAGCAGATCAAGCGCTCCAAGTCGTTCGGCCAGGGTGCAGAAGCTCGTGACCAGATCGTTGACGAGCTGCTCAAGAGCGTTGAGATCCCCGTTCCCGAGAAGCTCGTTGAAGACGAAGTTCACCGTCACCTCGAGAACGAGAACCGCCTCGAAGACGACGAGCACCGCGCCGAGGTCGTTATCGCTAGCGAGAAGACCTTCCGTTCGCAGATTCTGCTCGACTCCATCGTTGAGTCCGAAGAGATCAAGGTCAGCCAAGAAGAGCTCACCTCGTACCTCGTGCAGGGCGCACAGCAGTACGGCATGGAGCCCGGCGAGTTCATCCAGATCCTGGACAAGAACGGCCAGATCCCGGCCATGGTTGCTGAGGTCGCTCGCAGCAAGGCTCTCGCAGTCGTGCTCAGCAAGGCCAAGGTCGTTGACACCAAGGGCAAGTCGGTAGACGTTTCGGCATTCACCGCCGTAGCAAACGCCGAGCCCGTTGAGGAAGCTCCCGAGGTTGCTTCAGTAGAAGCAGCAGACGACGAGTCCTAAAACACTTCGCTTAACCCTCACGGCCAACTAGTTATCTAGTTGGCCGTGAGGTCGTTAACGGGCTGTTTCGCTTGAACTACCGTGTGATGGTGTCGAGGAAGAGCTTCGCGTAACGTGCGCTATCGATCCCGAGCGCCACATCAATTCGGCGGAAAAGGGGATCTCCGGCTCCGGCCTGGTCGTGGCCGGCCGTGCGATGATCCACGACCGTTTGTCCGCGAGTGAGAGGATCAGCCAGGCTCACTCGCACCGGCAGATGTGCGGTGCTGAGTCCCTCCGGGTCGATCGCGGCGCACACCGCGCCCGCATCGCCAATATCGCCGTGTCCATCACCGGCGACGCGCACCTCACTGCCTTTTACCGTGACCAGATGCTGCAGCAGGCGCCCAGCGAGCTGCGTTCCGGGTTCGGAACTGGCGGCGAGCCGAACGATGTCCTCAGGCGGGATCGTCACGGCATAGAACACATCCAAGCCATACATGGTGATGGGGGCACCAGAGGTCAACACGATTTCGGCTGCCTCGGGATCGTGCCACGTATTGAATTCGGCAACCGCAGTGGCATTACCGACAGAGGCTGAACCTCCCATGAAGACGATCCGCTCCACGTTGTCTAACACTTCTGGGTACAGGCGCACGAGAAGCGCAATGTTGGTCATCGGCGCAAGCGGCACGAGCGTTACCGGGGTCGGGCTCGCCAATATTTCTCGACGCAGCAGTTCAACCGCGTGCAGTGGCACGACAGTGCGCGGCGACTCGGGCAAACCGAGGTCGCCAAGACCGTCAGCGCCGTGCACGTGAGCCGCTGAATGAGCCTCCGAGAGCAGCGGACGGTGAGCGCCTGCCGCAACCGGAATATCTCCCGCGCCCGCAGCATCCAAGACCGTCAGAGTGTTGCGCACCACCTGTTCGAGGCTCGCATTGCCGGCGACGCACGTGACAGCCCGCAGATTGACTCCCGGATGCCGCACCGCCAACAGGAGCGCGAGCGCGTCATCAATGCCGGTATCAACGTCGAGAATCATTTGCTGCATTCGGCAATGCTAATGGTCGCAGGGAGCCTGCCGACGCTGAGGCGACTGAGGGGAGTGGGGCGCCGTAGTGCTGCCGTGGCAAGCGCTGAGTGACGTTACTCGGCCACCAGCTCCGCTGCGTAGCCGCGCACCGAACGCTGATAGATCGGCAAATAGTTCGCCAATGCCATCAGTGCAACCGAAGCCCCCAGGGTGGGATCGCCGCGAGTGGTGAGGGCAAGGGCGAGAAATGCGGCGGTTGGCCCCGTCCACTCATCATCGGGATGCTCGTGCAACTGCTGCTCGAGCAAAGCAATCGACTCATCGACGCGATTGAGATTCCGCAGCGTACTCGCCAACTGGATGACCGCGCGTGGCCGCAGGGCGGCATCCAACCCATTGTTAAGAGCACTGCGGTACAGCGGCTCTGCCTCAGTCTCACGCCCGGCATAGTCGCGGGCGCCCGCTGCCTCGAACAACGCCTCAGCGTCGTCAAGGGCACGTTCAGCAACGAGCTCATCAATTGCTGCGACAACATCTCCCTCGGCCATAGTGGCGGCGTGGGCCCAAATATCTGCGATTCGATCGCGCCAAGTCTGCTGCATTTGGCGAGCCTACAAGCAGCCTCCGGCGACGCGGTACTTTGCCTAGGGCGAACACGCCAGAATAGCGGCGCGTACTCGGATAGATTCGTATCACGCGATAACTGAAATGGAGCGCAACAATGGCCCAACCGGCATTGGTCTCGAGCATCTTCGACCAACTCCTCAAGGACCGCATCATCTGGCTCGGCTCAGAGGTGCGCGATGCAAACGCGAACGAGATCTGCGCAAAGATCTTGCTGCTCGCCGCAGAGGATCCCAAGCGCGACATCTACCTTTACATCAACTCACCCGGTGGATCCATCACCGCGGGAATGGCGATCTACGACACGATGAAGTTCGTGCCGAACGACATCGTCACCGTCGGCATTGGCCTTGCCGCCTCGATGGGGCAGTTCCTGCTCTCCTCGGGCACCAAGGGCAAGCGCTACATCACCCCCAACGCGCGCGTGCTCCTGCACCAGCCGTCGGGTGGATTCGGTGGAACCGCTGCAGACATCCAGACTCAGGCTGGCGTCATCCTCGATATGAAGAAGCGCATGGCCGAGCTCACCGCCGAGCAAACAGGCAAGAGCGTCGAGCAGGTTCTCATCGACAACGACCGTGACAACTGGTTCACGGCCAAAGAAGCCCTCGAATATGGCTTCGTCGATCACCTCCGCGAATTCGCCTCCGACGTAGTTGGCGGCGGCGGAACTGAAGACAACGCAACCGGCAAGAAGGACTAATTATGGAGAACTTTAACCTCGGAGCACAGGCTCCCGCCGGCATTGGTCGTCCGGATGCTGACGCTCGTTACATCTTGCCGACGTTCGAAGAGCGCACGGCCTATGGCTACAAGCGTCAAGACCCATACGCGAAGCTGTTCGAAGACCGCATCATCTTCTTAGGTGTGCAGATCGACGACGCTTCCGCTGACGACGTTATGGCTCAGCTTCTCGTTCTCGAGAGCCAGGACCCTGACCGCGACATCGTCATGTACATCAACTCACCCGGTGGCTCGTTCACCGCGATGACGGCGATCTACGACACGATGCAGTACATTCGTCCGCAGATTCAGACCGTTGTTCTCGGCCAAGCTGCGTCAGCGGCTGCCGTGATCACTGCCGGTGGAACCAAGGGAAAGCGTTTGGCTCTGCCCAACGCTCGCATCCTCATCCACCAGCCCAGTGGTGGTTCTGAAGGCTCAAGCCAGGCTTCGGACATCGAGATTCAGGCTCGCGAGATTCTGCGCATGCGCGGATGGCTCGAAGAGACCCTGTCGTTCCACTCGAACCGCACCCCTGAGCAGATCAACAAGGACATCGAGCGCGACAAGATCCTGAGCGCAGCTGAGGCAATGGAGTACGGTCTCATCGACCAGGTACTCACGAGCCGCAAGACGCTTCCGGCGATCACGAGCTAGTTCTACGTTCTCAACGTTACTGAGGCCGTTACCCATTGCGGGTGGCGGCCTCAGTGCGTTAACTGCGTTACGCCAAGGCCCAATCTCGCCACACGGTATCGAGCGGCGAGAGGTGGGTTTCTCGTCCAAGCCACCGCGCAAGACCTCCCGGCTCCTCGAAATCGAGCACGACTGCATTGAGATCGATGTACGACGCGGGTGCCCGCACGCCAGCAAGCAACACAGTATCCATGACACGCTCGGCACCAAGGTGACCCCAGACGGGTGCGCTTCCATCGAAATCTTGCTGCTCAATCAACACGGGGACAGCGTTTGCCGAGACGGAGGTTCGGGTCACCACCCGACCGCCTTTTTCCCCTTCGCGCCCTAACACAAGAGTCTCCCGAATGAGCGCTACAGCGCCTTCATCCAACTCGACGTCAAGGACCCGCTCGACGCAGGCGCCGTCGGCGATGATGAACGGGAGGGTTGCCCAAGACAATTGGGCTCCAGCCTGCAGCCGGACCTGAATCGTCATGGTCGCAGACTGCCCCTCACCGTCGTACGCAACCATTCCGCCAATGTCTTCGAGGGTGAGGAGGCAACCCGCGCCGACCGTAATTTCGATCGCAACGGTGTCGCCGCCGAGCAGGAGCGCGCCCCCGGCGACCAGAGCGACATCCGCTGACTGATCCGTGCAGGAGATGAGTCGCGGTATGAGTATCCCTGCCCTTAAATCCACGCGCGCGTTTCCTGACTCGTTCGCGTTTACCGAGACTCGCGTGACTCGCGAAGCCGCATCAGACTGCACGCGAAGGCCTTAAGCTCTCACGGGATGGTCATGGTCATGGCCGTGGTCTGAACTGGGACTGTGGGTGTGAACCACAGCTTGGCCGCCCTCATCGAGGTGACTGTGCGGCGCCATCGGACCGGGGTCTTGGGGGCTGTGGGTTCCGGAGCGATAGGCGGCGAGCATCTCAAGCACCCACAGCCGTAATAGGGCAATCGAGTTGTCATCCGTTCGCGACAGGGCGATAACGGGCCGACCTTCGCGCGCGTGAGTTGCGTCAGAGACCATCGTCGCGACATCAACGCCGACGTAAGGCGCAAGATCTGTCTTGTTCACGACGAGCAGATCGGCGCGGGAAATGCCCGGGCCACCCTTGCGGGCTACATCGCCGCCGCCGGCGACATCAAGCACGAAAATTTGCGCGTCTACGAGGGCGGGAGAGAACGTCGCCGTCAAGTTGTCGCCGCCGGACTCGATGATGACAATGTCGAGGGGAGCGAAGTCGGCTTCAAGATCTTCGGCAGCCAGCAGGTTCGCCGTCACGTCATCGCGGATCGCTGTGTGCGGGCACGCTCCTGTCTCCACAGCACGGATTCTTTCGGGATCCAGTACTCCAGCAGACCGCAGGAATCGCGCATCCTCATCCGTATAGATGTCGTTGGTAATGACACCCAGTCTCAGTTCCTCACCAAGGGAACGACACAGAAGTGCGATGAGCGACGACTTTCCGGTTCCCACTGGACCGGCTATTCCCAGACGTAGTGCGCGGGAGGGCGCGTTTTTTTCAGGCACGGAACAACCTCTTCTTCATAACGGAGTGAGCCTCAGCCCACCCCTCGGCTTGCGGAGCGCCCAAGGCGGGGATCGCCTCAGGCGTAGTGATAAGTGAGAGCTGATGGACAAACGGTTCGGCTACTTCGCAGGCATTGAGCACCCAGGTAACCACTGTGGCGGGGTCGATCGGGTCGAGCTTGAGTACGGCGGATGCTGCATTCTGAACCTCTTCGTAGACGACAAGACGAACCAGGTCGGCTGGCTTCATCAGGGCGGTTGCCGCGATCGCTCCGAGCACGACGGCCCGGGGTGGCTGTCGCAGCTGAGCGCAGAATGCAATTGATGCGCTGCTCGGCCACACGGTGCGGCCGATCCTTGTGTAGCCGCGACCGAGGAGTCGGGAAGCGTCGCGCAATGCCGGGCTAGGGGTTCTCGCCGCCCAGGCCGCGATTAGAGCGTCTATCCCCGACGGCGCGGCTTCGCTGATGAAATGATGCCGTGCCACTATCGCCGTTCCGGCTTCGACGAGTGTTGTCGAGCGTGTTTTGCCGGCAAGGAACGAGGGGATGTCGTCTCGCTTGAGCACACCAAGCAAAGCAGGTTCCATTCCCGCCGAGTGAGTGTGTCCGCCGGTGGGCAGGCGCGCATCAGCGAGGAGCATCGCGAGCGTCCCCGAGTCGACCATTAGAACATCGTGTAGAGCTGAGCGAGGGGCAGGGTATCGACGGGAGCGGGCGCGACAAGTTCGTCATCGATCGAGATCGCGAAGGTATCCGGACGAATATCGATCTTCGGTAGCGTGTCATTGTTCTTCAGGTCATGCTTGGTCACTTCCCGAGTGGACTGCACGGCGACGACGGTGCGCCCAAGTCCCATCCGTTCCTCAAAGCCGTCATCAATTGCGGCCTGCGCGACGAACGAGAGTGAAAGTCGGTCGCCAATGGCATCCGCGAATGACGGTCGCATGAGCACCGGCTGCGGGGTAGGGATTGAGGCGTTGGGATCGCCGAGAGCGCCCCACGCCAAGCCGCCTCCCTTGATGACAACTTCTGGCCTAATGCCGAAGTATCGCGGATCCCACAGCACCAAGTCAGCCAACTTGCCTGGCTCGATGCTCCCTACTTCTTTATCGATTCCGTGACCGATGGCGGGGTTGATTGTGTATTTAGCGATGTAGCGCCGTGCGCGTTCGTTGTCGGCGGGGTGCGCGGCGCCGAGCGACCCGCGCCGTGCTTTCATGACGTGTGCAACCTGCCACGTACGGGAAATAACTTCGCCAATTCGGCCCATCGCCTGAGAGTCTGACGACGTGATCGACAGAGCTCCGATGTCGTGGAGGATGTCCTCCGCCGCGATCGTTGTTGCGCGAATTCTGGACTCAGCGAAAGCGAGATCCTCCGGCACCGACGCATTCAAGTGATGGCACACCATCAGCATGTCGAGGTGTTCCGCAACAGTATTTATGGTGTGGGGGAGCGTCGGGTTCGTTGATCCCGGGATGACATTGGGCAGAGACGCGATCGACAAAATATCGGGCGCGTGACCGCCGCCAGCACCTTCAACATGAAATGCGTGGATGCCGCGTCCACCGATCGCATCGATCGTGGACTGCACGTAGCCGGCTTCGTTGAGCGAATCGGAGTGCAAAGCGACCTGTAGACCGAAGGTGTCGGCTGCCTCAAGAGCCGCATTGATCGCTGCAGGTGTCGCGCCCCAATCCTCATGAATCTTGAAACCACCAGCACCGGCTAACGCCTGTTCCTTGAGCGCCTCTGGCGAGACGGTGTTTCCCTTGCCCAGCAGGAGCAGATTCACCGGCAGGCGATCCATGGCGCGGTGCATGGTTTCCAGATGCCACGCGCCGGGGGTGACAGTGGTGGCCTTTGATCCCTCGGAAGGCCCGGTGCCGCCACCGACCACGGTAGTGATTCCTGTGGCGAGCGCTTCATGAATTTGAGAAGGGGAGATGAGGTGAACGTGAGAATCAATACCGCCGGCGGTGAGGATGCGACCCTCTCCCGAGATCACGTCAGTCGAAGGGCCGATCACGAGCAGAGGATGCACGCCGTCGGCGATGTCAGGGTTTCCTGCACGGCCTAACGCGACGATTCGTCCATCTCTGATGCCGACATCCGCCCGCTGAATGCCCCACCAGTCAAGCACGATGGCATTCGTAATGACGGTGTCTAGCGCGCCTTCGGCGCGAGTGCGCACGCCTTGAGCCATAGACTCTCGAATCGATTTGCCGCCACCGAATACGGCTTCTTCTCCACCAACGGTGAGATCGCGCTCGATTTCGATCCAGAGGTCGGTGTCGCCGAGGCGTATCTGGTCGCCCGCAGTAGGACCATAGATTGCTGCGTAGCGTTGTCGGTCAATGAATACCATCGAGTTGCTCCTTGCCTGCATGCGAAAGTTGGAGGCCGGGAATGCGCCTCGCTCCCTGAATTGCGACCGCGTCGAGTTCTCGAGAGGCGCCTGGTTCGAATCGTTGCGATGTTCCCGACGGGATATCGAGCCGGAAACCGTGGGCCGCTTCGCGGTCGAAGGTGAGGGCGGCGTTCGCGTCCGGCAGGTGAAGATGAGACCCGATCTGGATAGGCCGATCTCCAGAGTTGAGGAAGACAACGCGAATACGCTCAGCCTCCGTGCGGTCGGCATTCAGTTCGATGATTCCCGGTCGAATTCTGAAGGCGCCCGGCCCTTCGGAGCGTGCACTAGCCATGATCTATCTCCCTTTTACTGGATGGGATGATGCAAGGTGACGAGCTTGCGACCGTCGGGAAAGGTTGCTTCGACTTGAACGTCGCGGATCATGTCGGCGACACCGGGCATCACTTGTGCGCGCGTGAGCACCTCCCGGCCTTCGTCCATGAGGTCGGCGACGAGTGCGCCGTCACGGGCGCGTTCGATCACCCAGCTGCTGAGCAAGGCGATGCTCTCGGGGTAATTAAGGATGACCCCGCGGTCGAGTCGCTCCCGAGCGACCATCGCCGCAACGCTGAGCAATAGTTTCTCGGTATCGGCAGGAGTGAGATGCATCAGACGCCTTCTTTCATCATCGGCTGAGGAGTAACGAATGCAGAGGTGCGATCGCTGTGTGATCGTCCGATTGCCAGCACAACAAGCCAGCCAACAAGGATGAGCCCCGCTAGTACGAAGCCAAGAGATGACACTTCGGCACCCGAGATCCAATTCAGTACACCCGCAGTTCCTCCGGATGCAGTAACCGCCGAAGCGAGCTGCACGACACCGACAACAACCGCGACGGTGACAGCAACGACAGTCATTCCGACGCTGAAGGCTCGTTGGACGCGTGAGGAGCGCGAGCCTGGTCGGTAAACGCGGCTCGCCATGAGGCCTTGAAGGGTATCCATCGCGGTCATTCCTGCTGCGAACAGAATGGGAAGCGCGAGCACAGCCCACAGCGAAGTAGACGAGAGAGCGGCTGCGCCCAACAGGACGAGAAGCCAGATCTCTGTGGCGGTATCGAGGCCGAGTCCGAACAACAGACCGACTACGTACATTCGACTTGGTCGATCCACAGCCTTATCGAAACGTCCGAGTAGCCAAGTGACGGGGCCACGAACTCCGTGACTATGGGAACGGGTGAGCGCAATAATGTTGGCAGCGGCGATGACGAGCAGGAAGACTCCTGAGATCGTGGGGCCGTAGACAGTCGTGGTGAACTGAACCGCTGAGCCGTCAGCTGCCATGGCGGTTTCCAGTGCCTGCCCGAATGCCATAAGAAGCACGCACAGGACCGTGACGATCGTCGAATGCCCCAGCGCGAACCAAAAACCGACGGTGCCGCGCGCTTCGCGGGGCGACGTCGCGAGTCGTCGGGTCGTGTTGTCGATGGCGGCGATGTGATCGGCATCAAAAGCGTGACGAACTCCCAACGCGTAGGCGGTGAGCCCGATTCCGAGAGCGACGGCCAACCCGCTCGCTGCGCCCGAGGAGTCCGCTGCTGACGGCGCGCTCGCGAGAACGAGCGCGCCGAACCCGACGACGTGGAGCGCAACGATGGCACCGAGAACGCCCCAGGGGCGGTTCATGCGTGTGGTCGTGGCAGACCGTGACGGCAGGCTCACGACTTATCCCTCGGTCTGATCGTCACTGCGACCGGAGAGTTCACTGACGAGGGTGAACAATGCCGAATGATCGAGGTCGCCGTCGCCGCGGGCTTTGAGCGAACCCATGAGCTGCGCCACCACGGCTCCGAGAGGAATAGCGACCCCCGCCTCCCGTGCCGCAGCCGTAACGATTCCCAAGTCTTTGTCGTGCAAGGTCACACGGAAGCCCGGTGCGAAGTTTCGCGAGAGCATGTTCGGAGCTTTCCGCGAGAGAACTGTGCTGCCGGCAAGACCTCCCGAAAGCACCTTCACTGCGGACTCCATGTCTACTCCGTGGGCTTCGAGGAAGACGAGAGCTTCGGCGACGAGTTCCATCGTGCCGGCCACGATGAGCTGATTTGCAGCCTTTACCGTCTGACCAGAACCTGACGGGCCCACGTGAACGATCGTTGATCCAACAGCGTCGAAGACGGTGGAAGCCTGAGCGAAAGCCTCGGCTGATCCTCCGACCATGACGGATAGTGCACCCTCCACAGCTCCCGCCTCACCACCCGAGACCGGCGCATCGAGCATATGAATCCCTGAGCTCGCTGCTTCTTCGGCCAACCGGATAGCAACATCCGGTCGAATCGTCGAAAAGTCGATGACGAGGGTGCCCTGCGGCACACGTGCGAACACGCCGCTTTCGCCGCTCAATACAGACTCGACATCGGGGGAGTCCGGCAGCATCGTCACCACAATTTCGGCGCCGGCGATCGCTTCTTCGACGCTCTGTGCGCCTGACCCGCCCTGCGCAATGAACGTGTCGACGGCGGCACGGCTGCGGTTAAACCCTGTGACGTCGTGGCCAGCGGCAACCAAGTTGGCCGCCATAGGCGCGCCCATGATGCCGAGACCGATGAATGCAATTTTTGTCATAGTGAAGAACCTCTCGTTACTGAAACTGTGATCGATGGGAAATCATTGAGATTGGCGATGCTGGCTTGAGTGTCGCCAGTGGACGGCTTGTACTCGAGCGCGACCGCCCCGGTATAGCCCTGCTCGGTCAATTCGCTGAGATAGCGGTCTAGATCGAGCGTTCCGGAGCCGGGTTCTCCTCGGCCAGGGAAGTCCGCGATTTGTACATGCGCAACGGATGAGGCGTGACTCTTGATAGCGGCTGAAACATCATCCCCGTTCGCGGCTAAGTGGAAAATATCGAGCAAAAAAGCAACGTTCGAGTGTCCGGATGCCCGGACGCGATCTACCACCGCGATAGCGTCCGCCGCGGTGCGCAGCGGATAAGGCTTGGGGCCGCTCACGGCTTCGATGAGCACTGTCGCCCCGATGGTGGCGGCAGCGTCGGCGGCAAAGCCGAGGCTCTGGATGGCGAGCTCATCCTGTGCTTCCGGAGTCGAGGTCTCGACTCGGTTTCCATAGAGCGCGTTGAACGCTCCCACGTTGAGGCGCGAACCGATGGCCGTTGCGATTTCCACGCTGTCGCGAAATTCTGCTTGGCGGTCGGGAAGAGAGAGGACACCGCAATCGGGCCCGAAAAGGTCACCAGCAAAGTAGTTGAGTCCGACAAGCTTCGCTCCGGAATCGTCAATAGCCCCGACAAACTTGTCGACGTCGCTATCAGTGGGCGAAGCAGAATCGAACGGCCACCAATATTCGATCGAATCGAAACCAGCGTTATAGGCGGCGGCCGGCCGCTGGAGGAGGGGCAACTCTTGGAACAGCAGCGAGCAATTGGCGACGTAGGTGGAACGTTGGGGGGAGTTCATGCGATGTCCTTACTTGAGTCCGGAAGAAGCGAGGCCCTGCACGAAGAAGCGCTGAGCGAAGAGGAAGAGGAGGATCAGTGGCACTGTGGCCACAGCGGCGCCCGCGAACGTCAAGCCCCAGTTGGGCAGCTCACCCGCAGATACCGACTGGGCAATGGCGACCTGAATGACCTGGTTCTGAGAACTTTGCACGACCGTCAACGGCCAGAGGAATGCGTTCCACGAGAACAAGAAGGTCACGAGGCACAGAGTTGCCAACGATGTGCGCACGTTGGGAAGGATGATCGACCAGAACACCCGGAAGTGTCCTGCGCCATCGAGTCGTGCCGCCTCATCCAACTCCATCGGGATCTCTTCGAAGGCTTGCTTCAGAAGGAAGAGCCCGAAAACGCTCGAGACCCAGGGAAGCGCGACCGCGAGGAGCGTGTCTTGCAGGTTGAGGCCAGCAATTACCCCATACATCGGCACGACAAGCGCTTCTGCTGGAAGCATGAATGTTGCGAGGATCACCGCGAAGACCACGCCGCGGCCCTTGAACGAAATTCTCGTCAACGCATAGGCAGCGAGGGTGCAGACCACCAGGGTGCCGCCCACTTGGATGAACGCGACGATGAGCGAATTGACGAGAGCGAGACCGATTCCTTTTTCGAAAAGCGCCACAAAGTTGTCGATCGTTCCGCCGACGGGAAGAAATACCTTCCACGAGAGCGGGTTAAGATCATCGAAGATCGCGGTCTGATTTTTGAATGCAGACGACACCATCCAGAGGTAGGGCAGGAGGAATGCGCCCACGATGATGGCAATCACCACAAACGAGACGCCGAAGCGAGCGATAGTCATGGGGAGTCGGCGAAGCTGATGTGGTTCCGCTATGCGTTGAGTAGTCATGGCGTCCTCCTAATAGTTCCAACGAGTGCGAAGTAACCGCATCTGGATCAAGCTGATGATGATGGCGAAAGCAAGCACGACGAGCGCCATTGCGGAGGCGTAGCCCGGCTGCTGAAGAATGAACGCCGTCTTGTAGATGTGATAAATGATGAGGTTCGTCGTGCCCTGAGGGGCGCCACCCGTCATGATGTACGCCGGCGCAAATGCTTGGAGTGCGAAGACAGTCATCACTACGACAATGAACAGGGTCGTGCGGGAGAGCAGCGGAAGAGTGATGCTGAGCGTGCGACGGAGGGGCCCGGCTCCATCCATATGTGCTGCCTCGCTGAGCTCGGCGGGAACTGCTTGCAGTCCACCGAGAAAGAGAACGGTTGCCAGGCCCACTTGTTGCCAGACGGTCATCACGATGATGGCGGGGAGTGCTTGGGTGGTGTCGGTGAGAAAACCTGCGGACGGAATTCCAACTGTCGCGAGCACCGAGTTGATCAACCCCGTCTCATTGAGCAGGAACGTCCAGAGTGTCGCGACGACAACCGACGAGGTGACAACGGGAAGAAAGATCATGGTGCGTACGAGAGCCCGAGCGGGCAGCTTGCCGTTGAGAAAAACCGCCAGTGCGAAGGACGCAGGGACGACAAGAACAAGGACACCGAGAATGAACGCGAACGTGATCAGCAGCGACTGGATTGTCTCTGCATCCGTGAAGATCCGGATGAAGTTGTCCGCACCGACGAAGGTTGCGTTGTCGGGGCTGAAAAGGCTGTAGTCGAGCACGCTGCTGCGAGCCATGACTGCCAGCGGAATGTATTGAAAGACCAGCAGAAGCAGAAGGAACGGGGTGAGGAAGGCAAGCGCAGGTAGTGCGCCCTTCCCCATCGCGCTCTTCGATCTGCGCCTGGGCGGAAGCGAAGTGCTTCCGCCCAGGTCTCTGACCGCGAGCGGCGTGGAATCGATCGGGCCAGAATGCATGACGATGTTTCCTGTTCTACTTCGAGAGGATCGGGTCGAGCTTGGCGACTGCCTGATCGAGCTCAGTCTTCGGATCCGCTCCATAAGCGATGTTCTTCAGCGCTGCAGTCACGTAGAGGTCATACGCGTCGAAGTGCGGTCCGGGAGGACGCGGTACGCCCCACTCCTGGATCTCTTCGACGGGAATGTTCAACGGTGCTTCGCTGAGCGAAGGCAGTGCTTCGGTCGTCGACACCAACACTGGAATCCGGAGGTTGTTCTCAACCCAGTCGAGGTACTGGTCACCGGTGTCCATAGCGACAACGGCCGTGGCCGCGGCCTCCGCGTTGTTCGAACGTGCGGTGACGCCGAATGTAACAGCGCCGGTGTGCACAACAGGGGTAACGAGATACGGCGTTGGGCTCACGCCGAAGTCCACTCCCGCGTTAGTAAGAGTCGTAGCGTTGGAGCTCACTTCGAGGTCGAAGCACGCCTTGCCATCGATCAGCGCATTGGGAAGACCAGTCTTCGACGTCACAGCATCCGGGCCTTCGAACAAGTTCTGGTAGAAGGTCGCACCCTCGATAGCTTCAGGCGTGTTCAGCCAGCCATCGACAGTGGTTCCGTCGTCAGAGATTGCATAGAACGTCTTGTACGCCGATGATGACTCAGGAGCAGTGGGGTCTCCCATGCTGCGCAAGAAGAGCTGATCGCGGTACGACGTTCCCGGGGTGCCGTCTCCGAGTCGTGACGGTGCGAGACCGTACACGGTCGACCCAGCAGCCTCGGTTGCCGATACCTGGCAGGTCAGCATTGCGGCTTGCGCCTCTGGCCATGTCCACGCGGTGTCAAGAGAGGTGGGAGGTGTGATGCCGGCTGCATCAGTCAGCTCCTTGTTGAAGTACAAGGAGAGAGTGTCTTGCTCGTTGCCGGGCGAGTAAACCTGGCCGTCCCACGAGTTCTCCGTCAACGTCGCTGACGTCACGTCGTCAAACCAGCCATCGGGCAGGTAATCGTCAAGGGGAAGCAAGAAGCCCTGCGATGCGTAGGACGCGGTGCTTGGAGCGTCGAATCCGACAATGTCTGGCGGGTTCGACGACGGTGCGAGCACCGCGATCTTTGCTGCCAAGTTGCCGAACGGAACTTCGTCCACGGTGAAAATGACGCATTTGTTGGCGGCTGTGTAGGCATCCAATTGCTCGTCAGTGGGGGAGTTGTTTTCTGCGCGGAGTACGGAGAGTTCGGTTACGCCGTCCTCGCAGCCTGCGATGGTGGGGGTGGAGCCGGCAGAACATCCGGCGAGAGCCATAATGGCTACCGTCCCGACCGCCGTGCTCAGTGTTGCGATGTTGCGTTTCATTGTTTTCCCTTGCTTAGGTGGAGCGAAATATTCGAAACGTGAAGAGCAGTGGTTATCGCTGGATAGAGACACACTCCTTCAGCAGTCGATAGAAGACGTCAGCGTTCGCCGTCAATGCGACGTAGGCGTTCGGTTCTTCTATGCCTCGGTGACGAACGTCGATAACAGTCCTGCCGAAGGTGCGCACTCCTGTTGTCTCGATGCCGACGTGAAGGTGGTTAAGAGGAAGGACAGCGGGGTCGAGCAGATACGCGATGCAGACGGCATCGTGAATGGGGGCGCTGTCGGGAATCGCCTGTGGCTGGCTTTCATCGTGGGCGACGATGCGCTGTTGGATACAGATCGCGGTCGCCAGACCAGCGGGGGTACTGAGAGCGTGAAGCTCGGATGCCTGTGCTCCGGTGACGAGTGCGTCGTGCGTCGCGTCGAGGGGAACCAGAACAATTCGCTTGAAGCCGGCTTTGAAAACGACGTCAGCAGCTACGGGGTCATGCCAGATGTTCGATTCTGCCGACGGCGTTGCGTTGCCGAAAGCGTGCGCGCCACCCATGATGACGATCTCGTCGACCTTCTCGATGATCGAGGGGTCGAGGGTGATCGCAGCCGCGATGTTTGTCAGTGGACCGACTGGCACCAGCGTGATGGGTTCAGTACGAGCTCGCAGCGTCTCGACTAACCACTCGACAGCGCCCTGCGTTTGAGCAACCGAGGTGGCGGGCGGGAGGTCGAGTTCCTTCGGGTGCATCTTTCCGCCGCTGTGATCGTCCGAAGGGCTGGGCTGCGGTACGCCGATAGGGCCGAATGGCTCATCGAGTCCCCGATAGACAGGGATGTCGGAGCGGTTGATGTAGTCGAGCACGCGAAGCGTGTTGTCAGTCGTATTCTCGACCGGACGATTGCCCCACACGGTGGTGCACGCAACGAGGTCGATCTCTGGCGATAGCGCTGCCATCATGATTGCAATCGCGTCGTCAGTTCCTGTGTCGACATCGAGGATGATTGACCGTGGCATGTAATGTGCTCCTTCTTGGTTGGTGATGATGAGGATCAGACCGCGAGTGCGGGGTCTGTCCGGAAGCGATCGTTCAGCATTTCTCCACGGAAGTCCTCGCGTGGGAACTCGCCGTCAGCGAAGACGACGACGCCGCCGCATACGGTCACGCTCGGCCACATCCGCAATGTCATGCCGGCGTAGGGCGAGTAATCGATGGGCGAGTGAAGATCTTCGATCCGTACGACTCGCTCACCTTCCTCGAGGATGACGAGGTCGGCATCCATACCGATTGCGACCTTGCCTTTACCTTCGAGACCGAATCTCACGGCGGCATTGCGCGAGGTGAGTTCGATGAGGCTTTCCATGCTCATGCCGTTGTCCACGACAAGGTGCGTCAAGAGCAGCGGGAGCATGAGGCCGATACCGGGCAATCCAGGCTTGGAAGTTTCCCAGTCAGTTTTTGCAGCGCTTGGCCATTCGTTGTGGTCGGATCCGAAGAAATCGATCTCGCCCGCGAGAACTGCCTCGGTAATGGCGTCGGAAAGACTGCGGTCGCGGATGGGCGGGGCAACTTTGCCCTCGGGGCCAATTGCCGACTCAGTGCTGAGCACCATGTAGTGAACACATGACTCAAGCGCCGCGCCCGGGTAACCCAATGCCTTTCTGGCTTTGATCGCTTCCAAGCTCGAGACGTGCACGATCGATACTTGGCAGCCCGCCTCTTCTGCAAGATAGAGAGCGGTCCAGGCGGCATCCCCTTCGGCGATGGTGGGGCGCGATCGCTCCCACCCTGCGAGCGAGTCGAGCCCAGCGGTGCTTTCCGTTTGCATAGCAGCGTCGACGATGTCGCCATCTTCGGCGTGCACCAGTGCTTGAGCACCGTTGGCTACGATCGCGGCGAATGCTTCTCGCATTTGCGCGTGGTTGAGGCTTCCGATTCCGCCCAGATTCTTGGCCTCTTCACCCCGGTAGGGCATGAAGATCTTGAACGTGCGCATGCCTTCTTTGGTGGCCTGCTCGATTTCTGAGACTTGGCCCATATTCATGAGGCAGCCGTGGAACATCACATTGATCTGAGACTGAGCACGCGCCGCGGCCAGCCCGTCGTGGAACGAATCGAGCAGCGACGGGGTGCCGAACTGCACGTAATTGAGCGCAGTGGTGCAGCCACCGGCAAGCGCGCCGCGCGACTCAGCGGAGAAATTGTCGTCCGGTCCAAGGCCGGGAATGTGGTTGTACTCGTCAGCGCGCTGGTTGATGTGAGCGTGGGAATCGATCGCACCGGGAATCACCCACCGACCCGCGGCATCCGTCGTTTCTGTTGCGTGGCCTAAATCTTGCACGTTGCTCGACATTGCGACGATGACGCCGCCCTTGATGCCGATGTTGTAGAGCGCGTCGTCGTCGGAACGAATTTTTGCGTTCGTGATGACGAGGTCAAGTTGCTCGGCGGGCGCGGAGGCGCTGTGATCGTGGGACATTACTGTGCCATCCATTCATTCTTCAGATAATCGGTGTCGAGGTAACGTTCGGAAAGTTGGGTGCGGTACCACTCGTCTCGCTCTGTTTCATCGAGGGCTCGGTACTCGCGCCACAGGAGTCCGATGGCTACCCCGGCGTAAAGCTGGTAGTCGAGAACATGGGCGAGCGCCTCGTGGTCGTTCAGGAGCGCGTCGGCGCTTTCAGTGGTGAGCGTTTGAGGGGCCAACGTGACGAAGTCAGCGAATGCTGCGCTCTCGACCGCTGCGAGCGAGTCAACGTGGGGTCGTCCTTCGGGGCGGGAATCGACGTACGTCACGAGATCGTCGTAAAGAGCGAGCCACTGGCTCCGTTGAGGCTCATCGAGCCAGAGCGCAGAGCTGAAGAGCATGAGGGCGTGGTGCCGGATCATCGTGTAGTCGTCCACTAGCCCGTCGAGCTGAATTTGGAGAATGTCGTTCGTGATCGACATTTGGATGCGACTGGTATCGGTCAGCAACGTGCGGTACGACGGGTTCGCGTCGAGCACCGGAGCATAAGCGATCTCGATGAGTCGGAGAAAGAATGCTGCATCAGGAAGATGCCAGATGCGGCGAACTTCTTGGCTTGAGTCCAACCACGTCAACATGAAGTTTCCGAAAGTCCAGTCGGTCTCGTCGTCGGCGAGCACACCGACGACGTCGGCGCGATGCGCAACGGGCCCCGCTAAGGAGAGCAGGTGATCAGAATGCGACTGGGCCTTCGCTACCCACGCTGGCACATCAGCCGTGACAACGGGGGCACAGGTTGGTGCGTGGTGGTGAGGCGAGGGGAGTGAGGAAAGAGCCACAGCCTTGGTTCCTTTCGAATCGCCGGATGAACGTGCGATGTGAGGTTTGTTTAGCGATCTACGCGGGTAGATTGTGGACTATACAAACAGACCGTTTCGTCAGGGTCAAGCACTAATTTTGAAAATGGACCAGTGATTACGCAGATTTAACGTCGGAGAAACATGGAAATCTGCGTGAATTCTTCCTGTACGCACGTTTATTGCCTACCCGCGTAGATATTTTTCGGGTAAAGTGATTTTTCTTTAGCCTTCCACCTTGGATTGCGACATGATCGTCTGTGCGGCGTGTGCGCCGTCGACGTGCTCCGAACGGCACAGGGGAAAGCACTGATGAATAGGGAATCGAATACACCTTGGTAACCAGAGACGATGTTGCTCGCGAAGCGGGCACCTCTACTGCCGTTGTCAGTTACGTCATGAACAACGGCCCCCGCAATGTTGCCGCGCCGACGAAACAGCGTGTGCTCGATGCGGTCGCTCGGCTCGGTTACCGCCCTAATGCCACTGCTCGCGCTTTGGCCTCAGCGTCCAGCACGGTATTAGGGCTGATCGCTTCGGACATCACCAACCCCTACTGCAGTGAGCTCGCCATCGAGGTGGAGAACTCCGCACTTGCCCGTGGCCATTCGCTGCTGCTCGGAAACGCCATGAATAGCGATGAAAGGCAAGCACGCCACCTTCGCTCGTTTATGGAGCACCAAGTGCGCGGGATTCTCTTCGTCGGAAGCACGGACGAGCGTCGTTCAAGTCATGAAGAGACGTCTAGTGTGCTTGAGGGCAACCACACACCACTCGTGTTTTTCGACCGCCCGGCAAGCGAGCTTGGAGCGACCGCGATACTGGTCGACAACCGTGGTGGAGGTTTCGCCGCCACCTCTCACCTACTCGACCACGGGTACGAATCCGTTGCGTGTTTCTCTGGCCCGGCGCACCTGTATGGAGTCAGCGACCGACTAGCCGGGTGGGGCGATGCTCTCAAGGCAAAGGGTATGAAGGTCGACGACCACGAGGTATTCGAGAGCGAATTCGATCGCTACAGCGCTTTCGCGCTCGCACGGGATATTTTTGCGCGACCCACGCGCCCGCGGGCAATCTTCGTCCATAGTGATGAGCAAGCGTTCGGAATCATGACCGCGGCGACGCAAGCGGGGCTCAGCATTCCCGAGGACCTGGCGCTCATTTCTTTCGATGGGCTCAAGGAATCGAGCATCGTCTTGCCCCGCCTCACGACCGTCCAGCAACCGTTCCACACTGCGGCCTCGCTCGGGGTGGATGTTCTTCTTGACGCAACTCCGGGGTCTCAAGAAGCGCCCCACAATCGTGTTCTTCCGCTGGACCTCACCATTCGTGAAAGTTGCGGCTGCAGATAATGGCTGGCTCGGCCCGCTAAGACTCGTCCTTCTCGTCCTTGTTGCGCTTCGCAGTAATCAAGAAGATCGCTACTCCCGCAACTAAGACCAAGGCGATTGCTCCGCCCACGAGCACGACCGTGCCGGCGTCTGCGGCAGCAGCGTCACTATCCGCTTCGTCCTGCGCTGGGTCGGTTGCATCTGCCGGGGGAGTGGACTCCTCAAGTGTTCCGCCGCCACAGGCTGGAGGCCCGCTCAGTGGGTCGGAGATCGTCTGGTCGGCATCCGGTTCCCACGTGAAGTCGATTTCGTCTGAGACGGTGTGGCCATCGGCGGAGACCAGTTGCCAGAGCATCCGGTAGTCGCCTGCTTCACCCAGGCTCGCGCCGGTCGACAGCGTTGCATCGCGGATGGTGAAGCAACCGTCACCGTAGTACCCGCCGGTCGAATCCAAGATCTGAATCGCGAACCCGCCGCCGTCACCCGCAAGGTCGAGCAGGGTGTCGTTTGTGGTGACCGAGAACTCGTCGGGGAGCACGGTGAGGGTGTCGCCCTCAAGCGGCGTGCTCTCGACGAGGTAGTTGTGCGCGTACGCGGGCGCGGCCACGAGCAGCGTGAGTGCTGCTAGCGTGGCCGCGCCGAACGCGGCGCCTCTGCGAATAGCTTGACGCATAGGGTGAACTACTTTGCGGTGGGGCGGCGGAAGGCGAAGGCTGCTACGAGACCGGCGAGGCCAGCGACGAGGCCGGCGATGCCGAGACCGCGGGCAACCGGGTCGCCGCTGCTTGCGGAATCGGCGGAGTGCATTTGCTCCTCGGTTTCGTCAGCGTCGTGGTCGCCAGTGTCGCTGTCAGCTGCAGCGTCGTGGTGGTCGACCGCCTCGTCGTTGACGTAGAGGATCGGCGCCGGCTTCTCTGCATCCTCTTCGACACCGTTCCAGCTCACGACGCTGCCATCGGTGTAGCTCTGGTCTGCTGCGAGTACGACACTTCCGACATCAGGAACCGGGCCGAGGGAGACGGGCAGCAGCAAGAGTCCGCCATCACCGAGCTCTGAGCCGGGCTGAGCGGTCCACACGATCGAGGTCACCGCCTCCGTGATCTCGCTTTCGCCGATCATGACAGGCTCGGGCAGTTCGTTGCGCACGAGTTGAGCATCCCAGCCGGCTACCGGCACGAAACGTACGCTCGTGAAGGGAGTGTCGGTAGGCAAAAACAGCTCAACCCGGTTGGTCTTTTCGGTTTCAGATTCGTTGGGAACCTTGACCGTGATGAGGGCGTAGTCGCCAGGGTCTGCCTGACCGGGATCGATCGTGACGTGGGCCATGGCGGCGAGTGGTGCTGCAATGGCGAGGGCGGCTCCCGCCGAGAGCGCGAGTGCAGCTTTAGTGAAATTCTTCATTAGTTTCTTTCTCAAAAGGGGTCGCGAAAATGCGACAAATATCGGGGATGCTGGGCGGCGTAGTGCTAAACCGCAGGCATGGTGGCTGGTGGGCCCCGATAACGCGTGATGGAGAGAACTCGTGCAACAAGCGGCGTTGCCGGCGCTGCGACAGGCACAACGCGGAACTCGAGAATGCGTGTTCCGGCGATGCTCGCGGATGCGAGAAGCCGCGACACAAAGACGCGGGCCGTTTCGAACAGCCCCCAGGAGGCAACCTCGGCGTAGCGGAACATCAGAATCGTGACCACTGCCGCCGCAAGATGCGAAAGCGACATGGTCGAGTCCGCAGTCTGGGTCGCCGAGGAGAAGTCAAACGTCATGGCTGCCATGTTGTGCGGCGCGATACCTTCCGGCGCCAGCATCGAACTAAACAGTGTGTGGTACATCGCTTGGCTCACCAGAATGGCAGCACTGAGGCGAACAATCGAGACCGTGCGCCCGGCCAAAAGGGTGCAAATGGCGACGGAGATGACGAGCGAGACGCCGATGCCGAACATCGACGGAGATGCTCCGCCAGCGACGACGTGGGAGAGAGCTGCGGCACACGTAGCAAACAGCGCAGCTAAGCCGCCGCGGAGCACGCGCGTTGCACGAGTATGCATGGGGCCCCTTCTGTTAGCTAGGTCGAACTCGTTAACCCTAGTTCGTATCCGTAGGCACATTCGCTTGGTCAGATGACGCTTGTTTCGACGCGCCGAAACGCCGCCGGTAATTGTGACGGAGACTGAACGAATATCGGGTTAGGCTCGTTATCAAGGTATTTACTCAAGGAGAGGAACCGGCATGGCCCGAATTGGGGAAAGCGCGGACCTGCTCAAGTGTTCCTTCTGCGGCAAAAGCCAAAAGCAGGTACAGCAATTGATCGCCGGTCCGGGCGTATATATCTGCGACGAGTGCGTAGATCTGTGCAACGAGATCATTGAAGAGCGTCTTGCTGAAGCTGGCGAAGAAACGTCGAGCGAGTTCGACCTGCCTAAGCCGCGTGAAATCTACGACTTCTTAGAGGAATACGTCATCGGCCAGGAGGCAGCTAAGCGCTCGCTTTCGGTGGCCGTCTATAACCATTACAAGCGTGTTCGTGCCCGCAACACCATCACTTCGGCGGATGCCGTGATTGATGACGTCGAGATCGCTAAGTCGAACATCCTGCTGATCGGTCCTACCGGTTGCGGAAAGACGTATCTCGCTCAAACTCTGGCCAAGCGCCTCAACGTGCCGTTCGCTGTAGCGGATGCCACAGCCCTCACCGAGGCCGGCTATGTCGGTGAAGATGTCGAGAACATTCTCCTCAAGCTTCTGCAGGCTGCTGACTATGACGTGAAGCGCGCGGAGACGGGCATCATCTACATCGATGAGATCGACAAGATCGCTCGCAAGGCAGAGAATCCCTCCATCACGCGCGATGTGTCAGGAGAGGGTGTGCAGCAAGCGCTGCTCAAGATTCTTGAGGGCACCGTCGCTTCTGTTCCGCCGCAGGGTGGCCGCAAGCACCCGCACCAAGAGTTCATTCAGGTGGATACCACCAACGTGCTCTTCATTGTGGCTGGCGCATTCTCTGGTCTCGAAGAAATCATCTCGAACCGCGCTGGCAAAAAGGGCATCGGCTTCGGCGCTCCATTGCACAGCAAGGGCGACGATGTGAACCTCTTCGGCGAAGTTCTGCCAGAAGACCTCCACAAGTTTGGTCTCATCCCTGAGTTCATTGGCCGGCTGCCTGTTGTGACCACGGTCACGCAGCTCGACCAAGTCGCCCTCATGGACATCCTCACCACTCCCAAGAATGCTCTCGTGCGCCAGTACCAGCGCATGTTCGAAATTGACGGCGTTGAGCTTGAGTTCGAACACGATGCCCTCGAGTCGATCGCTGATCTTGCCGTGCTGCGTCAAACGGGTGCTCGAGGCCTCCGTGCGATTCTCGAAGAAGTGCTCGGCCCGATCATGTTCGATGTGCCCTCCGACGAAACCGTCGGCCGCGTCATTGTTACTAGGGCGGCGGTGCTGGAAAATGCAGCGCCCACGATTGTGCCTCGCAAGCCGGTGCGTGCGGAGAAGTCGGCCTAACCGCAGTCCTTTACGAGCGCAGGTGACCCACTGGGTCGCCTGCGCTTTCTAGTTTTAAGGCGGATGCGGGCTGTGAACGCGCGCCCGTTGTGCCGATTTTCACCCCATCATCGCTGTAGTTTGCAGGCGTGTGGTCTCGCGCCATTGACATTTGCCCGTACTTAATTCTATGGTTTGTTTAGTCCTGAACTAAGGGGAACCAATGGCGATTCGTCCGATGGCACGTACCGATGTAAACCGGTCAGCAATCCTTGCTCACCTGGGTGCACACGGTCCGGCATCCCGTGCTGAGCTTGCTCGCACGCTGAGCCTCTCACCGGCTCTCATGACGCAACTCACCAAAGACTTGCTCCACGACGGTCTCTTGCGGGAGCTTGAGCACCAGCCGTCACAGGGCGGACGACCGGCGCGGATGCTCGGCCTCGTCTCCAGTGCGGGGCGCGCGGTTGGCGTGAAGGTGGCCTCCGATCATGTGGCTTTCGTCGAGGTCGGAATCGATGGCATCGTGCTGCGGACGGCGAGCGAACCGTTCGACGCGTCAGCCACCACGATGCTCATGACACTTGCTGGGCTGCTTCGCTCGTTCATCGCTGGCGGCTCGTCGGCACCGCTCCTCGGCATTGGCGTCGGTGTTCCCGGCTCTGTTGATTCGCAAGCCGCCGGAGTGGTGAGTTCCACCCAGCTGAAGTGGAACAACGTGCCGATCGGGGCCACGCTGCGTCGGGAGCTGGGGTTGCCAGTACTCGTCGAAAACAACGTGAACGCTCTCGCGATGGCGGAGCGTCTTTACGGTCTCGGCCGTCGTCACCGCAACTTTCTTGCCGTGACGATCGGAACGGGAATCGGCGCCGCAATCGTGATCGACGGTCTCATCGTCCGTGGCTTTGGCGGCGGCGCGGGAGAGATCGGTCATATTCCCGTGCGCGACAGCGGTCCCCGCTGCACGTGCGGAAACACCGGATGCCTCGAGACCTTTGTCTCAGAGGGCGCACTTGTCGCGACGGCGCGCAATCGCGAAATCATCGCTCCCGGAGCGGGAATTGCGGCACTTCGCGACGCGGCAGATCGCGGCAATGCCGACGCCATCGCTGTCTTCGGCGAGGCCGGGCACCTGCTTGGTCGAGCAATTGCGGGTCTCGTGCATGTTCTTGACCCTGAGATTGTGATCCTGCTGGGGGAGGGCACTGCAGACTGGGGGCACTGGTCCTATGGCTTTGAGCCGGCCTTCCGTGCTGCGCTCATGCCTGCTCGGCGCGGTGTTCCCGTTGCGGTTGAGACCTGGCAAGACGCCAGCTGGGCGCAGGGCGCTGCGACTCTCGTGCTCGCGACTCCGTTCGACGCCGAAGGCATCGCCGGCGAGCAAGGCGACCTGGTCCGTCAGCGTCTTGTGCAGCAGGCGTCTCCGCAGGAGAACTCCTGATGGTTCTGCCGACCGCCCTCCACGCGCCAACGGTGCCCCCACCGTCGCGTGCGCCACGAAGCAGGAAAAAGCCGCGCGCCAGTGCAGGCTATGTACTGACAGTGCTCGCCTTCCTGCTGCCGAGTGCCATCCCACTGACTCTCTTCGTGCTCGGACCCATGGTTGCGGCCGCCTGGATTAGCTTCACCGAGTGGAATCTCATCACTCCCATGGAATTCATCGGATGGGAGAACTATCGTTCACTCCTCGCCGACGAACGCACCGGGGAAGTCTTCCTCCACACAATCGGTTACATCGCCGGATACCTTCCCCTCGTCTACATCGGCGGATTGGCGCTAGCGCTCGCACTCAATCAAGCCCTGAAGGGTCGGTCCCTCTGGCGGGGAATCTACTTTCTGCCGGTTGTCACGAGTTGGATTGCCGTGGCCATCGTGTGGCGCTGGCTTCTCAACCCCAACAATGGTGTCGTCAACCTCGCGCTTGGCTGGTTTGGCATTGACGGCCCGGGCTGGTGGACAGACCCCGACTGGGCAATGATCTCGATCATCCTTGCCAGCTCGTGGAAAGACCTCGGCTTCGTGATGGTGATTCTGCTGGCGGGGCTGCAGACGATTAACCCTGATCTGTATGACGCCGCCAAGGTGGACGGTGCTGGCGCCTGGAGCCGATTCCGGAACGTCACGATTCCGATGCTGAGCCCCAGCACGTTCTTCGTCGTGGTGATTTCACTCATCAACGGCTTCCAAGTCTTCGACCAGGTCTATG
Source organism: Salinibacterium sp. NSLL17 (assembly GCF_015864935.1). Classification (NCBI taxonomy): domain Bacteria; kingdom Bacillati; phylum Actinomycetota; class Actinomycetes; order Micrococcales; family Microbacteriaceae; genus Salinibacterium; species Salinibacterium sp. NSLL17. The sequence goes on from NZ_JADYWH010000001.1 coordinate 1,368,477, forward strand.
CAATGACGGGTGGCGGACCGGGCGGATCTACGCAAGTGGTCGTTCAGCAGATTTACGACCTCACGTTCCGCTATGGCGCTGCGGGCGAAGCATCCGCCCTCTCGTGGTTGCTCTTTATCGTGATCCTCGCGGTCACTGTGATTCAAATTATTGGACAAAAGAGGTGGGTTCACTATGGCTAAATCGCCGCGCACTCGCCCCAGGATGATCGTCTTGCATGTTGTCGTCATTGCTGGCGCGATCGCGATGTTCTTCCCCTTTCTGTGGACGTTCATCACCTCAATCACTCCGGGCGCTGGATTTTCTATCGCTCCCCAGCTGTGGCCGGAAAACCCATCATTCGAGGCGTACCGAACGCTGTTCACTGAGCGTCCCTTCGGTCGCGTCGTTGCGAACAGCGTCGGGCTCGCCCTCGTGACCACGCTGGCGCAACTCTTCACGAGCGCCACCGCAGCGTATGCGTTTAGTCGACTGCCATTCCGCGGCCGCGGCGTTATCTTCGCGGTCTACCTCGCGACGATGATGATTCCGCTGCAAGTGCTCATCGTGCCGCTGTTTGCTGAGCTCAAAGCATTCGGGCTGCTCAACACGTACCTCGGTGCGCTGCTCCCGACGTTTGCGAGCGCTTTCGGAATCTTCTTGCTTCGCCAGGCGGTGAACCAGGTTCCGCGGGAACTCGACGAGGCCGCGAAGCTCGACGGCGCCGGTCACTTTCGGGTGTTCACGCAAATCATTCTCCCCAACATCCGGCCGGCTCTCGCCACCCTCACCGTGTTCGCCTTCATGAGCAGCTGGAACGCGTTTTTGTGGCCACTCGTCGTGCTGCGCTCACCCGAGTTGCAGACCCTGCCGATCGCTCTAGCGGGACTTCAAGGTCAATACACGACCGCGTGGGACGTCGTGATGGCCGGCTCGATCGTGAGCATATTGCCGATGCTCGCGCTCTACATTTTCGCCCAAAAGTACATCATTCAGGGCGTCGCAAGCTCAGGGATCAAGTAAGGCCCCGGGACACCAGAGATCCAATCATCACGTGACATCAAAGGAGATATCTAGCATGAAACGTTCACTACTTGCTGCGGGAGGAATCGTCGGCGTCTCAGCACTGCTCTTGAGTGCGTGCGCCTCCGAGCCCGCCAGCGAAGACGGCCCCGTCACCATCACGTACTCGAACTTCACCTCTGCCGGCGGAAACGAAGACAACCTGCAGACGATTGTTGATGCGTTCGAGGCGGAGAACCCCACCATCACCGTTGACATCACCACGCTTCCCTACGGTGACTACTTCACAACCTTGCAAACAGACCTCGCGGCCGGAACAGTGGCGGATGTCGTAGACACCAACTACGACTTCTTCCCACAATTGGCATCGAGCGGTTCGCTCGCCCCTCTCGAAGTGACTAACCCCGAGTCATACCGTGAGTCGCTCATCGACGCCTATGCCGTTGATGGCACGAGCTATGGACTACCCAGTTCGTTCTCCGATGTTGTGCTCTATTACAACGCTGACCTCTTCGATGCGGCCGGACTCGACTACCCGACGAGTGACTGGACCTGGGCTGACGAACAGGCAGCTGCTGACGCTCTCACCGATTCCGCTAGCGGAACCTGGGGCGACCACCAGCCTGTGTCGTTCTACGAGTTCTACAAAGTGCTCGACCAGAACGGTGCATCGTTCTTGAGTGACGACGGAACCTCCGTAGCGTTCAACACGCCCGCGGGCATCGAGGCAGCCGAGTGGCTCACCGACAAGAGCGGCACGGTGATGCCCACGATTGAAGAGGGACAGGGCACAGCAGACTTCGACACCAACCTGTTCCTTGAGGGCAAGCTCGGCATGATGCACTCCGGCATTTGGGTCTTCGGCGCCCTCGCCGACGCACCATTCACGTGGGACATTGCCGTAGAGCCCGGAAATACCCAACAGGCCAGCGCAGTGTTCTCCAACGCGGTAGGTGTGTCAGCAGCATCCGACCACATTGCCGAAGCGACGGCGTTTGCAGAGTTCTTGACGTCGTCCCAGACAATGATCGATGTCCGTCTCGACAGCGGTTGGGAACTGCCGCCGACAAGTGACGAAGACCAGCTCGCCGTCTACCTCACCAAGGACACCCCGGCTAACCGTCAGGCGGTCTTTGACTCGCTCGACTCGATTGCGCTCACCCCGCTCGTCGAGAACGGCCAGCAAGAGATGCAAGACATCGTGACCGAGGAACTGATCGAAGCACAAGCCGGGCGCAAGTCAGTCGCTGACGCTCTGGCCAGTGCTGAAGAACGCATCAACGCAGTAATCGGATAGCACGTCTCCCGAGTGAGGCTCATCCCGTTCACGCGGGGTGGGCCTCCCTCCCAGCTGGCCCAGGAGGGCACTTCATGACTTCACGCCCGGACGACGAGTCCCTCGCGTCTCTCGCAGCGCACAGCGTCGAGCTGATCTCGGCGCTGCAGCACCCCAGCGGTGCGTACCCTGCGAGCCCCACCTTTTCGGCGTACACCGGCTACTCCTGGTTCCGCGACGGCGCCTTCATCGCTGATGGAATGTCGAGCGCCAACGCGATCGATTCCGCATCACGATTCTTCGACTGGTGTGCGAGCATCCTTATCGCTCGGCGGGGCCAGATCGAGACCATCGAGCGAGCCGAGGCGGCGGGCACTCCGCTCGACAACTCCCAGATGCTTGCTACCCGTTTCACCTTCGATGGCGCCGAGGGCGACGACGACTGGTGGGACTTTCAAACCGACGGCTACGGCACATGGGTGTGGGCGGTCGTAGCCCATACTCAACGACACGATCTCGATCTCGATCGGTGGCGTGAAGGCATTGAGCTTTCCGTCCGCTATCTGCTCGCGACGTGGGAGCGCCCCTGCTTCGACTGGTGGGAAGAGTTTGAGACCGAACGTCACGTTTCAACGCTCGGCTGCGTCATTGCCGGGCTGAGTGCTGCGGCATCCACTGAGGTGCTCTCGGTCGACGTCGCCACCCGTGCCAGAGCTGCAGCGAGTGCTGCTCGCGAACTGATCGAGACGGACGGTGTTCGTGACGGCCACCTCGTCAAATGGCTGGGATCGGATGCCGTAGACGGCTCCCTTGCTGCCCTCATCTCTCCGCTGGCGGTTGTCGACGGCTCACGGACCCTTGCCAGGGTGACCGTAGCCCAGATCGATCACGACCTCACCGTTGACGGCGGTGTGCACCGCTACCTCGGCGACACGTTCTACGGCGGGGGCCAATGGCCACTACTGAGTTGCATGCTCGGCTTGGCCTTCGCAGCCGGAGGCAATACCGCACGCGCACGTAGCCAGCTGCAGTGGGCGGCGGAGACCGTGACCACAGATAATTTCCTGCCCGAGCAGGTCGACGATGACCTGCTTGACCCCAGCCGAGTCGCGGAATGGCGTGAACGCTGGGGGAGCGTGGCCACACCGCTGCTCTGGAGCCACGCGATGTACGTTCGCCTCGCCGTCGAGATTGGCGTGTACGTGCCGCCCGCACCCCCGATGGCGTCGTTAGCCACCACCGAAGCCCGTCACGGAAATGAAAGCGAGACCGACTAGTGCTGAGACATAGACCACTGGGCTCGGGGCATCCGTACTCAGTTGACACTGAGCAGCGTCACCCCGCCCTTCCGATTGCCGGCGAAGCTCTGCGCCTGGGAGTTCGTGCAACAGCGGATGTCGACGTTGTCACTCTCGAATGGGATGACGGAGAGTCGGTCACCGACTTCGCCCTCGAACGAGTGCAGCAGCGCTCGCGGGGCCAAGCCGTCGACGGCGGACACCTCGCGTCGGCGCAAGCGAAACTGGCACGAGCGAGCACCGGATTCGCTGTTGATGTTTCTGCACTCACCGCAGCGGCGCAGTATCGCTATCGGTTCGTCGGTGGCCCAACGGCGGCCCCGCGATCGCAGTCCACTCGGTGGTTCGACGTGCGAGTGGCCGGATGGCGCACTGCGCCCGATTCGATCGTCGCCGCTGACGAGGCGGTTGGTCATGTCACCGGCAGCACCACTGTTCTCGACGACGGCGAACGCATCCACCGGGTTCGGTTCGCGCTGCGGCTCGACGAGCGTGAGCACGTCTCCGGGTTCGGTGAACGTTTTGATGCCCTCGACCAGCGCGGTGCACGCCTTGATTCGGTTGTTTTCGAGCAGTACAAGTCTCAGGGTGCCGAACGCAAGACGTATCTGCCGATGCCGTTTGCTCACGTTATTGGGGGACGCGGTTGGGGTTTCCATGTGCGCACCAGCAGACGTGTGTGGTTTGACGTAGCCGACAGCGATGCCGGGATGTTGTGGATCGAATCCGAGGTTGATTCGCCCAGCGACGCATCCGACGTGCTGTCGGTTGGTGGCTATGCGGGAACTCCGGCGACGGTGCTCGATCAGTTTCTCGCTGAGGTCGGCCGTCCCGAAGTGTTGCCGAGCTGGGTTCACCGTTTGTGGGCGAGCGGCAACGAATGGAACACTCAAGCCGAGGTCATGCGTCAGATGGATGCGCATCGGGAGCACGGCATCCCGGTCGGGTCTGTGGTTATTGAGGCGTGGAGCGATGAGAGCACCTTCACGGTGTGGCGGGATGCGCAGTATGCGCCGAATGCGAACGGTGGGCCGCTGAGGCTCAACGACTTCAGTTTTCCCGCAGAAGGTGCCTGGCCTGACCCGAAAGGCATGATCGACGAGTTGCATGATCGCGATGTGCGCGTGCTGCTGTGGCAGATTCCGCTCATCAAGATGCGCCCCCATCCCGTGGGTCAAGCTCGGTTCGACGCCGAGGCAGCGCAGCGAGAGAACGTGCTGATTCAGGATGAGACGCCGCGCGGTGCGCTCAAGCCGTACCGCAATCGTGGTTGGTGGTTTCCGCTGTCGCTGATGCCTGACCTCACCGACGATCGTTCAGCTCAGTGGTGGACGGAGAAGCGTCGTTACCTCGTCGAGGATCTGGGTGTTGACGGTTTCAAAACTGACGGTGGCGAGCATGCGTGGGGTTCCGAACTTCACTATCAGGATGGCCGCCGTGGTGACGAAAAGAACAACACCTTCCCGGTGCACTACGCCCGCGCCTACGGCGATCTCCTCAAGAGTGCTGGCAAAGCGCCAGTGACGTTCTCGCGCGCCGGGTACACCGGATCACAAGCGCACGGTGCCTTCTGGGCCGGAGATGAGAACTCTACGTGGGATGCCTTCCGCTGGTCGCTGTTTGCCGGGCTCAATGCGAGCGCGTGCGGCATCCTCTATTGGGGCTGGGATCTCGCTGGTTTCAGTGGCGACGTGCCCACGGCAGAGCTCTACGTTCGTTCACTCGCTGCCGCGGCCTTCGTGCCGATTATGCAGTACCACTCGGAGTTCAATCATCACCGATCGCCGAGTCGTGACCGAACGCCCTGGAACATCGCCGAGCAATCGGGGGATGCGCGCGTTCTCGAGATGAGTCGCAGCATCGTCGAACTGCGTGAACGTCTCGTGCCGTACCTCACCGCCGAAAGTGAGTGGGCCGTTTCTGCTGGCACGAACGTCATGCGGCCGCTGTTCTTCGACTGGCCTGACGACGAGCGCCTTTGGGGGCAACCGTTGCAGTGGATGCTCGGGCGCGACATTCTCGTATCGCCCGTGACTGACGAGGGCGCCACCGATCACACGGCGACTCTTCCTCGTGGTGACTGGGTGTACGCGTTCACTGGCGAACGGGTTGAGGGTGGCAGCGTCGATACTCGCGCAGTGCCGTGGGAGCAGGTGCCTGTGTATGTGCGCGCTGAGGCCTGGGAACGACTGAAGTTTACGTTCGCGAACGAGACCTGAAGTGGTGTTCCTGAGGGCGATCGCACCGGGCAAATGCATCGCAGCCGAATTCGGGGGAAGCTGCGAAGAGATCGCCCTCAGGACACCGTGCTAGGCGACGTCTAAGACTGAGGGGGCGCGACAAGCGCGACCCGCACTATTGTGCACGACTACAGGGGGTTCGCGAAAGGTTTTCACCAATTTTTGTGGAGCGAGCACAATAAATCGTCCACACGTGCGGTTTTGGTAGGAGTTTCGGACAATACGTCCCTTGAATTCTCGCGGTTGTGGTGCAAAAAACGCGGCAGTCTCCGAAAAGGCTGCCGCGTTTCTGGCGTGACTGGGCGCCCACTTGGGGCGCCCGGCGCAGTAGCGGTGCTGCGGTGGCTAGTTCAGCCCGCGACGGTTCAACAAAGGCTGCAATTCGGCGTCACGGCCGCGGAAATCGCGGAACGCCTCGAGCGGGTTCTTAGCGCCGCCCACACCGAGGAGTCGCGAACGGAAGCGGTCGCCGTTGGCGCGGGTGAGCCCACCGTTTTCGGTGAACCACTCGACCGTGTCGGCGTCCAACACTTCACTCCAAATGTAGGAGTAGTAGCCGGCGTCATAGGCCGAGTTCGCGAAGATGTGCTGAAAGTAGGTGCTCGAGTACCGGGGTGGCACCGCGGCGTTGTCGAGGCCGACCTCAGCCAGCGCCTGCGCTTCAAACGCTGCGACATCCGTCACGTTGTCGTCGGCAGCTATGCGGTGCCAAGCCTGGTCGATGAGGGCGGCAGCGAGGTATTCGCTCGTGAGGAACCCCTCATTGAACGCGGCGCTGGCCTGAATGCGCTCCACAATCTCGCGCGGCATGGGTTCACCGGTCTCGTAGTGCTTGGCGTAGTTGTCGAGAACCTCGGGCCAGAGCATCCACATTTCGTTGACTTGGCTGGGGAACTCAACAAAGTCGCGGTAGGTGTTGGTTCCGGCAAACTTGGGGTACGTCACGCGAGCGAACAGGCCGTGCAGCGCGTGGCCAAACTCGTGGAACAGCGTGTTGACCTCGTCGTAGGTGAGGAGCGTCGTTTCGCCAGCAGCAGGCTTCGGCACATTGAGATTGTTGGTGACGATGACCGGATGCCCGAGGAGGTCCGACTGCGAGATGAGCGAGTTCATCCACGCTCCGCCGCGCTTGGAGTCGCGCGTGTAGAGATCGAGAGTGTAGAGGCCGACCTCGCTGCCATCCTCGTTCGTGACCTCGAAGACGCGCACGTCGGGGTGGTACGCCGGCAGGTCGCGACGTTCGGTGAAGGTAACGCCGTACAGCTGGGTCGCCGCAAAGAACACTCCGTCGCGCAGCACGCGCTCGGCCTCAAAGTAGGGACGCATCTGGGTGGTGTCGACGTTGTACTGCTCGGCCCGCACCTTCTCGGCATAGAACGCCCAGTCAGCTGCGGTTACCTCAGCGCCCGCAAGCTTCTCCAACGCGGCATGTTCCTCTCGCGCGTTGCGTGCCGCGGCCGGAGCGAGCTTGCCAAGCATGTCCGCGACTCGCTGAGGCGTCTGGGCGGTCTCATCGGCGGTGACCCAAGCGGCGTGGCTTTCGTAGCCAAGAAGGGCTGCACGCTGCGAACGTACCTTCGCAATCTCGAGCACGAGCGCGCGGTTGTCGAACGTGCCACCACGGATGCCGCGCGAGCGCGATGCTGCCAAAACACGGCCCCGAACGTCGGCGTTCTTCAACACCGACAGGTGTGGCTGGTTCGTGGGCAGAATGAGAGTGATGAGGTATTTGCCCGTGAGTCCACGATCGTTGGCTGCACTGGCAGCCGCAGAAATCTCTGACGGTTCAAGACCATCAAGTTCCTGGATGCTGTCAACCACGATCGCAAGATCGTTGGTGTCGGCAAGCAGGTTCTTTTCGAACTTCGTGGTGAGGGTCGATAGCCGTGAGTTGTAGTCGCGCAAGGTCGCTTTGGCATCTTCGGAGAGGCCGGCACCGGCAAGGGTGAACTCGGTGAAATAGCGCTCAACAAGGTAGCGAGCTTCGGCATCCAACTCGGTGTCGTCGAGTCCTTCATTGATGCTGCTGATGCGTTCGTAGAGCGCGCTGTTGAGGCTGATGGCGTCATTGTGCGCGGCAAGTTGAGGAGCGATGACCTCTTCGAGTGCATCCGAGGCTGCATCGCCGTCGGCGGACGTCTTGTTGAAGAACACGGTGGCGACTCGGTTGAGCAGCTGACCGCTCTTTTCAAGCGGGATCGTCGTGTTCTCGAACGTGGGCGTGTCTGGCTGCGAGGTGATCGCTTCAATCTCTGCGAGCTGCTCTGCCATGCCTTTGTCGAAGGCGGGCGCGAAGTGCTCATCTTCGATGTCGGCAAAGGGTGGCATGCCGAACGGCAGGGTGCTGGGCTCAAAGAAAGGATTGGTCATTCATCTACCCTATTCTCGGAAGATGACGAGCGAGCGATATACCCACGGCCATCACGAAAGTGTTTTGAAGTCTCACACGTGGCGCACGATCGCTAACTCGGCCGCGTACTTCGAGCCCCACCTTGAGGCGGGGCTCTCGTTGCTCGATATTGGGTGTGGGCCGGGCACGATCACTGCTGAGTTTGCGGAGCGGCTCGCTCCTGGCCGTGTTGTGGGGCTGGATGCCGCTCCCGCAGCGATCGAAAAAGCGTCGGCTTTCACTGCCGACAACCTGAGCTTCATCGTGGGTGATGCGTATGCGCTGCCGTTCGATGACAACAGTTTCGATCTCGTGCATTCGCATCAGACTCTGCAGCATTTGGGTGATCCGGTCGCGGCTCTTGTGGAGATGAAGCGGGTTGCCAAGCCGGGTGGGCTCATTGCGGTGCGTGATGTCGATTATGCGGGCACCATTTGCTTTCCCGAGTTGCCGGGGCTGAAGGTCTGGGCTGATGTGTACGACGCCGTACACCGCAGCAATGGGGGAGAGCCGAATGCGGGCCGGCGGCTGAAGTCGTGGGCTCTGCAGGCGGGATTGGCTGACGTCACGACGTCGGCATCGATCTGGAACTTTTCCGACGGAGTCGACCGGGAGTGGTGGGGCAGCATGTGGGAGGCGCGAGTGCTGGAATCGGCTTTCGCCGAGGACGCTCTGAGCAAGTCGTTGGCGACGCAGGATGTGTTGCAGCAGATCAGCAGTGCGTGGCGTGAGTGGGCTGATTCGGCTGAGGGATGGATGGCGATGCCGCACGGGGAGATCCTGGCGCGCGTTTAGCAGCCGATTCCGGTGGGGTTGGCGATGCAGTCTTGGTCGACGAGCACTGTGGTGGCGTGCCCTGCTGTGGCGGTGAGGGGCGGCGCGACGATGGTGAGGGTGCCGACGACGTTCTGCCAACTGCTGCCGGCGACACGGTATTCGGCGGCATAGGTGACGGCGAGGGTGATGGTGTAATTGCCGGGTTCTTCGAAAACGTGGCTGGTGGGCGTGGGATCAAACTCGGTGATCCGGTACTTGGCCCAGGTTTTGCCGGGGTTGCTAGTGGTTGCGGTGCTGCCGTCGCCGTAGTCCCAGTTGTAGGAGGCGGGCGTGAATCTGACTTGGGCGGTGCCGCCGAAGAGGGTGCCGTCAACAATATGGGCGGATGTCGTTGCGTAGAAGTTGGTGTCGAGTCCGACGATCATCCACTGGTTGGGTTGCATGCCTGCGGCGGGGGCTTGTGGGCGAAAGCTGGCGATGTCAGAGATCGTTATGGGGCCGGTCTCGCCGTCGGCGTCCTCGGCCGGTGGAGTCCACGGCACGCACTCGATGCGTTGGATGTCGCACCAGGCTTCCTCGACGCTGTCGAGCTCATCGTCGACGGGAATGTAGGCGACGCCGTCAGCCTCGTAGCCGGAGTCGAAGTTTCCGTCGCCTGAGCCTGTAATCTCGGTTGAACCACTGAGATCAATACTTTGATCGCCTACGTCATACGACGGGCAGCTGCCGTCATAGAACGAAAGCGCTCCGCAACCGGACTCATCCGCAAAAGCGCTTACAGCTCCTGTGAGGATCAGAGACATGCTGAATAGCGTCACGACGGACGCAGAGGCCAAATTCCTTAACACTCTCCGGCGTTCCAAACTTGGACGTCGGAGACGAGGAGTAACTGTCGCTCAGCGTCAAAATCGAATGTGACCTGCATCGTCGACTCGTCAGGTCGATCCTCTGCAACAAGGGAATTTCCGTCTTTGTCTTGAAGCGCCAAGTTCGAGAAATTCGCGCACAAGTACACAGTGATTACCTCGGCTGTGCTGCCCGTGGGGGAATACCTTTGAAGTTCGAATCCGCTGTTGAGAACGCTCCCGGTCGCGCGACCACCTTTCTCTGCGAATTCCTCTAGCCCTTTAACTGATGCTTCAAGAAACGTCCCCGCTGCAACGGTTTCTAGACGCGACGCATCTGCCCCGCCGTCCTGCAATACCTCCCCAATCACCCGCGTGTATTCCGCATAAGCCTCTTCAGCCGCAGCCAGCGCTTCTTCGTCGGTCGCGTAGGGCGCGACGAAGGTTGAGGTTGGCGCAGGTGCGGTACTCGCGTCGGAGGGCACGCAGCCACTCAACGTGGCGAGGAGGAGGGCGCCAATCGACAGTCGTAGGAGATTCGGTTGGCGCATACTACGACGCTAAACATCTGGGGCGATTGTGGTGCTCAACTATCCACAAGACCAGGTGTTGCTCGCTCCGGGCTGACGAGTGCGTAAGCACTGGCGCGGAGCGGGCAACAATCAATGTGGCTAGGAGCTAGGAGCTAGGAAGCAGCTTCTTCTACGGAAACGCTGCCATCGGCACCTTGGCGCACGGTGGTGCCATCGTCCAGTTCTGCGACCGGGCGCGATTCAAGCCAGGTGAGCGTCCAACGCCACGCGCTCGTATCGAGGTGAGCGACATCCGCTTCAACGCCGGCAATCGCTTCGCGCATTTCTGCGGAAAGACGTTCGGGCACCGCTGCGCCGACCGACCATCGTGTGCCGAGCTGCACTACACGCTCTTTTCGTACAAGATCCACGACGTGCGGTCCGCGACCTTGTCGTAGAGGCGCTTCGCGCTGTCATTCTCTTTGTTGGTGATCCAGCGGAGCTTTCCGCCACCATCTTCTGCTGCACGGGCAGCGATGTCATCGATGATCGTTCCGGCAACTCCGGCGCCACGGTGCTCAGGGTCAACGTAAAGGTCATCCATGAACCAACCCCACGAAGCAGTGAACGTGTCGGGCAGGCGACGGTAGAGACCAAAGGCACACACAAGTCCGGGATCGGGTGCGCCCTCAGGGGCTACAGCAACGACTGCGTTGAGTTGTGCTGAGTCATCCATGAGCCATTCCCAGACACCCTGAACGATGGCATCGGTGAACTCGGTTTCGTAGAAAACTCCGTAATTGACGAAGTGATCTTTCCAGACTTCGAAATCGGCTTCTTGAATATCGCGAACGGTGTACGAAGGCTTCTCTGAGTTCGTCATTTACTCAACAATACGCGGTTTTGGGGTTCGACGCCGAACTCGACGCCGAACCCTTTGCCGGACTTTAGGCCGAAGCTTCGGGTGCTGCCTCAACCAAAACGATGTCGCGAACCTCAATCTCTTCCGCTTCAACAATCGTGAGGTCGTGGATGCGGCCCACAGCCTTCAAATCGTCGATGGCGGCAGCGATCAGGGCTGGGCCCGCGAGGGTAGCCGAGGTCACTTCAGTCTTCTGCGAAGCCTTCGCGTCTGTTTTAGCGCGACGGATGCTGATGAGCGCTTGGCTAACCGCGTGGAACAGCCCGCTCGGCTCTGCTGTAACACCGAGTTCGTCGGCGGTCGGCCACGACGCGGAGTGCACTGAGGTGTCGTGCGACCAGCGCCAGACCTCTTCGGTAGCGAAGGGGAGGTAGGGCGCGAAGAGACGCAAGAACACGTCAATGGCGGTGTGCAACGCACGGTTGGCACTCGCCTGGGCTTCGGGAGTTCCGGCGCCATAGGCACGTTCCTTCACGAGCTCGAGGTAGTCGTCGCAGAAGGTCCAGAAGAACTTCTCGGTGGTTTCAAGTGCCTTGGCATGATCAAAGTTCTCCAGAGCCGTGGTGGCCTGGTCAACGACCGACGCTAGCTCGGCGAGCATTTCGAGGTCGAGCGCTTCGGTAACGACGGCAGTCGAGCCCGCAGCAACAGTGGGCGCCGGGAACGAGTAAACGAACTTCGACGCGTTCAGGACCTTGATCGCGAGTCGGCGACCGATCTTGATCTGCTTCGGGTTCTGCGGGTCAAACGCCGCGTCAGTACCGAGGCGACTGGATGCTGCCCAGTAGCGAACCGCATCCGAACCGTGGTCGTCGAGCATGCCCTTAGGTGTAACAACGTTGCCCTTCGACTTCGACATCTTTTTGCGGTCGGGGTCGACGATGAAGCCGGAGATGCCGGCGTTCTTCCACGGCACCGTTCCGTGCTCGAGTTCGGAGCGCAGCGCGGTCGAGAACAACCACGTACGAATGATGTCTTGGCCCTGACTGCGCAGCGAGTAGGGGAAGACCACGTCGAAGAGCTCGGGGTCGGTCTCCCAACCACCGGCAATCTGTGGGGTCAACGACGAGGTCGCCCAGGTGTCCATGATGTCGAGTTCGCCCTCGAAGCCACCGGGAACACCACGCTGGTCTTCCGTGTAGCCGGGAGCAGTGTCTGAGGACGGGTCGATCGGCAGCGAAGCCTCGCTCGGAACGATAGGGGCACCCTTTTCGCCGTCGGCATCGAGCTCGTACCAGACGGGGATCGGCACACCGAAGAAGCGCTGGCGCGAAATGAGCCAGTCGCCCGTGAGGCCACCAACCCAGTTGTCGTAGCGAACACGCATGTGGTCGGGGGTGAAGTTGATCTGCTTACCGGCCTCAAGAAGGCGGCTGCGCAGCTTCTCATCGCGGGCACCATTAGTGATGTACCACTGGCGCGTCGAAATGATCTCGAGAGGCTTGTCGCCCTTTTCGAAGAACTTCACCTGGTGCTGAATCGGCTTCGCGTCGCCGATCATTTCGCCAGACTCCTTGAGCAGAGCGACCATGGCGGCCTTCGCGCTGAAGACCGTCTTGCCCGCGAGTTCTGCATAGGCAGCCTGAGCGGCGTCGCCCGCGATGACATCGGGGGCGTCGGCAATGATGCGACCGTCGGCACCGATGATGGTGCGGTTCGGCAGATCGAGCTCGCGCCACCAGACAACGTCAGTGACATCACCGAAGGTGCAAATCATCGCGATTCCGGAACCCTTGTCTTGCTGAGCAAGGTGGTGGGCCAGGATCGGAACCTCAACACCGAAGATCGGCGTCGTGACCATCGTGCCGAAGAGGTGCTTGTAACGCTCGTCATCGGGGTGAGCCACGAGCGCAACACACGCCGGTAGAAGCTCGGGGCGCGTCGTCTCAATGTGGATGTCGTCGCCATCCGCCTGGTGGAAAGCAAGACGGTGGTAGGCGGCAGGCTGCTCTTTGTCTTCGAGCTCGGCCTGCGCAACAGCGGTGCGGAACGTGACATCCCACAACGTCGGAGCGAACGCCTGGTAGGCCTCGCCACGGTCAAGGTTGCGCAAGAATGCACGCTGAGCAGCACGCTGAGCGTCGTCACCGATGGTGCGGTAGGTGAGGTTCCAGTCAACGCTCAAACCAAGCTGGCGCCAGAGGTCTTCGAACTGCTTCTCGTCTTCGGCGGTCAGCGTCTCGCACAACTGAACGAAGTTGCGACGAGAAATGGGCAACTGCGCGGCAGCCTTTGTTGACTTGCCTTCGCCACCCTGCTGAGGAGGCTCGAAGCCTTCGTCATAGGGGAGCGTGGGGTCGCAGCGCACACCGTAGTAGTTCTGAACCCGACGCTCGGTGGGCAGACCATTGTCATCCCACCCCATCGGGTAGAAAATCTCCTTGCCACGCATGCGCTGGAAGCGAGTAACCAAGTCCATGTGGGTGTAGCTGAAGACGTGGCCAATGTGCAGGCTTCCGGATGCCGTCGGCGGGGGAGTGTCGACCGAGAATACGCAGTCAGAACCATCGGTGAGCGCCTTCTGGCGATCGAACCGGTAGGTGCCTTCGTTCTCCCACACGGGAGCCCATTTGTCTTCGAGACCTTCTAGGGCAGGCTTTTCGGGAACGCTCGACGACATAATTTCTCCGGTTCGATATGTGCGGCACCGAGTCAAAGAAGAGGTGCCTGAGTGTGAGGTGTAGTACCAATCGTAACGGACGGCGTCGCATGAGGTTGCGCCGCGCGAGGACGTCTAGTTCTTTGTCACTGTGACCGTTTTGTGGGTGAGGTTTCCCGCCGCATCCTCGAGCGTCACCGTGTAAATCTCAGTCTCGTTGCTGCACTGGTAGTCGAAGGTGTACTTCGCGGTGGTGGGAACCTCTTCATACGGCTCCTCCTTAGCGTTGGTGGTGCGCACCCCAAACCACGCCATGGTTGCGTTGGCGCTGCTCCAGGCAAAAGTGAGCTGACTTGTGGGGTTCGCAGCGGTGCAGTTTGCGCTGGTGGGCGCGCTGAAGGTGGCGAATGACGGACTCGCGGTTGCGGGCGGCGGAGCAGTCGTCGGCTCAGCAGTCGGCTCTGCTTCCTCCGTGGCAGAAGTGCTGGGCGTGGGAGTCTCGCTCGGTGTGGCCGAAGGGCTTTCCGTTGGCACTGGCGTGATGTCGCCGCCAGACCCGCGAGAGAACAGCAACGTCAGCATGATGACGACTGCGATCAGCAGCACCCCGCCAATGATCGACAAGATGATGAGCAGCTTGCGCGACTTGGGTTCCGGCGATGACGGAGGATCGACCGGAGGCCCGACCGGAGGCTCACCGCCACCCGGAGGTGGTGCTGCTCCCGCCGGCTCAAACCGCACCGTGGGCGCGTCACCATTCTGCGCATCGAAACGTTTGGTTGGTTGATCGTCACTCATGGCTTAGCTCCAAGATGGGGGATCATGCAAGCAGTCCAGCGTGGCTGAAGCCTAACCCCGCGCTTCGACCCTGTCGAGAGGATCTCAGCAACCGCGCAGCTCAGCGATCGTGTGGTGAGAGAGGTGCCAGCGCGGTGTCGAACGCACGGTTCACGAAGGGTTCGAGCCGTCCGCGCTGCGGACCGGCATTGGCCCACTCTTGCGCAGCCGAGACGACACATGCGATGAGAGCGTAGGCCTGCGTGCGCGCGGTCGCCGCATCCACCCCGTGGCGCTCGAGGAAGCCACTCAGTAGGCGAGCCTGCGTCGCAAAGCGGCTCATTGCTGACGCCTGCAGCTCCGTCGCGCTGCCAATCAGGTCGTACTGGGTGAGCACAAAAGGCACGTGGCGCGATTCCAGCTCGGTCAGCGAACGCAGCATCGCCTGACGGATAGCGAGCGGGGCGGATGACGCGTCGCCGGTGTCGGTCGGCTGATCAGCCAGCGCCACCCTTAGCCGCTCGGTCGCGGCATCCAGCTCGACCCAAAATACTTCGCCTTTAGCGTCGAAATAGTTGAAGAACGTATTGCGGCTCACCCCGGCACGGGTAGCGATCTGATCGACGGTGGTGCCGGTGTAGCCGCTCTCGATAAACAACTCGAAGGCAGCCTCTTGCAGGAGTTCGCGGGACGCAGCGGGTGGGCGACCACGGGTGGGAGTGCGGGGAGGTGTCACCGCATCATCCTCTCACTCGCGGGAGAGCCGCAATTAACGACCGGGTATACGGATGCTGTGGTGCGATAAAGATTTCATCCGTCGGGCCCGTCTCCACAATGCGGCCCTCGTTGATGACGGCCACCCGATCGCTCATGTGGCGAATCACCCCAAGGTCGTGAGAGATGAAGAGATAGCTGAGGTGAAGGTGGCGCTGCAGCTCGTCGAGCAGATTCAGCACGCGAGCCTGAGTGGAAACATCCAGTGACGACACCGGCTCGTCGCAGAGGATCGTCTGCGGCCCCGGCGCGAGCGCGCGAGCAATTGCCACCCGCTGGCGCTGGCCGCCCGATAAGAGCAGCGGGCGACGGTTCTT
This sequence comes from Salinibacterium sp. NSLL17, assembly GCF_015864935.1. Taxonomy (NCBI): domain Bacteria; kingdom Bacillati; phylum Actinomycetota; class Actinomycetes; order Micrococcales; family Microbacteriaceae; genus Salinibacterium; species Salinibacterium sp. NSLL17. The sequence goes on from NZ_JADYWH010000001.1 coordinate 1,384,205, forward strand.
CACCGCGCGAGGCAGACCGACAGCATCGAGTAGTTCATCTGGCGTCGTCAGTGACTGGTGGTTCGCGGATGCTCCAGCGCTCAACGCATCGGTGAGGATGCGCTCGACGCTCAAGCGAGGATCGAAGGAGCTCAAGGCATCCTGATAGATCGCACCCAGCGTTGGACGCAGCGGTCGGCGCTCGCGGGCACTCAGCGACCCCCACTCCTGGCCGGCGAGCAGCACTTCGCCGCTGTCCGCTGTCTCCAGGCCAAGGGCGATGCGCGCGATGGTGGTTTTGCCGGAGCCAGACTGGCCGACAAGGCCCAGAGTGGTGCCGGAAGCGAGGGTGAGAGAAACGTTGTCGAGCGCTTGAATCGCCGCCCCGTGTGGGGTGGGATAGCGGCGAGATACTCCGCGCAGTTCGAGCGCGGGTACCGAGGAAGCGGCGGCGGTAGCCGTGGCAGCAGCTCTGGCGCTCGCGGAAGTGTTGGGGAGTGTGACGGCTTCGGCATCCGATGGCAGCGTCAGAGGAATAGCGCGCGGAACGTCAACCGGAATGGCTGCGAGCAACTGCTGGGTCGGCACTGTCGCCGGCGCTCGCAGCAAGCCCTTCGTTTCACCGGTTTCCACAATGCGGCCTTCGCTCATTACGGCCACGCGGTCGGCGACGCGAGAGACAACGGCCAAATCGTGGGTGATGAGGATCATGGCGGTGCCGTTGTTGCGCAACGACGACAGCAACTCGAGCACGCGCGCTTGCACCGTGACATCGAGAGCGGTCGTGGGTTCGTCGGCGATGATGAGGGCAGGGCCGGCCGCGATTCCGGCAGCGATGAGGGCGCGTTGGCGCAGCCCGCCCGAGAGTTCGCCGGAGCGTTGCCGGGCTCGCAGCGCAGGATCGGGAATGCCCACGGCATCGAGCAGCTCAAGCACACGAGCCTGACGTTCGCGCTGGCTGAGGGTGGTGTGTAGCCGCAGCACATCATCGATTTCGCGGCCGACCGGGCGCAGCGGGTCGAGTGACACGAGCGCATCCTGCAACACCAGCCCAATGGATGCTCCGCGAATCGTTCGCCACCGTCGAGCACCGGGTGCCGGAAGGCTTTCTCCCGCCAGACTCAATTCGCTGAAGCTCACGTGGGCTCCGGCGGGCGCAAGCCCGAGCAGGGAACGGGCTGTGACGCTCTTGCCTGATCCCGATTCTCCGACGATGGCGAGGCATTCTCCGGCGGCGACCTCGAAGCTGACATCGTCAACGGCCGGGCGGGCGGCGCGGTCGAAGTGCACGCTGAGGTTGCTCACACGCAGGAGCGGGGTGGCGGTCATCCGCGGGCCTCCTGGCGGGTGCGGGCGTTGAGGGCGCGGCCGAGCACGGTGAACGATGCGGCGGTTGCGACAATAGCCAGACCGGGGAAGACGGTGAGCCACCAGGCGACGTCGATGTAGGTGCGACCGCTCGAGAGCATCGCGCCCCATTCGGCGGCGGGCGGGGCGACGCCGAGCCCGAGAAAGCCGAGCGAGGACGCCCAGACAATCGCTTGGCCAACGCCGAGGGTGCCGAGCACAAAGATCGGCGAGAGCGCTCCGGGCAGAATGTGCTGCCACACGATGCGCGCTCGCGAATGGCCGAGAACTGTGGCGGCCTCCACGTAGCTGGCACTGCGAACGCTGCGCAGTTGGCTGCGGATGATGCGCGCATAGCCGGGCGCAGTCGAGAGGCCCACCGCCACGGTCGAGGTGACCACTCCGGGCCCGGCGATCGCGATGAAGACGAGCGCGAGTAGCAGGCCGGGAAGAGCAAACATGACCTCAACGAGGCGGGTGCTGACGAAGTCGCCGAGTCTGCTGCCGAGACCGCCCAGCAGGCCGAGAATGAGCGCAAGGCCTAGCCCGACCGCGGTGGCGGCAATTCCGATGAGCAGCGAGTTTCCGGCTCCGAAGACAACGCGCGTGTACACATCGCGACCCGACTCATCGGTGCCGAAAAAGTGGGCAGCCGATGGTGACTGGAACGCTTCGGCGGGGGCAACAGCATCCGGGTCAGCGGTCGTGATGAGCTGCGGAGCGAGAGCGGCCGTGAGAATAAGCGCAAGCACGGCCAGAGCGATGATGACGCCCGTGTTGCGAAGCCAACCGCCGCGGCCCCGGATGCCGGGAGCGCGCCGTGCAGGCTGCGAAAGTCGGCCAGCCAAGATTTCGGTCATCGTGCTGCCACCTCCGTTACGCGAGGGTCGACGATGCGGTCAACGACATCCGTTGCGATCGTGACGATGATGAAGGTCAGTGCCGAGAGCAGGGCGACGGCGGTGACGACGGGAATGTCGCGGATGGTGACGGCACTGAGGAGGGTTCTGCCGAGGCCCGGCCGCGCGAAGATTGTCTCGACGACAACGGCGCCGCTCAGGAGCGAGCCGAAGGCCCAGCCGGAGAGGGAGATGCCGGGAAGGGCTGCGTGGCGCAGCACGTGACGAAGTCGCACACCCCATTCGCTTTCGCCGCGTGCCCGCGCCGAGAGCACGAAGGGTTGTTCGTAGGCGTTGGTGAGGGATTCGCGCATCACTTGGCCGAGGAAGCCGGTGAGGGGCAGAGCAAGGGTGAGCACGGGCAGAACAAGACCGAGGGGGCCGGGGACGCTAATCGGGGGAAGCCAATGCAACGTATTGCTCAGCAGAATGATGAGCAGCGATGCCAACCAAAAATGGGGAACGGCAGCCGCCAAGAGTTCGAGCCCGGACCCCAACGCGCGCGCAACGCGACCGCGACCGCTCGTAGCCAGCGTGAGGGCAAGGGCGCCAAGCCAGGCCATTACGAGGGAGGCCAGCGTGAGCACGAGCGTTGACCAGAGTTGCGTCAGTACATAAGGAGCCACTGCCACCTTGAGCGCGTATGACGTGCCGAAGTCGGCGACCGCGAGCTTGCCCATCGCCAGAAAATACTGAACGATCAGCGGCTGGTCGAGGCCATAGTCGGTGCGAATCTGGGCCACGGCTTCGGCAGACGCTTGCGAACCCGGCCCACCCAGAATCGCATCCACCGGATCGCCCGGAATCAGACGCAGAGCAAAGAAGATGACCGTCGCAACAGCCCACAGCACAAACACACCGCCGCCAACGCGGCGCGCGATCCACCCCAGCGACCGCAATCGGGTCGCTGGGGTGGAGACACTCGCTACTGCAGGAGCGTCAGTCGAAACCGTCACAGAGGGCGTTCCTCTAGTTACTCAACCACGCATCGTAGAACGTTGGCGCTGCCACGGGAGGCAACGCCCGGAATCCCTCAACATTCGTGCTGTAGAGGTAGTGGTTCTGCTGGTCATAGAGGGGCAGAACATAGAAACCGTCAACAATGATCGACTGAGCCTCGGCGTACAGGTCTTGGCGCTCGCTGGCATCCGATGTTTCGCTGGCCGTCGTGAGGAGGGCATCGAGGGCGGGGTCACTCAGCTGGGCCAGGTTCGCGTAGTAGCCGCTCGGCGCCGGAATGATCGAATCGGAGTGGTACAGGATGCGCAGCACGTCAGCGCCGACCTTCGTGTACGGAGCGCTCACGAGGTTGTACTCGTTCGTGAACAGAGCGCCATACCAGGACGACAAATCTGTCGGCTGCAGAATGACCTCAAAACCGACGTCCTTAGCGGAAGCCTGAATCTGCTCAAACAGTGACTGCTCAGCGGGGATCGACTGGTTTGTGCTGATCGGGAACGTCAGGCTCAGGCGCTCGCCGTCTTTCGTGCGGTACCCGTCGGAGTCGATCGTGTCCCAGCCTGCCTCGTCGAGCAGGGTCTTAGCTGCCTCCGGGTCGGTGGTGAACACGTCAGGGGTCGAGGTGCCCGCGGCTTCGACGCTCGAGAGCACCGAATACGAACGCTCGGCCGTTCCAAAGAACAAGCTCTCGATTCCAGGGTTTACATCCACAGACCGGATGAAGGCTTCGCGCACCCGGATGTCGTCGAACGGTGCCTTGCCCGAGTTCAGTTCGATGCGGTTGGCGGCGCCGGGGCGCGGTGCATCGAGTTCTTCGATGGTGGCCACGTCGGCGGCGGACGAGATGTTGTTGGGCTGCGCGTTATCGATCACGTCAACGTCGCCCGACTGGAGGGCGGCATAGCGGGTGGCGGCATCCGGAATGAAGCGCCACTCAATAGCGTCGAGACGGGCCGCACCGGTGTGCTCGGCGTCAGCGGGAGCCGAGTTGTAGTCCTCGTTGCGTTCGAGGGTGATCGACTGCTGCTTGACCCAATCGGTCACGATGAAGGGTCCGGTTCCCACAGGGCTCTCACAGTTGGTGGCTTGGTCGCGTTCGAGCGCGGTAGGGGACTGGATGCTCACCCACGGCTGCGAGAACGATTCGAGTAGCGCGCTGTCTGGCGCCGACAGGGTGAAGCGCACCTGATCGGCGGCGACGGCTTCGATGCCGTCGATCTTGCCCACGGCGAGGTAGCCCGTTGAGGAAGCGGTTTCGGGGTCTTTCAAGTGCTCGATGTTCGCTTTGACGGCCTCAGCATCAAAGGGGGTGCCGTCGGTGAAGTTCACATCGTCACGCAGAGTGAAGTCCCACGTGAGGCCGTCTTCGCTCTCGATCCAGTCGGTGGCGAGCCACGGGATGATCTCGCCGTCGCTGTTCTTCGAGACGAGCGATTCGAGGTACTGGGTGCTGATGAGTCCCTGCGGGTAGTTGCCGCCGACGTGCGGGTCGAGGCAGCCGGGCTCAGCATCCCCGGTCGCGTACACGAGCGTGCCGCCGTCAACGGGCTCAGCAGCCGGTTCGCTGGCCGCTGTGCAGCCGGCAAGCAGTGCGGCGCTGGCCGCTATCGAGAGGGGGAGGAACAGGATGCGGGGCGCGTTCACGTGGATCCTTTTGTGGGGGAGGAATGCTGCTCGGGTGCGAGACACTCAATTATTGTTGAACTGAGTACATTAAGTCCAACTGGGCAAAAAACCGGGCCGGTTTGCCTGAGCAAAACCGACCCGGTTAGTGAAACTGAAGGAGCGTGCGTTAGTCCTGCTTGCGCGAGAACTTCGTGGCGATCTTCCACGTGGTGGGGATCACGGCTGCGGCAATACCGGCCTTGATGAGTCCACCGATGATGAAGGGGTAGAGACCCCACGCGAGAACCTGCTCGAGTGTTCCACCGGTCACGATGGCAAGCCACGTGAGGCCGAACGCGAAGGTGACAACCGTGCCACCGAGGAACGAGAGCGCAGCGCCGAGGAACTTCTTGTCCCAGTCGCGCTGAGCAAGCCAGCCGGTGAAGCCGGCAGCAAAGATGAAGCCGATGATGTAGCCGCCGGTGGTGCCAGCAAGAACGCTGACTCCGGAAGAAGCTTCGCTGAAGACGGGGAGTCCAACCAAGCCGAGCAGCGCATACAGCGTCATCGAGATCGCACCACGCGTCGCACCAAGCGAAGCACCAACAAGCAGTACCGCGAGTGTCTGGCCCGTGATCGGTACGGGGTACAGCGGGACAACAACCTGGGCCATTACAGCAGTCAGAGCGGCGCCGGCGGCAACGAGCGTGATGTCAGTGGCGAGGCTACGAGAAAAGACGGTGTCGGCGAGCGTGGGCCGGCCGAGGGTCAAAGTGAGAGTCGACACGCGACGCTCCTTTCCTTTGTCTGCGAACTGTGAAGAGCCCTGCCTGAATAGGCGGGTGCCTGAATAACCCTAGTCATAGATTGCGGGCATCGGTGTGCGCCTCGTGCTAACAAACCTGCTCAGATTTGTGAGATGCGTAACAATTGCGATTCTCACGCCGCCGGAGTGGCAGGCGCTGCAACGGCTGTCGCATCGCCGACTACCGGCGGAGCCAAGAACAATGTGCCCCGGATGACGCTCCCCGCAAAGGTGCGCAGCGCTACGAGTACCCAGGCTCCCACAAGAGCTACGAAGCTCACGAGTGCCGTCACCTCGAGCACCGCGGAACCGGTAGCCACGGCGAGTACGCTCAGCGCAACCACCATGTTGCCCACGGGGAAGGTGAACGACCACCACGTGAGGCTGAACGGCAAGCCGCGGCGGGCGGTGTGCACGGTCATGGCGATTGCTAGCGCCGTCCAGAGGAGCGCAAAACCTAGTGTGGGGACGCCGTAGATGAACCCGAAGAAACTGAGGGCCTCGGCGAGCTCAGCAGACACCGCGGAGGGGGCAACCGTTCCAAGAACAATTGCGGCCGTAATGGACTGGCCGAGTGGGCCAAGCACAATCCAGAGAGTCGGAACCGCTGCGGAGTTGCCGATGTTGTGTCGTGCTAGTCGTCCCCAGATCAGCGGGAGGATCACCGCGGTAGCGATCATGCTGAGCCCGAACATCGCGTAGCAGGCGATCAGCATCGTCAACCGAGCCTCGCCCTCAGGCAGGTATGGGATGAGCGGTGCTCCGGCTGCTGCCGAGACCAGGGGAGGGACCACGGGCATGATCCAGCCTCCGAACGGCGATTGATCTGTGCCGGATGACGACGTGAAGGTCAAGAACGGGACAATCACGGCGGTGGCAAGGCCAAGCACGGTGCCGATTGACCACAAGATCAGTGCGACGGTGAGCGCGGCATCCGCCCCCATGATGTCGGGGCCGAAGAGCAATGCACCTGCGCCGATGGTCAGAATCGCCAGCGGCGGCGCACCATAGAAATGAACCATTGCCGGATGCCGGTGGTGCGAAAGCGCAACCTCCCGGTGGGCGATCCAGTGCGCTGCGCTCGCGGCGATAAGCCCCAGGAGCAAGACAGTCGCGATCACCCAGACGGTGCTCGCAAACACGTGGAGTTGCGGAGCGATTAGGGGAAGCGTTGCGGCAGCGTTCGCGACGATGCCTGTGCCCATAACGGAGGCAAACCAGTTGGGGCTGATGTGGGAGATCACATCGCGGGGGCTGCTGAGGTCGCGCAACAGCACGCGGCGGCGAGGAATCTGGCTGCTCATGAGTCGTTTCTGAAAGTCGGAGGCGCGACGGGTTCGGCCCACCGGTGCAACCGCGGGTATTCGTGCCGCATTCCCGTAGCCTTGAGCCACCCCGGTGTCGCGCAGCGGTTGTGCGTGGCTACGGGGCATGCCGCGCTTCGTTCTGCAGTGGAGGAACCATGACCGAACTCGTGATCGTTGCCCTCGTGGTGTTCGCCTTCGCGATGGTGTCGCGCAAGCTTGCGCTGTCTCCCGTGACCGCGCCGATGGTCTTTACGGCTGTGGGCATCCTGTTGGGTGTTGTGGGTGCGCGGTGGTTTCAGCTCGACCTCAAGAGCGAGGTCGTCTCGATCCTCGTCGAGGCCACCCTCGTCTTAGTGCTCTTCACGGATGCGGTACGCATCGATCTGCGAGCGTTGCGCAAGCAGATCTTTCTTCCGCTGCGCTTGTTGGGTATCGGCCTGCCGCTCACGATTGTGCTCGGGGCAGTCGCCGCGGCGGCGCTCTTTGGCGAGCTCACCTTCATCGAGGCTGCTCTCATCGCCGCGATTCTGGCGCCGACGGATGCTGCGCTCGGCCAAGCGGTTGTCAGCGATAAACGGTTGCCGGTTCGCCTTCGGCAGGCCCTCAATGTAGAGAGTGGCCTGAACGACGGAATCATGGTTCCGGTTGTCACAGTCTTTCTGGCGATTGCCGCCACCGAAACGGGAGCCGCTTCGGGCGAGAGCTGGGGTCTGTTCGCGGCTCAGCAAATTGGGTTCGGGGTCATCTTCGGTGGGGTTGTCGGAGTACTTGGCGGGTGGTTGTTGAGCCGAGCGTCGAGCGCCGGATTTGTTGACGGCATTTACCGCCAGCTGGCGACCATTGCCATCGCTGTCGCGGCGTTTGCGAGCGCCGGTGTTGTTGGCGGCAATGGATTTATTGCCGCGTTCGTGGCTGGTCTCGCGTTTAGTGCGGTTGCTCGCGACCACTGCGAGGATGTTCAAGACTTCACTGAAGACGAGGGGGAGTTGCTCAGCTCGATCACGTTCTTGGTGTTCGGCGCGGTACTCGCAGCACCGATCCTCACCTCGCTCACGTGGCAGATTGCGCTCTACGTGGCGCTGTCGCTGACGGTAGTGCGCATGGTGCCCGTTCTCCTGGCGCTGGCGTGGTCGGGTACCCGCTTCGAGACGCGGCTCTTCATCGGATGGTTCGGGCCACGAGGGCTCGCCTCGATTCTGTTCGCTCTCTTAGTGTTCGATGAGCTGAGCGGCTCCGTTGCTGACACCGTGTTCTCGGTAGCGGTGTGGACAATCCTCGTCAGCGTCTTTGCCCATGGCGCGACAGCCAGCCCGTGGACGGCGCGACTTGCACGCCGCCTGAGTTCGGCTCCGGCATCCGCGGCCGAGATGAAGCATGTGCAGGAGATGCCGGCACGTCGTCGGTTCTGAGGCGCACGGTGATCCATCTAGAGCGCGCTTGTGCTAGTCCAACTAGAACAATTATGATGACGTCATGCTAGTTCGAGTGGATCCCGCGTCCGAGACGCCGCTCTTCGAGCAACTCGCGGCGAGCATCCGCCAATCTGTCATCGATAAGACCGTCACAGCAGGGGAGAGGCTCCCCAGCGCACGAGAACTAGCCAGCTCTCTCGGCGTCAACATGCACACCGTCTTACGCGCCTACCAAGAATTGCGCGACGAGGGCTTCATCGAACTCCGCCGCGGTCGTGGAGCAATCGTTGCCGCCACCGCCCAGAGCTACGATTCGCTCGCCGACGGCATCACCGCTGTTGTTGCTGAAGCGCGCGCCCACAAGGTTTCACTCGCTACTCTTACCGCCCTCATCCGAGAGGAATACCAATGACCCTTCCCGCCGAGAATGTTTCGCCCCAACTCACGCGAAACCGCCGTCTGATCATCGTGATCGGCGTGGTGATCCCGCTCGTAATCGCGCTGGCCGCTGCCTTCATCATGGCGCTGTGGATCCCTGAGCTTCCGAGCCCGGTTGCCTCGCATTGGGGAACCTCAGGCCCAGACGGATACTCCACCGTGGGCAGCGTGATTGTGTTGCCGCTACTGATGACGCTAATCTTCGCGGCGCTTGCCGCCTTCGCCAGCTGGAAGGGTGGTCCCAACGGCGGAATGCTCTGGGGGCACAAGATCATGGTGGCCGCATCCATGTTCCTGTCGATTACGCTCAGCGTCACAGCGGCGGGCTCACTTGCTGTTCAGCGAGGACTTGAGAACGCTGAGAATGCTCCTGCGATCGGGGGAATTGCCATTGCCGCATTCCCCATCGCGCTCATCATGGCCTTATTCGCCTGGCTCATGCTTCCTGCCGCCGAGTACATTCAGTCGACCCCGGTCACCGCGAAGCCCATCGCTGGTGCTGCAACGCAACGCGTGCACTTCTCCACCACGACGCGGGTTGGTCCAGGCGTCGTGATTATTGTCGGCGCTGCCCTCGCCGCTCTGGCCATTGCCCTCGCAGTGCAGGCGGTCAGCAATCCCGACGAACTCCTCTTGCCCGCTGTCATCGGACTCTTCGTGATCGCACTGTCCGTCAGCACTCTTTCGTGGCGTGTGACAATCGATCAGCGTGGGCTTAAGGTCCGCTCCGCTCTGGGCTTTCCTCGCACCACCATCGCGCCAGACCAGATCGAGTCCGTCGCCGTCGTCGACGTCAACCCGATGGGCGAGTTCGGTGGCTACGGCTGGCGTTGGGCTCCCGATGGCCGCAGCGGCATCGTTCTCTCCAAAGGTGATGCCATCGAAGTGACGCGGATGAACGGCAAAAAGTTCATCGTCACGATGCACGACGCTCAGCTGGCAGCAGAAACGCTCGCTACTATCGCCAAGAAATAGCGCTCAGCGGTCAGCTAACTCGCGTATCATTGCTGCCACACGCTATGAACCGGCTATCACCGGGGAGCGTTCGGAAGAAACCATCTCAACTTCAGCTTCGGCGGGGGAGCAGGCGGCGGTAGAACCGAACGGGTAAGCCCGTTACAGCGATATGAGTGGTGTGCCGCAGGGTGCATAAGCGGGGTGGTACCGCGGCTGAGAGGTCGTCCTCGTGCAGATTATTCGCACCTACGTACCACTGGAGCCTCATGTCGTATCCCCGCCACAGCTCAGACGATTCCGTCGCGCCGTCCCCGAAGTTTCCGGCGATCGAAGAGCAAGTGCTCTCGTACTGGAAGGCAGACGGCACTTTTCAGGCATCCATTGATCAGCGTGAAGGCGCCGATGAGTGGGTCTTCTACGACGGCCCTCCTTTTGCCAATGGCCTCCCGCACTACGGTCACCTGCTGACTGGCTACGCCAAAGACCTCTTTCCGCGCTACCAGACCATGCGCGGCAAGCAAGTGCACCGTCGCTTCGGCTGGGACACCCACGGACTCCCCGCTGAACTCGAAGCGATGCGCCAGCTCGGCATCACCGAGAAGAGCCAGATCGAAGAGATGGGCATCGACAAGTTCAATGCCGCCGCTCGCGAATCGGTGCTCAAGTACACCGGCGAATGGCAAGAGTATGTGACGCGCATGGCGCGTTGGGTCGACTTCGAGAACGACTACAAGACGCTCGACGTCAACTTCATGGAGAGCGTCATCTGGGCGTTCAAGCAGCTGCACACAAAGGACCTCGCCTACGAGGGTTTCCGAGTGCTGCCCTACTGCTGGAATGACGAAACCCCGCTTTCCAACCACGAACTGCGCATGGATGACGACGTCTACAAGATGCGTCAAGACCAGACCGTCACGGTCACGTTCCCGCTCGACGGTGTGAAGGCAGAAGCGCTGGGGCTCACCGGCGTAAAGGCTCTTGCCTGGACGACCACCCCGTGGACGCTCCCCACCAACCTTGCTCTCGCTGTCGGCCCCGACATCGACTACGCGATTCTGCCTGCCGGCCCGCTCGGTGCTGGCGACGGTTCGGAGCAGGGCTCCGCCCAGTTCATGCTTGCGGGTGACACCATCGCGGCCTACGCGAAAGAACTTGGCTACGAGACCGCTGAGGAAGCTCTTGCAGCAGTCACGCGCACCATCAAGGGTGCCGAACTCGCGGGCGTTCGCTATGACCGCCTCTGGGATTTCTATGCGGATGCCGAAACCTACGGCACCGAAAACGCGTGGCAGTTCTTGGTCGCCGACTACGTTGCCACCGGTGAAGGTACTGGCATCGTGCACCAGGCGCCCGCCTACGGTGAAGATGACCAAAATGTGTGTGCCGCTGCCGGCATCCCCGTTGTCATCTCGGTTGACGATGGTGGCAAGTTCTTGCCGTCGGTGCCGCCCGTGGAAGGCATGCAGGTGTTCGACGCCAACAAGCCGCTCACGAAGTTGCTGCGCGAGGAGGGCCGCCTGCTCAAGGTGGCCAGCTACGAGCACTCCTACCCGCACTGCTGGCGCTGCCGCAACCCGCTAATTTACAAGGCGGTGTCGAGCTGGTTCGTCAAGGTTCCGGAGTTCCGCGATCGCATGGGCGAGCTCAACCAGCAAATCAACTGGGTTCCCGAAAACGTTAAAGAGGGCCAGTTCGGCAAGTGGGTCAGTAATGCCCGCGACTGGTCGATCAGCCGCAACCGCTACTGGGGTTCGCCGATCCCGATCTGGAAGAGCGACAACCCTGACTTCCCGCGCGTGGATGTCTACGGTTCCCTGGCCGAGATCCAAGCGGACTTCGGCCGCCTGCCTCTCAACCACGAGGGCGAGCCCGACCTGCACCGCCCGTTTATCGACGAGCTGACGCGCCCGAACCCCGACGACCCGAGTGGTCAGTCGACGATGCGTCGCATCGAAGACGTGCTCGACGTGTGGTTCGATTCGGGCTCGATGCCGTTCGCTCAGGTGCACTACCCGTTTGAGAACCAAGAGTGGTTCGACACCCACAGCCCGGCCGACTTCATCGTGGAGTACATCGGTCAGACTCGCGGATGGTTCTACACTCTCCACACGCTCTCGACGGCGCTGTTCGACCGCCCGGCCTTCTCTAACGTCATCAGTCACGGCATCGTGCTGGGCAATGACGGCCAAAAGATGTCGAAGAGCCTGCGCAACTATCCGGATGTCTCCGAGGTGTTCGAGCGTGACGGTGCTGACGCGATGCGTTGGTTCCTGATGTCGAGCTCGGTGATCCGTGGCGGAAACCTCATGGTTACCGAAGAGGGCATCCGTGATGGTGTTCGCCAGATGCTGCTGCCGCTGTGGAGCACGTACTACTTCTTCACTCTCTACGCCAACGCTGCCGATAACTATGAGGCGAGCTGGCGCACCGATTCGACGCACGTTCTCGACCGCTACTTGCTCGCTAAGACGCGAGAGCTGATCGAGGATGTCACCGTTGAGCTCGACGCACTCGACAGCCCCATGGCAGCCGCAAAGCTCCGCGACTTCGCCGACGTGCTCACCAACTGGTACGTGCGTCGCAGCCGTGACCGCTTCTGGAGCGGCGACGACAAGGATGCCTTCGACACGCTCTACACCGTCCTAGAGACCGTGGCGCGCGTTGCTGCCCCGCTGCTCCCGCTCGTCTCCGAGGAGATGTGGCGCGGCCTCACGAACGGCCGCAGCGTGCACCTCACGGACTGGCCTGACGCCTCAGCATTCCCTGCTGACCACGATCTAGTTGCAACGATGGACCGTGTGCGCGAGATCGCCTCGAGCGGACTTGCTCTGCGCAAGGCGCGCAGCCTGCGCGTTCGACTGCCGCTGGCTTCGCTGACGGTCGTGAGCGACACTCCCGCAGCCCTCGCACCGTTTAGCGACATCCTTCGCGATGAGCTCAACGTCAAGGCTGTCAAGTTTGACGCTCTCGAAGAGGGTTCGTTGGAGAGCTTCGGCATCACCAAGAAGCTCACTGTCAACGCTCGGGCTCTCGGCCCGCGCGTCGGCAAGCAAGTGCAGCAGGTCATCAAGGAGGCCAAGGCCGGCAACTGGGAGACCACGGCCGACGGTGTTTCCGTCGACGGGATGCCGCTGGAAGCCGGCGAATACGAACTCCAGATGGAAGCGGCCGACGAAGCGAGCGCAATCGCGTTCCTCTCCGAGGGTGGCTTTGTGATCATTGACACCCAGCTCACTCCGGAACTCTCAGCGGAGGGCCTCGCTCGCGATGTCATCCGTGCGATTCAGGATGCCCGCAAGGCGGCAGGATTCGACGTGAGCGACCGCATCTCTCTGACGATTGGTGCGCTAGACCCCGCCGACCACGAGGCCATCGGATTCCACAGCGCCATGATTTCCTCAGAAACGCTTGCAGCGCAATCCACCGTTCAGGCCTTCGCGAATGACCTCGAAGAGGGCACACTAGAGGTGCACCGCACGCAACTCGCGGCAGGAAAATACGCCAATATCGGCGCGCTGGTGATCGACATCACCAAGATGGGAACGACCAATGTCTGACCGCGATGATGAACTCGGCAACGACGGCCAATTCGATGAAAACGGCGACCCCATTGAGGCGTCGCTGACCGACGAAGAACGCGCCGAACTCGGCCCGGAGCATCCCCTCGCCGACCTCAGCCCCTTCGCTGATGGGTTTGAGGGCACCAACATCGACGAGGATTCAGACTTCGAACTCGAAGACACTGAATACCTCTCGGATGCCAACAACGTGTTCGAAGAACTGCTTGCGCGAGTGGGGGAGCAGGCGCCTCAACCGCGTCTCGAAGCAACTCGTCGCGCCGTCGAGTTGATCGGCGACCCGCAGCGCACTTACCCCGTTATTCACATCACGGGCACCAACGGCAAGACCTCCACGAGTCGCATCATCGAGAGCATTCTGCGCGCCTACGGGCTGCGCACGGGGCTCATGACGAGTCCGCATCTTGTGCGGGTCAACGAGCGCATCGTGATTGATGGCCGGGCGATTTCTAACCGAGCGCTGGCCGAGAACTGGGCTGACATCCGCCCGTTCCTGCTCATGGTCGATGCCGAGCTGATGGCCAAGGGCGAAGAAGCGCTCACCTACTTTGAGGCGCTGACGGTGCTGGCATTCGCGAGCTTCGCGGATGCTCCTATCGACGTCGCCATTCTTGAGGTTGGCATGGGCGGCGAGTGGGATTCCACGAACGTCGCCGACGGTCAAGTTGCCGTGTTCACGCCGATTGCGCTCGATCACACGCATCGTTTGGGCACGACAATCGCGCAGATTGCGCGCACCAAGGCGGGCATCATCAAGCCGGCTGCCGCGATCGTGTCGGCTATTCAGTCGTCGGATGCCCAGATCGAGTTGGAGCGCGCGGCAGATCTTACCGAGTCCACAATTGGTGTCGAGGGCGATGCTTTCGAACTCCTCAGCAGCAATGTTGCCGTGGGTGGCCAACTTATTTCGGTGCGCGGACTCGCAGGCACCTACTCTGACCTGTTCATGCCGTTGTTCGGTGAGTTCCAGGGGCACAACGCCGCGCTCGCTATCGCTGCCGTCGAGTCGTTCTTGGGCGCTGGCAGCCAGGCGCTCGTTCACGATGTGCTCGCTGAAGGGCTCGCTACCGTCGCGTCGCCGGGGCGACTGCAGGTTATTGGTGCGGAACCCACCGTGATTGTGGATGCCGCTCACAACCCTCATGGCGCAGCGGCTCTCGCCGTGGCGCTCAAGGAATACTTCACGTTCGAAGACATCGCTTTTGTCATCGCTGTTGTCGACGACAAGGATGCTGCTGGCATCGTGGAGGCTCTTGCCCCCATTGCTAATCGCTTCTATGTGACGGCATCACAGTCGGACCGGGCCGTTCCTCCGGAGGAACTCGTTGAGACCGTTCGCGCGTTCACCGATGAGACCACCGATTTTGATTCCTTTGCTGAAGCAATGGAGTTGGCGCGCAGCTGGGCGGCAGAAAACGAACGCCGGGCTGTCGTCGTGACCGGTTCCATCACTCTTGTTGGCGAGGCTCTTGCTCTCGCTGAGGCAGAGGGTTGGAAGCCGTGACCTCCGCACCCACGGTTCGCCGAAAGCGCTCCGTCACCGAACTATTGCTGAGTATCGTGTTGGTGCTCGATGCCACGCTGATCTTCTTCGTGGCGCTCACGGCGTTCGGGCTCAAAGCCCTCGCTCCGGCCCCGGCGTTCATCGGGGGAGCAGTTCTGATCGTCGTGTTCGTCGCGCTTGCCCGGATGCTGCACCGCCCGGGGGCCCTCTGGGTCGGTTGGGCGCTGCAGGTCGGTCTCATTGCTCTTGGTTTCATCCTCACGCCGATGTTTTTCGTGGGGGCAGGTTTCGCTGGCATCTGGATCTATTGCTTCATTAAGGGCCAGCAACTCGACCGCGCCAAGGCCGAAATTCTTAACACCCAGTCCATGACCACCCCCTCTGAGGAGACACAATGAACATCGAAGAGACCCTTGTACTGATCAAGCCTGACGGCGTTGCTCGCAATTTGACCGGTGAAATCCTTCGCCGTATTGAGGCCAAGGGCTACCAGCTCGTTGACGTGCGTCTCGTGCAGGCGGATGTCGACCTTCTGTCGCAGCACTACGCGGAGCACGAAGGCAAGCCGTTCTACGAGCCGCTGCTCGACTTCATGCAGTCGGGGCCGACCGTCGCGCTGCGCATCGCGGGCAACCGTGCGATCGAGGGATTCCGTTCTCTCGCGGGCACGACCGACCCGACTACGGCAGCTCCCGGAACGATCCGTGGAGACCTCGGTCGCGACTGGGGCCTGGCTGTTCAGCAGAACCTCGTGCACGGCAGTGACTCGCCTGAGTCTGCAGCGCGTGAGCTTGCACTCTGGTTCGCCTAAATCGCTTTCCTGAACTCATATAGCGCTCACGGGCAAGCGACGGATTAGCGCGGCATTCTCAGCGGCTAAACCGTTCAGTCCACAACATAATGGCGAGGGCCTGACAACCGTCAGGCCCTCGCCATTGTTGTGTTCCCCTGGGGGAATATGTCTTACAGGTACGACAGAGCGTCGAGTCGAATCTGGGCGACAATCGCGATGATGATGTAGCCAACAATCGTGATCACAGGGACCCAGCTGTAGGCGGTGCTGGCGGCCTTGCGGAGCGAACGGGGAGCGCGAATCGCGCCTACTTTGATGTTGCGCAGTGTCACTGCCCAGAACATGGGGATCGTGACCGACCACACAACCATGCACCAGGGGCACAAAGTGCCGAGGTTGAAAATGCTCTGGTAGGCGAGCCAGAGAATGAACGCGAAGGCGCCTGCTACTCCGATGTTGAAGGTGACCCAGAACCAACTATTGAAGCGCGCTCCGGCGAGTATTGCGGCACCGACAACAACTGGCGCCATGAACGCCACCAGGCCAATGATGGGGTTGGGGAAGCCGAACAACGCGCCCTGCGCTGACTCGAGGTTGGCTGCGCACTGCACCACGATGCTGAAGTCACAACTCAACACGGCATCCGGGTTTTCGAGCACATGGAGCTTCTCTAGTGTGAGCTGGAACGACGCCCAGAGCCCCACAAGCCCAGCGAATATCAGAAAAATTGCGAGGGCAATGGGCCTGTTGCGAACCCCGGAAGCAGTCATGCTGGGATTATCGCACGTGCGTCAGGCTCACTTTCTGAGAATGCATGCGATAATGAAGCGTAGTTATTCCGAGCCGCGCTCGGAACAACACCAAGAAGTCTTCCCGGGCATAGCGACCGGACCAGTTGCGCAACGCTAGTTGTGTGAGTCGGATAGCCAGTTCCGAAGTGCTGTGAGAGAGCACAACTGCAACGCGAGCCACGGGCCCGTTGCAGGACCTGAAGAATTAGTAGCGGTTCCTGAACCATAGGTTTGGTGGGGGAATAGCGCACGAGAGAGTACCCAGTGGGTGGCGCGGTCGCCTACAAGGGCTAGGAGTACACCAGCGATGGTGAATGAAAGCAATAATTCGAAAGATGTTCCCAAGAAGAAGGGCCTTTTCGGCCGTATTCTTCCTTCGGCAAAAGCGCCGGTAGAGAAGCCAGTGGCACAGAAGCCGCCGGTCGACTCACCTGTTTCTGACGCACCGGTCGCCGCAAGCGCGCCCCGTGCAGCGAAGTCTTCTCAGCGTCCCGCTGCGAAGACGGCAAGCGAACACCTTGGTCGCGAGGTCCCAGATGCCGTCACCGGCATGAAGGCTGAAACTGCGAGCGAGCCCACGGCCGCGAACTCCGAGGCAACCGCGCCAGCTGCAGCTAAGGCAGGCGTGGACGCAGACGCAAAGACCGGTTCATCAGCTCCCGCACGCTCACGCTCACGCAAGAGCCCGGCCGCTAAGACACCGGCCGAAAAAGCGAAGACCGAGAAGGCAACGACCGCGAAGGCAGCTCGACTGACGCCGCCGTCGACGACGTCGCTGCTCTTTCAGGCACCTGATCTTCCCGATCTGCCCGAGCTTCCGGCCCGGTCGTCGCGTTCGCGCAACGACAACGGTGCTGGTTCTGACAACCGCAGCGGTGACAACCGCGACGGTCGGGACAACCGCAGCAAAGACGATAACGAGGGCCAAGACGAAGCGGGCAACGTTCGCCGTCGCTCACGTCGTCGTTCTGGTGAGGATGCTCGTCCCGGTGACGAGTCGCCCAACACCGTTGTGCGCGTTCGCCAGCCTCGCAAGCAGGCAGAGCCCAGCAATGAACCCACTCGCGTCAAGGGCTCTACTCGCCTTGAGGCGAAGAAGCAGCGCCGTCGTGATGGCCGTGATGCTGGTCGTCGTCGTCCCGTCGTAACGGAGAGCGAGTTCCTCGCGCGCCGTGAAAGCGTTGACCGCGTCATGGTGGTCCGCTCGAAGTTTGATCGCATCCAGATTGGTGTTCTCGAAGACGGCGTCTTGGTCGAACACTATGTAGCGAAGGCTCAAGACGCGAGCCTCATCGGCAACGTCTACCTCGGTCGCGTTCAGAACGTTCTGCCCAGCATGGAAGCAGCCTTTGTCGACATCGGGCGTGGCCGCAACGCTGTGCTTTACTCCGGTGAAGTCGATTGGGATGCCGCCGCTGAGAACTCTGCTGATGGCAAGCCGCAGGCTCGTCGCATTGAGCTCGCGCTCAAGCCGGGCGACCGCGTGCTCGTTCAGGTTACAAAAGACCCGGTCGGCCACAAGGGTGCCCGACTCACGAGTCAGGTTTCTTTGCCCGGTCGTTACCTCGTCTACGTTCCCAATGGTTCGATGAGCGGTATCAGCCGCAAGCTGCCCGACACGGAGCGTTCGCGTCTCAAGAAGATCCTCAAGGGTGTTCTGCCGGAGAATGTCGGTGTCATTGTGCGCACCGCCGCCGAGGGCGCGACTGAGGAACAGCTCACGCTCGACGTGAACCGTTTGACTAACCAGTGGGCTGACATCAGCGCGCAGGTTGAGAACGCTCAGAACCAGGGCCCAGCATTGCTGCACTCTGAACCTGATCTTCTGATCAAGATCATTCGCGATGTCTTCAACGAAGACTTCCACAAGCTTGTTATCGAGGGTGACGACGCTCGCAAGACTATTGAGGGCTACGTTCGTTCGGTCGCACCTGACCTGCTCGATCGTCTGCAGGCTCACGAGGGAACCGTTGACTCCTTCGAGGAGTACCGCATTTCTGAGCAGATCGAGAAGGCTCTCGACCGCAAGGTGTGGTTGCCCTCGGGCGGTTCGCTCGTCATCGACCGCACGGAAGCGATGACTGTCGTTGACGTCAACACCGGCAAGTTTGTCGGCTCCGGCGGCAACCTCGAAGAGACCGTCACCAAGAACAACGTTGAAGCAGCGGAAGAAATCGTTCGCCAGCTGCGTCTGCGTGACATCGGTGGAATCATCGTGGTCGACTTCATCGATATGGTTCTCGAGTCCAACCGTGACCTCGTCTTGCGTCGCCTCGTGGAGTGCTTGAGCCGTGACCGCACGAAGCACCAGGTTGCTGAAGTGACGTCACTCGGTCTCGTGCAGATGACGCGTAAGAAGCTTGGCCTTGGCCTGCTTGAGACGTTCAGCGAGAACTGTGAAGTGTGTGCTGGCCGCGGTGTAGTCGTTCATCACGACCCCGTCACTAAGCACCGCTCGCAGCCGACACAGAACGAGCAGGCTGGCGGTGGACGCCGTGGGCGCAACCGTGGCGGCAACAACAACTCCAGCGGTTCGAACAACAACTCTGGCAACTCGAACGGCAACAACGGCGGCAACAACGGCAACGGTGGTGGATCGCAAACACAGCAGTCCAACAACTCCGCGAAGAATACTGCTCCGGCTTCGGCTCCGAGCAATGGCACTCACGCGATCACTGAAGACGTGCGCAACGCGCTTGCTCGTGTTGCCGCGAGCACCGTCGTTCCTGTCGTCGAAAACCAGGCTAGTGAAACTCCAGCAGTGGATGCCGCGGCATCCGCTCCTGCAGCGACCGAGACAGTGGCGGCTCCCGAGCCCAAGAAGTCACGACGCAGCAAGGGCGGAAACAAGTCAGCTCAGCCCGCTCAGCGCTCGAGTGATGCTGTTGAGCCGGCCGCTGAAGCTTCTGTAGCCATTTTTGACATTCCTATCACCAAGGCCGAGAGCTCGACTCCCAAGATCAGCACGCAGGATGCGGAGCAGATTCTGGGTTCGGTTCTCGAGGCTCTTCCTGAGCCCAAACAGCCTGGTCACGGCAAGGCTCGTGGTTCACGTCGCGCCAGCAGTCAGGGCAAAACCGTCAACGCAACGCCTACCGACGACAACTAACACTGCGGCACTCGGTACTTTTCGAGTTTCAACTTTGTAAGGTTTACCCGTGAGCACCACTTTGCCAGCGAGCGTCGATGATCACCATCATCAGCATGATCATCGACCTCGCCGGTCACGAAACCGTTGGTTGTGGTTGGCCTTCGGCACGATCGGTGTCGCGGCAATCTTCGCGCTGCGAGCGTTCACTGGAGAGCTAGAGTCCGTCGGCGTCCCGGGTCTCACCGCTGATCTTCTCACCTTGGCGACGAGTGTCATCATCGAGTCGCTGCCGTTCGTTGTGCTCGGCATCCTGCTGTCAATTGTGGTGCAGACGTGGCTTCCGGATGACTTACTGATGCGGTATTTGCCGCAGCGTCCGGTGTTGCGTCGGGCCGCAATCTCCTTGTTCGGCATTGCATTGCCGGTCTGCGAGTGCGGCAATGTGCCTCTCGCCCGTGGGCTGATCCTCAAGGGCTTCTCGGTGCCCGAGTCGATGACGTTCCTGTTGGCGGCGCCGATTATCAACCCGATCACGATTGTGACGACTCATCAGGCTTTCGGCTTCGATGACGGCATCCTCGTGGGGCGAATTCTTGGTGGCCTTGCGATCGCCAACATCGTGGGTTGGCTCTTCAGCTTGCACCCGCAGCCCAACGCGATGCTCACTGGTCGTTTCGCTCAGCAGTGTGCGGTGGGTTCTCACGGGCCCCGTCAGTCGCGCACAGAAAAAAGTCTCGACATTTTCATGCGCGAGTCCAGCGTGCTCATGCCAGCGGTGTTCATCGGCTCGCTCATCGCGGGCGCCATTCAGGTTGCGGTACCGCGAGACGTCTTGGTGTCGCTCGGTAGCAATCCACTCTGGTCGATTCTCGCGATGATGGCGCTGGCGTTCGTGATCTCTGTGTGTTCCAGCGTTGATGCGTTCTTTATTTTGCCCTTTGCCAGCACCTTCATGCCCGGTTCTATCGTGACGTTCCTGGTGTTCGGACCGATCATCGACATCAAGATGCTGGCCATTATGCGCACTACCTTTACGGCCAAGGTGCTGCTGCAGCTATCGCTTGTCGTTGCCCTGATGAGTGCCTTTATCGGATTGGTGATCAACTATGTGGTCTAGCCTCCAACGCTGGTGGGGCGTCATCCTGATTCTCGTGGCCGTAAGCGCCACGGTGTGGCTTGGGGCGACTCAGCAGCTCGTTCTCTACATTCACCCCCGCTATGTGGTGTTCACGGTAGTTATGGCGGCTCTCGCGCTCGTGATGGGTGTGCTGAGCCTCGCAATCCGTCCGGCTAACACCGAAGAAGCGGTGGCTCCGCGCGGGTGGTCGCGGGTTGTTGGGGGAGTAGCGCTGCTTCTTTCTGGTGCAATCGCTCTCACGTTGGTCATTGTGCCTCCGACGACGCTGTCGAGTGCTACCGCAAGTCAGCGCGACATTGTTGGTTCCACGGTGGGCAGTGATAGTCAGAACGTGGATGAGGTCGCGAATGCCGACGATGAACTCATCGCCAGTTTCACAGTCGTCGATTGGTCGTCCTTGCTCCGTCAAACAAGCGATCCGAATTTCTATTCGAACAAGACGGCGGATGTCGTGGGCTTCATCACGGCCAGCGAAGATGATCCCGCCAACATTTTCTATCTCTCGCGCTTCACCGTCACGTGCTGCGCGGTTGACGCGCAGCCCACGGGTGTTGCCGTCTACGCCCCGGATTGGGCGAACGAGTTCGATGTTGATGCGTGGGTGGAGATCACCGGGTCCTTTGAGGTCAACCAGAGTTCGCGCAGCGATCTGCCGCTCGTCCTTGTTCCGGAGACGATGACTGTTGTGGAGCGGCCGAGTGAGCCATATCTCTATTAGTGCACGCCCTCCGGAGACGGAGCACAGCATCCACTCGTTTCGGCGAACTTTCGCCTGGACGATTGCTGTGCTGTTGGTGCTGTGCGGAATTTTTCTCGGGCTGGGGTACCTGCAGGGACCCAAGTTGTCGAGCGCTCAGGTCGATGTGGATGCGGTGGTGTCATCGTCAGATCAAACGTTGCGTCTCTTCGCGAATCAGACTCTCGCTGCTGTGGACTCTGGCGCGGTCACTGTTAGTCCGGATGTCGCGGCAACGGTGTCGAGTGAGGGCGACCTGATCTCGGTGCAGTTTGCGGAAGCGTTGGACTACGACACGGAGTACACGGTGTCGGTGGATGACGTCGTGAGTCCCTCTGGTGGGTCTGAGTCCACGCTGAGTTATTCGTTCACGACGGGGGAACCCACGCTGTACTACCTCGACCGTGGCGTGCCGAACGACGAGATCGTGCAGACCGGGATGAGTTCGCAGGAGCGCACCGTGGTGTACTCGGGAGAAGGCATCCAAGAGTTCGTGCCGGTGGGGGACGTGTTTGCGGTTACGACCGCGGCTGCTGATCGCACTGGAACCCTCACGCTCGTGAACCCCGACACGGGAGTCACCGAACAAGTGTTACTTCCCGAAGTCGGTGAAGTCGCAGATCTGGATGCGGCCCGCTCGGGTTCACTCTTAGGTTTCACGATTTCGAGTCTCGATCCGGGACCAATTCCCACGGTCTCGCACACTCTGTACACGATGGATGTTAATCGTGGCCGTGACGTCGTAGCCGTAACAGACTTGGACGGCGACCCCATGCGGGTCGTTGGCTGGCAATTTGTGCCTGGTTCGACCACGATTGTGGCGCTCACGACTGAGAGCACGCTCGTGCGGGTCGATACGGCATCGGGCTTGGTGGTGCCGCTCGGCGGTTACTTCGAGTTCGATCGGGTCTCGGCCGACGGTTCGACCGTGGTGGTCGTTGATCCGCGAGGCAGTGCGGCGGTCGCGCTCTCCGACGGTACCGAGTCGCGTTTGAACCCGTCGACAATCGATGGTGAGCAGCCTTTCTTGGGGCAAACCGATGCGGATGCTGCAGGAAACCTGGTTGCCAAGATGGTGTTGGTGGATGCCGACGGCGGCTCGTTCAGCAGTGTGCTGGCTTTCGATGACGGTGAGGCTTCGCGCATCCTGTACCAAACGGTTGATGACAAGGGTGCAATTTTGGACTTCCACGTGTCGCCAAACAACCAGTTTGTGGCGGTCGAGGTGCAACCGAACGTCTCGAACTTCGACTCTGATGAGTATGTGAAGAATCCGCGTCCGCAGAGCGTGACGACCTACCTTGTGGAGATTGCGACGGGCGCGGTGACGCGCAGTGTTGAGGGATTCGGCCTCGTGTGGCGCTAGGTTCGTCCTATGGCAGCGATTTCTGATCTCAACGAGTTGGTTGCGTCGATGGAGCCTCATCTCAACGAGGGCGTCTTCGTGTTCGCGACGGTGGGCTCGCTGGCGGAGGTCGACGAGTCTTCGATTGTGGCGCTGATGCGGGAGCCTGAGGGGCTTTCTGTCGTGATGTCCGAGGCGGATGCCGTGCGTCAGGGCATCGCGCATGAGTTCCGCTCGTCGTGGATCACACTTACGGTCACGTCCGCTCTCGAAGCTGTGGGGCTGACGGCAGCGTTTGCGCAGGCGCTTGGTGATGTTCAGATCAGCTGCAATGTCATCGCCGGACGTCACCACGACCACATCTTCGTACCCACTGATTCGACGGATGCCGCCCTTGCGGCGCTACGCGGACTGCAGGTGTCCGCTCGCTAGGCGCACCGCAAATGGCCTGGCGCGCGTCTCAGGAGCGTGCTGACTATTTCGCTGGTCGGTCGCGTTGGGCTACGCGCAGCCCGCTCGCTTCCAGCCTGCGCACGAACTCGCGCACGCCGACGGGTTCCGCTCCGAGAGTGACGAGCTGTGTCCACATGCGGGCAGGTACGTCGTAATGGTCGAGGTCGAACCCGCGACGGGGGATGCCGGCTCGGCTCGCAAACTCGTGCAATTCGTCGAGTGATACGTCGCTGACGATGTGCGCCCAGACCGTGTCGTGGGCTGGCCAAATTGGCTGGTCGATCAACACGGTCATACTGTGAGCCTAATTGACGGCGAATCGTGAGGTGGAGGTTTTGACCCAGTGCCCCTTCGCAACGTACTATGGACTCTGCTGCACCCGAGTTGTGGTTCCGATCGTCGAGATCGTGACCAATGTTGGTGTACACGTTCTCGTTTTCGTCGGGTCAAGATCATGATTGATTCAGTCGAAAGCTACTGCAGCGTGTCGTTTGACCGGGAGTGCCCACGTCGAGTATTGTTGATCCTTGGCGTGTGCTGGGCAAAGCCCGCAGAATTCGCCACAAGCTTCAGTAGTTCTAGCTATTCAATCGTTAAGTAAGGGTCAAAAGTGGTTTACGCAGTTGTGCGCGCCGGTGGGCGGCAGGAGAAGGTAGAGGTCGGCACGATTGTCGTTCTCGACCGCATCGCAGCCGACAAGAACGGCAATGTTGAGCTCGCTCCAGTTCTGTTCGTTGACGGCGACAAGATCACTCACGACGCCAAGGCGCTTGAGAAGATCAAGGTCGTTGCCGAGGTATTGAACGATGAGCGCGGTCCCAAGATCGTTATCCAGAAGTTCAAGAACAAGACCGGCTACAAGGTTCGCCAGGGTCACCGTCAAGAACTGACCCGTATCAAGATCACCAGCATCAAGTAACTGCTGACGGACGTAAAGGACTTCTAGACAGATGGCACATAAAAAGGGCGCAAGCTCCACCCGTAACGGCCGCGATTCCAACGCACAGCGCCTCGGCGTAAAGCGCTTCGGCGGCCAAGAGGTTCTCGCCGGCGAAATCATCGTTCGCCAGCGTGGCACTCACTTCCACCCCGGCGTTAATGTCGGCCGTGGCGGCGACGACACTCTGTTCGCTCTCGCACCGGGCGCTGTTCAGTTCGGCGCAAAGGGCGGCCGCAAGGTCGTCAACATCGTTTCCGCGTAACTTTCCGCGGCATTTCCACGCAGCCTGCTTGCAGGCACGCGTTACAGCGAAGAGCGAGCTTCGGCTCGCTCTCGCCATTTAAGATGGCACTACAGGCCAGTCATTAGCTCACGAGAACAGGAGGAACCATTGTGGCATCGTTCGTCGACCAGGTAACCCTTCATCTCCTAGCAGGCCATGGTGGCAATGGGTGTGTTTCGGTCAAGCGCGAGAAGTTCAAGCCTCTCGCCGGCCCCGACGGTGGCAAGGGCGGTGACGGTGGAGACATCGTTCTCGTCAGTGACCCGCAGGTAACAACACTTCTCAATTACCACCGCTCACCGCACCGCAAGTCTCAGCACGGTCAGCCCGGTCAGGGTGACCACAAGGCTGGCACCGCCGGCGCAGAGCTGCTGGTTCCTGTTCCCGTCGGCACCGTGGTCCGTGATGCTTCAGGTGAAGTTCTCATCGACATGGATGCCCCGGGAATGCGACTGATCGTTGCTCCCGGTGGTCAGGGCGGACTCGGCAACGCCGCGCTGTCATCCACGAAGCGCAAGGCTCCCGGATTCGCGCTGCTCGGCACGCCTGGCTTTGAGGGCGATATTCACCTCGAACTCAAGACTGTTGCTGATGTCGCACTCGTCGGTTATCCCTCCGCGGGAAAGTCGAGTCTGATCGCCGCCATGAGCGCGGCTAAGCCCAAGATCGCTGACTACCCCTTCACGACTCTCCACCCCAACCTCGGTGTGGTTGAGTCTGGCGAGGTCCGCTACACGATCGCTGACGTTCCCGGTCTTATTGAGGGTGCCAGCGAAGGCAAGGGGCTCGGCCTCGAGTTCCTGCGCCACGTTGAGCGCTGTACTGCTCTGTTGCACGTCCTTGACTGTGCAACGTTGGAGCCCGGTCGCGACCCCATCACTGACCTCGATGTCATTCTTGGTGAGCTTGCGGCGTATCCCGTTCCCGAGGGGCAGAAGCCTCTCCTCGAGCGCGAACAGATCATCGCCCTCAACAAGGTCGATGTTCCTGAGGGCAACGAACTTGCTGACATGGTCAAGGCTGAGCTCGAGGGCCGCGGTTACCGCGTCTTTGAAGTCTCGGCAGTCTCCCGCCACGGTCTCCGTGAACTTTCTTTCGCCTTGGCAGCACTCGTGCTCGCCGACCGTGAAGCCCGCATCTCTGAGCCGGCCAAGGAGCGCATTGTCTTGCGTCCCCGCGCCGTGAACGCGAAAGACTTCGCGGTCAAGGTCGAGGGTGGCACGTACGGCAACATCTACCGCGTGGTGGGCGATAAGCCCGAACGCTGGGTTGCGCAGACAGATTTCACCAACGAAGAAGCAGTGGGCTACCTCGCTGACCGTCTCGCACGCCTCGGCGTTGAAGACGATCTCTTCAAGGCGGGCGCCGTTCCCGGTTCTACCGTCATCATCGGTGCCGGCGGAGGCGTTGTCTTCGACTGGGAGCCGACGTTGTCGTCTGCCGCAGAATTGATTGTCGCGCCGCGTGGTACTGACCCGCGACTCGACGACAACCCCCGCGAGACCAACCGCAGCCGCCGCCGCAACTACCTTGAGCGCATGGATGCCAAGGCCGCTGCACGTGCGGAGCTTGAGGGCGAGCGCGAAGCTGGCGTGTGGCAAGACGATGAAGGTTTCGCTATTCAGCGTGACGATGAGCCGGAGGATCGTGACTAACAAGCCCACCGTGCGCGCCGAGATTCCTCGTGCGCGCCGCATAGTTGTCAAAGTCGGCTCTTCGTCGGTGAGCGGTGCCAACGTGGGCCAGATCGGTGCTCTAGTTGATGCTCTCGTGTCAGCTCATGCCACCGGTTCTGAAGTCATTCTTGTATCATCCGGCGCAATCGCCACCGGCATCCCTTTCTTGAAATTGGATGGTCGGCCGACCGATCTCGCGACCCAACAAGCCGCGGCTGCCGTGGGCCAAAACGTGCTCATCTACCGCTACCAAGAGAGCTTCGACCGCTACGGCGTTGTCGCCGCGCAAATCTTGTTGACGGCGGGGGACATGGAAAACCCCACCCACCACAGCAATGCTCAGCGCGCGCTCGAACGGTTGCTTGGGTTGAAGATCCTGCCCATCGTGAACGAGAACGACACTGTCGCAACCCACGAGATCCGCTTTGGTGACAACGATCGCCTTGCTGCGCTCGTCTCGGTGTTGGTTCGAGCAGATGTGCTCGTGTTGCTGTCGGACATTGACGCGCTGTACACGAAGCCGCCGGCTGAGCCTGGAGCTGAGCGCATAGACGTGGTGTCGTTCGCGAATGACCTCAGCGATGTCACTTTTGGCGACATCGGTGCGGCTGGAGTCGGAACCGGAGGCGCGGGAACGAAGGTTGCTGCTGCCAAGCATGCTGCGGCGGCTGGCATCCCGGTATTGCTCGCTGAAACAGGCAGCGTCGCTGCCGCTCTGGCGGGGGAGTCGATCGGGACCTGGTTCGAGGCAGACCCCGCCGCTCTGTAGCTGCCGCCATAGTTCGCGCCGTAGTCATCGCCGCGTAACGTTCGAGTGGGGTGGATGAGCGCCGCTACACTCTGATCATGGGTGATTCAGTAGCAACCGCGCTCTCTATTGACGACAAACTTCGCGCCGCACGTGCCGCATCGCGCACTCTGGCGACCGTTACTACGGTGCAGAAGAATGCCGCGCTCGAAGCCATTGCGGCCGGTGTGGTTGCTCACGCCGACCGAATTGTTGAGGCGAACGCGCGAGATCTCGAACGGGGTCGCAGCAGCGGCATGACCGTGGGGCTCCAAGACCGACTTCGGTTGACCCCGGAACGAATCGCGCAGCTCTCTGCAGCAGTGCTCGAAATCGTTGAGCTTGCTGATCCGGTCGGCACCGTTGTGCGCGGCTCAGTACTGCCCAACGGGCTCTCGGTGGCGCAAACGCGCGTGCCTTTTGGCGTCATCGGGGCGATCTACGAAGCTCGGCCCAATGTCACGATCGATATCGCTGCCCTCGCGCTCAAGAGCGGTAACGCTGTGCTCCTTCGGGGTGGCTCGGCTGCCGAAGACTCCAACCGCGTGCTCGTAGAGGTTATTCAGTCTGCGTTGTCGAGCGTCGGCATCGACCCGGCATCCGTCCAGACCGTCGACGAATTTGGTCGTGAGGGGGCTAAAGCGTTGATGCAAGCCCGTGGCTTTGTCGATGTGCTGATTCCGCGCGGAAGCGCTCAGCTGATCCAGGCCGTCGTTACTGAGTCGACAGTTCCGGTGATCGAGACCGGAGCGGGAATCGTTCACATTTTCTTGGATGAGTCTGCCGACGAGACCACCGCGGTTGAGATCGTGCACAACGCGAAAGTTCAACGCCCGAGCGTGTGCAACGCTCTCGAGACGCTGCTTGTTCACGAGCGTGCAGCCGAACGATTGATTCCCGCAGTGCTGGCGCGATTGGCCGAGGCGGGCGTCACGATTCATGCCGATGAGCGCACTCGCGAGCTGTTCCCGTCGGCAGAGATCGCCGACGTCGACGCGTGGTCGGTCGAGCACTTGAGTTTGGATGTCGCGGTGCGGGTCGTCGCCGACCTCGATGCTGCGATCGAACACATCGATACCTATTCCACGAAGCACACGGAATCGATCATCACGAATGATCTCGCGAATGCGGATCGTTTCCTTGCAGAAGTGGACTCCGCCGTGGTCATGGTCAATGCCTCCACCCGCTTTACCGACGGTGCGGAGTTTGGTTTCGGTGCCGAAGTGGGCATCTCGACCCAGAAGCTGCACGCGAGAGGCCCCATGGGGTTGCCGGAACTTACGAGTACCAAGTGGGTTGTGCGCGGCAGCGGTCAAGTCCGCGGCTAGACTGTTAGTGGTTTTGTGAATGGAGATCTGATGTCGATTTTTCTGAACGTTCTTGCGTCGAGCGAGGAGCTTGCGCCTCTCGTGCTGCCTGCTCTTGCTTTCCCGCTCATTGCAGCGGTCGTGTTGACCACCCTCGGTTTCGTCACGTGGAGCTTCCGTGATGTTGCGAACCGTCATGTGGCTAAGCCGGCGAAGGCTGGCGACGCTCACGGCGCAGGCCACTAAGGCCTTTTTGTGACCGCCGAGACGGCGCCACGGCGCGAACGCATCGGCATCATGGGTGGAACCTTCGATCCCATCCACAACGGCCACCTTGTTGCGGCCAGTGAAGCTCAGCTTCAGTTCGACCTCGATCAGGTTGTGTTTGTTCCCACGGGTAAGCCGTGGATGAAGGACACCGTAACGTCGGGGGAGCACCGCTACCTTATGACGGTCATTGCGACCGCAGCGAACCCCGGCTTCAACGTCAGCAGGGTCGACCTCGAGCGTGAAGGTGCGACCTACACGATCGACACCCTGCGCGACATGCGCAAGACCTATCCTGACGCCGACCTTTTCTTCATTACGGGCGCGGATGCCGTGGCTCAGATCATGGAATGGAAGGACGTTGACGAGGTCTGGACACTCGCCCATTTCATAGCAGTTTCACGGCCAGGACACGCCTTAACCATTAGTGGATTGCCTGAGCAGGGCGTAAGCTCGTTAGAAGTGCCGGCGCTTGCGATCTCATCTACCGATTGCCGAAACAGGGTCAGTCGGGGTTACCCGGTCTGGTATCTGGTTCCGGATGGTGTCGTTCAGTACATCGCCAAGCACCACCTATATCGGAGTATTTAATGACCACTTTTCACGATCCGCCGCCGCAGTCGCGACGTGCGGCGCGTCAGAGTGAGCGCACACACTCGTCCGACGAGCAGCCCACAGTTGAAGGATTCACCACCTTCCCGTCGCAAGCCGACGACACCGACACTTCTGACGTTAGCCACACACCTCGCAGTGCGCCCACCTCGCCGCCGGCAGCCCCGGTTTCGGCCCCTGTCGCACCGCCTGCCGCTTCTCAGCCCGCCGCAGCCGCTTCATATCTGAATGCGCCGCCGCCCGCTGTCAGCGGTCAGAACAATTCCGCTCTCGCACCGCCTGCGCCTTCTGTTCCTGCTGCGGCACCCGCAGCTTCCGCCGCTGCCGACGTGAGCCAGTTGACGCGCCGTGAGTTGCGCGAACTGCGTGCTCGCGAAGAAGCCGCCAACGACACGACTGCTGCTCCCGTCGTTTCACCGGCTCAGGCCGCGCCGACACAAGCTGCTGCTGCACCTGCTGCACCTGCTGCACCTTCTGCACCTACTCAGTCGGCGCCTGCGCCTGCTGCCTCGACTCCGCCGGTTGCTCCTACTGTTTCGGCGCCG
Organism: Salinibacterium sp. NSLL17; assembly: GCF_015864935.1. Classification (NCBI taxonomy): domain Bacteria; kingdom Bacillati; phylum Actinomycetota; class Actinomycetes; order Micrococcales; family Microbacteriaceae; genus Salinibacterium; species Salinibacterium sp. NSLL17. Next base: position 1,413,760 of record NZ_JADYWH010000001.1, read on the forward strand.
GCTTCAGACGCGGCACCAGCTGCCGCAGCACGTCCTAGCCTTGCCGATCTCGCTGCTGCCGCATCCGCTGCTGCCGTCGCTGAGTCAAAGCCGGCCAGAACAGCCGACGAACTCTCGTTCACGCCTGATGCTCAGGTCTACATTGAGCCGCCAGCACTGGTGGACCCTCTTGCTGTTGTTCCAGAAGCGGCCGCGGCCGCTGCGGCTCCCACGGATGCGCTCAGCGCCTTCGAGTCGCTCTTGGCCAACCCCGACGGTTCAGCCAAGGGCGCGCCAACTCCCGCAGCTCCACGGTCTCCGCTCGCAGATCTTCCTGCACCCAGCGGTGCTGCCGTACCGAGCGCGAGCGTTGCGGCTGACCCCGTCACCAAGGTGATGCCGGCTGCCACGCCCGAACAAGGTGCGAAGTCTGACTCGACTGCCACGACTGCGAAGCCTGAACAGTCGACGCGTCCCACTGTTGAAGGCCTTCTCGGGTTCGACGCAGCGCCAGCGGCTACGAAGCCGCAAGCGTCGTCGACCACGACCGGTTCGACTCAGACCACATTGAGCAATGCCCGAGCAGAGTTTGATGAGCTCGCGCGCAAACGTCTTGATGGCGACATAGCGGCACCAGTGGCGACGACGAAGCCCCCCATCGCTCCCGTTGCGAAGCCCACGACTGCTCCTGCTGCTCAAGCTCCTGCCGCACAAGCTCCGGCAGCTCCCGCTGCGGCGCCAGTTATTGCAGCCTCCGGTATTTCGATCGGACACTGGTCCAGTCAAGCAAAGGCTGACGACGAGACGAACAACGCGATCGTCACGCGCACCATTGGCAGTGGAAGCAGCGCAACCAACGCTCTTGTCTTGCCAGCGATTCCGTTTGCTACCGACATCCGTGGTCCGCTGACCTCGAGTGGCGAAGCGATGCTCACCGGCTCAATCGACCTCCCGAGCACTCTCTCGGCGAGCGGTGTTTCTGACCGCTTCGACAAGGGCGACATTGACTCTCTCCTGGATCTCAACGACAGCGACATGGTGTCGACTGATTCGGCGCCCGTGCGCGCGGTCAAGGCCGTCAGCACCTTCTCCAACCAGTCCGTTACGCAGACGCAGAAACCCAAGGGCACGCGTGCTTTGACGGTACTGCTCATCTCAGCAGCGTCGATGGCTGTTGTCGTGGCTGGGCTGCTCGTGGCGGCCTTCGCCTTCAACATGTTGTAGGTTTAACTCTTTGCCTTCAGCTTTTTTCCGATTAAGGATCCTGTGACTGCTTCTCCTCGTGCCAACGAGCTACTTTCCATCGTCGCGAATGCCGCCGACGCCAAGCAGGCGACGGACATGGTTGCGCTCGACGTCACCGGTCCCATGCCGTATGCCGATATTTTCTTCCTCGCGACCGGTCGCAACGAACGTAACGTTCAGTCGATCGCCTCCGAGATCGAAGAGAAGATGATCGCCGCTGGCGCTAAGCCATTGCGTCGCGAAGGCCGTGCTGAGGGTCGCTGGATCCTGCTCGACTTCGGCCACGTCGTTGCGCACATCTTCCATGAAGAAGACCGCCTCTACTACTCGCTCGAGCGCCTCTGGAGCGACTGCCCCGTCATCCCGATCACCATCACGCCTGTGGCAACAGACGCTGATGCTGATTCGGAGTAACAAACTTCACACTTCGTAACCCAATTTGTGCGGGTTGCACCGTGCTGGTTTGCTTGTTTTAGCCGGGCAGTTCGACCCCGGGGCGACTCTCACCAGTCACCTTCTCCCACTGGGGTTTCATGATTACGCTATCTTCCGTCACCAAGACCTTTGGTGATGCCGCGAATCCAGTTCGCGCCCTCGATGACGTGAGTCTCTCCGTCGCGAGCGGCGAGATCTTCGGAGTTATCGGCCAGAGTGGTGCGGGCAAGAGCACGCTCATCCGCACGGTCAATCTTCTTGAGCGTCCCGACTCGGGAACGGTCACCGTTGCTGACCGCGAACTCACCGCGCTCAGCGACCGCGAACTGCTTCAGGCCCGTCGCGAGATCGGCATGGTCTTCCAGCAGTTCAACCTGCTCGATAGCCGCACCGTTCGCGGAAACGTTGAACTCGCTCTGGAAATTGTGGGCGTTGAGCGTCGTCAGCGCACCGCACGCACCAATGAGATCCTCGAACTTGTTGGCCTTGAGCACAAAGCTCAGCAGTACCCGGCTCAGCTCTCGGGCGGTCAGAAGCAGCGCGTCGGTATTGCCCGGGCGTTGGCATCCCGCCCCCGGGTGTTGCTCAGCGATGAAGCGACCAGCGCACTCGACCCCGAAACCACCGACTCGATCCTGCAGTTGCTGCGCAGCCTCAACAAAGAGCTCGGACTCACCATTTTGCTCATCACGCATGAGATGGATGTTGTCAAAAGCATCTGCGATTCTGCAGCGCTCATGAGCGGTGGCCGCATTCTCGAACATGGCCGTTTGGTCGATTTGCTGAGTCAACCGGGCTCGCAGCTGGCTCGTGGGCTCTTTCCGCTTGGCGAATTGCCCGAAGGAACCTCCACCGTTATCGACGTCACGTTCGTGGGCCTGTCTTCTGAGCGCCCCGTCGTGGCCCAGTTGGCTAGAACTCATCACCTCGATGTTGGTCTGCTCGGCGCTGCGATGGAAACTATCGGAGGCGCACAGTCGGGTCGCACGCGCCTTGAACTACCCGGCACCATCGAGCAGCACACTGCTGCGATTGATGACCTGCGCGCTCAGGGCCTCGTTGTTGAGATTGTGAGGAGCGGACGATGATTGATTCCACTGCTCCCGGCTTCTGGTCGCAGCTGTTCGAAACGCTCCTGAAAGCAACGGGGGAGACCCTGTACCAAGTGGGCGTCACGATGCTCATCACACTCGTGATCGGGCTGGCGCTCGGAACGCTTCTGGTCGTCACCGACCGCGGCGGCATCCTCGAGCGTCCGTTCGGCAGCATTGTTGCCGGCCGGATCATCAATGCGGTTACGCAAACTGTGGTGAACCTAGGCCGCTCGATCCCGTTCATCATCTTGATGATCGCGCTCATTCCTTTCACCCGGCTTCTTCTCGGCTCGGCGTTTGGTGTCACGGCCGCGATTGTGCCGCTGACCGTGGCGGCGATCCCGTTCTACGCCCGCATCGTCGAGATCTCGCTGCGCGAAGTAAACGAAGGGCTCGTTGAAGCGGGCCATTCGCTGGGAGCGACTCGCTGGCAGCTGGTATTGAAGGTAATCATTCCTGAGGCTGTTCCTGGCCTCATCCGTGGCTTTACAACGACAGTGGTGTCGATTGTGAACTACTCCGCCATTGTGGGCGCGATTGGTGGTGGAGGTCTGGGTGATGTTGCTATTCGCTACGGTCACCAGCGCTACAGCGTCATCCACATTGTGGCGGTCATCATCGTGTTGGTGGCGATTGTGCAGATCGTTCAAGTGGTCGGCGCGCGCCTGGCCAACCGAATGTCTCACCGCTGACGCGGTCGGCGGCTTACCCCCACGTAGTTCTCTTTTATCCCATCTGTTTGACCCTTCACCAAAGGATTAGTAATGTCACGCTCCAAATTCTTCTCACTCTCGACCGTTGCCGCCGCTGGCGTGCTCGCTCTCACTCTGGCCGGATGCTCGGCTCCCGCCGAAGAGGCCGCTCCGACTGATGGCACTCTCGGTTCATTGACCGTCGGCGCCACGGCGACACCGGCTGGCGAGATCGTTCAGTTCGTTATCGACAGCGGACAGGCTGAGGCTGCTGGCCTTGAACTCGACATCGTTGAGTTCACCGACTACACCACGCCCAACCCTGCGCTGAGCGAGGGCAGCCTCGACGTCAACCTGTTCCAGCACGCACCGTTCCTCGACCTGTACAACGAGAACACGGGTGACACCCTCGCCGTTGTTGGCCAGGTGTACCTCCCGCCGCTGGCGCTGTACTCGAAGACCGTTGACGAGCTCGCTGATCTGCCGGATGGCGCCAAGATCGCCCTGCCGAACGATGCCAGCAACGAGGGCCGTGCGCTTCTGTTGCTTGCGGAAGCCGGACTCATTGAGACCACGGATGCCCCGTCGACCGTGTCGGACATCACCGCGAACCCCAACGACTACAACTTCATCGAGATTGACGCAGCAAGCCTGCCGTCGGCTCTCGATGACCAGGACGCGGCGATCGTGAACTTCAACTACGCCGGCGCTGCTGGCCTCTCGGGTGACCTGCAGCTGGTCACCGAGGGCACCTCGAGCGTGTACTACAACGTGCTCGCCACCCGCGATGAGCTCACGAGTGACCCTCGCGTCACCACGCTCTACGAGCTGCTGACCTCGGACGAAACGAAGGCGTACATCAACGACTTCTACAACGGACTCGTTATCCCCGTTTCCTAGCCAGAGGCCAAATGCGCCTAGCGTAAGCGGCACTTCATGGTGAGAAGGGCGGCCAGCATCCATCGGGATGCTGGCCGCCCTTCACTCTTTCCCCACAATTTTCAGAGACAATTGGCTGGGAATCGCTCAGATGGTTCTGGATGCGCCAAGCGTGTAGTAATCTTGACAAGTTGCGTTTTCGAAAGAAAACAAAACAGATGGGTCCATGGCGCAGCCCGGTAGCGCACCTGCATGGCATGCAGGGGGTCAGGGGTTCGAATCCCCTTGGATCCACCATCTAGCCCCGCAATCGTAAAGATTGCGGGGCTTTTTTGTTCCCGCCCGGCGCCTGATGCAGTGCGGCAACTCCCACGGCATCCGCGCAGCCGTTAGCCTGAGCGAGAACGATCTGGAGAGCGTCGCGCGAAGTAACCGCAGCCGGCGTGCATCCATCTGAACGTTGAGACGAATGGATTACGCGCCGATGCACGAAGTTACCTGCCCTCACTGTGGCAAAGCGTTCACGATAGATGAGGCAGGCTATGCCGACATCGTGAAGCAGATTCGCGACCGCGAGTTCGAGAGTGAACTGCACGAGCGACTGGAATCGGCCGAGGCAACGAAGAAGGCCGAGATCGAGCTAGCCGAGGCGAAGGTCGCGCGCGAGTTGCAGGCGGAGGCATCGAAGAAGGATGCCGCCATTCAGGAGTTGAAGGCGCAGCTGGATGCGGGCGCTGTTGCCCAGAAGCTCGCGGTGTCTGAAGCATTGAGTGCTGTGCGGACCGAGCGCGATTCTCTCGCGAATGAGCTTGAGAAGACTCAGCGAGAGCGCCAGGCTGCGACCGATCTCGCCGAGGCCAAGCGGGTCAATGAGCTGCAGAAGGCGACAGCCGAGAAGGAAGCCGAAATTCAGTTGCTGAAGTCGAAGCTTCAGGCAGCGGGCTCGGAGCAGCAACTGGCGCTTTCTGCCGCGGTAGGCGCCGTGGAGAAGGAGCGCGACGGGCTCAAGGGCACCCTCGAGCGGGTGGAGCTGGAGAAGAAGCTCGCCGAGACGTCGATGAAAGACAAGTACGAGACCCAGATCAAGGATCGCGACGATGCGATTGAGCGACTGCGCGACATGAAAGCGCGGCTGTCGACCAAGATGATCGGTGAGACGCTCGAGATCCACTGTGAGACCACGTTCAACCAGATTCGCGCCACAGCCTTCCCGCGCGCGTACTTCGAGAAAGACAATGACGCTCGCAGTGGCAGCAAGGGCGACTACATTTTCAAAGAAGCGGACGAATCGGGCACCGAAATCGTGTCGATCATGTTCGAAATGAAGAACGAAGCCGACACGACCGCGACCAAGAAACGCAACGAAGACTTCTTGAAAGAACTCGACAAGGATCGCAACGAAAAGGGCTGTGAGTACGCGGTGCTGGTCTCGTTGCTTGAGCCCGAGAGTGAGCTCTACAACTCGGGCATCGTGGATGTCTCCCACCGCTACCCGAAGATGTACGTCGTTCGCCCTCAGTTCTTTATCCCGATCATCACGGTGCTGCGCAACGCGGCGCTCAACTCACTCACGTACAAGAACGAGCTCGCTCTGGTGAAGGCGCAGAGCATCGACGTGACGAACTTCGAGGAAGAGTTGGACTCCTTCAAGTCAGGCTTCGCGCGCAACTTTGATCTGGCATCCCGCAAGTTCCAGACCGCAATCGATGAGATCGACAAGTCGATTGATCACTTGCAGAAGACCAAGGATGCTCTGCTCGGTACCAACCGCAACCTGCGGCTTGCCAACGACAAGGCTCAAGACGTAACTATCAAGAAGCTGACCAAGGGCAACCCGACAATGGCCGAAAAGTTCGCGGATCTCGACAAGGCCGACGACGGCGCTTGAGCGAGCGGCGCTCAGCGACTAGCGAGTAGCGACGGGCGTCGTCGGCGGCGCTGACGCTGGCTTGCGCACGCGGGCCTTGAACCACGCGGTGTCGGGAATGCGAGCGAGCAAGGGCCCGGCGATGATTGTCATGAGCACGTAGGCGGTGGCGAGAGGGGCGAGCATCGGTTCGATGCCGGCACCGACCGCGAGCCCCGCGATCACGATGGAGAACTCTCCACGCGGCGTGAGAGCCAATCCGGTGCGCCAGCGACCGGGCGCCGCAATTCCGGCGCGCTTCGCGGCCCGGTAGCCCGAGAAAGCTTTTGTGCCGATGGTGAGCACGGCCAGAGCGAACGCAGGAAGCAGCACCGGGATGATGTCTGCCGGTGATGTGGAGATCCCAAAGAACACGAAGAAGACGGCAGCGAAGAGGTCGCGCAGGGGAGTGATGAGCTGGGCGGACTGATGCGCGACGGGCCCGGAGATGGCGATGCCAACGAGGAATGCACCAACCGCCGCTGAAACGTTCACTCCTTCGGCGAGGCCGGCGACGAGCATCGTAAGCCCGACAACGCCGAGCAGGAGTGCTTCCGCATTCTTGTCGGGGAGCAGCCGTGACAGGAAGCGTCCGTGGCGCAGCGCTACGTAGAGGATCGTGACGACAACAGCAACAGCGATCGCCACCGTGATGGCACCCTGCATGAGACCAGCCCCGATGACAAGAGCCGAAAGCACCGGCAGGTAGAAGGCCATGGCGAGGTCTTCCATCACCAGGATCGACAAAATTACCGGCGTCTCGCGGTTACCGAGTCGCCCAAGATCGCGTACGACTTTGGCGATAACTCCGGATGATGACACCCAGGTCACTCCGGCGAGAGCAACAACGGCGGCCGGTTCCCAGCCCAACAGAATTGCAAACAGGGCACCGGGAATAGCGTTGAAGACGCCATCCAGAATTCCCGAAAGCCGCGAGGTCTTCAGGTTCGACATGAGTTCTTCGGCTGAGTATTCAAGGCCGAGCATGGCGAGCAGCAGAATCACGCCAATTTGTGATCCGACTTCGAAGAATTCTTCGCTGGCTTGCAGCGGAAGGAGACCACCCTCACCGACGGCGAGACCGGCGAGAAGGTAAAGAGGGATCGCCGAAAACCCAAAGCGTGCGGCAACTCTGCCGAGCACACTGAGCACGAGCAGGAGAGCGCCAACCTCGATGAGTAGCTGCGTCGTCTCATGCATACGCAGCTCTTAGCTGGGGCCGTTATTGATGAGCTTGCCGAGGGCGTCGAGACCCTTGCGAGTACCGACAGCAACGATGACGTCACCAGACTCGAACACGACCTCGGGGCCGGGCGACGCGACAACATCGCTGCCACGCACGATGGCAACGATGGAGGCACTCGTGAGGGTGCGGGCTTTCATGGCGCCCATGGGGTGGCCGACGAAGCCGGAGCCATTGGGCAGCGAGATCTCTTCGGTGAAGAGCCCTTCGGCCTTCTCGCCGAGTGCAGACAGGCGGCTGAGTGTGAGCGACGACCCGAGAACTTCGGCGATGGCGGATGCTTCATCATCGCTCAACGAGATTGACGCCGCGTTCGAGTCAGGGTCATCCGCGTTGAAGAAAGCGAGATCGCGTTCTCCTGATCGCAGCGAAACTACGCTGACGCGGCATCCTGACGTGGTGATGACGTCATTACGCACACCAAAACCGGGAAGGTCAATTCGTTCGATTCTTACGCCCACGGTTCCAACTTACCAATTCACTAGTGGCCAATAGTCCAGCGAGAAGCCTACGCCTCATTACGCTGATCCCCTACTATTCGGGAGACCCTGCCCGGGGGCGGGGCGCCGGAGGTGGCGGAATCTCTTTGGCGGCGATCACTTTCGCCAATTCAATCGTCTCGAGACCGCGATTGGTCGCAACCACGCAGTGGGTGTCGTCGGCGAGATGAAAGTAGCCGAGGGAGTCAGTGGCGCGGCCATCCTCGATCAGATGACGCACGACAACCCGCGTACCGCTTGCGGTCGCCTTCAAAAACTCGGCCGGGGTCACCATGAGCTCTTGTCGTAGTCCTTCAAGAAGATGCCAAAGAGGTCTTCGCCATCCTCACCGCGCACGATGGGGTCATAGACCCGGGCCGCACCATCGACGAGGTCGAGCGGCGCATGAAAGCCCTCTTCTGCCAACCGCACCTTGGTGGGGTGGGGGCGCTCATCCGTAATCCAACCGGTGTCGACGCTCGTCATCAGAATGCCGTCGCTCTCAAACATTTCGCGCGAGCTTGTGCGGGTGAGCATGTTCACGGCTGCCTTCGCCATGTTGGTGTGCGGATGCCCCGGCCCCTTGTAACCGCGACCGAACACGCCCTCCATTGCCGACACATTCACAATGTATTTGCGTCGAGCAGTGGAGGCTGCCATCGAGGGACGCAGCATTGAGATCAGCACGAACGGCGCTGTGGTGTTCGCGAGCTGCACTTCGAGCATCTCGAGCGGGTCAACCTGGTCGACATGCTGGGTCCACGAGTTGATCGAGTCGAGGTCGGGAACGAGCCCGCCAGCATCAATCGCCGTGCCCGCAGCGAGGCGCTCCAGCGAACTCGAGCCAGCGGTCATCGCTTGCTCGGTAAGTTCTTCCGCCCGCGTCGCTGCTGCAGCCAAAATCGGGTGAGCCGACACGGACTGCGCGAGCGCCTGCGGATGCGGGTCGTTCGTGTGGCCAAAGGTCGTGAGCTCGGGCAACGGGCCATCGGGCAGCGGTGCCAGCTCGCCGTCGACGAGCGGCTGGTAGGCACCGGGGGAGCGGCGCACCGTCTGAGTCGCATTGTTGATGAGAATGTCGAGCGGACCCTGGGCCGCAACCGACTCGGCGAGCCCGATCACTTGAGCGGGATCGCGGAGGTCGATTCCGACAACACGGAGCCGGTGCAGCCAGTCTGCCGAATCGGGCAAGCTCGAAAAACGACGAACGGCATCCCGAGGAAAGCGGGTCGTGATCGTCGTGTGCGCGCCATCCCGCAGCAAACGCAGCGCGATGTACATGCCGATCTTGGCGCGGCCACCCGTGAGAAGGGCGCGCTTGCCCGTGAGATCGGTGCGGGCGTCACGCTTGGCGTGATTGAACGCCGCGCAGTCTGGGCAGAGCTGGTGGTAAAACGAGTCAACGGTCGTATAGGGCTGTTTGCAGATGTAGCAGGGGCGCGCCTTGATCAGCTCGCCCGCCGTCGGCGCTTCAGTGTTCGTCGAAATCGGGATGCCGCGAGTCTCGTCATCGATGCGGTCGGCAGCGCCCGTGGCTGTTGCCGCAATCACCTCGCGGTCGGCATCGGCGATCGCGGCGCGCTTCTCAAGACGACGCTCCTTCTTGACGGCCTTGAACATGGCGGCGGTAGCGCGGCGCACCGTCACGAAGTCGGGGTGCTCCTCGTCCATGCCGGCCATCTGGCTGAGCACCTTGAGCGTGGTTTCGAGCTCACCCGGATCCACAACGGCGGGGTCATGTTCGGGGAGATCGCTGGAATTAAGCACACCCAATTCTACCCGCGCCGGCAGCCCCGTTTGGCTCGTACGGGAGCGTACGAGCCGTATGCTGGCGGAATGATCCTCAGCGTCGTGCTCGCCCTCGCCGGCTCCGTGTTTTACGGTGTCTCAGACTTCTTCGGAGGCTTGAGCACTCGACGCTTGCAGGTGGTGCCCGCAACCACGATCATCCACGTCTTCGCCACCGTCTCTCTCCTGATTGCGATGCTCTTCGTTCCCGTGAGCTTCGAACCGGGTGCCCTGCTCTGGGGCGGGGTCTCCGGCGTGGCCGCCATCGTGGGGTTGCTCACCTTCTACGCTGCCCTCGCGGATGGCCCGATGAGCTTGGTCGCGCCATTGATCGCGGTTGTAGGCGCGGTGGTTCCGGTCGCGTTTGCGGTTATTGCTGGCGAACAACTCCCGGCGCAAGCGTGGATCGCCATAGTGCTCGCGCTCGTCAGTGCTCTGCTGGTGTCGGTCACTCGCTCAGATTCTGCTGCGCGGGTTCGCCCCCGCACCGTCGTGGTCAGCATTGTGTCCGGGGTCAGTCTCGGTGGTGCCCTCATCGCTCTTGACCATGCGCCAGAATCCGCGGGACTCGCCACCGTGGTCGTCGAGATTCTGGTGGGACTCGCCGTGATGCTTCTGCTGCTTGCCTTCACCCGGGTGAGTGCTCCGCTGCGCGGCTTCTTCGCCCAGTTCGATCACCAGCCCGAGGGCGGGCCCGTCGTGAGCGTGAGCCGGGCGCGCATTCTTGCCGCCGCCGGTGGTGTGCTCGTTGGGGCATCCAATGCGTTCATTCTTTTTGCGCTTCAGGCGGGAAGCTTGGCGGTTGTTTCAGTGCTCGTGAGCCTGTATCCGCTCGCCACGATTGTGCTCGCACGCTTCACGCTGCACGAGAAGGTCAGCCGTATTCAGCTTCTCGGAATGCTGCTCGCCCTCGTCGCTTCGGTGATGCTCGCGCTCAGCTAGCGTGCTCAGAGGGTTGCTGACCCGGCTACGGTGGAACAATGGCCTCACTTCTGGATGCGCTTCCGACGCCCTTTGACGCAGACGCAACCTATGACGCTTTCGTCGGGTGGGCATCCGATCGCGGGTTGACTCTCTATCCCGCGCAAGATGAAGCCGTCATCGAACTCGTCTCGGGCGCGAACGTGATCCTCTCAACCCCCACGGGCACGGGCAAGTCTCTCGTCGCTATTGCCGCGCACGCCATCGCGCTGGCCCAGGGCCAACGCACGTTTTACACGGCCCCGATCAAGGCGCTGGTGAGTGAGAAGTTCTTCGCGCTCGTCGAGGTCTTCGGTGCCGAAAACGTCGGCATGGTCACCGGCGATTCATCCGTCAACGCGGATGCGCCCATCATCTGTTGCACGGCAGAGATCCTCGCCAACCTTGCGCTGCGTGAAGGCGCGGATGCCCGGGTCGACCAGGTAGTGATGGATGAGTTCCATTTCTATGCCGACCCCGATCGCGGCTGGGCGTGGCAGGTGCCGCTGCTGATCTTGCCGAAGGTGCAGTTCGTGTTGATGTCGGCCACGCTCGGCGACATGCAGCCGTTGGCGGATGACCTCAGCCGCCGCACGGGCCGCGAGACGAGCCTCATCACGGGTGTGGAACGCCCCGTTCCTCTGCACTACTCGTGGGCGCTCACCCCGATTCACGAGACGGTCGAAGATCTTCTCTCGACGGGCCAAGCCCCGATCTACATTGTTCATTTCTCGCAGGCCGCTGCGTTGGAGCGTGCCCAAGCGATGACGAGCCTCAAGGTCGTGACGCGCGAGCAACGCGACGAGATCGCTGATGCCATTGGTGACTTCCGCTTCACGACGGTGTTCGGTAAGACGCTGTCACGCCTCATCCGCTCGGGCATCGGTGTGCACCACGCGGGCATGCTGCCCAAATACCGTCGCCTCGTCGAACAACTGGCTCAGCGCGGACTGCTGCGCGTCATTTGCGGAACCGACACTCTGGGTGTCGGCATCAACGTGCCCATCCGCACTGTTCTGCTCACCCAGCTCACGAAGTACGACGGAACTCGGATGCGCCAGCTCACCGCGCGCGAATTCCACCAGATCGCGGGCCGAGCGGGCCGTGCCGGCTTCGACACCGCCGGAACAGTGGTCGCTCAAGCGCCCGAACACGAATCTGACAACGCCAAGATGGTGGCCAAAGCGGGGGACGACCCCAAGAAGCTGCGCAAGCTCGTGCGTAAGAAGGCTCCCGACGGGTTCGTGACCTGGAGCGAAGCGAGCTTCAACCGCATGATCGCGGCCGAGCCAGAGCAGCTCACGAGTAACATGCGCATGAATCACGCCATGATCCTTAACGTGATCGCCCGCGGGGGAGATGTGTTCTCGAACGTGCGCACTCTCGTAGAAGACAACCACGAACCCCGCACCAAGCAACGTGAACTGGCGAAGCAGGCGCTGGCGATCTACCGCACCCTGCGCACCGCCGAGATTGTCGAAGAACACCGCGTCTCCGACACCATGATCGTGGATGGCGAAGAAGTCGAGAGCTTCGACGAACGTATTGAGATTCGACTGACCGTCGACCTGCAGGCGAACTTCGCTCTCAACCAACCCCTCTCGCCGTTTGCCGTGGCATCCTTCGACCTGCTCGACAAGGAATCACCCACGTATGCGCTGGACATGATTTCGGTACTCGAAGCAACGCTCGATAACCCGCGACCGATTCTGTCGCAGCAGCAGTTCATGGCCCGGGGTGAAGCCGTCGCGGCGATGAAGGCCGAAGGCATCGAGTATGACCAGCGCATGGAACTGCTCGAAGAAGTCACCTGGCCCAAGCCGCTCGAAGAGTTGCTCACGGCGGCGTTCGACATGTACAGCGCGAGCCAGCCCTGGATCGGCGACTTCGAACTCAGTCCCAAGACTGTCGTGCGCGACCTCTACGAACGAGCCATGACCTTCGCCGACTTTGTTGGCTTCTACGGTCTTGCGCGCAGCGAAGGTCTGGTGCTGCGCTACCTGTCCGATGCCTACCGAGCAACACGTCAAACGATTCCGGATGACGCCAAAACCGACGAACTTCTCGACCTCATCGAGTGGCTCGGCGAACTGGTGCGCCAGGTCGACTCGAGCCTCATCGACGAGTGGGAAGCCATGACAGCGGGGGTCGACTCCGCCACCAGCGGCGAGCCCGTGCTGCCGCCGACCCCGGCATCCGTTGTCACGAATGGTCGGGCCTTCCGGGTGCTCGTGCGCAACGAAATGTTCCGCCGTGTGCAGCTGGCGGCCCGCGACGATGCGGTCGCTCTCGGCGAGCTGGATGCCGCAGCCGGCTTCGATGAGGAGGCCTGGGGTCAGGCACTCGACCGCTACTTCGACGAGCACGACACCCTCTCGGTGGCGGGCGACGCGCGCGGCCCCGCCATGATCGCCATCACCGAGGAGCCGGGCCAGTGGCACGTGCGTCAGATCATTGAAGACCCCGCAGGCAACCACGACTGGGCGATTACTGCGACGGTTGACCTCGCCGAATCTGCCGTTGAGGGTATTGCTGTGGTTCGCGTGACGGGATTCACTCGCCTTGATTAGCCGCGGCTCGGCATATTCGCGCCCAGATCGGTGTTGAATTCTTCTATGCTCCGCAATCAGCGTTTCGTTCTCGTTGTCGCGATTCTCGCGTCCTTTGTAGCGTTTCTCGACGGCTCTGTCATTAACGTTGCCCTTCCGGCGATCAGTGCTGAGTTGGGCGGTGGGCTGAGCACGCAGCAGTGGGTTGTCGATGCGTATCTCATTACGCTCGGTTCGCTCATTCTGTTGGCGGGGTCACTCTCCGACGTCTTCGGCCGCATTGTGATTGTGCGCGTCGGGCTTATCGGATTTGGGGTTGCGTCGCTGTTGATCGCGGTCGCGCCGACGGCAGAATTTCTGATTGCGTTCCGTGGACTGCAAGGGGTGGCTGGAGCCTTGCTGGTTCCGAGTTCGCTGGCGCTCATCATGTCGTCGTTCCGGGGTGCTGCTCAGGCGCACGCGATTGGCCAATGGACCGCGTGGACGAGCGCCGCCTTTCTCGTCGGGCCCGTTCTCGGTGGACTCTTCGTCGACCTTCTGAGCTGGCGCCTTGTCTTCGCGATCAATGTAATCCCGATTGCCGTCACCCTCTGGATGATCGTGTTGCTCGGTCACAAAGACGAACGTAAGGCCAATACCCGCATCGATTACCTGGGTGCAGTGTTGGGAATCGTCGGTCTCGGCGGCCCCGTCTTCGCCCTCATCGAGCAAGGGAACTACGGCTGGGGGAGCCCCGTCGTGTTCGTACCTCTCGTGGTCGGCATCCTGAGCCTTGTCGCTTTCGTGTTCTGGCAGAGCAGGGCGCCGCAGCCCATGTTGCCTCTCGAGCTGTTCCGCCACCGCAATTTCAGTATGGGCAATATCGCCACGATGTTCATTTACGGTGGGCTGGCGCTCGGCGGTTTCATCGTCGTCATCTACCTGCAAGAAGTGGCGGGTTATTCGGCCACTTTTGCGGCGCTGGCCTTCTTGCCATCGTCGATCGGCATCATCCTGCTTTCTTCCTATTTTGGGCGGCTCAGTGGCCGGTATGGGCCTCGCTGGTTCATGACACTCGGGCCGCTCTTGGGTGCCAGCGGCTACATCACGTTCTTGGGGATGGGAGAGACGGTGAACTACTTCACCGAGGTCTTGCCGGGCGTGCTTCTCTTCGCCGTGGGCATGTCTATGACCGTTGCTCCACTCACGTCAGCGATCTTGGGGGCGATCTCCGCGGAACAGGCCGGCATCGGTTCTGCCGTCAACAATGCCGTGTCCCGCATCGCCGGGCTCATCACCGTCGCCCTCATCGGCGTGATCGTCGTGGGGCCGCTCGCCCCCGAAAACTTTCACCGGGTTGTCATCGTGATGGCATCGCTGCTGTTCGCCGGGGCGCTGGTGTCGTTCCTAGGCATCCGCAATGCCTCTTCGGCAGATCCTGCGATTCCGGATGCCGCTCCGCCGCTGTCCTGAGGCCGCTCTGCGGTTCAGTTGCTCTGCTGTTCGGCAGCTCAGCCGAGCGCGTTAGCTGAGCTGCGGTGCCGACAGCAATAAGAGCACCACGCTAATCAGCGCTGCGGCGATGCTGAGGCGAAACAGCATCCGCTTCATGATGTTGCGGGCGATGAGCGTCAGGCTCACGACGGCAATCGCGAGGATCGCGGCGACGCCGAGATAGCCGACGATGGTGGGTGGTGTGCCCGGTCCGAACACAATGGTGAGCGATGCGGCCACGAGGCTGACCGCAATGATGATTCCGGATGCTCGGGAGCCAAGGTAGTGCGGCAACCCCCGCACACCGGTCTCCCGATCATCCTCCAAATCCGGAAGCACGTTGCTGAAGTGCGCGGCCACGCCGAGCAGCGACCCGGCGACGATCACCCACGCCGCTGCGAGGTGCGGCGGTTGCGCGGCCAGTGTCACGATGGCGGGCAGGGCCCCGAAGCCGGTGATGTACGGCACGACGGAGGCAGCCGTCGACTTGAGTCCGAGGTTGTAGAACCAGCCGCTGGCGAGAAAGACGGCATGGGCGAGAGCGGCAAGCGGGCCAAGAGTCAACGACAGACCGACGGATGCCACTGCCGAGACGATGGCAATGGTCGCCACGAGTCGTGTCGACACTTCGCCGCTCGCGATGGGTTTGTCTGTGCGTCCGGTGCGGCGATCGCGGGCGACATCAAGCCAGTCGTTGGAGAGTCCAACGGAGATCTGGTTGAGCAGAATCATGACCGTCACTACAGCAACGCGCCAGCCGTCGAGGCCGGCACCCCACGCCAACGCGCACGCAATGAGGGTTACGGCAACGGTGGGTCCAGGGTGGGTGGACCGGGCAAGGGCGCGCAACATGAGGCAAGAGTAACGTTTGGCACGAGTCGTGATGCTTACTCACAGACATTGTGTCCTATGTTGATCCTGTGAGTGATGTTTTTGATGCTTCGGTGCTCGCCGCCAAGCTGCCAGGTACGTGGGCGATTGCGGCGACCAATTTTCCGATGTGGCTCGATGGCACCCGTCATAATCCTGAGTTCACCTATGAGCCTGCAGAGGGCGAAGAGCTCACGCTTTCCGACACGGTCAGCTACACCACCCGTTCCGGCGAAACGAAGACAATCGTGGGCACAGACCGGCTGCTGGGCGACGAATTTGTGTGGCGCGGTCAGGGCTGGCTCAAAGTGTTGACGAGCCGCTGGCAGGTAGTCGGGGCCGATGACGCTTTCGACACCGTGGTGTTGCGGTTCTCGCGGTCGAGGCTTACCCCGTCGGGGATCGACATCATTACGCGCAAAAATGTCGAGGTGCCCGATGTGCGCACGACGGTCGCCCATGCAACAGACGAGTTTGGCCTCACCGCCGAAGATTTCGCCTCCCTCACGTGGCTTTCTTAACCTCGGTTTTCTGATCCCGGGTACCATCGCAGCATGACGAGTGCGCGCCGACTTCCTGCGTTTGCGGTCGCACTTGCCGTCACCTTCGCGCTCGTCGGCTGCACGGCCACCACGCAATCTGCCGTCGTGCCAGCACCGACCTTTGTGCCGCGTGCGGATCCGGTGCAGGCCGATCCGATTGCGCAGTATGCCCGCGATCGTCTCTCCACGATGACGGTGAGGCAAAAAGTCTTGAGCATGCTCATGGTGCACATTCCGGGAGTGTCTCCGGCCGAGCGGATCAGTGCGGAGTTCGCGGATGTCGGTGGCTTCATCCTGATGGGCGACAACATCCCGAGCACGCTCAGCCAGCTCACCGCGGACACCGCAGCACTCAGTGACGAGGCTGGCTTGCCAGTATTGGTCGCCACCGACCAGGAGGGCGGCATCGTGCGTCGCGTTCCGACGGATGACGCGGCATCGGCCAATGAACTGCGCGATCGTGACCCGCAAGCCACCTTCGACGCCTTTGCCCAACGCGGCGCCCTGCTCGAGTCGGTGGGGGTGTCAGTCAACTTCGGAATCGTTGCCGATGTGGCAAGCGACCAATCAAGCTTTATCTACGAACGCTCGTTTGGCGGCACGGGGGCGGATGCCGGGGCTCGCGTCGCCGAGGCGGTGGAGGGTGAATCTCCGATTCTTTCCACTCTCAAACACTTTCCGGGTCACGGGGCAGCGGCGGGGGACTCACACTCGAGTATTCCGACGACTGCGCTGTCATTTGACGACTGGAAATCCACTCACGCGGTGCCGTTCGAAGACGGCATCGCCGCCGGCGCACCGCTCGTGATGTTTGGGCACCTTCAGTTCACCGCGGTTGACCCGGAGCCGGCCACTTTTTCGGCACGCTGGCATGACATCCTGCGCGACGATCTGGGGTTTGACGGGGTGTCAATCACCGATGACATGGGCATGCTGGAGCGCTCCGGGGTAGCGGAATATTCCGACCAGGTCACTAACGCGGTGCGCGCTATCGGGGCGGGTAACACGATGCTCCTGTATGTCGGCGCTGTTGATGCTTCCGGCATCGTGACGGCGGTGTCGCACGCTATTGACGAGGGTGAACTCGACGAAGCTGTCATCGACGAGGCTGCGCTGAAGCTACTCGAATTGCGCCGCGGCCTATCGGGCGAGACCGGTCGCTTCGTACACTGTCTCGCTGACTGCGTCACGATCGCAGGCTGACGAACGACGCTCGCCGGCTCAATTGCTAGCCGGTTGGCTTGTCGCCGACGATTTCTTCGTGCACGCGACGAACATCCTCCAGTAGTGAACCGATCAAGATCCAGTGCTGCGGATGCGGTGTCAACACCGTGAGCGGAGCGGTGAGAGTAAGCAGTTCCCGCGTCGGAGGCGCGGCTTCTCGCTCGCTCGGGGAACGGCCACGCAGCCGCAGGTCGTGGGCGGCGCGTTCGAGCTCGCCCGCGATGGAGAGCGCAACGGGGTCGGTCGCGAGGTCGGAGTCGTAGCGGTCGTGAATGGCACGCGCCATCCCGAGCGTTCGTGTCACAAGCACGGTGAGCATCGCGAAGAGCTCCCGGTCGCGGTGCAGCATCCGGTGGTGTTTGCTGCGCCGGGGATTCAACGTCAGGCTGTCTGCACCCTTGCGCAGGGCGGCGGCGGCGGCGTCGCGAAGCTCTTTGAGGTGGCGTGAGTCGGCAAGCAAAACATCAAGTTCGGCATCCGTTTTTGGTGCGCGTAGTGCGGAAGCGAGGGATTCCAGTGCAGCGGCGGTGTGCTTAGTGAGCAGTGACACCGCAGTGTGCGCGGGGCTCACGATGACAGGCGCAACAATCGCAAGGTTCACGATGAGACCGATCATGGCGCCGATGATCGTCTCGATTATGCGATCAACGGCATATTCAGCATTCTGGCCACCCAGCGCGATCACGAGCATGGCACTGATGGGAATCTGGTTGGCAGACCCCGCACTGAGTTTCAACGCCCACGCGAGCACCACTGCAAGCACGATCACCATCAGGATGACCCAGCTGGAGTCTCCGAAGAGTTGCCCAGCCCCGAGAGCGATAACGACTCCCGCGACCACACCGATGCTGCGCTCGAGGCCCTTTTCGATCGACTGCGTGACGCTGGGCTGCACCACAAGCAGCGCCGCGATCGCGGCGAAAATGGGAAGCGGTTGTTGCACGACGAAGCCCGCTACAAGCCACGCAATAATTGCTGCGACAGATGTTTTAACTACCTGCAGCAGCGGAGAACGACGTGCAATAACGAGCGTCGTTACAAACTTCACCGGGGCATCTTTGCTTCCGAAATTGCATCGGCGGCGCGCACGAGTGCCAAGTGGCTGAGTGCTTGAGGGGTGTTTCCCGCCTGGCGGTTGTTCACGGTGTCGTATTCCTCGCTGATGAGTCCGACGTCGTTCGCAAAGCCGACGAGACGATCCATGAGAGTCGTCGCATCATCCATCCGGCCGGAGGAGGCGTACTGCTCAACCAACCAGAAGGAACACGTGAGGAACGGGTTTTCGCCATCAGGCAACCCGTCGACGCCACTTTCGGTGAGGTAGCGCAACACGAGCCCATCGGAGAGCAGCTCTTCTTCAATCGCAGCGACTGTTCCCAGCATGCGGGGGTCATCAGCGGCAAGGTAGCCGACCTGGGGGAGTTGCAGTAGCGACGCATCGACTCCGGTGCCACCGTAATACTGCGTGTAGGTGCCGCGTTCGGCATCCCAGCCTTCGCGCTCGATTTCTTGGTGAATCTCTTCGCGGATCTCTTTCCACGTCTCAATGGGGCCATCGAGACCGAACTCTTCGACGGCAGTGATTGCGCAGTCCATCGCGGCCCACAGCATGACGCGAGAGTGAGTGAAGTGACGTTCTGGCCCGCGGATCTCCCAGATGCCGTTATCGGGGCGTTTCCAATTGTCTTGAACGTGAGACATGAGGGCACGCTGCAGGGGCCACGAAAAGTCGTTCTCGTGCACGCCGGAGCGTCGAGCAGCCTGAAGGGCCACCATAACTTCGCCAAAAACATCGCCTTGGAACTGGTCGAACGCGCCGTTGCCCACACGAACGGGCGACGCGCCCTCGTAGCCGGGCAGAGAGGTGAGTTCGCGCTCTTCGAGCCAACGTTCTCCCGACAGTCCGTACATAATTTGAACATCGGCGGGGTCACCAGCAATGGCGCGGAGCAACCACCGGCGCCAGTCTTCGGCCTCGGAAACATAACCGTGGTCGAGCAGAACGTGAAGAGTCAGTGCCGCGTCGCGGAGCCAGACGTAGCGGTAGTCCCAGTTGCGGGTGCCGCCGAACCACTCCGGGAGACTGGTCGTCGCCGCAGCCACGATTCCGCCGGTGTCTTCGTGGGTGAGCACGCGGAGAACCAGTAGCGATCGTTTGACGATCTCGCGATACTGTTCCGTCGGCTCGCAATGAGCCGACCAGTTAAGCCACCACTGACTTGTGGTCTCGAGCACAGAATCCACGTTGACCTCGGCGGGTGGATTGCGGTGCGCGGGGTACCACGTCATGGTCAAGTCGCGAACCTCGCCAGCGCTCACGGTGAATTCACCACGGTGCGTGTGGTCTGACGCGTGCATCTCAACGCCGCGAGCAACGATGGCATCGGGACCAGCAACGCCGATGATGGCGTGACCGCCCGATTCGGGCGCTTGGTGCAGCCACGGCAAAGCGGTGGCGTAGCCAAAGCGAATCAACAGTTCGGCGTACATCTCCACGCTGCCGCGGATTCCGCGCACGCGGCGGATGACATCGGCCCGCCGGTTGCCGTGCGGCATGAAGTCAGTGACTTCAACTTCGCCGTCTTCCGTCACCCAGTTGGTGACGAGGATGAAGGTGTTGTCTTGGTACTTGCGCGTGGTCGTGACGGTAGCGGGAGCATCCACGCTCGCCCGCGGAGCCACTAACCAGCGGCCATGGTCCTCGTTGCCAAGCAACGCTCCAAACATCGATGCGGAGTCGAATCTCGGAAAGCACAGCCAGTCAATACTGCCGTCTTTTCCGATGAGGGCAGCAGTCTGACAGTCGCCGATGAGGGCATAGTCTTCGATAGGTAACGCCATTGTTCAATCATTGCAGCGTAAAAGGCCGTGACCCTGTACATCGGTGCATCGTGCGCCAAATTTAACAAAAAATGTGACGTTAGTCGTTGATGAGACCGAGTTCACGCAGCTCAATAGCAAGGCGTGCACCGTCTGGCGCAAAACGCCACGGGATCGAGGACGTGTCTTCGTCCTCTGCCGACCGGCTACGTCCACCGGCGAGAACTGCTTCACCGGTCGAGAGCTGGCGGATGGCGACGGCGGAGACGTTGTCGGGATGACTACGAGCGAATTCGCCATAGATCTCTTCGTCATGTTGGCCATCGTCGCCTACAAGGAGCCACTTCACGTTCGGAAACTCTGCGGCTAGACGTCGCAGCTCGGCACGTTTGTGCTCAGCGCCGCTGCGGAACCAACGATCGTGGGTTGGCCCCCAGTCGGTGAGCAGCATTGCTCCGCGCGGGTAGAGATTGCGCCGAAGAAAGCGAGTGAGAGTTGGGGCCACATTCCACGCGCCGGTCGAGAGATAAATCACGGGAGCGATGGGGTTCGCGCGAGCGATCCTGTCGTACAGCACGGCCATGCCCGCTACCGGGCGTCGGGCGTGTTCGTCGAGCACGAAGGTGTTCCAGGCGGCGAGAAGCGGGCGAGGAAGCGCGGTAACCATGACGGTGTCATCGACGTCAGAGATCACGCCGAAAGTCGACTGGGGGTCCACTACGAAGATGTGGGCGGTCGCGGGCTCCGCACCAGCGGAATCAAGGGTGGCGGTCTGCCAGCCGGGGCTGAGGGTGGCACTAATTTGAGTATCAATAACGCCACCGCGGCTCGGGGTGACTTCCACTTTCGTTCCGCCGATGGTCACGGTGACGACTTCGTCATCAACGGGGATGCTGAAGAAACTGCGCCAGCCACGTACTTTCTCGGCGCGCTTCTTTGATGTCTCGGTTCCTCGAGTCAGCACTACACGGCACAGCACTCGGGCCCAGCCGGGAGCACCATAACTGCTGTACGGGATGATCGTGGTGGTGAGGCCGCGCTTGCGACCACGACGTTCGCGCCACCGGTGAAACGAATCCTCGATGCGGGCGGCTCGATGAAGGAACTCGCCCGCCGTTTTCGACGGAGTGCTGGATGTGCTGGTTCGAGCCATTACTCCAGCCTAGGGCGACTGGTGGTCATCCGGGGTGCACATGCGTTCGCTCTGGTGGCCTAACGCTGCGGCTCAGCGCGCAATTGTTCACTCAACGTTGCGGATGCGGTAACCATCGCGTCGACCAATAACCGGTCACCACGGGTGTGAGGGTCGATCCATTCGTCGATGGCGTCCTTAGCGACAATGACCGGCATCCGATCGTGGATGTCGGCAAGTGCTCCGGTTGCCGCCTGCGTCAACATTGTGGTCGTCAGATGCCAGCGCGCGGGATCACTCGGGTCGGCTGCGGGATCTTTCCACCATGAGTAGAGGCCGGCGAAGAAGAGGAGTCCTTGGGGCGGCGCTATGTAATAGGGAACAGGCTTCGGCCCGCTCTTTTGCGTTTCGAAGTATCCGATCGCGGGCAACACGGCACGTTGGTTGATTACGGCGGACCGAAAAGTAGGTTTCTCGGTCACCGTCTCGCTGCGAGCGTTGAAGGTTGGATACTTTCCGCGCAGTACGGGAGAGAACGGGGGAGTAAGCCACCACTGGGCGAGTGCGGCTCGGGGGATCACCTCTGACTCCGAATCGTCGCGGTCGCTCACCGTCTTGAGCAGGATCGGCACTTGATCGGTCGGCCGCACGATGGGGGTCGCTAGCCAGTCAGCTTGCCACTCCTCAGGTGGTCTACCGGTCGCCGAAACAAATTCGGTGATCATCTGATTCACCGTGTCGTCCATAGCAAATCGACCGCACATATATGGATTTTACGGCTCTTTGTCAGAAAAAGTGAGCTTCTACCCCACGTAGAACAATCGTTCTAAAGGTTAGGATTGATCAGACACCGAGAAGGGGGCCATTGTGTCCGCACAAACAAGCACCGTTGAAATCGTGACTGAACCAGCAGTCTCGCTACGCAACGAGCCCGTGCAAGCACGAAGCACAGCTCGTCTAACCGCACTACTTGATGCAGCTGCATCCATCGTCGACGAGGTCGGCATTGAGCGACTCACCACCGCTATGGTTGCCGAACGCGCGGGAGCGTCGATCGGTACCGTTTACCGTTACTTCCCCGACCGCATCGTTCTGCTTCAGGCTTTGGGTTCGCGCAACTTTGAGCGCGTCATGACTCGCATCACAGATGCGATTAACGACCCAGCCCACACTGACTGGCGTACAGCGCTGAGCACCGCGTTCGAGTCCGTTATTTACACGTACCGCACCGAACCGGGCTTCCGCGGATTGCGCGTAGGAGATCAACTTGACTTGCGCCCGCTGCCGAACGGCCGCACGCACAAGTCGTTGGTTGCTGAGCGCATCGTTGAAGCACTGTCGGCTCGTTTTGGCGTAGAGAACTCTGCGGCAACGCGGTTCACGCTTGAAGCGGCTCTCGAGATGAGTGATGCCCTTGTGGCGCGCGCATTCTTGATGAACCCCCAGGGCGATGACGAATTCATTACGGTGAGCACCTCGTATGTTCGAGGCTTCATTGTGGAGAACATCGGCTGGTAGTTCAGTTCGCTTTCTGCGAATTTGCCTTAGTTATGCCCAATCGGGAATGACAGCGGCGTCGAATACTGTTTAGCTAATAGTGCTGGCAAGTGTCGATCCGCGTAGAGGCGCGAGGAATGAGCCGAAATTATGATTGAATTTCGAGCAGTAACCAAGCGTTTCCCCGATGGGACAGTGGCCGTAGAAGACTTTAATCTCGTGATTCCGTCACGCAAGATTACGGTCTTCGTCGGCTCGTCCGGCAGCGGCAAGACAACGCTGCTGAGAATGATCAACCGCATGGTCGATCCCACGGACGGCGACATCGAGATCGATGGCGTCAGCATCATGAGCAAAGAACCCGTAGCTCTGCGGCGCAGCATTGGCTACGTTATGCAGAACTCCGGGCTTCTTCCGCACTTCAAAGTGATCGATAACGTCACTACGGTGCCCATGCTTAATGGCGTGCCGAAAAAGAAGGCGCGCGAGCAAGCGCTCGAACTGCTCGATACGGTTGGCCTCGGCCGCGGTTTGGCAGACCGCTACCCGAGTCAGCTTTCAGGTGGGCAACAGCAGCGCGTCGGTGTGGCGCGCGGTCTTGCCGCCGACCCCAACATCCTGCTGATGGATGAGCCCTTCGGCGCGGTTGACCCGATCGTGCGAGCGGAGTTGCAGCAAGAAACTATTCGGCTGCAGCATGAGCTCGATAAAACGATCGTGTTTGTGACGCACGACATCGACGAAGCATTCTTGCTCGGCGATCAGGTTGTCATTCTCGAAAAGGGCGCCAAGATCGCTCAAGTTGGCAGCCCCACCGAAATCATGGCAGCTCCTGCCAGCGATTTTGTGGCCAATTTCATTGGCACCGACCGCGGCAAGCGTGCGCTCACGCTCAAGAAAACCGCGAACGGCACGATTCTTGTCGACAGTGAAGGCCGCGGCGCCGGCGTTCTTGTAGGAGGGTCAGAGCTCGCGTGACCTGGATCATCAATAATCTTGATCTGATCTGGGGCCTCACGCTCGAACACGTTCGGTTGAGTATTTTGCCGATCGTTCTTGGCTTCCTCATTTCGATCCCCCTCGGGTGGCTGGCGTATCGCTTCAAGCTCACTCGGGGCATCCTGCTGACCCTCGCTGGTCTGCTCTATACGATTCCCTCGCTCGCGCTTTTCGTGATCCTTCCACCCTTCTTGGGCATCAGCTTCTTGAGCGAGCTCAACATCACGATCGCGCTCACGCTGTATGCCGTAGCGATCATGGCTCGCTCGGTGGCGGATGCTCTGGCCTCGGTTGACCCTGCAATCCGTCAATCAGCGACCGCCGTCGGGTTCGGCGGCTGGCGTCGTTTCTGGACAGTGGACTTTCCGCTCGCGGGCCCCGTCGTACTCGCCGGCCTCCGTGTCGCCGCGGTGTCGACGGTGAGTCTGGTTACCGTCGGAATCCTGATCGGTGTCGAGAGCCTCGGCTACCTCTTCACTAACGGCTTTCAGCGTCGCATTCTGGAAGAGATCTTCGCTGGCGTGGTCATGACCGTGATCGTCGCATTGCTCATTGACCGTGGGCTTGTGCTTCTTGGGCGGCTGCTCATGCCGTGGGCTTCTGTTTCGAAGAAGAAGTCGCCTGCTCCCGCACTGGAAGGAGCACCCGCGTGAACCTTCTCGCCGAAGCGCTGCAGTGGCTGTTCTCTCCTGAGCGCCTTGAGGGCAGCAACGCCATCCCGTTGCGTCTCGAAGAACACCTTTTTTACACCTCCATTTCCGTGATTATCGCGGCGCTCATTGCAGTGCCGCTCGGCTTCTACATCGGGCACACGGGCAAGGGTCGCGACTTTGCTGTCGGGCTGTCAGGAGCGGCACGAGCGCTACCGTCGTTCGGGCTCATCCTGCTTCTCGTGTTGTTGATCGGTGTGACCTCGGTCCAACTCCAGCTCGCCGCGATCACCGCGTTTGTACTGCTCGCTATTCCCTCGATTTTGGCCGGTGCCTATGCGGGAATTGAGGCGGTAGACCGTCGAGTGATCGATTCTGCTCGTGCAGTCGGCATGACGGAATGGCAGATCCTGTGGAAGGTGGAGGTTCCGCTCGGGCTCCCACTGCTGATCGGTGGGCTCCGCGCCGCAACCCTGCAGGTGGTCGCGACGGCAACTCTCGCGGCCTACGTGGGTCTCGGCGGTCTAGGGATATACATTTTCCGCGGGCTACCGCTTCAGCGCTATGACGAGATGCTGGGCAGCGCACTACTCATTGCGGCGTTAGCGCTCGTGCTCGATGGTGTTTTCGCGCTCCTCCAGCAATTCGCGATTCCCCGCGGAGTTTCGGCTGGGCGTGCTAAAGATGTCCGAACGTCGTCACCTCGACGACGTCCGGTGGCAGCAAAAGTTGCCCAAGAAAGAAGAGGATAGAAATGTTCACAGCTAAGAACAAAGGCCGGCTCGCGCTTGGCGCCGCCGCGGTCGGGGTTGCAATTGCCCTGTCAGGGTGTGCAACTAGTGATCCCCTGGACACTGGATCGAGTGATGACAACGCCTCTAGCGACACCATCGTCGTAGGATCGCAGGCTTATTACTCCAACGAAATCATTGCGGAAATCTACTCGCAGGCACTCGAAAACGCCGGCTTTGATGTGGAGCGTCAGTTCCAGATCGGTCAGCGCGACGCCTACCTTCCTGCTCTTGAAAGCGGCGAAGTAGACATCATGCCCGAGTACACGGGAAACCTTCTCCAGTTCTACAGCGCCGACACCACGGCTACCGCTTCAGACGAGGTCTATGCAGAACTCGCTGGCGCACTTCCTGAGGGTCTCACCGTTCTCGATCAGGCATCTGCCACCGATCAGGACTCCTACAACGTGACTGCTGACTTCGCCGCCGACAACTCGTTGACGACTCTTGCCGATCTCGCGGGTGTCAGTGACCTTCAGCTCGGTGGAAACGCTGAACTCGAAGAGCGTCCTTACGGTCCCGCAGGACTCCAGGACGTGTACGGCGCCACCGTCGGCTTTACGGCCACCGGTGACACCACGGTTGACGCCCTCGTAGCGGGAACGATCAATATGGCCAACGTATACAGCGCTGACCCGCGCATCCAGACGGAAGGCCTTGTCACCTTGGCCGACCCCGAGGGCCTGTTCTTGGCTTCGAACGTAGTTCCGATCGTCAATGCAGATATCGCTGACTCTGTTGCTGACGTGCTCAACGCTGTGAGCGCCAAGCTCACGCCTGAGGGCCTTGTTGCTCTCAACGTGCAGAGCACCGTTGACAAGATGTCGTCCGACGACATCGCTAGCGCATGGTTGAGCGAAAACGGTCTGAGCTAACGCAGGCTAAAAAACAACACACTGCTGGCTAGTCCAGCACCGAGGGGCGGATGCACGTGCATCCGCCCCTCGGTCGTTAACGCCTATTCGCTGTCCTGATGTTCCATGTGACGTTGTTGCGAGCGATGCAGCAGTTTTTTGGCGATCACGGTGCCGATGGCGAGAACCGCGACGATCGCGACGAAGACGTAGCCCGCGTAGTGGAGTTGATCGAGAAGCTCACGAAAACTGCCTGCCGTGAGCGCGCCGACCGAAACGTAGGCGATCGACCAGATGCTCGTCGCAGGCACGGTCCACGCCATAAAGGTGCGGTAACGCATCGTGCTCATGCCCACTGTTACGGGAATCAGCGAGTGCAGCACGGGAAGAAATCGCGAGATAAAGACGGCAATGCCACCGCGGCGTCCGAGATAACGTTCGGCCTGCACCCAGTGTTGTTCGCCAATGCGTTTACCCAGCCGCGAGTGCCGAATCTTGGGGCCGAAATAGCGTCCGAGAGCAAAACCAACGCTCTCGCCAATGAGGGCTCCCACAATCACGACGGCGATCAGGATGCTCGCCTCGAACACACTGCCTACCGCGCTGCTCGCCACTAACACGACGGTGTCGCCGGGCACCAGAAGGCCAACCAAGATCGAAGTTTCCAACATGATGGCAACGCCAGCCAGAACCGTGCGCAGGACCGGGTCGACCGACTGCACCGTGTCGAGAATGTAGCTCAGCGCATCATTGACCCACTGGCTGAAGCCACCAGCGGCAGCGATCGGCTCAGTGTTTAGGGCGAGGTCAACGAGATGCACAGATCGAGCCTAGCGAGCGAAGCCGAAAGCGAACTGGCTAAATAGGCCGAGCCAGAGCGCCAAGCCGCGTGCGCCACTGTTCGAGGCGACCAGGCTTTTCAGCCAGCTCCGGGCCATCGATCCATTTCGAGACAATACGGATGCCGTGCAGGGCATTCACCACCCACACTTCGGTGCCCTCCAGTTCTGCCGGGGTCACTGCTTCTTCGTGAGTATCGAGCCCGAGCGCCCGCGCCAAGGTGAGGACGCTGCGCGCCGTAACGCTATCGATTCGCTCGAACTCTGTCGGTGGGCCGCACAGGATCTCGCCGCGCCACCACAACACTGCGCTATAGGCACCCTCGATGACGTAGCCCTCTTCGGTGAGGAGTATCGCTTCGTCTGCTCCGTGGGCGCGGGCTCCCGCCTGCAACGCTCCCATCGCGTCGATATCGGGGCCCTTCACCGTGGGCTCAGTGCGCGGGTCATCACCCTGAAAGCTCGCAGCCGTGGCGGAACGGCGAAGTTCGGGATTCGCGCGCAAGCGCAGAAAGAACTCGGCTCCGCGGAGCTCTACACGCGGAAACCACGTGCCAGCGCGGGGGAGAGCGGCGATCGCAGCCGTGAAAAAATTGTCGGCAGTTTCTTGCTGGCTGGCGGGTACGGCATCCAGAAATCGTTGGCGGTGAAGATTGAGGGCGAGCACCGAACCTGACGTGACGAGCCACGAATCGGCAACGATCATCGGGGTTGCCGGCACCTCCTGAGGTGAGATCTCGAGGAGTTTGTCGTTCTGCCACCGATATATTGCGTCCGCACTCATAGGCTTAGGTTATGCGCTCTCGCGTCTTGACTGCTGACCTGCCGCGCTGGGTCGATCCCGCGGCGGTGTTTAGCGAACTTATGGCGCAGTGCGCTTCGGATGCTGCTGGCGCAGTCTGGCTCGACAGCGGTGCTGCGGCTCACTCTGGGCGCAGCTATCTCGCTGTGTCGAGCAGAGCCGTGCTGAGCACTGATCTCAACGAACCTGTTTTCGAGTGGATGCGGCGCGAGTTCACCATGCCGGAGGTCGATCACTCCGCCGCCCCCGCTGGCTTCCGTTTGGGCTGGATCGGGTGGCTGGGCTACGAACTGCGCGGCGAATCCCTCGGTGTGCCCATCACGACACCCGCAGCGACCCCGGATGCCGCCTGGTTGTGGGTAGACCGCGTCATCGTTTTCGATCACGGGTCTCAGTCGCTGAGCCTGCTCGCTCTCGGCGAGAGTTGGAGGGGAGAGCTCGCGCAGTGGCGCGAGCGTATCGCGGCGCTCGTAGAGGCCGCGTCGACGCGCCCCACAGCTCCAGCCGCGGCGCCGCTAGTAACCTTTGGCTCGGACCCAGCCCCGGCGCCGACTTCAGCGCCCGTGCCCATCGCCGTCTGGCGCGACTCCGACTCCGAGTATCTCGAAATGATCGCGGCCTGCCAGCGGTCGATCGTTGAGGGCGATGCCTATCAGTTGTGTCTCACGACGAGCGTGCACGTCGACCACGTGGCTGATCCGGTAGCGACGTACCTCGCTTTGAGGCAGGTAAACCCGAGCCATCACGGCGGCTTCCTGCAGGTGGGGGAGACCGCCCTGCTCAGCTCAACGCCCGAACAGTTCTTGGCAATCGATCCCACGGGGCTGATTGAGACGAAGCCCATCAAGGGCACCCGTCGCCGCCGCACCGATCCTGCGGAAGACCAGCGGCTTGCCGCCGAGCTTCTCGCGAGCGATAAAGAACGCGCCGAGAACCTCATGATCGTGGACCTCATGCGCAACGATCTCGGTCGTGTCTGCGAGGTCGGGTCCGTTACGGTGCCGACGCTGTTCGCCGTGGAAAGCTACGCCACTGTGCACCAGCTCGTCAGCACCATCCGGGGTCAATTGCGCTCTGATGTCGGTGCCGTCGACGCGATCGAGGCATCCTTCCCGGCGGGATCAATGACGGGCGCCCCCAAACATTCGGCGACCCTCATTCTCGACACTCTCGAGCGTGCTCCGCGCGGCATCTACGCCGGGGTCTTCGGGTATGTGGGGCTCGACGGTGCCGTAGACCTAGCTATGGTCATCCGCTCCATCGTCATGGATGCTGGGGGCTCAACGATCGGCGCCGGCGGAGGTATTACGGCTCTCTCGGTGCCTGACGAAGAGCTCGCCGAGGTCAAGTTGAAAGCGGCAGCACTGCTGCGAGTGCTCGGTGTTCCGGCCGGCTAAGGCCCCGTGCATCCGCTCTCGGCTGTAGTGAACGACCGGTCTACCGTGCGGCTGTGTACTGTGAGAGACGTCAACTCATAGACAATGGAATTGCCCGACACTTTTTGGCCCCCTCGAGCGCGGCCGTGAGTTGGGTAATCTTAGATCTTCCCTGTAACGAATTGAGAGTGTTTACGTGACTGAGCAGCCCAACTTTGCTGGTGCACACGACGACCGCGATGGTGCCTCGGACTACGATGTAGCCGCCATCCACGCCAAGTGGCAAGCCAAGTGGGAAGAGCTCAAGCCGTTCGCGACGAGCGACCCGGACGACAAGCGTCCGCGCAAGTATATTCTTGACATGTTCCCGTACCCCTCGGGCGACCTGCACATGGGCCACGCCGAGGCGTATGCCTTTGGTGACATCGCGGCACGCTACTGGCGTCAGCGCGGTTTCAACGTTCTGCACCCCATCGGCTGGGACTCCTTCGGTCTCCCCGCCGAGAATGCCGCCATCGAGCGCGGCATCGACCCTCGTGGCTGGACGTACGACAACATCGACCAGCAGAAGAAGAGCATGAAGCTCTATGGCGTTTCCTTTGACTGGGATCGCGTTCTGCACACGAGCGACCCCGAGTACTACAAGTGGAACCAGTGGCTGTTCCTCAAGATGTACGAAAAGGGCCTCGCGTACCGCAAGGATTCCTGGGTCAACTGGGACCCGGTAGATCAGACTGTTCTCGCGAACGAGCAGGTTCTGGCTGATGGCACGTCCGAGCGTTCCGGCGCCGTCGTTGTCAAGAAGAAGCTCACGCAGTGGTACTTGAAGATCACCGACTACGCCGACCGTCTGCTCGACGACCTCAACCAGCTTGAGGGCGCATGGCCGTCGAAGGTTCTCACGATGCAGCGCAACTGGATCGGCCGCTCGGTCGGTGCGGATGTCGACTTCGAGATCGAGGGTCGTGACGAGAAGGTCACGGTCTTCACCACGCGCCCCGACACTCTCTACGGTGTGACCTTCTTGGTCGTCGCCCCCGACGGTGACTTGGCTGCTGAACTCGTGGAGACTGCGAGCGATGACGTGAAGGCGTCATTCGCTAGCTACCTCGAGCAGACGCAGAAGCAGACGGAGATTGAGCGCAAGGATGCCGGCCGCGAGAAGACCGGTATCCCTCTCGAGCGCTTTGCCATCAACCCGGTCACGGGCGAACGCATCCCGATTTGGGCTGCCGACTACGTGCTGGCTGATTACGGTCACGGCGCGGTTATGGCAGTGCCTGCCCACGACCAGCGCGACCTTGAGTTTGCGATCAAGTTCGACCTGCCGGTGCGTGTCGTTCTCGACACGAATGCGCCGATCACTGGCCTGATTCCTGTTCTCGAGCTCGACGAAAACGGCATGGCTATCCTCCCGGATGACCTGCCGCCGTTGAACCCGCGCGAGACAGGCAAGTCGCTGCAGGGTGATGGCCGCATGATCAACTCGGGCCCTCTCGATGGTCTGAGCAAGAACAATGCGATCAAGAAGGTCGTGGAGCAGCTTGAGGCTGCTGGCACCGGTCGTGCTGCGAAGACGTACCGTTTGCGTGACTGGCTGATCAGCCGCCAGCGTTTCTGGGGAACCCCCATCCCGATCATCCACGGTTCGGATGGCGAGCTGATTCCGGTTCCCTTCGATCAGCTGCCTGTTGAACTGCCGTCGACGGAGGGTCTCGACCTGAAGCCGAAGGGCAAGTCGCCTCTCGCCGCCGCCGAAGACTGGATCAACGTTGAAGACCCGCGCGATGGCAGCCCAGCTCTTCGCGACGCTGACACGATGGACACGTTTGTCGACAGCTCGTGGTACTTCTTGCGGTTCTTGTCGCCGAACGACTCTGAGCAGGCATTCGATCCGGCAGAGGCAGAGAAGTGGGCTCCGGTCGACCAGTATGTCGGTGGCGTTGAGCACGCGATTCTGCACTTGCTGTATTCGCGCTTCATCACCAAGGTGCTCTTCGACCTCGGCTACGTCAGCTTCACTGAGCCCTTCAGCGCGCTGCTGAACCAGGGCATGGTGCTGTCTGAGGGCAAGAAGATGTCGAAGCGCAGCCGCAAGGCTGTCACGTTCTCGGGCGAAATTGCCGAGCACGGTGCCGATGCGCTTCGTTTGACGCTGGCCTTCGCTGGCCCGCCCGAGGAAAACATCAACTGGGAAGATGTGTCGCCCGCGGCGTCGCACAAGTTCCTGGCTCGCGCGTTCCGTGTGGTGCGGGATGTCACGAGTGCCCCCGAGATCGAGTGGAAGACGGGCGACCCGGCCCTGCGTCGCGCCACCCACCGCTTCCTCGCCGATGGCCCCGGTCTCGCCGAGTCACTCAAGTTCAACGTGCTCGTCGCTCGCATCATGGACCTCGTCAACGTGACGCGCAAGACGATCGACACCGGTGCCGGCGGCGGCGACGCTGCCGTGCGTGAAGCAGCCGAAGTTATCACCATCGCGCTGAGCCTCTTCGCGCCTCACACCGCAGAGGAGATGTGGGAGAAGCTCGGCTACGAGCCCACCGTTGCTCTCGCGGGCTGGCGCAAGGCCGACCCGTCGCTCCTCGTTGAGGAATCAGTGACTGCTGTTGTGCAGGTTGATGGCAAGGTTCGTGACCGCCTCGAAGTTTCGCCCAAGATTGCGGGTGCCGACCTCGAAGCTCTTGCCATGGCATCCGAAGCCGTCAAGCGCACCGTCGGCGACCGTGAGATCGTCAAGGTCATCGTGCGCGCTCCCAAGATCGTGAACATCGCCACTCGTCAACAACCAGCCGAAGGCTAAGCCAGGCTTCGAGCGGGAGAATCATGTCGAAAGTTTTCAACTTTTTCGGCCGTGTGTTCGGATTCGTAATGATCATCGGTTTCTTGGTTGGAATGCTTTGGATGTTCAGTTGGCTGACCCCATTCGGGCTCTCCGGGATTCTGAACAGCGACGAGATCCAGGATCTCGAGCGTCCGGAGAAGGAAGCGATTGAGCCGGAGTCGGAAGCACCCAGCGACGACAGCGTCGCCACACCGTGGCGGTGTAGTTGGTCTCCCACGATGAACGACGACTGGCATGATGATGTCGTGTGTCAGCGGGGCGCCGAAACGGCCCGACCGCGGCTGCTAACCGACTGGTCATACGTGACCCAAGACGACATGATGCTCGCAGCGCGTGAGTATGAAGCGGTCCTCAACGGCTGAGAGAGGTTTTTGACCTTCACAACGCTCTGTCAGAGTGTCCGCAAAATCGTCGAGATCATTGTGTGGGCGCGGAAGGTCGGGAGTATCGCGACTCGTCAACAGCCCGCCGACGGCTAAGCAAGTCCACACGTTCAACTCAGCGCGCTCCGAGCGATCGGGGCGCGTTTAGTTTGTGGGGGTGGAAGAGTTTGAGCAGGCCCGTAAAGCGCGGCTACGGGTGCGCGTTGGCGCTGTCATCGTGGTGGTGCTCGTTGCGCTCGGCTGCGCCGTGCTCGCGACTGCACTCACAGGCAGCCCCACTGCCGTAGAGATTGCGCGCGGCGAACTGGGCTCGGGTGACGACGTGTTCGTGGTGGAATCGCCCGCGCTATTTGTGCACGTTACTGGGGCGGTGGTGCGCCCGGGGCTCTTCGAGCTGGCTGAGGGATCACGCGTGATCGACGCGATCGCTGCCGCTGGGGGTTTCACCGAAGACGCGAAACAGGATCAACTCAATCTGGCGCGTGTGTTGACTGATGGAGAGCAGTTCGCCGTGCCCGCAGCTGGCGACGAGGCTGCCGCGGCCACGGCATCCGATGGACGAGTCAACCTGAATACCGCGGATGCCGCAGCCCTCGATACTCTGCCTCGTATCGGGCCCGCGATGGCCGCTCGCATTCTGGCGTGGCGTGAGGCAAACGGGCGCTTCACGAGCATCGATGATCTGCGCAACGTCGCCGGAATCGGAGACGCTACCTTCGACGGGTTGCGCGACCTGGTCACGGTATGAACCTCGATCTGCGGTTGAGCCTGCCGGTTGCCGCCGCGTGGATCGTGGCGGTCTTCTTGATCGCGGTCCCAGCGTGGTCTGTTCACGTATCAATTGCCCTATGGCTCGGAGCTGGGGTGTGTGCGGCGGCTGCGCTCGTGACCGAGCGACGACTGTTGCCCAGCCTCGTGCTGGGATGCGCCCTCGCGGCTCTGTGTTCAACATCGGTCGCGTTTCAGGCTGAGAATCGACAACCAGCGGTGCTCGCAGAGATCGCTGCACGACATTCGACCGTCATCGCGACAGCGGTGACGACCACCGCGGTGCTCGACGATGCAGAGTTCTTTCAAGCGAACATCACCGAGTTAGAGGTCGATGGAGAAATTCTAGAGCTCGATTCTCCCGCACTCATTTTCAGCGAACGGGGTGGTTTCGGCGCGAGCGAAACGGAGGTAGCTGACTCGTCCGACGGCCTCGAGCTTCCGGCCTCCGAGGGCGACAACGTGCCGTGGGGGATCGGTGTCACTTTCACTGTCACTGGCACTCTCGCCAACACCGAACCCGGCGACGGGCGCGCGGTGCTCCTCTTCGCTTCGGATGCTCCAGAGTGGCGCGCAGCTCCGAACTGGCAGTTCGATTGGGCAAACCAGCTGCGCCGCACGTTTGCCGCTGCAACGACCCAGCTTCCGGGTGGCGGTGGCGAACTCTTGGGTGGCCTCGCGATCGGCGACACCAGCGCCGTCAGCGATGATTTGGATGCCGCGATGAAGACAAGCTCGCTGAGCCACCTCACGGCTGTCTCGGGGGCAAACTGCGCGATCGTAGTCGGATTGATCATGGCGCTCGGCGGACGTGCCGGAGTGCAACGCGCACTGCGGATTGCTCTCTCGATACTCGTGTTGCTCGCGTTTGTGATCGTTGTCACGCCCGATCCGAGCGTGCTGAGGGCCGCCCTGATGGCGACATTCGTGCTGATCGCGCTCGGCAGCGGCAGGCCGATCCGGGGGATGGCCGTTCTTTCCCTCGCCACAATCGCACTCCTCGTGTTCGACCCGTGGCTTTCGCGCAACTTCGCCTTCGTGCTCTCCGTGTTCGCTACCGCTGGGCTACTGCTGTTTGCCGAACCGCTTGCGCAATTTCTGGGGCGTTGGATGCCGCGGTGGCTGTCACTGGTGATCGCCGTACCGTTGGCCGCCCAGCTGGCCTGCCAGCCCGTGCTGCTCCTGTTGCAGCCCTCGTTGCCCACCTATGGAGTTCTCGCCAACATGTTGGCGGCACCCGCAGCGCCCATCGCTACGGTGGTTGGCCTCGCGGCCTGCGTGGCGCTTTCCGTGATTCCGCTGATCGGATTAGCGCTCATGTGGATTGCGTGGCTTCCCTCCGCCTGGGTCGCGGCGGTGGCGGAGTTCTTTGCAGAAGCGCCGTGGGCCCGCATTCCCTGGTGGGACGGTTGGGTGGGCGTCGTGACGCTCAGCGTCCTGACGGCACTTCTCCTCGCGGCCCTCGTGGCCAGTGGAGTCTGGCGGGCCCACGCGCTGAGGTTGCTCGCGATCGCAACCACGTGTGCGCTTGCTGTCGTGGCGGGCTCAGCCGTGAGCGCCGCCGTGACCTGGCCGAGGGACTGGCAGTTCGCGCAGTGCGATGTCGGGCAGGGAGACGCGGTCGTCGTTCGTAGCGGCGGCACAACGGCACTTATCGACACCGGCGCTGAGCCTGAACTTCTCGAAAGTTGCTTGGAACGGTTATCAATAGACCACATTGACCTGTTGGTATTGACCCATTTCGATCACGACCATGTCGGCGGGACTGAGACAGTCGTAGGGCGGGTAGGCGCTGCCGTGGTTGGTCCGGTCAGTTCACCAGAAGACGAGGCTGTGCTGGAGGCTCTCGCGGCCGCAGGGGCAGCGGTAACGGAGGTTCACGCGGGAGACCGTGGTCAGCTCGGGGAACTGCAGTGGAGCATCTTGTGGCCGACTGCGCAACTGTCCGGCATAGAACCCGGAAATGACGCCAGCGTAGTCATCGAGTTTCGTCCGCGACCCGATTGCGTGGAGCAGTGCCTCAGCGCCGTGTTCCTCGGCGACCTTGGCGAGAGTGCTCAAGCGCGACTCACCGCGGCTCAGACATTCAGGCCAGTGGATGTCGTCAAAGTCAGCCATCATGGCTCTGGCGATCAATACCCGGCCCTCTACACCGAGCTAAAGGCCACCCTCGGACTCATCGGAGTCGGAGCGGAGAACGGCTACGGGCATCCAACCGCTGATGCCCTCGCCATGCTCGACGATGCAGGCACCGCGGTGGCGCGGAGCGATCTCAGCGGACTGGTTTTAGTGTCACCTACCAGGCGCGCTGGAGTGGTTTCTTTGTGGTCTGAACGGGGAGCAGCCGTTTCACACTAGCGATGGTCGGCGCATGGCTGCTCCAGGAATCGTGGCGGCGCACCCGCACTACTAAGCTGGAGGATGTTTTGGGGCGGCAGTGGGTGGCGCTCACACATCAAGGCTAGGAATCTGTGCGTGGGAGAAAAACGAAAAGCCAGCGAGCGCGTGTATCTCGTTCATATCGCGGCAGCAACGCTTCTTGTGTTTCTTGCCGGGGTTCTTTCCGCGATAACTGTCCCGTTTTTTGGAGGGCCAGATGAGAAAAACCACTACAACTCCGTAGTTCGCGTGGTCGACGGTGGCGGTTGGCCGCTTCCGTACACGGCTCGGGTGATGCCGGCAGTTGATCTTGCGTGGCTCGAGTCTGGTCGCGCCTTAGGAAGTGCTCCTGACTTCGATCAGGTCCCTCTTGCGCAGGACCGTTCTAACGTTCTTGCGGAACCTGATTTTGTCCTGTCGTCGGCAGAGATCGACAACATGGTCCAGCATCCTCCGGCCTACTACTTTCTTACGGCGGGCGTTGTAGCGATGACCGACCTTGATAGTTTGAGGTGGGATCAAGCTATTCTGCTGATGAGAATCTTCTCTGCTTTCCTCGTCAGTTTGTCGGTGCCAGCGATTGCAGGAACTGTTCGACTGATAACTGGCTCCCGCTCGCTAGGCGCTGTCGGGGGCTATGCATTGCTGTCGATCCCCTTCTTCACGGGTTTTGGGGGGCTTGTTTCGAACGACACGCTCTTGGTACCGACGATCAGCGGTGCGCTATACCTGCTCGTTCGAGCGTGGAAGACGAGCGCGAAACCCTATGGCCTCTTAGCCGGAGCGGGCGTCTTGTTGGGAGTGGCTCTTCTCACTAAAGGGTTCGCGCTTTTCGCGATTCCGCTGTTTGTCTGGCTTTCGTTTCTCGCCGCGTTCTCGAAGAAACCGACGAAGACACAGGGCGCCGTTGTCGCTTTGATCGCGCCATCTATTGCGGCGCTCATGGGTGGATGGTGGTGGATACGAAATCTCATACTGCTCGGATCCGTGCAGCCCAGCGTGTCGGGTAGCCTCCGAATTCCACTCGACGATCCCCTCGAGAACATCAACATGTTTAGCTACGTTGGTAACTTTTGGTTGCGATTCAACTCGCTATTTTGGGCCCGCGGTATTCGTCCAGTTGACGGAGGAAATGAGCTTCCCGCTGTGATTCTGGGGTGCGCTGGCGTGGCCTTCATGATCGCGTTTGTTGTGGTGGCGCTGTACTCGCGCAACCGGGGAATCACGCTACTGCTCTTCTTGTTTCCCGCAATTATTGTCGCGACTCTCTTCGCTAACTCCTACACCGTTTACGAGACGTATGGCGTAGCGGAAAGAGGCGTCCAAGGTCGTTACGTATTCGCGGGCATCGTGGCCTACTCAATGGTGTTCGCGGGGTTTGTCGGCATTCTGGGGAGAAAATTGTCGCTTCAGAAGAGGAATCGACTCTTCGTGTCCGTTGTCGCTGGAAGCGCAGCGATCGCCTGGGCAAACATTGCGTGGTTGTTGATTAGTGCGTGGCCGAATGGGTACTCGCCAGCATTGCCGGGGCTGGAAGCTGTGACGCACTACTTCGGCATTCCTCTGTTCGTCTATATTGCGCTGACCGGCTCGGCCCTCGCTATCCTCGTCGGCGCGTACATCGCGCATTCTTCGCTCGCGAAGCCCGACGGTTTCGCGGCGGATCTCACTGACATTCGTAGTCAATCGACTAATTCCATAGCTCAGCCGGGTTCGATTGACAGCACTGTGAGTGCAGAAGGGCACGGAAAAGCCCCGATGTAGGTGCCCGGCATTAGGCTGGGTTTGCAGTTCTAATTGAGGAGTCTTGTGGCCGCCAGAACCCCCGCCCGATCGCCGGCAAAGTCTAGAGTCGCGATCCCGCAATTGGCGTGGAACAAGGTGCGCCCAGCTCCCATTGTGCTTGTCAGCGGCACCGAAGCTTTCTTGGCCGACCGTGCCATCCGCATGCTGCGCGACACCCTCAAAGTCGAAGACCCCAGCCTCGAGGTCAACGACCTAGAGGCAGACCATTACGGTCCCGGCGAGCTCATCAGTCTCGCGAGCCCGTCACTGTTCAGTGAGCCCCGGATGATTCGGGTGACCAACGTCGAGAAGTGCACAGATGCTTTCATCACCGAAACGCTGTCCTACCTCGAAGCGCCGGCCGACGACACCTATCTAGTGCTTCGTCATGCCGGGGGAGTGCGCGGCAAGAAGCTGCTCGACGCAATCCGGGCGGGCAAAGGCGGTGGCATCGAAGTCACGTGCCTCGAGCTCAAAAAGGATGCCGAGAAATACGATTTCGCGTCCGCCGAGTTCGCAGCACAGCGTCGACGGGTTACCCCGGGAGCGCTCCGAACGCTCGTCTCCGCCTTTTCAGCTGACCTCGCGGAGCTCGCCGCAGCCTGTCAGCAGCTACTCGCCGACGACGCCGATGAAATCAACGAAGCAACAGTCGCCCGCTATTACTCGGGGCGAGTTGAAACGAGCGCGTTCAAGGTCGCCGATTCCGCGATCGCCGGGCGTTCTGGAGAAGCTCTCGTGCTTCTGCGTCACGCGCTAGCTTCAGGCGCCGACCCGGTACCCATCGTTGCCGCGTTCGCCTCGAAACTACGCACCATGGCCAAACTTTCCGGAGGATCAATGTCTTCCGGCCAGGCCGCCAAGATGTTCGGGATGGCCCCCTGGCAAGCCGATCGGGCGATGAAAGATCTGCGGGGCTGGAGCGATGCGGGGCTGGGCTCCGCCATTGAGGCAATTGCCGATACGGATGCTCAGGTGAAAGGGTTGGGGCGCGACCCTGTCTTTGCGCTGGAACGCATGATCTCTGTGGTGGCCGCGCGCGGCATCCACTAGACCGACGGAGCCGCGACACTGCGTCATCGCAGCATTGCACCGTCGCGCTTAACCACGAAAGCCCCTCACCGCGAACGATGAGGGGCTTTCGTGTGTTCGGCGTACTGCCGATCAGAGGTCTTTAGAGTGCTGCAACCTGCTTGGCCATTGCCGACTTGCGGTTGGCTGCCTGGTTCTTGTGTACGACGCCCTTGCCGGCTGCCTTGTCGAGTGACTTGGAAGCGAGCTTCAGGTTCGCGAGAGCGGCGTCTTTGTCGCCGGCCTTGATCGCTGCGCGCGTTGCGCGAATAGCGGTCTTGACTTGGCTCTTGACCTGGCGGTTGCGGTCTTGTGCCTTCTTGTTGGTACCAATGCGCTTGATCTGCGACTTAATATTTGCCACGTGTATGTGCTTTCTTGTTTGTGGATCAGAGATGGTGGGCGGCCGTGGAAGAGAATCGACGTTCTGATTCCCGGCCGCGATGCGCATACTGTTCGACGAAGAACCTTATGCATAAGCCAACAGGCAACATTACCAGCGCGGTGGAGCTATGGCAATTGCAGAGCAAACCTGCGCGGTGTGCTTGTCGGCTTGTTACAGACTACTGACCATGAGCGCCTCACGTTCTGTGCCACGCCTGAGTCCCCGAAGTGCACCGCAGCACTGCCAGTCTGTCCGGAGCCTCGGCTGCCGAGCATCCGGTCGTCCCTCCCTGTCTTTCGGGGGTTACCCCGCTACCCGGTCCGGTTCAGTTTTTCTATCGTGGAGGTATGACTTCTTCACACGCTTCTTCCACTGTCGTAGTTCCCGAATCCGCAGCAGCGGAGGCTCCCACCTTTGATGAGCGTGCCGAGCTGGCGGCTGGCCCTGATGGGGCGAGCGATGCGTCGGCCGACCCTGCAACCGAATCACAGCTTCCGTCGACGTCACCGCAGCCGGCAGCATCCACTCCCGTAGGGAAGTCGAGTGCTCGCACGATGAGCATCCTCGCCCTCAGCCTCGGTATTGCGTCGGTCTTTTTTGCGCAGACCATCGTGGTGCCTTTGGCTGCCGTGATTCTGGGCGTTTTCGGCCTGCGAGATGAACCAACCGGGCGCGGTTTCTCCATCTGGGGCATTGTCCTGGCGTGTGTAGCAACGTTCGGCTGGGTCTTTATTGTTATTGCCGGCGCCCTGATTTCCTTGCCCTTTATCCTTCTCGGCGCCGCACTTTAGGCGAATCGCAGTCCAGCCCGCACCGGTAACGGCGCGGGCTTTGGCCTGTCGCAGCGGTGGGTGCGCGCAGGATCGTCGGCTTCATGGGAGAATTGGGCGGATGTCTCCTCGCGCCTCTTACACACTTGAGCCTGCTTCGACCGATCCTGCGTTTATCCGCAACTTTTGCATCATTGCGCATATCGATCACGGCAAGTCCACCCTCGCTGACCGCATGCTGTCGGTCACGGGGGTTGTTAGCGACCGCGATATGCGGGCGCAGTACCTCGACCGCATGGATATTGAGCGTGAGCGCGGCATCACTATCAAGAGCCAGGCTGTGCGCATGCCCTGGTCCCTTACCGATGAAAACGGTAAGGAGCAGTCCTACGCGCTCAACATGATTGACACTCCCGGCCACGTTGACTTCACCTACGAGGTCTCGCGTTCGTTGGCGGCCTGTGAGGGCGCAATTCTTTTGGTGGATGCGGCCCAGGGTATCGAAGCTCAGACTCTCGCCAACCTCTACTTGGCGATGGAGAACGACCTCACGATCATCCCCGTGCTCAACAAGATCGACCTTCCGGCGGCTGATCCCGACAAGTATGCCGAAGAAATCGCAGGCCTCATCGGTTGTGACCCCTCGACCGTTCTTCGCGTCTCGGGCAAGACCGGCATGGGCGTTCCCGAGCTTCTCGACGAGGCAACGCGCCTCATTCCGGCCCCGGTCGGTGACCCATCGGCTCCTGCCCGCGCGATGATTTTCGACTCGGTGTACGACGCGTACCGCGGCGTCATCACGTATGTCCGCATGATCGACGGCAAGATGTCACCGCGCGAGAAAGTCATGATGATGTCGACGAAGTCGGCCCATGAGTTGCTTGAGATCGGGGTGAGCTCGCCCGAACCGACCCCGACGAAGGGGCTCGGCGTTGGTGAGGTTGGTTATCTCATTACCGGTGTGAAGGATGTTCGCCTGAGCAAGGTCGGCGACACGGTCACGAACTTTGCCAAGCCGTCGACGCAGCCGCTCAAGGGTTACTCCGAGCCGAAGCCGATGGTTTTCTCGGGTCTGTACCCGATCGATGGTTCCGATTACCCGGTGCTGCGTGAGGCTCTCGACAAGCTCAAACTCTCGGATGCTGCGCTGGTTTACGAACCCGAAACGTCTGTGGCGTTGGGCTTTGGTTTCCGTTGTGGGTTCCTCGGCCTGCTGCACTTGGAGATTGTGCGCGAGCGTCTTGAGCGTGAGTTCAATCTCGACATGATCGCTACGGCTCCGTCCGTTATTTACGAAGTAATGGGCGACGACAAGAAGTTCACGACTGTCACGAACCCGAGCGAGTTCCCTGGCGGCAAGATCGCGAGCGTTTCTGAGCCGATGGTGAAGGCATCCATTCTGACGCCGAAAGACTTCGTCGGAACTGTTATGGAGCTCTGCCAATCGCGTCGAGGCACCATGCAGGGCATGGAATACGTCGGCACCGATCGCGTTGAGCTGCACTACACGATGCCGCTTGGCGAGATCGTGTTCGACTTCTTCGACCACCTCAAGAGCCGCACTCAGGGCTACGCAAGCCTCGACTACGAGCCCAGTGGCGACCAGGAAGCTGACCTGGTGAAGGTAGACATTCTTCTTCAGGGCGAAGCGGTTGACGCGTTTAGCGCGATCGTGCACCGCGATAAGGCGTATGCCTACGGCGTGCTGATGACTGAGCGTTTGAAGAATTTGATTCCGCGTCAGCAGTTCGAGGTGCCGATTCAGGCCGCGATTGGTGCACGCATCATCGCCCGTGAGTCGATCCGCGCGATGCGCAAAGACGTTCTCGCCAAGTGCTACGGCGGTGACATTAGCCGTAAGCGTAAACTCCTTGAGAAGCAGAAGGAGGGCAAGAAGCGCATGAAGATGGTCGGTCGTGTCGAAGTTCCGCAGTCTGCCTTTATTGCTGCGCTTTCCGGTGAAGTCGAAGCCGGGAAAGAGAAGAAGTAGACCTATGGATGCCCGCACCTACCCCAATGCGCCCGTCACGTACGGAGCGGTAGGTGCCACGCGCGGCAGCACTTTCACGGTGCTGCCTCCCGCTGGTTTCCGTCGTGTGCAGCGAAGTGCTCGCATCGGGCATGGTGAGCAGCGCTGGGCTTTTGCTCGCGAACAGATCCTTACCTGGGGCGTAAAGCGTCGCAGCGGGTTTGGTGTCACGTTGTTGCCCCGCGATCCGCATGGCGAGCTTCGCGATCTCTCCGCTGATAGCGCGGATCACCCTTTCGTTCGTCCCGGCGACACCATTGTTCTCTCGGTAGGCCGTGGGCGGTACACAGCACACGAGCCAGTCCGCGTTGTATATGTCGTTGATGACCCCACGGTTGCTGGCTTTGCCTATGGAACCCTTGAGGGGCATCCTCTGCGTGGTGAAGAGTCGTTCATGATCGAACGTCGCGACGACAACTCGGTGTGGATGACGGTGCGTTCGTTCTCGCGGCCGGCATCCTTCAAATGGATGTTGCTCTCACCCGCTCTGCGAATCTTCCAGTACCTCGTGGTGAGCCGCTACTTGCGCGCCCTCGCTGGAGCAATTCCCGCGAAGCTGCCGGGTGAGCAGGATGGCGCTGCGCCGATAGAGCCTGCGGCGTAGCTCGCAACGCTAGCGGGCAAGTATGCCCTCTCGCACAGCGCGTGCTATTAGCCGCGCGTCGCTAGCCGGTCGATTGCCTCGAGCACATCGTCGAGGCCGTTCTCAAGGTTTTCGACAACGACGAGTGCACTGGTTTCGCGGAGGTCGGCGACGCTGTAGGCGCCGGTAGCAACCGCGATGAAGGGGATGTTCGCAGAATCCGCGGCGAGGCCATCATTCGGGGTGTCACCAACGATCACGCTGGGTTGGTCTCCGAGCACGGTGGCGACGAGCGCGGTGAGGTGATGGCGGTCGGGGGAGCGATCGCCGAAGAACGAGGTCTCCCAATTGAAGTCTTCTGCGGCATAGCCTGCAGCAAGAAGCTTGACGCGGGAATGCTGATGGCCATTGCCGGTAAGGAGCGCGTTTGCCCAGCGATGGTCGGCGGCGGCCCGAAGTGCCTGCGGCCCTCCGGCAACAGCGGAACGCACGTAGCCATTGTCGTGCAACGCCTGCGTGCGCACATCGAGCTCGGTGAGCACATCATCGAGCAGAGTGGCGGCATATCCGTTGAGAACGAGCAGATCGGTGAGGATCTGTCCTTCGGTCTTGCCGTGGGGGTTTGTGATGAGCTTCGCGGGCGCAGCACCGGTGACTCTGGTGAATGCATCGAGGTAGACGGCAGCGCCGTCGGTCGAATTGTGGATGA
The DNA here is from genome assembly GCF_015864935.1 of Salinibacterium sp. NSLL17. Lineage (NCBI taxonomy): Bacteria > Bacillati > Actinomycetota > Actinomycetes > Micrococcales > Microbacteriaceae > Salinibacterium > Salinibacterium sp. NSLL17. Next base: position 1,456,585 of record NZ_JADYWH010000001.1, read on the forward strand.
GCGTTCCGTCGATGTCCCACAGGATGTGCATAGTCACTCATCCATGCTCCCATGTCCGAGGTGCGACAATTGACGTGTGCCCGCATGTCATAGTGTTGGCACGCTTTCTTCACCGTGTGTTAAGGGGATTAGTTCGTGCCAGGTGCGTTGCCGATTGCTGATCCTGCCCCTCTAGACGGGGCGCTGCCCGAGAGTGTCGCTGTTGACTCTGCGAACCGCGACTGGAGTGTGTACATTCACGTGCCGTTCTGCCGGGTTCGTTGCGGGTATTGCGACTTCAACACCTATACGGGCGAGGAGCTGCGGGGAGCGAAGCGCTCGGACTATGCCACCGAGGCGATTGCTGAGATCAGGCAGGCATCCACGGTGCTGTCGGATGCGGGCGTTGCGCCCCGAAAAGCATCAACCGTTTTCTTTGGGGGTGGCACGCCAACGCTCTTGCCCGTTACTGATCTCACGCGGATGCTCGCTGCGGCCCGGGACACCTGGGGCTTCACGGATGACGTCGAAGTCACCACCGAAGCTAACCCTGACTCTGTCGACCGCGACTACCTTCTCGCTTTGAAAGAGGCCGGCTTCACGCGGGTATCCTTCGGCATGCAGTCCGCGGTGCCGCATGTGCTTGCTACTCTCGAGCGCACTCATGATCCTGAAAAAGTTCCTCACGTCGTGAAGTGGGCGCGCGACGTTGAGCTCGACGTGAGTGTCGACCTCATTTATGGCACGCCGGGGGAGTCGCTGGCTGACTGGGAGCGTTCGCTCGATCACGCGATCGCCCAAAACCCGGACCACATCTCGGCGTATGCGCTCATTATCGAAACGGGCACGAAGCTAGCCGCCCAGATCAAGCGTGGTGATGTCGCCCCCGTTGATGACGACCTGCAGGCCGACATGTATGAGCTGGCAGACGCGAAGCTGGCCGCGGCCGGTTATGACTGGTACGAGGTCAGCAACTGGGCCAAGCGTGATGCGAACCCGGCGATCAGTCACGTGAGCCGCCACAATCTCGGCTATTGGTTGGGCAACGACTGGTGGGGTGTTGGCCCGGGTGCACACAGCCACGTGGGCGGGGTGCGATGGTGGAATGTGAAGCATCCGGCAGCCTATGCCGATCGAATCGCAGCCGGTCACTCACCGGGGGCGGGTCGAGAGACGCTCGCAGATTCCAGTAAGTATCTTGAGCATGTGCTTTTGCGTGCTCGCGTTCGCAACGCTCTGACCACGGCGTCGCTCGATGCAGAAGGCCGCACGGCGGTTGCCGGTCTTATCGCGGATGAGTTGGTGGAGGCCAGAGCCGCTATCGGTGGCACTATCAACCTCACGCTTAAGGGGCGCCTGCTTGCGGATGCCGTGGTACGACGATTGCTAGCAGACGCCCCTGTTTAGAGCGACACGGTGAGTGACACTGTGTTAGAGCGCCACCGTCGAGTTACTTGATGAACTCGATGGTCAGCGGGTACTTGTAGGCCTCGCCCTTGTTAGCAGCGACGGCGGCGATGATGCTGAAAATGATGATTACGATGCCGACACCGATGATCAAGAAGAGGCCGATGAAGATCGTGGTGAGGACGACACCGATCGCGTAAGCGATCGCCATCGTGATCTGGAAGTTCAGTGCGGTGCGGGTGTGGGCCCGCACGAACGGTCCGCGGTCCTTGAGTACGAGGTACCCGATAAGAGCGGGAATGAAGCTGAAGAAGATTCCGCCGACGTGAATCAGCGTCGACCAGAGCTTCTCGTCGCTCGGACTCATCGGTTGGATCGGCGCGTACGGCGAGGTGGGTGGTGGTGTGGAATCTGACATGACTCCATTAAACCCTGCATTGGCTCAAAGCGTGCATTGGGAAATAGGAAAGCCCCGAGAGCCGAAGCTCTCGGGGCGAAACCCGATCGGTCTAGCCGATGAGGGCCATTACTGCGAAGAAGACCCTACTTGATGAGGCGAAGTGCGAAGGGGTAACGGTAGTTTGCGCCGTCCTTCGCTTTGGTGAAGCCGATGATCGAGAAGATTACCGACACGACGAAGACGATCGGGAGCAAGATAGCGCCGATGAAAACGGCTACCAAAATGTTCGAGATGATGTAGGCGATCGCGATGGTGATCTGGAAGTTCAGCGCTTCTTTGGCTTCAACGTTGGTGAAAGCACCGCGGTCTTTGAAGACCAACCAGATGATCAGTGAGGGAAGGAAGCCGATGATTCCGCCCAAGTGAGCGAACGATGCCCACTGGTTGTCTTCGGTTGCGGTCAATTGTGCGGCCGGCTGCGGTGCTGCGGGCTGCGGATTTGCGTCAGTCATGTGTTCGTGCCTTTCAGGTGAACGAGGGAACTTCCCGGGTTTCATCAAAGTGCTCGGTGTCACACCTGAGCATTTCCACAGAAAGGTAGCGCTCAAGTACAAAGACACGCTAGCGGTATGGCACGCGCGGTGCAACGGGTGTGTCGCGGAGTGTCGAGTAAGATTGGCAGTCGAACGGATTGAGTGCCAATCAGGAAAGGTGGGTGGTGGCATGGTTTCCGCCCGCGGACTTGACGTGCTTCGAGTCATCGTGCAGGACTACGTTGCTACGCGCGAGCCTGTCGGTTCCAAATCGATCGTAGAACGGCATTCCTTTGGGGTGTCAGCAGCGACGATTCGCAACGACATGGTTTTGCTCGAGGACGAAGAACTCATTACGGCGCCACACACCTCGTCGGGGCGTGTGCCCACTGACAAGGGTTATCGAATGTTTGTCGACCAATTGGCCGACTTGCGACCCCTTACGAGTGCGCAGCGCCAGGCAATTGAGTCGTTCCTTGGCCAAGCCGACGATCTGGATGACGTGCTTGCGCGGTCCGTCCGGTTGCTGTCTCAGCTGACCAACAGTGTCGCTCTCGTGCAGTATCCATCGCTTGCAACAGCCAGGGTGCGTCACGTGGAGCTTGTTCCGCTTACGGCGACTCGGATCATGACGGTGTTCATCACTGACTCCGGTCGGGTAGAACAGCGAATGATCGATCTGGCTGAGGCCCTTGACGATGTGTTCTTGGGCGAATTGAGGGCGAAACTTAACTCGGCGCTTAACGGCCAGTCCTTGCCGGCTGCCGCTGAGCGGCTGGCGAGCTTTGCCGAAGTTTTCCCCGTAGAACGCCGCCCGTTCGTCGCCCAAGTGACGTCGAGTTTGGTGGAGCAAGTGTTGGCTAACCGGGCCGACAAGCTCGTTTTGGCGGGCACAGCAAACCTTGCGCGAACCGAGCAAGACTTTACAGGCAGCATTTTTCCTGTGCTCGAGGCAATAGAAGAGCAAGTAACGTTGTTGCGCCTCTTTGGGGAGATGGAAGTAGCAAATGGATCAGTTTCTACTCGCATCGGGCGAGAGAACGCAGAATTTGGACTAGAAGAGACATCGGTCGTCACGGGAGGGTATTCCTCCTTCGGCGGCGGTGTTTCGCGGTTGGGTGTACTTGGCCCAACGCGGATGGATTATTCGAACAACATGGCAGCGGTTCGCGCGGTAGCGCGGTACCTGTCACGACTTTTGGAAGAAAACTGAGCTCGTAAGGAGCAATCGGAACTTTGGCAGATCACTACGAAGCCCTCGGCGTTGCGCGCGAAGCGACGCCAGAAGAAATCAAGAAGGCATACCGCAAGCTTGCTCGCGAGCTGCACCCTGACGTGAATCCGAGCGCGGATGCGTCGGAGCGCTTTAAGTCGGTGACGCATGCGTACGACGTATTGAGTGATCCGCAGCAGCGCCAGCAGTACGACATGGGCGGCAGCGGCGGAGGTTTCGGCGGAGCCAACTTCGGTTTCGGCGACATTTTCGAAACGTTCTTTGGTGGCGGCGGTGGCGGCCAGACCGCCGGTCCTCGTTCGCGTCGTGAGCGTGGCCAGGATGCTCTGCTGCGCATTGAGATCAGCCTCAAGGACACGATGTTCGGCGTCACGCGCGATATCGAGGTCAACACTGCTGAGCTCTGCGAGACCTGCGAGGGCAGCTGCACGGCTCCCGGAACCTCGCCGATTCGCTGCGACATCTGTCAAGGCAGCGGCCAGATTCAGCGCCAGGTGCGCAGTCTTCTTGGCAATGTCATGACGTCAAGCCCCTGTGGTACGTGCCGCGGCTATGGAAACATCATCGTGAATCCCTGCGCTACGTGTGCAGGCCAGGGCCGTGTCCGAGCTCAGCGCACGATCTCGGTGGATATTCCCGCCGGCGTCGAGACCGGTCTGCGCTTGCAGATGCCCGGTCAAGGTGAAGTTGGCCCCGCTGGTGGCCCGCACGGTGACCTGTTCTTGGAGATCAAGGTTCGCCACCACGACATTTTCAGCCGTTCAGACGATGACCTGCTTGCGACCGTTGAAGTGCAGATGATCGACGCGATCATGGGCACCACGGTCATGCTTGACGGGCTTGACGGTGAAGTTGAGGTTGGCATCAAGCCGGGAACGCAGAGTGGCGAGGTGCTCACGGTCAAGGATCGTGGAATCACCGCCCTTCGCGGTGGCGGTCGTGGTGACTTGCGATTGGGCATCCAGGTGGTTACGCCCACCAAGCTCAGCGGTGCGGAGCAGACCTTGTTCAAGCAGCTGGCTGCTGTGCGCAAGAGCAAACAACCGCACTTTGCTGAGTTCCAGCAGGGCTTGTTTGCAAAACTCCGCGACCGGTTCCTGTAGGTCGCCGTGGCTCACCTCTATATCGATGAGGAGCTCGGTGACACGAGTGTCGGCGATACCGTTTCGCTCGGCAATGCTGAGGCGCGCCATGCGGTCACCGTCTCGCGGTTGAAGGTTGGCGAAGTCATTGCCATCAGCAACGGTGCGGGTCTCGTGGTCTCCGGTCCGGTTGTCACGGCAGAACATACGCAGCTCACGATTGAGGTTGCCGAAGTGCAGCAGTCGCCTCGGCGTACCCCTGCGGTATTCCTCGCGCAGGCTCTTGCCAAGGCCGACCGTGATGAGCTCGCCGTGCAAGTGGCCACTGAGCTGGGTGTCGACGGTGTTATTCCCTGGTCGGCCGCACGCAGTATTTCGCGCTGGCAAGGCCCCAAGGTCGCCAAGGGGCGCGACCGCTGGGCAGCAATTGTGCGGGAGGCGAGCAAGCAGTCGTTGCGCACGTGGCTTCCTGACGTGCTCGATCTTGTGACGACAAAGCAGTTGGCGGCGTTTGCGTCAACGACGCGGATGCTCGTGCTCGAACCTACTGCGACAGAAACGCTCGCAGACCTCGACGTCGACGACCGTGACATCGTTCTGGTGGTGGGGCCGGAGGGTGGTGTCGCGGATCACGAGCTGGCGCTCCTTGCGGCGGCCGGTGCATCCACGATTCGACTCGGTAGTGAAGTGTTGCGCACCTCAACTGCGGGCCCGGCAGCTTTGGCGGCTTTGAACGTCAAGCTTGGCCGTTGGAGCTAGAGGTTTAGGCTAGAGACATGTCTGATTCTCCCTCGATCTTTACGAAGATCATTGCTCGCGAAATTCCCGCCGATATTGTCTTCGAGTCAGATTCGGTGATCGCTTTTCGTGACATCGCCCCGCAGGCGCCCGTGCACCTGCTCATTGTGCCGAAGACCGAAGAGTTCGCCAACGTGACAGAACTTGCTGCTGGCAACCCTGCACTTTTGGCCGACATTGTCGCGGTGGCGCAGAAGCTTGCCGACGATTACGCAGGCGGACAGTACAGACTGATTTTCAACACCGGCGAAAACGCTGGTCAAACCGTTTTCCACGTGCACGCTCATGTGCTCGGCGGAAACCTCGAGGAAGGCACCCTTGGTCACTCGTGACTCTGAGTCCGAACGTTCCACAGACCGCACAAGCGTCTCGATTGAAGTAGACGGGGTCGCCATGGTGCGACTACTTGGTCCGCAAGATCGACTCTTGCGAGTGGTGGAGAGCAAGTTCTCCGACGTTGAAATGCACGTCCGCGGCAACGAAATCACTCTGAGCGGTCCACCAGCATCGGTGGAATCCGCTCAAGAACTCGTGGATGAATTGGTCACTATGGTGCGCGGAGGACACGACTTGGGCGAGATTGAGGTCGACTCTTCGGCGAGCATCCTGCGTCAGAATCAGGGCAGCCCGAAAACGCTCCTTGGCCAAACAATCCTCACGGCACGCGGAAAGGCGATTCGCCCGAAGACGCTTGGTCAGTCGCAGTACGTCGACGCGATGGACAACAATACGATCGTATTCGGAATCGGCCCGGCCGGCACCGGAAAGACGTACTTGGCGATGGCCAAGGCCGTGCAGGCGTTGCAACGCAAAGAGGTTGACCGCATCATCCTGAGCCGACCTGCCATTGAGGCGGGGGAGCGTTTGGGATTCTTGCCCGGTTCTTTGACCGACAAGATCGACCCGTATCTGCGTCCGCTCTACGACGCGCTCAACGACATGATGGATCCCGAACTTGTGCCTAAGTTGCTGGCAGCGGGGACTGTTGAGGTTGCCCCGCTCGCCTACATGCGCGGTCGCACGCTCAACAATTCATTCGTTGTGCTCGACGAGGCCCAAAACACTACGCCGGAACAGATGAAGATGTTCCTCACGCGTCTCGGTTTCGATTCCCAGATGGTGATCACCGGCGACATCACGCAGGTCGACTTGCCCGAGGGAGCAAGCGGGCTCAAGCTCGTCTCGAACGTGCTTCGCGACATTGACGACATCCATTTTGCTGAATTGACGAGCGCTGACGTTGTGCGTCATAGCCTCGTCGGGCAAATCGTGGATGCCTACACAACCTATGACGCTGAGAAGCAGCGTGACGAATACAACCGCAAAAATCGGTCGCCGAAGCGCAGCCGCAACCACGAGGGACGCTAGCGTGTCGATTGAGATCAACAACGAGTCAGGCGTCGACGTCGACGAGCACGCCTTCCAACGCCTGTGCACCTTTGCGCTCGACCAGCTTCACGTGCACCCGGATGCCGAGCTCGGCATAGTCTTCGTCGACGAAGCCGCCATGGAGCAGCTTCACGTGCAGTGGATGGATGAACCAGGTCCCACCGACGTCTTGAGCTTCCCCATGGACGAACTGCGCCCCGGCACAGAAGACCGCCAAACACCCGCGGGGTTGCTCGGCGATATCGTCGTCTGCCCTCAGGTTGCGATTTCGCAGGCCGAGACCGCTGGTCATTCGCCGCTCGACGAAATGCTCTTGCTGACGACTCACGGTTTACTTCACCTGCTGGGCTTCGACCACGCAGAACCGGAAGAAGAGAAAGAAATGTTCGGACTTCAGCGCGAGATTCTGTCGGGGTTTGCCCTTGCAGACCGAAATAAGTAGCCGGTCATGCTGATCGGCATTTTTATCACCGTGGCGATCCTGCTGGTGTCGCTTGGTGGTTTGCTCGCGGCCGCAGACTCGGCGCTTACGGTGATGAGCCGCAGCGATCTCGTCGAACTTGCGGGGCGCAGTCGCGCCCAAAAATCCATCATGGCGATCTCGGTTGACACTGGTGCTCACATCAACGCGCTCAATTTCATGCGCATTGTTGTGGAAACCACGGCGGCAGTATTGGTCACCCTCGTCTTCGCGTCTGCGTTCGAGCAGTGGTGGCTCGTACTGCTTCTCAGCGCGCTCATCATGACCGGGGCATCGTTTGTGCTCGTCGGTTCCAGCCCCCGCAGTGTGGGACGCGCGCACTCTCGCAAGGTGCTGCAGATCTCGGCGACGTTGGTGCGCAGCATCCGCGTCATCCTTGGTCCGATCGCGGATGCGCTGGTGGCGCTCGGCAATCGAGTGACGCCTGGTCGTCCCCGCACGGCAACCTTCTCGAGTGAAGAACAACTGCTCAGCATGGTGGATGAAGCCGCCGAACACGAAGTTCTTGATCAGGATGATCGTGACCTCATCCACTCGATCTTTGAGTTCAACAGCACCGTGGTGCGTGAGGTCATGATTCCGCGCACCGACATGGTGACGGTCGAGGCCGAGGTCACGGCCAGTGCTGCCATGGGGCTCTTCCTGAGCCGTGGCGTATCGCGAGTGCCAGTGATCGGCGAAGATATCGATCAGGTAATGGGCGTGCTCTACCTGCGCGACGTTGCCCGTGTCGTCTACGAACAGCCGGCAGAAGCCGACAAACTGACGACTCAAGAACTCGCACGACCGGCACTCTTCGTGCCCGAGTCGCAACGTGCCGACAGTTTGTTGCGGCAAATGCAGCTCGAATCGAACCACTTGGCCATGGTCGTCGATGAGTATGGTGGAATCGCGGGGTTAGTCTCGTTGGAAGACCTCATCGAAGAACTTGTTGGTGACATCTCTGACGAGTACGACCGTGAAGTTGCCGAGTTCGAAGAGTTGACTGACGGAACGTTCCGCGTGAGCGCGCGACTGCCGATCGACGAGCTGGGTGACCTGTTTGGCCTCGAACTCGACGATGACGAAGTTGACTCGGTTGGTGGACTCATCATGAAAACGCTGGGGCGACTGCCGGAGAGCGGTGCTGTTGCGCACTACTCCGGGCTCGTGCTCACCGCCGAACGTACCGAGGGGCGTCGCAAACGCATCAGCACAGTGCTGGTCTCGCGAGACCCTTGGCTTGATAATCAGCAAGACCCACGCTCGAATGAACGAGAGAACGGTGAATCACAGTGACCGACGCCAGTGAATTCAGAGCAGGATTCGTGACCTTTGTAGGTCGACCCAACGTGGGAAAATCCACATTGACGAACGCGCTCGTGGGGGAGAAGGTGGCAATTACGTCATCGAAGCCGCAGACCACCCGCCGCGCCATCCGCGGGATCGTGCATCGTGAAGACGGCCAGCTCATCATCGTGGACACCCCCGGTATGCACCGTCCGCGCACGCTGCTCGGCGAGCGACTCAACTCAATCGTGCAAGACACTCTCGGCGAAGTTGACGTTATTGGCCTGTGCATTCCGGCCAACGAAAAGATCGGTCCAGGCGACCGCTACATCAACGAACAGTTGGATTCCTTCCCTCGGGCTAAGAAAGTCGCGATTGTCACGAAGATCGATGCGTCGTCGCGCCCCGGTGTTGCCGAGCAATTGAAGGCCGTAGCGGAGCTGCGTGACTGGGACGAAATCATCCCGATCTCGTCGTTCGACAGCATCCAGCTCGACATTCTCTCCACCGAGCTCGTCAAGCTCATGCCGGTCTCCAACGCTCTCTATCCGGATGACGCTGTCACCGACGAGTCGACGGAGTCGCGCGTTGCTGAGCTCATTCGTGAAGCCGCCCTCGAGGGCGTTATGGATGAACTGCCGCACTCGATTGCCGTCACTATTGACGACATGATCGAGCGCGACGACAAAGACCTTCTTGAAGTCTTCGCCAACATTTTCGTCGAGCGCGATAGCCAAAAGGGCATCATTATCGGCAAGGGTGGCGAGCGCCTTCAGGATGTTGGGGCACGCGCTCGTGCGGAGATCGAGAAGCTCGTCGGCAAGCAGATCTTCCTCTCGCTGCGAGTCAAGGTTGCCAAAGAGTGGCAGCGTGACTCGAAGCAGCTAGGGCGCCTCGGCTTCTAAGTCGCGGTTCTGTAACCAATCACTCGTAGCGGCGTGGGCAGTGCTAGTCTGAAAATGTGTTGTTCGGTCTGCTCCTCCTTAGCTGCCGCGACGAGTCCTAATAAGGCCTCCCTCGTCGCGGTGTTTGTCATTGGCTGACCAGATCCGTAACGAGTGGCCCACAAGGCTTTGAGAACAGCAGGAGCACACCATGAAGAACAATCAGTCCGCATCATCGATGCCGATCCACAAGTACCGTCCGTATCACGAGATCATCCCCGTTGATCTGCCGGACCGCACGTGGCCGTCCAAGCGCATCACCGAGGCACCCCGCTGGTGTGCCGTTGATCTGCGCGATGGTAACCAAGCTCTGATCGACCCGATGAGCCCCGAACGCAAACGCATCATGTTCGATCTGCTCGTCAAGATGGGCTACAAAGAGATTGAGGTCGGGTTCCCCTCGGCTAGCCAGACCGACTTCGATTTCGTTCGCTCGCTTATTGAGACCAACGCGATCCCGGATGACGTCACCATTCAGGTGCTGACGCAGGCTCGCGAAGAACTGATTGTGCGCACCTACGAATCAATCAAGGGCGCCAAGCAGGCAATCGTTCACCTCTACAACTCCACGAGCGTGCTGCAACGTGATGTTGTGTTCCGCAAAGACAAGCAGGGCATCATTGACATCGCCCTCAACGGCGCTCGCATCTGTAAGGCATCCGAGGCAATGGTTCCTGAGACCGACGTCTACTACGAGTACTCGCCCGAGAGCTACACCGGCACCGAGCTCGAGTTCGCCGTTGATATCTGCAACCAGGTGCTCGAAGTATTCCAGCCCACACCGGAGCGCAAGGTCATCCTGAACCTGCCCGCCACCGTCGAAATGGCTACCCCCAACGTCTACGCCGACTCCATTGAGTGGATGTCGCGCAACGTGAATCACCGTGAGAGCGTCATCATCTCGCTGCACCCGCACAACGACCGCGGAACCGGAATCGCTGCGGCAGAGCTCGGCTACATGGCCGGTGCTGACCGGATCGAGGGTTGCCTGTTCGGAAACGGGGAGCGCACCGGAAACGTCGACCTCGTCGCGCTGGGCCTCAACCTCTTCACGCAGGGCATCGACCCGCAAATCGACTTCAGCGACCTCGACGAGATTCGCCGCACCGCTGAGCACTGCAACCAGTTGAAGGTGCACGAGCGCAGCCCGTGGGCTGGCGACCTCGTCTACACGGCCTTCAGCGGATCGCACCAAGACGCCATCAAGAAGGGCTTCGAGTCGATGGCGGCTCAGGCCGAACGCGAAGGCAAGCACGTCAATGAGCTGGTCTGGGCTGTTCCGTACCTGCCGATTGACCCCAAAGATGTTGGCCGCGGTTACGAAGCCGTCGTGCGCGTGAATTCGCAGTCAGGCAAGGGCGGCGTCGCTTACTTGCTCAAGACCGACCACAATCTCGACCTGCCGCGCAAACTGCAGATCGAATTCAGCGGTGTCGTTCAGTCGAAGACCGACTCCGAGGGTGGCGAGGTCTCGAGCGAACAAATCTGGACCTCGTTCCAGGATGAATACCTGCCGGCATCCGCAGATCACGCGGACCAGAAGTGGGGGCGGTACGAACTGCTCGCTACTCGCGCGACGAGTGCCAACGATGGCGAAGTGAGCCTTGAGGCTCGCCTGCGCGTCGACGACTCTGAGATCGATGCTAGTCACGTCGGAAACGGCCCGATTGATGCATTCTTGGGCATGCTGTCCGCCCAGGGCCGAGGCATTGAAGTGAAGCTCTACGACTACGTCGAGCACACCATGAGTGCCGGAAGCAATGCGCAGGCTGCTGCCTACGTTGAGCTCGACATCAACGGCCAGCGTCTCTGGGGCGTCGGCATCGACGGGGATATCTCGCGGGCGTCGCTCAAGGCAATCGTCTCAGCGGTAAACCGTTGGGTGCGTGCGACCCAGAACGCTCCCGAATCAGAATTGGTCGCAGGCTAGGTCTGCGCTTCACGAATGCCCGGCAGCTCAGCGCTGCCGGGCATTCGTGCGTTAACGGCGGTACTGCGGATGAGCGTGGGGCAAAGGTTTGCTGGCAGGCTCACGCGAAGGCTGGTTAGCGTGACGAGCGACGGAATCTGGGCATCCCGTTGATGGTGCGCTGTTCGGGAAGGGTCCAGTTGAAGAGCACTGCGAGCACACGCACGCCCACCGTGATCCCGACGCAGATTGACGCGGCGAGAAGAACGGGAACGTCAAAGTTGCGCATGATTACCAGACTCGTTGTGCCTGATACCGCGGCCACCGCGTAGAGCGACCCCACGTGCATGAGCGCAATCGGCATTGAGAGCAGCATGTCCCGCAGAATGGAACCACCGACGGCGGAAATGACCCCCACAAAAATGGCCGGGACATCGGGTAATCCCATTGCAAGCGCTTTGGTAGTGCCGATCGCGCCAAACAAGCCAATCGTCAGGGCATCGAGCAGCGTAACGAGCGGACCCAACCGGGCGATGAGGCGTTCGAGTAGCATCCCGAAGAGAGCGGCCCCGGTCGCGACCAAGAGGTACCAGTTGGTGGAGAGCACGGCGGGCACTTCAGAAAGCACGATGTCGCGCACCATGCCGCCGCCGAAACCCGATGAAATGCCAATAATGGCGACGCCGAGGAGATCTAGACGGCGATCACGAAACTGGGCGGCAAACATCGCGCCCTGCATTGCTCCGACGCCGACCGCTAACAGCCCCGCCCACAGCGGAATCTCGAAAGTCTCGTTCACGCACCATTCGTACCACGCGCCAGGCGGGCGGCGCAGTTGTGCTCTGGGCAAGCCTGCAATCGCCGGGTGAACCGCTAGTGCCGACCCGCCGCGCTGTCACGCTGCCGACCAGCCGCGCTGCCGACCAGCCGCGCCGTCACGCTCCTGACGTGCTTCCCTCGACCCTGCTGCTGCTGCTGCGCTGCTCCCGAGCCGCCGACGTGCTCTCTCGGCCACGCACCCACTCGGCCACGCGCGCACTCGGCCACGCGCGCACTTTCGGCCCGGCCCACGTTGGAAACTCAGGAAAAGCGGGCGGGCGGAGTATGAGGAGCCCGAGTTTGTGCGCTTCGGGATTCGGAACCTTCGCCGATCTCCTGAGTTTCCGACAGGATCGACGTTCAGAGCGGCACACGCGCAGAAGCGTCAGCCCGAGGCTGCGGCGTTCTCCGCATACTGAGCGAATGTCGTGTGGCCAGCACCTGAGGGTGTGCCGAGGTGGTCGCCGCGAGCGAAAGACCGTCCGACGGGACCGGGCAGGGGCAGCGCCCACGTTGGGCGGCGGCGGCCGTGCGCGACATTCCACTGCCGCGCCAGCTCGCGGAATTCCAGCTGTTCTGGGCCTGCGAAGTCAGCGACGCGTTGGGCGGGACCAGCATCCACGAGTTCGACCAGACGCTCGGCGACTTCCTCGACAGCGACGGGCTGCATGGTGAACGCGGGCACGATCGTCACCGGAGACCATCGCTGAGCTCTCAACAGCCCGGCAACGAAACTATGAAACTGGGTGGCGCGAAGGATCGAGTAGGGAGTACCTGACGCGGCGATCAGTTGCTCGCTGAGGTGCTTGTCGCGGTAGTACGCGAACGCGTGTTTATCGACGCCGACAATCGACATGAAGATGAGGTGCTCAACAGGATGGGCAACGAGGGCATCCAGGAGATTCCGGGTGTGCTGCGAGTCGTGGGCATTCGCGCCCGAGGCAAGGTGCACGACCGTGGTGACTCCGGCGAGAGCATCCGACAGTCCGATGCCGGTGGCGAGGTCGGCGACGACGGTGTCCGGGGTGCCGCTGGCGCGGCGGCTGAGCGAGCGCACGGCATGGCCGGCGGCGCGGAGTAGCTCCACGGTTGGTCTGCCGAGGGCGCCGGTCGCGCCGGTAACGAGAATCATGAGATCGCCTCCCTGCGGCAACGGGCATGGGGTGCCGGCGATCACCGCTGTGCACAATGTACTGCGCGCAGAGCTCCGTGGGCAGGGCGCTGAGTGAAACGGCGTCTCTGCGGTCCGTCGCTCAGCAAACTTGCGACAAGCGGAGGATACTTGTGGAGTGCCAACTTATCGTGATGAAGCCGTCGTGCTGCGCACCCACAAGCTGGGGGAAGCTGACCGCATCGTCACCATGCTGTCGCGTGAGCACGGCAAGATCCGCGCGGTAGCCAAAGGGGTGCGTCGTACTGCCTCCAAGTTTGGCGCGCGGCTGGAACCCTTCATGGTCGCCGACATCCAGTGCTATATCGGTCGCAGTCTCGACATCATCCAGCAGGCTGAATCGTTGGGGTCGTATGGTTCAGAGATTACGGCCGACTATGCGAGCTATACCGCGGCGAGCGTGATGGTCGAAACGGCTGACAAAGTCACGGATGACGACGGCTCGTTGCAGCAATACCTCTTGCTGGTTGGCGCGCTGCGGTCTCTCTCGCGGCGCGAGCACAACCCGAGTCTCACTCTTGACTCGTACCTCCTGCGCAGCCTCTCGATTGCGGGCTGGGCACCGAGTTTTGTCGACTGCGCGGTGACGGGCGCTCCCGGGCCGCATTCGGTTTTTGTGGCGCAGATGGGCGGTGTGGTTGCCGACGAGGTTGCCCCGCCCGGGTCGCCACGACTCAGCCCCGACACTCTTGAGCTGCTCGGCGCGTTGCTCGCCGGCCAGTGGGATGTCGCGGAAGCCTCGGAAGAACGGTCGCGTTCCCAAGCAAGTGGCGTCGTTGCCGCGTACACCCAGTTTCATTTGGAGCGCAGTCTTCGCTCCATTCAGCATGTGGATCGGAGCGCATGAGCCGCGTAGCGAAAACTCACAAAGATGCCGTCGAGTTTCGTCCTCTTGACTGGACGGGCATCCAACCTCCGGTGATGCCGAAGGGCTCTGTTCCTGAGCACATTGCGATTGTGATGGACGGCAATGGTCGCTGGGCGAATGCTCGCGGGCTGACGCGGGTGGAAGGCCACAAGGCGGGCGAGGCGAGTCTGCTCGATGTGGTGGCTGGTGCCATCCAGATCGGGGTCAAACATGTCAGCGTGTATGCCTTCTCGACTGAAAATTGGAGTCGCTCGCCCGAAGAGGTGCGCTTTCTCATGGGTTTCAACCGCGACGTGCTGCACCGTCGCCGAGATCAGCTCAACGAGTGGGGCGTGCGCGTGCGGTGGGCAGGGCGACGCCCGCGCCTGTGGACGTCGGTCATCAAAGAGCTGCAATTTGCCGAGAAGCTTACGGAGAAGAACAGCACTCTGACGCTCACGATGTGCGTCAACTATGGCGGCCGTAACGAGATTGCGGATGCTGTGCGTTCGATTGCTGATGACGTTGCGGCGGGCAAATTGAAGCCGTCCGCCGTCTCGGAGAAGCTCATCCAGAAGCGTCTGTATCAGCCTCAATTGCCTGACGTCGACCTGTTCGTGCGGTCGTCGGGGGAGCAGCGGATGAGCAACTTCATGCCCTGGCAGAGCGCGTATGCCGAGATGGTCTTCTTGGATACGCTGTGGCCAGATTTCACGCGCGAAGATTTGTGGCGCGCAATCGAGATTTATGCTGGCCGCTCGCGCCGCTTCGGTGGCGCAGTCGATGCGCCGACGGGTGACGCTAGCTAACACCACTGCCTACTTGGAGGCACTTCTCTCTGCGATCCCTTCGGGGGAGCTGAACTGTTGGTGAGCGCTAGTCACCCCTTTTGGTCAGGGTGACTTTAAGGTGTATTCTGTGTTCAGGTCAGCATGACTCTTACCGAAGGGAGTGGCGATGCAACAGAACGAGCAAGCAATTTCGCTCGCGGTGTCCACCGTGATTTTTGCGCTGCGCCCCATTCCCGAGTCGGGGGAGAGCGCGCTGTGGATTCCATTGGTGCGTCGCACCCGCGAACCCTATGCCGGTCAGTGGGCGTTGCCCGGTGGTTGGGTCGACAACCACGAGAGCCTCGAAGACGCAGCCGCCCGCAACTTGCTTGAGACAACCGCTCTCGAGCCGGCTTACCTCGAACAGCTCTACGCCTTTGGTGATGTTGAGCGTTCGATTGGATCTCGCGCGGTGTCGATTGTCTACTGGGCGCTCGTGCGCCAAGAGGAGGCAGACCGGGCTACCGAGGGTGAGAATGTGCGCTGGTTCCCGGCAGACAACCTGCCCGAGTTGGCCTTCGATCACAACGTTATCGTCGACTACGCGCTCTGGCGCCTCCGCACCAAGATGGAATACTCGCGCATCGCCCGGGCCTTCCTGGGGGAGACTTTTACTCTGAGTGAACTGCGCATCGTGCACGAGGCTGTGTTGCAAAAGCAGCTCGATCCCGCCAATTTCCGTCGTCAGATTGAGAATTCGGGTTCACTGGTTCCCACTGATCACGTTGTCTCGGGAGGGCGTCACCGGCCTCCGAGGTTGTACCGCTATGACGAGGGCGTTGAGCTCGTTGACAATGGCCCGCTCGGCCGCTTAAAGACAGGGAGCACTCGTGTCATCCATTGATTCGACTATTCAGCGCATCACGAAGACGGGCGACGGGGAAACCTGTGCGCCTGAGCTAGCCGATGGTCCGTGGACCTTCGATCTGGGTGTTCCGAGCTATGGGCCAGGGGCTTCGATGGGCGACGTCATCCCCACGGGAGCACCTCGTCAGGGCCAGTTGCCTGTCGAATACCAGAAGGCTTCCAACGAAGACCTCCACGCTCGCATCGTCGCTGCCAAAGCGACCCTCGGCGACCGTGCTGTCATCCTTGGCCACTTCTATCAGCGCGATGAAGTTGTGCAGCACGCCGACTTCCTCGGCGACTCGTTCCAACTCGCCAACGCCGCCCAAACCGTGCCCAATGCCGAAGCCATTATTTTCTGTGGCGTGCACTTTATGGCCGAAACCGCCGACATCCTCGCTCGCTCTGATCAGGCGGTCATTCTCCCGAACCTCGCTGCCGGTTGTTCGATGGCCGACATGGCCGACATCGATTCCGTAGAGGAGTGCTGGGAACAGCTCACCGAAATTTACGGAACCGAGCCGGATGCCGATGGCCGCGTGCCGATCATCCCCGTGACGTATATGAACTCGTCTGCTGCGCTCAAGGGTTTCTGCGGTCGCAACGGTGGAATCGTCTGCACAAGCTCGAACGCCACAACCGTGCTGGAGTGGGCGTACGAGCGCGGTCAGCGCGTGCTGTTCTTCCCCGACCAGCACTTGGGTCGCAACACGGCGAAGAAGATGGGCATTTCGACCGATCTCATGCCGATGTGGAACCCGAACAAGCCTCTCGGCGGCAACGACGCTGAGACCCTTGACGAAGCGAAGGTTGTGCTCTGGCACGGCTTCTGCAGTGTGCACAAGCGCTTCAATGTTGGCCAGATCGAGCAAGCTCGCGCCGAGCACCCCGGTGTTCGCGTGATCGTGCACCCCGAGTGCCCGATGCCCGTTGTGGATGCCGCGGACGAGGCGGGGTCGACCGACTACATCCAGAAGGCTGTTGCTGCTGCGACCGAACCGACAACGTTCGCGATTGGCACCGAGATCAACATGGTCAACCGCCTCGCTGCCGAACACCCGCAACACACGATCTTCTGTCTCGACCCGGTCGTGTGCCCGTGTTCAACGATGTACCGCATTCACCCTGGCTACCTCGCGTGGGTGCTTGAGGGCCTCGTTCGCGGTGAAGTTCTCAACCAGATCACTGTTGCTGACGATGTGGCAGTACCGGCTCGTGTGGCCTTGGAGCGGATGCTCGCCGCGAAGCCACCGGTAACGACGAAAGAAGCGTAACCATGGCACGGGTCATTGTTGTCGGCACAGGTATTGCCGGTCTCATCACCGCCTACCGCGCAAGTGCTCACCACGAAGTGGTCCTCGTGACCAAGTCGGAGCTCGCGGAGAGCAACACCAAGTACGCCCAGGGCGGTATTGCTGCTGTGCTGTTCCCCGATGACACCGTGGCCAGTCACGTCTCTGACACGATGATCGCTGGCGCGGGACTGTGCGAGCGGGATGCCGTGGAAGTGTTGTGCAGCGAGGGCCCGTTGCGCGTGCAAGAACTCATCTCTCTCGGAGTGGAGTTCGACCGCATTGCCAACGGTGAGCTCGCTCGGGGACACGAAGCGGCGCACTCGTCGCGGCGCGTCATCCACGCTGGCGGAGATGCAACGGGGCTCGCCATCGAAGTCGCCCTTTTGCGGGCGGTTCGAGCGCTGGCCGTCGAGACCTATGCGTACACGTTCATGCGCGATCTGGTGACGGAGACGGATGCCGACGGCACGCCGCGCGTCACCGGTATCGACGTCATTGCTCCCGACGGCAACTCGCGCGTCATTGACGGCGACATTGTCGTTCTCGCGAGTGGTGGAGCAGGCCAGCTCTACAAGCACACCACGAACCCGTTCGTCACTACAGGTGACGGTGTTGCTGCCGCCTACCGCGCTGGTGCCGCTCTCGCCGATGTCGAATTCTTCCAGTTCCACCCGACATCGCTCGCGGTGCCCGGCAACCCGCTCGTCTCCGAGGCGGTTCGCGGCGAGGGCGCAACCCTGCTCGACGAGAATGGCAAGCGCTTCATGTTCGACGTGCACCCCGATGGTGAACTCGCCCCGCGCGATGTCGTCGCCCGCGGTATCGCTCGCGCCATGGAAAAGCAGGGCGGGCGACCGATCATGCTCGATGCCACCGCCCTCGGTTCCGAGTTTCTCGCGAAGCGATTCCCCGGCATCAGCGAGGTCTGCGAAGAGCACGGCTTCGATTGGGGCACAGCGCCGATTCCCGTGACGCCGGCTGCGCACTACTGGATGGGCGGCATCCGCACCGACATCGACGGCCGCACGAGCGTGCGCGGTCTCTATGCCGTGGGGGAGGCATCCTGCACCGGTGTGCACGGAGCCAACCGTCTCGCCTCCAACTCTCTCCTCGAATCACTCGTTTTCGCCTGGCGTGCTGCGGATGCTCTCAATGAGCCCCAGCGGGCCATCGAGGTTGACGCGCTCGAGCCGCAGTTCGAGATCACGGGCAAAGAGCCATTCACACGCGATCAGTTGCGTGAACTGATGTGGAGCCACGTTGGTCTTGAGCGGGACGCTACCCGCCTCGAAGAAGCCTCCGCGATCTTGGCGAGCTGGCACTCTGAATCCAACACGGTCGAGGGCGCCGAGAACGCGAACCTGCTCGACCTCGCACGCCTCGTCGTCGTCGCGGCGCTCCGCCGTAAGGAATCGCGCGGAGCCCACGAGCGCACCGACTACCCGGAGACCCGCGAAGAGCTCGCGTTCTCCACGCGCTGGGCGGCAGTCAACGTAGCGGGCGACTTCATCCCGGCAGAAGACCAAGCAGAAACGATCAAGCGATGAATCAGCAGCTCGTTGACAATGTCATCCTGATGGCCCTCGCCGAAGATGCGCCGTGGGGTGACATCACGAGCGATGCGTTCGTGCCCGAAGACGCCACCGCCACCGCCGTGCTCAATGCGCGTGAGGCGGGGGTCGCCAGTGGCCTCGATGTCTTCGCTCGCACCTTCCAGCTGGTGGATGCTCAGGCTGAGGTCACGCTGCAGGCCAGTGATGGCGACTCGTTCACCGCCGGCCAGCAACTCGCTTCGGTGTCCGGTAACGCCCGCGCCGTTTTGCGGGCGGAGCGCATCGCTCTCAACCTCAGCCAGCGGATGTCGGGAATCGCCACCCAGACCGCGGCATACGTCGCGCAGGTGGCGGGCACTCACGCGCGGGTTGTTGATACGCGCAAGACGACTCCGGGCCTCCGAGCTCTCGAACGCCACGCTGTGCGTTCGGGCGGCGGCCACAACCACCGCTTCAGTCTCTCGGATGCCGTGATGGCCAAAGATAATCACCTCGCAGTTCTTGCTGCCGCGGGTATCGATCTCGGCGAGGCCATCCGCCAGGCTCGTGCGCGGATCGGTCACACCACTCACCTTGAGGTCGAGGTGGATCGGCTCGACCAGGTTGAAACTGTCGTCTCGGCGGGCGTCGACACCATCATGCTCGACAACTTCTCGCTCGAAGATCTGCGTGCGGGTGTCGAGCTCGTGGCCGGCCGCGCAATCGTCGAGGCCAGCGGAGGCGTGAACCTCGACACCATTGCCGCGATTGCCGCAACCGGCGTTGATGTCATCTCGGTAGGGGCCCTCACGCACAGCGTTCGTTCGCTCGACCTGGGTCTCGACATTGCGGTGAGCGCAGCACACTAATGATTTTTCTCGACTCCGCAGCAACCACACCCGTGCGCCGTGAGGTGCTTGAAGCGATGTGGCCGCTGCTGACGGGAGACTTCGGTAACCCATCCAGCCATCACGAGCTGGGGGAGTCCGCGAAGCGGGCCCTGGATGCCGCCCGCACGAGTGTTGCCGCGTCGCTGGGGTGCCGGGCATCCGATGTCGTCTTCACGTCGGGCGGTACGGAGTCAGACAACCTCGCCATCAAGGGCCTCGCGCTGGCCGAGCCACGTGGACGCCACATCGTGACGAGTGCGATCGAGCATGAGGCTGTGCTGGAGTCTGTTGACTATCTCAAGCGCATTCACGGGTTCGAGGTCACTGTGTTGCCGGTAAACGGCCAAGGTCTTATCAACCTTGACGATGCTCGGGATGCCCTGCGCCCCGACACCACGCTCTGCACGGTCATGTACGCCAACAACGAGATCGGTGCCGTGCAGCCCATCGCCGCACTGGCCGAACTCTGCCGCACACACGGGGTGCCCCTGCACACGGACGCCGTGCAAGCCGCCGGCTGGCTGCCGCTCGACGTTGCCGGGCTGGGCGTCGCTGCCCTCAGCCTGTCGGGACACAAGCTCGGCGCGCCCAAAGGCATCGGCGTACTGATGGTCAAGGGGCGTCGCAGCCTCGAGCCCGTGTTGCACGGGGGAGGCCAGGAGCGCGGCAAGCGCTCGGGCACCGAAAACGTCGCAGGGGCTGTTGGATTCGCTCATGCCCTCGCGCTCGCCGAGACCGACCGGGCTGAGCGTGCTCGTGGCGTCGCGCGGTTGCGGGATGACTTCGTCGCCGATGTGCTGGCGCGGGTTCCCGCTGCGATCTTTACAGGGCCAGCGTTGGCTGCCACACCCACCCGTCTCCCCAACAATGCCTCATTCTGCTTCCCCGGCACCAGCGGAGAATCCCTCCTGCTCGAGCTCGGTCGCGCTGGCATCATTTGTTCAGCCGGTTCGGCGTGTGCCGTGGGCAGCGACGATGTCTCGCACGTGCTGACCGCGATCGGCATTGACGAAGCGATCGCCCAAACGGCGGTGCGGTTTAGTCTCAGTGGGGATACGACAGCCGAACAGCTCACCACGGTCGCCGCCGAGATCGAAACGGCCTACCGGGCGGTTCGCTCGCTCTCTCAGTAGCGCCTCGGCAGTACCGCACGCACCAGTTTCGTAGTTACCCCTGCGCCGGGTAGTCCTTCAGGCCCCAGACATCTCCACCCAACGCGGTCAACGTTGCAATAGTCGTCGCCACGCTCGGGATCCGCGTTGCCCCCGGCTGAATGACGTACTGAATGGTGCGCTCACTCGAGGGCTGCGGGGCATGGATGCTCACGCCCTCCGGCAGCGTCAGTGACGACAGCGCTAGCTGGGGGAGAAGCGCCACCCCCAGCCCGCGGGAGACAAAGCTCAGTACCGCGAGAGCGTTATCCGTCTCCAACCCAATCTCTGGGGCGAAACCCTCGATATTGCACAGGGCAAGCAAATGACCGCGACAGAGGGCACAGCCCGCAATCCACGCGTCGTTCGCAAGATCGGCCAGGCTCACGCTGTCGGCATTCGCTAGGGGGTGAGTGTCAGGGAGCACCAGCACCACCGGCTCCGTGAACAGTGGCACCGTCGTGTGGCCGCCATCACGCGACAAGTGCGGGTCGGCACGGTCCTCCGGGTAGGAGAATGTGATTGCGAGATCCGCTGAACCGTCCCGCAACAGCTGCAGCGCCTGCGGAGGCTCAGCCTCGACATAATTCACCGTCAAATTCGGATGCTGCTGCCGCAACTGACGAATCAACCGCGGCACGAGCGTCGACGACGCCGTCGGGAACGCTGCGATGCGCACCGTTCCGCTCGAGAGACCGGCTAACTCTGCGAGTTCGGCGCTCGCCGCATCCACCGCATTGAGTACCGTGACGGCGTGACTGGCGAGGGCGCGGCCGGCTTCGGTGAGGCGCACCCCGCGGCCCGAGCGCACTACAAGCGCGAGCCCGAGTCGCGACTGGGCGCGAGTGAGGTGTTGGCTGAGGGCGGGCTGGCTGTAGCCGAGAACGCGGGCCGCTTCGCTGATCGTGCCGTGTTCAGAAATCGCACGAACGATGCGCAGCGAGAGAAGGTCTGGCGTGGTGTCCATCGACCAAGCATAACTAAACGTGATCGTTGGTATCCCAATCATGCTCTTGTGGCATATATCCGGGCGCGGGAACATGGTGGCATGACCTCCCCAGCTCTGGCCAGCGCCATCGACAGCTTCGCGAACACCCGCGGGTACCTTTCCGCTGCCACTATGGGGCTCCCAACCTGTGCCGCCGTCACCGAGATGAAGGAGAAGCTCGGGCAGTGGGCCACCGCAACCTGCAACCCCATGAACTACGGCGACATTGTTGAACGCACTCGTGGTCACTACGCGCGCCTCGTCGGCATCGACACCAGTCGCGTTGCGATTGGTTCGCAAACCTCAGTCATGGCATCCCTCATTGCCTGCTCGCTGCCGGCAGGTTCCGAAGTGCTGGTCGTCGAATCCGACTTCACGTCAATCGTGTTCCCGTTCCTGCAGCACCGCGACCTTCAGGTGCGCGCCGTGCCTCTGGCCGAACTGGCGGATGCCATCACCGACAGCACCGCGCTCGTCGCGTTCTCGCTCATCCAATCCTGCAACGGCAAGGTCGCCGATGTCGCGGCGATCACGGCCGCTGCCAACCGCCATGGAGCTCGCACTCTCTGCGACATCACGCAGGCCGCCGGCGTTTACCCCGTGGATGCCAGCCAATTCGATGCGACCGTGTGTCACGCCTACAAGTGGTTGTGTTCGCCTCGCGGCGTCGCGTTCCTCACAATCTCCGAGGATTTCGCCGAGCACATCACGCCAGTGCAAGCCGGCTGGTACGCGGGGGAAGACGTGTGGTCCAGTGTGTACGGCACCGAGATGAACCTTGCGAAGGATGCTCGTCAGTTCGACGTGTCACCCGCGTGGCAGGCTTGGGTCGGTGCCGAGCATCCGATCGCCATGTTTGCTGACCTCGATATCGCCGAAGTCTGGGAGCACTGCACGGGGCTCGCCAACCTGCTGTGCGACGAGCTCGGAATCGAACGCCAGAATCAGGCCATCGTCACGTGGCCGGATGAATCGGGTGCCGACCTCGCCAAACTGACGGCCGCTGGCATCACCGCCTCCGGTCGCGCTGGCCGTCTTCGCGCTGCATTCCACCTCTGGAATACCGAAGAAGACGTCGCGGCGGTTATCGCTGCGCTGCGTGTCTAGCTAAACTGGATGTCCGCCGACCGTGCATCCAGCTCGGCAGACTATTGGAGTTTCTGTGGCTACGCCTAACCCCCTCGACGCCGTTATCAACCTCGCCAAGCGCCGAGGTTTTGTCTTCCAATCGGGAGAGATCTACGGTGGTTCACGCTCAGCCTGGGACTATGGCCCGCTGGGAACCGCCCTCAAAGAGAACATCAAAAAGCAGTGGTGGCAGACCTTCGTTCAAGGTCGCGAAGACGTCGTCGGGCTCGACTCGGCCGTCATCCTGCCTCGCAAGGTGTGGGAAGCATCCGGTCACGTCGAGGTCTTCTCTGACCCGCTCGTCGAATCGCTGCACACCCACAAGCGTTACCGCGCCGACCACCTTCTTGAAGCCTACGAAGAGAAGCACGGTCACCCTCCCGTCAACGGGCTTGCCGACATCCGCGACCCTGACACCGGTCAGCCCGGATCGTGGACCGAACCGCAGAACTTCTCAGGGCTCCTCAAGACCTACCTTGGCCCCGTCGACAACGAAGAGGGAATGCACTACCTGCGCCCCGAAACCGCCCAGGGTATCTTCACCAACTTCGCCAACGTCATGGGTGCTGCTCGTATGAAGCCGCCCTTCGGAATCGGCCAGGTCGGAAAGTCATTCCGTAACGAGATCACGCCCGGAAACTTCATTTTCCGTACGCGTGAGTTCGAACAGATGGAGATGGAATTCTTCGTCGAGCCCGGCACCGACGAAGAATGGCACCAAACCTGGATCGACGAATCCATGAAGTGGTACACCGACCTCGGCATCAACCCCGACAACCTGCGCTTCTACGAGCACGCTCAAGAGAAGCTCTCGCACTACTCCAAGCGAACAGTGGATGTTGAGTACCGTTTCCGCTTCGCCGGTAGCGAGTGGGGCGAGCTCATGGGCATCGCTAACCGCACCGACTTCGACCTGCGCACGCACTCCGAGGCATCCGGTTCTGACCTGTCGTACTTCGACCAGGCCAAGGACGAGCGTTGGACGCCGTACGTGATCGAGCCCGCATTCGGACTCACCCGCGCCCTCATGGCCTTCCTCATT
This sequence comes from Salinibacterium sp. NSLL17, assembly GCF_015864935.1. Lineage (NCBI taxonomy): Bacteria > Bacillati > Actinomycetota > Actinomycetes > Micrococcales > Microbacteriaceae > Salinibacterium > Salinibacterium sp. NSLL17. The sequence goes on from NZ_JADYWH010000001.1 coordinate 1,480,549, forward strand.
GATGCGTACGCCGAAGACGAGGCGCCCAACGCGAAGGGTGGCGTCGACAAGCGCACCGTTCTGCGCCTCGACCGTCGCCTCTCGCCGGTAAAGGTTGCCGTTCTGCCGCTGTCGCGCAACGAGCGCCTGTCGCCGATGGCGCGTGGCGTTGCCGCTGACCTGCGCAAGTACTGGAACGTCGACTTCGACGACGCCGGTGCGATCGGTCGTCGATACCGTCGTCAAGACGAAATCGGAACCCCGTTCTGCGTCACGATCGACTTCGATTCGCTCGACGACAACGCGGTCACGATCCGTGAGCGCGACACGATGGAACAGAAGCGCATGCCGATCGAAGAGCTGCGCGGCTACCTCGCGCAGGAGCTCATCGGCTGCTAAGCCCCGCGGTTAGGCTCTCGGCGTCCGTCGCCGAGAGCCCGCACTGCACCAAGCGGACCCGGACAAGTTCCGGGTCCGCTTTTCTGTGTGCGCGGTCCCTCGCTGTGGTGGTCTCCGCTGGAACTCGACGTGCCGCCGGACCAACCGCTCTCATCCCGCGGACTCCTGTCGGAAACTCAGGAGATTCGAGTTCGCGCGTGATTCTGTTGGCGTCAGGCCCGCGGTATCCCGGGCCTCCTGTCGGAGGCGCCGACGGATCTCCTGAATTTCCAACTGGGACGTGTCATCAACATGCCCCGCGTACCCCAATAGTCAACCGATCGCCGCCTCTCATGCCATGCGGCGATAACCGCGGTGATGCTGTCGTCATGGTGGATGTACACGAACTAGTTGATGAACTTGGTGGGCTTGCGCAGAAACGTCAGCTGGTCGCGCGGGGAGCCCGTGACCGTGATCTCACCCGCGCAGTCAAGCGCGGCGAGGTCGTCAGGGCACGTCAAGGTTGGTACACAACGGGCGCGGAGACAGAGTTGCGCGTTCGAGCCGCGCGAGTAGGGGGTCGCCTCACCGGTATCTCTGCGATTGCAGACTGGGGTGGCTGGGTTGTGAAGGAGCATCCGCTGCAGGTGTCAGTGCCCAAGAACGCCTCGCGATTGCGCAGCCAGTGGAATCGGCGGCGCCCACTGGGCTGAAGAAACGGGGTGCAGTTGCACTGGGATCCGCGCTCGGTCCACGAGCGGGGAACGACGTGGCACGTGAGTATTCTCGAGGCGCTCAGACGTGTGGTGGTCGACGAGAGCCTCGAGACGGCGGTTGCTGCAGTGGACTGGGCGCTGCATACCGGGCGGATTGATGAGTTCGATTGTGAGCAGTTGATTCTCATGCTGCCGCGGTACAAGCGCGGGATACGGTCCTGGGTGGATGGGCGTTCTGAGAGCTTGCCGGAGAGTCTTGCGCGCGTTCGGCTGCAGCTTCGGGGCCATCGCGTCGAGATTCAAGTTCCTCTGGGGCCCAAGCGGATTGATCTGGTGGTGAACGGTGTCGTCGGGCTTGAGATCAATGGCAAGCAGTTTCATGCGCACACCTTCGAAGAGGATCATCTGAAGGCGATCGAGATCACTATCGCGGGATTTCACGCGATGAGTGTCAGCGCCAGAATGGTTTTCACGCAATGGGAGCTGTTTCTGACGGCGCTGGAGACGGTACTCGCCTCGCATGCGCGTGCTGACGTCGGAAATTCAGGAGATCTGACGGCTTGCGCGGTCAGACGCCCAGATTCCGCGAGACCTAGCGGCGACGATCCCAGATCTCCTGAGTTTCCGACAGCACACGCGGAGAAAGCGCGAACCCAATGACCCAGCAGCGGGGAACGCAAGAGAGAACCCGCACGTGAGGGAATATCTTGGGGCGCAACGCGTTGACCTTGAGGTGAATAATGCAGCAGCAACCGTGACCGAACCCGTACAAGTCGATATCTGGTCTGATGTTCAGTGCCCCTGGTGCTACATCGGAAAGCGACGCTTTGAAGCCGCCGTAGAAACGTCGGGCATCCCCGTCGAGATCGTGTACCACTCGTTTGAACTCGCTCCCGATACCCCGGTCGAGTATGAGGGCACCCCCATCCAGTTCTTGAGCGAGCGCAAGGGGCTCCCGATGCCGCAGGTCGAAGAGATGCTCACGCGCGTCACCGACATCGCATCGAGCGTTGGGCTCGACTATGACTACGAACACATCCACCAGACGAACACGGTGAAGGCGCACGAACTTCTGCACTTTGCGAAGGCTCACGGTCGCCAGCTTGAGATGAAAGAGCGTCTTCTTGATGCCTATTTCATCAAGACTGAGCACGTCGGCCGCATCGAAGACCTCGCTGATATTGCGGCATCTATTGGTTTCGACCGCGACGAAGTGGTGCGCGTTCTTGAGTCGAGCGAGTACCTCCCCGCGGTGAAGGCTGACATGGAACAGGCCATGCAATACGGCATCCAGGGGGTGCCATTCTTCGTGATTGATGGCAAGTATGGGGTTTCGGGCGCGCAAGAAAGTGAAACGTTCGCTAACGTACTCACACAAGTACTTACCGAAAGAGACGTCTAACCCATGGATGCCGCAACGAAGCCAATCCCGACCTTCGCCCTCCAGCAGCTCGGCGACCCGAACGCAGTAGCGTGTGAGGGCGATGCTTGTGGCATTGCCGTCGATGATCACCGCTCGCAAGCCCTCGTTAACCGCCAGATCGACGAAGGCCTCGTTTAAGAGGTTTTTCACCAACTTCCAGTGCCGCCTTACCCGCCGACGGCGCTGTCTCTGAGTTCGCTCCTCTAGAGCGCGCTCATGATCGTGGCGAGCAAATATGTGCGGCTATTGCCGTCATCAATGCGATCTTCGTTGAGGTTGTCGCTCTCTTCGAGCGCTGCTGCAGCATCCGCTTTTCCGGCCAGTGCTGAGTACATGAGCAGATAGTCGCCGAAGAGCACGTCTGACCCATCGGGCGCAGCTTCGGCGATGTTGGCACGGAGCCGATCGGGGTCGGCAGCAAGGTACCCCGAGACGGGGCTCATGGGAAGCACAAGGATGCCGAGCATTGCGCTCGGCTCGGCGCTGAACCATGTGGCGTAGTCCCGTTTGCCGCCCCAGTTGAGGGCAGCCACGGTGTGGTCGAAGCCGTCGTACACGGCTTCGGTGCGATCGAAGTTCGTCCAGTACGCGTTTGCCGAGTGGGCTTCGGCTGACAGCATCCAGCGGGCTTCGGTAGCGAGCGCGGCTTGGTCGCTGGCAGCAGCCCATAGGGCAAGGCCGTTCCAGGCGCTGACCGCTTCGGAACTCGATTCTTGGTTGTTTCCATCGGCAAATGGTGACGTTCCGCTGGCCCACGAGTGGCCGGCGTAGGCGTCAAAAACCCGGCGCTCAGGAAAGTAGCTGTTCTCGCCTTGGGCCGCAATGTCGGCAGCGAGCAGATTCATGACGGGGGCCCACTTCTCGACGAGGGCGGGGTCGGCGGCGGCGAGAACTCCGGCGGTGTAGAGAAAGTAGCCGTAGTGAAAGTGGTGGTCGTTGAACTGGTCAGAGCCGAAGGATGCTGCGAGGCCGACGAGCCCGCGAGCCTGATCGTCGTAAACGAAGCAGCGTTCGGTTCGCTCGTCACAGCCTTCGGGGTCGGTCCAGGTATCCAGGGCGCTGACAAGCTGTTCCGTGATGGTGGCGGCAATGTCATCCGCGCCGATCTGGCGGGCTACTTCGAGCATGTTGGTCAGGCGGTAGAGCCATTTGCCGCCGTAATAGGTGTCTGCTGGCGCGGGCACTGTTGATGCAACATCCACGTTCAGCTGTTGCCGCAGTCTTTCGCGGTGCTCTTCTGTGAGATTGGCGAGGTCGAGGGCACCAGCCGGCTCGATAGTGGGGACTGTCCAAGTGAGTTCGGTCGCCATGCACGCGACGAGTTCGCCATAAATACTCGGCCAGGATCCAGCATCGCAGGAGACTGACGAGTCGAGCCCGGCCCCCTGATGGGGCATGGCGGCCACGATCGTGGGGGAAGAATCCCGTGTCTCGTAGCGGATGCTGGTCGAGGCCACGGCAGCATCTACCGTGTACTGGATGCTCGTGCTCACGATGGGTGTTGCAGCCTGGATGAAGTCGGCCACAACACCGCCATCAGACACCGCGAACCACGTTGCTGCGTCGCCGGCGGCCAGAGTCAACTCGCTGCCCGCCGCATTCATCTCGCCGTCGCTGACGAGCCCGTACTGTGTGCCGTTGACCTCCGCTGTCCAAGCGCCGTCGTCGTCGCGCAGCGGCTGGCCGAGCGTCACCGCGACTGCTTCGGATGCCGTGAAGCTGACAAAGGGAGAGCCTTCAGCGATCACGGTCGTGCCGATTTCATTCCCGCCTGCCGTCTGCGAGATGGTGACGGACGCTTCGTCGTACGCGCTCACGACGTAGTCGTCAGCGCCGATGTCGGCGGAAACTGCCGGAGTAAAGCCGCCGGCGATGACATTCTCTGCGCTGACCACAGCGGGAACTCCCAACGCGAATCCACCCCCGGTTAGCTGAAACGATAGTGGCAGAGGGAAGACGGGCAACGAGTCTTCTCCGAAGACGAGCCCGGAGAACCAGCGGTTGGTGGGCGGGATGAGTCCGACTGCGAGTCGTGTGCTTCCGAGCGTGGCAACTGAACGCGTGGGGAGGGCTTCGATTAGTGGGCCGACGGTGCTGTCGGAAAAAATTGTGTCGGTACTCGACTCGGGTGCTGATGGCGCAGGCATCGCGGCCGTGCATCCGGTCAGCGCCGTTAACACTGCCGCCACCGTCATCACGAAGAAAAACCGGACGTCCCGAGCCACTCGGCTACATGCCGATCTTGCGGAGGAAGTCAGAGACACCATCGATAGCGCCCGCCAGCATGCCATCGTCGCGCAGCTGCAGCGTCGCGCTCACGGGGGTGCCTGGCTCGACGAGCCCGTTGTAGGCGCCGTCGGCAAGGGCGTCGCTCTCAACGCGAATTGTCGTTTCGGCCTGTCCGTTCACCGTCTGGACATTAATTGTGGACACGGTTCCGGCGATGCTTGCTCCATTGGGGAGAAGCAGATCGACGGGAGCTTGTTCGCCAATACGGGAGTAGTCGCGTCCGGTGAGTTCGTATTGAGCAACGACGCACAGTGATCCTGCTTTTTCGATCGTGGCGAGAACTTCCCCGGCTTGCACGAAAGAACCTGGCTTGGTCGCAACATCGCGCACGGTTCCGGAGACTGCAGCGGTGAGGGTGATCTCGCCATCTTCGGTCACGGTGTACGCGACGGTTTCAGGTTTGAGCAGTCCTTTTGCGAGGTCCGCCTGCAGCGAGGGGCTTTGCAGAGTGAACAGCACGTCGCCTTCGTTGACGCGTTGATCGACCTCGGTCACGAAGCTCTCAACGAGCGTTCCGCCGTAGTCAATGCCGACGGGATAACGTTCCGCTTCGATGGAGGCTGAAACACTCACCACCTGGGCTTGTCGTTGAGAGAAGATGACCGTCAACACCAGCACGAGGGCGAGCACTGTGATTAGGCCGAAGACGAGTTTGAGGTTGCTGCGCCAGGTCATGCTGAGGCTCCCTTCGTGGACAGTACACGGGTGGCGAGGCGGTGGGTGCGACCGAGCGAGACATGCTCTCGCGCTGCGGCTACAACGAAACTGCCCATGATGAACGTGTTGGTGACGTTCCACGCCGTGGCGAGGGTCAACACTTCGTTGTCGATGTCGCGAAAGACGGCCACGACGGAAGTCAGTAGCAGGAAGACGAAGAACAACACTTGAGGAATCATGAAGTTGAACGGTGATGACACTTTCGTGCGGTCGCCGGTTGCGCTCCACGACTGCTCTTTACCGGTGAGCACGTTGATGAGAGCGGCGAGGTAGATCGGCGCTGACACGGTTGCCAGCATGAGGGTCTCCCAGCGAAATGAGCCCATCGTGTAAAACGCGAGCACGATCTGGATGACGTAGAAACCGGCGTAGTAGAGCATCCAGGTCACGACCGTGGTCGAGAGGTTCATGGGGCGCAGGTCGAAATAGATCTCGAGCGCGGGAACCATCATCAGGAGTAGTGGTGAGATGCCCGTGAGGTAAAACGAGGCAGTGACCAAGTACTGAAGTCGCTGGTCGAGCGTGAGTTTGCGCTTGTGAGTGAGCGGGTTGTGCTTGAACAGAATCTCAAAGCCGCCGGTCGCCCAACGCAATTGCTGCTTCGTGTAGGACTCGACGGTGTCGGGCGCGTGGCCGACGGCGAGAGCGTTCGGGATGTAGATCGTGTGCCAGCCGCGCTCGTGGAGCATCAGCGAGGTCCACACATCCTCTGATTTGGAATCGGTGTACATGCCACCGACATCGTCGATGGCGGAACGACGGAAGATCACGTTGGTGCCAACACAGAACGCGGCATTGAAGCGGTTTCGGCCGGGCTGAATGAAGCGATAGAACACGGACTGCATATAGCCAGCGCCGCGTGAGATCACGTTGTGCAGGTTGCCGTACGTTTGCGGCGTTTGCACGAAGGCAACCTCGTCGCGAGAGAAAAACGGCACCGTCTCAATGAGGAATTCGGGGGAGGGCACGAAGTCGGCGTCAAAGATAGCGAAGAAGCGACCCTTGGCGAGGCTGAGTGCGTGATTCACGTTGCCGGCCTTGGCGCCGCCAGAGCTTAGCCGACGCACGTAGCGGGCTCCGAGCTCGTGGGCGAGCTCGCGCACCTCGTCGGAGTGGCCATCGTCGAGCACCCACGTGATGTGGGAGCCGCGCATCCGCATCGCCGCAGTAACGGTCTCGCGGATGACGCTCACCGGTTCGCCGTACGTTGTGATGAAGACGTCGACGGTGGCTTCGGCGCTGTGCAGGTACATCGTCCAGCGCGAGGGTGTTGAGGTTAGACCGTCGCGCAGAATGTCGCGTTCGCGAAAGAGCTTCGCTTTGGCATCGTGAAAGGCGAAGTCGCGCGGGTCTTGCGACGCGGAGAGGATTGTCCACATCGACAGCAGTGCCTGACTGATCAGAACTGTCTCGGCGAGGATGACGAGCGTGTACGGCAACCAATCACCGCGGCTCGCCGGGTTCAACAAGAACCCGGCGTAGGCGAGGATGCCAAGGGTCGCGATGAGCACCAGAATCACCAACGATGGTGATTCGGCCTTGACCGGCTCAGCAACGCGGGGCGCGGTTAGCGCGGGTGGGAGGTCGCTCGGGGGTGCGGCAAAGCGGGTAGCTAGGGTCGTCATTTGTGCTTCTTTCGGGAGAAGTCTTAATACGACGCAGCACGCCAGATTGAGCGATGACAGGGTGCCGGGCGCACGAAAGAACGAGCGCGACGGAAGGTCACAGCGGCATCGTTGGCGTGCGTGCAGGCAGGGGTCGCGACAGGGTAGATCGTGACTCCGAAGAGTGAGCAAAAGCGGGTAATGCGGGTTAGAGGCCTACGTTAGCGGGGGTGACGGATCGAAATCTACGGTGGTCTAGCAAGTTAAGACACTGGCCACATTCCCGACTTCTGTTCGTAACAAATGCTCGTTAACCGACGAAACCGCGGTTAGACCATTCGACGATTTCGGCAACGCTGGCATGTTCCGGTGCGGCTTTAGCTACTCGTGACGGAATGAGCGTAAGCGGCACAGTGGTCGGGCGCGCCGGCAGGGAAGCGTGGTGCGCTTCGGGCGCGTTGAAGCGTTTGTTGATGAGAGCGCCAAGAATGGCACCGCCTCCGAAGCCGAGCGGCAAGAGGAGCAGGTAGAGGGTCGGGTCGAGGTTCGACGCGGTTCCCACCGCCAAGATTCCTCCAACTCCAATGATTGCTCCGATGCTGAGGGCAACCCACCAGCGCTGAAGTTTCGCGTTTTCTTTGTCCCAGGCGCGTTGGGCGCGCAGTTGTTCGAGCGCTTCCTCGCGCGGTGCCGCGCTCACCCAGAGGCGGGTTTCGAAGCGGAAGACATTCGGATGCTCGTCGATGGCCATTAGTCAGTTCCTGTTTCGCTCGTAATGTCGGCGACCGTGGCCTCGAGGCCGGTGATCAGGTCATCCGTGTGAACCCATGCGGTGTAGTCGTGGTCTCCTGATCCCATCGATACTCGCTTTCCGGCGATGCGTTCGTCGGCGAACACGGGCCAGGCGGTGCTGCTGCCGAGCGGGGTGATGGTGCCGCGCGCAAATCCGGTGGCCTCAAGCGCGAGGGAGGCTTCGGGCATCCGCAACTTATTGACGCCGACGACGGCGCGCAGTTTTGGCCACGAAATCTGCCGGTCGCCGGGAACGAGGGCGAAGAGGTAGCTGCCGTCGCTGCGTTTGACGACGAGCGATTTCACGATCTCGGCCGGGGTGATTCCGAGTAACTCGGCGGCGTGTTCGAGGGAGGTCGCTGGTGCGCGTTCGACGATCTCGATCGGGATGCCGCGGCGCTCGGCGTCGTCGCGGACGCGGTCAGTTCCTGCCGTCATTCGGGGCCTCCCGGTATGTGCGGCGCTGGTTCAGGCGCGCCGTGGGACAATTGCTACGTGACTATTCTTGCCCCTGCCGACCCGCGTGTCGCGCCACAGCTCTCAATCGGGAACCTCGACCTTGATGTTCCTGTCGTTTTGGCGCCCATGGCAGGCATCACCAACACCGCTTTTCGCCGTCTCTGCCGCGAGTATGGCGCTGGTCTGTATGTCAGCGAAATGATCACGAGCCGTGCGCTGGTGGAGCGCACGCCCGAGAGCATGCGCCTGATTACGCACCATGAGTCGGAGACGACGCGCAGCATCCAGCTTTATGGTGTTGACCCGAAGACGGTGAGAGAAGCGGTCACGATGTTGGTTGCCGAGGATCGTGCTGACCACATTGACTTGAATTTCGGATGCCCCGTTCCTAAGGTCACTCGCAAGGGTGGGGGAGCGGCGCTTCCGTGGAAGATCGATTTGTTCCGCGACATCGTCGAGGGCGCGGTGAAGGCTGCCGGCGACGTTCCGCTGACGATCAAGATGCGCAAGGGCATCGATTCAGATCATTTGACTTACCTTGAGGCTGCTCGCGTTGGCGCCGGCGCCGGCGTGGCCAGCATCGCGTTGCACGCCCGCACTGCTGCGGAGTTCTACTCGGGGCACGCAGACTGGTCGGCGATCGAAAAGCTCAAGAACACCATCACCGATACCCCGATTCTCGGTAATGGCGACATTTGGAGTGCTGCCGACGCTCTCCGTATGGTCGACGAGACCGGATGCGACGGAGTCGTTGTCGGTCGCGGTTGCCTCGGTCGTCCCTGGCTGTTCGGTGACCTCGCTGCCGCCTTCCGGGGAGAGTCCCTCAAGGCAGAGCCAACACTCGGCGAAGTCGCCATTGCGTTTAAGCGTCATGCCGAACTGCTGGTGGAATTCTTCGGCGATGAAGATCGTGCGTGCCGCGACATCCGCAAGCATGTTGCCTGGTACTTCAAGGGCTATGCGGTCGGCGGAGAGTTGCGTGCGGCAATGGCGACGGTGCACGACCTGGCTCAGCTCGACGAACTGTTGGCTCAGCTCAACTGGAGCCAGCAGTACCCTGGTGCTGACGCTGAGGGCCAACGCGGTCGCGCGGGCACTCCCAAGAAGCCATCGCTTCCGCAGGGCTGGCTCGATAGCCGTGAACTGCACGAGACTCACCGAAGCGAACTCAACCAAGCAGAATTGAGCACCAGTGGCGGCTAAGGGCTACACCGAGACTGACGCCGAGCGTTGGTTTCCCGAGCAGCACTCGAGTCGTCGGAGCGATTTTGCGCGCGACCGTGCGCGGGTGCTTCACTCGAGTGCGCTGCGCCGCCTAGCCGCCAAGACTCAAGTCTTGAGCCCCACGATGGGCACCGATTTTGCCCGCAATCGCCTCACTCATTCGCTCGAGGTCGCTCAGGTGGGCCGCGAGCTCGCTGACAGTCTGGGCCTCGACCCCGACGTTGTTGACACTGCCTGCCTCTCGCACGACCTCGGGCATCCGCCCTTTGGTCACAATGGCGAGCGGGCGCTCAATGAGTGGGCAGCCGACATCGGCGGTTTCGAGGGCAATGCTCAGACGCTTCGTCTGCTGACACGCATCGAGCCCAAGGTGTTTGGCCCAGATGGCAAGAGCTACGGCCTCAATCTCACGCGCGCCAGCTTGGACGCGAGCACGAAGTACCCGTGGCCGAGCGCTCAGGGAATTCCCGACCCGAGCGGTCGCAGCAAGTATGGTTTTTTCGACGATGACACGGCCGCGTTCGAGTGGCTTCGCGCTGGTGCTCCCGACCGCCAGCGGTGTATCGAAGCCCAAGTGATGGATCTCTCTGACGACATCGCCTACTCGGTGCACGATTTCGAAGACGCCATCGTCGGTGACTTTATTGATGTCACCGCGCTCGGCGCCCGCGTCAACCACGACGACCTTGTGAAGTCGATGTTTGAGTGGATCGGCGGCGAGTTCACGCACGACGAACTCATCGCCGCGTTCGACCGTCTCGATCTTCTCGACCCGTGGCTCGATCAGTGGGATGGATCCCGTGCCGCCCACGGTCGCCTCAAGAACCTCACGAGTCAGCTCATTGGCCGCTTCGCCGGGGCCGCTGTTCAGGCCACACGCGAAGCTCACCCCACTGATGCACTCGCTCGCTTCGGCGGCAGCCTCGTGATCCCGGCTGAAATTCAGGCAGAGATTGCGGTGCTCAAGGGCATCGTCGCCGCGTTTGTGATGTCAACGAATGCGCGTCGTCCGATTTATCAACAGCAGCGGGATGTGCTCACTGAGCTGGCCGATGTTCTGCTGTGGACGGCTCCGGTGAACCTCGATTCCGGCTTCACCGCCGATTGGAATTCCGCTGAGAACGATCACCAGCGCAAGCGGGCAGTAGTAGATCAGGTGGCTAGCCTCACTGATCAGTCCGCGATTGCGTGGCATACACGTCTGGTTGGCTAGAGTCACATCCCGGTGAGCCTAGAATTGCGGTTGTGGCTGGCCTGATCAAACGAAGTGATATCGACGAGGTGCGTTCGCGCACGAACCTCGCCGACATTGTGGGCGACTACGTCACGCTCAAGAGCGCTGGTTCTGGCTCGATGAAGGGCCTCTGCCCCTTCCACGAAGAGCGCAGCCCCAGCTTCCATGTGCGACCCCAGGTCGGTTTCTATCACTGCTTCGGATGCGGTGAAGGCGGCGACGTTTACACCTTCCTGCAGCGCATGGATCACGTGTCCTTCTCCGAGGCCGTCGAGCGCTTGGCTGGGCGCCTCGGCTACGAGCTTCACTATGAGGATGGCGGCGCGGCGACCGATCACGGCAATCGCGCTCGCATTTTGGCCGCCAATCAGGCGGCATCCGATTTCTTTGTTGCGCAGCTTGCAACCCCCGAAGCGGCTCCTGGCCGCAGTTTTCTGGGCGAGCGCGGTTTCGATCAGTCGGCCGCAGAGCGCTTCGGTATCGGTTTCGCGCCGCGCGGTGGCGTGCTCATGAAGCACCTCAACACCCTCGGCTTTTCGTCGGAAGAGCTGGTCGTGGCCGGCCTCATCGGCAAGGGGGAGCGAGGCGACTATTACGATCGTTTCCGCGGCCGACTGGTGTGGCCGATCCGCGATGTCACGGGTCAGACGCTGGGTTTCGGTGCCCGCCGTCTACTGGACGACGACAAAGGCCCTAAGTACCTGAACACTCCCGAGACGCCGGTTTATCACAAGAGCCAAGTGCTCTACGGGCTCGATCTGGCCAAGAAAGATATTTCGCGCGGCAAGCAGATCGTCGTTGTCGAGGGCTATACGGATGTCATGGCCTGCCACCTTGCCGGCGTCACGACCGCTGTCGCTACCTGTGGAACCGCGTTTGGCGTCGACCACATCAAGATTGTTCGTCGCATGATCGGCGACTATGACAACGCAGATACCACCGCCACTGGCGAAGTGATCTTCACCTTCGACCCGGATGAGGCGGGCCAGAAGGCCGCAAACCGTGCGTTTGCCGAGGAACACCGCTTTGCAGCGCAGACCTTCGTTGCGGTCGCATCCGACGGTCTCGACCCGTGCGATTTGCGACTCAAGAAGGGTGACGGCGCGGTGCGTCGTCTCGTCACAACGCGCAAGCCCATGTTTGAGTTCAAGATTCGTCGCGAGTTGGCGGTGCACGATCTCGAAACGGTCGAGGGTCGCGTTGCTGCCTTGCGCGCTGCGGCTCCGGTGGTTGCCGGTATTCGTGACTCGGCGCTCGGTATTGGCTACGTCCGCAGTGTTGCGGGCTGGCTCGGCATGGAGCCCACTGAGGTTCAGGCTGCTGTCACCGAAGCGAAGCGTCACGTTGCACCGTCTGGGCCCTCGAAGGCACCGCAGCAGTCACAGTCCGCATCGTCGTCGCAGGCTCCGCCTGTGGGCTTTGGGGAGGCCCCTGCGCAACCGGGGCCGTCCATCATGAACTTGCGCGTCGATGCCATTACTCGCCTTGAGCGAGACGCTCTCATGGCGGTGCTGCAGCATCCGGATGTTGTGGGTGCCGAGCTGATTGGCAAACTGACCCAGATCTCCATCGCTGAGCCATCGCTTGCTGTGGTTCGCGATGCAATCGCCTCTCTCGCCGACCGAGCGCTCGATCCAGGGTGGGCGTCGGCGATCGCCGATGAGGTGCCGTCGTCGTTCTCCACGTTCGTGAAGCAGCTGAGTGTGGCGCCGATTCCGGAGCGTGAGGAACGAATCCCGGTGTATTGCGTTCAGGTGACGACTGACCTGATTGAGCGTGATTTCTTGAGGCAAAAGCGTGAACTTCTGGGGGTACTCCAGCGCATGGATCGCGAGAGCGATCCGGAGCGCTATGTGCAGACTCAGCGTGACCTCATGCGGATCGAAGCGGAGCGTCGTGCGCTGCGCGAAGAGTCCTAGCTGCTGCTCTTTGGTTGCGTTCGTGTAAATATCCCCCTTTCGCGGGTAAACGATCTAGTCTCGAAGGTTCCTCGTGTGTTACTACTGAGGAACTACGATGCGCGGTGCCTACAAACGCGCCGTCGCATGTTCTGCACGCAACAGGAAGAGGTAGACGGATATGACATCCGCATCCAAGAGCAGCAAGCGAGTCCTTGCTGTCATTGCCGGCTCAGCAGCGTTCGCGCTTGCTTTGACCGGTTGCCAAGCTGGAGGAGACTCCAGCGGTGGCGGTTCCGAGTCGCTTATCGTGGGCACGACTGACAAAGTCACGTTCCTCGACCCGGCTGGTTCGTACGACAACGGTTCTTTCGCCCTGATGAATCAGGTGTTCCCGTTCTTGCTCAACTCGCCGCTGGGCACCTCCGATGTTGAACCTGACATTGCAGAGTCCGCGGAGTACACGAGCGACGACGAGTACACCGTAGTGCTCAAGTCGGGCCTCACGTTTGCCAACGGCAACGACCTCACGTCCTCAGACGTAAAGTTCAGCTTTGACCGTCAGGTTGCGATTAACGACGAGAACGGTCCTTCCGTGCTCTTGGGCAACATCGACAGCGTTGAAGCCGTCGATGACACCACCGTTGTCTTCCACTTGAAGAACGGAAACGACCAGACGTTCGCGCAGATCCTGTCGAGCCCGGCCGCCCCGATTGTTGACGAGGAAGTTTTCTCGGCTGACGCAGTCACCCCCGACGAGGAAATCGTTGATGGTATGGCGTTCGCTGGCCAGTACGTCATCGAAAGCTACGACTTCAACAACATCGTGTCGTTCACGGCCAACCCTGACTACCAGGGTGTTCTTGGCGCTGCAGCGACCGACAGCATCACGCTGAAGTACTACACCGATGCTTCGAACCTGAAGCTCGATGTTCAAGAGGGCAACATTGACGTCGCACACCGCAGCCTGTCTGCAACCGACGTCGCCGACCTCGAGGGCAACGACAATGTCAACGTCATCGTTGGCCCCGGTGGCGAAATCCGCTACATCGTCTTCAACTTCGACACGCAGCCGTACGGCGCGAAGACTCCCGAGGCTGACGCCGCGAAGTCGCTCGCTGTTCGTGGTGCTGTTGCTGACCTCATCGACCGCCAGGAAATCTCTGACCAGGTTTACAAGGGCACCTACCTGCCGTTGTACTCCTACGTTCCGGACGGACTGACGGGCGCTACCGAGGTTCTCAAGGACCTCTACGGCGACGGCGACGGTGGACCGAGCGTTGAAGCAGCTCAGAAGCGTCTTGCTGATGCTGGTGTTGACACTCCAGTGAAGCTCAACCTCCAGTACAACCCTGACCACTACGGTGAGTCTTCGGGTGACGAGTACGCGTTGGTTAAGAGCCAGCTTGAGGCTGACGGAGTCTTCGAAGTCAACCTGCAGTCGACCGAGTGGGTCACGTACGCGAGTGAGCGTACGGCCGATGCTTACCCGGCTTACCAGCTGGGTTGGTTCCCGGACTACTCCGACGCTGACAACTACCTCACCCCGTTCTTCGGTGATGGTAACTTCCTCGGAAACCACTACGCGGATGCCGAAGTCAACGATCTGATCGTTGCTCAGGCAACCGAACTCGACCCCGCCACGCGTGAGGGAATGATCGAGGACATTCAGGCGAAGGTTGCAGCTCAGCTGTCGACCGTGCCGTTCCTTCAGGGAGCACAGATCGCCGTTACGGGCAAGGACGTTACCGGAGCTACGCTCGACGGTTCGTTCAAGTTCCGCTACGGCAGCTTGGCCAAGTAGGAGCAATTCGCTCTAGTTAGGCCTTGGCCTAGCGAAATGACTCAAGGGGGTGGCCCACACACAATGTGGGTCACCTCCTCGTCTTCGTTCTCTGCACGATAGGTAGGTATGTCGCAGTCCGCTCCCGCCGTGATCAATCCGGCACAGTCAGAACCGCCCACCCGGCGTTTTCGGGGGATCACAAATCCTCTCGCTCGTTTTCTTATAGTCCGTTTTCTTCTGATTTTCCCGACCGTGTTCATCCTCGTGACGATGGTGTTCTTGTTGATGCGCTCGATCGGTGATCCCATCACGGCTGCCCTAGGTGACCGTCTGACGGCAGCTCAGCTCGCTGAACGTATTAGTGCCGCAGGCTACGACCGCCCGCTCGTGGTGCAATATTTCGAGTACCTCGGGCAGGTCTTCACCGGCAACTTCGGCACCGCCATCACCGATGGTCGTCCCGTCTCCGAGTTGCTCGTGACCTACGGCAGTGCAACGCTCGAACTCGCGTTCTACGCGGTTCTGGTGGCACTGGTCGTCGGCATTCCGCTCGGTATGGTCGCGGCATACTTCCGAGACAAGTGGCCGGATGCCGTGCTGCGTGTGGCAGCGATCCTCGCCTACGCAACTCCGGTCTTCTTTGCGGGGCTGCTTCTCAAGCTCGTGTTTGCGGTGTGGCTGAAGGTGCTGCCGGTGGCAGGCCGAGCATCCACTCGCACAGAGTTGCAACTGACGTCGCTCGACAACAAGTCGGGCATCTATCTGATTGACGCGTTCCGGCTCGGTAGCCCGGCAGCAATCGGTGATGTGCTTTCGCACGCCGTGCTGCCTGGTCTTGCGCTCGGTCTCCTCACGGCCGGCATCTTCTTGCGGCTCGTGCGCACCAATGTCATCGGTTCGCTATCGATGGACTACGTGGATGCTGCGCGCTCTCGTGGCGTGAGCGAATACCGTCTCGTGCGCAAGCACGCCTACAAGCCCGCGCTTATTCCGATCATCACGGTGATCGGCTTGCAGATCGCACTCCTGTTGGGAGGCGCGGTGCTGACTGAAACCACCTTCGAGTGGAAGGGCCTCGGCTTCAAGCTCGTCGAGTATCTGGGTGCTCGTGACTTTGTAGCCGTGCAGGGCATCGTGGTGTTGCTCGCTGTGATCGTGGCACTGACCAACTTCATCGTCGACATCATTGCGGCGATTATCGACCCGAGGGTGAGGTACTAATCATGACAACGACACCCTCACGATTTGTGGCTGTGTGGCGCAAACTGCCTATTGTTCATCAGGTCCGCCAGTCGGTAGGGCTCCAGCGCGGCATGCTTGTTGCCGGGCTCATCTTGACGGGCATCTTCTTGCTGACGGCGCTCTTTGCTCCGCTGCTTGCTCCCTACGGTTTCTCGCAATTGCGCGACGACGAAGGTTCCTTTGGCGCACAGGTTCCTCCGGGTGGCCAGCACATTTTGGGTACCACCGTCGGTGGCTACGATGTGCTCTCGCGAGTGATTTGGGGTTCGCGTACCGCGCTGCTCGTGATCGTCGTAGCCGTTGCACTGTCGATCTTCGCCGGAGTACTTCTCGGTCTGGTCTCGGGTTACCTCGGCAGCTGGATCGACCGCGTTCTCGTGGTTATCTCCGACGCGGTGTATGCGTTCCCGACCCTCCTGCTCGCGATCGTTGCGGCCATTGCGATTAGCGGTGGCCAGTCGAGTTTCTGGGGTGGTGTGTTTGCGGCGGCGGTATCGATCACTGTGGTCTATATCCCGCAGTATTTCCGCGTCATCCGTGCTGAAACGGTGCGAATCAAGTCGGAGGCCTACGTCGAATCGGCGAAGGTCATCGGCTCGAGCACGCCGCGGATCATGTTCCGCCACGTGTTCCGCAATGCAACGCGCACCCTGCCCTTGATCTTCACGCTCAACAGCTCGGAGGCCATCCTGACTCTCGCGGGTCTTGGCTTCCTCGGCTTCGGTATTGAGCCATCCGCTGCGGCTGAGTGGGGTTACGACCTCAACAAGTCGATTTCGGATGTCACGAGCGGCATTTGGTGGACGTCACTGTTCCCCGGGCTTGCGATCGTTCTCGTGGTTCTCGGAATCACTCTGGTGGGGGAGTCGCTCAATGACCTCGCTGACCCCCGCTTGCGCACGCGTCGTCGTGCCGACCAGTCGGCGCCGGTTCTCGAAACCGCCGCTCTCTCGACGGTCGACCTTGAAGGCGATGCGAATTCTATTGACCCGCTGGAGGCTCGCTCATGAGCAACATTGTTGAGATCAGGAATCTCGAAGTAACGTTCGCGACCGATGGCGGAGACGTCAAAGCGGTCGATGACGTATCGCTGAGCCTTGCCCCCGGTGAGGTTCTGGCGATCGTCGGCGAGAGTGGCAGTGGCAAGAGTGTGACGGCCAAGTCTGTTCTCGGGCTGTTGCCCGAGACTGCCGTGTCACGCGGTGCCATTGTGCTCAATGGTAAAGAAGTTATTGGCATGTCCGGCAAGCGTTTGCGTGAGCTTCGCGGCGTGGACGTCGCGATGGTCTTCCAAGAGCCGTCCACAGCGCTCAATCCGGTTTTCACGGTCGGCTGGCAGATCGCGGAGGGGCTTCGCGCCCACGGCAATGTGAGCAAGCGCGCGGCGCGCACGAAAGCGATCGAGATCCTGCGCAAGGTGGGCATTCCGGAGCCGGAATCGCGGGTCGATTATTACCCGCACCAGTTCTCGGGTGGGCAAAAACAGCGTGTCGTCATCGCCATGGCGCTCGTGCTTGAGCCAGAGCTGATCGTGGCCGATGAGCCAACAACCGCTCTGGACGTCACGGTGCAGGCAGAAATCCTCGATCTGCTGCGCCGGTGCCGTGACGAGTTTGGCGCCGCGATCATCCTGATCACTCACAACATGGGCATCGTCGCCGATCTCTCCGATCGGGTTGCCGTGATGTATGAGGGCAAGCTCGTCGAGGAAGCCCCGGCCCAACAGTTGTTCGATTCTGCCAAGCACCCCTACACGCAGAAGTTGCTTGCAGCCGTTCCGCGTATTGGTTCTGGTGCTTCGCGGGCAGCGGCACGCGTGTCTGATCGTGTGGCCGCTGGCGGCGAAAAGGATGTCGAACCTGTCGTCATTGCTGCAAACCTTGAGATCGAATTCCCTGGCCGTTTCGGTCGCGCACCGTTCCGTGCCGTTGATCGCGTGAGTTTCACGATCTCACCCGGTGAGGTGCTTGGACTAGTCGGCGAGAGCGGTTCGGGCAAGACCACGATCGGTCGTGCCATTGGTGGGCTCAACAAGATCACCGGTGGTTCGTTGTCTGTTCTCGGCCACGAGATGCTGGGCTTCAAGGAACGTCAGTTCCGGCCGCTGCGCAGCGACATCGGGTTTGTCTTCCAAGACCCTGCCTCCAGCTTCAACCCGCTGCTCACGATCGCTCAGTGCGTTGCTGAGCCGCTGATCGTGCACGGTAAGGCCGAAGACCCGAATGATGCGCGCGGGCGGGTTGACGAGCTTCTCGAGGCTGTTCAGTTGCCGCGCGCTTTCGGCGACCGTTTCCCGCATGAGCTGAGCGGTGGACAGCGCCAGCGCGCCAGCCTCGCGCGTTCACTCGCGCTGCGGCCTCGGCTGCTGATCGCCGACGAACCGACGAGTGCGCTTGACGTGTCGGTTCAAGCGAAAGTGCTTGAGTTGTTCGCTGATCTTCAACGAGATCTCGGATTCGCCGCTCTGTTCATTAGTCACGATCTTGCGGTTGTCGACATGCTCTCCGATCGCATTGCGGTGCTCTACAAGGGGCAGCTGGTCGAGGAAGGCGTGGGGTCTGAGGTGCTCGGCAATCCGCAGCATCCGTACACTCAACGACTGTTGGCGTCGCTGCCCGTGCCGGATCCTCGCGAGCAGACCGAGCGCCGCGAAGCACTGAGGGCGCTGACTGCCGTAGATTATTGAGGTGACTTCTACTCAGCCCACCGTGAGCGCCCGCGACTTGTCGCTGCGTTACCCGTCACGGAACCCTGAAACGCGTTCGGTTGCCGTCAATGGGCTGAGTTTTGAGATTGCCGCTGGCGAAGTATTGACCGTCGTGGGCGAGAGCGGCTCGGGCAAGAGCACGCTCGCCAAAGCGATTGCCCTACACGCTGAGACGGGCGCCTACGGCTCGCCACTGTTCAGCGGGGGAGAGCTCACTGTGCTCGGCACCGAACTGCGCTCGGTGAGTCGGCGCAAGCGCGATCACTTGAGCTTGCGCGTGGGCTATCTGCCTCAGGATGCCGGTAATCACCTCAACAGTCGTCTCACGGTTGGCGAGAACATCGCCGAACCAATTTTCGTGCGCGATCGTCGTTTCAATCAAAGAGAAGCTGCCGAGGCTGTGGCGACCCTCATCGACACGGTGCGTTTGCCGCTCTCGGTCATGAACCGCTACCCGTACGAATTGAGCAAGGGGCAGCGTCAACGTGTTGCGATCGCCCGCGCCATGATCTTGGAACCGCAACTTCTCGTGGCCGATGACCCCACCGCTGGTATCGACGTCAACGTGCGCGCAGCCATCCTTGACCTCATCGTTGATCTGCAAGCGCAGCGCGAATTTTCGGCACTGCTGGTCACCGCTGACCTGGCCGCGGTTCGCCGGGTGGCGACGAATGTTGCCATCATGCATCGCGGCATCCTCGTCGGCACTGGAGAGTTGTCAGAAGTCCTTTCCGACCCGTGGCATCCCTACGTGAAGGGGCTCGCCAACTCACTTGTGGAGCTCGAACGTGACCAGCACTAGAGAAACAACGCCCGACATCACTCCCGTGCCTGCCTCGACCTGGTTGGTCGGCGGCTGGGGCGCTGACATGGAGTGCGAGTCCGAAGGCATCTCTGTCCTGCGCAGTAGGCCGGATGGATCGCTCGAACTCGCGCACCGCGTTGCGGACGTTCCCTCGGCATCCTTCATTGTGGTCGATGGTGACCGGGTATATTCGACGCTCGAAGGATCAGGCCAGGTCGCAGCATTCGACCGCGATGGCGAGACACTTAGCAATCCGGCGTTCACCGCCAGCGGCGGCCAGTACCCCTGCCACATCACGGTCCGTGGCTCCACGATCATTGCCGCAAACTATGGCACCGGCACGCTCGGAGTGATCGAAACCGGCACTGAGTCCACGGCGCTCGACACGCGTCAGGTCGTCGAGACTGTTGGCCTCGGTCCACGACCGCAACAGGAGGGGCCGCACGCTCACTCCTCCGTTTTTGTCGACGACAGCACGCTGTTCACTCTCGATTTGGGCGCCGACCTCATCCGCATTTTCAGCTACACCGATTTCGCGATAGAACAGATCGCCGAAGTCGCTACGCCGGCAGGGTTTGGTCCGCGCGATATCGTCGCGCGCCCCGGCAATCTGTTCTATGTGCTGGGGGAACACGGATGCGGCTTGCTCGTTGTCGAGTGGAAGAACCGTGCGCTGAAGCAACTGTGTTCCATCGCGCTGCCCGGTGCTGTGGAAGGCGACCAAGCCTCCGCAATCGCGATCTCTGCCGACGGCCGTTTCGCCTATGCCGGCGTGCGCCATAGTAACCAGATTGCGGTGATGACGATTGCTGACGATGGTCGCAGCGTTGCACCGCTCACTTCTGTGTCGTGCGAGGGGAACTGGCCGCGACACATCATCATGAGCGACGACATTCTTCACGTCTGCAACCAGTATTCGCACGAAGTGGCTAGTTTCAGAATTGATCCGAACGGTATTCCGCAGCTGATTGCCCCGCCAACCCGGGTACTTTCGCCAACATACCTCGCCAGAATCGTCTGATGGTTTTTGAACTGCGAAATCATTTGCTAAAGTAATTGAGTTGCACAGCGATCCTCGATAGCTCAATTGGCAGAGCAACGCACTGTTAATGCGTAGGTTCTTGGTTCGAGTCCAAGTCGAGGAGCTTATGAGTCCCGGCCACTAAGGTGGCCGGGACTTTGTGCGTTCCGGCCCTGGTGCATTGTGAGCGCAGGTACTCCGCGGGGAGTACCGAGACCTGCACCCGGCAGGCGATGTTCTCGCCGGGCGTGGCAACTAGCATCGAAGCATGCTCCCTTCTGCCTCACCACGCTCCCCGCGTTCGGCGAATGCAATGGTGGAGTCGCTCATGAAGGGCACCGGTTTCGGGCAACCCCGTTCGCGGCGGTCGCAACGACTGCGGCTCTGGTTGCCAGTGGCTATTTCTTTTGTTATTCAGGTGCCGCCCACGATCGCCAGCGTGTTGTGGGTCGAACCATCGTTGCTCGTGGGTATTGCTACGGTGACGCTCTCCGTTCTCGGGCCCGTGCTGCTTATCTGGGTGCGGCGCTATCCGGGGCCGATTGTCGCGATTCTCTCGGTGGCAGGAGCCGCCGACTTCCTTCTGGGCTACTCGTGGACCACTCCGCCCTACTTGGCTCTTGCCTTTGCGGTTGTTATCGCGATCTCGCATGGGGCACGCACGTGGACGTGGGTGTCGATGATTGTGGCGTGGGAGGGCACGTTGCTCGCCGCGCTGCTCGCAGGTGTTGCGCTCGAACCGCCGCGCGTCGTTGCGACAACGGTCGGACTTTTGCTCGTGCTGGGCTTCGCTGAAGCCAATCGTCGTCGTCTCGAGAACTTCGTGCAGTTTCAGAAGGCGTTCACAGATCGCCGGGAGCAAGAACTGCGGGAAGAACGAGTGCGTATCGCTCGCGAACTGCACGACGTTCTAGCTCATTCGCTCAGCCAAATCAATGTGCAGGCGGGCGTGGGGCTGCATCTCATGCACAAGCAACCCGAACAGGCTGAGGCGGCGCTGGCGAGCATCAAGAGTTCGAGCAAGGATGCGCTCGACGAGGTGCGCTCGTTGCTCGGCATGCTCCGTAACGAGGATGCCGCAGCCGGCGAGTTCGACACCGATGCGGTTCCGCCTGTGCCTGAACCTGACCTTTCACGGCTCGAGAGCCTCGCCGCCTCGGTTCGCACCCAGGGACTCACGGTCATCCTCTCGAACGACATCCCGGAGCAGACCCCAGCGGCGGTGCAACTCGCGCTGTTTCGCATTGCGCAGGAGTCGCTGACGAACGTGGTCCGCCACGCAGCGGCGACGGCGGCCACGGTTAGGTTAGTGATCGACGGAGACGACTATGTCGCTACTATTGCCGACAACGGTGTCGGTATCGATACCGACGGACACACAGCGGGGCGAGGGTTGTTGGGTATGCGCGAACGGGCCGAACTTCTCGGTGGCACACTCCGCGTGGCCGAAGCCAAGCCGCGCGGCACCGTGGTGACCGCCCGCATTCCGCGTCGTTCGGCATCCGCATGATCCGTGTTGTTGTTGCGGATGATCAGCAACTGATTCGCGCGGGCTTTCGAAGCCTGCTCAGCGCCGAAGATGACATCGAGGTCGTGGGCGAGGCTGCCACCGGAACCGACGTTATCGAGGTTGTGCGGCGCGAACGTCCCGATGTCGTGCTGATGGACATCCGGATGCCCGATGGTGACGGCCTCTGGGCAACCGAGCAAATTGCGACCATTCCCGACCTCGCTGAGACGCGCATCGTTGTCGTCACAACGTTCGAGGTCGATGAGTATGTCGCGCGGGCTATTCGCGCCGGAGCGAGCGGCTTTCTTGTGAAAGACACTGAGCCGGTCGAGCTGATCCGGGCGGTGCGTGTGGTCGCTTCCGGCGACGCCCTGCTGAGCCCTGGCGTGACAAAACGACTGCTCGAACGCTTTGCCCGCGGCTCACAAGTGGCGGTTGATGCCAGCATCCTGTCGGCGATCACCGAGCGCGAACGCGAAGTTCTTGCCCTGGTCGGGCAGGGGCTCACGAATGCCGAGATTGGCGTCAAGCTCTTTCTGAGCCCGCTGACGGCCAAAACTCATGTCTCCCGCATTATGTCTAAGCTCATGGCGCGCGACCGCGTACAACTTGTCGTCATCGCTTATGAGACCGGGCTGGTATCGCTGGGGCGGGCGGTGTGACGAGTTACGCGTCGAGCTGTTCCTCGGTGGGGAGCCACGAGAGGCCAGGCTGACCCCAGCCTTGCTTGCGGATCGCTTTCGCGGCGGCCTTGGCATCCGGTGCTTGCAGACGGTCGGCATAGAGCACGCCGTCGAGGTGATCGTATTCATGCTGAAAAATGCGGGCGAGCCAGCCCGACGCTTCGATTTCGAACGGCTGCTGCTGCAGGTCGAAGGCGCGCAGAATGACGCGGTCGGCACGCGCAAGCGGGTAGCGTTCGCCGGGGATCGAGAGGCAGCCCTCTTCGTCGGCTTCGTCAGCGTCGAGCACGGGAGTGGGGCTTTGCCAGAGTTCGGGATTGATGGCGACACCGTGCCAGTGCACGTCGTCATCATCTGTCCAGTCGTAGACAAATATGCGAAGGCCCACGCCCACCTGCGGGGCGGCCAAGCCGACGCCCGGCGCTTCTTCCATCGTCTCGATCATGTCGTTGACGAGAGTGGTGAGCTCGCTATCGAAGGCCGTTACCGGGTTCGCTGGAGTGTGGAGCACCGGATCGCCGGTGATAATGATGGGAAGAACGGCCATGTACCCAGAATATCCCGTGTGAACCGAGTACATTTGACGGGTGCCGCCGGACATCCTTGACCTCAGCGATCAGATAAGCCTGACGCCGCTGCAAGCGGTGGGCATCCCGCTAGCCCTCATCGGCGCGATCCTGTTGTCGCTGGGAGCACAGTTCCAACATCGTGGCGTTGCCCGCATGGAACAGCACCACGGTAGCGAAGCCAGCACTGGCCTCAACTTTTCCCAGATCAAGGCGCTGCTTGCCCGTCCGTCGTGGGTAATCGGCACGGCGTTCCTCGGGCTCGCCATCGTTTTTCAGCTCTCGAGCCTGTCGCTTTCCCCGCTCATGGTGGTGCAACCGCTCGGCGCCGTAGCGCTCGTTATGACAGCGATCATGAATTCCCGCATTACCAAAGTGCGTTTGGATGCCATTTCCATTCGAGCGATCGTGATGTGCGTTGTCGGCGTTGGCGTTTTCGTCGGAATCGCGGCGATGTTCGCGAAATCCACCGTTATTACGCAGCGTGAGCTCTCGATTGTGCTCATCGTGTTGGCGATCGTCTTGGCACTCTGGATCGTGCTGTTCCTGGTTTTCCGTAAGAACGCGTCACCGGTGTTTTACATCCTGGGCGCTGGCATGCTGTTTGGTTTCGTCGCGACGCTTGCGAAGGTTGTCATCGACCGGATCAAGACCATCGTCATTTCGGGGTCGGGGTTCGAGAGCACGGACTTTCTCACCATCCTGTGCATCGTCGGACTGATCGCGGCATCCCTTCTTGGTTCGTATTTTGTGCAGACGGCGTATGCATCGGGGCCGCCCGATCTCGTTGTTGCGGGGCTCACTGTCGTCGACCCCCTTGTTGCCGTAACCGTCGGCATCATCGTGTTGGGCGAAGCGGCGGATGCGCCGATGTGGGCAGTGATCGCGTTTGTGATTACGGGTGCCGTGGCCATTTTTGGCGTCTTCTCACTCTCTAAGCACCACCCGCAACTGAAGTCGTAGCATTTCGAGCAGCTCGGCTCAGCGACCCGTGGGTGCAGGCGCCGTGAGGTACGTTATTAGGTGCCGTTGACCTGACCGGGTCGTAAACAAGATGGCTCGTGACGCACAACTGTTAAGGAACTCTTCGACTGTGACTTCCGCTGTGAAACGCTCGCCCCATGAGGGCAAACCGCGACTTCGCATTCTGATCGGCGCCGACACCTTCTGGCCGCAAATTAACGGCGCGGCAACCTTCATTGCTCGATTGGCGGCTGGTCTCGCTGAGCGTGGTCATGACGTTCACATCGTGGCTCCCTCGTACTCCAATAAAAAGTTGGGCACGATGGTTGAGGAGCATGAGGGCCAGAAAATGACCCTGCACCGCCTCTATTCGTGGCGCTGGCTCGGCCACCCGTGGCTTCGGTTCATGATGCCGTGGCGGGTCAGGCAAAATTCGGCACGCATCCTTGATCAGGTGAAGCCCGATGTCATTCACTTTCAGTCGCACATTATCGTCGGTCGCGGCATGACGATCGAGGGCGAGAAGCGAGGAATTCGTCTCGTCGGCACTAATCACTTCATGCCCGAGAATTTGCTCGATCACGCCTACATCATCCCCAAGTTTTTGCGCCGAAAAGCTATTCAGGCGGGGTGGGCGGCTGCCGGGCGTTCCTTCTTGCGTGCCGCGTGGGTAACCACTCCGACCCGGCGCGCCGCCGAATATCTCGAAGCAAACACGAGCGTGCGCAACGTCGTAGCGGTGTCCTGTGGCATCAATGCCGATGGTTACAACGGCAATCTTGAGCCCAAGCCGGAGAACCTCATTGTGTTCTTAGGGCGTCTCTCCGACGAGAAGCAGATCGATAAACTCATTCGCGCTCTCGCGATTCTTGACCCTGCGCTCGACGCGAAGCTCGAGATCGTGGGCGGGGGAGAGCTCGAGGGAAAACTTCGCGCCCTCGCAACCTCGTTGGGTGTCGCGGATCGTGTCACCCTCACCGGATTTGTCGAGCAAGATCAACTGCGTGATGCGCTTCAGCGTGGTTCAGTGTTCGCGATGCCATCCATTGCTGAGTTGCAAAGCATCTCAACAATGGAAGCGATGGCTTCGGGGCTGCCCGTCGTTGCTGCCGATGCCATGGCTCTGCCTCACCTGGTTCACGATGGTGAGAACGGGTTCCTGTTCGAGCCCGGCAACGTTGAGGACCTGGCCGCAAAGCTCACCCGTGTGCTGTCGATGCCCGCGGATGAGGTTCTGAAGTTCAAGAAAGAAAGCTTGGCGATTGTGGCCGCCCACGACATCCAGCGCACCTTGGATACGTTTGAGAGCATGTATCGGGGCGAAGAAGTCTCTGCCGCTGTGTCATCGGGCAGAAAAAACGAGAGCGCCTCCTAATCGGAGACGCTCTCGTGGGAGCCACAGCAATCGGCTCGTGAGCGTAGGCGTGGAGCCTACTTCTTTGCGGGAGTGCGGTTTTCGGCCGACACCATCCAGGCGTACTGTTCGAGTGTTTCGAGGATGCCGTGCAGCAGATCCGCGCTCGTGGGGTCCTCTTCGTCAATAGGATCGTGCACTTCGCGGATAGTCGCGATGGTGCCTTCGAGGCGTTCCGTCAGCAGGTCGATGGTGTGCGTGGTGTCTACTTCACCAGCGGGAAACTCGGGGAGTGTGGTGGTAGCGGCAACGGTGTCGCTGCGGCCATCCGGTGTGGCGTGCAGTGCGCGCATCCGTTCGGCAATGGTGTCGCTGAAGCCGCGAGCGGCGTCAATGATCTCATCAAGCACGAGGTGGGTGTCGCGGAAGTTCTTACCGACGACGTTCCAGTGGGCCTGCTTGCCCTGGAGCTGAAGTTCGAGCAGTTCTACAAGAACCTGCTGAAGGCGATCCGCCAGCCCCTTGGACGCAGTGAAGCCTCGCTCAGCATTCTGCTGGCGGGTTTTGCGAGCCCCAGATTTGGCCGGACTTGTGGTCTGCGCTTTCTGTGAATCAGTCATGGTGCAACCGTACGAGCGTCGGTTTAGCACTGGCTTGGTGTTGCTTGGGAGGAAGCTGAGCGTGTGAGACTAGCTCGGGCGCGACTCGTGACTTAGGCTCGGATTTACCGTCCGATGTGAGGGAGAGCGCTGTGGCGATGAGATTTCTGTTGGTATTCGCTTGGCTCGTGCCGGCATTCATCGTCGTGCTCGGGCTCAATGCAGGCGCCACGATCTGGCATTACATGGAACCGCAGATGGGCGTAGTTCCGGATCCGGGTACCTACTACGTTGCCGTATTTACGGGACTCATAGCCCTGCTATTGAGCATCGCCGTAGCGATGGGCATCTCGATCCACGTGGGTAGTTCCCGCCCCAACGCGAACGCGAATGTTGCTTCATCCGATCGCTAGATCGGGCGCGGAGATTTCTAGTCCAGCACTGGTCTCTGCTCTGTGCTGTGGCGTGTGTTGACTCGCTGATTTTGCCGGTAACGTAGATACGCGCTCGCACTCGTGCGGGCACGGGGCGGTAGCTCAGCTGGTTAGAGCAGCGGACTCATAATCCGTCGGTCATGGGTTCAAGTCCCATCCGCCCTACATTTCGCGTTCACGCCAATCGCTTCTGACGCGCCCTCCGCCCCGGGGTGCTCACGGTGGCTCACACGAGAAGGGCCCCATCCGCTTCCGAATGAGGCCCTTTCGATCATGTCGTGTCTACTTGAGGAACGACAGAGGTTTTCCGTCGTAGTAGGCATACACGGAGTCATACTCGGCATAGATCACGCCGGCAACGTCGTTTCCGCCCTCGACTGTTGCGGCGATGAAGCACTGTTCAATCGTGGCGCCATCGGTGTCGAATTCTTTCGTGAACGACTGAGTTGTGCAGTCGTCCCAACCGATGACGGTGACGTCTTGAATCTTCTCGCTGTTGGCATCAACGGGGGAGAACCCCGTGTAATCGGCGTCGAAAGCGATCGAATCACCGGATACCTTCTGCTGCTCAACAGACAGGAACCACACGTTGTATCCCTTGAGCTGGGAAATCTGCTTGACGAGGTAATCCGTCTGCGCAGCTGTTGCTGGCTCGATGCTCACGAGACGTGCAGCGATTACTGCCGTCGCGTCATCAATTCCGGCATAGTCGTAGGATGCCCACTCACCGAGCTTCACGGTTGATCCGGGGGCTGCGACATCGCCAGAAGCGGTGCCGGTCGACTCCTCGGTGGTCTCCTCCGTTGGCTCGACTGAGGGCGCGGCAGCTTCCGGTACTTCTTCGCTGGCTGTGGCCGCGCATCCAGAGAGTGTGAGCCCGGCAATAATTGCCCAAGCGAAGGCGCTGCGTTTACGTGCTGATATCAACTGAGATCTCTTCCCCACCGCGTTGCGGTCGACGGCCCTGGCGCTCGAACGCACGCGTGCGTTTCCCCCGAGCTGCAGGGTCACATTGCAACAATGAATATTGCTTGTTTTTGAAGGTTACAAGGAAAAATCAGTTATTGCGAACTCACGAATGTGCGAACTCGCTAACGGCACGTCAGCCGTCGAGCCGCTCGGCTAGCTCGCTAATGCTCAGAACCGTTTCTGTTGGTGCGCGGAAATGGGGAGGATACAGCGAGTCTCCTCGGTTCACCCACACCGTCGAGAGTCCAGCTTCCGCGGCTCCGTGGATGTCCCACGGATGGACCGCCACGAGGTACGCCGATCCGTGAGCATGGGCGTTGGTGCGGGTGAGCGCATCCTCGTAAGCGCCACGCGCCGGCTTCCACGGCGCGTGTTCTTCCACGGACAGGGTGCCATCGACTAGATCTGACAACCCTGCTTCGCGTAATAGCCGCTCCGCGGTGCTGGCGGGGCCATTGGAGAGCGTAAAGAGTCGGTGCCCAGCAGCGTGGAGAGCGCGGATGCCGGGCGCAACGTCGTCGTGAAGCTGAACTGTGGAGAAGGCGTCGAGTACGGCATCCACAGAGCTTTCTAATGAGCCGGTGAGCGGAAGTCCGCGGAGGATGTCGCGCGCATTAGTCTGTGCGATTTCAAGAAAACGCGCCTGGCTGCCGGTTGAGGTGAGGGCGAAGCCGTCCCGCAGTACCGTGTTGAACCAGGTAGCGGACACTCCACGTCCGGCGCCGATAGCCTCGAATGCATCCCCGACGGGCGTCAGATCTGACAGCGTCTCGTTGACGTCGAAGAAGATCGTGACAGGCTTGTTTGTCATCTCACACCGGCTTTCTGTGCCCGATCGCCGCCGCGGGAATGCGGAGGCAACCTCGAGCACTGAGGCCTACGGTACGCGCAGTAGCGAGCGTTTGCCTGAGATCCAAAACACCAGAGAACCGAACGCGAGCATGACGACCACGATGAGGCCGACGTAGAAGAAGACGCTGCCGTAGCCGGTGTCGGGGTGCAGGAATGGATACGGCACCCAACCATCTGTTGCGCCCCGAACGAGAACAACGACGACCCAGACGATGGGGTAGATCAGCACGATCCAGAGGCGATTAAAGGCGATGCGGCCGCGGTCGGAGAAGAGAATCCAATCGGCCAAGGCATATATGGGCGTGATGATGTGCAGTGCCGCGTTCGCCCAGGCGACAGGAACGCCGCCGGCTGCACCGAGTGGGGCGAGCAGCGTCGCATACACGACCCCGACGATGATGATGTAGGTCGTCACCGAAGCGCGCGCGATATTCAGGGCCGGCGAAGCAACCTCGCCCCGCAGAGCGACAACCGCGATGACCGCGTACACGACCGCAAGGATGATGTTGGACTGAATGGTGAAATACCCGAACATGTTGAACGGGTTAATCACGGTGCGACCTGCTGCCTCGGCAACGGTTGCGATTACTGCGGCGGTGACGAGAGCGGCAATCGCTAAGCGCAATACGGCGACGATAACGGTGCCGTTTCGGGTTTCGGGTGTGGCGAGTTTGGTGGCGTAGGTCATAGTTCCCCTCGAACTAAAGCAAGTATGTGCATGACTATATCGGAGCGAATCGCCGGCCGCGGATCAGGCACACTGCGGGGTGAAATCAGCGTGCCGCGACGAGGTACAGCGCACTTCTCCGAGCGGATAAAAAAGCCGGTCAGGCGGTAAGTGCTTTCCTCTGAGGAATGAGCTATGGTCGAGATGATCACGCCAACTGAGACAAGGGGAAGCGGAATAATCATGGCTGGAAGATCGCCTAGAGGAAGCACCAAAAAGGAAGCCAAGCTGTCTATCAAAGACAAGCGGGCACACAAGCGGGCCAAGCTCGAGGACACCGGCTTCATCAAGCCGCGTAAGGGCCGCTAACGGCCCACCAACCGAACTCGTCAGGTTCCACACTCAAGCCGGATGAGTTCAGCGTGGCGGCGCGCAGTCGCAGGCACGGAAATCCCGTGTCCCTTCAGTGCGCCTCCGCCGCCACGCACCCTTACCCGATCGCTCGGAGTGGCTAGTTGCGCACCTTGCCGCGACCAAAGATCAGCCACAGGATTGAGCCGAAGATCGACAGGAAGAAGGCGACCAAGATCCACACGAACTTGCCGAGCACACCGTGATTGTTGCTCTTGGCGATCGAAACGACGGTGATGATGAAGATGATCAGGCCGACGATGCCAAAACTGAAGCTAATAGGTTCCATGGTCTAAATCTATCGGGCGTGGCACTATCAAGTTATGAGTTTGCTGGATGCAGCGTGGCAATCCCTTGGGGAAGATGCCGCCGCCCTCGCGTTAGTGCGCGACCAAGGCACAGCTGTGCCCCTGACAGGAGTGCTGCCCTCTGGCCGCTTCGTTCATGACGCCATGGCTACGGCGTCGTTTTCTGCGTCGCTGCTGGCAGCGCGGAGGGTCGGATGCGCGGTGCCTTCCGTCGAACTCAATCCGCTCAAAGTGGCGACTGCCGTCACGAGCGACAAACACTTTCGGCAGGATGGCGAACCGGTAGCGGCGTGGGCTGAGCTCTCTGGCTTTTGGCCCTGCAGCGACGGTTGGGTTCGCACCCACGCCAACTATCCACATCATCGCGCAGCGCTGCTGAGCGCTCTCGAACTGCCCTCCGAGACAGGCGCCGACGAGTTCATGCTCGCCCTCCACCCCATGGCCGCGGCCGACGTTGAAGAGAAAGTTGTCGCCGCCGGGGGAGTCGCGACCGTCGTGCGCACCGCAGAGGAGTGGGCCGAGCATCCGCAAGCCCAAGCGTTGGCCGGACTGCCCGTTGTCGAGCTGACCTCGCTCGGTGATACCGAATCTGCCCAGCTCACCGAGACAACCGTCGATGCCCCGCTGGCAGGCCTGCGCGTGCTCGACCTCACTCGCGTGATTGCCGGGCCCGTCGCGGCACGAACCTTGGCGCTGTGGGGCGCCGACGTTCTGCGCATCGACAGCCCGCGGCATCCCGAAATCCCGTGGCAGCACCTCGACACCGGCGCAGGCAAACGCTCAGCCCTGCTCGACCTCGACGACGACACCGACCGAGCAACGTTCGAGAAACTGCTTGAGACCGCGGATGTCGTACTCACCGCCTACCGCCCCGGTTCTTTAGATAAGTTCAGACTTTCGCCCGCGGCTCTCGCCGAGCGCCGCCCGGGAATTATCGTGGGCCGCCTCAGCGCGTGGGGAACGGCCGGACCGCTGGCCGAACGCCGCGGCTTCGACAGCATCGTGCAGGCGGCGACGGGAATCGCGTTGGCGGAGGGTGAAGGCAAGGGAACGCCGGGCGCCCTGCCGGCGCAGGCTCTGGATCATGCGGCCGGTTATCTGCTTGCTGCCGGAATCACGACGGCGGTGCGTCGCCGCATCGATGTGGGTCATTCGTGGCTCGTGGACGTGTCGCTTGCGCGACTGGCGACCGAACTCGTGCAGCAGCGTCGTCCGCGGCACGCGCCAACGGCAACCGCTGGCTTCACGCCGACGGTGACAACTCACGATGGGGTGACCAGTGCGGTGCCTGCACCGGCCTACGCGGGCGGCCCTGGACGCTTCACGGCTCCCGCTGTTGCGTGGGGTTCGAGCGAAGCAGCATGGCTCTCGTGATGTGGTGTTGTCTGCTCGCGTGATGCGCTTCTTCAGGGTGATCGATCTGTCTTTCCTGAAATAATCCCGTGTCGGCGGTGGTTGGCATGATGGACTTCAACAAGGATGGACTTATGACTGACACTGCTGCACCCACGATCACGCCCGAAGCTAAGCTCGCAACTTTTCGCGAACGTCGCGACCAGGCGGTCGTGCAGCAGAATGGCAACCTTGCGCTGACCAACACGCAGTGGGTCGACGCCGAGCAGACCATTTGGGGTGTGCCCGGCACGTGGGCTCCGCACGAGGATGGCCTCACGGTCACCGCCACCGCAGAAGACAACATTGTTGTCGACGGCACGCTTGTTGAGGGCAGCGCCGTTGTGCGCAGCAAGAGCCACGAGAACCCGAGCGCCATCGTCTTTGGCGAGACCGTCACGGGTTTCGTCATCAAGGCTCCTGAGGGCAACCACGCGCTGCGCGTCTGGGACACCAACTCGCCCGCCATTCAAGAGTTCGGCACGATTGATGCCTACGCCTACAACCCGGACTGGGTCATCAAGGCCACCTTCACGCCCAACCCCGAGGGCACAACGCTTGGTTTCGAGCACATCAAAGACAACGGTCAAGAGCGTGAGCAGCCGATTCCCGGTGACATTTCCTTCACGAAGGATGGCGTTGACTATAGCCTTGCCGCGTTCAAGTCGGGTCGCGCCCTTCAACTCGTCTTCGCGGATGCCACGAGCGGCGTTGACACCTACAGCGTTGGCCGTTTCCTCTTCGTTGCGCCCAACCCCGACGGAACGATCGTTCTCGACTTCAACCTCGCGATCCTGCCGCCCTGCGCTTTCAGCTACAACTTCAACTGCCCCATGCCTCCGAAGCAGAACCGTTTCGCGGTCGCCATTGACGCTGGCGAAAAGAACGTACTGAAGAAGGACGGCTCGCTGCTGCACGAGTAGCTGGTTTTGGGCGGTTGGGCAGGGGGATCGCACGGCCTGGCCTGGCCGCCGAACAACTACAGGCGCGGCGAGTGCGACTCCAAGAATTCAAACACTTCGGTGGTGTCAACCCCGGGATACATTCCCGTGGGCATTGCCGCGAGCAGCGAGCTGTTGAGCCGCGCGCTCGGGATCGAATGCTGCGCCCAGCGTGACGACAGGTTCTCGGGTGCGCTGCGGCAGCATCCGTCATCTGGACACGTCGACACGGCACGATTCGTCGTGTCGCGCCCACGGAACCACTTTGCTGACGCGAACGGCGTGCCCAGGCTCACCGAGAAATCACCGCGGCGACCCGACTGGATGCGCGACGTGCACCAGTAAGTTCCGCCTGGCTTGTCGGTGTACTGGTGGTACGGGCTGAAGCGGTCCTCGACGTCAAAGACTTGGCGCGCGCTCCACTGCCGGCACACGATTTGTCCCTCGATCGCGCCAAGCGCATCCGTCGGAAACGCAGCGCTGTCGTTCTCGTAGGCCTTCGAAATCGTGCCACCCTCGTGCACCTTCAAGAAGTGCACGGGAACGCCCAAATGTTCGGTCGCCAGGTTGGTGAAGCGGTGGGCCGCCGTCTCGTAGGGCACGGCAAAAGCATCCCGCAGATCCTCCACCGAGAGCTCGCGCTGCGCCTTCGCCGCAGTGAGAAACTCGACCGCTGTCTTCTCGGGCACCATAAGGGCGGCAGCGAGATAGTTTGTCTCCACTCGCTGGTAGAGAAACTCTGAATAGTCAGCGGGTTCTCGGATGCCCAACACATGCCCCGCAAGTGCCTGCAGCAGCGTCGAGCGCGGGTCTGTGCCCTCAGCCTGCGCGACGGGCAGATAGATGCGGCCGTTGCGCAAATCCGTGACGCTGCGCGTCGTCGCGGGCAGGTCGGGCACATAGTGCAGCGAAAACCCGAGGTGCGAGGCAAGGTCGGAGGCGACCCGCTGAGAGAGCGGTCCGCCCGTGTGGCCAACAGCATCCAACAGTTCACGAGCGGTTACTTCAAGTTCGCCAAAGTAGTTGTTGCGCTTGCGCATCATGCGCCGCAGTTCGGTGTTGGCGCGGCGGGCTTCCTCGGGCGTTGCCGCACGTTCGCGGTGGAGGCGCTGCAATTCGTCGTGCAATCCGAGCACGGTTTCGATTGCCTCATCGCTGAGGGTCTTGCGCACCGGCAGCTCGGGCAGCGCGAGCGAGTTGTAGAGCGGGCCACGCTGCGCGCGTTCGAGAGCGATCTCGAGGGCAGCACGCCGTGACGGCGGCTCTGGGCTCAGCAGTTCATCCACCGACACCTCAAAGAAGCGGGCGATTTTCTGCAGCTCACTAAGTTTGAGCTCTCGCTTGCCGTTCTCGATAACGGAGACCTGAGAGGCCGCACGCTCGAGCGCGGCACCGAGGTCATCGAGGGTGAGACCGCGATCGGTGCGGAGTTGACGGATGCGGCGGCCAACGGTGAGGGAATCGAACATGTCCTCATCGTCTGCCTGCGTACGCGTGCGTGGGGTCATCCGAACATCCTCCTTGATGGCCTTCTGTCGAAAAACAGAAGAATCATGATAATTCTGCAATAAATCGTGGTGAAGAACTAGTGCAGGGGCACCAGAGTCGAAGAAACGAAGTACCGATGAACCACTGACGAAGGAGCCAGCAATGACGAACAACCGCCCCGGCGACCAAAACCAGACCGCAGCCGAACTCGAAACCGAGTGGAAGACGGATGCGCGCTGGAACGGAATCGAACGCGATTTCAGCGCCGAAGACGTCATCGCCCTCCGCGGAAGTGTTCGGGAAGACCGCACGCTTGCTCGTCGCGGCGCCGAGAACCTCTGGAATCTCCTGCAGCGCGATAACACCGAATGGGTCGCCGCGCTGGGAGCGCTCACCGGCAACCAGGCCGTGCAGCAAGTGCGCGCCGGGCTCGAAGCGATCTACCTCAGCGGTTGGCAGGTTGCCGCCGACGCCAACCTCTCCGGCCAGACCTACCCCGACCAGAGCCTCTACCCGGCCAACAGCGTTCCGGCCGTTGTGCGCCGCATCAACAACGCGCTGATGCGGGCCGACCAGATCGAGACCGCCGAGGACGGCGCTCCCCGGATCGATTGGATGGCACCGATCGTTGCCGATGCGGAAGCCGGCTTTGGCGGGCCCCTGAACTCCTACGAGCTCATGTCATCCATGATCGAAGCCGGAGCGGCCGGCGTGCACTGGGAAGACCAGCTCGCGTCAGAGAAGAAGTGTGGCCACATGGGCGGAAAGGTTCTCATTCCGACCGCGCAGCACGTTCGCACTCTCAACGCGGCTCGACTCGCGGCCGATGTTGCGGGTGTCTCGAGCATCATCATTGCTCGCACCGACTCTCTTGCTGCTGACCTCATCACCAACGATGTGGATGACCGCGACAAGCCATTCTTGACGGGGGAGCGCACCAGTGACGGCTTCTACCGCACCACTCCGGGCATCGAAACGGTCCTCAGTCGCGGCCACGCCTACGCGCCCTATGCAGACCTGCTCTGGGTGGAGAGTGCGAAGCCCGATCTAGAGCTGGCGCGCACCTTTGCGGAAAGCATCCACAAGGAGTTCCCTGGCAAGAAGCTCGCCTACAACTGCTCGCCATCGTTCAACTGGAAGCGTCACCTCGACGACGACCAGATCGCGAGCTTCCAGCGCGAGTTGGCTGCTATGGGTTACGCCTTCCAGTTCATCACCCTTGCCGGGTTCCACGCCCTCAACCACTCGATGTACACCCTGGCTAGGGGCTACAGCGAGCGTCACATGAGTGCGTATGTGGAACTGCAAGAGGCAGAGTTCGCGTCTGAAGCAGACGGCTACACGGCAACGCGCCACCAGCGCGAGGTCGGAACAGGGTACTTCGATCGCATCGCGACGGCCCTCAACCCCACGAGCGAAACCCTCGCCCTCGTCGGCAGCACCGAAACGGCGCAATTTCATTAAACCGGCACCGCCACTAAGCCGGCAACACCACCCCTCGACTACACAACTTTCTAAGGACAGATAATGACTACTCGCAGAATGGAACCGATCGCTGAATCGGAGGAACGATTCGACGACATCCTCACTCCGGATGCACTGCATTTCCTTACGCGGCTGCACGACCAGTTCGCTGGTCGCCGCCATGACCGCCTCGCGGCTCGCATGGAGTCGCGCAAGCACATCACCAACGGACGCAACTTGCGCTTCTTGCCCGAAACCGCGGCGATTCGCGAGGACGACAGCTGGCGTGTTGCCGGCGCAGGTCCTGGACTCGATGACCGGCGGGTTGAGATCACCGGGCCGACCGATCGCAAGATGACCGTCAACGCCATGAACTCGGGTGCGAAGGTATGGCTTGCCGATCAGGAAGACGCGACAAGCCCGACGTGGCACAACGTCATCGGTGGGCAAATCAATTTGCACGACGCGATCCGTCGTCAGATCGACTTCACGACCCCCGAGGGCAAGAGCTACGCTCTCGGCGAGGAGACGCCCACAATCGTGATGCGACCACGTGGGTGGCACCTGGTAGAAAAGCACCTCCGGTACACCGACCGGGCAGGGTTGCGCACGCCGGCATCCGGCTCGCTCGTTGACTTCGGGCTATACATATTCCATAACGCGCACGAACTCATCGAGCGCGGCAGTGGCCCGTACTTTTACATCGCCAAAATCGAGAATCACCTTGAAGCGCGCCTGTGGGATGACGTGTTCACGTTCGCCGAAAACGCTCTGAACATTCCCCACGGCACGATTCGCGCGACGGTGCTGATCGAGACGATTCCTGCGGCGTTCGAGATGGAAGAGATCCTGTACGAGCTGCGCGAACACTGCGCTGGCCTCAATGCTGGTCGCTGGGATTACATCTTC
The DNA here is from genome assembly GCF_015864935.1 of Salinibacterium sp. NSLL17. Taxonomy (NCBI): domain Bacteria; kingdom Bacillati; phylum Actinomycetota; class Actinomycetes; order Micrococcales; family Microbacteriaceae; genus Salinibacterium; species Salinibacterium sp. NSLL17. Next base: position 1,516,333 of record NZ_JADYWH010000001.1, read on the forward strand.
TCGATCATCAAGAACTTCCGCGGTCGTGGGGCGAGCTTTGTGCTCCCTGACCGTTCCGCCATCACGATGACGGTGCCGTTCATGCGGGCCTATACCGAGCTGCTCGTTGCGACCTGCCACAAGCGGGGAGCACATGCCATCGGCGGCATGAGCGCGTTCATTCCGAACCGTCGAGACCCTGAAGTGACCGCTCGTGCCCTCGACGCTGTGACGCGCGACAAGCGCCGCGAGGCCACCGATGGCTTCGATGGCACCTGGGTCGCGCATCCGGATCTCATCCCCACCGCCCGCGCCGAGTTCGATGCGGTATTGGGGGAGCGCCCCAACCAGGTTGATCGCCTGCGCGACGATGTTCATGTGACGGCGGAGGACCTGCTCGACCTGCGCATCGACGGTGCAGTGACGGATGCCGGAGTGCGTTCCAACGTCTCCATTGCGCTGCGCTACATCGAGAGCTGGCTCCGCGGAGTCGGCGCCGCTGCGATCGACAACCTGATGGAGGACGCCGCGACCGCTGAGATCAGCCGCAGCCAACTCTGGCAGTGGATGCACCAGCACGTGGTGACGGCGGAGGGCACTCCCATCACACACCGCAGCATCGAGGAGGAGCTCGCCCACGTGTTCGCCACGATCGAGCGCACACCAGGCGATCGTTTCGATGAGGCCGCTGCGGTCTTCCGCGAAGTAACGCTGGAAGAGGAGTTCCCCACCTTCCTCACCCTCAGCGCCTACAGCAGCTACCTCGTAGAACAGCCCCGCGAGAACGCCGCCTGACGCGCCCATGGGCTAGCCGCGCGATACTTTCGGCTGATCAATGAGGATCACGAAAGCGCGGCTAGCCCGTGACTCGCGCGAGCAGATAAGCGGCCGCTGTCGGCGCAGCACGGCAGACTAGTCACGTGTACCTCGTGCTCGCGACTAGCGGCCGCACCCTCACCGCCACACGCGTGGATGCTGCGGGAGCGGTTGTTGGCGAACTCGCTGTCGAGAATCTGGCGGCGTTTGTCGCGCAGACGCAAGCTGCGCAGCCTGACACTCGGTGGGTGTGGCATGACACGGCGGCGTGGTATCCGTCGCTGCTCGAGGCTCGCGTGCGCGTCAATCGCTGTTTCGACCTGCGGTTGTGTCACGCCATTCTGCGCAATTCGGTGTTCACCCGGGAATCCACGCTGGCACGGGCCCGAGCCGGCAGCTGGGACGCCCTAGCTCAGGCTGGGCATGCGGCCCCCGTGGATCCGCTCAGGCCGCAACATTCAACACTGTTCGACTTCGACGATGACGCTCAGGCAGTAGCTGATGGCGAGCTCGATGTTCTGGCCGAATTTCTTCGGCAGCTCGATGCGGTAGCAACGTCGCGCGAGACCGGGCGGCTGCAACGGCTTCTTTCGGCAGAGTCGGCGGGTGCGCTCATTGCCGCCGAGATGCGATTCGCTGGGCTCCCGTGGAGTGCCCAAGCCCACGATGAAATTCTCACCGAGATGCTCGGACCGCGACCGAGCGTAGACGGCGAGCGGCCAGCAAAGCTTCAAGCGCTCGTCGACGAGATCCGCCTCAGGCTCGACTCGCCACGATTGGCGCCGGAATCTCCCGCTGAACTCCTGAGGGCGTTGAGCGTCGCAGGCATTCAGGCGACCACGACCCGGTCGTGGGAGCTCAAACAGTTGAAGCATCCGGTGATCGCACCGCTTCTCGAGTTCAAGAAGCTGCAACGTCTCATGACGGCCAATGGATGGTCGTGGCTCGACTCGTGGGTTGTCGACGGGCGCTTTCGTCCCGACTATGTTCCCGGCGGTGTCGTGACCGGCCGTTGGGCGACCAGCGGCGGTGGGGCCCTGCAGCTGCCGCATCTCATTCGCGGGGCGGTCAGGGCCGATCCGGGGTGGAAGTTTGTCGTCGCGGACGCGTCTCAGCTCGAGCCTCGCATCCTGGCGGCGATGGCCGGTGACCGCGGAATGGTCGCAGCCGGAGCATCCGGTGATCTCTACGAAGGCATCGTGGCGAGTGGAGCTGTCGACACCCGCGCCCACGCTAAACTCGCGATGCTCGGCGCAATGTATGGTGCCACCTCGGGGGAGAGCGGCCGACTGATGCCGCGGCTCGCTCGGGCCTACCCGCAGGCGATTGCTCTCGTCGAGCAGGCAGCTCGAGCCGGTGAGCGAGGCGAAGTCGTGAGCACGCAACTTGGCCGCAGTTCACCTCCGGGGAAACATGCCGCAGCGTATGACGACTCTCAGTCTCCGGCGCAACGAGCTGCCTCGCAAGAACGGGGGCGGTCGTGGGGCCGCTTTACGCGAAACTTTATCGTGCAGGGAACCGCTGCAGAGTGGGCGCTCTGCTGGATGGCGAGCATCCGTAATCGACTCAGTCAGCTTTCGGATTACGCCTGGCTTACCGACGCACCACATCTCGTGTTTTTCCTGCACGATGAGGTCGTGGTGCACGCTCCGGCCGAGCTGGCAGACAGCGTCGCCGAGCACGTGACCGCAGCGGCGGCGGATGCCGGGCGCCTCATATTTGGCGACATCCCCGTCACATTCCCGCTCACGACCGCTATCGTCGATCGCTACGATCACGCCAAATAGCGGCGCGCACGCAGCCGCGAGATTCTAGCGGGAAGCATCGTTCGGATCGGTTAGGCGATCGCCGCTTCGTTCGCCGGGGCAGCCGTCGCCGGGCGACCCCTTTTGGGCTTGGTGAGGTTCAGGGGAAACGCTTCAACGAGGCCACGTGATTGGGCGGTCGTCAGTGCCGCCTCAACGTGGTCAAGCCAGCGCAATTCGGCCTGGGCGTGGGCGAAGAGTGAATCGGTGACGAGTTGCTCAGCAAATTGGCTGGCATCTAGAGCGTCTTCCCGTACCTCAACGGTGAGCGAGAGAGCGTCGATGGCGCCCCGTGTTGCCTGACGCTGGTGCTCGATCACGGTGTGCGCGTCAACGCCGGGCAGTGTGACGGCGATAGCGAGTTTGATGGCGAGTTCATCGCGACTGACGGAGTAGCTGTCGACGGGGCTGTTGAGCCAGTGCTCGGCTTCGGCCTTCCCCGCGTCCGTAATCGTGTAGTAGGTCTGTTGCGTAGCATCAGGTCCCGAGTCAACGGGTGCGCTTGTCTTCGTCACGAGGCCATCCCGCACGAGTCGGTCGAGCGTGTTGTAAATCTGCCCAACATTGAGCGGCCAAGTTGATCCGGTTCGCCGGTCGAATTCGGAACGCAACTGATAGCCGTAGCAGGGGCCCTGCGCCAAGATTGAGAGCAAACTGTGGCGGATTGACATGCCAGACCTTCCGGGTAAGTCGATACTGAGTATGTAGTAATTGACCATAGCGACGGGGTGGATGCTCGGCCGCTACTGCCCGGTGTGTCGGTTTCTTCGAGCCGAAGTAGCGCCGCCATTGTGGTATCGGGGCCGATATTTCAGGATGGATTAACGGAGCCCAACACGGCGGATTTCCTGACAGAACGTCCACGCCCGCGCCGTATGCGCTGGATGAACTGGACTCTTCGCCGCGGATTTCGTGCAGACCGACTTGTAGCCCCATACTCATCTGCGTGAGTGATGCCCCCGTAGCCGCCGCAGCGGCCCAGCCTGTTCCTGAGTCGATCAACGATCGCGAATTCATCTTGACCTCGTCATCGGGAAGCGCCGTCTCTACGACTTCTCCTACGCGATTCCGCTATCACCAAGACGGCCAGATGGTCTGGGGTGAGTACTACGGAGACACCGTCGCTCTCGGGCGCTTCGTCGGTCGTCGCGATGGCGATGTTGTGTCGATTCGCTTTGCTCACCGCCTGGCCGCAAGCGACGACGTCGTGCTCGGAATGGCCTCAAGCACCATCCGTTGGAACGCCGACGGCAAGCTTGAGCTGTTCGAAGAGTTCGAGAAAAATGGCGAAGCTCAGGTCAGCATTTGCGTCGAGGCAGATCGCCGTGGCGCGTGGCCAGAGCTTGACCCTGCTCAGCGCAGCAGTCCTCAGCTTGACGGCACCACCTTCATCCTCGAAGAGTCGACGGCGAGTACTGTCAGCGCCGAGCCAACCCAGTTCGAGTTCGACGAGAACTCCGGCGTTGTCTGGGGTTTCTACTTCGGTGACACCGTGACGGCTGGTCGGTGCGTCGGTCGTTACCGCGACGGTGTGCTCGATGAGTTCTTCGTTCACCACGTCATCGCGAGCGACGCGACCCTGCTGGGCGACAGCAGCACGAGTCTCGGATCACGTGCCGATGGTCGCCTTGAGCTCGTCGAGGAGTTCGTGCTCGATGGCGTGCCCGGCAAGAGCGTGTGCGTTCAGGTCGTCTAGCGCGCTAGTTGTTGAGCCCCGCGCGGTTGGGGTCTGCCCGCGTAAAGCGGGTGAGGCCCAGCTGTGCTGGCTCTTGCGGCCGCTCGGGCAGGTCCGAGGGCAGCAGGTAGGGCCGTTGGAAGACCTCATCGAGTACCAGCACGGTCTCGAGTGACTTCACTTCGGGGAGCACGGAGAGAACGCCCACGATGAAGTCGTGAATCGCGCCGACCTCGTGTCCGCGAATCAACAGCATTGCGTCGTGTTCGCCCGTCGTGATGCGGCAGGACTCGATTTCGGTCATGTTGGTGATGCGGTCGCGAAAGCTCGCCCAGGTTTGCGGATGCACCGAGAGAAACACGAGCGCGCAGATGCCGAGCCCCGCTTTAGCGGGATCAATTTGGGCGCTGAAGCCGGTAATGACGCCGTCTGACATCAGCTGTTCAACGCGCGTGTACACATTGGCGCGGGAGACATTTACCTTCTCTGCGAGAGCCGACATTGATATTCGTCCGTTATAGCGGAGTTCACTCAATATCTTCAGGTTGATCTCGTCCAATTCCGACGGAGATTGTCCAGTGGTGGGTGAGCCGTTAGTGCCTTTACTGGACATATTGTGTGAAATCTCCCTCATGTTTAACTCATGGTCTGAATGATTGCGCCTTTGATTGGACAGACTAGCGGGAATTGTGCCAATCTCAAGCACAGCCGTCCAGAGGCTGTTCTATAACCACCAAGGAGTTCCCTTTGCGCACTAAGTTCCGCTACGTAGCGGCCGCATTCGGGCTAACTGCATCACTGGCACTCGCCGGTTGCGCTGCAGCAGCACCCGAAGCAAGCGACAGCATCGTTATTGACACCGCTTTCACGCTCGAGACCAGCGACCCTGGTCGCAACTACGTGCCCACCGGGTACATGGTGTCGAAGGCTCTCTACGAGACTCTCCTCGACTTCGCCGGCTCCGACGAGTCGACCCCCGTTGATGGCCTCGCCTCCTATGAGTCGAACGAAGACGCAACAGTCTTCACCTTCACGCTCAATGATGGTCGCGTCTTCTCCGACGGTTCAGCAATCACTGCTGACGACGTTGTCTTCTCGCTCAACCGCGTCGCCGGTATGACCGAGAGCAAGGCGAACTTCTTGATGAACGGCATCACCGTCACCAAGATCGACGACATGACCGTCGAGCTCAGCACGGAGACCCCGTCGCTCAAGCTCCCCGCCCTCATGACTAACCCGTCGCTCGCCATCCTGAACTCCGCTCTCGTTATTGAAAACGGTGGAACGACCGATGATTCGGATGCTGCTGAAGCATTCTTGAACGAGACGTCGGCTGGTTCCGGTCCGTACATCCTCGACACGGTCAACTTCGAGTCGCAGGTAGTGCTCACCGAGAACGAGAACTACAACGGTGATGAAGACATCGACTTCACTCGCGTTGTCATCCGTAACGTTTCTGAGGCTGCAACCCAGAAGATCAACCTTGAGGGCGATGACTCGCAGGTAGCCGTTGACCTCAGCGGTGACCAGGTCGCCAGCTTGAGCGATGGCATCAACGTGTTCTCGACTCCGTCGGCACAGACCATCTTCTTGCTGATCAACCAGAGCGAAGAAGTGGGTGGAGTTACCTCCAACCCCGACTTCGCTAACGCCGTTCGCTACGCCCTCGACTACCCGGCTCTCCTTGAGCTTGCTGGTGCAGGTTCCGAGCAGGCAACTGGCGTAATCCCGCCGTCGTTCCTCGGCGCGCTGGAGAGCGGTGTTGAGCAGGACCTCGATGCTGCAGCAGCATCGCTCGACGCATCCGGCTACGACGGTGAGAGCATCACCCTCGAGTACCCGAACGACTACCCGGTTGGTGGCGTGAGCTTCACCCCGCTCGCTGAGCGTATTCAGTCGCAGCTTGCGGATGCTGGAATAACCATCGAGCTCGCTCCGGCACCGTTCACGACTCAGATCGACAGCTACGTCAACGGAACCGAAGCTTTCAGCATCTGGTTCTGGGGCCCTGACTACGCCGACTCGGCCAACTTCCTGCCGTTCTCGGCCGGACAGAAGGTCGGACTGCGCGCTGGTTGGACTGCCGAGCAGGACAGCGACGTTGTGAACCTCGCTGCAGCAGCAGAGAACGCCACGAACTTCGACGAGCGCGAGACTGCCTTCAGCAACTTCGCTGAAGCGCTGCAGCAGCGTGGCCCGTTCGTTCCGTTGATCGTTCCTGGCTCGAACATTGCGACCGCCTCGTACATTGATGGAGTTGCCTACAACTCCACATGGACGATGGACATCGCTGAACTGCAAGCTAAGTAGAAAGAATCTCTAGCGTGGGAAATACACCCCGCGCGACTCGCAGGTACTCGGCCAGATCACCTCTGGTCGGGTACCTGCTTCGTCGCCTCGGAACCTCAGTCCTGCTCCTCTTCGGAGTCACTATCGTCACGTTCGCTCTCGCGAACCTTGTGCCGGGTGACCCCATTGCGGCAGCGCTCGGTGAAGGGGCGGCGAGCAACCCCGCCACTGTTGAGGCCTATATCAAGGAGCGCGGGCTTGATCAGCCGCTTCCTGTTCAGTACGCCAACTACATTGGTGGACTGTTCCAGGGCGACATGGGTATTTCGTTGCGTACCACCCAGCCTGTGGCCGACGACCTGGCCAAGGCCGTTCCTGCCACTGTGGAGATCGCACTGCTGGCCATCATCGTGAGCCTCGGCATCGGCGTTGCTCTCGGTTCGCTCGCGGCCTACCGCCGCGGCAAAATCAGCGACCAACTTGTTCGCGTCTTTTCGTTGATCGGCCTCAGCATCCCTACATTCTGGATGGCACTGGTCAGCTTCAATTTCTTCTTCCTCCAGTTGCGCATCGCGCCTGGTTCGGGGCGGCTCTCGCCGGCTCTGGCACCGCCGCCCACAGTGACAGGTTTCTACACGGCCGACGCTCTGCTGGCCGGCCAGTGGGTCACGTTCACTGACGCGCTTGCTCACCTCATGCTTCCGGTCTTCGTGTTGTCGCTCTTTACAATCGGCCTTCTTACGCGCTTCGTGCGAACCTCCGTTCTCGAAGTGCTGGATGCCGACTATGTTCGTGCCGGCCGCGCCAAGGGGCTCAGCGGCTCGCGCTTGCTCTTCGGCTACGTGTTGCGCGGTGCATCGCTGCCTATCCTCACTATCGTCGGTCTCGCCTTCGGAACGCTCCTGTCGGGCACGGTGCTTGTTGAGGCAGTGTTCGCCTGGCCTGGCCTCGGCAGCTACGCCTACAACTCGGCAACGAGCCTCGACCTGCCCGGTGTCATGGGTGTCGGTCTCGTCGTCGGCGTTGTCTACCTGTCCATCAACTTCGCCGTCGACCTGCTTTACGGTGTACTCGACCCGAGGGTGAGGCTCGCATGAGAACGCGTTGGCTAAAGATTCCTGCCGCGTGGATCACTCCGCTCGGTGTCATTGGCGCTGTAATCGCCATCACGTGGGTGGGCATTGCCTTCACTGCCCGGTTGTGGGTTCCGTTCGACCCGCTGTCGCAAGATTTGCCTCGACTGCAGGCTCCCGGCATCGACACCCTCATGGGCACGGATGCTCTCGGTCGCGACATCTTCTCGCGCCTCATGACCGGTGCCAGCGTCACTATCCCGCTGGCCCTCATGCTTGTGCTCATGTCGCTCGCGGTCGGAACCCTCATCGGCGCGATCGCCGGTTACTTCGGCAAGTGGGTCGACGAGTTGCTGATGCGCCTGACGGACCTCGTGATGGCGTTTCCCACGGTCATCCTTGCGATGGTCGTTGCCGCAGCCCTTGGCCCGTCGCTCTTCAATGCGGTGATCGCAGCTTTTGTTGTCTCGTGGCCGCAATATGCGCGAATGACACGGAGCATTGTGTTGGGGCTTCGAACCCAGAACTACGTCATGGCCGGGCGCCTCATGGGCTTCTCGCCATTCAAAACCTTGCGCGTCGACATCGCCCCCAACGTGGTTGGTCCGATTCTTGTTCTCGCGAGCCTCGATGTGGGAACGGCAATCCTGTTGCTCTCCGGCCTCTCGTTCTTGGGTCTCGGCGCTCAGCCACCAACGGCCGAGTGGGGCTCAATGATTTCCGCGGCCATCCAGAACTTCGATAGCTGGTGGATCGGGTTGTTCCCGGGTCTCGCCATTCTCACTGTGGTGATGGCCTTCAACTTCGTGGGCGACTCGCTGCGTGACATTTTCGATCCCACCTCCCAGGTATCGCGAGCGGGGGCACGGTCATGAGCGACATCACAACACCTCAGACTGCGGATGCCGAAGCGGCAGTCACTGCGCCGGTGCTCACGGTTGACGGCCTCACCATCGGCATCGGCTCCCGTAAGAACCTGAAGTCCATCGTTAAAGGCATCAGCCTCGCACTCACCCCCGGACGCATTCAGGGTCTCGCGGGGGAGTCGGGCTCGGGCAAGACGGTCACGTCGCTCGCGATGTTGGGCTTGTTGCCGAGCAATGCGGTTGTTGGCGGGTCTATTCGCTTGAACGACACCGAGCTCGTCGGGATGACTCATCGTCAGCTGAACGAGATTCGTGGTCGCCGCATCGCGATGATCTTCCAGGACCCTTCGTCGAGCTTGCACCCGCAGCTCACGGTTGGCGTGCAGCTGACCGATCATGTGACTCGTCACCTCAAGCTGTCGAAGAAACAGGCTCGCGCACACGCTATCGAGTTGCTCGAGCGCGTGCGGGTGCCGAACCCTGCGGAAGCCCTTGCGCGCTATCCTCACCAGTTCTCGGGTGGACAGCGTCAGAGGATCGCAATCGCGATTGCGCTGGCCTGCGACCCGATCGTGCTGTTGGCCGACGAACCTACAACGGCGCTCGACGTGACCGTTCAGGCGGGCATCCTGCACTTGCTGCGTGACTTGGCCGATGAGCGCCAACTCGCCGTGCTGTTGGTGACCCACGACTTGGGTGTCATGAGCGCCATCGCCGATGACATTGCGGTGATGCGTCACGGCGAGATTGTGGAGTCGAATGTGCGAAGCGAAATCTTCGTAAACCCGCAGCACGCGTACACGCGCGAGCTGCTTGCGTCACTTCCCGGTGCTGCTGGCTTCGAGGAGGCAAGCGAATGAGTGAATTACTTGAGGTTTCAGACCTCGTTATCGAGTACCACGGCGCGACCGTAGTGCGCGCTGTCGACGAAGTGTCGCTCACGATTGCTCCCGGCGAAGTGCTGGCACTCGTGGGGGAGAGCGGTTGCGGCAAATCGAGTCTCGCACGCGCTGTCGTAGGCATGGAACGGCCTCGTGCTGGCGCGGTGACCTACCGTGGTGCCGAGGTTCCTTTGCTTGGAGTGCGTCGTCGTCGTGCGCAGTTCACCTCGATCCAGATGGTCTTTCAAGATCCGAACTCGTCGCTTAACCCGCGTGTTCGCGTCGGTCAGCAGATTTCTGAGGGCATCCGCGCCGCCGTTGAACGTGGCGATGAAGGCTCGCAGCCCGAAGAGTGGCTCGAACGCGTCGGACTTCCCACCGAGATGGTGTCGCGCTACGCTCACGAACTGTCGGGCGGGCAACGTCAGCGCGTTGCTATCGCACGTGCGTTGGCTGCGCGCCCCGATCTCTTGGTCGCCGACGAACCGATTTCTGCTCTGGATGCGTCGAGTCAGGCATCCGTCGCTGACATGATGCGCAAGCTCGCGCTCGATGCCGGCGCTGGGTTGCTCTTCATTTCTCACGACCTCGCGATCGTGCGGCTCATTGCCGACCGCACCGTCGTGATGTATCGCGGAAAGATCGTCGAATCTGGCGTTTCGGATCTCATCTGGAATGACCCAGTGCACCCGTACACGCGAGCGCTCATCTCGGCGATCCCGGAACCGGATGGCACCGGCACGTTGCCTGCCGCTCCGGCTGCAGAGGCTCCAGAAGAGTGGCGGATGACGCTTCCTGAGGCCCTCAATCGCGCCTGATCCACGGCTGCCCGTGCTTTCGCGCGGGCCTGTTCGCGTCCAAATTCCGTAAATGTAACTACATGCTTGTGTTTTGGCGGATTCTTCGGGGATAATGTCCCCAAGCGGTTAGCCGCACAATTTAACAGCCATGTGCCGTCACAGGCACCGTTCGTGGGTCGATGGGGAAGTCGCATCCAACGGAACGGAGATATCGTGACTGCACAAAACGCTCGCGGAGTGCTCTATGTGCACTCTGCTCCTCGCGCGCTCTGCCCACACATTGAGTGGGCTGCTGGTCGCGCTCTTGAACGTGCCGTGAACTTTAACTGGGACGATCAACCCGTGCTCAGGGGTTCTCAGCGTGCTGAGTTCTACTGGGAGGGCCCCCAGGGTTCTGGCGCCACGCTCGCTTCGGCATTGCGCGGGTGGGAGCACCTCCGGTTCGAGGTCACCGAAGATCCCAGCCCAGGTTCCGACGGCGGCCGCTGGATGCACACTCCCGACCTTGGCATTTTCTTCGCGCAGACCGACAGCGTTGGCAACATGGTGATCCCCGAGGATCGTCTCCGTTACGCCATGGAAGCTGCGGGGTCCGATGCCTTCGAGTTGCACCGTGAACTCCGTCTTGCTCTCGGGCAGGCATGGGATGACGAACTTGAGTCGTTCCGTCACGCCAGTCAAGATTCTGCAGTTGTGTGGCTTCATAAGGTCGGTTGACGATGATTTCCGAACGTACGACTGTCTCTGAGGTAGTGGCTGACACACGGATTCCGCTCATCGAATGGCGCGACTGCGTGGATTTCGTGCTCGACTCCGTCGACTCGACGTTCGATGGCGAGTGCACTCTGCACGACGGGTGCCGTTCAATCCTTTAGACCTTGTCGCTGCATCCATCTGCACCTGTGTGTGACTGATGGTTCGCTGCGAGCGTGCCGTTCAGGTCGCGCCCAGCAGACTCACGGCGTAGCGTTGAGGTGTGGCCGGAAGTATTCGGGCACGGTTGCCACAACGGACCGTCCCCGGGTCCTCGGACCTTGTTCTTCCGGCTGAAACTATTTCAGGATTTGGAAGGAACATCATGTCTCGTTTTGACGGAAAAGTAGTTCTCATCAGCGGTGGTGCCCGCGGAATGGGCGAGTCCCACAGCCGCGCCATCGTCGCGGAGGGTGGCAAGGTTGTCATCACTGACGTTTTGGATGCTGAGGGTCAGACTCTCGCAGACGAACTCGGCGAGAGTGCCGTTTACGCCCACCTCGATGTCACGAACGAAGAGGAGTGGCTTGCAGCAGTGAAGCTGGCTGTCGACACCTTTGGTGGCCTCAACGTTCTGATCAACAACGCGGGTATCGCGAACTTCGGCACCCTCGACACCTATACCGCTAAGGACTGGTCGCTGATCATCGGGATCAACCTCACCGGCGCCTTCCTCGGCATCAAGTCGGCGGCACCGGAACTGGTCAAGAACGAGACCTCCTCGATCGTGAATATCTCGTCGACGGCCGGAATGCAGGGCTTCGCCGCCCTCCACGGCTACACTGCCTCCAAGTTTGGCCTTCGCGGTTTGACGAAATCAGTCGCGATGGAACTCGGCCACCAAGGTGTGCGGGTCAACTCGGTCCACCCGGGAAACATCCGGACTCCAATGACCGACGGCTTGGAGATCGACGACTCAAGCACACCGATCCCTCGTCTCGGAGAGCCAGAAGAAGTCACCAAAATGGTTCTCTTCCTGGCCAGCGACGACGCCAGTTACTCCACCGGCTCTGAGTTCATCATTGACGGTGGTGTTCTCGCCGGAGACGGTGCGGTCAACTAGCTCACGAACCTCACGGAGCGTGCGCACGCACTGACGACGCTCAACGAGAAATCGCCCGCCCGATCAATGATCGGGCGGGCGATTCTTCGTTAAGGCTCAATTCCCTAGAGCGGCCGAGCTGGCTCCGTGGCTAGACCGAGCGGAATGCGGCGACAGCGTTGTGTCCACCGAAGCCGAACGAGTTGCTGATGGCCAGCTGCGGGCCGGCGCCGAGGTCGCGAGGCGACGTGACGACATCCAGCGGGATCGCAGGGTCTTGGTTGGTGAGGTTGATCGTCGGGGGCGCTGTGCGGTGGTGGAGCGCGAGAACCGTGAAGATCGCCTCGAGTGCTCCTGTGCCGCCCAGAAGGTGGCCTGTGGCGCCCTTCGTGGCCGAGACGGGAATGTTGGGCAGGTGATCGCCGAAGATGCGCAGGAGCGCCTTGTACTCGGCAATGTCGCCGACGGGCGTGCTCGTGGCGTGAGCGTTGATGTGGGTAACGTCTTCTGGCGTTGCTCCGGCGGCGTCGAGGGCGTCGCGCACGGCGCGTGCTGCGGCGGTTCCCTCGGGGTCGGGAGCGGTGATGTGGAACGAGTCGCTTGTTACAGCGCCACCGGCGAGCTCAGCGTAAATGCGAGCGCCACGGGCGAGAGCGTGCTCCTCAGTCTCGAGAACGAGCGTCGCCGCTCCTTCGCCGAGAACGAAACCATCGCGGGAGACGTCGTAGGGGCGTGAGGCGGTAGCCGGGTCGTCATTGCGCTTCGAGAGCGCTTGCATCGACGCGAAGGCGGCGATCGGCAGAGGATGCACGACAGCTTCAGTTCCACCAGCAATGACGACATCCGCGAGTCCGGCCTGCAGGTGCGCGTAGGCGTTAGCGAGGGCCTCGGTGCTGGAAGCACAGGCGGAAACGTCAGTGCGCGCGTAGGCACGCGAGGGGATAGCCATGCTGATCGCGGCCGCAGCAGCGTTCGGCATGAGCATGGGGATAGTCATGGGCAGAACGCGACGCGGGCCCTTTTCACGCAGGGTGTCCCAGGCGTCAAGAAGCGTCCAGAGTCCGCCGATTCCGGTGGAATAGTCGACACCGATACGCTCAGGGTCGACGTCGGGGGAGCCGGCATCCGCCCAGGCTTCACGAGCCGAGATAAGGGCGAACTGGCTGGAAGGATCGAGTCGCTTGTACTCGACGCGCTCCAAAACCTCTTCTGGGCGCACTTTTGCCTGCGCCGCAAACGTTACGGGGAGAGAATACTTTTCAACCCAGTCCTGCTCGAGAGAGCGGGCTCCGGATTCGCCAGCGAGAAGGGCGTTCCACGACTCGGTCGCGGTTCCGCCGATGGGCGTGGTGGCACCGATACCGGTGACAACGATCTTTTTGGTCATTTCACGTTCCTTTTGAGTGCATGGCTCAGAAAGCCCACCAACGGCAGACTCCTGGAGTGCTGCGCGGAGGCCAACCGCAGTGAGTGCGGTTGGCCGTCCACGTCGAGCGGGTGTTACGCCTGAGCGTTGGTGATGAAGCTCACTGCGTCACCGACGGTCTTGAGGTTCTTTACCTCTTCGTCGGGGATCTTGACGTCGAACTTTTCTTCTGCGTTGACAACGATCGTCATCATCGAGATGGAGTCGATGTCGAGGTCATCGGTGAACGACTTGCCCATTTCAACGGTGTCGGTCGCAATGCCGGTCTCGTCGTTGATGAGCTCAGCCAATCCGGCCATAACTTCTTCAGTGGACAGTGCCATGTTTTTCTCCTTGGGATGTAAATTGACCGTTAGCCAGTGTAGGCCAGCAGCAGTGATTCTGAGGGGTACTACGGCAGAACGATTACTTGCGCGCCGAAGACGAGCCCGGCACCGAAACCGATTTGAAGGGCGAGGCCGCCACTCAATTCGGGGTTCTCTTCGAGCAGACGGTGAGTCGCGAGCGGAATGGATGCCGCAGACGAGTTGCCCATGTCGGCAACATCGCGAGCAATCACGACAGACTCGGGCAGCTTCAGCTGCTTTGCGAACTCGTCGATGATGCGCATGTTGGCCTGGTGGGGGATGAACGCAGCGAGGTCGTCTGCGGTGATCCCCGCGACATCCAGTGCTTCCTTCGCTACCTTTGCCATGTCCCAGACAGCCCAACGGAAGACTGTCTGACCCTCTTGGCGGAGCGTCGGCCACGCGGCTTCGCCTTCGCGGAAGTCGACGAGCGTCGCGTTCATCTTGATCGCGTCAGCCTTCGAGCCGTCTGAGCCCCAGACCGGAGCCGAGATACCGGGGGTGTCGCTCGGGCCGATAACAACAGCACCGGCGCCATCAGCCAGAAGGAACGAGATGCTGCGGTCGGTGGGATCGACAATGTCAGAGAGCTTCTCGGCGCCGATCACGAGGGCGTATTTTGCTGCGCCCGCGCGGATCAAAGCATCAGCCTGAGTGACCGCGTAGCTGAAGCCAGCGCAGGCAGCGTTCACGTCGTACGCCGCGGCAGGGTTGGCTCCCACACGATCGGCGACAACAGCGGACATCGACGGCGTCTGCAGAACGTTGCTGATCGTCGCGATAATGACAAGGTCGATCTCCGACGGGTTAACGCCAGACTTCTCAATCGCTTCGCGAGCGGCATCCGTGGCGAGATCGACCGCGAGGATGCCCGCTGACGCGCGACGGCGGGTGATCATGCCCGTGCGCTGCTGGATCCACTCATCGCTCGAGTCGATCGCTTCAACGAGCTGATTGTTGTCCACAATCAGGTCGCCGCGGGCGGCGCCATAACTGTAAATCTTGGTGAACTGTGACCCGGCGGACTGGGTGAGGGTGGGTGCGGTCATGCGTTGGCCTCCATCAGGTCAAATGCTGCGGATAAATCATCAGGTGTCTTCACAGCGACGGCCGGGATGCCCCGGAGTCCGCGCTTGGCGAGGCCAACAAGAGCGCCAGCGGGCGCAAGTTCAATAATTCCGGTGACTCCGGCATCCGCCAGGGAATTCATCGTGAGATCCCATCGAACCGGCGATGACACCTGACCAACGAGGAGATCGACGAAGTGTGAGCCGCTCTCGATGAGCGAACCGTCACGGTTGGTGTAGATCGGTAACGTCGGATCGTTTGCAGTGAGTCCCGCGGCAAACGTCTCGAGGTGAGCGACGGCCGGCTGCATGTAGCGAGTGTGGAACGCGCCGGCGACCTGAAGCGGAATAACCCGCGTGCCCTTGAGGGGTTCTTCGGACAGTTTCGCGAGAGCATCGAGGGCGCCGGCAACAACAATCTGTCCACCGCCGTTGAAGTTGGCTGGTTGAAGCCCCAGCTCGGCAAGGCTTTCGAGCAGTGCCTCTTCGTCTCCGCCGATGACGGCGGACATACCCGTGGATTCGAGGGCGGCGGCGGAAGCCATTGCCGAGCCACGCTCGACGACGAAGCGCATCGCGTCGCTTTCGGAGAGGATTCCGGATGCCGCAGCGGCGGTGATTTCTCCGACCGAATGTCCAGCGACAGCACCGATGTGCTTGCGGCGGTCGCCCGCTGTCAGCGCGCTCAACGTGAGTAGGCCAGCGGCAACGATGAGCGGCTGAGCCACTGCGGTGTCACGGATGGTGTCGGCATCCGACGTGGTTCCGTGGGCAATCAGATCGATGCCGGCGGCGTCAGAGATCGCGCCGAGCTGGTCGCGCAGAGAGGAATCTTCGAGCCATGGCTCAAGAAACCCGGGGGTCTGGGAGCCCTGTCCGGGCGCTACTACAACAATCACTTAGCTAGTCTGCCAATCTTTCGTCGGAATCGCTTGGATAACCCCACCAAAGCTTGGAGGGATCGTTGTGTGAAATCGCCAAAAGCGAGGGTGCTAGCGGGCGCGGCCCGGCTCAGGGTCAGAAATTGAGCCCACGATGAGAGCCGCCTGCAAAATCAACGCTTCGCGCGCGCCAGTGGCATCCCAGCCAATGACCTCGCTGACCCGCTTCAAGCGATAGCGCACCGTGTTCGGGTGCACAAAGAGCTCACGAGCAGTCGCTTCAAGAGAGCGCCCATTATCGAGATAACACCACAGTGTGGTGAGCAGATCGGTCGAGTGTGCCTGAAGTGGCTTGTAGATCTTGTTGATGAGGGTCGAGCGTGCCAACGGATCACCGGCGAACGCACGCTCCGGCAGCAGGTCGTTGGCGAGCGTCGGTCGAGGAGCATTGCGCCAGGACCGAGCTACCGCAAAGCCGGCAAGAGCAGCTTTTGCGCTCTTGGAGGCATCGACCAAGCTCGGCACTTCTGGCCCGAGCACAAGGTGGCCGCTCCCGAATCCCGGCTCGAGCTGTTCGGCGATGGTAATGAACGGCAGGGGCTCAGCATCTTCCGCTTTTTCAGAACGGGGGGCCGCACGACCAATTACGAGCACGAGACGACTGCCTTGCACGCCAATGAGAACATCAGCATCAAGATGACGAGCTGTTCGCCGAAGCTGATCGACGTCGAGCTGGCGGGGGGAGGTGCCGACGAGTACACACACCTCGCCGTGACCATTCCACCCCAGGGCGGCGATACGACTCGGGAGTTCGTTGTCATACTCGCCGCTCAGGATCGAGTCGACAACGAGTGCCTCGAGTCGGGCATCCCACAGTCCGCGAGCTTCCGCAGCGCGGGCGTACACATCTGCCGAGGCAAACGCGATTTCGCGGGAGTACAACAGGATCGCTTCCCGCAATACGTCGTCATCCGCTTTGACACGCGCCTCAACTACTTCAACAGCGATGCGGATGAGTTGAAGCGTTTGCTGGAGCGAAACGGAACGTAGTAGCTCGCGAGGGGCAGCACCAAACACATCCGCCGCAATCCACGGCGTCGTCGTGGGGTCTTCAAACCAGCTAATAAAACTCGTGATGCCGGCCTGAGCAACTAAACCGACAGCGGAACGCCGCCCTGGTGGCATTTCGCTATACCAGGGCAGCGTGTCCTCAAGTCGCTTCAGCGTTGCTGTCGAAAGTTCGCCCGTGATGACTCGCAACCAGGCGAGCGTCTGCGCCTTAGTTTTCTGTACCGGGGGAATGGTTGCGACCTAGCTTTCGCCGCCGGCAGAACCGGTGGTGCCTTCGTTGACGTCGTGGAGGCTGTACTTCTCAATTGCTTGAGCCGGAACAGCAGGATCCATCTCGCCGCGCTTCACGAGCATCTCCAAGGTGCGAACAACCAACGAGTGGCTGTCGATCTTGAAGAAGCGGCGTGCAGCAGCTCGCGTGTCGGAGAAGCCGAAGTCATCAGCACCCAAAGTCGCGAACTCACCGGGAACAAAAGCCCGGATCTGATCGGGGACCGCGTGCATGAAGTCGGTGACCGCAACAAACGGGCCCTTGGCGTCCGCGAGCTTAGTCGTGACGTAGGGAACGTGAGGTTCTTCGTTGGGGTAGAGGAAGTTGTGCTCTTCAGCAGCAAGTCCATCGCGACGAAGCTCGGTCCAGGACGTGACCGACCAGACGTCAGCGGCGACTCCCCAGTCCGAAGCCAGAAGCTGCTGGGCCTCGAGCGCCCACGGCACAGCGACACCGGATGCCATCAGCTGAGCCTTGGGGCCGGTGATCGTCGGCGACGACAGGTGGTAAATGCCCTTGAGCGCACCCTCGACATCGAAGTTCTCCGGCTCAGCAGGCTGAACGTGAGGCTCGTTGTACAGGGTCAGGTAATACATGACGTTGGGATCTTCGTGCTTGCCGCCGTACATCCGCTCGATACCCGCGCGCACAATGTGGCCGAGCTCGTAACCGAACGCAGCGTCATAGCTGATGACCGCAGGGTTGGTGGATGCCAACAGGATCGAGTGTCCGTCAGCGTGCTGCAGTCCCTCACCCGTCAGCGTCGTGCGACCGGCGGTGGCACCCATGATGAAACCACGGGCCATCTGGTCGCCAGCAGCCCACATGGCATCGCCGGTGCGCTGGAACCCGAACATCGAGTAGAAAACGTAGACCGGGATGAGGGGCTCACCGTTGGTGGCGTACGAGGTGCCGACGGCGGTGAACGCAGCAAATGCTCCTGCTTCGTTGATACCGACGTGCACGATCTGGCCCTGCGGGCTTTCCTTGTAGGCCAGCAATTGCTCGCGGTCTACCGAGGTGTAGTGCTGCCCGGCCGGGTTGTAGATCTTCGCCGTGGGGAAGTACGCGTCCATGCCGAACGTGCGCGCCTCATCCGGGATGATCGGCACAATGCGGTTACCGATGGACTTGTCGCGCAGGAGGTCCTTGAGGAGACGGGCGAAAGCCATGGTGGTGGCGATCTCCTGCTTGCCGGAGCCCTTTTTGACGACGTCATAGGTTTTTGCTTCGGGAAGCTCAAGCTGCGTGTACTTGGTGCGACGCTCAGGTACGTAGCCGCCAAGCTCGCGGCGGCGCTCTTGCATGTACTGAATGGCCTCATCGTCTTCACCGGGGTGATAGAACGGGGGCTGGTACGGATCTGCTTCGAGCGCGGCATCCGTAATCGGGATGTGCATTTCGTCGCGGAACTTCTTGAGGTTGTCGAGCGTGAGCTTCTTCATCTGGTGGGTCGCGTTGCGGCCCTCGAAGCTGGGACCGAGGCCGTAGCCCTTGACCGTCTTCGCGAGAATGACGGTTGGCTGGCCCTTGTGCTCACTCGCTGCCTTGAAGGCGGCGTAAACCTTGCGGTAGTCGTGACCACCACGCTTGAGGTTCCACACGTCGTCGTCCGAGAGGTGTTCAACCATCTTGAGCGTGCGGGGGTCGCGGCCGAAGAAGTTCTCGCGAACGTAGGCGCCAGACTCTGCTTTGTAGGTCTGGTAGTCGCCGTCGGGGGTTTGGTTCATGAGGTCGCGCAGCGCGCCCTCTGAGTCGTTGGCGAGCAAGTCATCCCACTCGCGGCCCCAGACAACCTTGATGACGTTCCAGCCGGCACCGCGGAAGAAGCTCTCGAGCTCCTGGATGATCTTGCCGTTACCGCGAACCGGGCCGTCGAGACGCTGGAGGTTGCAGTTGATGACGAAGTTGAGGTTGTCGAGCTTCTCGTTGGCTGCCCACTGCAGGGCTCCACGGCTTTCGACCTCGTCCATCTCGCCGTCGCCGAGGAATGCCCAGACCTGCTTGTCAGACACATCCTTGATGCCACGGTTGCTGATGTACTTGTTGTTCTGGGCCTGATAGATCGCATTGATCGGGCCAAGACCCATTGACACGGTGGGGAACTGCCAAAACTCCGGCATGAGGCGCGGGTGCGGGTAGCTCGAGATGCCATTCGGTGCCTGCGACTTCTCTTGACGGAAGCCCTTCAGCTGGTCTTCGCTCATGCGACCTTCGAGGAAGGCGCGAGCATACATACCGGGGGAGGCGTGGCCCTGGTAGAAGATTTGGTCTCCGCCAGATTCGTGGTCTGCACCACGGAAGAAGTGGTTGTGTCCTACTTCGTAGAGAGCGGCAGATGACGCGTACGTCGAGATGTGGCCGCCAACGCCAACGCCGGGGCGCTGCGCGCGGTGCACAGTGATTGCGGCATTCCAGCGAATCCACGCACGGTAACGACGCTCGAGCTTTTCGTCACCGGGGAAGTCGGGTTCATCTTCTTTTGCAATGGTGTTGATGTAGTCGGTGGTCGGAACCATCGGCACACCAAGGTGCAAGTCTTTAGAACGCTTGAGAAGGCTGAGCATGATCTCGCGACCGCGCTCGTGGCCTTGTGCTGCAACGAGGGAGTCGAGTGATTCGTTCCACTCGGCGGTCTCCTCCGGGTCCTTGTCGGTGTTGGTTACCGAGTATGGGTCCTGGTCGTTTACCGTCACCGTTGACCTCTTTCGTGTAGAGAACAGAGTCGTGCGAGTCGAGGCACTACCGGGTTACGGATGTGATGGGATCGACTACGCCCATCGATTCTAGTTGTCGAATGCGGCAAGATTCGAACCGGGCCAATTTCTCCTGTAATTGTGGGGAATTCGGACGGTTTTCTGGGGGAAGGTTTCGTATGACCATCACGCGAGGGGCAATTGCGCCCGACTTTGAGCTTCGCAATCAGCACGGACAGACAGTCAGCGGGCAGGAACTGCTTTCACGACGAGCGGTACTCGTCGTTTTCATCCCCCTCGCGTTTTCTCCCGTGTGTACCGACGAGGTAACTCAGCTCAATGAGTGGCACGACGTTGCAGCCAGCGCCGGGGTCGAAATCGTCGTGATTTCTGCGGATTCGACGGCCACTTTGCGGGCATGGTCAGAGGCTGATGGCATCCGTCTCTCGTTGCTTTCTGACTTTTGGCCTCACGGGGCGACTGCGCAAGCTTTCGGCGTATTCCTTCACGACAAAGGTTTTGCGAGCCGCACCAGTTTCCTCATCGATAAAGCCGGAATCGTGCGGGATGTTATTAGTTCCAAGCTCGGCGAACCCCGCCTATTTGCTGACTACGAACGGGCAATCGAACAGCTTTCGTCCGACCGGTAGTCACGGTTTTGTGGTGGGTGCGCAACCGGCACCAAAATCCCGTGTAACATTATCGAGCGCTGCTTCGCATTGCGTCGCTGCGGGCCTTTAGCTCAGCTGGTAGAGCGCCACGTTTACACCGTGGATGTCATCGGTTCGATCCCGGTAGGGCCCACCGCAACAGAAAACCCCCGTCACTGACGGGGGTTTTCTTCGTTTCCTGCGCACATTCGGCGCTATGCTCCCTGCACGACCCGCGGCAGTCCGGTCGATGCGGTCCCAACCTGACGAGGTGGAGCTCCATGTCGAATGACGTCTCAGATTCTGTGCTCGAGCGCGCGCACGACCATTCCCAGCGCTATCTTCAGAGCCTGGCTGCTCGCCATGTCGGTGCGCGCGCGGGGCGCGACGAGATGATGGCGGCGCTGCACGAACCACTGTCGACGCTCGGGCACGACGACCATGCCGTGATCGATCTCCTCGCTGACCAAGCGGAAACAGGGATGACCGACTGCGGCGCTCCGCGGTATTTCGGTTTCGTCATCGGCGGCGCCCACCCTGTTGCTCTTGCCGCCGATTGGCTGGTGTCGACGTGGGACCAGAATGCGGGCATCCACGCGATATCTCCTTTTGCTGCTGCCGTCGAGGAGGTCGCCGCTGAGTGGCTGCTTGACCTGTTCGGTTTGCCGGATGACGCCTCGGTCGGCTTCGTTACAGGCGGACAAATGGCGAACTTCACGTGCCTTGCGGCAGCCCGTCACAACGTGTTGAGGCGAGCCGGTTGGGATGTCGAACTCGACGGACTCGCGGGTGCGCCGCGAGTAACTGTCGTGGTCAGCGCCGCGGCTCACGTGACGATCGATGTGGCATTGCGGTACCTCGGATTTGGCACGCGTTCGCTCGTGACCGTCGACGCCGATGACCAAGGCCGGATGCGCGCGGACAGCCTGCGCGACGCGCTCGCCACCGTGCGTGGCCCCGTGATCATTTGTGCTCAAGCCGGAAACGTCAATAGCGGTGCGTGCGATCCTCTGCGCGAGATCGCCGAGATTGCCAACGAGGCGGATGCGTGGCTCCACGTCGATGGGGCGTTCGGTCTCTGGGCCCGCGCCAGCGCTGAGCTAGCGCCCCTCGTCGACGGCATTGAGAACGCAGATTCATGGTCCACCGACGCCCATAAGTGGTTGAACGTCCCCTACGACAGTGGCGTCGCGATTGTGAAGCACGCGGCCGACCACCGTGCGGCGATGAGCGCATCAGCGGCCTATCTCATCCAGACCTCAGGGGCTGAGCGCGACGCAATCGATTGGGTTCCAGAACTCTCACGGCGGGCCAGAGCGATACCGATTTATGCCACATTGCGCACGCTGGGCCGCAAGGGCGTCGACGACCTGATCGCGCGTAGCTGCAGGCGTGTTCGCCACATGGCGTCGACTCTCCAACGTGAAGACGGTGTAGACGTGCTCAACGAGGTTGTGCTCAACCAAGCGCTCGTGCGGTTTGCCGATTCTGACGACGTCACTCGTGCGGTCGTTGCTGGCGTGCAAGCGGAAGGCACCTGCTGGGTCAGCGGCACAACGTGGAACGGGCACGCGGCAATGCGAGTCTCGGTCACCAATTGGGCGACGACCGAACGAGATATTGATCTCAGCGCTGCCGCAATTCTTGAGGTCTACAGTGCCGAGCGAAGTCGCGGCATCCAATGATCTAGTAGCGCCGGTGAGCGCGCTCTGGATCGAACGGGCCGGTGAGCGTGCAGGCGCTTTGTTCACTCTCGTTGATCGGTCTATCCCTCATATTTGTTGCACTATCTGTTCTGAGTACGGCTCGGCATACCCGCAAAACATTGGTATCGCCTTAGGATCTGTGCATGGCATTCCACGACGACGTTGACGACGCGAACGATGCGAACGACAAAACGTCTTCAGAGCATGAGTTCGAACTACCCTTTCCGAAGCCCGCAACCGGCACATCTCCCGGTGCGGACTCGGCGAATGACACGACCGCTGACGGTCTTGTCGACCTGAGCGAAGCATCCACTGACGGCATTTTCAATCTGGATGCTGCGCTCAATGCAGATACGTCTGTGCCGGCTGCGCCGCCCGCAGACTCTGTCGCACCGCCAGCGCCGCCCGTTGGCGCCTCAGGATTTGCGCCCATCGACCTCAACGAAGAGTTCCAGCGCTCCGACGTCGCAGATGCGCTCGACCAGGGAATGCCTCCTTGGGCCATGGCGCCCGCTCCTGATCCCACCCAGGCTGTTTCGCAGCTCGATGCTCCGAGTGATGCAGATTCCGAGCACGCCGTCGCACCGTCAGCAGCCGATGACAACGATGACGACGACCCCTACCAAATTCCTGCTGATTACACGACGCCAGATTTCTTCGCGTCCCGTATTTCTCGCCGACGCACTCCAGAAGAAATGGAAGCCCACGCTGCGGCAGTAGACGCTGAAAGCGACGCATTGGCTACTGCTCTTGCCGCTGGCGAGGCTGCAGCTGCCGGTGAGAGCGCAACTGCTCCGACTGAGCCTGCGCCGGTCGAATCCGCAGCCGCTCAATCAGCAGCCGCTCAGTCCGCACCGGATGATTCCGCGGCAACCGAATCTGCCCCCGTTGAATCTTCGCCGCTCGATGCTGCGCCAGTCGCACCTGAGCCGCTCGCGTCAGAATCGGTCGAGCCAGCCCCCGTTTCTGCTGACGCCATTGCGCCTGCCGCGGACGAGTTCGATGAAGATCTTGGTGCGTTCGATCTTGGCGCTACCGAGGGCGCAGATGACTCCGAAGAGTTCAGCTTCGAATCGCTCTTTGCAACGCAGGAACCAGAAGCAGCTGCGCCTCACGCGCCCGCTGAAGACGCACCGTCCGGTGACACACACTGGGCAGAGGTTTCCCCTGTCGCGGGTGACAGCTCCGATCCAATTTCAGCCGAATCGGATGCACCCGCTAACCACATCTGGAAGCTCGGGCCGCTTGAGCCCAACGTTCAGGGCTCCACTCCCGCACCGGCTCCTGTAGAGGAACAGGCTGCAGCAGAGGCGCCTCTTCCTGTGGAAGAAGTCATCGACGGTGCCCCCATGTGGAACCTCGACGGCAAGGATGCACCGGCCGTTGTCGAGGCACCGAGCCTG
The DNA here is from genome assembly GCF_015864935.1 of Salinibacterium sp. NSLL17. Lineage (NCBI taxonomy): Bacteria > Bacillati > Actinomycetota > Actinomycetes > Micrococcales > Microbacteriaceae > Salinibacterium > Salinibacterium sp. NSLL17. Next base: position 1,539,830 of record NZ_JADYWH010000001.1, read on the forward strand.
AATAGCGACGGGTTCCTTTCGCTCGATGAGGTTCTCACTCCTGACTCCGACGTTTCGGATATTGCGAGCGACGCTACTGTGCCCACAGCTGAAGAGGTCGCGCCGCAGGAAGACGCGACCGACTCAACTCTTGCCGATGCCGACGCGAGCACAGCTGCTGACGACGACGCTGAATCAAGCGAGTTCGCTAGCGCCCCGTCCGTCGCGAGCGTTTCGGCCTTCGACCTGGATGCTGCGTTCCGCGAAGCCGCCGATCCTGAGCCCTCTGCTGAGAACTCCACGAGTGAATACCTTGCGCCGCCCACGCCTGAGTCCGTGATCGAGCCTGAGTATGTCGCGGCACCAGCAGATCCGGCAGATTCAGTGGCCGCAGACGAACCAGCGTCGACGACGGAGCCCGAGCCGATCGAGGCCTTCGAAGAGGCGACCGAAGCGGTTGCCGAAGAGCCTCTCGACGTGTTCTTCCCCGCGCCGGCCGCAGAGACTGCTCTCGAAGAACCAGAGGGATTTGGCGCGGTTGAGTCCGCAGTCGCCGACGCTGACGACACTGCGGAATCCAACGACGCTGCCGAACCCAGCGAAGTCTCCGAACCTAGCGAAGTCGCAGAAGTCACTGACGCGGCCGAAGTAGATTCACCCTTCACGCGCCGTCAGTCGTTCATCGCACCGGCTGATGAGGAGCCGGCAGCGATTGCTGCAGACGCCGTCGAAACTTTCGACAGTGTGGCGCCCACGACTGAATCAACAGCTGCCATCGCAGAAGTTCCCGAGGTCGTTGAGCCCGTAAATCTCGCTACTGACGCTGTCGAATCGGCGTTCGTTTCAGAACCGGAAACAGAAGCGGAACTAGAAGCCGAAGCAGAAACCGAAGCAGCGTCTGAGGCAACGAGTGCTCCTGAGACTGAGATTGCTTTTGAGGCTGTGACGCTTCCTGAGGCCCCGAGCGCCCCGGAGGCAGCTGACGTTGTCGCTCCCGCGTTTGAACTCCCGGCCGAGCCCTTCGTCGAGTCTGCGGAACCTGCCGAACCCGTCCAGCCGAGCCCAGTTCAGGCCGCGCCGTTCGTTTCGAGTTTTGCACCGGAAGCATCCTTCGTCCCGGTCGCGGAACCAACTCCCGCGGCAGAAGAAATTCCAGCAGCCCCAAACACTCCCGTTGCGGACGAGTCGGCGACTGCGGAAGCACCGGCAGCGAGCGAAGAACAGCCTGCTAGTGCAGAAACTGCGACAGAGGACGACGTCCCGACGCCTCCCACCCGCCGTTCGATGGCGGATGAAGACATTCTGAACTGGGCAGACAGCCCCGAAAACCAGTCAACGGGAACGCTGAGCGTCATTGAGGTTCTCGAAGCTCAGTTGCGATTGCGCGAAGAAGAAGCCCGGGAGTACCGCGAATGGGAAACTACATTCCGGTCCCGAGGCGGCCCCGTCGCCGATCAAGTCATCGAGCAAGTTCGGTCCGAATTCTCGGAGGTCGTCGACCACGATGAAGCGCCCTCTGCGGCTGCGGAGACTCACACGCCGGTCGAGCCCCAGGCAGAGACCGCGCACGTCGACATTGATCAGGCTGCTTCTCACTCCGCTGGAACAGCCAGCGAATCAGCGGATGCGCCTCCCGCAGTGCCGGAAGAATCGTCCGCCACAGTTGCACCCGCGCCAGCACCCGCTGCGGCCCAATTGCCGTCGTGGGACGTTCCGCCGCCCAGCGAGTCGTGGTCGCCTCCCGCGGACTTCGAAGACGAGATCCCCTTTGCTGCTCACGCAGATCCGACCGGGTCGATCACAATTCCTGTTCTAGGCGACGACTCTGAGCAGCCGTCTAATGAGCAGCCGTCTGTCGAGCAGCCTGCTGCTCCGGCAGCGGCTACCGAGCCCATTGCCGACCCCGCAGCTTCTTCGTTCGATGCCGACTCCGGCTTTCTTTCCTTGGGCGATGCTCCGGAAGCTCCCGCGGGCGAAGCGGAAGCTGCCGAAACGCCTGATGCTGCCATCGTTCCTGAAGCGCCGGTAGTTTCCGAATCGTTCGCTGCGCCCGAGTTGCCTTTCGCCACACTGCCAGCAGCTGCGCCCGAGGCGCCCGCCGCGCCCGAAGCGACTGACGAGACCGCAGCTCCGGCCCCATCTGACGTTCAGGCTGCTCCTGAATTCCCCGCCGACGAGGATGGCGACTACGACGAGGTCGAATTCGCTCCGCCTGCTCTCGTGGAGCCGGACGTCGCGCCGAGCATTCCGCGCGCGAACCTCGACGAGCATGTCTCGTTCGGTGATTTCGGATTTGCTCCGCCGCCCGCAGACGGCGCATCGGACGAGGTCAACGCTGAGGCGGCCTCCGCTGAATTCGCTGTCGACTCGGCCGCTGATGAAAGCGACGCACCCTTCGCGTTCGATCTCCAAGCGGACCTGCCGAGCACCGCAGCATCGACGCCTGCTGAGGCGCCGATTGAAACCGAGCAGGACTCCGCAGAAACGACTGCTGTGGCCTCCGAGCCGGTTTCGGAATCTGTTCCCGACGATTCTGCAGCAGCGACCGCCACAACGGAGGGTGCTGCAGCTTTCAGCTTCGCCTCGACCGAGACTCCGAAGTACGTCGCATCGGAGCCGATCAGCTTTGATGACCTGCTGAAGACCGATGACATCGTGGATGCTGACGTCGATTCCGACGCCGATGAAGCGGATGTTGATCCATTGCAGGCGCTCCTCGCGAACGCCGCACCGCCTCTCCATGGTGACCCGCTCTCTGAAGTTCAAACTGGCTCGATGCCCATTGCCCAAGCCGCATTTGAAGCGGACGAGTCGGGAACGGATGACGCTGTTGACGACAGCGACCGCCTTTCGTACCCGACAGAGCTGTCCACCGCCGCATTCAGCGCCGGTGTGAGGGCTGCGCCAATCGACAGCGCTGCGCCAATCGACAACGCTGGCGCCGAGAACGTTCGCGCTGATAACGCCGATGACGAAATTCCCTTTGCCGCTGGGGCGGCAGGTGCTGCGCTTCTTGGTGGCGCTGCCGTTGCTGGTGCTTCGCTTGCGTCGCAGCCGGCACCAACGGGCGCTCCGGCACCTCTCGCTGCACCGCCAATCACTGAATCAAGCGCGGCTGCGCCAGCGCCGATCGATTCAATGCCTCAGCCAGTTGCTCATTCAACATCAGTTGTTGCTCAGCAGCCGCTCGGTCTTGATGAGGTCGCTCCTACTGCGCAGCGCGTCTTCAGCCTTGAGGAGAGTGGCCTGGAGCCGACTCCGGTTGATCGCCGCATCGGTCACGCCGCACGTCTCTTCTGGCTGTGGTTTGCTGCCAACTCGTCCATCGTGAGCCTCGGTCTCGGTGCAGCGGTATTCGCTGTGGGGATGAGCCTTCGCCAGTCGATCGTCGCTATCCTCGCGGGTGTCGCGCTGTCCTTCATTCCCTTGGGCCTCACAACTCTTGCGGGCAAGCGCAGCGGCCAGCCAACCATGGTTGTCTCGCGGTCGACGTTCGGGCTCCTCGGCAATATCGCTCCGTCGGCGGTTGCCTTAGTCGCTCGACTCTTCTGGGGCGCTGTGCTCTTGTGGGTCTTGGCTTCTTCGGTCGCCATTGTGCTGATCGGCTCCGACCTCAACGGTGGTCTTGGCGACCGACAGTTGCTTCTCATCGCATTGGCACTGTCGTTCCTGATCGCGCTGGTAATCGCTTTCGCCGGTTACCCGCTGTTTGCGCGCATCCAATTGATTCTGAGCATCATCTCGGGTGTGCTGATTGTGGGCCTCATCGGCTTCACGGCGCAGTACATCGACGTTTCGCAGGCGCTCACCACTCCCGACGGTTCGTGGCTGCTGACAGTCACCGGCGCCGTCTTGGTGTTCAGCTTCCTTGGTTTGGTGTGGGCCTATAGCGGTGCAGATATTGCCCGTTACCAGCGCCCGTCCTCGAGCGGTCCAGCGTCGATGTTGTCTGCCACCTTTGGTGCAGCACTTCCCGCCTTCGTTCTCATCGCCTACGGTGCGCTTCTTGCGGCTTCCGACCCCGCAATTGCTCGCGGTTTCCTCGCTTCGCCACTCGACACCCTGCTGCTCTTGCTGCCGAGCTGGTACCCGATTCCGTTGCTGCTTGCTGCTGCACTGAGCTTGCTCTCGGGCATCACGCTGAGCCTCTACTCCGGTGGTTTCGCCCTCCAGGCAATTGGAGTGCGGGTGCCGCGTCAGTGGTCAATCGTCATCGTTGCGGTCGTGCTCGGTGCTCTCGGTATCCTCTTCGCCTTCGGCATCGATGGTGGAATCAACGAACTGTTCCGGGATGTCGCAACCACGCTTGCGGTCCCCACCGCTGCGTGGGCGGGCATCTTTGCTTCGGAGACCATGATTCGCACTCGCAAGCTCGACAGCGCTGGGCTGCTTGCTCGCGGTGGAGTGTATGCCGATGTCCGTTGGGTCAACCTCGGTGCCTACATCGTGATCTCGGTGATCGGCTTCGCTCTCACGAGCGCAACGATCAGCTGGCTTTCGTGGCAGGGGTACGGCTTTACGGCACTCGGCGTTGATCTGAGTTCTGACCTCGCCGGCACCGACCTTGGTGTGCTCGTCGCGCTTGGCCTCGGAATCCTGACGCCCCTGGTGGCAGGTATTCCAGCGATTCGTCGTCAAGAGGCCGAGCAGCCTGAGCGCGCACCGCGTCCCGCCTAGACTGATCGCGTGTCTACTACTGTCGCTCATGTCCTTGCCGCGGCCGAACGGCTCTGGCCTGCATCCGGTGCCGAGTCGTGGGATGCGGTGGGGTTAGTCGCGGGAGACCTCGACGCCCCGGTGTCTACGATCTCTTTCGCGGTCGACGCGGTCATTGACACCGTCGACGAGGCTATTGCTGGTGGCGCGGACATGCTCATCACGCACCATCCGCTGCTCCTGCGCGGGGTCACATCCATAGCCAGCGACCGCTACAAAGGAGCGGTGCTGACCAAGCTTGTGCGTGCTGAGTGCGCTCTGTTGGCCGCCCACACGAACGCGGATGTCGTAGAAACCGGAACGTCAGGTCGCTTCGCCTCCACACTGGGCTTGTCGTCGATCGCCCCCATCGTCGCCGGTCAGACTCCCGATCGCGGCATTGGCCGCACGGGGCGACTGCCGGAGCCGATGACGCTCGGTCGTCTCGCTCGCCTGATCGCGGAGATTCTCCCGCCCACGGCTACCGGCGTTCGTGTTGCTGGTGATTTTGAGCAACTCGTTCAATCGGTGGCGTTGTGTGGGGGAGCGGGTGACGCATACTTGAACGAGCCTGCCGTGTTGGCGTCGGATGTCTACATCACGAGTGATCTGCGGCATCATCCGGCTTCTGAAGCTCGTGAGAATGCTCGGCTCCTGAATGGCCCAGCGTTGATCGATGTCTCGCATTGGGCGAGTGAATGGTTGTGGCTCGACGCTGCAGCCGAAGAGTTGCGGGCATTGCTGCCAGACGTAACGATTACGGTGAGCGAATTGCGCACCGATCCTTGGGATTTTGCGGTTGTGCAGTAAGCACACCGGTATACAGAGAGAAACATGACTATGGCATTGACCGCTAGCCCCGCTGATCAGGCGCTGCTCCTCGACCTGCAGGCCTTTGACACGAAGATTGCCCAGTTGGAGCACCGTGCAAAGAAGCTTCCTGAGCACGAGAAACTTACCGAACTGAAGCAGCACCGCGACAAGCTTCAGTTGACGATGTTAGAAGAGCGTGGCATCAAAGAAGACATCGAGCTCGAAATGAGCCGCGTTGAGTCGGATGTCACGGTGGTTGAGGCTCGCATCGCCCGTGATACTTCGCGCCTTGATGCGAGTTCGTCGGCCAAAGATGTTGCTGCGCTTGAGCAGGAGCTCGCCGCGCTGCGCACCCGTTTGAGCAACCTAGAAGACATTGAGCTTGCCGTCATGGAGAAGCTTGAAGCCCAGCAGAAGGTTGTAGACAATCTGACTGAGCAGGCGGACAACCTCCGTACCCAGGCCGCCGAGCTCGAAGCCAGCCGCGATGAAGCCCTCGTCGTCATCGAGGCGGAGTTGGGCACGACCCGTACCGGTCGCTCTGCTTTGCAGGCTACGATCCCGGACGATCTTTTGGCGCTCTACGAACGTCAGCGCGAACGTTACGGTGTTGGCGCTTCGCTGTTGCGCGGGGGAGTTTCGCTGGCATCCGGCGTGAAGCTCCTCGAGAACGAAATGCAAGAGATTCGGGCCGCAGCACCTGACACCGTGATCATGTGTGCCAGCAGTGAAGGCATTCTTGTTCGCACCAACGAGTCGGGACTCTAACCGCTCGTTGAACGCTAAGCTTGGCAGTTGAATGGGTCGGCAAGACGGTCGCGTTATCCGTTTAGGGTACCGAGGAACGTCCGGGCTCCGCAGAGCAGGATGGTGGGTAACACCCACCCGGGGCAACCCGCGAGAACAGTGCAACAGAAAGCAGACCGCCACAGACTTCGGTCTGGGGTAAGGGTGAAACGGTGGTGTAAGAGACCACCAGCGGCCGGGGTGACTCGGCCGGCTAGGTAAACCTCGTCCGGAGCAAGATCAGACAGAAGACGCTAAGGCTGCTCGCCGAGTCTTCGGGTAGATCGCTAGAGGTGTGCGGCAACGTACATCGTAGATAGATGACCGTCCAGCACGAGATTTCGGTCTCGTGTGAACAGAACCCGGCGTACTAGCCGGCCCATTCCTCAGTCTGAATGTGAGCGTCAGGCTCAGCCAGACTCGCCCGTGCGGTCGCCGAGTGCCTCTAGACGACGCCCGAAGTGCCCAAAAGCGTACCGATGAGGAACGTGGTGGCGAGGGCGAGCGCTCCACCGATCACAATCCGCAGCGTTGGTCGCACCCAGCTGTTGCCGCCAACACGCGCCGACAGCGCCCCGGTGATCACCAGTGCTGTCAAGACGGCGATGAAGGTCGCTAGGACCCGGATGGGTTCTGGTGCCAGCAGGATGGCGGCGAGCGGCAGCACTCCACCGATCGTGAACGCGAGCGCAGAGGCCCCGGCTGCTTGCCAGGGGCTCACGACGGCGTGTTCGGTGATGCCTAGCTCCGCTTCGAGGTGGGCCGCTAGAACATCGTGTTCGGTGAGCTCCTCTGCCACGCGTTGCGCTGTTTCTGCGCTGATTCCTTTAGCTCGGTAGATGGCCGCGAGCTCGGCGAGTTCCTCCTCCGGCATCTCGGCGAGTTCTCGTCGCTCTTTCTCGATGAGTGCCCGCTGGCTATCGCTCTGGCTGCTCACGGAAACATATTCTCCCAAGGCCATCGAGATGGCGCCACCGACGAGGCCGGCGACTCCCGCGGTGATCAGGGGAGCGATGGCGGAGGTCGCACCAGCGACGCCGACAACGATTGCAGCAACAGAGACAATGCCATCGTTCGCGCCAAGAACTCCAGCGCGGAGCCAGTTCAGGCGCCCAGCGATGTCGCCGGAATGGGGTTCATTGGTGTGAAAGCTCATGGCTATTCCTTTACGGCGAGGGCGGCAGCACCGAGAATGCCAGCGTTGTTGCGAAGTTTGGCGGGCACGATCGGCGTCTTCAACTTCAGCAGTGGGAGAAACTTTTCGTGGCTTTTTGACACGCCGCCACCGACCAAGAAGAGGTCGGGGGAGAAGAGCAGTTCGAGGTGGGTGTAGTAGCGCTGGAGACGCTTTGCCCACGCTTTCCAACTGAGGCGGCGCCGTTCCTTCGCGGAGAATGACGCGCCTTTTTCGGCATCCTGGCGCCCGATGGTGAGATGACCCAGCTCTGAATTCGGAACGAGGGTTCCGTTATAGATCAGCGCACTGCCGATACCGGTGCCGAGCGTTGTGAGCAAAATCAGACCGGGTACGCCTTGAGCCGCGCCGTAGCGCACTTCGGCGACGCCAGCGGCATCCGCATCATTGACAAAGCGGATGTCGCGGCCGAGGGCCTTCTCGAATAGCGCTTCGGCCTCGAGACCGATCCACTCTTTGGAGATGTTTGCGGCAGACATCGTCTTGCCGTTGCGCACGATTGCGGGGAAACATACGCCAACCGGCATCGACTCGGGAATTCCGCCGAGTTTTTCGATGAGCTCAACGACGACCGCGACGATCGCATCAGGTTTGCCCGATTTGGGCGTCGCGATCTTCATCCGGTCGCTCACCAGCTTGCCGGTGTCGGTGTCGACAATGGCCCCCTTGATTCCGGTGCCACCGATGTCGATTCCTAGAGCCTGAGTCATGCTGTCCTCTTTCGCGTGGTTAGGGGAGCGTCAGATTATTACGGGAGAGTCAAAACTTCGGTGCCACGTTCGGTGACGACCATTGTGTGCTCGAATTGTGCGGTCAAGCTCTTGTCGCGAGTGGTGACGGTCCAGTCATCGGCCCACAAATCCCAATCGTTGGTCCCGAGGGTCAGCATGGGTTCGATGGTGAAGACCATTCCCACCTCGATGACGTCGTCGAACTGCGGTGCGGAGTCGTAGTGGGGGATGATGAGGCCGGTGTGAAAAGCACGGCCAACGCCGTGTCCGGTGAAGTCGCGAACCACGCCGTAGCCGAAGCGCTTTGCGTAGGACTCAATCGCCCGGCCGATCACGTTGACCTGACGCCCAGGGGCTACGGCCTTGATTCCCCGGTTAAGCGCTTCTTGCGTGCGTTCAACGAGATTGCGAGCGTCGTCAGAAACGTCGCCGACGAGGAAAGTCTTATTGAGGTCACCGTGCATGCCATCTTTGTAGGCGGTGATGTCGATGTTGATGATGTCGCCATCTTTGAGCACCGTGTCATCCGGAATGCCGTGACAAATAACCTCATTGATGCTCGTGCAACACGACTTCGGGAAGCCACGGTAGCCCAGCGTTGACGGGTAGGCACCGCGGGACACCATGTACTCGTGCGCGATCTGATCGAGGTGTGCGGTAGTGACTCCGGGGGCAACCGCCGCACCAACTGCTTCGACGGCGCCGGCGGCAATGGTGCCTGCGGCACGGATGCGGTCTACTTCTTCAGCCGTGTAAACATCTGAACCGGTGAAGGTGCGCGGCGCCTTCTTGCCCACGTATTCGGGGCGGGTAATAGCCGAGGGGACGGCAAGTTGGGGTGGGACTACTCCCGGAACGAGGTGACCAGAATTATTCCGAGGCATTTCAGCAGTCTAACCGCGTAGCCTTGCTCTCGACGAAGGGACGAACCGCATGGAGCAATGGTGGTACAACCACAAGACCGGCGAAGTCGAAGAAGGACCGCAGTCGCTAGCCGTAGATCGTGATGGCCCATTCGATACTCGGGCTCAAGCCGAACACGCCCCGCAAATCATCGCGGAGCGCGCACGCAAGTGGGCAAGCGAAGATTCTGAAGACTAGACGCTCGGAGCACTCACGGGCTGTTCCCGGCCGAGGAGACTCCTAGTAGGAGTGCTCCTCTGTCGGGTACGTACCCGCGGCCACATCGGCGCGGTACTCGTCGACAGCGCCCGCGAGCGTTGCGCGCAAATCGGCGTACTGCTTAACGAACTTGGGGATGCGTCCCTTGGTGAGGCCCGCCCAGTCAGTCCAGACCAGAAGCTGCCCATCAACGTGAGGGCCGGCACCGACACCGATTGTCGGAATCGACAGTGCTTCGGTGATCTTGGCTGCGGCATCCGCGGGAACCATCTCGAGCACGACGGCAAACGCGCCAGCCTCTTGAACGGCGAGAGCGTCGGCGAGCAATTGCTCAAACCCTTCTCCGCGACCCTGGATGACGTGGCCGCCGAGACCGTGCTCGCTCTGAGGAGTGAACCCGATGTGAGCCATCAACGGGATGCCGGCATCCACGATGCGTCGGATCTGTTCGGCGCTGCGCACACCGCCTTCAAGCTTCACGGCGTGTGCCCCGGTCTCTTTCATGAAGCGGAACGCGGTATGAAGCGCCTCCTCGGAACCTGTTTCGTAGGACCCGAAAGGCATATCCGCCACGACAAAAGCGCGGGTAACAGCGCCGGCGACGGCGCGCGTCAGGGGGATCAGGTCATCGATGCTTACAGGCAGAGTGGTGTCGTAGCCATAGACATTGTTGCCAGCGGAGTCGCCGACCAGCAGGAAGTCGATGCCGGATTCGTCGAAGATTCCAGCAGTCAGCTGGTCGTAACTGGTGAGCCCAACGATCTTGATTCCGTTCTCTTTCGCCGTCTGAAAATGGCGAGTGCGAACTCGTTTGAGCTTGGCTTGGGCTTCAGCGGCGGCAGAGTCAGTCATAGCCGCCAGTCTAACGACACCGGCGCAGGGTTCAATTGGGCTACCACGGCGGCGAGTGCGCTGCAGAGATGCCCTAGAGCAAGTACCCTTAGAGCGGCAGAATCGATGTCGCAATCTCGCGGCAAAGCACGGATCGAGGGACTATATGTCAATGGACAAGCAGCGCGATTTCGTTCTTCGCACAATTGAAGAACGTGGCATCAAATTCGTTCGACTCTGGTTCACGGATGTTGTGGGAACGCTCAAGAGCGTTGCTGTTGCGCCCGCCGAGATCGAGGGTGCATTCGCTGAGGGTCTTGGCTTCGACGGTTCTGCCATTGAAGGGTTCACGCGCGCCTATGAAGCAGACATGCTCGCGCATCCCGATCCCACCACTTTTCAGATTTTGCCGTGGCGCGGAGAGATCGACCCCACCGCACGCATGTTCTGCGACATCACGACGCCTGATGGCCAGCCCGCAGCATCTGACCCTCGTAACGTGCTCAAGCGCACGCTCGAGAAGGCAGCTGAGCGTGGCTTCACGTTCTACACGCATCCCGAAATCGAGTTCTACCTTCTCAAGTCGAGCAAGCTCAAGAATGGCAGCCCGCAGCCGGTAGATTCCGCTGGTTTCTTTGACAACGTTCCTGGCGGCACGGCACACGACTTCCGTCGCCGTTCGGTGCGGATGCTCGAAGACCTCGGCATCTCGGTAGAGTTCAGCCACCACGAGTCCGGCCCCGGCCAAAACGAGATCGACCTTCGTTACGCCGACGCACTCACCACTGCAGACAACATCATGACGTTCCGCACTGTCATCAAAGAAGTTGCCATTGAGCAGGGCGTGTACGCCACGTTCATGCCGAAGCCGATGTCTGGCCAGCCAGGCTCGGGAATGCACACCCACATGTCGCTCTTCGAGGGCGACCAAAATGCGTTCTACGACGCCAGCGGGCACTACCAGCTGTCGAAGGTTGGCCGCCAGTTCATGGCCGGCATTCTCAAGCACGCTCCGGAGATCACGGCTGTCACTAACCAGTTCGTCAACTCCTACAAGCGCTTGTGGGGCGGAGACGAAGCTCCGAGCTTCGTCACGTGGGGGCACAACAATCGTTCGGCTCTCGTACGAGTTCCGCTGTACAAGCCCGGCAAGGGCCAGAGCGCGCGCATTGAATACCGTGCTCTCGACTCGGCAGCAAACCCCTACTTGGCTTACTCGCTGTTGCTCGCCGCTGGGCTTAAGGGCATCGAAGAGGGCTACGAGCTTCCGCTCGAAGCCGAGGATGCCGTTGGCGACCTGTCCGAGCACGAACGCCGTGCCTTGGGTTACGAACAGCTTCCGTCGAACCTGAACCATGCGCTGAGCATTATGGAAAACTCCGAGCTCGTCGCAGAGACGCTCGGGGAGCAGGTGTTCAACTTCGTGCTGCTCAACAAGCGTCGCGAATGGAAGGCGTACCGGGCTCAGGTCACTCCCTACGAATTGGAGAGCAGCCTAGAGATCCTCTAGACCCTCCGTCACCATGTCGTCGCCGCCATACACTCTGACCGAACTCGCCAAGCTGGGTTTCTTGGAACTCAGCGAGGCCCGAGAGCGTCTTGTGGCGCTCGACCGCCCCGAAGTGCCCGCAGCGTTATTCGCGCGCGCAGCAGACCCCGATCAGGCTCTTCGGCTGCTCGTGGAACTCTCCGAGGGCTCACCGCAGCAACTCACGCCAGTGCTGGCCAACGACGAGGCCGCAGTGCGACTGGTTCGAGTCCTTGGCGCGTCTTCGGGGCTTGGCGACTTCTTTGTGCGGCATCCGCAAGAACTCGACGCGATGTGTTCGCCCATTGCGCAGCCCTACTCGCCCGAGGAATACGTTGAGCTCCTCACCGAAGTCACCAACGACCTCGAGGGCGAAGACGCGTGGGTTGCCTTGCGGGTTCGCTATCGGCGAGAGCTCGCGAAGCTGACCGCCTGGGATCTCGCGCAGGAAGACCCTCTTGCTGCTGTTGACCGTGTGGCAATGGCGTTGGCCGACTTAGCCGGTGCCGCGCTGGAAGCCTCACTGTCTGTGGCACGCCGCTCGGTGAACTTTCCAGAAGCTGACATCGCCGCTACCCGGATTGCCATCATTGGTATGGGCAAGGCCGGCGCCCGTGAACTGAACTACGTGTCGGATGTCGACGTCATTTTCGTCACTGAACCTGACGGTATTAGCGCCGACCGTGCGGTCACGATCGCTACCCCTTTGGCGGTGCAGACGATCCGCGGCATCCAAGACCTCACGGTGGAACCCGCACTGTGGGAGGTCGACACCAACCTTCGCCCTGAGGGCAAAGACGGTGCCCTTGTGCGCACGCTTGAATCGCATCTTGCCTATTACGATCGCTGGGCAGAGAGCTGGGAGTTCCAAGCACTTCTGAAGGCTCGCCCTCTTGCGGGCGACTGGGAGCTCGGCGGTCGCTACATTGAGGGCGTTTCCCCGCTCGTGTGGTCCAGTGCGTCTCGTGAGAACTTCGTGGCGTCAGTGCAGCGGATGCGCGAGCGTGTCACCGAGAACATTCCACCGCAGGAACGCGATGTGCAACTCAAGCTCGGCCCGGGTGGACTTCGCGATATTGAGTTCACGGTTCAGCTGCTGCAGCTCGTTCACGGACAAAGTGACGAAGGGGTGCGTCAAACGTCCAGCCTGCGCGCTCTCATTGCTCTCGCCGAACACGGTTATATCGGCCGCACTGAAGCTGGCGAGTTCGCTCGGGACTACCGCTTTCTCCGGCTGCTGGAACACCGCATCCAGCTGTCGAGACTTCGCCGCACCCACCTCATGCCGCGAGATCAAGATGACCTGCGCGTACTCGCTCGTGCGACGGGCATTGCGACAAGCGCGAAGGATCTCACCGAGCAGTGGCAGCGCACCAAGATTGCCGTGCGCAGACTTCATGAGCGCCTGTTTTATCGCCCGTTGCTCTCGGCCGTGGCCGCTTTGCCCGAAGAAGGCCTCGCGCTCTCGAGCGAGCAGGCCGTCGCTCGACTGGCCGCTATCGGCTTCCTCGACCCCAAAGGCGCACTAGCGCACATTGCGGCGCTCACCGGCGGCGTCTCCCGGCGGGCCACTATCCAGAAGGCTCTGCTGCCCGTGATGTTGCAGTGGTTCTCAGATGGAGCCGATCCTGACTACGGCCTCCTCGCGTTCCGCCGGCTCAGCGAAGCACTCGGTGAGGCGTACTGGTTCCTGCGCATGCTTCGCGATTCTTCTGGGGCTGCAGAGCGGCTTACTCATGTGCTCTCGGCATCCAAATACGTGGGTGGGCTCTTCGAGCGCATCCCCGAAGCTGCAGCGTGGCTGGAGCACGACAAAGAACTCAAGCCGCGCTCTCTTGCGGTGTTGCAAGACGAAGCTCGGGCCATTGTCGCCAGACACAAAGGGCACGAGGATGCCGCGGCCAAGGCGTTGCGCACAGCCCGTCGCCGTGAGATCTTACGCTTGGCCATCGGCTCGATCGTGGGAATGACCACGATTCAAGAGCTGGGCCGCGGGCTCAGCGACGTTACAACGATGATGCTCGAAGGAGCGTTGGCGATTCTCCGTCCAGAACCTGACGGAATAGAGTTCGGGATTATCGCCATGGGGCGTTTTGGGGGAGCCGAAGCAGGTTTCGGTTCCGACACCGATGTCATGTACGTCTACCGGGCAACGGACGGTACTAACGAAGAGGCTGCCAAACGAGCTGACAAGCTCGCCAAGGGGCTCACTCGCATCACTGAGGACGTCAAGCTTCCGCTCGATCTCGACCTCGACCTTCGACCCGAAGGCAAGAATGGGGCCATCGTGCGCTCCCTCGAATCGTATGCGGCCTATTACGCCCGCTGGTCGCTCACCTGGGAAGCTCAGGCGCTCTTGCGCGCCCGTGGCGTTGCCGGCGACGCCGCGCTGCTCACTGATTTCGAAGCACTCGCGAACCGCGTTCGCTACCCCTCCGTGATTTCGCCGCAGGACGTGCGTGAAGTCAAAAGGATTAAGGCTCGCGTGGAGTCTGAACGTCTTCCGCAGGCCGCGGATCCGTCCCGCCACCTCAAACTAGGCCGCGGTTCACTCAGTGACGTCGAATGGTTCGTGCAGCTCTTGCAGCTTCAGCACGGAGCTACGGTCGAAGGTTTGCGCACAACCTCAACGCTCGACGCATTGAATGCGGCGGTCGCCGAGAAGCTCGTCACTGCCTCCGACGCGGCTCGCCTGCGCGAAGCGTGGGTTCTCGCCTCCCGCGCACGTTCGGCTATCACCCTGTGGACCTCAAAGACCTCGGATGTCTTACCCACGGATCGACTTCAACTCGAGGGTGTTGCCCGCATGCTCGAATATCCACCGGGCTCAGCGAGCAAGCTCGAAGAGGACTATTTGCGCGCCACGCGTCGCGCTCGACGCGTCTTTGAGCGCCGCTTTTATGGCGTCGCTAATGTGCCGAGGTCGTAAGGCTCGAGGCAAAGTCTGGCTGCTTCTGCCATCGGCTCGGGTTGCCCTGAAACCGCTCCGAATGTTACGGGCATGTTAAACCTGTAACCACTTATGGTGCCAACGAGCGTCCCCCGGGAGCCTGAAAATCGTGTACCCCATTGTGGGGCAGCGGGTGGGTGCATCCTCGGCAGCCCCTGCTCCGTGCGCTAGGGGCAGACTACTAGTTCTACCCATAAATGGGGCGTCGAGCTGTGGCCAATAGGGTTCCTGACGTGCACTTTTCCGCCTTCACCCGAACTCGCTTTCGGCTCCGGTTGCGCCGGGATTCGAGCGATTCGCGCCCTCCTAGTGGGGTACAAAATTGTGCACAAAATGCGACAGCCTAAGTGCCGACACTCTTCTCGAACTCCTGACCCGGGTGAGACCACCTGGAGGTGTAATACGACGAAATACCCGTATTGCGGTGGGCAAATCCATCGGGCAATAATCAAGCAACTCACCGCTGAGAAGCATCCTCAGCGTCGCGGATGATCACCTTTCCCAATCACAATGTCGGGGGCATCCGTGTTCATATTTATTCTGCAACTTCGCCACATGATCGAGGGTCACCCTGAGATCTACATGTTCGCAATCTACTCGTCGCTCATCTGGGCGCTGTGGTTGCTCAAAGTCGTGTTGTCGTCGCGCTACCGTCCGTATACGGGCACGTTCACCGGAACGACGAGCGTAGTAGTGCCCGTGCTCGATGAGCCGGAGGATCTCTTTCGGGATGTGCTCGCCCGCATGGTCGAGCAACAACCGTCTGAGATCATCGTCGTCATCAACGGTGCGCCGAACCCCACACTGGAACGCATCAGTGAAGAGTTCGCTCCGCTGGTGCGCTGGGTGCACACGCCGATTCCCGGTAAGCGCAATGCCGTGATGATCGGTACGGAGCTGTCGACAGGCGACATCACCGTTCTCGTCGACTCCGACACCGTCTGGACCGACAACACCCTTTCGGAGCTGGTGCGGCCGTTCGCTGACGCGAAGGTCGGCGGCGTCACAACACGTCAGCGCATCCTTGAACCGGAGCGAAGCTGGATCACTCGCTGGGCTGACTGGCTGGAGAACTCGCGAGCTCTCTACTCGATGCCCGCTCAGAGCGTGCTCGGACAGGTCGGTTGCTTACCGGGGCGCACCATTGCGTTCCGTCGCTCGATCATGACGCGCGTCATGGACCGCTTCATGAACGAACGTTTCATGGGCGTATTTCTTGAAGTAAGCGACGATCGCACTCTGACCAACCTTGCTCTTCAAGAGGGTCACCGCACGGTGTACCAGCACACCTCGCTCGTCTATACCGATGCGCCGCTTGAGGTCAAGAAGCTCTACAAGCAGCAACTGCGCTGGGCTCGTGGCAGCCAATACAACACGCTTCGCATGCTGCCATGGATGCTGGGGCACGCACCAGTACTGGCCGTCTTCTTCCTGATGGACATTATCCTGCCGTTCCTTTTGGCTGGAGTGATCGCTGGTTGGATCTATCGCGCCATCAGCGGACAGGGATACAACTTCTACGAAGGGTTCCTCTCGGAGTATGGCGTTCAAAGCGGAGTGCTTCTCGTGCTCGCGCTCATGGTGGTGTCTTCGGTACTGAGCATGGCGATCCGACAGATTCGGCACCTCTCAGAGAAACCGATGGACTTCTTCCGCTTGCCGGCGTTCATCATCGTGTCCACTGCCTTCCTCATGCCCATCCGCCTTATTGGATTTTTCAGGATGGGGCATGCCAGCGGCTGGGGCACCCGTGCCGGGGCCTATGCCGGAGGTAACTCCAACGACCTCTTGGTCGGACAGCTCGACCACGACAGTGCGACGATCGCCGACCTGGACTTCGAACCAAGCACTGCTACTGGTGCTGTTGCCGTGCTGGAAGCGCCTCCGAGGCGGTCAACACGAGCAGCTGCTCCTGCGGCGCCACAGCGACGCCGGCTCAACCCCAAGGCCGCATGGCCTTACGTGATCGGTTTTTCAATCTTTGCAGTAGAGGCGGTTTCCATTGTTTTCTTCTCGTAGTTCCCATGTCCGAAACGGTGCAGCAGCCTGGTGGGCTGTCAGCAGCAGCCGAACCCGCTGGACGGGAGTCGGCAGTGCCGCGCTCGTGCTCACGCTCGGTGCGACAAGCGCATTCGTCTGGATTTCACCCAGCAGCACGGTAAATCAAGCTCTCAGCACGGCAGCAAAAACGGTTCTCCAAGCGGACACCGTGGCCGAGGAACGCGCTGACTGGGAGGCAGAAAAAGAGAGCCTGCTGTCGGAGATTGATGAACTTGAAGCGTCGATTGGTGTCGCCAAGAACAACCTGAAAGAAACGAATGCCCAATCGGCAGCGATCCAACAAGAGCTCTGGTCTGTTGAAGGAACGCTGAAAGCTCTTCAATCCAGTCGAGCCGAAAACGCGACGGTGGCGTCACCGTCGAAGTCGAACACGCCCAATACTTCGTCGGGTCCCGCAGCTATTACTGCCCCGTCAAAGGCCGCGATCGTGAACCCAGCCTCGACGTATCTCGGGCTCTATACCGAACAAGCACCGTTCAACTGGGCGACGTACGACTCGACCGCTACCAAGGTGGGCAGCAACCCGAACGTTGTCGGCTACTTTGGCGGCTGGGATGAGGACTTCCGTGCGAATGCGGTCACGCGTTCGTGGGAGAAGGAAACACTTCCGATTCTTACCTGGGAGTCACGACCAATTGGTTCTGGCAACGATCAGGTAGAAGAGCCCGACTACACGTTGCCCGCTATCATCGGCGATCCTGAAGCGGGCACGCCGGGAACATTCGATGACTATTTGCATCAATACGCGAAAGACATCGTGGCGACAGGACTACCTCTCGGCATCCGACTGGACCACGAGATGAACGGTGTCTGGTATCCATGGTCCGAGACAGACGGCCAAGGCAATTCGATTAACGAGAACCGCGTTGGTGACTTCGTCACTATGTGGCAGCACGTCCACGATATCTTCGCCGAGGAGGGGGCCAACGATCTCGTGATCTGGATCTGGGCACCCAACATCATCAATAACCTTCCGGCGACGCATCAATCGTCGGACTTCCTCGACGGGTTGTATCCGGGCGACGAATACGTGGACTGGGTGGGACTGTCGGGGTACCTTCGCCCCGCTTACAAGCCGGAGAACGACTTCACCTTCAGCTACACGTTTGACGCAAGTTTGAACGAGTTGCGCCGGATCACTAATAAACCAATCTTCCTGACGGAAATCGGAGCATCCGAGACGGGGGGCCACAAAGCCGGTTGGGTGACCAGTCTCTTCGAGTCGCTGGCGAAGCCAGAGAACGACGACATCATCGGAATCTCGTGGTTCAACCTTGCGGTGACCACCTACGTCGAGGGTGAGCGCTCGACCAATGACTGGCGCATCGACTCTCGCGCAGATTCTCTCGCCGCCTTCATCGAGGGCTTGGCGCGACCTGACAGCGATTTCACCCTCACCGCACGCTGAACCGATGAATAAGGAGCACAACATGAACAGCACAGCACCTTCAGCCCAGAACACCATCGGTCAGTATGGAGACGCAGAACGTCCCCGACTGAGCGTCGTCGGCACCGGATATCTCGGTGCGACTCACGCAGCGGCTATGGCAGAAATGGGGTTCGATGTCATCGGCGTCGACACCGATCCGGCCAAAGTAAAGCAGCTCAGCGAAGGAAAGGTTCCCTTCTTCGAACCAGGACTTCCGGAGCTCATCCGCACGCACGTTGCGAGCGGACGATTGCGGTTCACGACAGACCTTGCTGAGGCTACGGCGAATTCCGACATCCACTTCATCTGTGTCGGTACGCCCCAGCAGCGGGGGAGTAACGCTGCAAACCTCGATTACGTGGAGGAAGCTACGCGACAGGTCGCCCGCTATCTGACCCACGACGGCCTAATTGTCGGCAAGTCGACCGTGCCGGTAGGAACGGGAGCGCGCTTGCGTTCGATCATCGCCGATTCTGCCCCGGCAGAGGTGAATGTTGAGTTGGTGTGGAACCCTGAGTTCCTGCGAGAGGGTAAGGCAGTCGAAGATACGCTGCGCCCCGATCGGATTGTTCTGGGCGGAGTGTCACCGCGTTCTGAAGCAGCAATGCGTGCCGTCTACGCCATTCCCATCGAGACGGGAACCCCCGTGATCGTGTGCGATCTGCCGACCGCTGAACTCGTCAAAGTGAGCGCGAATGCCTTCTTGGCGACAAAGATCTCCTTCATCAACGCGATTGCCGAAGTGTGTGACGCCTCGGGCGCTGATGTAGCAGTCCTGGCTGACGCACTCGGCCACGACGTGCGCATTGGGCGGCAGTTCCTCAACGCAGGGCTGGGCTTCGGGGGCGGATGCCTTCCCAAGGACATCCGGGCGCTCATCCACCGATCGAGTGAGCTCGGCGCTACCAAGGCTGCGGCGTTGCTGCAGCAGGTCGATGAGATCAACATGTCCCAACGCTTGCAAGTCATCGGTCTCGCGATCGATGCCTGTGGTGGTTCGGTTCTCAACCGCAGAATCGGTATCCTCGGTGCGGCCTTCAAGCCACTGACTGACGATGTGCGGGATTCTCCAGCGCTCAACGTTGCGGCCGCACTCCATCTCCGGGGAGCTCAGGTCGTCGTCTACGACCCCGAAGCATCCGAAACAGCTCAGCGGATGTTCCCCACGCTCACCTATGTCGACTCGGTCGATGAGGCTGCCGCGGGATCGGACGCCCTCTTGGTCTTGACGGAGTGGGATGAGTTCAAGGCCAGCGACCCTGTGGCGCTTGGGCAGATAGTCGGCAGCCGCGTCATGATCGATGCCCGTAATTGCCTCGACGCCGCGACGTGGCGTGCAGCTGGTTGGTCGTTCAGCGGGCTAGGGGCGTCGTCGTCACGTGCTCCTGTAATCGATGGCATCGGACTGGACCTGACTCGTCGCACGCCGCAGCTCGTGAGCGCCTACTAACTCAGCCGGGACAAATAATAAGGGCCGCATCCCGAAGGATGCGGCCCTTATTGTGTGCTGTGTTAGCGCTTAGACGCCGAAGTACAGTTCGTACTCGTACGGGTGCGGGCGCTGTGCGAACGGAAGCAGTTCGTTCGTACGCTTGTAGTCAATCCAGGTCTCGATGAGGTCCTTGGTGAAGACGTTGCCTTCCATGAGGAACTCATGGTCAGCTTCGAGAGCAACAAGTGCTTCTTCGAGCGAAGCGGGCACCTGAGGAATCAGGCGTGCTTCCTCGGGAGGCAGCTCGTACAGGTCCTTGTCAACGGGCTCGTGCGGCTCAGTCTTGTTCTTGATGCCGTCGAGGCCAGCCATGAGCTGAGCAGCGAACGCGAGGTAAGGGTTACCCGATGCATCCGGTGCGCGGAACTCAATACGCTTTGCCTTGGGGTTCGTTCCGGTGATCGGGATACGGATGGAAGCCGAACGGTTTCCAGCCGAGTACACGAGGTTCACGGGAGCTTCGAATCCGGGGATCAGGCGGCGGTACGAGTTGACCGTCGGGTTGGTGAAGGCGAGCACAGCAGGTGCGTGCTTGAGCAGTCCACCGATGTACCAGCGAGCGGTGTCGCTGAGTCCGCCGTAGCCCTTTTCGTCGTAGAACAACGGGGTTCCGTCGTTCCAGAGCGACTGGTGCGTGTGCATTCCCGAACCGTTGTCGCCGAAGAGCGGCTTCGGCATGAAAGTTGCCGTCTTGCCCCACTCGTTGGCGGTGTTCTTGACGATGTACTTGAACTTGAGGATGTCGTCACCGGCGTGAACGAGGGTGTCGAACTTGTAGTTGATCTCACCCTGACCTGCAGTGCCGACCTCGTGGTGGCTGCGCTCAACCTCGAGTCCAACATCGATGAGCTTCATGACGATGTCGTCACGGATGTCTGCGTGCTGGTCAACGGGGGAGACGGGGAAGTAGCCGCCCTTGAAGGGGGTCTTGTTGGCGAGGTTTCCGCCGGCTTCGGTGCGTCCGCTGTTCCAAGCGCCTTCGCTGGAGTCGACTTCGTAGAAGCTCTTGTTGGCGCTTACTTCGTAGCGAACATCGTCGAAGATGTAGAACTCTGCTTCGGAGGCAAAGAACGCGGTGTCGGCGATCCCGGTCGAAGCGAGGTACTTTTCGGCCTTCTTGGCAACCTGGCGCGGGTCGCGAGCGTAGATCTCGCCGTTGCGGGGGTTGTAGATGTCGAAGATGATGACGAGGGTGCGCTCGACGCGGAAGGGGTCGACGTAGGCGGTCGTGACGTCAGGGATCAGTTGGAGATCCGACTCGTGGATCGACTGGAAGCCACGGATCGATGAACCATCGAAGAGCTGGCCGACAGCGAAGAAGTCTTCATCAACTGCGGCGGCGGGGATGTTGAAGTGCTGCTGGATACCGGGGAGGTCGGTAAACCGGATGTCGACGAACTTGACGTCTGTGTCCTTGATAAAATCAAGAACCTCAGACGAATTGGAAAACTTCGGATGAGACATTGAGTGGAACTCCAAGGGGTTCATTTGATGATCGGCTGTCGTTACAACCATCTCTTAGGGTACAGAAGAAGGATTTCGCAATCATCTCCGAATTGTTTCCGGCATGTTACGGAGCTGCGATTCGTTAGGCTGAACCAGTGAATCAGCATCAAGAAATTCCCGATGAATGGCCAGGTAAGCGCTTTGGGCTCCCAGCGGAAGGCCCGCGTTCGATTGGCCGACTGGGGCGCAGGCTCGTTGCTCTCGCTATCGACTGGGGCTTTGCCGTCGTCGTATCGATAGCGTTTTTCAACTACGACGCGTTCGCCACTCTCGGTGTTTTCGTCGCAGCCCAGATCGTTGTGCTGATCACCACAAACGGCAGCTTCGGACATCTCATCACTGGAATGCGCGTCGTTCCCCTTGCTGGGGGCTACCTCGGCATCTGGCGGCCCATCGTGCGCACTCTGTTGATGGCGCTCGTCATTCCCGCCGTCATTTGGGATGTCGATCAGCGAGGTATGCACGACCGCATCGCAGGCACGCTGCTCGTTCGACGCTAACCTCCGGGTTAACGCGACAGAGCCGACGAGCACAGTCGCTCATTGGCTCTGTGGCTCATCGGCTCTGGAAGCGCGAAAGGGTGATGCGGATTGTTAGGCGCGCTGTGAGCGCTGTGCGCGGGCCTTCATGGGGTCGACTCCCTTAGGAATCGGGAGGCCGTTCTTGTCGAGTGACGTCAGCCGGTTGGAGACTGCGAGAATCTCGGGCTTGCGAAGAACGTTCTTGAGACGGCCGAGGGTGGGTGCGAGCTTGTGCAACGCAACGGAGTCCGCGTCGGGTCCGACATAGATGAAGTGCACGGGAACATTGGGCAGGA
Source organism: Salinibacterium sp. NSLL17 (assembly GCF_015864935.1). Lineage (NCBI taxonomy): Bacteria > Bacillati > Actinomycetota > Actinomycetes > Micrococcales > Microbacteriaceae > Salinibacterium > Salinibacterium sp. NSLL17. The sequence goes on from NZ_JADYWH010000001.1 coordinate 1,561,765, forward strand.
AGCGATTCATCTTGCGACGCTCATCTTCCAACATCTTCTGCGTGCGGCTGCGGGGTCCTTCGCCGATGAGCGCGATGCCACCCTTGCCGATTGCGCGGTAAACAGCATCCTGCGTCTTAGGGCTGATCGCAACAGGCATTTCGCTCGCGGTCCAACCGCGACGCAGCGAACTCTTGAGCACGGCACCGACAGCACCGGGCTGGCCGGCAATTTGCGAGTAGGCGGCGCGTTCTGCGCGGCGTCCCAAAACAATGAGGAACGCGAGAAGGCCAGCCATTACACCGGCAATGATGTAAAGCACGAACCCGAAAACGTTGTCCCCGGCGAGAAGGAAAGCCAGAACGAGCCCGACCACAATGGGCAAGAGGAAAGCCAAGAGGAAGAACCAGATTGCGAGGTTGTCGTAGCGCCTCGTCATTTGGAAGACCTGGTACATCTGCTTGATGCGACCGGGTTCTTTTTGAGCCTTCGGAGCCTTCGGAGTCTTTTCGCTGCGTGCCATGCATCTAGGATACGGCCTCTGACGCCTCTATGGATTCGAAGTTCTCACGCGAGGCGTCCGTCGGCCCGTGCGGAGCACTATTCCGAGTCCTGTCCTGAGTGATCTTGTGCGATGGTGCTTGTCCACAAGCGGCTGCTGCAAGCGTCAGCGGGCGCGTATGAGGGCAAATGATGGAGTTGTGAATGACGACTCGATAGCTGGCTACCGCACGGTACGCACCCTCGCAGAGGGCTTATCCTCACGACTTGTTCTCGCGTGCCCGAGTGGTGATATCGAACGGGACGACGCCTCGAGCGTGCGTGTGATCAAACGCTTGCTTCCCGACAGCGGAGCGCTCGACCTGCTCGCCGAGATTGAGTGTCTGTCTCTAGTGCAGGGCGCTCACGCCGTCGAACTGGACGATATCGCGGCGGCCCCTGATGGCTCGCCGGCGCTGATTACGCACTGGCGCACCGCGATAACGCTGAGGCGCGTTATGCGTGAACGACAAACGCTGCGCCCCGGAGAGGTAATCACCATTCTTGCGCCGCTCGCTGCGGCATTGGATCGAGTGCACCGTGCCGGCGTCGCTCTCGGAAACCTGACAATGGACGCTGTGCACTTCGATAGCTCCGGAATGCCCTTCTTTGGAGATTTTGGCTCGGCTCGATTGCACGGCAGCATTCCAACACCAGCGGAGCTGTGCGAGGCGCCGTGGTTCCAAGAAGACCGCTCAGCCTATGCCGTCACGGCAAGCGGCGTCATCGCGGCGATGGCGCTGGAGCATGACCTCCGAACGCCGATCGCGGAGCTTTTGGCTTGGCTGTCCAGCGAGGAGCACATGCGCAGTGCTGAGTGGCAGTGGGAATGTGAACGGCGGCTGTTTGCGCTGGGAGCACCAGAGCCGGTGCGCCTGGGTCCCGCTGAGTCGACGCAGACGTTCGATGCTGTTCAGCACGCACGGGGTAGCGCGGTGACACCACATGATCGACCGCGTCCGCCGCGAACCGAACTCGATTCGGTGGTTGCCCTTCCGGAGTGGCTTCAGGGCAGGGTGGGCGAACTGGTTGCCGCGGCGAAGGATCAGGCTGTGCGCGGCAAGACGATTCTTCGGGACTGGTGTCGCCCGATCAGAAAGCGCACATGGGCTCTCGCTGCAGTCGGTGCGCTCTGTGTGGCGTTGGCGGTTGTTGTCGCGTCTTTTGACGGCACCGAAGCCCCGGCCGCTGTCGCTTCTGCTGATGGCGATTCGTCGGCAGCAGAGTCTCACCCCGAACGCGAGAACGAGGGGGAGGAGATCGCCGTTGGCTCATCAGAAGAGGGCGCCTCAGAGTCGTGGCGCAACGACCTCCCGGCTGAGCCCAAGGCGGCCCTTGACGCGTTGCTTTCGACTCGAAACGAGTGTCTACGGGATCTGTCGATTGAATGCCTTGAAGCAGTTTCCCGTTCCGATTCACCTGCGTTCGCCGCAGATTCTGCCCACATTCACAATGTGTTGAATGGTGCAGAGTTATCTTCCGACGTTCTGTTGACTGCCGCGGATGCCGCAGAGATTCAGCGGCTCGGAGACAGTGTCCTGTTCGAGTTCGTTTCTGCCGATGAAAGCAAACCGGCCTCGCTACTTCTAGTGAAGAGCGAGGCCGGTTGGCGAATCAGGAGCTATACGCTACCTGAGTGAACTGAGATCAGTTAGATTCCAAGCTTGTCAGCGAAGTCTCCGCCTTCGAGGCGGTTCTTCACGTCCACGAGGAAGCCAGCAGCGTCGGCCCCATCGACGATGCGGTGATCGTAGCTGAGCGCGAGGTAAACCATCGAACGGATGCCGATGGAATCACCATTGGCATCGCTGATCACTACGGGCTTCTTGGTCACGATTCCGGTGCCGAGGATTGCCGACTGCGGCAAGAACACGATCGGAGTGTCGAAGAGAGCGCCACGTGAACCGGTGTTGGTTAGCGTGAACGTTCCGCCCGAAAGCTCGTCAGGGGTCAACTTGTTGTCGCGGGTGCGCTGAGCAAGATCTGCGATCTCGCCAGCGAGTCCTGCGATGTCGAGTGACGCAGCGTCGCGGATAACGGGCGTAAGCAATCCACGCTCGGTGTCCACTGCGATGCTCATGTTCTCCTGGGCGGGGTACACGATGGCATTGTCTTCGATCGTCGCGTTGATGATCGGGTGAACGGTCAACGCTTCTGCGGCAGCAAGGGCAAAGAACGGCAGGAATGAAAGCTTCGTGCCAGTCTTAGCCAAGAACTCGTCTTTCACAGAGTTGCGGTAGTTAGCAACTGCAGTGACGTCAACTTCAACGACGGAAGTGAGCTGAGCAGATGACTGCATAGAGAGAACGGCACGCTCGGCGATGACCTTGCGTAGTCGCGACATCGGAACGGTGGTTCCCCGCAACGGCGAGACTTCCCGAGCTGCGGGCGCCGCGGCAGCAGGTGCCTCTGATTCAGCATCAGTTGCGGCTTCGCTTGCAGCGAGAACGTCCTGCTTGCGGATGCGACCGCCGACACCAGTTCCCGTAAGCGTGCTTACGTCGACGCCGCGCTCGTTTGCGAGCTTGCGCACGAGAGGAGTGAGGTATCCGGCTTGCGAGTCATCGCTGTCAGACGCTTCCTCGGCGGCGGGAGCCGACGCGGCAGGTGCAGCTTCGGCAGCAGGTGCCGCTTCGGCAGCGGGTGCCGCTTCGGCAACAGGTGCAGCTTCGGCAGGGGCCTCGGGCGCGGCGACCGGCGCGGCAGCAGCGGCGGGAGCCGCTGATTCTGCGGCGGGCTCGGCAACTGGCGCTTCAGGCGCAGCAGGCGCTTCGGCTTCAGCAGCGGGCGCCTCGACGACGGGAGCGGGCTCGGCCGCGGGGGCTTCAGCAGCGGGTGCTGCAGCCTCTTCGGCGGGCGCTTCGGCGGCAGGTGCTGCAGTCTCTTCAGCGGGAGCCTCTGCTGCAGCGGGAGCCGCTTCGGCAGGTGCTTCCTCAGCGGCGGGAGCAGCATCTGCGCCGCCCGATCCGTCGCCGATTTTTACCAGCGCGGTGCCAACTTCTACTGTTTCGTCTTCGGCAACCAAGATCTCTTCGATGACTCCGGCAACGGGAGAAGGAATCTCCGTGTCGACCTTGTCAGTGGAGACCTCGAGCAGGGGCTCGTCAACCTCTACACGCTCGCCGACTTGCTTCAGCCAGCGGGTCACCGTGCCCTCGGTGACACTCTCTCCGAGTGCCGGAAGGTTAACGGATTCGCTCATCAGTACTGCTCCTTTGTGATGCTTGTCATCAATAGCTTAGTTCCGTGGTTAGGCGGAGCCTAGACCGCGTGCAGCGGCTTGCCGGCCAGGGCGAGGAATGCCTCGCCGAGAGCCTCGTTTTGGGTGGGGTGTGCGTGAAGCAACGGGGTGATGTCTTCGGGGTGTGCTTCCCAGTTGACGATCAGTTGTGCTTCACCGATCAGTTCGCCAACGCGGGCTCCGATCATGTGAACTCCGACGACTGGACCGTCGACTACGCGAACGACCTTGATGGAACCAGCGGTGCCGATGATGGCACTCTTGCCGTTTCCGCTGAGGTTGTAGTCGTAGGCCTTGACGTTCTCAGCGCCGTGGGCTTCGATCGCCTTTGCTTCGCTCAGGCCGATGGACGCTACCTCGGGGTCGCTGTACGTGACCTTCGGAATGTGGAGGTCATCGATCACGATGGGCTTGAGGCCAGCGAGTTCTTCGACAACGAAGATTCCTTGCTGGAATCCACGGTGAGCGAGCTGGAGGCCAGGAACGATGTCTCCGACGGCGTAGACGCCAGGAATGTTGGTGGCGAGGCGCTCGTTCGTGAGAACGAAGCCGCGGTCCATCTCAATGCCGACTTCTTCGAAGCCGAGTCCAGCGGTCGACGGGCCACGGCCGACGGCAACGAGCAGGAGCTCGGCTTCGACCGTTTCGCCGTTTTCCAAAGTAACGACGACGCCGTCGTCGTTCTGCTCGACGCTCTTGAAGCGAACGCCGGTGTGGAAGTTAATGCCACGACGGCGGAATGCTCGTTCAAACTGCTTGCTGACCGACTCGTCTTCCATGGGAACGAGGTGGGGGAGACCTTCAATAATGGTGACGTCGGCTCCCCAGCTCTTCCAGACGCTCGAGAATTCAACGCCGATGACGCCGCCACCGAGCACTGCGACCTTCTTCGGAACGAAGTCGAGTTCAAGTGCCTGTTCGGAGGTGATGACGCGGCCACCGATTTCGAGTCCTGGCAGCGAGCGAGAGTAGGAGCCAGTCGCCAAAATGACGTTCTTGCCTACTACGGTGTCTTCGCCAACCTGAACGGTGTTGGGCGCGACGAGCTTGCCTTCGCCCTCGATGACGGTGATACCGCGCATCTTGATGAGGCCCTGCAGGCCCTTGTACTTGCTCGCGACGATGTCTTGGCGGTACTTGGTTACCGCTGAGATGTCGATGCCGTCGAGTGTGGCGGTGACGCCATACTTCGCTGCTTCGCGCGTCACGTCAGCGACCTCTGCGGAGTGCAAAAGCGCCTTGGTCGGAATGCAGCCCACGTGCAGGCAAGTGCCACCGAGCTTGTTCTTCTCGATCAGGCCAACGGTCATCCCGAGTTCGGCGGCGCGCAACGCAGCTGCGTAGCCACCGCTTCCTCCACCAAGAACGACAAGGTCAAAATTGTGCTCAGCCAATACAGCAGCTCCTCTGTAAGGAAATTTTTCGTCGGAACGCACTGTGTGTAGTCAGTGCGACCGGATGGTGCGGAAAGATCCCGCGTTTAAAAAACCTTACTACGGACGAGAAAATTCCTCGGCCAGTTCAATGAGTGTTCGAACACCGATTCCAGTGGCGCCCTTGCCGACGTAGCCCCAACCTCCGCCGCGGTTGTCTGACGGACCGGCAATATCGATGTGAGCCCACGGGATGGTTTCGGTGCTGTTGGGGCGCTTTCCTACGAAGTCCCTAAGGAACGCGGCCGCGATGAGCATGCCTCCAGCGGTGTTGCCTGGCTTGATATTGGCGATATCGGCAATATCAGACGCGAGCAGTGGGCGGAGTTCAGGGCTAATCGGCATCGCCCAGAAGGGCTCGCCCACACGGTCTGCAACCGCGACCACTTGGTTGACGAGAGCTTTATCACCCATCGTGCCGGCGTAGCGGTTACCCAAAGCGACAACGGCTGCGCCGGTGAGTGTTGCAATGTCCACGATGGCGTCGGGGTTCTCTTCGCTGGCAGCGACCAGACCGTCAGCCATGACAAGTCGACCTTCGGCATCCGTGTTGAGAACTTCGACGGTTTTTCCGCCGCGGATTGTCAACACGTCATTGGGTCGAATTGCGCTGCCAGAGGGCATGTTCTCGGCGAGGCAGAGCCACGCGGTCAATCGCACGTTGGTGCCGAGCTTCGCGCACGCTTCGACAACGGCCATGACAGTCGCTGCTCCGCTCATGTCAAACTTCATGCCGATCATGCCGAGTCCAGGCTTGAGCGAGAGCCCGCCCGAATCGAACGTGATTCCCTTGCCAACAAGTGCGAGGTGCTTTGCGGAGTCAGAAGGGGTGTAGCTGATTTTTACGAGGCGAGGACCGCGAGTGGATCCTTGGCCGACTCCGAGAATTCCACCAAAGCCGCCCTCTTCGAGTTCTTTTTCTGCGTAGACCTCTACTGCGACGTTGTCGAGCGACGCGAGTTCACTCGCACGATCGGCGAAGGTTTCGGGGTAGAGCTCTCGGGGGGCCTCGTTGACCATGTCGCGAGTGACGTGCGTGGCATAAGCGATTACGGTCGCGCGTTCAATGAGCGCGGCATCCGCAATGGGGCTCACTACGGTGATGTCGGTTGCGAGCTTCTTGCTCGCTTCGGGAGTAGTTGAGCGATAAGCATCATAGGAGTAAGCGCCGATCGCAGCGCCCTCGAGTACAGCGAGCGTTTCCTCACTCGACTGCGCTCCGAGGGACAGAGTGATGTGCGGTGCCCCTCGCAATTGGCGAGCGGCTGAACCGGCGGCGTAACGCAAGGATTCGACGGTGGGGGAGGCATCTCCGAGACCGATGAAGGCGACTGCCGGAGCGGCGATATTGGTGGCAGGAATGCGGTGAAGTTCGTCAGCGGCACCGGTCGCGCCAATGACGCTCAGGGCCTGCTCGAACGCTGCAAGTTGCGACGACGTGTCTACAAGCTTCGGCCCGGTGTCGGTTTTCACCACCCCGATAACGAGAACATCGGATTCGACTTCGGAGGCGGGCGCGGTGGACAAGTGCAACGTAGCAACGGTCATGTCCTCATGATAACCAGCATCCGCCTTCGTGTTCGCTAGGAGCTTGACGCTGTGGAGCCGAAACAGAAGGATGCCATCGCACCCGCGATTAGAGTGGAGGCATGCGAGATCCAGCCGGTTTATATGACATCGCCACCGATGTTGCTGGAGTGCCGCGCGGTCTTCCTCTTGTAGCGGGACTCACGGGCTTTGCGGATGCCGGTGGTGCCGTCAGTCAAGTGAGCCAATATCTGCTCGACACCCTTGAACGCACCGTTGTCGCATCGTTCGACAATGATGCTCTCCTGGACTACCGAGCGCGTCGTCCCACGATCTATTTTGATCAGGACCATTTGAGTGACTACCGTCCAGCCAAGCTCGAGCTTTACTTGGCGAAGGATGAGCTGGGGCAGCCCTTCCTGCTTCTCACGGGTTACGAACCTGACTTCCAGTGGGAGCGATTCTCGGCAGCAGTGTTGAGGCTCATTTCGAAGCTCGACGTTAAGTCGACCACGTGGCTGAGTTCCATCCCGATGCCGGTGCCGCACACGCGCAGCATCGGGGTCACCGTGAGTGGCAATCGCTCGGAGCTCATCGACTCACTTTCAGTGTGGAAGCCCCACACTCAGGTGCCTGCTAACGCAATGCATGTGATTGAGTACCGCTTGCAGGAGATCGGGCATCCCGTCGCCGGCTTCGTGCTTCTCATTCCGCACTACCTCGCCGACACCGAATGGCCGACCGCTGCCGTAACGGCGCTCGAGAGTGTGAGTGCTGCAACCGGATTGATCTTCCCCACGGATCGCCTTCGTGAAGAAGGGCGCGCATTCGTCGCAAAGATTGATGGTCAGGTTGAGAGCAACCAAGAACTTGCTCGCCTAGTAGGAACGTTGGAAGAGCGACACGACAACTACATGGAAGAGAACCCCATGCGGTCGCCGTTGACGGATGAAGCTGGAGAGCTGCCTTCAGCAGACGAAATCGCCGCCGAGTTGCAGAAGTTCCTTGCCATCAAACGCGCTGGTGACACTGACGGCACCTCTGGTCTCCCTTTGTAGTACCCGCGGTGTGCGGCATCCGCGATTCTCTTCGCTGGGGCTAAGGGTGTCCGCTTTGCTCCGTCACCCGCATGGTGCGAAGCATGAGAAAAGCGTGGCATAATAGGAGTAAGACCCGGTCTTGTTTCTCGATCTGTTTCGCCATGCGGTGAGATGGGCGGAGGCTTGACATGGGTCTTAGTACTGCCCGAAAACCTCAGAAAGGTGTTCAGATGGCGACCCGAACGAAGGCTGCAGAGTCCGCACCCGCAGCAAAGCAGGCTCCTGCTAAAGCAGCCACAAAGGCTGGCACGCGTAGTAAAGCTGCCGCTGCAGTCGAAGAAGTAGCCCCCGACGCAGAAGGCGCCGAGAGCACGACTACTAAGGCAACGACGAAGAAAGCTGCGACGACGAAGTCGACTGCTGCTGCGTCAACCGCCAAGAAGCCTGCCGCCAAAAAGCCGGCGACGAGGAGCAAAAAGGCAGCTGCAGCTGCAGCTGCAGAAATCGTTGAGGCAGACGGCGAAGAGGCGAAGGCCGAAGACGAGCAAGAAGAAAAGTCAACGAGTAAAGACGAGGCGTTGCCCACAGGTGCGCTCGTTCTTTCGCTCGTCGATGACGAAGACGAAGTTCCTGTCTACTCGGCAGCCATTACTGGCGCTACCGCCGACCCTGTCAAGGATTACCTGAAGCAAATCGGTAAGGTTGCTCTGCTCAACGCCGCTCAAGAAGTTGAGCTCGCGATGCGCATTGAGGCCGGCCTCTTCGCTGAAGACAAGCTTTCACAAATGGCCCCCGGTGAAGTGCGTTCGACTCTCGGTCGAGAACTTCAGTGGGTAGCTAAAGATGGTCAGCGGGCCAAGAGCCACTTGCTCGGTGCCAACCTCCGCCTCGTCGTATCGCTCGCTAAGCGTTACACCGGTCGCGGCATGCAGTTCCTTGACCTCATTCAAGAGGGCAACTTGGGTCTGATTCGTGCAGTCGAGAAGTTCGATTACACCAAGGGCTTCAAGTTCTCGACCTATGCAACGTGGTGGATCCGTCAGGCCATTACACGCGCGATGGCAGACCAGGCTCGCACCATTCGTATTCCTGTGCACATGGTCGAGGTCATCAACAAGCTTGCTCGCGTTCAGCGCCAGATGCTTCAGGACCTTGGTCGCGAACCTACCCCCGAAGAGCTGTCGCGTGAGCTCGACATGACGCCAGAAAAGGTCGTCGAGGTTCAGAAGTACGGCCGCGAGCCCATCTCGCTTCACACACCGCTTGGTGAAGACGGTGACAGTGAGTTCGGTGACCTTATCGAAGACACTGAAGCAGTTGTTCCGGCGGATGCTGTGGGCTTCACGATGCTGCAGAAGCAGCTTGAAAGCCTTCTCGATTCCCTTTCGGAGCGCGAAGCCGGAGTTATCCGCATGCGTTTCGGCCTGGGCGACGGAATGCCCAAGACTCTCGACCAGATCGGCGACACGTTCGGCGTAACTCGCGAACGCATCCGTCAGATCGAGTCCAAGACGATGGCGAAATTGCGCCACCCGTCACGCTCGCAGTCACTGCGCGACTACCTCGAATAGGCCAATAATGGGTGCTGAAGCGAACGCTGGAAAAAGTCTCACTGTTGAGGTTGATGGGGCCGTCTATGAACGGCTTCCCATCAAGACTCGATTGGTGGTTCGTGAAGACGACATCGTTCAGGTCGTATCGGAGTACGCTTCGTCTGTCGTGCAGGATGGCGACCTGTTTTTCGTGACCGAGAAAATCGTGGGCATCACTCAGGGGCGGGCCTACCCGATCTCTGAGGTCGAGCCACGCAAGCTTGCGACCTTCCTCTCGAAGTACGTTACGAAAACGTCGCACGGTATCGGTCTCGGCATGCCCGAGACGATGGAGATGGCGTTGAGGGAGTGCGGAACGCCGCGCATCCTGTTCGCGGCTGCTGTCGCAGCGGTGACCAAGCTTGTGGGGCGTCGTGGCGACTTCTATCGCATTGCCGGGCCCAAGGCTCGTGCGATCGATGGTCCGACGAAGAACACCATTCCGCCTTACAACTCGCACGTGGTGCTCGGCCCCGCGCGTCCAGATGGTGTCGCGCAAGACATCAAGGTCGCTCTCGGCCGCAACATTGAGGTTCTCGTCGTAGACATCAATGACTTCGGTGGCAACATCCTCGGGTCAACGACAACCAAGGCCAACAACGCGCTCGCGCTCAAGGTATTGAAAGACAACCCTCTAGGGCAAGATCACCAAAGTACGCCGCTTGGCGTCATCCGTCGGGCTTAGCAACACTTCGGCACCAGCCAGCCACCGCAAGGTGAACTGGCCGGGGGAGCAATGCCCTAGAAGTCGATGACTTCGCGGAACTTGGGCAACAGGCCTGTCTTGATTCCAGTGAGACTCGGCTTCATCTGAAAGACACCAGTGTTGTAGTTGCCCTCGATGATTGCCGGTCCGTTTGGCGTGATCGCGACGTCCCAGCCGACATACGGGATTTCTGGGATGATGCGGCTGACCGTGTCGAGCATGGCGAGCACGTCGTCGTACAGCGGAACCTGAAACCCCACGATCGGGGTGCCGGTCTGGGGATGCACGGTGAAGGTGTTGGCGTACTTGTCGAAGGCGCCGTAGTTGGCAATTCCGGTCTTTTCGTCGAGCACGGTGTACATGCCACCACGACCATAGTTGTCAACGTCGGCGCCATTGCCCATTCGCAGCACGGCTTCCATTATGTGCACATCGGTGCCATCGAAGAAGGTGATCATCCGCAACGAGTTCACGCTGGTGGGGCAGAGTGCAGACATCCCGGGGTGCTGCTTGAGAAACGCTTCGACCAGGAACTGGCGCTTGTCCATGAGCTCTCGGTACAGAGCATGCGCGTCAGCGAGATCGTCGCCGCCGTGCTTTTCGATGCCGGCACCGCTCATGCTGTCGACAACCTTCACCATGATGGGGTCATGGTGCGCGACGAACTCGACGAAGTCAGCTTCGGAAGCCGTTCTCAAGTCGAGCCAGGCTCGACCAAGCCACTTGTCGAAAGTGGTGTTGAAGGTCGGCTTGTCATAGAAACGTTCGCGGTACTCGCGCTGGTTGTACTTCACAACGATGGAGTTGGCGTTGCCGCTCGTAATCCACGTGCGGCGTTCAGCACGACTGAGAACGTTGAATTCGAACTCTTCGTAGTCGAGGTAGCCCGCTTGATAGACAAGGGAACACCACACCATGTCGAGCAGAATCGCAATCACGGGCGTACCGCTGCGTTTACTGATTGCTCGCGCGACGGCGAGCATGTTTGATACGTCGAGCGAGATAAGTCGCGACACGTAGTGCCGGATGCGCTTCACAGTTCTCCTACGAAGGTCATACCGACACACGTGTCGGCGGCGAGCAAACTATCTGATGATGCTCAACGCTACGTTATGCATTCAGACGGCTGGACTCGTCGTGCCACTTAATCGCTGTCGGGAACAGCTTGTCTTTGAATTTGGCGCCGTGGTGGGCGCAAAAGAGAAGATCGCCACTGGCGAGCGTGGCGCGGATATATGCCTGCGCGCCACAACTGTCACAGCGGTCAGCCGCCGTGAGGGTGTAGTCCATCTCATCGACTGGGGTGTCTTCGGTTGCAATGTTCGACATGGCCTACTCCTTCTTGCTTGCGGTTGTTATTCCGTACGCCTATACAAGCATGGGTGCCTGAAGATTCTTCCTACATTGCGGGCATTTCGCTCAGCGCGTAGCGCGGTTGACGGCTGGCGGTGTGCACGGGGCAGCGGGTGTCGGTGAGCAGCAATGTCGGGCGGAGAACGTACTCTAGAAGATGGCCTTCCGTCGTCAAACCCTAGGAGATCACTATGGCGAGCTCTGACTACTCAGCCCGTCACCTGTCCGTACTCGAAGGGCTTGAAGCCGTTCGTAAACGTCCGGGTATGTACATCGGCTCCACCGACTCCCGCGGGCTCATGCATTGCCTGTGGGAGATCATCGACAACTCGGTGGACGAGGCGCTCGATGGGCACGGTTCAGAGATCAACGTCATCCTGCACGCCGACGAAAGCGTTGAGGTTCGCGACAAGGCCCGTGGCATCCCGGTCGATGTTGAGCCCAAGACAGGTCTCACCGGCGTCGAAGTGGTTTTCACCAAGCTGCACGCGGGCGGAAAGTTCGGTTCGGGCTCCTATGCCGCATCTGGCGGGCTCCACGGAGTGGGCGCTTCGGTTGTGAATGCCCTTTCGGAGCGACTCGACGTCGAAGTCGACCGCAATGGCAAGACCTACGCGATGTCGTTCCATCGCGGCGAGCCAGGCACTTTCGCCGATACAGGTGAACCAACTCCGGATGCTCCGTTCAGCCCCTACGTGTCGGGCAGCGAACTGCGCGTTATTGGCAAGGTTCCCAAGGGGCGTACTGGCACAAGAGTGCGCTACTGGGCTGATCGCCAAATCTTCACGAAGGGCGCGAGTTTCCAGTCTGAGGGGCTGATCGACCGCCTACGCCAGACCGCGTTCCTGGTTCCTAACCTCACCCTGAATGTGTCAGATGAGCGTGGTGAAGAACCCATCCGCGAATCGTTCTCGTTCGAGGGCGGCATCTCTGAGTTCGTTGAGCATCTGGCCGTTGATCCACCCATCACCGACATTTGGCGCCTCACAGGATCCGGCGGGTTCACTGAGAGTGTGCCGGTGCTGCAAGACAATGGCCACATGGTTTCCACCGAGGTCTCCCGCGACTGCGTCGTGGATGTTGCACTGCGCTGGGGCACCGGCTACGACACCGTGATCAAAAGCTTCGTCAACATTATTGCGACGCCCAAGGGCGGAACGCACCTCGCAGGGTTCGAGCAAAGCCTGCTCAAGTTCTTGCGTGCCGAAACGGAGAAGAACGCTCGTCGCCTGAAGCTCGGTAACGACAAGCTCGATAAGGATGATGTGCTCGCGGGCCTCACGGTCGTGTTGACCGTTCGTCTTCCTGAGCCGCAGTTCGAGGGGCAGACCAAGGAGATCCTAGGTACACCTGCGGTACGGGCGATTGTCGCCAAGGTGGTGGCGGCCGCGCTCTCCGAGCGCTTTACGTCAACCAAGCGAGATGACAAGTCACAGGCAGCGCTAGTGCTCGACAAGGTCGTCGCCGAAATGAAGTCGCGCATTTCTGCGCGCGCTCACAAGGAAACTCAGCGTCGCAAGAACGCGCTTGAAAGCTCGAGTCTTCCCGCCAAACTTGTTGACTGCCGCTCCAACGATGTCGCAAACAGCGAATTGTTTATCGTCGAGGGTGACTCGGCGCTCGGCACAGCGAAGCTCGGCCGCGATAGCGAATACCAGGCCCTTTTGCCCATTCGAGGCAAGATTCTCAACGTCCAAAAAGCATCCATCAGCGACATGTTGTCGAATGCGGAGTGTGCGTCGATCATCCAAGTCATTGGAGCTGGTTCGGGGCGTAGCTTCGATTTGTCGACAGCGCGCTATGGCAAGGTCATCATCATGGCCGATGCAGACGTCGACGGCGCTCATATCCGCACGCTGCTGCTTACGCTCTTCTTCCGCTACATGCCCGACATGATTCGCGACGGGCGGGTGTACGCCGCAGTGCCGCCACTGCACCGCGTCGTCGTAATCAATCCGGGCTCTAAGCCCAACGAGACTATTTACACGTATTCCGAAAAGGAACTCAACGGCGTGCTCGCCGGGCTCAAGAAATCGGGCAAGCGCTATCAGGATCCTATTCAGCGCTACAAGGGCCTCGGCGAGATGGATGCCGACCAGCTGGCAACCACCACAATGGATCGCAACAACCGCGTACTCCGTCGCGTGAATATTTCGGATGCCGAGAGCGCGGGAAGTGTTTTCGAGCTTCTGATGGGCAACGAAGTTGCTCCGCGCAAGGAGTTCATCATTCAGGGGCAGGGTCTCGACCGGGACCGCATCGACATTTAGTTGCCAAGCGGATGCGGGGCGTCGTCGACGGCCCGGCACTGATGGTGAACGAAGCAGCGAGAGGGCTGCCCTCTGAATCAATCAGGTGGCAGCCCTCTCGGACGTGCGGCTGTGTCTGTTGCTGCTCGGTAGCCAGCGGTCCTACGGCGTAGTGCCGATGGACCCGACGACGCTGTCGAGTGGCATGCCTGAGCCGTCTCGCTTGGTACGTTCGGTCGGCAGCTGGCGCACGGCACCATCCGGGCCGACCGCCGTTGCCGGGACTGCTCCGACCCACGCCAGGGTGAGCACATCTTCGCCCTTGAGCAGAGAATGCGCCCGCACTCCGCCGGTGCCGCGGCCTTTCGCTGGGAACTGGGAAAACTCACTGAGCTTCACCCGGCCCGGATCTGTGCCCGGGATAGTGACGCTTGAGCCTGAGATCGTGACGGCAACGTTTTCGGAGTCAGCATCCAGTGCGTCGAAGAAGATTACTTCGGCACCAGAACTGACCCGCACACCTGCCATGCCGCCGGCGCTCAGCCCCTGAGGGCGAACAGCAGACGCCGCAAAGTGCAGCAGTTGAGTGTCGGAGGTGACAAACGTTAGCTCTGCGTCGTCGGCGCTGTGAGCCGCACCCACGAGTTCGTCTCCCGGCTTGAGCGAGATGATCTCGAAGTCCGGTTTTGACGGCCAGACGCCCGGTGTGACGCGTTTGACGGTGCCTTGGCGAGTAGCGAGAGCAACGGGCTGATCACTCTCGAGCGACACAATCGCCAACACACGTTCTTTCTTGTCGAGCGTCAAGTACTCACTAATCTTGGCGCCGGCACCGAGCTGAACAGAACTCGTTGGCACGTTGGGCAGGTCTATTGCAGTGAAGCGGATGAGTCGGCCGCGGTTCGTGATCGCACCGATCTCAGTGCGGCTTGTCGTTGTCACGCGCGAACGGATTGCGTCGTGCTTCGAACGACGCGACCCGGCCAAAACGGTGTCGCCCTCGCTGATTCCGACTCGAATGATTCGTCCCGTTGTCGAGAGCAGCACCACGCACGGCTCGTCGGCGATCTCAAGCACAGGCTGGTTCTTGCGCGCAGCTGCACGTGATGTTGTGGCGATGGAGGCAGGAGCTTCTGTCAGCAGCGTGCGTCGCGGTGTTCCAAATTTCTCCGCCACGGCGTCGAGTTCGTTTCCGACGAGTGCTCGGATGAGAGTCTCATCGGCGAGCAAGGCCTGAAGTCGAGCGATCTCGGCCCGAAGTTTCTCTGCCTCGGCTTCCAGCTCGATGCGGCTGAATTTGGTGAGTCGACGCAGGCGCAGCTCAAGAATGTACTCGGCTTGCAACTCGCTCAGATCAAAGACCTCGCGCAGGCGTGTGCGAGCTTGATCGCTGTCGTCGCTCTGACGAATGACCTGGATCACTTCGTCGATGTCCACGATCGCGATCAGCAAACCTTCGACCAAGTGCAGGCGTTCGAGGTGACGAGCAAGGCGATACTTGCTTCGACGAGTGACCACCTGAAGGCGGTGCTTCAAAAAGACTTCGAGCAGAGCTTTCAGCCCGAGCGTCTGCGGGCGCCCATCGACGAGAGTGACCGCATTGATGCTGAAGTTGTCTTCGAGCGGCGTCAGGCGGTAAAGCTGCTCGAGTACGGCATCCGGACTGAAACCGGTCTTGATGCCAATGACGAGGCGCAGCCCGTGGTTACGGTCGGTGAGATCTGTGACATCAGAGATGCCGACAATTTTCTTGTTGTTGACGCCATCCTTGATCTTTTCAATGACGCGTTCGGGGCCAACCAAGTACGGCAGCTCGGTAACGACGAGTCCCATCTTGCGGGCAGTGATTGACTCCACGGTTACGGTGGCACGAGTCTTGAACGCACCACGACCGTTCGCGTAGGCGTCTTTGACTCCGCTGAGGCCAATGATCCTTCCTCCGGTGGGGAGGTCGGGGCCGGGCACAAACTGCATAAGCTCTTCGAGCGTCGCGTCGGGATTTGCGAGCAAATGCCGCGCCGCCCCCACGACCTCAATGAGATTGTGCGGTGCCATATTGGTGGCCATACCAACGGCGATACCGCTGGCGCCATTGACCAAAAGGTTGGGGAAGGCTGCGGGCAACACTTCGGGCTGCGTAGTCGAGTTGTCGTAGTTGGGCACGAAGTCGACAACGTCTTCATCGAGATCATCCGTCATGGCGATCGCGGACGCTTGCAGGCGTGCTTCGGTGTACCGCGGTGCGGCGGGGCCGTCATCCAGCGAACCAAAGTTGCCGTGGCCATCGATGAGGGGCACTCGCAGGATGAAACTCTGCGTCAGACGCACCATGGCGTCATAAATGGAGGCATCACCGTGGGGGTGAAGCTTTCCCATGACGTCACCGACAACGCGCGACGACTTGACGTGGCCCTTTTCTGGGCGCAGTCCCATCTCGCTCATTTGGTAAAGAATGCGACGCTGGACGGGTTTCAGGCCGTCGCGCGCATCGGGGAGTGCGCGCGAATAGATTACGGAGTACGCGTACTCCAAGAACGAGCCCTGCATCTCGGTTGTGACATCGATGTCTTCAATGCGTTCGCCGGCAGGGGAGTCTGGGGTGGGTTTAGTGGGAGTAGCCATAGGATTGCCCTAATGTTACCGGCGCTCAACCCAGACTCAGCGAACCTTACCGATGTGTTGTCAAGTTCATTCCAGGCAATTGCGGGCGAGGAGAATCGGCTGAGCCTGCCTCCCGTGCGCCACGCCGTCGTGTTGCTCGTCGACGGCCTCGGCGCGCATAACCTCAAGGCCCGTGTGGGGCACGCGAGAACTCTGGCCGGTGCGTTCTCAAAGAGTGCCGTTATCCAGTCGGGATTCCCCACCACTACAGCGGCGGCAATAGCGAGCCTGACGACAGGCCAGCGAGCAGGACAGCATGGACTGGTGGGATACAGCGTTCTCGACGCAGGCAACGATCGTGTTATCAATCAACTCTCGGGATGGGATTCCCGCATCGACCCGGCGACGTGGCAGCGGGTGCCGACTTTGTTCGAGCGCGCTACGGAGCGCGGTTTCACTGCGGTGGCGGTCGGAGCCGCTCGCTACCGAGCTTCGGGCTTCACTCACGCGGTCTTGCGCGGTGCACGGTATGTCGCAGCGGGTTCCCTCGCCGAGCGGCTGCGTGTAGCCGTAGCGGTGGGGCACGCCAGCGCCGAGCCGTCACTCACCTATGTCTATGCGCCAGAACTCGATATGGCAGGTCATGCCAATGGCTGGCAATCACCCCAGTGGACGCATGCGCTCGAGTCTCTTGACTCTGCGTTGGCGAGTGCCGTGCGCGAACTCACTTCCGACCAAGGGCTTCTGGTCACCGCCGATCACGGAATGATCGATGTGCCTCATGAGTCACACGTGTTATTCGACACAGCCCCTGAACTGCTCGACGGCGTCGCCTACGTTGCGGGGGAGCCGCGCTGCCTTCAGCTGCACCTCGCGCCCGAGCTCGCTGCAACAGAGCGAGCGGCGGTGCTTGATCGGTGGCAGCAGGCTGAGGGGCAACGTTCGTGGGTCACGAGCCGCGACGCTGCGATCGCTGCGGGGTGGTTCGGTGAAGTACACCCCGAAGTCACGCCACGTATCGGCGACATTATTGTCGCCGCACGTAAGGGGATCGCGTACTACGACTCCCGCGTAACTAACAACGCTGGTCGAAAAATGGTCGGACAGCACGGATCTTGGTCAGACGAAGAGCTTCGTGTTCCGCTACTGAGATTCGGCGCCTTCGCTCGCTAAGCGGGGTCTTCGTCTGGCTTCGTACCGAAGACGATGTCGTCCCAGCTCGGCATAGCGACCCTGCGGCGCCGTGATTTCGCTGTCGGCTGTGGTGCGGTTGCCTGCGGCGGCGCTGGTGCATCGCGGCGTTGCTCTGCGGCGGGCGGATCAAGCAGGCGCATCGACGGCTCGGAACCGGATGGGGGGCTCGACTCGTCATCGTCGGATTCAAAGTTGGCCGGCTCCCGTTCGCCGCGGCGACGGCGAAGAGCATCGAGCAAGTCTGCAGTCTGGTTGCCGACACCCGCTTCAGCGCTGCGATCGCGCATTACAGGAAGTTCCGCCGGCTTGATGGGGGCGGGCTCGTCGTGGAGTTCATCAACGTCGAATGCTCCGCTGTCGAAGCGTGCGGCATCCGTATTCCCCTCAGCGGGCGCAACGGCGCGAAGTCGGGGGATTAGCGCACCGGTGGATTCGCCCTGCTGCGAGAGAGTCTTAGCTTCGTTATTGAGCGGCAAAAGAGACTGACGCTTCGGGTCGTACTGCCAGCGCGCATCGTGATCGATGCTGTTCGAGCTGAACGAAAGTTTGACCGTCCAGCCATTCTCAGGATCTTTCCAGCTAGCCCAACGCTCGTCGGCGGCGTTGACATCCACAAGTCGTTCGCGAATAGCGGATCCGAAGGTGCGTGACGACGTCAGCGAGTCCGTTTCGCCCGCGACATGTACCGGCACCCCGAGCGCAGATTTGACGACGAATTCGCGTTCAGCGACGACAGGCCCCTCGAAGCGCTCGATGTAATCGATGTCGGCTCCCGTAAGGCTCGCAACGTCCTGGGCGGACATTCCTGCCCGGATATGCGCCTGAATCTCACGGGGAGCAAGCTTGGGGCCGCTGCCTGTCTGGGCTCGGCTCTGTCGCAGACGTGACTGCAACACGTTGTCAACGGCGAGACGGAAGCGCGTTCCGTCATTGCTCGACACGATCAGCGCACCGTCTTGTACTTCGATTACCCGAAGGTCTTCCATAGTGAACTTCTCCAGCCCTCACGATTCCCTTTAGGGTCGCACGCATTGAGTGGTTTATATGGGAATAACACGCCTCCATGAACAGTTATCACAGGCGCTGCACAGTGATGCAGAATTGGCGGTTTGCAATTCGTCTCGCTTTCATGGAGACTGTGCCCGCCGATTCCGGTGATTCAACGTAAAAAAGAAGTGGATGGGCATGGCCACCGACTACGACGCACCTCGTAAGACCGACGACGACTCCGAGTCGATCGAGGCTCTTAAAGAGCGTGTTCCTGACAAAATGTCGGGCTCGGTTGACGTCGACGATTCAGACAACCCGGCGAACTTTGAGCTTGCCGGCGCAGACCTTTCTGACCTGGACCTCGATGTGGTCGTTCTGCCTCCACAGGCGGACGAATTCACTTGCGTGAGCTGCTTCCTCGTGAAGCACCGCTCGCAGGTCGACCACACAACCAAGCTGGGCGCTATTTGCCTGGAGTGCGCAGCCTAGACTGCGCGATTGCTCCAGCTAACAATTCGGGAGTGCGACTCGACAACAACCAATACGGTGTCGGGTCGCTCTCATCGAGTAGCTCAAGTTTGACCACGGGCGAGACCCACCCTCGGATCATCAACCAGGCACGCGCATCCAGTCGCTGCCCGCGTTCGAGCGTCGCTTCATCACCGGTGTAACTCGTGACTTCGCCGATGATGGCTATCGGCAGCCGAGCACTTCCCGCACGAAGCTCCTTGTCGTCGACAGTGATCTTTGGTGCAGACCACAGCAGGAACAGCACGATCCCGATGTAGAGCACTGCTGCGGTGATGTATCCCACAAAGATATTGATCGGCAGGAACACCAAAATGCTCGCGGGAATGATGAGTGCGGTGCTGATGTAGAGCCACGCTGTGGGCCACAAGCGTTCACGGTAGTAAGTCACTCATCCATTACACACTGATTTTGCGTCGGGCGTTTCGGGCCGACGCCTTATTTGCACTAGCCTCGACTCGTGATTGACAACGTAGAGGTGCTTATTTCAGCAGGCCAAACACCTGCGTACGCGCACCCGGGGGATGCCGGTGCTGACCTGTATTCGGCGGGTAACTACACTCTCGCCCCCGGTCAGCGTGAGACTGTCGCGACGGGCGTCTCGATCGCCCTGCCCGACGGCTATGTGGCGTTCGTGGTGCCTCGCAGCGGTCTTGCTGCCCGCCACGGCATCACGGTGGTCAATAGTCCAGGAACTGTGGATGCCGGCTACCGGGGTGAAATCCGCGTTACGTTGCTCAATACTGATAGTTCAGCCACATTCGAGATTGAACCGGGCGATAGAATCGCGCAATTGATCGTTATGCCCGTTTCTCGGGCCAGATTCATTCCCGTTTCTACTCTTCCCGGAAGTCATCGCGGTGAGTCGGGCTTTGGTTCGACTGGATACCGCGCAGAGTCAACACAACAAGGAGCCACTTCGTGAGCGACACCACTGAAACCGATCAGCCGCAGGATCACCCGAAGTCCGCGCCGGAGAATCGTGCGACTGATGGTCCTCTCGACGAAAGCGAAGCGAATGCGGTTCGCCCGTATGTCGATCTCGGTGGCGTGAAGATTCTTCCGCGTCAAGAGCTTCATTTGCGCCTCGAAGTCGAGGAAGCAAGCAAGCGCGTTGTCGCCGTTGGGCTCGATTACGCCGGTTCGACCCTCCAAATTCAACCTTTTGCTGCGCCCCGGTCAAGCGGACTCTGGCACGAGATTCGTGAGCAGATCATCGATCAGGTCCACACGCAGGGTGGGACAACGAAGGTCTCTGATGGTCCTTTCGGTCCTGAGGTATTCGCTGAGATCCCTGTCGCCGGCAAACCGGGCGAGAAGCGAATCGCGCGTTTCGTCGGCGTGGATGGCCCGCGCTGGTTCCTGCGGGGAGTAATCGCCGGTGAGGCGCTTACTAGTCAGGAAGCAGCAACCAAGATCGAAGATTTGTTCCGCTCGATTGTGGTCATCCGTGGCACTACGCCGATGCCTCCTCGTGACCTTATCCCGCTCCACATGCCAGCAACGGGTGAGAAAGAAACTCAGGCGTGAGTTCGGTCGACGAACCGTCGAACGCCCCTGGCGATGATCAGGTTTCCGCGGATCCGACGGTTCGTGAAGCGTTAGCCGCGGCGGCCCGTCGTTCTGCCGTTGGCCACGTTGCACCAGGGGAAGCACCGACCTCTGGCGCTCTGCTGGCAGCAATGGGAGGAGTGCGCGGCTTGGTGGAGTCCATTTTGCCGGGGCTCGCTTTCTTGGTGATCTTCACGATCACTCAAGAGTTGGTCGCTTCCGTCGTGGCTCCCGTCATCGTGGCGTTGGGTTTCGTCGCCGTCCGTCTAGCGACGAGAACTCCGGTCTCGTCAGCGATGGTGGGTGTTGTCGGCGTTGCGCTCTCTGCAGGCCTTGCGCTTTTTACCGGCCGTGCTGAAGACAACTTTCTCCTCGGTTTCGTCATCAACGCCGTTTTCCTGGTCGCGATCGTGGTGAGCGTGATTGCGCGACGACCCCTCGTTGGCCTTATCGCGGCGTTGCTGGTGCCAACCGCAGCTGATTGGCGAGAGGACAAGGCAAAGTTTCGCGTTGCACTCATCGCAACCGTGCTCTGGGCATGCCTATTCTCAGTGCGATTGGGTATCGAACTTCCCCTTTATTTTGCCGAAGCAACCCAGGCCTTGGCGACCATGAAGCTTCTCCTCGGCGTTCCGCTGTACGCCGCAGTGCTGTGGGTTACATGGCTTCTCATGCGCACGGCTTACGGGCGCACAGCGTCCGAGTAGTTCTTCACCATCGCCGTGGCGTCGAGGCGAGCGGATGACGATGGTGTATATTTATCTCGACGTCAAGATACTTTTGGCCGCGATCGCAGCGCGCTTGTTGCGATTCAGCCTTAGGCTTGCCTTGCTGGATGCAGCGCACGCTCCGCGCAAGGATTGAAGAACCGTAGCAAGGGAGATGACAGTGTCGACAGTCAATAGTTTTGGGTCGAAAGACACCCTCACAGTCGGGTCATCCGACTATGAAGTGTTCCGCATCGACAAGGTAGCGGGATACGAAAAGCTACCGTTTAGCCTCAAGGTTCTGCTGGAGAACCTGTTGCGTACAGAAGACGGTAAGAACGTCACGAAGTCGCAAATTGAATCCCTCGGGTCGTGGGTGCCCAGTGCAGACCCCGACACCGAGATCCAGTTCACGCCTGCACGCGTTGTTATGCAGGACTTCACGGGTGTTCCGTGCATCGTCGACCTCGCCACTATGCGTGAGGCGGTCGCTGAACTTGGGGGAGACCCCACCAAGATCAACCCACTCGCGCCTGCAGAGCTCGTGATCGACCACTCGGTCATTGCCGACCTCTTCGGTTCCGACAATGCGCTTGAGCGCAACGTTGAGCTTGAGTATGAGCGCAATGGTGAGCGCTACCAGTTCCTTCGTTGGGGCCAGAGCGCGTTCGACGACTTCAAGGTTGTTCCTCCGGGAACCGGAATCGTTCACCAGGTCAACATTGAGCACCTTGCTCGTGTCACCTACACGCGTGAAGTTGACGGCAAGACTCGGGCATTCCCCGACACCCTCGTCGGCACCGACTCGCACACCACGATGGTCAACGGCCTCGGAGTGCTCGGGTGGGGCGTCGGTGGAATCGAAGCCGAGGCAGCAATGCTTGGCCAGCCCGTTTCGATGCTCATCCCCAAGGTTGTCGGTTTCAAGCTCAACGGCACGATCCCCGCCGGCGTCACCGCGACCGACGTTGTTCTTACGATCACGCAAATGTTGCGCCAGCACGGCGTCGTTGGCAAGTTCGTTGAGTTCTACGGTGAGGGAGTCGGCGCAGTGCCGCTCGCCAACCGTGCAACTATCGGAAACATGAGCCCCGAGTTTGGTTCTACTGCCGCGATGTTCCCCATCGACGACGTGACCCTTGACTACCTGCGCCTCACCGGTCGCAGCGACGAGCAGGTCGAACTCGTCGAAGCGTACGCAAAGCTTCAGAAGCTCTGGCACGACCCGAGCGTCGAGCCTAGCTACAGCGAATACATCGAGATGGATCTCGGAACCGTCGTTCCGTCGATCGCTGGACCGAAGCGCCCTCAGGACCGCATCGAGCTCACCAAGGCCAAGAGCCAGTTCGAGATCGATCTCAACAACTACGCCTCGATGGATCACTCCAAGGTCGACGCTGCGGTTGAAGGAACGTTCCCGGCATCCGATCCTGTAGGTCTCACTCCGCAGGATGAGGACTCGGCTCACGAGCGTTCACACTCGCACGCTAGCCATGCGCCTTCGACGGCCTCGCAGCCGACTTCGGTCAAGGTCGACGGCGGAGAGTCGTTCACAATCGACCACGGTTCGGTTGCCATTGCTGCAATCACGTCCTGCACGAACACGTCTAACCCTTCGGTGATGCTTGCTGCTGGCCTCTTGGCTCGCAATGCGGCAGCTAAGGGCTTGAAGTCGAAGCCGTGGGTCAAGACCACGCTGGCTCCCGGCTCTAAGGTTGTCACTGACTACTACGCCAAGTCGGGACTTGATGAGTCGCTTGAGGCCCTCGGTTTCTACACCGTCGGTTATGGCTGCACTACGTGTATCGGTAACTCCGGTCCGTTGGAAGATGAAATCTCCACCGCGATCAATGAGAACGATCTTGCGGTCACCGCAGTTCTTTCCGGTAACCGTAACTTCGAGGGTCGCATCAACCCCGACGTGAAGATGAACTACCTCGCGAGCCCGCCGCTGGTTATTGCTTACGCCCTTGCCGGAACGATGAACTTCGACTTCGACAACGATGCACTTGGCCAGGACCAGGAGGGCAACGATGTCTACTTGAAGGACATCTGGCCCGACGCCGCCGAAGTTCAGGCGACGATCGATTCCTCGATTGACCGTGAGATGTTTACCCACGAGTATGCGGGTGTCTTTGACGGTGACGAGCGTTGGCAGAATCTGCCGACGCCGACCGGTTCCACTTTCGAGTGGGATGACGAGTCGACTTACGTGCGTAAGCCCCCGTATTTCGAGGGAATGACCATGGAGATCACGCCGGTCAGCTCGATCACGGGTGCTCGCGTTCTCGCCAAGCTGGGTGACTCGGTCACGACCGACCACATCAGCCCCGCCGGTTCGATCAAGGGTGACAGCCCCGCTGGTATCTACCTCGCGGAGCACGGCATTGACCGCAAGGACTTCAACTCCTACGGTTCGCGTCGGGGAAACCACGAAGTAATGATTCGCGGAACGTTCGCCAACATCCGTCTTCGCAACCAGCTTCTCGATGGCGTTGAGGGTGGCTACACTCGCGACTTCACCACGCCGGATGCCGAACAGTCGTTCATCTATGACGCAGCTCAGAACTACGCAGCTCAGGAAACTCCGCTCGTCGTTCTTGGTGGCAAAGAGTACGGCTCGGGTTCGTCGCGTGACTGGGCAGCCAAGGGAACAAGCCTGCTCGGTGTCAAGGCCGTAATTTGCGAGAGCTTCGAGCGTATTCACCGCTCGAACCTCATCGGAATGGGCGTTCTGCCCTTGCAGTTCCCTGAAGGCCAGAGCTGGGAGTCATTGGGACTTGACGGTACCGAGAGCATCAGCATCTCGGGCGTCGAAGAGCTCAACGATGACCGCATCCCGAGCACCTTGCACGTTGTGGCCGAGCCGACCGCTCACTCGCCCGAGGGCAAGGCAACGATTGAGTTCGACGCGAAGCTTCGCATCGATACTCCCGGTGAAGCTGACTACTACCGCAACGGTGGCATCCTTCAGTATGTATTGCGTTCGCTGGTCTAACTAGCGGATACACGACAGGCGCGCGGCGGAGAGCATCGCTCTCGCCGCGCGCCTTTTGTGTGTGCTGCTGAGGCTGTGGGTCGTCCCAGAACCTCATGCACATTTGTTCAAAACGCGCACGAAGAAGCCTAGACTGGATGCATGAATTTACTCGAGGGAATCAACGGTCCCCGAGATCTTGACGGTCTCTCCACGGCGCAACTTACTCAACTCGCGCAAGAGATTCGTGAGTTT
Source organism: Salinibacterium sp. NSLL17 (assembly GCF_015864935.1). Lineage (NCBI taxonomy): Bacteria > Bacillati > Actinomycetota > Actinomycetes > Micrococcales > Microbacteriaceae > Salinibacterium > Salinibacterium sp. NSLL17. Next base: position 1,586,228 of record NZ_JADYWH010000001.1, read on the forward strand.
TTGATCGAGAACGTTTCGCGGACTGGAGGGCATCTTGGCCCCAATCTGGGCGTTGTAGAACTCACCACCGCTATTCACCGGGTGTTCGATTCCCCGCGGGATGCTGTGGTGTTTGATACCGGACATCAGAGTTACGTTCACAAGATTCTTACCGGTCGCAAAGACTTCGCGAAGCTTCGGTCGCAAGGCGGACTCGCGGGGTATCCGCAGCGTTCCGAATCCGAGCATGACATTGTCGAAAGCTCGCACGCGTCTAGTTCCTTGTCCTGGGCTGACGGAATCTCCCGTGCTTTCGAAATGACGGGGCAGGGCGATCGGCACGTGGTTGCCGTTGTGGGTGATGGTGCCCTCACCGGCGGCATGACGTGGGAAGCGCTCAACAACATTAGTGATGACAACAGCCGCAACCTCGTGATTGTCGTCAATGACAACGGTCGTTCCTACGCGCCAACTATTGGTGGCATGGCACACTTCCTCAACAGCGTGCGAACGCGGCGTTCCTACCGCTCGCTCCACGGCTCAAGCGAGCGATTCTTTGGTGCATTTGGTGGGCCTGGGCGCGCTCTGTATCGCGGTATCCGCGGTGGCACCCACGGCTTCCTCTCACGCTTCAGCAACAACGAAGCCCTGTACTCCAATCTCGATATCAAGTACTTGGGTCCGGTTCACGGCCACGACATCGGTGCACTCACCGAGGCACTCCAACAGGCGAAGTCGTACGGTGCGCCGGTAATCGTTCATGCGATTACCGAGAAGGGGCGTGGCTACGAGCCTGCTCTTATGGATGTCGCTGATCAGTTCCATGCGGTTGGCCAGATCGACCCGGTGACAGGCGAACCGATCGAACCCAGCGGTGCGGCATCCTGGACCTCGGTCTTTTCTGAGGAGATCGTCAAGCTTGCGGATGAGAATCCACGACTCGTCGGTATCACTGCAGCGATGTTGCGCCCTACCGGGCTTCACCGCTTTGCAGAGAAGTATCCCAAGCGGGTCCATGACGTTGGCATCGCCGAGCAGCATGCGGTCACGTCTGCCGCCGGACTCGCTTTTGGTGGGTTGCATCCTGTTGTGGCGCTCTACGCCACCTTCATGAACCGGGCGTTTGATCAAGTTTTGATGGATGTCGCACTCCATCGTGCCGGAGTAACCTTCGTGCTCGACCGAGCCGGCGTGACCGGTCCCGATGGCGCCAGTCATCACGGAATGTGGGATCTTGCGCTCTTGCAGGTCGTGCCCAACATCCGCATTGCCGCACCTCGCGACGCTGCGCGCCTCCGTGAGGAGCTGGGGGAGGCTGTGGCGGTCGATGATGCGCCAACCGTTATTCGCTTCGCTAAGGGCACTGTAGGCACCGAGTACGACGCCGTGCGGCGCACTGATGATGGCGTCGATGTGTTACGGGAAGACGATCAGCGTGATGTTCTCATCGTTACGGTCGGTTCGATGGCTAAGACCGGGTTGCAGGTCGCTGAACTCCTTGCGGCTCAGGGCATTGGCGCCACTGTGATCGACCCTCGCTGGGTGGTTCCGGTGCCCAAGAGCGTGATTGACTTTGCTGCTGACCACCGCATCGTGATTACGATCGAGGATGGTGTGCGCGTGGGAGGAATCGGCACGCGCATCAGACAAGACATGCGGGCCAATGGTGTCGATACTGCGGTAAACGAGTTGGGATTGCCTGACAGCTTCCTCGACCACGGTAGTCGCGATTACATCCTCGACCAGGTCGGGCTGACACCTCAGCACATTGCTCGCGATGTGGTCGCTCAAGTGTTGGGGAGCAAGATCCCCGTGGCTCGTCCGCTGGCGGATCGCGACTCCGAAGAGTTCCGCTTGCCCGCCGAGCGCGGCTAGCCGCCTCGGGCCGAACGCCCGAGTAGTCACTGTGGCATTGCGGCGAAACCCCTTGACTAACAGCCGAAGGCCCGGTTCAGAACTGATCTGAACCGGGCCTTTGACGGATACCGTCTATCGACGAGGGGCTACTGCACTCCGCGAATCGGCGGGTTGTGGAACGTGCTGCCGAACGCTCGCTCCGATGCTCCCGCGCGGTCGAGGTACGGTGTGACGCCACCCATCTGGAACGGGTAACCCGCGCCGAGAATGAGGCAGAGGTCGATGTCCTCCGCCGCGGCAACGACGCCGTCTTCGAGCATCCGGTGAATCTCATCGGCCAGACCATCTTCGATCCGGATCTGAAGCTCCTCGGCCGTCATCGGCGTGTTTCCGCCCTTGACGATCTCGACGGCCTTCTTGGAGACGCCCTTTGACTTGCCCTTGTTGTCGCGGTCGAAAATGAATCCGAGTTCGGCGAGCTTGTGAAGGTTCTCACTCTCGAAGAACCGGTCAGGGAACGCGGCGTGGTGAGTATCAAGAACGTGAGCGCCGACCTTGAGACCAACCAACTCGAGGAGTTCGAAGGGAGTCATCGGCAGACCGAAGGGGCGCGTCGATTCTTCAACAACTTCGAACGGCGTGCCGGTATCCACAGCGTGCATGGCCTCGCCGAGCACCTTAGCGAGAATGCGGTTCACGACGAAACCAGGGGTATCGGTCGTGATAACAGCGTTCTTGCGGAGGTTCTTGGCCGTAACCATGGCTGTTGCGAGCGACTCATCGTTGGTGTGCGGGGTCTTCACGACCTCAATCAGCGGCATTACTGCCACCGGGTTGAAGAAGTGGAAGCCCACGACGCGCTCAGGGTGCTTGAGCTTGGCTCCGATTTGTTCCACCGACAGGGAGGACGTGTTCGTCGCCAAGATCGTCTCGTCAGAGATGTACTGCTCGACTTCAGCAAAGACGGCCTGCTTAGCGCCGAGTTCTTCATAGATGGCTTCAATAACCCAGTCGCAGTCAGCGAAGTCAGCCTTGTTGGTTGTGCCCGTGACGAGAGCCTTGAGACGGTTGGTGTCGTCAGACGAGAGACGACCCTTCTCATGCAACTTGTCGATTTCGGTGTGAATGGCGGCAACGCCGGCATCCGTTGCGGTCTGGTCGAGGTCAGTGATGACAACGGGGACCTGCAGTCGACGGACGAAAAGCAGTGCGAACTGACGTGCCATGAGCCCGGCGCCAATAACGCCAACCTTGGTCACCTTGCGCGCAAGCTCCTTGTCGGGAGCTCCCGCTGGGCGCTTTGCGCGCTTCTGCACGAGATTGAAGGCATAAATGCTCGCCTGGAACTGGTCACCGGAGATCATGTCGGCGAGAGCGTTGTCCTCTGCTTCGAAACCGGTCTTCTTGTCGGTGTTCTTGGCGGCCTTGAGCAGCGCGAGAGCAGCGTAAGGAGACTTGGCAACGCGGCCGATGCGGTTAGCCAGCATCTTGTCGGCGATGCCGATAGCGACATCCCACTTCACGGTGCGTTCGATCTTGCCCGGCTCGTTCTTGCGCTTGACCTTGGTGGTGCCAGCGATGACTCCGTCGGCCCAGCGGATTGAGTCTTCAAGGAAGTTTGCCGGACCAAACATGGCGTCGGCGATGCCGAGTTCGAAGGCCTCTGGGCCCTTGAGCATCCGGTTGTTCTTGAGTGGGTTTTCGATGACGACCTTGAGGGCGTTTTCGATACCGATCAGGTTGGGGAGCAACCACGCGCCACCCCAGCCAGGAATCAGTCCGAGGAAGACCTCGGGAAGCGCGAACGCAGGAACCGAGCTGTCGATCGTGCGGTAGTCAGCGTTGAGAGGAATCTCAACACCGCCACCGAGGGCAAGCCCATTGACGAATACGAACGATGGCACGCCAAGTTCGCTGAGCTTGCCGAGCGCCCAGTGGCCCAACTGAGCCATCTGCTTGCCGGTCTCGCGGTCGGGGATTTCGCTTACCTTTGAGAGGTCAGCACCGGCCGCGAAAATGAAGGGCTTGCCCGTGACAGCGACACCGTGGATTTCGCCAGCGGTCGCGCGTTCCTTTTGCTCGTCGAGGACCTTCGCGAACTCGAGCAGAGTTGCCGGGCCGAGAGTGTTTGGGCGGGTGTGGTCCTTGCCGTTGTCGAGCGTAATGAGCGCGAGAGTGCGACCCGCGGAGAGCGGTACATCACGCACGAAGGAGTGAGTAATTACCTCGTCTTTTGCGAGGTCCGAAAGACGTGCGAACTGTTCGGTCATTGTTACTTTGCTCCCTTGTAGTTCGGGTTTTCCCAAATGACTGACCCACCCTGGCCGAGACCAACGCACATCGCGGTGAGGCCGAACTGCACCTCGGGGTGCTGTTCAAATTGGGCAGCAAGCTGGATCATCAGGCGAACACCCGACGACGCAAGCGGGTGGCCCATCGCGATAGCGCCGCCCCACTGGTTGACACGAGGATCTTCGTCATCGATGCCAAAGTGATCAAGCAGCGACAGAACCTGAACCGCAAAAGCTTCGTTCAGCTCGAAGAGGCCGATGTCGTTGATCGTCAAGCCAGCCTTACGGAGCGCCTTCTCTGTGGACGGGATCGGGCCGATGCCCATGATCTCCGGTTCCACGCCAGCGTAGGCGAAGCTCACCATGCGCATCTTGGGCTTCAAACCAAACTCGCGTGCGGCATCCCCGCTAGCAATAATGCTGGCGGTTGCACCGTCGTTCAGCCCGGAAGCGTTGCCAGCGGTAATGCGTCCGTGTGAACGGAACGGCGTCTTGAGCGCTGCAAGGCCCTCAAGAGTGGTTTCGGGGCGCAAGCCCTCGTCGCGGGTGGCCAAGCCCCAGCCGGACTCGCTCTTGGTGGCAACCGAGATGAGGTCAGGCTGGATGTTGTTCGCGTCGTACGCGGCGGTGGCGCGCTGTTGGCTGCGCAGCGCGAACGCGTCGGAGCGTTCCTTGGTGAGATGAGGGAAACGGTCGTGTAGCTTCTCGGCCGTGTTGCCCATGTTGAGAGCTTCAGGATCGACGAGCTTTTCTGAGAGGAAACGAGGGTTGGGGTCAACGCCCGAGCCCATCGGGTGGTGGCCCATGTGCTCGACGCCACCAGCGATTGCGAGATCGTAGGCGCCGAACGCGATGCCGCCAGCCACGTTTGTGACGGCCGTCATGGCACCGGCACACATGCGGTCGATCGCATAGCCGGGAACAGACGTGGGCAGTCCAGCCAGCAAAGCAGCGCTGCGACCGATCGTGAGACCCTGATCGCCGGTCTGAGTTGTTGCCGCGATAGCGACTTCGTCGAAGCGATCCTTGGGGATTTGCGGATTCCGCTCCAGCACACCAATCATCGCCTTGACGACGAGGTCATCGGCTCTGGTATTCCAGAACATGCCCTTCTCGCCTGCACGTCCAAACGGAGTACGGACTCCATCTACGAATACAATCTCAGTTTCCTTGGCCACAATGCCTCCACTAAATCCTTGGATGTAGCACTGATCCTAGGCTGGGGAGATTAGCGGATGGAATCCTTTGACTGTTCCTACGACTTGGTGTCCGCGGAGTCCTCAGGCGTTTGGTTGGCTTCGACAAAGGCTTCGGCGATTGACTGTGCAGATACGTCAAGTTGCCAGCGGCGGGCGCCGAGCGCCGTGAGGGCGTCTGAGATGCTGTCGACCGTGATCTCCGCCGGTGGGTTCCATGCCACACGCCGCAAGTGATCGGGCGTGAGCAAGTTCTCAATGGGGATAGACATCTCTTCAGAGAACTCTGCCATGAGGGCACGAGCCGCTTTGAGGCGACGATCCGCTGCGGGGTTCTTGTCTGACCACACCCGTGGTGGCGGCAGAGTGTCGCTGGCCACTCGCGATGCTGGAATGTCAGTAGACGCTAGCCCGGCCAAAATGGCCTGCCACCAGCGATCAATCTGGGTGCGGCTCGCGCGCCCGCTGAATTCTCGGAGGCTCGACAGCTCCCGCTTCGACTCCGGCAGCAATTTTGCGGCAGACAGCAGGGCGGAGTCTGGAACGAGGCGGCCAGGGGCAGTATCGACTTCTCGCGCGTAGGCGTCGCGGGCCAACCACAGCTCGCGCGCTACAGCCAAGTTTTTGCCGCCGCGAATGGAATGAACTCCACTCAGCCGGCGCCATGGTTCGGCGCGCACGTGACTCAAGTCACGAGCAAGAACTGACTCGAATTCTTGGCGCGCGATTTCGCTCTTGTCGTCGCCCTCAAGAACGTCGCCGAGCGCCTCGCGAAGATCTACGAGCAACTCAACGTCGAGCGCGGCATACACGAGCCACGACTGGGGAAGTGGCCGCGTAGACCAGTCCGCTGACGAATGTTCCTTTGCGAGATGGATGCCCAACAAGTGTTCCACGACGGTTCCGAGTCCCACCCGCGGGAGGCCAGCGATCCGCGCCCCCAGTTCGGTATCGAACAAGCGCGTTGGGTGGAGGCCAACTTCACGCAAGCAGGTGAGGTCCTGTGTCGCTGCATGCAGAATCCACTCTTCCTCAGCGATAACGTCGTTCAGCTCGCTAAAGTCACCAATGGCCGGCGGATCGAACAGAAAAGTACCCGCACCGCGACGGAAGATCTGGATGAGATAGGCGCGCTGCGAGTAGCGGTAGCCGCTTGCTCGTTCTGCGTCTATTCCGATAGGGCCATGGCCGGCAGCGATGGCTGCCACGGCGGCAAGATATTCGTCCCGATCGTCAATGACGTCAACGGGAACATGAGGGGCTTGGGTAGCGTGCGACTCGCCCTCGGGGGCTGCACTGTCGGTGGCGCTACTCACGCCCAGCTCTACGGGCCGACAACATAGTGACTCCTTCATTCGTGGGAGGAAGTCCGGCAAGCATGCAGACTAACTCGCTCCAGCCTTCCACATGTGCGGCGATATCGAGGTCTTGGGGGCTCCAAGACGCGCGAAGTTCGATTTGGGCGCCATCCGGTTGGGACTCAAGTTCGCCAAATCCAGTGGAGAGAATACGGGTCGCGGTTCCCGACACCTGGTCGTATTGTGCACCCCTGCTATCGAGAGCATCGACGAGCCAGGACCAGGTAACTTCACTCAGAAACTGGTCAACACCGATCTCGGGTTCGAGCGGCGCCTGAGCAAAACAGATGATCCGGAATTCGCCCTCCCACGCCTCGGGAGACGAGGGGTCATACAGAAGCACGAACCTGCCAGTGCCAAGATCGGAGTCTTCGCCGTGACGAGAGGGTGTGACATCCGCAGCCAAAGCAAAGGACCACGGGGCAATCTGCGTTGGTGCTGAAATCTCGGTAATGGCGAGCTCAGGGCGCAAAGTCGCAGCACGAAGCGACTCAACCGCTGAAGCAAATGCCGCGGGTGGTGTTGGTCCAGCTGGCGAATCGGGCACGAGTGAAGATTAGGCTTTAGGAGAACGATCGCTAGTGAGGCACGCCGCGCTAGGGCGGCTGCGAGACGGAGGTTTAGGGATGCGGGCACGGGATCGCTTGCGCATAGTCGCCGGAATCGCCGGCGGGGTCGCTATCGGGGCGGCCGCAATCGCCGCGATCGGAGTAGCGGTCGGTGCCGCGCTTTCAGTCTTTGTAGCGCGTCGTGTGGTGACGCCGCCGGGCCGAGCCGACAGTAACCTGCGAATTCTCGCTGTGGGGGAGTCCACGATCGTCTTGTCGTCGGCAGAGGAGAGCAGAGCGCCCGGTCGATTCAGCCTGTGGTTCGCCGACGAAACCGGATTCGCACGCATCGGGCCCGTGGTTTCGCAGGGCGCGCAGTGGGTTGCGCGGGAACTCATCGACGTTGAAACCGGTGTTCCGCATCCGGGAGACAACGCGCGCACGAGTGGATGGTTTTATCTGACGCCGGCTGGGCTAGGGCTTAAGTACTCTGAGGTGCTGATTCGCACAGAGCTCGGCTTCGCGCCCGCGTGGTTGATCCCCGCGGATTCGCCGAGCGCCACGTGGGCAATCCACATTCATGGTCGAGGAGTGCAGCGGCCAGAGACAGTGCGCGCGCTAGGTGAGTTTCACGATGCTGGAATCACTTCGCTGTCAATTTCGTACCGGAACGACACTGAAGCGCCCGATTCGGCAGATGGCCGGTATGGCTTAGGTTCCACCGAATATCGCGATGTTGACGCCGCGATCGCCTACGCACGTTCCGCTGGTGCCGAGCGCATTATTCTCATGGGCTGGTCAATGGGCGGAGCGACTGCGCTTCACACGCTGATCCGATCTCGCTATCGAGACATGATTATGGGGCTGGTGCTCGACTCGCCTGTCATCGCCTGGGGTCCGACGCTCGCGCTGCACGGCGACTTGAACCGCATCCCGTCGTTGATTCCTCGTGCTGCGGTAGCTGTACTGGGGAGCGACCAAGCCCAGTTTCTCGTGGGAACGGAGAACCCACTCGACTTCGCCACGCTGAACTTCGTCGAGCGCGCTCACGAGCTGGATCGCCCTATTCTGCTTATGCACAGCGAAGACGATGGCTACGTTCCCGTCGAACCCTCTCGAGCGTTGGCCGAGGCTCGACCTGACATTGTCACCTACGAGGAGTTCGACACCGCAGGTCACACGCGATTGTGGAACTATGACAGCGAACGCTGGCTATTGGCCATCCGCTCGTGGCTCGCAATCCAACGGGGTGTGGATGCTGCCGCTGACGTCACCGACGTAGCGTAGGGCTCACGACACGGGGTCGATGCGCACTATCCCGGCTGCGTGGCCTCTCTGAGCGAGAGCAGTTACGCGATGCTCTTCAGTCGAATTTGTCGCTTTGCCCGCGCCAACATGCCCGTCATGCCGCGCAATCTCAGCGGACTAACGGCTTTGGCAAGTCCCAGAGACTGCGGGTAATCGTCAGAGAGTTCTAATACCTCTTTGCTACTGAGGCCCGACAATCCTTGCGCCAAGATCGAAGCGAAGCCCCGAGTGGTCGGCGCCTCTGGTGGTGCCGTCGCGAACATGTGTACGACGTCGTTTTCGACCTCGATGAAGATGAAAACGGGGGACTGGCACTCCTCGACCCGTTCGAACAAATCGGGGTGGTCGCGGTACCGGTCTGGCAACTCCGGAAGCTCGTTCGCGAACTCCAGCAGGAGCTGCAGCCGATCCCGTAGTTCGAGCCCCAGAAAGTCGTCACGAATTTCGGCCAACTGGGATGGGATCTGCTGCTCACTCACCGCTTTAGTCTAACGGGACGGAACGTCGCCAGGTTCAGTGCCGACCGTGATCGGTACAGCAACCAAGGAGCCCCACTCGGTCCACGAACCGTCGTAGTTGCGCACGTTCTCGAAGCCCATCAGGTAGTTCAGAACGAACCAGGTGTGGCTCGAACGCTCGCCGATGCGGCAATAGGCCACTACTTGGTCGCCATTTTTGAGACCAGCGCCCTCACGATAGATCGCGTTGAGCTCATCGAGTGGACGGAAAGTTCCGTCTTCTGCAACTGCCTTTGACCACGGCACGCTCTGCGCGCTCGGGATGTGACCGGCACGCAGGGCGCCTTCTTCGGGATACGCGGGAGCGCTTGTGCGTTCGCCGCTGTACTCCTCGGGGGAGCGGACATCGATCAGTGGGTTTCCCAAGTGGGTCAGCACGTCGTCGCGGAACGCACGAATAACTGAGTCATCGCGCTCGATGATGGGGTACTCGGTGGGCGTCGGAGTGGGAACTTCGAGGGTGTATTCACGACCATCCGCTTCCCACTTGGCGCGGCCACCATCCATGAGGCGTACGTCTTCGTGGCCGAACAAGGTGAAGACCCAGAGAGCGTAGGCCGCCCACCAGTTGGTCTTGTCGCCATAAATGACCACAGTCGTGTCGCGCGCAATCCCGCTGCGTGACATGAGTTCGGCAAACTCTTTGCCATTGATGTAATCGCGAGTCACCGGGTCATTGAGGTCGGTGTGCCAGTCGATCTTGACAGCAGTGCGAATGTGTCCGGTTTCGTAGAGCAGTACGTCTTCGTCGGACTCGACGACAACGAGCCCTGGCTTGCCGAGTCGTTCTTCAAGCCAGTCTGCAGTGACCAATCGTTCCGGGTGCGAGAACTCAGCAAATTGCGGGGCTGGGTCGTGTTCGATAGTCATAGCTACCTCCGATTGTGGGTGGAAAAACTGGTGCGGGCTTCAAACTAAGCTTGATGGGTCCCTTGCCCAAGAAATTACGCATTCGCCGCTGATTACACCGCGTTGCCGTAAGACTGCGAAAAATAACCGAGGCTGAGAATGAGCGCTACTGCGCCTACGACTCCTGAGCGTCTAGTCGATCGTATCCCGTCGTTGACCGGAGCGCAGATGCTTGCCGAACTTGTGCCTCCGCGCCAGTTCACCGGCGCGACTTTGGAGTCGTACCGCCCCGACCGGGACTACCCGTCACAGGGTGCTGCCGTAGCAGCAATGCGCCACTTTCTCACTAGTGCGCAGAAGGCCAAGCTCTTCTCTCGCAAGAAGGCGCCGGTGGCGAAGCCGGGCGTGTACCTCGATGGCGGATTTGGCGTTGGCAAGACTCATTTGTTGGCTGCGCTGTGGCACCAGACCGCTGGCCGCAAGTACTTCGGAACCTTCATCGAATACACCGCTCTCGTTGGCGCGGTCGGCTACGCGCCTGCAGTGCAACTCCTCAAGGGTGCGACCCTTGTCTGCATTGATGAGTTCGAGCTTGACGATCCCGGCGACACCCGCCTTATTTCGCGGCTGCTCTCGGAACTGGTCGCATCGGGAACAAAAATCGCGGCGACATCAAACACTCCTCCCAACGCCTTGGGAGAGGGCAGATTCGCCGCCCAAGACTTTTTGCGAGAGATCGACTCTCTCTCTGCCAAATTCGAAACGATCCGAATTGATGGTCTCGATTACCGCCGACGTGACACCGGTGCGCATGCGATTGCGGTGGATGATGCGGCCGCCGCAATTTCCGCTGTGCAGGGGGTCGTAACCCTCGACTCCTTCGACGGAGTGCTCAAGCACTTGGCTGGCGTGCATCCTTCACGTTACGTCAAGCTCATCGAAGGCGTCGACGCGATTGCCTTGACCGGCGTTCACGAGTTCACCAACCAGACAGATGCACTGCGATTTGTGGCTTTTGTGGATCGGCTCTACGACGCCCAGATCCCGGTTTACGCCGAGGGCACTCCGCTCGATGCGGTATTCCCTGACGACATGCTTGATGGGGGATACAGCAAGAAGTATCTCCGAGCAGTTTCCCGCCTCATCGCCCTCACTTCTAACAACGCCTAGTACGATTCGCAGTACTGGCTAGGCGCTCGGTGATCCTGGCAGTGTGCGGGGTGTCTGAGCGGGATCTAGAGGGCCGGGGAGGCTGACGTTGGTGGGAGACGTAGCGACGGCAACTATCGGCGTGGTCGCGCTCGTGACACTGCTGTTCTCCCTACTCGTGCTGTACTCAAGCACGCTGCCGGCTGTGAAATGGCGGAGGCTCGTTCTGGAGTCGCTCGCTTGCGCGATTCCAGGTGCTCTGGCCTGGGCATTGATCGTTCCCGCAATGGGGCTGAGCCTGCGTTTTGTCATGATGCCGTCGCTGGGGGCTCTCGGCGCTGTGTGTTGCCTTCTGGTGACGCTCGTGTCCCGAAGCTCAGGGGCGTCACTCGTTCGAAGTATCGCGTATAGCTGTGTGTGGGCAGTCGGCGTCTATGTTCCCATCGCCGTGCGAACGTTTGAGCCCTTCGGAACGACGACGCCGTTGGGATTGAACCCCATCGACCACGGCGGTGCGCTCGTCATGAGTGTTGCGGTTGGGGCGAGCATGCTCGCGGTGCTGGTGGTAGAACGCCACTCGCTCATCAGGGGCGCCCGAATGACGCTCCCGGCGCCAGTCGGGGTCATCGCCCTCGTCGGAGTTGTCCTGTCGTGGCTGCTGTGGCTCGTAGGGGCCGAATTTGCCCTCGACGACGTTGTAGGCCTCATCCTCACAAACGGAGCCGTGAGCGCGGTATTTGGCGTGATCGGCTGGGTAGCGGTGCAGCTGATCAACCATGGAGTGGTTGGGCTGAAGTCACTCGCCGGTGGCGGTGTAAGCGGCTTGATCGCGGTTACCGCAGGTGCGCCGCTGTTCACTCCGGTATCCGCAGCAGTTGCGGGGTTGATCGCCGGTGCCGTGGCCTGTGCCTTTACCGTTCGAAAAGGATCACCCCTGGGCAATCAGCTTCGCTTTCTCGTGAATGCGCATTTGATGGGCGGGAGCATCGGAGTGGTTTCGCTCGGCGTTCTCGCGACCGGGTCGGGATTCTTATTCACCGGTCAGACCTACATCGTCGAGCAGCAGTTTTTGAGCGTTGTTGCCACAGCAAGCTATGCGTTCGTGGTGTCGTCAGTCTTCTGGTGGCTGCTCGGAAGGATCAGGAGCGTTGTCGAGGGCCCCCGGCCGCGTATCCTCTCCTCGCACTGAACGAGTCAGGAGCGTTGCCCCGGCGAGTGCTGCAGGCATCGCGACGACCGCGCCGAAGGGAATAAGGAATACCAGATAGGTAGCAGCCCCGAACCCGACCGCCCGGGCGCGATTGCCGCGAAGGGCGCGGCGCCGAGCAGTGAGATGCAATCCACGAGCCTCAAAGGGGATGTTGCCCAGTTCGACGACGAGAAGCCAGCCGCCGAGCAGCGCGCCAGCGGTAGCAGCAACGATGCTGCCCACCACTGGGATAAAGCCGAGGACGAGAACGAGAATGGCCAACCCGACTGTCGGAATCAGTACGCGAATACCTTCACCGATGCCCCGGCGAAAGTCCTTCCAAAACCCCAGCGGCTGCTGTGCCGGGGGAGCGCCGTAGACCGCATCCACGTGGGCCGAAATTTTGCGGTAGAACGCATCACCCACCATCAACGTCGCGGTTGTGTAGGTGTTGACTACGAGCAGGATGCTGGCGAGCACCACCGCCAAGCCCGCGGCGAACTGAGTCGCGCCCTTTGCAAGCTCGCTCCAGTCGTTGGCGAATGGCGTAATAAATGCGGCCACCGTTTGGATGTTCGCGAACAGAGTCGCGAGCACAGCAATAGCGACAACACCAACAATTGCGGCTGGAACCATTCCCAGGACCATGAGGCGAGGCGCGCTAATCCATGTCCGAAAACCTCGAAACAAAAAACTCGCACCAACGAAGAACTCGCGGATGGCCGACGGGCGTTTCGGCGAAAGCGTAGTCATGTAGCCAAGGCTACTTGGCCAGACAGAGTCGACTCTCCCGCGAGAACAGGCTTGTGAGCTGTTCAGACGTTCTAAATTTCAGTGGGCGATACCGGACTCGAACCGATGACCTCTTCCGTGTGAAGGAAGCGCGCTACCAACTGCGCCAATCGCCCGCAGAGCAATCTTCGCATATCTTGACGACACGCTCGCCGCCGAATTGGAAGTTCACGCACTCTTCGTATACAGTCATCTAGCACGCGAAAACGGGTAACCGAATAGCTTGTAAATGCGGATGTGGCGCAGTGGTAGCGCATAACCTTGCCAAGGTTAGGGTCGCGAGTTCGAATCTCGTCATCCGCTCAAGTGGGAAGTGTCAGCCTCGCTGGCACTTTCCATGTGCGGTGGAGTGGCCGAGAGGCGAGGCAGCGGCCTGCAAAGCCGTATACGCGGGTTCAAATCCCGTCTCCACCTCGTAACGAGTGTTTTACGTAACTAAATAGCATGAGCGATTGGCGCAGCGGTAGCGCGCTTCCCTGACACGGAAGAGGTCGCTGGTTCGATCCCAGTATCGCTCACAGATGAAGCCCCGGTTCGCCGGGGCTTCTGCTTTTAACTCCCTAGCGCGCACGTGTGCGAAAGCCAATGGCCCACGCGAAGTCAGCGTGGCTCCCTCCCCGCGGCATGAGAGTGCGCGACGATAGGGCCATGGGGAAAATCGGGGAACCGTCACGCCAGAGTGAAGCCTTTGTGAAGCTCCTGCTCGACGAAGGACTGGCGACCCGCAGCCAAATTGCTGAAGCCCGCGCAGTCAAAGCACGCTCCGGCGTTCACATCGACCAAACTCTCGCTAGCCGTGGGCACCTCGACGACGCCACGTTGGTGGATGTGATCTCCCGCGTCTGGGGCATTGATCGTGCCACCATGTCTGACGTCGATGGTGACTTCGCTCGCCGGTGGAGCGGGCAGCTGTACATTGCCGAGAACTGGATGCCTCTCCGCGAGTTGCCAGACGGCCGCGCCCTCGTCGCGACCGCTCGGGTTCCGGACGAAGAACGCAGCGAAAGAATCGCTGATGCGCTCGGGCGAGACGTTGTCTTTGTGGCGGCGACATCCGCCCAGATCTGGCACACCATTCTCGATGTCTTTGGGCCGCTGATTGCCGATCAGGCCGCGAATGAATTGTGGAACCGCAATCCGGTGTTGTCGGCGAGAACTGTTGCGTCCCGCGGCCAGAAGATCGGTTTGCTCATACTGCTTATCGTCTTTGTGATCGCTCTGGTGCTCTGGCCGGTAACAACGGTGATCACCCTCATCGCGATCACCAGCCTGGTATTTCTCGCAGGCACAGCCTTCAAGTTCTTTATTTCCTTGCGCGGAGCGCGGTTCGATCTCGTCGAGCGGGTGTCTGCTCGTGAAGTCGAAGCGCTCAATGACGACGACCTGCCGCGCTATACAGTGCTCGTGCCGGTTTTCAAAGAAGCAAACATCGTCGCCCAGCTGGTCAGGAACCTAGGGGATATCGATTGGCCGACTAACCGGCTTGAGGTCTTTGTCTTGATCGAGGAATCTGACGATGAAACACGAGCGGCGTTCGAGGCGAGCTCTCCACCCGATCACTTTCAAATCATCACTATTCCTGCCGGGCACCCGCAGACCAAACCGCGGGCCTGCAACGTTGGTTTGTTCTTCGCAACGGGCGACTACCTAGTTATTTTCGATGCAGAAGACACGCCTGAGCCTGACCAGCTCAAAAAGGCCTATATTTCGTTCCAGCGCGGCGGCGAGAAGACGGTGTGTGTTCAGGCAGCGTTGAACTATTTCAATGCCAGCGAAAACGTGTTGACCCGGATGTTCTCGCTCGAGTACGGCTACTGGTTCGACTACATGTTGTCTGGCCTCGATTCGCTCGATTTACCTATCCCGCTTGGCGGCACTTCGAACCATTTCCGCACCGAGGCTCTCAAGAGCCTCGGGGGATGGGACCCGTACAACGTCACCGAAGACGCCGATTTGGGCATCCGTGCCAGTGCGCTCGGCTATCGCGTCGGCGTCGTGAACTCGGCAACGATGGAAGAGGCCAACAAGTCCATTCCCAATTTCATACGGCAGCGCAGTCGGTGGATCAAGGGCTACATGCAGACCACCCTCGTGCATGCGCGTCGGCCGGTGGCACTCATGCGAGAGATCGGGTTCTGGCGATTCTGTAGCTTCGTCCTGCTTATCGCCGGCACGCCAGCCACCTTCTTAGGGGTGCTGCCGTTCTACGTGCTCACGGTTCTGTCTCTTGTTCTGCCTACAGAATTTGTGGGGCAGTTCTTTCCCGTGTGGTTGCTCTGGGTGTGCTTTCTCAACTTCATCATCGGCAGCTCGATCATGGTGTATTTGTCGATGATGGGGCCCTATAAACGGGGAACATTCGCCCTTGTTCCCTGGGCGCTGCTGAATCCCTTGTATTGGATTTTGCACTCGATTGCGTCCTACAAGGCGCTCTGGCAGCTCATCACGAAACCGCACTACTGGGAGAAGACGGAGCATGGCCTGACAAGCCAGACCAATCATGAGTGAGCCGCTGACGAATACGCGGGCGCTACGTATCGCGACCCGCCCGCCACGCACTCGCCTCGATGTCTGGCCGCGGCGCACTCCTCGACGGTGGATGCTCCGTGGGGTCTTCGCGCTTCCCTATGTCATCTTTGCGCTCGTCGTTTCAGCGCTTGGAGCGACAGACTCGCCCAACGCCACCCTTGTTGCGCGAGCAACCCAGATAGATTGGCAGCGAGCAGACGCTCAATGGCTGGGAGATATTTTCCCGCCTATCAGCACCCTGCTGGCAGCTTTTGTACCTGGTGGGGCGCTGACGCTCTCGATCATCGGAGCGCTGAGCGCCGGAGTCTTCTTGCAGAAGCTCATCGAGATCATGGTGCAGCGGCGCTTCGCGCGATCCACGATCGTGATCCTGATGATGGCGCTCGCGCTCAACCCGCTCTTTTTCTACAACGCGACTCAAAACTATGCTGCGTTCTTGGGGCTTATTCTCTTCGGCCTCGGGATGTCACACATCGTGAGATTTGTGGCGTGGGGTAACACAGAGTCCGGTTTTCGGGTCGGAATCTACTTCATGGTTGCCGTTCTCACCGATGTGACAGCACTCGTTTACGTCACCGCTGCGGCCCTCTCCGCGCCCATCCTTCGCCATCGTCGCGCGGGAGTGTTCGGCGCTCGACGGGCGAATGCGCTCGTCATCCTCTATCCTGCTGCGTCTGCGCTCATTTCCCTCGCCGTGCTCAACGCTCTGTTTCTCGGACGTCCATTTGCCGGGGCAACGCAATCGGCGTTTATCGGATTCGGCGATCGACTCGTTATCGTTGGCCAGTTCTTCAGCACTGTTGAAGGCTTCTTCGTGATCGCACCACTTGTCAGTGCGTGGCTGGTTGCGCTCATCGTTCGCAGGCCGGGCGCGATCATTATTTCGACCCTTGTCTTCGCGGCCTTTATCGTCGGGTTCGCCCTCGGGCTCTTGCCTGACGGCTCGACCGGAAATATTTTCATGGCGATGACACTTCTTGCTATCGCCCTCATTCCTACGGCTCGCAGCGCCCGGGGAACGCTAATGATCTCGCTCGTGGGGGTGCTGCAACTCCTGATTGGGTGGGCTAACGCGCTCACCAGTACGGCACTTGCTCTGTGGGCGAGCCAGATCTTTGGTGGCTAGCGCATTGAGTGACGCGAAGTTGTCGGTATCGCGGCTAAAGTTGTTGTGTGAGTAAGACTGGATTCGACCTATTTACCGACCGCAACGTCGTCGCCATGCGCGTCAACGGTGAGCTGAAAGACCTTGCCTCGACGGTGACCGACACGGATGAGGTCGAGGCGGTCACTATCGACTCGCCTGACGGACTCAACATCCTTCGCCATTCGGCGGCGCACGTCGCGGCACAGGCGGTTCAGACGATCAACCCCGAAGCGAAGCTTGGTATTGGTCCACCCGTGACCGATGGTTTCTACTACGACTTTGACGTCGAGGAGCCGTTCACGCCCGAGGATCTCAAAGCGATCACCAAGGCGATGGATCGCATCATCCGTCAGGGTCAACGTTTTCAGCGTCGTGTTGTGACGGAGGCTGAAGCTCGTGAAGAGCTCGCCAACGAGCCGTACAAGCTCGAACTGATTGGCCTCAAGGGCGCCGTAGCCGAGGGCGATGCTGACGCTGACAATGAGTCAGTCGAGGTCGGCGGCGCCGAGCTCACCATTTATGACAACGTCGACGGCAAGACCGGCGAGGTTTACTGGAAAGACCTGTGCCGCGGGCCGCACCTGCCGAACACTCGCATGATTGGCAACGGTTGGTCGCTCACACGTACCGCCGCCGCATATTGGCGTGGTTCGGAGAAGAACAAGCAGCTTCAGCGTGTGTATGGCACGGCGTGGCCGACCAAAGACGAGCTTCGTGAGTACCAAGCTCGTCAAGAGGAAGCTCTCAAGCGCGACCACCGCAAGCTTGGTGCTGAGCTAGACCTATTCTCTTTTCCAGACGAAATCGGTTCTGGACTCGCTGTCTTCCACCCCAAGGGCGGAATCATCCGTCACGAGATGGAGGACTATTCGCGCCGGCGTCACTTGCAAGAGGGCTACTCGTTCGTTAATACTCCTCACATCACCAAGGCGGCTCTGTTCGAGACCTCCGGTCACTTGGGCTGGTACAAAGACGGCATGTTCCCACCGATGCACCTCGATGAGGGCCGCAACGAAGAGGGCGAGATCACTCGCCAGGGCGCCGATTACTACCTCAAGCCCATGAACTGCCCGATGCACATCCTGATTTACAAGTCGAGCGGACGCTCGTACCGCGATCTTCCGATGCGCCTCTTCGAGTTCGGCACGGTCTACCGCAACGAAAAGTCCGGCGTCATTCACGGCCTCACGCGAGTTCGTGGCCTCACGATGGACGACGCGCACATTTTCACCACGAAGGAGGGGATGAAGGAGGAGCTCACGAACACCCTCAACTTCGTTCTTTCGTTGCTGCGTGACTACGGTCTGACCGACTTCTACCTTGAGTTGTCGACGAAGGATCCAGAGAAGTATGTCGGCGATGACGACGTGTGGGACGAAGCGACGCAGACCCTTGCTGAGGTTGCAGCCGAATCCGGTCTAGAACTTGTTCCTGACCCGGGTGGGGCGGCGTTCTACGGCCCGAAAATTTCGGTTCAGGCTCGAGACGCTATCGGCCGCACGTGGCAAATGTCCACGGTGCAGCTCGACTTCAACCTTCCTGAGCGTTTCGAACTGGAATACACCGCTGCGGATGGTTCACGCCAGCGTCCGGTGATGATCCACCGTGCCCTGTTCGGTTCGATCGAGCGCTTCTTCGGTGTGCTCACTGAGCACTACGCCGGAGCATTCCCGGTCTGGCTGTCGCCGGTCCAGGTTGTTGGCATCCCCGTTGCTGAGGCCTACGAGGAATACTTGGGTGGCGTGATCGATCAGCTCACAGCGCTCGGTGTTCGCGCTGAGCTTGATGCCTCGAGTGAGCGGATGCAAAAGAAGATCCGCACTCACACCAAATCGAAGATTCCGTTCCAGCTCATTGCTGGTGAACAGGATCAGGCTGCGGGTTCAGTGAGCTTCCGTTTCCGTGATGGAACTCAGGAGAATGGCATCCCGATTGCTGATGCCGTCGCGCGCATCACTGAGGCGATCGCGACCCGAGCGCAGGTTTAGTCCGTGCAGGATTACGACGGTTCGGAATTGCCTGCGGGGGAGTCGAGTGCTGACTTCGCTGCGGTTCCCGATGCCTTCCAGCGGCTGTGGACACCGCACCGCATTGCCTACATCATGGATCAGTCGCAGCCTGACAAGGACGACTGCCCCTTCTGCGTTGCGCCGACCCTTGACGACGAGAAAGCGCTGATCGTCGCGCGCGGTGAGCACGCTTTCGTTCTGCTCAACCTCTTCCCCTATAACAGTGGCCACCTCTTGGTGTGTCCCTATCGGCACGTGCCCTTGTACGACGAAGCGACGGATGAGGAGACGGCAGAGATCGCGTCGCTCACTCAGACAGCGATGCGAGTGCTCCGCGAAACGTCGAAGGCTCACGGTTTCAATATCGGGATGAATCAGGGTGCGCTAGCGGGCGCCGGTATCGCTAATCACCTGCATCAGCATGTTGTTCCGCGGTGGGCAACTGACTCGAACTTCTTCCCGATTGTGGCCGGAACGAAGGCCATTCCTCGGCTGCTTGGTGAGGTTCGCGAAGAACTGGCGAAGGCCTGGCCGACGAACCACTGAGTTCAAATTGGCTGCATTCTTTTGAGGGCTCCGGTCTTAGCGTTGTAGCTATGAGCGAGAACACTTCATCCAACGAATCCGGTACGAGCCGCGTTAAGCGCGGACTGGCAGAAATGCTTAAGGGTGGCGTCATCATGGATGTCGTCAACGCTGAGCAGGCAAAGATCGCTGAGGATGCCGGCGCTGTTGCCGTCATGGCCCTCGAGCGCGTTCCTGCCGACATCCGTTCGCAGGGTGGAGTAGCTCGCATGAGTGACCCCGACCTCATCGACGGCATCATTGACGCAGTTTCAATCCCCGTTATGGCCAAGGCCCGAATCGGACACTTCGTTGAAGCTCAGGTTCTTCAGGCGCTCAAGGTCGACTACATCGACGAGTCCGAGGTGCTGAGCCCCGCAGACTACGTCAACCACATCGATAAGTGGAACTTCGACGTTCCCTTCGTCTGTGGCGCAACCAACCTTGGCGAGGCGCTTCGTCGCATCACCGAGGGTGCTGCGATGATCCGATCAAAGGGCGAGGCGGGCACGGGCGACGTTTCTGAGGCGACCAAGCACATCCGCACCATCAAGGGCCAGATCAATGAACTGCGCTCGAAGTCAGCTGACGAACTGTACGTTGCGGCTAAGGAACTTCAGGCCCCCTATGAGCTCGTGCGCGAAATCGCGGAGACGGGAAAGCTTCCCGTTGTACTCTTCACGGCCGGCGGCGTAGCAACTCCCGCCGATGCTGCTCTGATGATGCAACTCGGTGCCGATGGAGTCTTCGTTGGGTCCGGAATCTTCAAGTCGGGCAACCCGGCGCAGCGCGCGGCCGCAATCGTGAAGGCGACGACCTTCTTCGATGACCCGAGCGTTATTGCCGCTGCCTCGCGCGGACTCGGTGAGGCCATGGTTGGCATCAACGTGTCTGACCTTGCTGCTCCCCACCGTCTCTCTGAGCGTGGCTGGTAGTCACACGGTCGATCAGCTCCCTATCGGAGTATTAGCTCTCCAGGGTGACTTCCGTGAGCACCTCGCTGTGCTCGAACTGCTGGGCGAAACCGCAATCGCGGTCAAGACTGCTCAGCAGCTTGAGCATATTGCTGGACTCATCATTCCCGGCGGAGAGTCGAGCGTGATCGACAAGCTCTCTCGTCTCTATGGGCTGTATGACCCGATACGCGAAGCGATTGCGGGCGGACTTCCGGTCTATGGCACGTGTGCGGGGCTGATCATGCTGGCAGATACTGTGCTCGATTCGATCGACGGGCAACGGTCTTTTGGTGGGCTGGATGTCGTGGTGCGCCGTAACGCGTTCGGGTCACAGACTGACTCCTTCGAGACGGACATCCATGTGCCGGAGTTGGGTGACGTGCCCGTTCACGCCATCTTCATTCGGGCTCCTGTTGTCGAATCCGTTGGCGCGAGCGCGCGAGCAATCGCAACGCTTGACGATGGGCGGATTGTGGCTGTCGAACAGGGAAACCTTCTCGGTACCTCCTTTCATCCGGAGATCACGGGAGATACCCGTTTTCACGAGTACTTCGTTTCTCGCGTGCGCGCTAAGCCATAGTTCCTGCATCATGGGGGAATGCAACTGTACGCAGACCTTCCCGCCCGCAGAGCTCGCCAGATTACGGCCGATGTGTTCTCGCTAGCATTCATTGTTCTCTGGATTGTGATCGGCAGTTGGGTTTACCAACTCATTGCAGCGTTCCAAGAGCTCGGCGCTCAGATGCAGGATGCCGGGGCAGGCTTCCGGTCGACGATGGTCGAGCTGGGAGACACCCTCGGCGCTGTTCCGCTGATTGGATCGGGCATCCGCGCTCCTTTCGATGGGGCGAGTGATGCCGGGGCTGCGCTAGAGGCGGCAGGGCGGAGTCAGCAGGAGACGGTTCTGGCTGCGGCTACTCTGGTTGGCGTCTTCATCGCTGTGGTTCCGGTTGTGCTGATACTGCTCGTGTGGTTGTTGCCACGAATCCGATTTGCTGTGCGAGCGGATGAGGCCAAGAAACTTCTCGCAACGCCGGGCGGCACCAATTTGCTCGCGCTTCGCGCACTGGCTTCTCAGAATTTGACCGCGTTGTCTCAGGTTTCCGCTGATCCGGCTGCCGAGTGGAGGGCAGGGAACGCCACCACTGTCGCCCGGCTCGCCCAGCTTCAATTGAACGATGTCGGTGTGCGCACGAGGCTTGATCAGGCCTAGCGCGGGGATTCGCGCACGCGGGACCTCGCGAGGCCAGATAGAATAGCCGTCATGTCAGGGCATTCTAAATGGGCAACTACCAAGCACAAGAAGGCGATTACTGATTCTCGCCGCGCGAAGTCATTCGCGAAATTGATCAAGAATATCGAGGTCGCCGCCAAGATTGGCGGAGCGGACCTTGCGGGCAACCCGACTCTTGTCGACGCCATCCAAAAGGCTAAAAAAACGTCGGTTCCCAATGACAACATCGATCGTGCGGTCAAGCGTGGCTCCGGCCAGCTTGGCGACGCCATCGAGTACCTCAACATCATGTACGAGGGCTACGGTCCCAACGGCGTTGCTCTCCTGGTTGAATGTCTTACCGACAACAAGAACCGCGCGGCAGCCGATGTTCGCACGATCATGAGCCGCAACGGTGGCTCGTTGGCCGATCCCGGCAGCGTTGCGTACAACTTTGAACGCAAGGGCGTCATCTCGATCACCAAGACTGAGGGCGTCACCGAAGACGACATTCTCATGGCAGTGCTCGACGCTGGTGCTGAAGAAGTCATGAACCATGGCGAAGGCTTCGAGGTCATCACCGATACAGCTCACCTGGTTGAGTCGCGCAACGCGCTTCAAGAGGCTGGCATCGACTATGACGCCTCGGAAGCCGAGTTCGTTCCGAACGTCAAGGTCGAAGTCGACGCCGATACTGCCCGCAAGGTTTTCAAGCTGATCGATGCGCTTGAAGAGTCCGACGACGTTCAGAACATCTACTCCAACTTTGACATCACGCCTGAGGTTCAAGCCGAGCTTGACGAGGACTAGTCGATGACGCTGCGTGTGATCGGGATCGATCCCGGGCTCACGCGGTGCGGCATCGGTGTGGTCGATGTTGCGCCCAATCGTCGTGCGACTTTGGTGTACGTCGGTGTAGTCCGCACTCCGCCAGCAATGGCATTGGAAGAGCGGTTGCGCGAGATTGGTGACGGTATTGACGCCATCATTGCCGAGTTCGCTCCACAGCAGCTCGCGCTTGAGCGAGTCTTCGCCCAAAACAATGTGAGCACGGTGATGGGCACGGCCCAGGCCAGTGGCGTCGCGATGTATGTCGCCGCACGTCACGGCATCCCGGTGACGTTGCATACACCTACCGAAGTGAAGCTTGCCATTACGGGCTATGGCGGTGCGGAGAAGAAGCAAGTGGGTGCCATGGTGGCGCGCGTGCTCGGTCTCGCTGAAGCACCCAAGCCAGCGGATGCCGCTGATGCGTGTGCGTTGGCGATCTGTGGTGCCTGGAAGAGCGGCCCCGGATTCACAGCAGCACCCGTTGCAGCACGAAGCGGAGCGGCAGGCGCACCAGCGGAATCGTCACGCTCAACCGGGCTCACCCCTGCTCAGGAGGCGTGGCGGTCAGCAGAGAAGTCAGCGGGTGCTCGTAGGCTGAACCTATGATTTCTTCGCTTCGTGGCACCGTTCTCGCCGCGGTCGGAACTTCGCTGGTTGTTGAGGTCGGGGGAGTCGGCCTGAGTGTGAGCGTGACTCCCGAACATGCCCTGTCCGTGCGGGTGGGCGCTGAAGCCCAACTCAATACAGCGCTGATTGTGCGGGAAGACGATCTAGCGCTCTATGGTTTCCGCACCACCGACGAGTTAGACGTGTTCAACTTATTGCGCGGCGTCACCGGTGTGGGGCCGAAGAGCGCGATGGGTGTTCTCGCCGCTCTGACCCCTGACGATGTCGCGCGAGCTGTCGCTGAAGAAAACGACTCCGCGTTCCGCAAGGTATCGGGTATCGGCCCCAAGACTGCCAAGCTCATCGTGTTGAACCTTGCCGGCAAGCTCATTGTTTCTGCGCATCGGCCCACCGCTGCAGCACCGCGCTCTACGTCTGTGTCCGAACAAGTGTCATTGGCCCTTCAAGGCTTGGGCTGGGCCGAGAAGCTCGCTCAACCCGCAGCTGAAGGCGCGGTTCAGGATGCCGACGAGTCGGAGCAGAGTGATGTGCAGGCGATTCTGCGCCGCGCCCTGCTGCTTGTTGGCTCGCAGACCGGCAAGGCGGGTCTCTGATGGCGGAGAACGATGACGTCGTGACTTCAGGCGTCGAGTCGGATGCCGAACTTGCGTTCGAGGGTGCCCTCCGTCCGAAATCTCTCGACGAGTTTGTCGGCCAGACGAAGGTTCGCGGTCAGCTGCAGTTGCTCTTGCGGGCGGCAGCGATGCAGAATCGCACGGCTGACCACATTCTTCTTGCCGGTCCTCCCGGGCTCGGCAAGACCACGTTGGCCATGATCGTCGCTCACGAGAGCGATCGCCCGTTGCGCATGTCAAGTGGCCCAGCTATTCAACATGCTGGTGACTTGGCGGCGGTACTGTCGTCGTTGCTTCCCGGCGAAGTACTGTTCATTGACGAGATCCACCGCATGGCACGCTCCGCAGAGGAGATGCTGTACCTCGCGATGGAAGACTTCCGCATCGACATCATGGTGGGCAAGGGAGCGGGAGCGACATCCATCCCGCTCGATATCGCGCCCTTTACTCTGGTCGGTGCCACGACGCGTTCGGGCCTTTTGCCGAACCCGTTGCGCGACCGTTTCGGTTTTACAGCCCACCTCGAGTTTTATGACGAGGGCGAACTTGAGCGAGTGCTGGCTCGAGCTGCGACGATGTTGGAGCTGGATATCGACAAAGAGGCGATTGCAGAGATCGCCGGGCGCTGTCGCGGCACACCTCGAATCGCCAATCGTTTGCTACGCCGGGTTCGCGACTACGCGCTTGTTAACGGTATTCCTGCCAGCACGGATGCGGTCCGTGCGGCGCTCGAACTCTACGACGTTGACGAACGTGGTCTCGATCGCCTTGACCGCGCCGTCATGCACACGGTCCTCAGCCGTTTCGACGGGGGACCAGTCGGTCTCAGCACGTTGGCTGTCTCTGTCGGTGAAGAAGCGGAGACAGTCGAATCCGTTGTCGAGCCATTCCTCGTTCGGATCGGCTTGTTGTCTCGCACCCCGCGAGGCCGAGTGGCAACGCGCGCGGCGTGGGAACATTTTGGAATGGCTGACAGGAATTCGTCGCTGTTCAGCGATGAACTATAGTTTTACTGGCTTAACACGCGCATCAGCTTGAGCGCCAGGCCCACAGACCACCGAAAGGTACCTCATGGATCCTCTTTCTATTGCGATGCTCGCCATCCTCGGCGTGCTCATCTTCTTCATGTTCCGCAACAGCCGTAAGCGCAAAGCTCAGATGGAAGAACTGCGTGAGCAGATGATTCCTGGCGTCGAGGTCATGACCAACTTCGGTCTCTTCGGAACTCTCATCACGATGGACACTGTCAAGAACGAAGCTGAGATCGAAATCAGCAAGGGCGTTATCGTCAAGGTCCACAGCCAGACTCTTGCGAAGGTTGTCGCTGAAGACGCCGTCGAAGATGGTTCACCTCGTTCGGTTGAAGAAGCGATGGAAATCGCTAACCGCGAAGCAGCAGAGCGCGAAGCCGCTGGCGAAGCTGCTGTGTCCGAGACTGACCCGGAGTTCGGCGAGCTTTCCGACTCTAAAGACGACAAGTCGTCTAAGTAGAAGAACGAGTTCCAGTAACCCACTAGTGTTGAGAGTCGTCCTCCCCGGGGGCGACTGTCCAACGGCGTGCGATCCTGCACTGCTCTGTCAAGAAAGCTGAGTCAAATAGGTGGCAAGAACAACCCCTGTGAAAAACGCGTGGCGAGCCATCGTCTGGCTCACAGCACTCACGGTGGGGCTCGCCGTTTTGATCGGTGCTGGCTCCATGTTCGGTGCGGCCTCCTGGGCCCCGAAACTTGCGCTTGACCTTGAGGGCGGAACGCAAATCGTTCTCGCTCCTCAGCTCGAGAGTGGTCAGACGGTCACTGGCGAGCAGCTGACACAGGCTGTGTCGATCATTCGTGATCGGGTCGATGCCAGTGGTGTTGCCGAGGCAGAGGTCACCACTCAAGGTGCTAGCAACGTAGTGGTCTCGATCCCAGGCGTTCCTGACGAAGAGACGCTGAAGCGCATCCAATCGTCGGCAAAGCTCGAGTTCCGTCCGGTTCTGTACACGGATGTTGCGGCAACGTCGACGGCGACCGAAACTCCGGAGCCTACCGACACCGCTACACCTGATGGTGAAACTGCGACGCCGACTCCTGAGCCGACGCTCGCGACGACCCCAACGGCAGCACCTACCGATGCCAGCGACCTCAATTGGATTACTGAGGCGTTGTTCGATGAATTCACTAACTTTGACTGCGCTTCGCTGGATAACTTCAGCGTCGCGCCGGCGGGCGAAGCCCTCATCACGTGTGATTCCGATGGGCTGTACAAGTACATCCTCGGCCCGGTCGAAGTCGAAGGAAGCACGATCACCGACGCCTCGAGCGGACTTGTCACGAGCTCGCAGGGCATCAGCACTGGCCAGTGGGGCGTCTTCCCGACGTTCAACGCTGAAGGAACTGCGGATGTCGCTGAAATGACGACTCGCCTCTTCGGTTTCGATGAGACCGACCCGCGCAACCGGTTCGGCATCGTTCTCGATGGTCAAGTGATATCGGCCCCGACTACGCAGGGTGTCATCACCGGTGGAAACCCGCAGATTTCGGGCAGCTTCACTCAAGAGACTGCTGAGATTCTGGCTGACCAGCTCAAGTTCGGTGCACTGCCGATCGGGTTCGAAGTTCAGAGCAGCGAGAATATTTCCGCAACTCTGGGTAGCAACCAGTTGAACTCCGGATTGATCGCTGGGCTAATCGGTCTTCTGCTCGTTGTTATCTACTCACTCTTCCAATATCGACTTCTCGGTTTGGTGACGGTTGCATCGCTTATTGTCGCCGGCGTACTCACGTACTTGGTCATCGCGTACCTGTCGTGGCGTCATGGCTATCGCCTCTCACTCGCTGGCGTTGCGGGTCTCATCGTGGCTATTGGTTTCACAGCGGACTCGTTCATCGTCTACTTCGAGCGGATTCGCGATGAGCTCCGTGACGGACGTTCACTCACTGGTGCGGTAGAGGCCGGCTGGAAGCGCGCATTGCGCACGATCTTTGCCGCCAAGGCTGTCAACCTGCTCTCTGCGGTTGTGCTCTTCGTTCTTGCCGTGGGCAACGTTCGAGGCTTCGCACTCACGCTGGGAATTACGACGGTAATTGACGTACTCGTTGTGGTGCTGTTCACCCACCCGGTTCTTCAATTGCTCGCAACCACCCGGTTCTTCTCGAGTGGTCACCGTTTG
This sequence comes from Salinibacterium sp. NSLL17, assembly GCF_015864935.1. Taxonomy (NCBI): domain Bacteria; kingdom Bacillati; phylum Actinomycetota; class Actinomycetes; order Micrococcales; family Microbacteriaceae; genus Salinibacterium; species Salinibacterium sp. NSLL17. The sequence continues at coordinate 1,612,906 of NZ_JADYWH010000001.1, forward strand.
AGCGGACTCGACCCCAATGCGCTCGGTGCGATCTATCGCGGACGAGCACAGTTCCGCACTCCGGCCCCCTCGAAGAACAAGACAGGCGCAAGCCGCGAAGCTGCGCGTCGACAGACTATTGCTGAACGTAAAGCTGCTGAGCTGGCAGGTACTGCCTCTGATGCCAGTTCAGATGGAAAGGACTCCTGATGGCTAGCTTCTCTAAGTTCGGCAACGACCTCTACACCGGCGACGTATCGATCAACTTCATCGGCCGCCGCAAAGTTTGGTACACGCTGGCCGCGGTATTGCTCGCCGTTTCCATCGTCGTACCGGCGCTGCGTGGCGGATATGTCTTCGGCATCGAGTTCACCGGTGGATCACAGTTCCAAATTGACTCGGTTGAGCAGCTTTCGGACCCAGATGTTAACGCTGAGGCCCAGACGCTGGCCACAGACACTGTTATCGATGTTGTAGCGGAAGCTGATCCCAAGGTCACCGTCGTCGGGACGAACTCGCTCCGTATTCAGACGGAGCAGCTTGAGACCGACGAGTCCAACGCCGTGCGTGACGCTCTTGCTAACGCGTTCGATGTCGAAAATGACCTAGTGGCGGCATCCTTCGTTGGCCCCTCGTGGGGCGCCGACATCACGAGTTCAGCCCTTCGTGCACTCATCGTCTTCATCGCCCTCGCCGCGATCATGATGGCAATTTACTTCCGAACCTGGAAGATGTCGATCGCCGCAATGATCGCATTGCTCCACGACATCGTGATCACCGCTGGTGTATACGGAGTCTTCGGTTTCGAAATCACTCCATCGGCGGTGATCGGATTCCTGACGATCCTAGGTTTCTCGCTGTATGACACCGTCGTTGTGTTCGACAAGATTCGAGAGAATACGTCGGAAGACGGCTCTGAATCGCGTCGCACGTTCGCGGAATCAGTGAACCTCGCGGTGAACCAGACTCTCGTTCGTTCGATCAATACCGGTGTCGTCGCGGCTCTGCCCGTCGCTGCCATCCTGTTCATCGGTGCTTACGTGCTTGGCGCAGGAACACTGCGCGACATCGCTCTGGCGTTGTTCATCGGTATTGTCGTCGGCACATATTCCACGATCTTTATCGCTGCTCCGCTCTATGCCCAGTTCCGCCAGAACGAGCCAGCGATCCTTAGCCGCACCAAGCGACTGACCGCTGCCCGCGCTGCAGACAAGGGCGGCAAGTAGCCACTGTGGGCGCACGAACGGTTGTTCGCGCGCAAGCAAAAGCGCTGGTTTGTTGTGGTCGTGAACTTCTTGCTCTCGAACGCGTCCTAGAATCGATCTAGGAGGGAGCGGAATGAGCGATTCGCAGCAGTCATCAGCTTCTTTTCGCGCGCTCCTTCCGCGTCTGTTTTCGCGAGCTCAACCGGCGGGTTCGGTCGAGAAGCTTCTGCGCACCGTCAAGGCGAGTCACCCCAAGGCAAACCTTGCTCTGATCGAGCGCGCGTATGCCGCAGCATTTCGGGCGCACGACGGCCAGAAGCGCAAGAGCGGTGAGCCGTACATCACTCACCCGATTGCCGTTGCGCAGATTCTTGCGGAGCTCGGCATCGGTGAGAAGACGATTGCCGCGGCGCTGCTGCATGACACGGTAGAAGACACCGCCTATTCTCTCGACGAGCTTCGCCTCGAGTTCGGCGATGAGATCGCCATGCTCGTCGACGGCGTCACCAAGCTCGACAAGGTGAAATACGGCGACAGCGCTCAGGCGGAAACTGTTCGCAAGATGATCGTCGCGATGTCGAAAGACATTCGCGTGCTGGTAATCAAGCTTGCTGACCGCCTCCACAACGCCCGTACGTGGGGCTTTGTTCCTCGGGAGTCTGCCTCGCGCAAGGCGCAGGAGACCCTGGAGATTTACGCTCCTCTCGCCCACAGGCTCGGTATTCAGGCGATGAAGACCGAGCTTGAAGATCTGTCGTTCGCGGTGTTGCACCCGAAGATCTATGTCGAGATCGAAAGCCTGGTCTCAAAGCGAACCCCGCAACGTGACGAATTTGTCAAGCAGGTTATCGCGTCGGTGAAAGACGACCTCAGAACGTCGCGGATCAAGGGAACCGTCGCCGGCAGGCCCAAGCAGTATTACTCGATCTATCAGAAGATGATTCTGCGGGGTCGGGAGTTCGACGAGATTTATGATCTGGTCGGTATTCGCGTGCTCGTAAACTCGGTACGCGATTGCTACGCCGTGCTCGGATCGATCCACGCTCGCTGGAATCCGATTCCTGGTCGCTTCAAGGATTACATCGCAACTCCCAAGTTCAACCTGTATCAGTCACTTCACACCACAGTCATCGGACCTGATGGTCGTGCCGTCGAGATCCAGATTCGAACGAACGAGATGCACCACCGTGCTGAGTTTGGTGTTGCTGCACACTGGAAGTACAAGGACCGTGCCGCTGGTAAGGCGATTGAGTCAGGCCCAGCAGACAATGACATGGCGTGGTTAGCCCACATCACTGACTGGCAGGCAGAGACCTCTGATCCCAGTGAGTTCCTCGAGTCGCTGCGCTTCGAAATTGGCGCGAAAGAGGTGTACGTCTTCACTCCTCAGGGCAAGGTAATCGGCCTGCCTGCTGGCGCTACCCCTGTCGACTTTGCCTACGCAGTGCATACGGAAATCGGTCACCGCACCATGGGCGCCAAGGTCAATGCCCGTCTGGTTCCGCTTGAGACGGTACTCAACAGCGGGGACTCCGTCGAAGTCTTCACATCGAAGAGTCCGGATGCGGCACCGAGCCAGGACTGGCTTGGGTTCGTCAAGAGCACGCGAGCGCGCAACAAGATCCGTGCCTGGTTCACAAAAGAACGCCGAGACGAGGCCATCGAGCAGGGCAAAGATGCCATTGCTCGAGCGATGCGCAAGCAGAACATGCCCCTTCAAAAGCTCATGAGCCAAGAGTCTTTTGCCGAGCTTGCTGCGAACATGCGCTACGAAGACGTATCCGCGCTCTATGCGGCTGTTGGCGAAGGGCACATTTCCACTCAGTCAGTGATTGAGAAGCTTGTTGGATCTCTGAGCGCTGGAACCGAAGAAGACGACGGCGAGCTCACCTTCCCCGCTGCGGGCAAATTGCGTCCCTACAAGCATTCAGACTCAGGCATCCTAGTGCGAGGCGCGCCGGATATTCTGGTGAAGCTTGCACGCTGCTGTACTCCCGTTCCCGGCGATGACGTCGTCGGCTTCGTTACTCGTGGAGCTGGCGTTTCGGTTCACCGCGCTGATTGCAAGAACGTGCAGTCGCTTCTCGATGAGCCCGAGCGCATGATCGAAGTGGAGTGGGCTCCTACGTCTAAGAGCTTGTTCCTCGTTCAAATCCAGGTTGAAGCTCTCGACCGTGCTGGACTGCTCTCTGACATCACCAAGGTGCTCAGTGAGACCCATGTCAACATACTTTCGGCTACCGTCAACACGTCGACTGCGCGCCTCGCGATTAGCAAGTTTGTTTTTGAGATGGGCGACACGACTCACCTCGACCGTGTGCTCAACGCCGTACGGCGCGTAGACGCTGTCTACGACGTCTATCGGGTCAATAGCGGCTAGCTGGCAGAGGTGAGCGCTGCGGGAGACTGTAGCGCTGCTAAGCGCGCGAGGGCGATTCGCTTTTGTGGCAAGTTTCGGCGCGCGTTGAGCGAATCGACGCACTGACCGTAGTCGAGTTTGCCCTCGGCCATGAGCACTCTGACTGCAGCCTCTTCTCGGGCTCCAAATGGTTCGCTAAAGCGGACGAGGTCAAAAACTGTGCGCAATCGAGACGTGACGCTAACGCCCGACACCGTGTCGATGTCATCATCGGTGATGACGACCTCCCGGAGCACCGCATTCAGGCTTGGATGTGGTCGCGTTCGGGCGCCAATGGCTACGCACAACTGGTGGCGAGCCGGGGGATTGAGGGCAGCGCCCCACACCCAGGCGGCTGTCATCCGTTCGGCAATTATGCGGGCATCCAAGACGACGCCGAGTGCACGGGCGCGTAAATGAATGGTGTCGAATTCATCGATCGGGCAGAAGCACTGGTCAAGAGCGAACAGTTCACCGTCGAGTGCGGCGCATTGGAGTTCCGCTAGCGGCAAATCGATCGCGCTGAGCACTGGGGGGAGTCGTGGTGTCATGCGTCTATCGTGCGGTCGCGAGCAACCGCACGAAGACAACATCAGCGATTCAGTGGAGAACTAATCACCTGTGGACAACGACCTACTTGAGAGCGCCCAACCATGCCTTGCGGGCATCGAGCGCATCTTGGGCTGAGGCGATCTTCTTTGCATTGCCCGTGGCCTGGGCTTCCGCCAGTTCTGCCTCAAGCTTTGCGATCGCTTCGTTGAGTTGACCTAGGAAGCCTTCTGAGCGTTCTTGACGCTCAGGGTTGTTCTTGTGCCAGTGGTCCTCGTCGAGCTTGCGCACGGCAGTCTCGACCTTGCGGAGGCGTTCCTCAGCGGTCTTGATCTTGTCGCGGGGAACTTTGCCAATCTCATCCCAGCGCTTCTGAATCGAAAAAAGAGCCTTCTTGGCTTGCGCACGATCAGTTGCAGTGAGCAGCGGCTCGGCTTCGTCGAGCAGCGCTTTCTTCAACTCCCAGTTTGCGGTGAACTCGACGTTGTCGTGAGCATCAACTTCTGACTTAGCGGCGTAGAGCACGTCGCCGGCCTGCTTGAACTTCGCCCAGAGAGCGTCGTCAAACTTCTTGCCCGCGCGGCCAGCAGCCTTCCAGCTATCGAGCAATCGACGGTAGGTGTGGATGCCCTCGGCACCCTGCGCGGCAAGAGCCTCTGCTTCGTCGACAAGAGCTTGCTTGTCTGCGCGCGCCTTCTTGTGCGCGGAATCTAGTTCGGCGAAGAAGGCACGGCGGTGGGTGTCGATTGTGCTGCGCGCTGCACGGAATCGCTTCCACAATTCGTTCGCTTCGCTCTTGGGAAGGCGAGGACCGTCAGTCTGATGGGCTTTCCAGCGCGCAAAGATGTCGTCCATCTGAGCCGTGACTTGCTTCCATTGCGCTTTGGCCGGATCGCCAGCAGCGAGCGTCTCTGCCTCAACAACGAGTGCGTTGCGGGCAGCAATTGCCTCCGTGAGGGCAGCTTTCGCTTCTTCGCTTTGCTGTTCTGTGAGCTTCGATACGGAACCGCCAAGCGCCTGCACTCGCGTAAGCAGTGCTGCGAGGTCGCCGACAGCGTTCGCTGTGGCAATCGACTCGTTGAGTGCTGTAACAGCCTTCGCAACGTCAGAGGCGGGAGCGCCGTTCTTGACCCGCTGTTCAAGCAACGTCACTTGCCCAGCAAGTTCGTGATACTTGCGGGTGAAGTAGGCCAATGCCTCTTCGGGAGTTCCGTCAGGGTACTGGCCGACGGCACGTTCGCCGTCCGCCTCGCGGACGAATACGGTGCCTGTCTCGTCGACGCGGCCCCACTCGTTCTGGTTCTCTGTAGCCAATTACTTCACCTTGCTGCTTATGCCGGAAGTTGCTGCCGGGTTACCCAAGCTTAGGACAACCGTACTCACGGTCGCTGACGCTGTTATTGGATCGTGAAGCCCGTGATGCTTGTGGCAGTCACCGGGGCCCCATCTTGGGCATCGCCAACGATGCCGCCAGCGACGATCTCCGATTGGAGAGCGTCGAGTCCAGAGGTGACCTGACCGACGATGCTGTAGCCGCCGGCCGTGTCATCAGGAATGATCGCATCGTCAAAGACGATGAAGAATTGACGGCCATTCGAGAAAGCGTTGTCGCCCGTTCGTGCCATCGCGATGGTGCCTGCGGGGTAGAAGCCGCCGACTCCGGAGTTTTCAACGGGGCCGTAGGCATAGTCGGGGTCGCTCGCGCCGGTGCCGTCCAGCGAACCGCACTGAATCAATCCTGCGTTATCGGTGACGACCAGCCGGTGGCAGACGGTGCCAACGTAGTAGTCGGATGCCGCGGAGTCGACCAGAGAAGCCACGGCTTGTGGTGCCGCTGCGCCGTCGAGCTCAATGCCGAGTGCGACATCGTTGAGAGTAAGTTCCCCAGACCACGTGCGGGCTTCGGCGAGAGCAAGATCCGGAACATCCCCGACATTGCCGGGTTCGGTGGCTTCGGCCTCCGGGGTGAAGGACGGCGCAGGCTCTGGAGTTCCCGGCCCTGCCGAGAAGTAGAAGACCTGAGCCGTAGCTACGAGCGCGATGATGACAAGACCGACGCCCACGGCGAGAACGTTGTCACGCTTGCGGCGAGCCACGGTCTGTTCATGCACTGACGCACGCGCAGTGTAGAGGCGCAGTCGTTCCCGAGCTTCTCGTTGCTCGCGGGAATGCTTCTTGCTGGATGCCACCATTACTCCTTGAAGAATCGCGGACGTCGCCGCTGTCGTAGGAACGCCACAATGAACCTTACGGTCTCCCGGGAATCTCAACCAAACGCCACGACGCCCGAACGTAATGAAGGTGCACTGTGCCGACGGTCAGTGCGGGCGATTACGATTGAGCTATGGATGCTTCCGCAACTCTGCACAGCGGAGCAACACCTCTTGCCGTGCGCATGCGGCCGCTGACTCTCGACGAGATCGTCGGTCAGAAACATTTGCTGCAGCGCGGGTCGCCGCTGATGAGTCTCGCAAACGATGCCGAAGGCAGCCATGGTTCGGCATCCATTATTTTGTGGGGCCCGCCTGGCACCGGTAAGACCACAATCGCTAAGGCGATCGCACGGGGGTCTCAACGAAAGTTTGTAGAGCTTTCTGCGGTCACCGCCGGCGTGAAGGATGTGCGTCAGACCATGGAAGAGGCGCTGACTGCCCGCGATCTTTATGGTGTGTCTACGGTTCTGTTCCTCGATGAGATTCACCGTTTCACTAAGGCACAACAGGATGCGTTGCTTCCTGGGGTAGAAAACGGCTGGGTCATTCTGATTGCGGCGACGACAGAGAATCCGTCGTTCTCCGTGATTTCACCGCTATTGTCGCGGTCCCTGTTGCTGACGCTCAACCCGCTTGACGACAACGATCTGGGGGACTTGGTCGATCGCGCGGTCTCAGACCCCCGAGGGCTTCGGGATGCGGTGGTGCTGGAGCCTGAAGCGCGCGCACTCCTCATCCGACTGTCATCCGGAGATGCGCGCCGGGTGCTGACTGCGCTCGAAGCTTCCGCTGTTTATGCATCGAATGACGAAGACGCAGCAACTCCAGCGCTAGTGACGGCAGAACATGTCGCGAATGCTGTTGATCGCGCCCTATTGCGTTACGACAGAAACGGTGATGAACACTACGACGTGATCAGCGCCTTCATTAAGTCTGTGCGTGGTTCTGACGTTGATGCCGCGCTCCATTACTTGGCACGCATGATCGAAGCGGGGGAGGATCCCCGTTTCATTGCGCGGCGCGTGATTATTAGCGCGGCGGAAGACGTGGGTGTTGCCGACCCCCAAGCGCTCGTCATTGCCGTAGCGGCCGCCGATGCGGTGCAGCTCATCGGAATGCCCGAAGGCCGCATCCCGCTGGCCGAAGCTGTTGTTTATCTGGCGACAGCCCCGAAATCGAATGCTGCCTATTCCGCTTTGGATGCCGCGATAGCCGATGTGCGTGCAGGCAAGATTGGCCGGGTGCCCAAGCCGCTTCGCGATGCTCACTATCCGGGTGCCAAACGTCTCGGCCACGGAAAGGGGTATCGCTACTCTCACGATTCTGAGTTTGGAGTGGTGAAGCAGGAGTACCTTCCCGATGTCTTGAAAGGCACCGAGTATTACACTCCGACGAACAACGGCAACGAACGCGAAGTGTCTGCCCGGCTCGTCAAACTGCGAGAGATTATTCGCGGCGAATAGCTGCCTCAACTCGCGCTCTGGCTCGGTGTGGCGAGTCGTGGCCTGCAGGGTGCTGCCGTGATAGAGTTACACGTCCCAACGATACGGTTTCGGCGCGCGGCTGCAATGAAATCGAATATCGCGGAACACCGGTCTGTAGCCGACCAGGTTCCCTAGGGTCATCCCTCTACTTCGTCTGGTGTGTTGTGTACGCGCGTTCGCGTGCGAGTGATCGCCAGATTGTTCTTACTTGAATCAATCGAAAAGGATCCTGTGTCTACTAAGTCACGTACCCGTAGCAAGACTCGCCTGTCGCGCGCGTTGGGCATTGCCCTCACGCCGAAGGCTGCCAAGTACCTCGAAAAGCGCCCCTATGCTCCCGGTGAGCACGGCCGCACCAAGCGCAAGCAGGACAGTGACTATGCTGTTCGTCTTCGCGAGAAGCAGCGTCTGCGTGCCCAGTACGGCATTCGTGAAGCTCAGCTGAAGATTCAGTTCGAGGAAGCTCGCAAGACCGCTGGCCTGACCGGTGAGAACCTGGTTGAGCAGCTCGAAATGCGTCTCGACGCTCTGCTCGTTCGTTCGGCAATCGCTCGCACGACCGCACAGGCTCGTCAGATGATCGTTCACCGCCACATCTTGGTTGATGGCCAGCTCGTCGACCGTCCCTCGTTCCGCGTTAAGCCGGGACAGCTCATGCACGTCAAGGCTCGCAGCGAAGGCATGGAAATCTTCCAGGTCGCCGCAGCTGGCGGACACGTGGATGTTCTTCCTAAGACTCCTGGTTACCTCGAAGTTGAAATCGACAAGCTGCAGGCACGTCTCGTACGTCGCCCCAAGCGCGCCGAGGTTCCCGTGACCTGTGAAGTTCAGCTCGTTGTTGAGTACTACGCAGCACGCTAACTACTGAAAGAAAGGGCCGGAGCTTTTGCTCCGGCCCTTTCTTGGTTTACGGCGGAGTTCGGCACGATTGTCGAATACCGTGTACTTGTACCTTTTCTTCAGATTGACGGGAGTAGCCATGACTGGTGGAGATATCGCAGGGCTCATTGCAGCCGGAGTGTTCGCAGTGCTGGTGGCATTGCTCGCTGTTCCTCTTCTCAAGCTGGGGAAGGTCTTTGACGAAACCAGCACCGCCATCCGTGGGGTGAGCGATAACCTCGATCCCATGCTGACGGAAGCCACGACAACGATTTCGGAAACTAACCGTCAAATCGCGCGCGTGGACGCCATCACTCGCAATGTGGAAGAAACGACGGGCAACATTTCTGCCCTCGTCGCCCTCGGCGCGGCCACCGTCGGCGGCCCGTTGATTAAGATCGCAGGCTTCAGCGCCGGAGTTCGGGCCGCTGTCCTGAGCCTTCGCCCCAAGCGCCGTCGCTGAGGCGTCGAAACCGCCTAAGCTAATACGGTTCGTGTTACCCCCAATCTGAAGGAGAAATCATGAAAGGCGCAGTCCTTTTCGTCGTTGGAATTGCCGTTGGGTTCGTGGCAGCACACCAAGTCGCAAAAACGCCAGAGGGAAAGCAGTTCTTCTCCGACGTTGACAGCAAAGCACGTGAGTTCACGAGTGCTGTTGTCGATGGCTATCGCGAACGCGAAGCAGAGCTTCGTGACGCCGTAGCGGATGTCGAAGAAGCAGTAGCTGACTTCTCTCAGCGTTCTAAGTAAGACCATCAGGGCCCTTGGGCCGCATCATTGAGTTCCCGGGGATCCCCATGCAAACCGCAGAAATCCAAAAACGTTGGCTGACCTATTTTGGTGAGCGTGGCCACACGATCGTTCCATCCGCATCGCTTGTCAGTGATGATCCGACACTGCTCTTTACTGTCGCCGGAATGGTTCCGTTCGTCCCCTATCTGACTGGTCTGGTCCCGGCTCCGTACGACCGTGCTACCAGCGTGCAGAAGTGCATCCGTACCCTCGACATCGAAGAGGTCGGCAAGACGCCACGCCACGGCACGTTCTTCCAGATGAATGGCAACTTCTCGTTTGGAGATTATTTCAAGAAGGAAGCCATCCAGTTTGCATGGGAATTCCTGACGCTGCCAGAAGATGAGGGCGGACTCGGTTTTCGACCTGATGACCTCTGGGTCACCGTGTACGAAGATGACGACGACGCTGTTGCATTCTGGAAAGAGACAGCAGGACTGCCGGATGAGCGTATCCAGCGACTCGGCATGGACAGCAACTATTGGTCGACCGGGCAGCCGGGGCCAGCTGGACCGTGTTCGGAGATCTTCTTCGACCGTGGCCCCGCTTATGGTGCAGATGGTGGCCCCGCCACCGATGACGACCGTTACGTCGAAATCTGGAACCTCGTCTTCATGCAGTACTTGCGTGGCGAGGGCAAGGGCAAAGACTTCTCGATCCTTGGTGAACTTCCGAAGCAAAATATCGACACTGGTATGGGGCTTGAGCGCGTCGCGTTCCTCAAGCAGGGCGTCGAGAACATGTACGAGATCGACCAGGTTCGCCCTGTCCTTGACAAGGCGGCGGAGCTCGCCGGACGCACTTACGGCGCCGACCACGAAGCTGATGTTCGGCTGCGTGTAGTCGCTGACCACGTGCGTTCGAGCCTCATGCTGATCTCGGATGGCGTGACCCCCGGCAACGAAGGCCGCGGCTATGTGCTGCGTCGTCTGCTCCGTCGCACCGTGCGCGCGATGCGACTCTTGGGCGTCGAAGGCACCACCTTCGCAGAGCTCTTCCCGGCATCCCGCGATGCCATGAAGGCGGCGTATCCCGAGGTGGAGAAAGACTACGATCGCATCTCCCGGATCGTGCTCGCTGAAGAAGACGTCTTCATGCGCACCCTCGCGAGCGGCACCACAATTCTCGACACTGCAGTAGAGAACACGAAGAAGTCAGGCGCGACTGAGCTGCCAAGCGACACCGCATTCTTGTTGCATGACACCTTCGGATTCCCCATCGACCTCACTCTGGAGATGGCTGCTGAAGCGGGGTTGAGCGTCAATCGCGACGCTTTCGACACCCTGATGAAGCAGCAGCGCGATCGCGCAAAGGCGGATGCCGGCTCAAAGAAGCAGTTCTTGGCAGACCTTTCTGTTTACGGCGCGTTCCGTGCTCTCGGCGAAACGACGTTCACCGGCTACGACACCCTGGAAACCGAGTCCAGCGTGATCGGCATCATCGTTGACGGCGTCTCAGTGAGCCGGGCCACGACCGGGCAGACGGCTGAAGTCATCCTTGCCGAGACTTCGTTGTACGCCGAGTCTGGTGGACAAGAAGCGGATGCCGGTGCCATCGTGGGCGCCAGTTTCCACCTTGAAGTTCTCGATGTGCAGCGCCCGGTTAAGGGCCTCATCAGTCACAAGGTCACCGTCACAGCCGGCGAGGTCGGAGTCGGAGATCCTGCTTCTGCGCTTGTTGACGCTGAATGGCGTCGCGGGGCGACTCAAGCTCACTCGGCTACCCACGTCATCCACGCAGCATTGCGTCAGATCTTGGGCGATGACGCTCACCAGTCTGGTTCCTACAACAAGGCCGGCTACATGCGCCTTGACTTCTCTTGGTCGCAAGCGCTGTCGGTTGAGACGAAGACCGAGATCGAAGAGGTTGCCAACACTGCAGTGCGCGACAACCTCGAGGTCTCGACGCGCATCATGGCCTTGGACGATGCCAAGGGGCTCGGCGCTATGGCGCTGTTCGGAGAGAAGTACGGCGACACAGTGCGCGTTGTCGAAATCGGCGGCCCCTGGTCGCTCGAACTCTGTGCAGGAACGCACGTTGCACGGTCATCCGAAATCGGACTGATCTCGCTGGTAGGGGAGTCGTCCGTTGGTTCGGCCAACCGGCGAATCGAATCTCTCGTAGGACTCAATGCATTCCGCAACTTCGCGACGGAACGCGCGATCGTGTCTGAACTGACGACGAATCTGAAGACTCCGCGCGAACAGCTTCCTGACCGTATCGCCGAACTGCTGGCCAATCTGAAAGCGGCTGAGCGCAAAATTGCTCACCTGGAGGCCGGTCAGCTGTCGCAGCGTGTTCCTGCGCTCGTGGAGACCGCTCGTGTTGCCGGCTCTGTGACTGCTGTCATTGAGAATGTTGGCGAGTTGGCTTCGACCGACGATCTGCGCGGTCTTGTTCAGTCGGTGCGCGAACGGTTGGGTGCAGAGTCGGCAGTAGTCGCCCTCGCAGCCACCATCGGTGACAAGCCTGCCGTGATCGTCGCAACCAACGAGGCCTCACGGGCGCATGGCTTCAAGGCGGGCGAACTGGCCAAGGCTGCTGCTGGCGTGCTCGGCGGTGGCGGTGGCGGAAAGCCAGATATTGCTCAAGGTGGCGGTGCACACCCCGCGGCTATTCCCGACGCCCTCGCTCTCATTCTGTCGAGACTGTCGGCGTAACCGATGCGTTCGGGAACCAGAATCGGCGTAGATGTCGGCAAGGTCCGCGTCGGGGTCGCTCGCAGCGACCCCCACGGGATGCTGGCGACACCGGTCGAGACTGTTCAGCGAGCCCAGAAGAGCGTGAAGCGTATTCTCGCGCTTGCGGAAGTGTATGACGCTGTCGAGTTCGTTGTCGGGCTTCCGATTGCGCTCTCTGGCCGGGATACCGCGTCGACGGGCGATGCGCGAGAGTTCGCTCAGCAACTCGCTAACAAGTCGTCGCTGCCCGTGCGACTGGTGGATGAGCGGATGACGACGATGACGGCGCAATCCGCTTTGCGTGCATCCGGTCGAACCACGAAGAATTCACGGTCGGTGGTCGATCAGGTTGCCGCCGTTATAATTTTGCAACATGCCCTCGACTTCGAGCGCTCGGCGGCCCGCCCGCCCGGAGAGCTCGTGGACCCGACGCAAGGATCCTGAATTATGGCTGACGAACCCAACTGGGAAGACATTTTCGGCGAGCAACCCGCCGAGAGTGCTCCTAAGTCAGCGCGCGAGGCTGCCGCGCACGGGACCGATCGTTCCGCGGAGTCGGGCCAGCCAGCTGACAGCGGCACCCCCGCCGAGCCGGCGAACCCCGCGAACCCCGCAAACCCCGCGAACCCCGCTGACCCAGCGAACCCTGTCCTGGGCTCAACGCCACCGGCGGCGAGTGGTCAGCCCATGACCCGTCGCGAGGCTCGGGCGGCGCAAGAGGCCGCGGCTGCCCGGCGGGGCGGCGATCCGCACCTTCCCGCTGTGACACAGGCGGCCCGAGAAGCCGATGCTTTCGCCACCTTTGAACAACTGACCGCCGGAACGGCAGAGTCAGGCAATGATGCCGCCGCAGTGCCCGGGGCGACGGTGCCCGCGCAGGGCGATGGCGATGGAGGAGCGCCCGGTCGCAAGAAGCGTCGGTGGGGGCTCATCATCGGGCTTCCACTGCTCATCATCGCGCTCCTCGGCGCAGGAGTCGCTGCGTACGCCTGGGTCAACTACGAAGACAAAATTCGCGAAGTGATGGGCTGGGAAATTCCCAATGACTTTGAGGGTTCGGGCAACGGCGAAGAGGTTATCGTCACAGTTAATTCGGGCGATATCGGCTCGGACATCGCTCGCAGCCTGAATGTTGCCGGCGTCACGATGAGCTTTGACGCGTTCTATGACCTCCTCTTGGCACAAGAAAGCGACCCAGCGTTCTTTCCCGGAAACTACTCGCTCCAAAAGGAGATGAGCGCGCAATCAGCTCTCGATGCGCTGCTCGATCCCGAGAATATCGTGACGGACAGGCTTCTCATCACTGAGGGCACCACGCTGCCGAATGCGCTTGAGATCATTTCTGAAACGACCGGTATTGCCTTGGCAGATCTGCAAGCGGCATCCGGAGACCTTGAGCACTTCGGGCTTCCGTCGGAAGCGGTGAGTCTCGAGGGGTATCTATTCCCCGCGACGTATGAACTCGATGGCAACCAGGATCCGTACGCCGTGCTCGACCTGATGGTCAACACGATGTACGAGAAGTTGGATGCCGCTGGCGTTGCTGTCGAAGACCGCTACCGCATTCTGACGATGGCGGCGCTCGTGCAACGCGAAGCCGGGCCCAACACGGACGACTTCTACAAGATCGCGCGCGTCTTCTACAACCGGCTCGACCAGGACATGTTGCTGCAGTCTGATGCCACCGTCGCCTATGGCACCGGCAACCTACACACGGTGTGGACGACGGATGCCGAACGTGCGGATGCGAGCAACCCCTACAACACGTACGCGAACCCCGGCTTGCCGGTCGGCCCCATCGGCCTGCCAGGCGAACTGGCGATTGATGCGGCGCTGAACCCTGCAGAGGGAGACTGGCTCTTCTTCGTGCCGATCAACCTGGCCACGGGCGAAACAGTCTTCACGACCAACGTCGACGACCACGAAGCAGCGGCACAGCAATTGCGCGACTGGTGCGCAGCGAGTGACGAAAATGGGAGCTATTGCTAGAGAATTCTGAGGTGCCGGCCGAGGCATCCGATCGTTCGAAGCTCGCGGTACTCGGGTCGCCGATTACGCACTCCTTGAGCCCCACGATTCATCGCGCGGCGTATGAGACGCTCGGGTTCGACTGGGAATATGACGCCGTTGAGCTGACGGGGGAGTCGCTTCCTGCGTTCTTAGGCGCGCTCGACCGGCGTTGGCGAGGTCTCTCTCTTACGATGCCCCTCAAGCGTGACGTAGTGCCCTTGCTCGATTGGGCGGATCCGCTCGTTGAGCTCGTCGGCGGAGCGAACACTGTCGTAGTGAGCGAAGGGCGCCTTCGCGGGTACAACACGGATGTCGAAGGCGCGATGCGCAGTTTTCTCGACGCGGGCCTGTCGAACTTAGATTCCGTGTGGATTTTGGGAGCAGGGGCCACTGCAGCCTCACTTCTCGTGGCATCCATTCGCATGGGCGCTCAGAGTATCGAGATTTTTGCACGCACTCCTTCGAAGGCGGAGCCGTTGAAGAAGCTCGGCGAGTCTCTTGGCGCCACCGTCACGCTGCGGCAATGGCAAGAAGCGGCCACTGCGACCACGACGCCCGACGTCATCATTACGACGGTTCCGGGGGGCGCAATGGATCTCCGTTTCGCCGAAGCTGTGCGCACCACCTCTGTGCTCTTTGATGTCGCCTACGACCCGTGGCCGAGTGATATTGCAACGAGCTGGTTCGAAGCGGGCGGCACCGTAATCTCGGGGCATGATCTCTTGATTAATCAGGCGATCGCACAAGTGCGCATCTTTGCCGCCGGTACCTCCGACGTGCCACTGCCTCATGAGGCAGACGCAATCGACGCGATGCGCGCTTCAATTGAGCAGCCCGAGGGGCACAACCATCCGTAACTGATGGCGCGAAAGTGTCACCCGCTCATGTGGGAGGATTGACGCATGCTTCGATGGTTAACGGCCGGTGAATCTCACGGCCCAGAATTGGTCGCGATCCTTGAGGGGATGCCGTCGGGCGTCCCCATTTCTCCTGAGCAGATTCAGGCGGATCTTGTGCGTCGCACGCTCGGCTACGGCCGGGGTGCTCGCATGAAGTTCGAGCAGGACGAGTTGACCCTCAGTGGCGGAATTCGTTTTGGCGCAACGATGGGAAGCCCCATTGCGCTGCGGATCGGCAACACTGAGTGGCCTCGCTGGGTGGATGTAATGAGCCCCGTTCCCGTCGATCCCGAAACCCTGCCGAAGGGTCGCGGTGCCGCTCTCACGCGCCCTCGCCCGGGGCACGCCGACCTCGTCGGCATGCAGAAATACGACTTCGCCGAGTCCCGCAATGTTCTCGAACGGGCCAGCGCCCGCGAGACTGCAGCTCGGGTGGCGCTCGGAGCGATCGCTCGTGCCTTCTTGGGCGGGCTCGGCATCCGTTTGGTCAGTCACACCCTGTCGATCGGCACCGTTCGTTCGCCCGAGGGAAGCGCGCTCCCTGCGCCAGACGACGTCGCGACGCTCGATGCTGATCTGCTGCGCTGCTTCGACCCCGCTACCTCTGAGCGCATGGTCGCCGAAGTCGATCAGGCTCACGAGGACGGCGACACTCTTGGCGGAGTAGTCGAAGTTCTCGCCTATGGTCTTCCGCCCGGGCTCGGTTCGTACACACATTGGGATCGTCGACTCGACGCTCAGCTCTCTGCCGCGCTCATGGGTATCCAAGCTATTAAGGGTGTCGAAGTCGGCGATGGCTTCGAAACCGCTGTTCGTCGCGGTTCTGTTGCTCATGACGAACTCGTGCAAGACACGGACGGCATCTCACGATTGAGCGACCGCGCTGGCGGTATCGAAGGCGGCATGACAACCGGCACCGTTTTGCGAGTGCGCGCAGCGATGAAGCCGATCTCCACCGTGCCTCGCGCTCTGCGCACCGTCGATGTTGCGACCGGTGAAGCCGCCGTTGCTCATCATCAACGTTCAGACGTGTGCGCCGTGCCAGCAGCCGGCGTTGTTGCTGAAGCGATGGTCGCGTTGACGCTCGCTAACTCAGTACTCGAGAAGTTTGGGGGCGACTCGCTTGGTGAGACCAAGCGCAACCTCGACTCCTACCTCGCATCGATCCCAGAATCGCTCAACACCACACGGGCTTCGCGTGCTGAATGACAGCGGTGCGCTCGTCGTCATCATCGGCGCACCAGGCTCAGGTAAGACGCGCGCGGGCAAGAAGCTGGCGAAGATTCTGGATGCCCCGCTTATCGATACCGACAAAGTAGTAGTGGCATCCCACGGACCGATTCCGGAGCTTTTCGCTGAGTTCGGCGAAGAATACTTTCGGGAACGAGAGCGTGAAGCGGTCGCCAATGCGCTGCTTGAACCTGCTGTCGTAACCCTGGGCGGGGGAGCAGTGCTTAATCTCGACACGCAGGCTGACCTCGCTTCGCACCGTGTTGTCCAACTGACCATGTCAAAAGCTGCGGCTCGGCTTCGAATCGCCGGCAGCAAGCGCCCTCTGGCAAAGAACGCGGACGAGTGGGAGAAACTCGTTGACGCTCGCCGCCCCATTTACGACGAGCTTTCGTCGCTCACGATCGATACCTCACTGAAGCCAATGGAAAAAGTTGCGCGCGAGATCGCCGACTGGTTGGGAACCCAACAACAATGACTGAAACCACGATCATCCCGGTCGCCGGGACCAATCCTTACGACGTTCTCGTCGGCCACGGTTTGTTGCCGAAACTTGCGGAACAGCTTGGTACCCGCGTCGCGAAGGTGCTCATCATCCACCCGGCGACGCTTGGCGCGCGTGCAAACGCGCTGCGCGACTCGCTCTCGGAGAAGTACGAAGTGCTTCTTGCCGAGGTTCCGGATGCCGAAGATGCGAAGCGAATCGAAGTTGCCGCATTCTGCTGGCAGATCATGGGCCAGACCGATTTCACGCGCACGGACGCCGTCATCGGGTTCGGCGGCGGGGCATCAACCGACCTCGCGGGCTTTGTCGCGGCGACGTGGTTGCGCGGCGTGAAGCTTATTCAGTGCCCGACGAGCGTCGCCGGAATGGTTGATGCTGCCGTCGGTGGTAAGACGGGTATCAACACCGCTGAGGGCAAGAACCTCGTGGGCGCTTTTTACGCGCCGAGCGCGGTTGTTGCCGACCTCGATGTTCTTGACGATCTTCCTCGCAATGAGGTTTTGGCTGGCTTCGCGGAAATCGTGAAGTGTGGCTTCATCGGTGAGCCCGAGATCCTCGACCTGATCGAAGCCGATGTGGATGCTGTGACTGATCCGCACTCGGAGTCGTTCCGTCGTGTCGTTGAGCTCTCGATCGGGCTCAAGGCCCGGGTCGTTGGCGAAGACTTTATGGAGAAGGGCCTGCGCGAGACGCTCAATTACGGCCACACTCTTGGCCATGCAATCGAGCATGCCGAACGCTACCGCTGGCGTCATGGTGCCGCAGTGTCGGTCGGAATGGTGTTCGCTGCCGAGCTTGCGCATCTTGCGGGTTCGTTGAGTTCAGACGTGGTGGACCGTCACCGCAGCATCCTGCAGTCGCTGAGTCTTCCCATCGACTACCCGCTCGGCCGCTGGAACACGCTGCTCGCCACGATGCAGCGTGACAAGAAGGCGCGCGCCGGCATGATTCGGTTTGTCGTGCTCGACTCCGTTGGTCATACGTCGATGCTCAATGGTCCCGACGAAGCCATGCTCTACTCCGCCTACCAAGAAGTCGGGGTCTAGCGGGTCATCCTCGCTAGAGTGGAGCGGTGACTACAGTATTCGTGCTCAACGGGCCCAACCTCGGTCGGCTCGGCAGCAGAGAACCCGATGTCTATGGCGGGGGAACGCTCGTCGACTTGAGCGCCGAGCTTGACGCTCACGCGCTGACGTTGCCCAACGCGGCATCCATTGTTCTCGATTTTCGCCAGACTGACAGCGAGACCGAACTCATTTCCTGGCTTCATGAAGCTGTGGATGCCGGTGCTCCCGTCATCATGAACCCCGCGGCGTTCACTCACTATTCGTATGCGCTTCGGGATGCTGCAGCTCAAGTGTCAGGCGCTGGACTGCCTCTGGTTGAGGTCCACATCACGAACCCACACACTCGCGAAGAGTTCCGTCACACCAGCGTGATCTCGGGAGTTGCCACCGGAGTGATCGCCGGCTTCGGTTTTGAGTCCTATATTCTTGCCCTCGACGCGGTTGCTCGACGACTCAGTTAGACTCGAACGTTGGTTTTTGTCGCTAGTCGACTCAATCGCGCTTTTGCTCGTTAACAGAAACGGATTTACGCATGGCCTCTACCGCTGACATCAGGAACGGCGTCGTTCTCAACATGGACGGTGGATTGTGGACCGTTATTGAGTTCCAACACGTCAAACCCGGCAAGGGTGGTGCTTTTGTTCGCACCAAGGTGAAGAACGTTCGCTCGGGTAAGACCGTAGACCGCACGTTCAACGCCGGCGCCAAGATCGAAACCGAAACAGTTGACCGTTCCGAGTTCCAGTACCTGTACAAGGATCTCGAGAACTTCGTGTTCATGAACACGAGCGACTACGACCAGATTACCTTGAGCGAGACTGCCGTTGGCGATGCTGCGAACTTCATGCTGGAAAACCAGAATGTCGTTATCGCGCTGCACAACGGTGAGCCGCTCTATGTAGAGCTTCCGGCATCCGTAGTTCTCGAAATCACGTACACCGAGCCTGGCCTTCAGGGCGACCGTTCCACCGGTGGCAGCAAGCCCGCCACCGTGGAGACCGGTTACCAGATTCAGGTTCCGCTGTTCGTGGAACAGGGCACTCGCGTCAAGGTTGATACTCGTGACGGCAGCTACCTCGGTCGCGTGAACGACTAAATGGGGGCCCGCAGCAAGGCGCGTAAGCGCGCGCTTGACGTCATGTACGGCGCGGATGTCCGCGGTGAGAGCATCAACGCAGCTCTCGCGGCCGAATCTTCGCGCGCAATGAGTGAACCCGCCCGTGCAACAGCATGGGCTTACGCCCAAGACATCGTCGTGGGCATCACCGAGCACGGTGAAGAGATCGATGAACTCATCGAAACTTATTCGCAGGGGTGGCCTTTGAACCGCATGCCTGCGGTTGACCGTGCTCTGCTCCGCATTGGTCTGTGGGAAATCATGTACAACGACGAGGTCCCGACGGGTGTCGCGATCTCCGAGGCTGTTGAATCAGCAAAAGTGCACTCCACCGAAGACTCCGCCGGATTCATCAACGGTTTGCTCGGTCGCATCGCGGCCAGCACCGAGTAGTTCGACTTATGTGACGTAGCGTTACGCCTTTGCGTGACGCTACGTTACGACCTCGCTGGCCAGCGCTTTCGTGCGGCCCTAGCGTTCAGGGATGAGTTCTTCCTCCCTTCGCGACAGCACGGCTGCCGATGCGCTGTCTGTCTCCATTCACGACCTTTCGCGCCGCTTTGGCGACCGCGTGGTCTTGAGCGAACTCTCACTCGAGATCGCAGCAGGAGAGATTGTCGCGCTGATTGGCCCGTCTGGTTGCGGTAAATCAACGCTGCTACGCCACATCGGTGGCTTGGATAGCCCTACCGGTGGCTCAATCGCTATCGGAGGCACTCCCGTCACTGGGCTGGATGCTCGCTCCGCGATCGCCTTCCAGGAGCCTCGCCTTCTTCCGTGGCGCTCCATCACCCGCAACGTCGAGGTGGGGCTCCCGCGCGGTAAGCGCGCCCACGACGATCGGGACCGGGTTGCCGCACTGCTTGCGCTGGTGAAACTTTCCTCGTCGGCCCATCTTCGTCCCCGGGAAATCTCCGGTGGTATGGCCCAGCGTGTGTCGTTGGCGCGGGCATTGGCTCGTCGTCCGGGCGTACTTCTGCTCGATGAGCCGTTTGGTGCTCTCGACGCTCTGACTCGCCTGTCAATGCAGGACCTGCTCCTTGATCTCCACGCCGCAGAGCCCGCGACGATCGTCATCGTCACTCACGATGTCGATGAGGCCCTGTATCTCGCCGACCGCGTGATTCTGCTTGGCGCAATTGACGCCGAGGAGAACGCCGCTCAGGCGAGCATCCGCTCCACCGTCGTCGTGCCGGGGGTTCGCCCGCGCGACCGGGGGAGCGGAGATCTTGCCGAACTACGGGCTGAGTTGCTCGAAGGGCTCGGCGTTCCCACCCATCACCTCGCGGCGCGCTAGCGTCCGCTGACCTTTTCCACCATCCATTCTCATTTCTCTCCCCTGAAGGAAACAATGTCTCCCCGTTCTCGTATCGCTTCTGTTGCCGCTGGTGTTCTTGTTCTCGCTCTTGGCGTCTCGGGCTGCGTCGAAGGCGAAGGCTCGTCGCTCTCGCCCGATGCCCCTGACTCTGCCGCCGGATGGAGCAGTGACCAACTCACGGTCGACTTCGCAACGTACAACCCACTCAGCCTCATCATCAAAGAAGAGGGCTGGTTAGAAGAGACGCTTGGCGACGACGTTGAAGTCACCTGGATTCAGTCATCAGGCTCCGCCGCAGCCAACGATGCGCTCCGCTCCGGCTCACTCGATGTCGGGTCAACGGCTGGTTCCGCTGCCCTTTTGGCGCGAGCCAATGGTTCGCCAATCAAGACGATTGATGTCTACTCGCAGCCCAACTGGTCGGCAATCGTTGTTGCCGCCGATTCGGACATTCAGTCGGCTGACGACCTTCGCGGCAAGAACATTGCGGCCAATGCGGGAACCGACCCCTATTTCTTCCTGCTCCAGACTCTTGCGGAGGCCGGTATCGGCCTCGACGAGGTTACGATCACGCAGCTTCAGCACGCCGATGGAAAGACCGCGCTCGAAGCGGGAACTGTAGATGCGTGGGCCGGGCTCGATCCACTCATGAGCGCATCCGTCGTCAACGCAGGTTCGCGCATCGTTTACGACAATCCTGATTTCAATAGCTATGGCTTCCTGAACGCTACAGAGAGCTTCCTCGAGACATCACCTGACCTCGCGCAGCTCGTCGTTGATGCGTATGAGAAGGCGCGTCAGTGGGCCGCCGATAGCCCGGATGACGCTGCAGCGATCTTCGCGGATGTCGCCGGCATCGATCTCCCCATTGCCAACTCTGTGCTGCTGGAGCGCACGAATCTTGCGATCGACCCCGCGCCCGGCCAGAAGCAGCTCGACGTTCTGAATGTCATTGGCCCGATCTTCGTTGACTCAGGTGCCGTTGCGGAGCAGTCGCAAATCGATGACGCTCTCGCCTCACTCTTCGAAACAACGTATGTCGACGCTGCGGACCCGAGTCGTGTCAGTGAATAGCGGAACGCCGGTGCTCGAGCGGCCTCTGGTCGACGACGCGGCGGGTGCCCCGGTGCCCGTCGCGTCGGCGATACCACGGCCGCGACGCCGTTGGGTGCGGGCCGCCATCCTCGGCGCAGTGATTCCCATCGCCGTGATCGTTCTCTGGCAAGCGATCGCGACATCGGGGTTGATTCCGAGCTACCGGCTGCCGACGCCGCTCAGCGTGTGGGCCGCGGGAGTCGATCTCTACGAGCGCGGAGTGCTCTACCAACACATCGCGATCTCCACGCAGCGCGTGCTGCTGGGGTTTGGAATTGGGGCCATCGTCGGACTGGCGCTTGCTTCGATTGTCGGGCTCTCGGCGCGGGCATCCGAACTCTTCGCACCGACTCTGGGCGCATTGCGGGCCGTGCCGTCTCTGGCCTGGGTACCGCTTCTTGGGCTCTACCTCGGTCTCAACGAAGACTCGAAGGTGGCTCTCGTCGCTATCGGAGCGTTCTTTCCGGTCTACACGACCGTCGCCCCGGCCCTTCGGCATGTGGATGCTCATCTTGTGGAGCTGGGACGTAGCTACGGCTACTCCGGTCCGGCGTTGCTGAGCCTCGTGCAGTTGCCCGCCGTAGTTCCCGCCGTTATTTCATCGCTACGTCTTGCGCTAGCCCAAGCGTGGCTCTTCTTGGTCGCGGGGGAGTTGCTTGGCGCCTCGCTCGGGCTGGGGTTCTTGCTCGTGGATTCGCAACAAAATGGCCGAATAGATCGACTGTTTCTCACGATCATCCTGCTCGGCATTCTGGGCAAGGGAACCGATGGAGCGGTTGGTTTACTCGAACGGTTCTTACTGAAGCGTTGGGGGTCGTAGCGCTGCCGCGAGCGCGGTATAGTCGGTGAAACAGATTTCCTTTAAATTCCGTCCAGAGAGGCGGGGAAGGAGGTCAGAATGTCTGTACGCACCGTCTTGCAGCATGCTGATATCACCCGAGCGTTGACTCGGATTTCCCATGAAATCCTTGAGTCCAATCGCGGTTCCGACGATCTCGTCATTCTCGGTATTCCTACGCGTGGGGTGACCCTCGCTAAGCGGATTGCGGCGATCATCCAGTCGGTCGACTCCACGTCCGTGACGTCAGGTGTACTCGATGTCACGATGTACCGCGATGATCTGGCTCAGAATCCCACTCGAGCAACTGGCCCGACCGACATTCCTGCGGGCGGCATTGACGGCAAGACCGTCGTGCTGGTCGACGATGTGTTGTATTCCGGGCGCACCATCCGTGCGGCACTCGATGCTCTGGGCGATCTCGGCCGCCCTCGCGCTGTGCGGCTCGCGGTTCTGGTCGATCGTGGCCACCGGGAATTTCCGATCCGGGCCGACTTTGTGGGCAAAAACCTGCCGAGCTCCATGGAGGAGCGTATTAACGTGCGCCTTGAAGAGATCGACGGATCGGATGAGGTGACGATCTGATGAGGCACCTACTCAGCACCCAGGGTCTGCCCCGCGACGAAGCTATTGCGATTCTCGATGTCGCCGAAGATATGGCAGCCGTCTCCGAGCGCGAAGTGAAGAAGCTTCCGACGCTGCGCGGCAAGACCGTGATCAACCTCTTTTTTGAAGACTCAACGCGCACGCGCATCTCGTTCGAAGCGGCGGCGAAGCGACTGAGCGCCGATGTCATCAACTTTGCGGCCAAGGGATCGAGCGTCTCCAAGGGGGAGAACCTCAAGGACACCGCTCAGACTCTCGCTGCCATGGGAGCCGACGCGGTCGTCGTTCGACACTGGGCATCCGGCGCTCCGAAGACCTTGGCCGATGCTGGCTGGATCGATGCCGGAATTGTGAACGCCGGTGACGGCACGCATGAGCATCCGACTCAGGCTCTGCTCGACGCTTTCACGATTCGTCGTCGTCTTCACGGGGCTGCTGCTC
Source organism: Salinibacterium sp. NSLL17 (assembly GCF_015864935.1). Lineage (NCBI taxonomy): Bacteria > Bacillati > Actinomycetota > Actinomycetes > Micrococcales > Microbacteriaceae > Salinibacterium > Salinibacterium sp. NSLL17. The sequence goes on from NZ_JADYWH010000001.1 coordinate 1,636,212, forward strand.
GGGGCAAAGGTTTGGACGGCGTGACCGTCACGATCGTGGGAGATATCGTTCACTCTCGAGTGGCACGCTCGAACGTGTGGTTGCTCACAACGCTTGGCGCTCACGTGACGCTCGTCGCCCCGGCGACTCTTCTTCCCGTGAACATCAGCGGTTGGCCTGTTGAGGTCTCTTATGACCTTGACCACGCGATCGCCCAGGGCCCCGACGTCATCATGATGTTGCGAGTGCAGGCCGAGCGCATGAAAGCAGCATTCTTCCCTAACGCACGCGAGTATTCACGGCAATGGGGTCTCAATGATGAACGGATGGCGGCCCTGCCAACAAGTAGCATGGTTATGCACCCTGGGCCGATGAACCGCGGCCTAGAAATCTCGGCTGGAGCCGCGGATTCGCCACAATCGACAGTGCTCGAGCAAGTGGCGAATGGCGTCTCGGTCAGAATGTCGGTGCTGTATCACTTGCTGTCCGGAGCTGTGGAGCGGTGAGCGCGGGATTTATGCCTGCCGCCCCTGATTGCGTACTAATCCAGAGAAGAGGACTCTCGTGAGTATCAGAATCGTTAGCGCCACGCTGCCCAACGGTGAGCGCGCCGACTTCACGATTGAGCGCGGCGTTTTCACCGACGCGACATCCGCTGATCGCACGATTGATGCCTCAGGCCTGCAGGCTCTGCCCGGACTTGTTGATCTCCACACTCACTTGCGTGAACCTGGCTTCGAGCAGAGCGAAACGGTGCTTTCGGGCAGTCGTGCTGCTGCGATGGGTGGCTTCACCGCCGTCTTCGCTATGGCCAACACCATGCCGGTTCAAGACACCGCTGGAGTTGTTGAGCAGGTTCAGTCGCTCGGTATTGATCACGGGTACGCGACTGTGCGCCCCATCGGCGCTGTCACCGAAGGGCTTGACGGCGTCAAGCTTTCGGAGATCGGTGCCATGGCCAATTCGCGAGCCGGCGTGCGCGTTTTCTCCGATGATGGCAAGTGCGTTCACAACGCGTTGCTCATGCGTCGCGCGCTCGAATATGTGAAGACGTTTGACGGTGTTGTCGCTCAGCATGCTCAGGAGCCGACGCTCACTGTTGATGCGCAGATGAACGAGGGCGCAGTATCCAGTGAGCTTGGTCTTGCGGGCTGGCCTGCCGTCGCAGAAGAGTCGATCATCGCGCGCGACGTGCTCCTCGCCGAACACGTGGGGGCACGCCTCCATATCTGTCACCTGTCGACCGCTGGCTCGGTTGACGTCATCCGCTGGGCTAAGGCTCGCGGAATTGCTGTGACGGCAGAAGTGACGCCTCACCACCTGCTTCTCACTGAGGAACTTGTGCGCGGCTACGACGCTCGCTTCAAAGTGAACCCGCCTCTGCGTCGTGACGAAGACGTTCACGCGCTTCGTGCCGCTCTCGCCGACGGAACCATTGACATCGTCGCTACCGACCACGCGCCGCACCCGCCAGAGGCAAAAGAGTGCTCGTGGGCAGAAGCCGCGTTTGGCATGGTCGGTCTTGAATCCGCTCTCAACGTTGTTCAGCAAGCTGTCGTCGATACTGGTCAGTTGAACTGGACGGATGTCGCGCGCGTTCTTTCGCAGAAGCCGGCCGAGATCGGTCGCCTCGACGGCTACGCGACCCCGTTCGCTCTCGGCTCGGCCGCGAATCTCGTGCTGCTCGACCCGAGCGCACGGTCAACGTTCTCGACCGAATCCCTGCGGGGCAAGAGCACGAACTCGCCCTACCTAGGCCGCGAACTCCCTGGCCGAGTGATGACCACCATCCACAACGGCTACGAAACCGTTCGCGATGGCGACGTCGTCGATGCGACTGAGGTCGCTCAGCAGGCCAGACTGGCTGAAAGCGAGGCAGCGAATGTCTAAAGACGTCTCACTGCTCATCGTGATCGGCATCCTGGTTATCTTGCTGGCACTCATGGTTGCTGGCTGGTATTCACGAAAGCGACGACAGGCTCACATCGGGCTCCCGGTTGAACCGCCGGCTGACCTCGCCGACACTGACCTGCGGTTTAGCGGCAAGTACGTATCGACCACGGTTGCCGGCGATCAGCTCAACCGTGTGAACGTGCACGGCCTGGGTTTCCGGGCGAACTGTTTGCTCGAAGTGCATCCCGAAGGCATCGTCGTCTCGCGCGCGGGATCAGACGATCTCTGGCTTGCTCGTGACACAGTGCGCGGCATTTCCCGCGCTACCTGGACCATCGACCGTGTGGTCGAAAACAACGGATTGCAGGTGATCGAGTGGACGCTCGATGGCACTGCAGTCGATAGTTATTTCCGAATGGACGACCCCGAGACGTGTGAACGCGCTCTCGATACAGTCGTCGGCAATGAAAGGCAGTCCCTGTGACTTTTGAACCTGCAGTGCTCGTCCTTGAAGATGGCACACGCTATCTCGGTCAGGCCTACGGCGCACGCGGTCAACGCCTCGGCGAAGTAGTCTTCGCCACCGGCATGACCGGCTACCAAGAGACGATCACCGACCCCAGCTATGCGGGCCAGATCGTTGTCATGACGGCACCGCACATCGGTAACACCGGTGTGAATGATGAAGACCCTGAATCCTCACGAATTTGGGTCTCCGGTTTCGTCGTGCGCGATGCGAGTCGCGTGGTGTCGAACTACCGTGCCGATGGATCGCTGGATGACGACCTCGTCACCCAGAACATCGTCGGCATCAGCGGCGTCGATACCCGCGCGATCACCCGTCGCTTGCGCGACTCCGGCTCCATGCGCGGAGGAATCTTCTCCGGCGCGGATGCTGAACTCAGCGACGCCGAGCAACTTGCCGCGGTCACCGCCGCAGCACAGATGAGCGGCCAAAGCCTGTCGTCTGAAGTGTCGACATCTGAGGCCTACGTTGTTGCCGCAGTGGGGGAGAGCATCGGCCGCTTGGCTGTTCTTGACCTCGGAGTGAAGACGTCAACGCTCAACTACCTCGCCGAGCGAGGCTTCGACGTTCATGTGCTGCCCCAGACCGTTACTTTCGACGAGCTGCTGTCGATCGAGCCGGTCGCCGTCTTCTATTCGAACGGACCAGGCGACCCGTCGGCATCCGACGCTCACGTTGCACTCCTCACAGAGGTGCTCAAGAAAGGGCTTCCTTTCTTCGGTATCTGTTTCGGCAACCAGCTTCTCGGTCGCGCACTCGGCTACGGCACCTACAAGCTGCCGTTTGGCCACCGCGGAATCAACCAGCCCGTCATCGATGTGCAGACGCAGCGCACCGAGATCACCGCCCACAACCACGGCTTTGCTGTTGATGCTCCGGTCGGCGAGATCAGCCAATCACCGGCAGGTTTTGGCCGCGTCGAGGTCAGTCACGTCAACCTCAACGACAACGTTGTTGAAGGACTTCGAGCCCTCGATATCCCCGCATTTTCTGTGCAGTACCACCCCGAGGCGGCCTCAGGCCCCCACGACGCCAATTACCTTTTCGACAGGTTCCGCGACCTTGTCCTCGAGAACGCAAAGGACAGTAAGTAATGCCCAAGAGAGAAGATATTTCCTCGGTACTGGTCATCGGCTCCGGCCCGATCGTTATCGGTCAGGCCGCAGAGTTCGACTACTCCGGAACGCAAGCCTGCCGCGTGCTGCGTGAGGAGGGCATCCGAGTAATCCTGGTGAACTCGAACCCGGCCACAATCATGACTGACCCCGATTTCGCCGATGCAACCTACATCGAACCGATCACGTGGGAAGTCATCGAGTCGATCATTGCCAAGGAGCGTCCGGATGCGCTGCTGCCGACATTGGGTGGCCAGACCGCTCTCAACGCAGCGATCGAGCTCGACGCTCACGGCATCCTCGAGAAGTACAACGTCGAACTGATCGGCGCGAACCTCGAAGCGATTAACCGTGGTGAAGACCGCCAGATCTTCAAGCAGCTCGTGATCGATTGTGGGGCCGAGGTCGCGAAGTCCTACATCGCGCATACGGTTCCTGAGGCGGTTGAGTTCGCCGAGGATCTCGGATACCCACTCGTGATCCGCCCCTCCTTCACGATGGGCGGCCTCGGCTCGGGCTTCGCGTATTCACGTGAGGAACTGATCCGGATGGTCACCGACGGCTTGCACCAGAGCCCCACGACCGAGGTGCTGCTCGAAGAGAGCATCCTGGGCTGGAAAGAGTACGAGCTCGAGCTCATGCGCGACACGTCAGACAACACCGTTGTCGTGTGTTCGATCGAGAATGTTGACCCGGTCGGTGTTCACACCGGCGACTCGATCACGGTGGCTCCGGCGCTCACGCTGACCGACCGCGAGTACCAGAACCTTCGCAATATCGGCATCGACATCATCCGCGCGGTTGGCGTCGACACCGGCGGCTGCAACGTTCAGTTCGCTATCGATCCCGCTACCGGGCGAGTGATCGTCATCGAGATGAACCCCCGCGTTTCGCGGTCGAGTGCTCTGGCGTCGAAGGCAACGGGCTTCCCGATCGCCAAGATCGCAGCCAAGCTCGCCATCGGCTACCGTCTCGATGAGATCCCCAATGACATCACGAAGGTCACCCCGGCGAGCTTTGAACCGACCCTCGACTACGTCGTGGTCAAGGTTCCGCGGTTCGCGTTTGAGAAGTTCCCGGCGGCAGACACCCGCCTCACGACCACGATGAAATCGGTCGGTGAGGCCATGGCAATCGGTCGCAACTATTCGACCGCTTTGCAAAAGGCTCTTCGTTCACTCGAAAAGCGCGATTCGAGCTTCCACTGGAAGGGCGAAGTCGGCGACAAGGCTGAACTATTGGCTCTGTCGTCCATTGCGACCGATGGTCGTATCGTCACGGTGCAGCAGGCGATGCGCGCTGGCGCCACGACCGAAGAGGTCTTCGAGGCCACCAAGATTGATCCGTGGTTTGTCGATCAGATCGCTCTCATCAACGAAGTTGCGGTTGACATTGCGGATGCCGCAGAGCTGTCAGCCGCATTGCTCACGCACGCCAAGAACCACGGTTTCAGTGACGCGCAAATCGCTGAGCTTCGGGGGACCACTGAGGCAGAGGTTCGCGACCTGCGTTGGGGACTCGATGTGCGCCCCGTCTTCAAGACGGTCGACACGTGTGCCGGAGAGTTCCCGGCTCTCACCCCGTACCACTACTCAAGCTACGACTCCGAGACTGAAGTTGCCCCGAGCGATAAGACGAAGGTCATCATTCTTGGTTCCGGCCCGAACCGTATCGGTCAGGGAATTGAGTTTGACTACTCGTGTGTTCATGCCTCGTTCGCCCTCTCTGATGCGGGCTACGAGACCATCATGATCAACTGCAACCCCGAGACGGTCTCGACTGACTACGACACGAGTGACCGTCTCTACTTTGAGCCGCTCACGCTCGAAGACGTGCTCGAGATCGTCCACGCGGAAAGCCAGAGTGGCGAACTCCTCGGAGTGATCGTGCAGCTTGGTGGCCAGACGGCACTTGGTCTTGCTCAGGGTCTCAAGGATGCCGGCATCCCGATTTTGGGAACAACGCCCGAGGCGATCGACCTTGCCGAGGAACGTGGTTTGTTCTCCAAGATTCTCGACAACGCCGGGCTGCTCGCACCCAAGAACGGCACTGCCACGAACCAGACCGAAGCGATTGAAATCGCCGAACACATTGGGTTCCCGGTTCTCGTTCGTCCCTCGCACGTTCTTGGTGGGCGTGGCATGGAGATCATCTATGACTCCGAGGCTCTCGCTGACTACTTCGAACGGGTTCGCGATGTCGTCATCATTTCGCCGAGCTCACCGTTGCTCGTCGATCGGTTCCTCGATGACGCGATTGAGATCGATATCGACGCGATTTACGACGGCACTGAGCTCTACGTCGGCGGCATCATGGAACACATCGAAGAAGCCGGCATTCACTCCGGCGACTCTGCCTGCACCCTTCCTTCGGTCACTCTTGGCCGCGACGTGCTCAAGCGCGTGCGGGAAGCAACCCTCGCTATCGCGGAAGGCGTCGGCGTGCGCGGCTTGCTGAACGTGCAGTTCGCGATCGGTCAGGGCATCCTCTACGTGCTCGAAGCCAACCCGCGTGCCAGCCGCACGGTTCCGTTCGTATCGAAGGCACTTGGGATTCCGCTCGCGAAGGCTGCGGCTCTCGTCATGGCCGGTTCAAGCATCCGCCAACTCGTCGACAGCGGACTGCTGCCGATTCTTGACGGCTCGCAAGTACCGTCGACGTCGCCGGTCTCGGTGAAAGAAGCGGTACTTCCGTTCCGACGCTTCCGCACCGTTGAGGGCCAAGTCGTTGACTCGGTTCTCGGCCCGGAGATGCGTTCCACCGGTGAGGTTATGGGTATCGACTCGAACTTCCCCAAGGCATTCGCCAAGAGCCAAGAGGCTGCGTACGGCGGGCTGCCCGATAGCGGGTCGGTATTCGTGTCGGTTGCTGACCGCGATAAGCGTGCCGTCATCCTGCCGGTTCTGCGCCTTAGCCAGCTGGGCTTCACGATTCTCGCCACCGAAGGCACCGCCGAGATTCTCGCGCGCAACGGCATTGAGGCTCAGGTCGTGCGCAAGTACTTCATGGGCCAGGAAGCAAATGCTGCTGAACCGTCGATCGTTGAAATGATCAACGACGGCAAGGTGGATGTCGTGATCAACACGCCAAGCGGACGCAGTGCGCGTGCCGATGGCTACGAGATCCGCACCGCGACAGTCGCCGCCGACAAGCCGATCTTCACGACCATGGCCCAGCTTGCGGCCGCTGTCGCGTCGTTTGAAGCTATTCGCGACGGCTTTGATGTGCGTTCGCTTCAGGACTACGCCTTGGATCGCGCCGCCGAGCTCGAGAAGGTAGCCAACAATGCCTAGTTTCTCCTCACGGCTTGCGCAGACCTTCGAAGAGTTCGGGGGAGTGTGCATGGGAGTGGACCCGCATCCGTTCCTTCTCGAAAGCTGGGGCCTCTCCAATGACGCCCACGGCGTGCGCGAATTCGCCCTCCGTGCGGTGGATGCTGCCGCCGGCAACGTGGGAATGATCAAGCCCCAAGTCGCTTTCTTCGAACGCTTCGGGTCTGCGGGTTACGCGATTCTCGAGGAGTCTTTCGCCCTGGCGCGCTCCGCCGGTTTACTCGTGATTGCCGATGTGAAGCGTGGCGACCTGTCGTCGTCCGTCGATGCTTATGGGCAAGCCTGGCTGACGCCGGGCTCACCCCTGGAGGCCGACGCAATGACTGCCGTGGCCTATCAAGGAGTGTCGGAGCTGTCTGGGCCATTCGAACTTGCTCGCTCAGCGGGCAAAGGAATCTTCGTGCTGGCGGCAACCTCTAACGCTTCGGCGCACAGCATCCAATCGGCGCGAATCGCTGAAGGTGAACACGCGGGCGCGACTGTCGCCGCTAGTGTCGTGCGCGATGTGGCGGCCCTCAATACTGAAAGCGGGCTTGGATCGTTTGGTGTCGTAATCGGTGCGACGGTTGAGGTTGCCGACTACGGCATCCGCAACGGTGAACTGGTTGACTTGCCCATTCTTGCTCCAGGGTTCGGCGCTCAAGGGGCGCAGGTCGAGCAGGCCCGCGAACTGTACGGTGATGCCGTCGCGAATACGATCGTGACCGTTTCCCGCAGTGTGCTGCAAGAGGGTGCCAGCCAGATTCCGGCAGAGCTTCGATCGCTGCGCTCGCAACTTCGTGAGCAGGTTCGCTAATGGGACCTCGCCCGGAGCCACCCGCCGTTGACCGTGCAGCGGCATCTCGCGCGGCAATTGCCGCGCGACGCGCCCGGGCTTCTGTCAAACGTGAAGTTGCTGAGCGCGCTCGAACCGCCCTCAGCGTCGCTCGCACAGCATGGGCTCAGCCCGACAGCGCAGAAGCTCGACTGCTCGTGCGCGAACTACTCATGAGCGTTCCCTCTCTCGGGCCAACCCGGGTCGAATCGATCATGGCCGATCTGGCTATCGCCGATCGCAAACGGGTCGGCGGCCTCGGTCCGAAACAGCGTGAACGCCTCACAAATTACTTGTCAGAGCGTCAGGGGCCTGAGCCAACACGACTCGTTGTCTTGGCTGGTCCGACCGCTGTCGGCAAAGGTACCGTCTCCAGTTTTATCCGCGACAACCACCCCGATGTGCTGCTGAGCGTGTCAGCGACTACTCGTAAGCCCCGTCCGGGCGAGGTGAACGGTGTTCACTACTATTTCGTGACCGACGACGAGTTCGATTCTATGATCGCGAATAATGAATTGCTGGAGTGGGCGGTAGTCCATAATTCCTATCGTTACGGCACTCCACGACCTCCGATCGATATCGCACTCTCTGAGGGAAAGCGCGTGATGTTGGAGATTGATCTGCAGGGTGCACGCTCGGTGCGCAAGGTTATGCCCGAGGCACTTTTGGTCTTTCTTCTGCCGCCAACCTGGGAAGAATTGGTGCGCCGCTTGATCGGTCGCGGCACCGAGGATGCCGCAGAACAGAGCCGTCGTTTGGAGACCGCCAAGGTCGAAATGGCGGCCCAAGAAGAGTTCGATGTGAGAGTCGTGAACACAGAAGTAAGCCAAGCGGCTCAAGAAGTCGTAGAATTGATGGATGCGCCCGCTGGCGCGACCACTTCCCACTCCAAGGAGCACCCTCATGGCTGACAAGAACTCGGGCATCATTGATCCCCCCATCGACGAACTACTGTCGAAGGTTGACTCCAAGTACCAGCTCGTTATCTTCGCTTCGAAGCGCGCTCGCCAGATCAACGACTACTACGCTGACCTCCACGAGGGCAGCCTCTTCGACAACGTCGGACCGCTCGTAGATTCCACGATCGACGACAAGCCGCTGTCCGTTGCTCTCCACGAGATCAACGAAAACAAGCTCGAGCTCAAGCGCCTCAGCAACGAATAGAACCTTTCGGTGGCCGCGCTCAACATTGTCGTCGGTATATCCGGCGGAATAGCTGCCTATAAGGCGGTGTCCGTTGTGCGTGAGCTGGTGCTCGCGGGCCACGACGTTCATGTCGTGGCCACGAGCAACGCTCTCAAATTCGTGGGTCTTCCCACCCTTGAGGCCATCAGCCGAAATCCGGTTCACACCGACCTCTATGAGGGTGTGGACGAAGTACGGCATGTCTCTGTCGGCCAAGCCGCAGATGTCATCGTCGTCGCTCCCGCTACCGCGAATACGATCGCTAAGATCGCGACCGGTCAAGCGAGTGACTTCCTCGGCAACACCATCCTCGCGACCCGTGCGCCCGTCATTGTGGCGCCGGCGATGCACACCGAGATGTGGCAGAACCCGGCGACCGTCGCCAACATCGAGACGCTACGTTCGCGTGGCATCCGCATTGTTGGTCCAGAGTCTGGCCAGCTGACTGGTTCCGATAGCGGGCCCGGTCGGATGTCTGAGCCCAGCGACATCGTCGCCGCGGTCCTCGAAACCGTGGTCTCCTCGCGCGACCTCGTCGGTCGCTCGGTGCTGGTCACGGCGGGTGGCACTCGGGAACCCCTCGATCCTGTGCGCTTCATCGGTAATCGTTCGAGCGGCAAACAGGGCGTCGCTCTGGCAACGGCAGCCGCGGCGCGCGGCGCTGATGTCACCCTCATCGCCGCCAATCTTGAGGTTCCGCTTCCTGCCGGGGTTCGCTGCATCCAGGTGTCTACGACCCTGGAGTTGCAATCAGCGGTGCAGGCTGCAGCGGAGTCGGCCGATGCCATCGTTATGGCGGCGGCGGTTGCTGACTACCGCCCAGCCGAGACTGCTCAATCGAAGATCAAGAAACGCAGCGATTCGAGCACCCTCGAGTTGCGTCTTGAAGAGAACCCCGACATTTTGCGTGGTCTCGCGGCAGAGAGCCCCGAGAGCCAAATCGTCGTGGGCTTCGCTGCGGAGACTGAGCCTCAAGACGCTGCGCTGCTTGAGTTGGGCCGCGCAAAGATCGCCCGTAAGGGCTGTGACTTCTTGGTCATCAACCGCGTCGGGTGGACTGAAGGTTTTGCCTCAGACCGTAACACCGTGATCGTCATCGATAAGGTCGGCGATAGAGTGGGTGAGGCAAGCGGAAGCAAGTTGTCGGTGGCTCACCGCATTCTGGATCTTGTGTTCGCAGCCCGCTGACATCCATTCATCACTACCGGAGACGGCTTATGACTTCGCCCCTGCGCACCTTCACCTCAGAGTCTGTTACCGAGGGACACCCCGACAAGATCTGCGATCAGATCAGTGACAGCATTCTTGACGCTTTGCTCGAGGAAGACCCGAATGCTCGGGTCGCTGTTGAGACTCTCGTGACAACGGGGCTCGTGCATGTCGCCGGTGAAGTGACGACAACCGGCTACGCCGACATCCCCGCGATTGTGCGTGATCGCATTTCCTCCATCGGTTACAACTCGTCTGATGTTGGCTTTGACGGTCGTTCGTGCGGTGTGTCCGTCTCTATTGGTGCACAGTCACCCGACATCGCTCAGGGTGTTGACCGTGCGCTCGAAGCGCGTGAAGGCAATTCAACAGACTCGCTGGATGTCTTGGGCGCTGGCGACCAGGGCGTCATGTTCGGGTACGCCACTAATGAGACTCCGCAGCTCATGCCCGCCCCTGTCTGGTTCGCTCACCGCATGGCCGAGCGTCTCGCGGCTGTGCGCAAAGAGGGGCTTGTCGACTACCTGCGTCCCGACGGAAAGACTCAGGTCACCGTGGGCTACGAGGGATCGGTGCCGCGCAGCATTGAAACCGTCGTGTTATCGACGCAGCATTCGCCCTCGGTGTCAACCGCTCAGTTGCGCCGTGAGATCGAAGAACTCGTCGTGCGACCGATTGCGGAAAGCTCGGGCCTCGACCTGTCGAATCTGCAATCAATCGTTAATCCCAGTGGCCGTTTTGAGATTGGCGGCCCTCAGGGCGACGCCGGTGTCACCGGTCGTAAAGTCATTGTGGACACCTACGGTGGGGCATCCCGTCACGGTGGGGGAGCATTCAGCGGTAAAGACCCCTCGAAGGTAGACCGCTCGGCAACCTATGCCATGCGCTGGGTGGCGAAGAATGCGGTTGCCGCAGGTCTTGCTGATCGTCTCGAAGTGCAGATCGCGTATGCGATTGGCCGGGCAGCACCCGTCAGCCTGTACGTCGAAACCTTCGGCACCGGCCATGTGTCGGACGAGGCCATTCTGGGCGCGATCCATGAGGTCTTCGATCTGCGCCCGGGCGCGATCATCCGCGATCTCGATCTCTTGCGTCCCATTTACGCGAAGACTGCAACCTACGGTCACTTCGGTCGTGAGCTTCCTGAGTTCACCTGGGAGCGCCTTGACCGCGTTGAGGCTCTTCGCGGGGCCGCCGGGCTGTAGAGATGAGTGAAGCATCCATCGCTCGGGTGCTCATTGATTCGCCGCTGCCCCAACTCGACAGACTCTTTGACTACGCGGTTCCCGAGAAGTTTCGTGCCGAGGCGCGCGCTGGCGTTCGCGTCAAGGTGCCGCTGCGCACGCTCGGCCGGCTTGTGGAGGGCTGGATCGTCGAGCTCACCGACACCGTCGCCTACGCCGGCAAACTCAGCGAGCTTGAAGCAGTAATCTCCCCGTTCCCCGTGTTGTCTCCCGAGGTGTGGACACTAGCGCGCACGGCGGCGGATCGAGCGGCGGGCAACGCAGCTGATGTGCTGCGGTTGGGCATCCCGAAACGTCATGCTCGGGCGGAGAAGTCACTTCTCGACCCCACGACGGTGACGTACGAACCGCTCCCTGAAGCACGTGCAGTGTCGTACTTCGACGCGGGTGCCATCGGCACTCTTATCGCCGAGCACAAGCGGGCCGCGCTGGCCGCACCGACCGGCGTAGCGGAGGTCGCTCCCGGCGTGTGGGTTGGCCGTTGGGCTGTCACGATGGCCGAACTCGCCTCGCAGGCTCTTGCTGGCGGCACGACTGCGATTCTGGCGACCCCCGACTTTCGTGATCAGGAACAACTTGAGGCAGCCGTCGCGGCTCTGCTGCCCGCTGAGCGCGTGTTGAGATTGGATGCTCGCCAGAGCGTTCAGAAGCGCTACGGCAACTTTCTGCGCACCCACGAAGACACCCCGTTCGTCATCATCGGCAATCGTTCCGCGGTGTATGCACCCGCGTCTAACCTCGGGCTGATCGTGGTGTGGGATGACGGGGATCCGCTCTACAGCGAGAACCTCACGCCCTACATCCATACGCGGGATGCCGCGCTGCTCCGCCAAGAGCAACAACAGTGCTCGCTGGTGTTCATGAGCCATTCGCGCAGCACCGAAGTGCAACGACTCGTTGAAGTCGGGTGGTTAGCGGCCATCAGCCCCGGCGGCATCCGACCGCCAAAGGTGATTCCCACCGCAAACCAGGAGAGCCAGGACCGCCTCGCAGCCCTTGCTCGTATTCCCTCATCAGCGTGGAAGGCGGCGCGCGCCGGGCTCGACGAAGGTCCCGTGCTCGTGCAGGTGGCGCGCCCCGGCTACGCACCCCGCTTGGCCTGCGCCGAGTGCTCGCAGACTGCCCGCTGCACCACGTGCGCCGGGCCGCTTGCGCAACACTCTGCCTCCGCCACTCCCAGCTGTGTCTGGTGTGGCGCGCTTGCCGTCAAGTGGCGCTGTCGCGAATGTGACGGCACCCGACTGCGCATGGTGGGGTCGGGCACCGGCCGTACCGCGGACGAACTGGGGCGCGCCTTTCCTGGCTATCGAGTGATCGTCGCCGACGGCGAGCATCAAATCCTCACGGTGGCGAACGAACCTTCGCTCATCATTGCCACTCGCGGTGCAGAGCCGATCGCGGAGGGCGGCTACCGCGCCGTCATCCTGCTTGACGGTGCCGGAATGTTGGCGCGAGAGAGTCTGCGCGTCGCCGAGGACTGTCTGCGCGCGTGGTCAAATGCGATTGCTCTCGGCGCTGACGGCGTCCCCTCCGTCGTGGTCGGGGTCGGCGGTTCACTCGCGACGGCACTTGTCACGTGGCGCCAAGAAGATTTCGCGCAAGCGGAACTCGCCGATCGCCGTGAGTTGCGGTTTCCGCCGGCAGTGCGGGTCGCGACTCTCACGGGAAAAATTCCGCTCGTTTCGGATGCGATTAGCCAGCTGCCGGTCGCTCCGCTCGATGTGCTCGGCCCCGTCGATCTGCCCGAAGGGCTGGTTCGCACCATCATCCGTTTCGACTACAAAGACGGAGCAGCCGTCGCTGAGCAACTCAAAGCACTCGTGGTGGCGGCCACGACAGTCTCCCGCAGCAGCCGCAAACCGGGGGCTCCACGCTCCAGCCAGCCGGCGCCAGGGCTACGCGTTCATCTCGACGATCTGGAGCCGTTTGTTGACCTGTAGCCCCAGCGTGCACCCGTTCGGGCCATTTCGCGAGACAATTGGGGGATGACTTCGTTGCGACTTCTTTTTGCCGGTAGCCCCGAGGTTGCTGTTCCCAGTCTCGACGCGCTCTTGAACTCCGAGCACGAGGTAGCTGGCGTCCTCACCCGCACCGACTCGCCGCAGGGCCGTCGACGCGTCATGACATCGACGCCGGTGGCCGCGCGCGCTGAAGAAGCGGGGATCAGCGTGATTCGCGCCAATCGGCTCGACGCCGCTGCAGCATCCGCGATTACTGACCTCACCGTTGATCTGGGCGTCATTGTGGCCTATGGCGGGCTTGTTCCGGCCTCAGTTCTCACGATTCCGCGGCTCGGGTGGATCAACCTCCATTTCTCTCTCCTGCCTCAGTGGCGCGGAGCCGCCCCGGTGCAGCGCGCGATCATGGCGGGCGACACCGTCTCAGGCGCAGCGGTCTTTCAACTCGTCGAACAGCTTGATGCTGGCGACGTTTTCGCGACGATGACTGAACCGATTGGCGCCCAGCAAACAGCAGGGTCGCTCCTGCAACAGTTGTCCTTCTCGGGCGCTGAGCTGCTCAGCCGCGTGGTCGACTCCATCGGCGCAGGCACTGCCACCGCAGTTCCGCAAACCGGCGATGTGACTCTCGCGCCCAAGCTGTCGCTCGAAGACGGCCGCATTGACTGGACAGAGTCCGCTCAGACAGTGCACAACCGCATTCGTGGCGTGACGCCAGAACCCGGTGCCTCGACGACAATCGACGGAGCACGACTCAAGGTTCTCGAGGCCGCGATCGCTCGCGACGTCCCGACGCTCGCGCCGGGGCACTTCGATTTCGTCGGCAAGAAGGTGCTGGTCGGTACCGCAACCGAACCCCTTGAACTTCTCCGGGTCCATCCCGAGGGACGCAAAGCAATGGATGCCGCAGCCTGGTGGCGCGGCCTTAACTCAGAATCAGAGGTGGTGGCTTCGTGAGCTACGCACAGTCAGCCCGTCGGGTCGCGCTCGACGTCATCATGGCGGTGCGCGAGTCGGATGCGTACGCGAACCTTCTTCTTCCCGTGCACCTGGAGCGCGCGAAACTCTCGAGCGCGGATGCCGGCCTTGCCACCGAACTGACCTACGGCACGCTGCGCATGCAGGGCTATTACGACGCGGTGATCGCTCAGGCGGCCGGCCGCGACGTGTCCAAGATCGACCCGCCTGTGCTCGACGTGTTGCGCCTCGCCACGCACCAGTTGCTGTCGATGCGCGTTCCCTCGCACGCGGCAGTGGATGAGTCGGTGCGGCTCGCTAAGACGATCGGATCGCGTTCCGCGGTCGGGTTTGTCAACGCGGTGCTGCGTGCGATCACGAAGCACGATGCTGATACGTGGCGCGAGCGAGTGATTGGTGCTGCAAGCTCGGGGGAGCAAGCCCTTGCGGTGGCGTATTCCCATCCGTTGTGGGTGACCCGGGCTTTCCGGCAGGTATTGGTCGCTGAGGGTCGCGAAGCTGAGCTCGAAGGTTTGCTCGCAGCAGACAATGTTCCGGCCCGGGTATCGGTCGCGGCGCTTCCTGGATTCTCGGAGGTCGCCGACATCGACATCACGCCGGCAGAATATTCGCCCGTTGGCGGAACTTTGCGTGAAGGAGACCCGTCGAAGAACTCGGCTATCGCCGCAGGGCGCGCTCGTGTGCAAGACGAAGGCTCCCAGATTGCGGCACTCGCGCTCAGCCGCGCTCGGCCCATCGTGGCCGGGGAGTCGTGGCTCGATATGTGTGCCGGACCGGGTGGCAAAGCCGCTCTGTTGGCCGCGGAAGCTCTGAAGGGTGGTGCCGTGCTCACCGCCAACGAACTGATTCCGGCCCGCGCCAAGCTCGTTCGCAACGCCCTCGCGGTCTTCGACGCTCCGCCTGTGGTCTGGGAGAAAGACGGCATCGATATCGGCGAGGAGCATCCCGAGCAGTTTGATCGCATCCTTCTCGATGCGCCGTGCACCGGCCTCGGTGCGCTACGCCGTCGCCCTGAAGCTCGCTGGCGCAAACAACCCGGCGATGTCGCTCAGCTGGGCGCGATTCAGACGGCGTTGCTGCAATCAGCATTGAAGGCACTCAAGCCGGGCGGAGTGTTGGCGTATGTGACCTGCTCGCCTCATGCCGCCGAGACAAAGGCGATTGTCGGTTCTGTGCTGCGCAAGGCTGAGGGCATCACCAAGATGGATACGCCCTCCGTGGTTCAGAGTTTCTCGAAAGCAGAACTCGACCTGCCGGAGGCAACTCATGTTCAGCTGTGGCCACACCGTCACGGAACAGACGCCATGTTCATCCAACTCCTTGTCAAAGCAGACTCCTAGATAGGCTCTCGGTATGTCAGTGCGCATTAGCCCCAGTATTCTCGCCGCCGATTTCGTTAACCTTGAGCGGGATATCGCGAAGATTTCGAATGCGGATTTCGTCCACGTCGACATCATGGACAACCATTTCGTGCCCAACCTCACGTTCGGTCTCCAAATGACAGAGCGTATTCAACAGGTCTCGTCGATTCCGCTCGATGTGCACCTGATGATCACCGATCCCGACCGCTGGGCCCCCGACTACGCCGATCTCGGTGCCTATGGTGTTACTTTCCACGCCGAGGCGGCAGCGGATGCGGTGGCCCTCGCCCGCACGCTGCGGGCGAAGGGTGCGCGAGCGGGCATCGCGGTCAAGCCGGGCACCGCCATCGAGCCGTACCTCGAGTTGCTCGAGGAATTCGACCAGGTTCTCGTGATGACGGTCGAACCGGGTTTTGGCGGCCAAAGCTTTATGGAAGAGACAATGCCGAAGCTGCGACAGCTGCGGGAGCTGGTCGACAAGCGCGGTCTCGACGTGTGGCTCGAAGTTGATGGCGGTGTCGATGAGCGCACGATTGAGATTGCCGCAGCTGCGGGTGCCGACACCTTTGTCGCGGGCTCCTCGGTGTATCGCGGAGACGATCCCTCGTTGCGTGTCTCAGAACTTCGTGAGCGCGCGAGCGCGCACCAGCACTGATCATCGCCGCCGCGTGACCACGCCGCCGAGAGCGAACATGGGCTCACGCGGCATCCACTAGCGCCGGTTTTAGTTTTGTTTCTGGTTGACTGGTCATATGACCGATTCAGGAAAAACTAAGCCAGAGGTCGAGTTCTATGCGGGCGATGCCCCCACCGAACTCGTCATTATTGACATTGAAGAGGGAACCGGCGCCGAGGCAACTGCTGGTTCCACCGTTGACGTGCACTACTTGGGCGTCGACTTTGAGACTCTCGAAGAGTTCGACTCCTCGTGGAGCCGCGGCGAGTCCATCAACTTCCCGCTGATGGCGCTCATCAGTGGTTGGCAAGAAGGAATCCCCGGCATGAAGGTGGGCGGCCGTCGCCAGCTCATCTGCCCGCCGCACCTCGCTTACGGTCCCGCAGGCGGAGGGCATCAGCTCTCCGGCCGCACGTTGACCTTCGTGATCGACCTGCTCGGCACGAACTAGTAACCCCACGTTCGAGTCATGCGGCAAGGGACCGCCCTCCGGGGCGGTACCCTTGACGTGTGAAAGACTTCGACGCACTTTTTGCTGAACTCAGCCGCAAAGCGGTAGAACGCCCGGCCGACTCCGGTTCGGTTGCCCTATTGGATGCCGGAGTGCATTCGATCGGCAAGAAGATTGTGGAAGAGGCTGCCGAAGTATGGATGGCAGCCGAGTACCAGTCGGATGAAGAAACCGCAGACGAAATCTCCCAACTCATTTATCACCTTCAGGTTCTGATGGTTGCTAAAGGGCTCAGCCCCGAGGACGTGTGGCGACATCTCTGATGTCCCTACGACCACTTTTCGCACCAACTGACTGAGAGCTGACATGTTAAGAGTTGCAGTGCCCAACAAGGGTTCACTGAGTGAGACCGCTTCCGAAATGCTGTACGAAGCGGGCTACACGGGCCGTCGCGATCCACGCGCGTTGAATGTGCGTGACGACCGCAACGGCGTCGAGTTTTTCTATCTTCGCCCTCGCGACATCGCGACTTACGTGGGCTCGGGAGCGCTCGACGTAGGAATCACCGGCCGAGACCTCCTGCTGGATTCCGGATCCACCGCGACAGAGATCGCCAGCCTCAACTTTGGCGATTCCACGTTCCGTTTCGCCGGGGAGCCTGGCCGCTTCACTGAACTTTCCGATCTCAACGGTGTTCGCGTTGCCACGAGCTACGCCGGGCTCGTCGGTGCCTTCCTCGAACGCAATGGCGTCACGGCAGAGCTCGTCAGCCTCGACGGTGCCGTTGAATCTGCGATCCGACTTGGTGTTGCGGATGCCGTGGCCGACGTCGTGTCGACAGGCTCAACCCTGCGCGCGCAGGGCCTCGAAATTTTCGGCCCCGTGATCCTCGATTCAACTGCTGTGTTGATCAGTTCAGGCAACGAGGTTGAGGGCAGCGCCACGCTCCAACGCCGCCTGCAGGGTGTGCTTGTCGCCCGCCAGTATGTGTTGATCGACTACGACGTGCCGGTAGCCCTCCTCGAGGCTGCGACGAAGGTGACTCCCGGTATCGAGAGTCCAACCGTTTCTCCGCTCCAAGACCCCGCGTGGGTTGCGGTGCGCTCAATGGTGCGTCGCGTCGATACCAATCAGGTGATGGACGAGCTTCACGCGGTTGGGGCGCGAGCGATCTTGGTCAGCGCGATTCACGCAGCGAGGATCTAAAATGGCGGTCGCAGTTCGGGTCATTCCGTGCCTCGATGTCGCCGACGGCCGTGTCGTCAAAGGCGTCAACTTCAAAGATCTCCGCGATGCGGGTGACCCGGTTTCCCTCGCGCGGCTCTACTACGAGCAAGGCGCTGACGAGGTGACGTTTCTCGATGTCACGGCCACAGTCGAGGGACGCGCAACGATGTATGACGTCGTGCGGTCCGCAGCCGAGCAAATCTTTATTCCCTTGACGGTCGGTGGGGGAGTCCGCGAGCCAGACGATGTCTCCAAGCTTCTCGCCCACGGCGCAGACAAAGTCGGGGTCAATAGTGCCGCTCTCGCCCGACCACAGCTCATTGATGACATCGCCCACCGCTTTGGTGCCCAAGTCCTCGTGATGAGCCTCGATATCAAACGGCGTGGTGATGGCTGGATCGTCACGACCCATGGCGGCCGCACCGAAACAGACCGCGACGCGCTCGAGTGGGCGCGCGAGGCGATGGAACGAGGAGCGGGCGAACTACTCGTCAACTCAATCGACGCGGATGGCACGAAAGAGGGCTTCGACCTCGAACTCGTGTCCGCGATCAGTGAGTTTGCGACAGTCCCGGTCATCGCCAGTGGCGGAGCGGGCAAGGTCGAACACTTTGCGCCGGCTATCGACGCCGGCGCCGATGCCCTGCTCGCGGCATCCGTTTTCCACAGTCGCCAGTTGACGGTGGGAGACGTTAAAGCTTCACTCAACAGTCATGGATTGGTTACACGATGAGCGATGAACTCACTCTTGAGACCGTCAGCGATGTGCTTGAACGCGCGCAGTTTGCTGCCGATGGTTTGTTGCCGGCAATTATTCAGCAGTGGGACACCAAAGAGGTGCTCATGCTCGGGTACATGAACGCTGAGGCGCTCACCCGCACGCTCACCGAGGGACGCGTGACGTTTTATAGCCGCAGCCGCCAAGAGCTGTGGCGCAAGGGCGACACGAGTGGGCACCGTCAATACGTCCGCACTGCGGCCCTTGATTGCGACCGCGATGCACTGTTGGTCGGAGTGGAGCAGGTTGGTCCTGCATGCCACACCGGCGCTCATTCCTGCTTCGAAGTAGACCCACTCGTACCTCATCAGGGGTTTTCTCATGAATAGCACGACGAGTCGCGAGGAATTCGAGGCGCTGGTTTCCGGCGGCAATCGCGTTGTCCCTGTTATCCGTCAGCTCTTTGCCGATGGTGAAACTCCCGTTGGGGTGTATCGAAAGCTCGCCAAGGCGAACCCGGGAACGTTTTTGCTTGAGTCGGCGGGCCAGGGTGGCATCTGGTCACGCTTCTCCTTCGTGGGCGTCGCCAGCTTCGGTGTTCTCACCCAACATGAGCACGGCGTCGAGTGGATTGACTATGGGATGCCGCGCGAGCGAATCCTCGGTGATGACTGCCCGACGGCGCCGCTGGAAGCCCTCGCTCATCTCAACGAGCGTTGGAAAACGCCGCGCGTCGAGGGGCATCCTCCGCTCACCGGCGGCCTTGTCGGGTTCATTGGTTGGGAGGCTGTTCGCGAGCTGGAGAACCTTCCCGATGCCCCGCGCGCCGACTTCGAGGTTCCGAGCCAGGCGCTGAGCTTTGTCTCCGACCTCGTGGTGCTCGACCACCGTTTCGGCACCGTCATGCTCATCTCGACTGCGCTGAACGACGGGCATCAGGATGTCGAGGAGATGTGGACCGAGACCCAGTCCCGCCTCGACGTGCTTCAGTCTGGCCTCGCTCAACCCACGGACGCCTTCCTCGCTGATGTGGATATCGAGATCGATCCCGAGCCAACGTCGCGCTCCACGCCGGCGGAGTACGCGAAGGCGATCGAGAAATCGAAGGAGTTCATCCGCGACGGCGATGTCTTCCAGGTTGTCATTTCGCAGCGGTTCGACCATGAGGTTTCGGCGACTCCGCTTGATGTCTATCGCGTCTTGCGCACTCTTAACCCGTCGCCCTATATGTATTTGCTGTCGCTTGTTGACATGGATGGTCGTCCGTATTCGATCGTCGGCGCGAGTCCGGAAGCACTCGTGAAGGTTTCCCAAAAACGCGTGCACATGCATCCCATCGCCGGTTCACGACCTCGTGGCGCTGACACCGAGCGAGATCTTGAGCTCGCCGAGGAACTGCTCGCCGACACGAAAGAACGTGCCGAACACCTGATGCTTGTTGACCTCGCGCGTAATGACCTCCTGAAGGTATGTACGCCGGGTACCGTCGCCGTCACCGAGTTCATGCAGGTCGAACGATTTAGCCACATCATGCACCTCGTCTCCTCGGTGGAAGGCGATCTCAGGCCTGAAGCCTCCGCTGTCGATGTGTTCCGTGCTACTTTTCCTGCAGGCACGCTCTCGGGCGCGCCCAAGCCCCGCGCCCTTGAGATTATCGACGAGCTAGAACCCGCCCAGCGTGGCGTCTATGGGGGAGTCGTGGGCTACTTCGACTTCGCCGGCGATGCTGATCTCGCGATCGCCATTCGCACGGTCACGATCGTGGATGGCGTTGCTCGCGTTCAAGCCGGAGCTGGCCTTGTTGCCGATTCCGACCCTGCCGCCGAGCACCAAGAGGCTCAGAACAAGGCTGCGGCGCCCCTTCGCGCTGTCGCGGTCGCTAATGCGATGACTCACCTCAGCTCATGATCTGGAAACGTTCACGTTCGATCGTGCTGAGCAGCCTGGTGTTGCTCGGTGCGGTAGTAATGCTGTCGTGGACTCAGCGCTGGTTCACGATCACACTCCAGGATGAGGTGAGCGTCGAGGTGCTGGGCAGCGATGTTGCCGGGGCACTTGCTGCGCTCGCGCTCTCGACTTTCGCGCTCGTCGCAGCCCTCGGCATCGCATCGGTCACTGTACGGCGTGTTCTCGGAGTCATTGCCGCCATCGTGGGGGCAATCATCGTTGCAGTCAGCCAGGCGACGCTTGCCGACCCCGCCCGCGCAGCCTCGGAATTGATTACGGAGGCGACGGGAATCAGCGGCATCGACTCAATCCGTTCCTTAGTAGTCGCTGTTGACGGTAGTGCGTGGTCGTTCACAGCACTGGTCGCCGGCGTCCTCATCATCGCTATCGGCATCGCTGCCGCAGTTTCCGCTCGGCACTGGCCGACCGCAACCAAGAAGTATGACCGAACGACCACGGTTATCGCCGATGATCCGGCATCACAGTGGGATGCTCAAAGTCGAGGATTGGACCCGACAGAGGGCTGATTGGCAACGCCAAGCGGGTTACTCCCGCTACAATTTAGGATCAGCAAAGAATGGAGCCTGATGAGTACTGATACTGACCCCGGCCACGGAAATTCCCCGGCGGCATGGACCGCTGTAGTGATCATGTTGGTCGCGTTCACGATCGGAACGCTCGCTTTTTGGTTCAACGTGGCATGGCTGGTGTACGCATCGGCTGGGCTGGTCGTCGTTGGTCTCCTTGTTGGCCAGGTGCTGAAGAAGCTTGGCTATGGCGTGGGTGGCGACAAGCTCACCCCCAAGCCGCACAGCTAGAGTGCTCTCCGATTTAGTTGACGGCGCGCTCGAAGATGCCGCCGTCCGTCGTGAGTCCGTCAGCCTTGCTGATGTAGAGCGTGCTGCCGCTGATGCGCTTCCGGCGTTAGATGCGCTGGAGGCGTTGTCTCCTCGCGAGCGAGTTCACATCATTGCGGAGATCAAGCGGTCAAGCCCGTCTCGTGGTGCTTTGGCTGAGATCAGCGACCCGGCGTCGCTTGCGACGTCCTACCAAACTGGTGGAGCAAGCGCGATCAGCGTTCTGACTGAACAGCGTCGTTTTGGTGGTTCTCTCGAGGACCTCATGACGGTGAAGTCGATCGTGCGCCTCCCGGTGCTTCGCAAGGATTTCATTGCTGAGCCGTATCAAGTGTTTGAGGCGCGAGCTGCTGGTGCTGACCTCGTTTTGCTGATCGTGGCGGCCCTGGAGCAAGAGAAACTTCGCACGCTCTACGACCTCATCGTCGAGCTAGGCATGACGCCGCTCGTCGAAACACACTCCGCAGACGAGGTCTCTCGTGCTCTCGACGTTGGCGCAAGCCTCGTCGGCGTTAACGCGCGCAACTTGAGCACTTTCGAACTCGATCAGAATCTGTTCGGTGAGCTTGCCGACCAGATTCCTAGTGGAGTCATCCGTATCGCAGAATCAGCGGTCAAAACGGCCGCTGATGTCGCGCACTATCGCAACGCCGGCGCCGATGTGGTTCTGGTTGGCGAGGCTCTCGTCACCGGTGATCCGATCGCCACGTTGCAATACTTTTTGGACTGCTAATGCTGAAAGATGAACTGGGCCCCTACTTTGGTGAGTTCGGTGGTCGATTCGTTCCTGAATCGCTCATCGCTGCTCTCGACGAGTTGGATGCCGCCTATAACGAAGCCAAGAATGATCCGGAGTTTGTCGCTGAGCTTGCCGAGCTTCACGCAAGCTACACCGGTCGGCCGTCGATTATCACCGAAGTACCGCGGTTTGCGGAGTACGCCGGTGGGGCTCGCATCATTCTGAAGCGCGAAGACCTCAACCACACGGGTTCGCACAAAATCAACAATGTGCTCGGCCAGGCGTTGCTTGCCCGTCGCCTGGGCAAGACCCGCCTCATTGCTGAGACCGGCGCCGGTCAACACGGCGTTGCAACGGCCACCGCTGCTGCGCTCTTCGGAATGTCATGCATCGTGTACATGGGGGAGGTCGACACCGAGCGTCAAGCGCTCAATGTTGCCCGCATGCGGCTTCTTGGCGCCGAGGTTATTCCGGTCACTGCAGGGTCGCGCACTCTCAAGGACGCGATCAACGAGGGTTTGCGCGATTGGGTAGCCAACGTCGATGACAGCCACTACCTCATGGGAACTGTTGCTGGCCCGCATCCCTTCCCCGTCATGGTTCGCGACTTCCACCGTGTCATCGGTGACGAAGCTCGTGAGCAAGTCATCAAGCTGACGGGCGCACTGCCGGATGCCGTCGTGGCGTGCGTCGGTGGTGGCAGCAATGCCATGGGTATTTTCCATGCCTTCCTCGACGACGCCGATGTTGCGCTCTACGGCTACGAGGCCGCTGGAGAGGGCCACCTGACGGAACGTCACGCCGCTACGCTCACTCGCGGTCGTCCCGGTGTTCTCCACGGGGCGCGCAGCTATATGCTGCAAGACGCTGAGGGCCAAACTGTCGAGTCGCACTCCATCTCTGCCGGTCTCGACTACCCCGGAGTTGGCCCTGAGCATTCGTGGTTGAAAGACATCGGTCGAGCCAACTATGAGCCCATTACCGATGCTGAAGCCATGGATGCGCTGCGCCTGCTCAGCCGCACCGAGGGCATCATTCCCGCAATCGAGTCGGCACACGCCCTCGCCGGAGCGATCAAGCTCGGCAAGGAACTTGGTCCGGATTCGGTGATCCTCGTGAACCTCAGCGGCCGCGGTGACAAAGATATGGAAACTGCGGCGGAATACTTCGATCTGATCGATTCGGCTGAGAAGGCGTCAGCGGAGGACAGGAAGGCGTCCGACAAGAAGGCCGCCGACGAGCAGAACGCTGCGGGGGATAAGCCATGAGCGCTGTAGAAGAAGCAATCGCTCAGGCCAATCGTGACCGTGCGGGTGCCCTCATCGGCTACTTGCCTGTCGGTTTTCCCACTGTTGCTGAGAGCATCGAAGCTGCTGTGGCCCTCGCAGAGAATGGCGTCGACGTCATTGAGCTCGGCCTGCCGTACTCAGACCCCGTCATGGACGGCCCTGCTATTCAGAAGGCTACCCAGCTCGCTCTCACGAACGGTTTTCGCCTCCAGGACGGCTTCGACGCGGTCGCCGAGATCACGTCTCGCGTGTCGACGCCTGTCGTTCTCATGAGTTACTGGAATCCGATCATGCAGTATGGCGTCGATCGTTTTGCCGACGAGCTGAAGGCTGCTGGCGGAGCGGGAATCATCACGCCAGACCTCGTGAGCGATGAGGCCGCTGACTGGATTGCCGCCTCCGAGCGCACCGGTCTTGACCGCATTTTCTTGGCGGCTCCGTCCTCCAGCGATGAACGGCTCGTGCGCGCTGTTGAGGCCAGCACCGGCTTTGTCTATGCCGTATCTACCATGGGTATCACCGGTGCTCGTTCCGACGTAGATATCGCGGCCAAAACCCTCGTGGCACGCTTGCGTGAGGCAGGCTCCACGAGTGCGTGTGTCGGTCTGGGTATCTCCACTGCTGAGCAGGTTCGCGAAGTTCTTACCTACGCGGATGGCGCCATTGTGGGGTCCGTTTTCGTTAGTGCGTTGTCTTCCGGTGGGGTGGATGCTGTCGCTAAAACGGCCGCGTCGCTTTCGACCGGTACTCTTGCTTAGTCGCAGTTCAGAAAGGTCACCGTTTTGTCACTAATGCCGTTGAGCATTCCCAGCCCGCCTGATTCATGGGCGACGCTTGTTACCCTTCCGTTTGGCCAGTGGTTCAGCAACCTGGGCCTCAATTTCGGCGGTACGGTCGTGATTCACACGTACGCGATCTGCATCCTGATCGGCATTATTGCGGCAACATGGCTGACGTCACGTCGGTTGACTCGTCACGGTGCTGAGCCCGGGATTGTCATTGACATCATCATTTGGGCTGTCCCTCTTGGCCTTGTGGGTGCACGTTTGTATCACGTGTTCACCCACCCGGGCGATTACTTCTACGATGGCGCAGACCCTTGGGAGATCATTCGCATCTGGAATGGTGGAAACGCCATCTTCGGATCGCTGATTGGTGGTGCTGTCGGTGCCTACATCGGTGCTCGCCTGACGGGCATCCGTTTCTGGAGCTTTGCGGATGCACTGGCGCCCGCAATTCTGCTCGCTCAGGCCATTGGCCGCCTCGGTAACTACTTCAATCACGAACTCTTCGGTCAGCCGACGGCTTTGCCCTGGGGCCTCGAGATCGAGGCGGGCAACTCGGCTATTCCGGTTGGCCTGCCGGTTGACACTCTCTTCCACCCGACCTTCCTGTACGAAA
Organism: Salinibacterium sp. NSLL17; assembly: GCF_015864935.1. Classification (NCBI taxonomy): domain Bacteria; kingdom Bacillati; phylum Actinomycetota; class Actinomycetes; order Micrococcales; family Microbacteriaceae; genus Salinibacterium; species Salinibacterium sp. NSLL17. The sequence continues at coordinate 1,661,111 of NZ_JADYWH010000001.1, forward strand.
TGGTCTGGAACGTCGTCGGAATCGTCTTCTTGCTCACGATGGAGCGCCAGTACGGCTTCGTCAAGAAGCACGTTCTTGGCCTCTCCGTTCCTGTTTTCGCTGCAGTCGGTCCCGTTCGGTTGCAGTGGGGCAAGGTCTGGGCCTTGTACATGATTTGGTACGGAGTCGGCCGCTCATGGTTCGAATCGATCCGTATTGATCCCAGCGAGGTCTACTTCGGTTTGCGCGTGAACGTGTGGGGAGCCATCCTTACTGTTGCGCTCGGTATCCTGCTCTACGTCATTCAGTCTCGCCGTCACGTTGGTCGCGAAAAGAGCGCCTACGTCGACGGTCACGTCTGGAGTGCCGATGGTGTTGTAAACTCCGATGAAAGATATTCCGAGCATGACATTGTCGTCAGCGCTGCGGAGGAGTCCGCTCCTGTCGTAGATTCGAAGTAGTCCGCCACAAGCGGCCACACCCCCTCAGGCCTGAATCAGGTACTGATTTTCTTTGGGCCATAGAAGTCCCTCTCCGCACCAGTAATACGTGAGGACGGTACGGCATGGCTGTTACCCCACCCTTTGAACGCTTTGGTTCTATTCCCGCAGCACAGGGAATGTACGACCCATCCAATGAGAAAGATGCCTGTGGCCTTGCCATGGTGGCGACGCTTCGCGGCACGCCGGGGCATGACATTATTGCGACGGCTCTAGAAGCGCTGCGCAACCTTGAACACCGCGGGGCCGTAGGGTCCGACGCGGGCACCGGTGACGGTGCTGGCATCATGACGCAGATCCCGGATGCCTTCTTCCGCGATGTTGTCGACTTTGAGCTGCCTTCTGTTGGCCGCTACGCCGTCGGCATTGCGTTCTTGCCGCTCGACAGTGTTGCTCGTGATGACGTCAAGCGCGGCATTGAGAAGCTAGCGGAAGAAGAAGACCTCACTGTCCTCGGGTGGCGCACTGTGCCGATCCAGCCGGGGGAGCTCGGTTCGCTCGCACGGGGAGCAATGCCCGCATTTGAGCAGCTCTTTCTGCAGTCGAAGCGCGTTGACCTCAAGGGCACGCTTCGCGGCATCCACCTCGATCGCCAGACCTACCGCTTGCGCAAGCGGGCTGAGCGGGATCTGCACGTCTACTTCCCGTCGCTGTCGTGCCGCACCATTACCTACAAGGGAATGGTCACGACTCTGCAGCTCGAGCCGTTCTACCCTGACCTGTCAGATGAACGCTTTGCCTCGAAGCTCGCTCTCGTGCACTCGCGGTACTCCACCAACACGTTCCCCTCATGGCCGCTCGCACAGCCGTTCCGTATGGTCGCCCACAACGGTGAGATCAACACGGTGCAGGGAAACCGCAACTGGATGCGCGCACGCCAGTCGCAGCTTGAATCTGCCGTTTTCGGCGATATCAAGGACATTCTGCCGGTCAACACGCCTGGCGCTAGCGACTCGGCGTCGTTCGATGAGGTTGTTGAGCTTCTCAACCTCGCTGGCCGTCCGCTGCCGCACGCCATGATGATGATGGTTCCGGAAGCGTATGAGAACCAGACAGACACCGATCCTCGTCGCCGTGCATTCTACGAGTACCACTCGATGCTCATGGAGCCGTGGGATGGTCCAGCCGCCCTGGTCTTCACCGACGGTTCGCTCGTAGGCGCGACTCTCGACCGCAATGGGCTTCGCCCCGGTCGCTACCTTGTCACCGACGATGGTCTTGTCGTGTTGGCGAGTGAGATTGGCGTCTTCGATATTGAGCCGACGAAGGTCGTGCGCAAGGGTCGGCTTCGCCCGGGCAAGATGTTCCTTGTCGACACGGCTGCCGGTCGTCTTATTGAAGATGATGAGATCAAGGCCGAGCTTGCCGCGTCGCGTCCCTGGGCTGAGTGGCTCGAGAGCGGCCGCATTGCTCTCGAAGAACTTCCCGAACGCGAACACATCGTGCACACGCCGGCGTCAGTTACGCGCCGCCAACGTACCTTCGGTTACACCGAGGAAGAAGTTCGCATTCTCATCGAGCCAATGTCGCGACTCGGTGCAGAACCGCTGGGCGCCATGGGCTCTGACACTCCCATTGCCGTGTTGTCTCAGCGACCCCGTTTGCTATTCGACTACTTCACGCAGCAGTTTGCTCAGGTTACGAACCCGCCGCTTGACTCGATCCGCGAGGCCGTCGTCACGTCGATGCGCCTCGGGGTTGGCCCTCAGCGCAACTTGCTCAGCGCAACTCAGGACCACGCTAGGCAAGTAGCGCTAGCGTTCCCGGTGATTGACAACGATGAGCTAGCGAAGATCCAACACATCGAGCCTCATCCTGGCAGCCGCTTAGCTACCACGATCAAGGGTCTCTATCGTGTGGATGCTGGTCCGTCCGCGATGCAAAAGCGTCTTGACGAAATGTGCGCGGAAGCTGACGCAGCAATCGCCGACGGCGCAGAATTCATCGTGCTCTCCGACCGCGATTCCAACAAGGATTTGGCACCGATTCCGTCGTTGCTCATGTTGGCAACGGTTCACCACCACCTCATCCGCCAAGAAGAGCGCATGAAGGTCGGCATGATCGTCGAAGCTGGCGACGTGCGTGAAGTTCACCATGTTGCGCTTCTAGTGGGTTATGGCGCTTCCGCCATCAACCCGTACCTCGCTATGGAGTCAGCTGAAGAGCTCGTGCGTAATGGCACGATCACCGACATCACTCCCGAGAAGGCTGTTCGCAACCTGATTACCGCGCTCGGTAAGGGCGTTCTGAAGATCATGTCCAAGATGGGCATCTCTGTGGTCAGTTCCTATGCTGGCGCTCAAGCTTTCGAAGCTGTTGGTTTGTCGCAGGCGTTCGTTGACCAGTACTTCACAGGAACCACGAGCATCTTGGGGGGAGTCGGTCTCGACGCGATTGCACGCGAGAACGCTGCCCGCCACGTAGCGGCGTACCCCGAAGACCGCGCACCCACGGTTCACGAACGACTCAACACGGGTGGCGAGTACCAGTGGCGTCGCGAGGGTCCGCCCCACCTCTTCAACCCGGAGACCGTATTCAAGCTGCAGCACTCTACTCGCACGCGCCGATACGACATCTTCCGCGAGTACACCTCGAAGGTCGATGAGCAGGCCGAAGCGCTGATGACCCTTCGCGGGCTCTTTAAATTCAACATGACGGATCGCACGCCGGTTCCGATTGATGAGGTTGAACCGATCTCGAGCATCGTTAAGCGCTTTAGTACCGGTGCGATGAGCTATGGATCGATTAGCAAGGAAGCGCACGAAACGCTTGCTATTGCGATGAACCAGCTCGGCGCGCGCTCGAACACTGGTGAGGGCGGGGAGGATGTCGATCGACTTCTTGACCCCACTCGCCGCAGCGCCATCAAACAGGTGGCATCCGGTCGCTTTGGCGTCACGAGCATGTACTTGACGCACGCTGACGACATTCAAATCAAAATGGCTCAGGGAGCGAAGCCCGGTGAGGGTGGCCAGCTTCCCGCAGGCAAGGTTTATCCCTGGATTGCGCGCACTCGACACGGCACGCCAGGCGTCGGCCTCATTTCGCCGCCTCCGCATCACGACATCTATTCGATCGAAGACCTCAAGCAATTGATCTTCGATCTCAAGCGCTCGAACCCTTCGGCGCGGGTGCACGTCAAGCTCGTGAGCCAAAAGGGCATCGGTGCTGTTGCTGCCGGTGTCACGAAGGCAAAGGCCGATGTTGTTCTGGTGTCCGGCCACGATGGCGGAACGGGTGCTAGCCCGCTCAACTCGCTCAAGCACGCCGGAACGCCGTGGGAAATCGGTCTTGCGGAAACGCAGCAGACGCTCATGCTCAATGGCATGCGCGATCGCGTTGTGGTGCAGGTAGATGGCCAAATGAAGACCGGTCGCGACGTCATTATTGGCGCGCTTCTCGGTGCCGAAGAGTACGGTTTCGCCACCGCACCTCTCGTTGTCTCTGGTTGCATCCTCATGCGTGTGTGTCATCTCGACACGTGCCCGGTCGGTGTTGCCACGCAAAACCCCGTGCTTCGGGAGCGCTTCACCGGCAAGCCAGAGTTCGTCGTCAACTTCTTCGAGTTCTTGGCTCAAGAAGTTCGCGAATACCTCGCTGAGCTCGGCTTCCGCACTCTTGAGGAAGCCATTGGCCACAGCGAGATTCTCGACGTCAACCGCGCTATTTCACACTGGAAGACTGACGGTCTCGACCTGTCGCCCGTGTTCAATGGTCCGGAGTTCAGCGACACTGAGCCTCGCACGCACGCTGTCGAACAGGACCACGAGCTTGCTGAGCACTTTGATCAGCAGCTGATCGCCCTGAGCGAGGCTGCTCTTGAACGCAAAGAGCCTGTCTCGATCGATCTCCGCGTTCGCAACACCGACCGCGCGGTCGGCACGATGCTCGGTCACAATGTCACGTTGCGCCACGGTGAGCACGGCTTGCCCACCGACACGATTTCGATCACGCTGCACGGTTCTGCCGGTCAGTCGTTGGCCGCGTTCGTTCCGGCCGGTATTTCGATCAAACTGTATGGCGATAGCAATGACTACGTCGGAAAGGGATTGTCTGGCGGTTCCGTTGTAGTACGCCCTGATCTGACGAGCACGTTTGCGGCGGAGACCAACGTCATCGCCGGAAACGTCATTGGTTATGGCGCTACGAGCGGCAGCATCTTCATTCGCGGCAAGGTTGGCGAACGATTCATGGTGCGCAACTCGGGAGCCACTGCCGTCGCGGAGGGAGTGGGAGACCATGCCCTGGAGTACATGACCGGTGGCCTCGTTCTCATTCTGGGAGCCACAGGCCGCAACCTCGGCGCTGGTATGTCGGGCGGCACCGCCTACATCCACCAGCTTCGCGAGGAGCGCGTCAACGGTGACTCACTGAGTTCCGGCGAGCTTCAGCTGAGCGGACTCGGCGGCGCCGACGTTGAGATCGTCAAGGATCTTCTCGAACGCCACCTCGAAGAAACCGGCTCGGTCGTTGCCGAAGGCATGCTGGCAGACATGGATGCCACGGCAGCCCAGTTCACGAAGGTTACTCCTCGTGACTACGCGGCTGTCATCCAGACTCGAGAGACTGCAATAGCCGAGGGACTCGACCCCGACGGGGACGTTACCTGGGCTCGAATTAGGGAGGTAACCGGTGGCTGATCCCAAGGGATTCCTCAAGGTTCAAGAGCGTGAATTGCCGAAGCGGCGGCCTGTCAGCCTTCGGTTGATGGATTACAAAGAGGTCTACGAGCAGCAAGAATCGGGTGAACTGGCCCGTCAAGCTGGTCGCTGCATGGATTGCGGTGTGCCGTTCTGCCATCAGGGATGCCCGTTGGGCAACCTGATTCCCGAGTGGAACGACCTTATGCGTCGCGGCGAGAGCGCTGAAGCAATTGAGCGCCTCCATGCGACAAACAACTTTCCGGAGTTCACCGGACGTTTGTGTCCAGCACCGTGTGAGAGCTCGTGTGTTCTGGGAATCAATCAGCCTGCCGTCACGATCAAGCAGATCGAAGTCTCGATCATTGATCAGGCGTTCGCCGACGGTAATGTCACTCCGCATCCTCCGGGACGTTTGACGGGTAAAACTGTTGCTGTTGTCGGTTCGGGGCCTGCCGGCCTTGCGGCTGCTCAGCAGTTGACGCGCGCTGGCCACACGGTCGCTGTTTTCGAACGTGAAGATCGCATCGGTGGATTGCTGCGCTACGGCATCCCCGACTTCAAGATGGAAAAGCGCCACATCGAGTTGCGTTTGGCTCAAATGCAGGCCGAGGGAACTCGTTTCCGTGCCGGTGTGAACATCGGTGTCGATATTTCGTGGAGCGATCTTCGCACCCGCTACGACGCTGTCGTAGTTGCTACCGGATCTACCGTGCCGCGCGATCTGCCCATCCCCGGCCGCGATGCGCTCGGCGTTCACTTCGCTATGGAGTACCTCGTTCAGTCGAACCGCGCCGTTGCCGGCGACACCGTGAGCGAGCAAGTCACCGCAGAGGGCAAGCACGTCGTTGTTCTCGGTGGTGGCGACACTGGTGCTGACTGCATCGGCACAGCTCACCGTCAGGGTGCACTGTCGGTCACAAACCTGGCCATTGGTATTCAGCCTCCCTCGGAGCGCCCGGAACACCAGCCGTGGCCATTAACACCGACCCTGTTTGAGATGTCGAGCGCCCACGAAGAGGGCGGCGAACGTGAATACCTTGCATCGACGGTGGAGTTCTTGACGAACTCGGTCGGCGAGGTTCGTGCGATTCGTGTCGCTGAGACCGAGTTCCTCGACGGCCGTCGTGTTCCCAAGGCTGGAACCGAGCGGGAGATCCCTGCCGATCTGGTTCTTCTTGCACTGGGCTTCACCGGGCCTGAGACCGAAACACTCTCCACACAGCTTCCCCTCGAAGCGGATGCGCGGGGAAACCTCTCGCGCGACGAAAGCTACGAGACCGCAACCCCCGGCGTCTACGTTGTCGGGGATGCCGGCCGTGGGCAGTCGCTCATCGTGTGGGCTATCGCCGAGGGAAGGGCTGCAGCATCCGCCGTAGATCGCTACCTTGAAGGGGAGACGCAATTGCCATTCCCTGTTCGCCCAGACGATCGCGGCATGTCTCTCTAGAAGTTCCACCACCACTACCACCACCACTAACCCGTCAAAGGAAGTTATGAGACGCGCAAAAATCGTCGCGACACTCGGCCCGGCTACGTCGAGCTACGAGAACATCAGAGCAATCATCGATGCAGGTGTCGATGTTGCCCGGATGAACCTCAGCCATGGAAGCTACGCCGTCCACGAAGAGGTGTACGCGAACGTTCGTCGCGCCGCCGAGGATGCCGGCAAGCCGGTAGCAGTGATGGTTGACCTCCAGGGTCCCAAGATTCGTCTCGGAAAGTTTGAGGACGGCCCCTACGACCTCGCGGTCGGCGACATCTTCAAGATCACTATCGACGACATCGTGGGTAACCGCGAGATTTGCGGCACCACGTTCAAGGGTCTTCCTCAGGACGTTGCTCCCGGTGACTTCTTGCTCATTGATGACGGCAAGGTCAAAGTTAAGGTCGTGAGCGCGACTGACACGGTTGTCACAACTGAGGTCATCGTCGCCGGTGCGGTTTCTAACAACAAGGGCATCAACCTTCCCGGAGTTGCGGTCAATGTTCCTGCTCTGTCAGAGAAGGATGAAGACGACCTGCGCTGGGGCCTCAAGCTCGGCGCAGACCTCATTGCTCTTTCTTTCGTGCGCAACGCAGAAGACATTGTTCGCGTCCACGAGATTATGGACGAAGAGGGCCGTCGGGTTCCCGTCATCGCAAAGATCGAGAAGCCTCAGGCCGTCGACCACCTCGAAGCGATCATCGATGCGTTCGACGCCATCATGGTTGCCCGTGGTGACCTGGGCGTAGAGCTTCCTCTCGAGGCTGTTCCGATTGTGCAGAAGCGCACCGTTGAACTCGCGCGTCGCATGGCGAAGCCGGTAATTGTCGCGACTCAGATGCTTGAGTCGATGATTTCCAGCCCCGTGCCGACCCGTGCTGAAACATCTGACGTCGCGAACGCAATCCTCGATGGTGCTGATGCCGTCATGCTCAGCGGTGAGACGAGTGTGGGGGAGTACCCCGTGATTACCGTTCAGACCATGGCGAAAATCGTTGAGTCCACGGAAGAGCACGGTCTCGACCGCATCGCAAAATTGGGCACCAAGCCCAAGACTCAGAGTGGTGCGATTACTCTTGCGGCAGCCGAGGTCGCTTCGTTCGTTGAGGCGAAGTTCGTCTGTGTCTTCACGGAGTCGGGAGACTCTGCGCGTCGTATGTCGCGTTTGCGCTTCCGTATCCCTATGAAGGCGTTCACTCCGAGTCCAGAAATTCAGCGTCGCATGTCGCTGATTTGGGGCATTGAGTCGTTCATCGTTGACCGCGTTACGCACACCGATGAAATGTATCGCCAGGTAGACGAACTTCTGCTTGGCCAAGAACTCGCTGAGGTTGGCGACAAGGTCGTCGTGATTTCGGGATCCCCTCCCGGAATTTCGGGCTCCACTAACGACCTGCGAGTGCACGTGATCGGCGATGCTGTGAACGCCAAGGCACCCGCGTGGGCTACGAAGTAGCGTCAGCGCACTAATAAACGCCCAGCAGCGGCACGAACTCTCGGGTTCGTGCCGCTGTTGTCGTTAACAAGAAAAACCGGGAGCACGTGCTGCTCCCGGTTTTTCGTGTAAATGTTGTGCCGAATGTGGGACTCGAACCCACACGTCCTTTCGAACAAAGCATTTTGAGTGCTCCGCGTCTACCATTCCGCCAATTCGGCTGACTACAACGCTGAATAGAATACCGTAGGCTTGCACTTGTGACTGACCAAAACACCAATCAAACTGCTCCCCGCCGCGTTGTCGTTGCCGAAGATGAATCGCTCATCCGCATGGACATTGTCGAAATCCTGCGGGATGCCGGCTACGAGGTTGTCGGAGAAGCGGGTGACGGCGAGACTGCTGTTGCGCTCGCTACCGAGCTTCGCCCCGACCTGGTCATCATGGATGTCAAGATGCCTCAGCTCGACGGAATCTCCGCTGCGGAGCGCCTCAGCGCCAACCACATCGCCCCTGTCGTACTGCTGACTGCCTTTAGCCAGAAAGAACTCGTAGAGCGGGCTTCTGAGGCCGGAGCGCTGGCCTACGTGGTCAAGCCCTTCACCCCGAACGATCTTCTTCCGGCAATCGAGATCGCTCTCAGCCGTTACACACAGATCCTCACCCTCGAGGCTGAAGTGAGCGACCTGGTTGAGCGTTTCGAGACCCGCAAGCTCGTCGACCGCGCTAAGGGACTGCTGAACGAGAAGATGGGGCTCAGCGAGCCTGACGCTTTCCGTTGGATTCAGAAGGCATCCATGGATCGCCGCCTGACGATGCACGATGTGTCTCAGGCCATCATCGACCAGCTCAGCGCCAAAAAGTAGCGGGCGCCCGCACCTTCTCCTCTGGGGTTCAGTTGCGGGCTCTCAACGCCGCTGAGAACTCCTAGCGGGGTTTCGACACGCCCGCCGCTACGCGGTTGGGCGATCTTTCAGGATGTTCGTAATCCGGATGGTGGAGAGCCGACGTTCTTCCTCATCGCGGATAACGATTTCATGTGTCGCTAGAGTGCGCCCGAGGGCGATCGCGGTGCAGGTAGCGGTGACGATGCCCGAGCGCACGGAGCGGCTGTGGGTCGCGTTGATTTCGATTCCCATCGCAACACGACCAGGGCCGGCGTGGATCGCCGACGAAATTGATCCGAGGGACTCGCCGAGCACAACGTGAGCGCCTCCGTGCAGGATGCCGATCACTTGAGTGTTGCCTTCAACGGGCATCGTTGCGACGGATCGCTCTGCGCCAAGTTCGAGAAACTCAATTCCCATTTTTCGCGTGAGAGAGCCGCCCCCTGACTCGACAAGTCGCGCAAATAGTTCGGGATCGAGGTCATCGGGGTACTTCACAGAGGGTGTCCTTCGCATTCGGCCGTTTCCGCTGTCGGCAGCCGCGGCTAGGCTGGCTCCGTGTCGGATTCCCAAAAGCCTACTCTTATGATCATTGATGGCCACTCGTTGGCCTTCCGAGCCTTTTATGCGCTCCCCGTCGACAGTTTTCAGAACCGCGAGGGGCAGCACACCAATGCCATCCACGGTTTCTTGTCGATGCTGATTTCTCTCTTGCAGAACGAGAAACCTACGCATTTGGCCGTTGCCTTCGATATTTCACGGTACTCATTCCGTACACGGGAGTATCCCGAGTACAAGGGAACCCGTGGCGAAACGCCGGTGGAGTTCGTGGGGCAGATTCCCTTGCTCGAAGAGGCCCTCAAGGCGATGGGCATCCAAACCCTGAGCAAAGAGGACTACGAGGCTGACGACATCCTCGCCACCTTGGCGCACGAGGGCTCAGAGAACGGCTTCCGCGTTCTCGTGGTCTCCGGTGACCGCGATGCCATTCAGATGGTCAACGACAACGTCACCCTGCTGTATCCGAATGCTCGCGGTGTTTCTGAACTCAAGCGTTACGACCGTGACGCGGTTTTCGAGCGGTACGGCATCGAGCCTCACCAGTATCCGGATGTCGCAGCTCTTGTCGGAGAAACCAGCGACAACCTGATCGGCGTCGACAAGGTGGGGGAGAAGACTGCAGTCAAGTGGATCAACCTCTACGGCTCTCTCGATGAGGTGTTGGCTCACGCCGAGGAGATCAAGGGCGTTGTAGGCCAGAACCTTCGTGATCAGATTGATCGCCCCGTTCGCAACCGCAAGCTCAACCACTTGCTCACCGATGTTGAGCTTCCGGTCAATGTCGGCGATCTCGATCGCCGTGCGATCGACGAGGCTGCTGTACGTGAGGTGTTCGATCGCCTGCAGTTCAAGACGCTCCTGCAGCGCGTGATGAAGATTTCTGCGGTCGAAGGCGGCGGTGATGCGCAATCGTCGTCAGCAGCGAGCGCTCCTGACGATGCTGCAGCTATTCCTGCCGTGCGCACCATGGTTGACGAAGAGTTGGCCAAGTGGATTGCGACCAATAGCAACGGCAGTACGTCACCGCTGGGGCTCACCATCGCGAGTGTTGATGGTGTTGTCACCGGGCTTGGTCTTGCGACGGTCTCGGAGACTGCCTTTGTGCCGTGGGCGGCGGATCGCCCTGACTATGACGCGCTCACACAGTGGCTCGCAAGTGACGCCCCCAAGTACATGCACTCCGCTAAGTCCCAGCTCAAAATTGCCGCCAACTGCGGCCTAACGATCGCGGGCGTGGCGTTCGACACAACGCTCGCGTCGTGGCTCTTGAAGCCGGGCGGCAAGCCTGAAGAGCTTGAGTCTCAGGTGTACAACTACCTCGGCGAAACCATCGAGCAGGGCGACCCCAACCAGTTGGTTCCGGAGACTGAAGAACTGAGTCCCGCCACCAAGTCGTGGTACGTCGTTCGCTTGGCTGCTTACCTTGCTGGGCGCCTCGACGAGGGCTCTCTGGCTGTGCTCACCGATATTGAGATGCCGCTCGTGCCTGTCTTTGCTCAGATGGAACGCACGGGCATTGCGGTCAACCGCCAGTTGCTTGACGACCTCAGTAACTCCCTCAGCACGACCGCGGCCGATGTCGCCCGCAATGCGTTCGAGGTCATCGGTCGCGAGATCAATCTCGGTAGCCCCAAGCAATTGCAAGAGGTTCTCTTCACGCAGCTTGAGATGCCCAAGACTCGCGCGAACAAGACGGGCTTCTCGACGGATGCCGCGAGCTTGGCTGACCTCCAGGAACAAGCACCGCATCCGTTCCTCGACTTGCTCTTGCAGCACCGCGATGCCACCAAGCTCGTGCAGATCATTACCGGCATCGAGAAAGCTATCGATGCGTCGGGCCGGGTGCACACCACGTACGAGCAGGCCGGATCGAGCACCGGCCGAATCGCGTCGAACGATCCAAACCTGCAGAACGTGCCAGTCAAGACGGCAACCGGGCGCCAGATTCGTGCTGCTTTCGAAGCGGGAGAGGGGTATGACACGCTTCTCACCGCTGACTATTCACAAATCGAAATGCGCATCATGGCGCACCTTTCGGGCGATGAGGGGCTCATTCAGGCTTTCAACGAGGGCGAAGATCTTCACCGCTTCGTTGGCTCTCGCATCTTCGGCGTTGAGCCGGCCGATGTCACTCCCGAAATGCGTACCAAGGTGAAGGCAATGTCCTACGGCTTGGCATACGGGCTGAGCGCGTTTGGCCTGAGCAAACAGCTTCGTATCGAGACGAGCGAAGCCAAAGCACTCATGACGGATTACTTCGCGCGGTTTGGCGCGGTGCGGGACTACCTCCGCAACGTTGTCGAGCAGGCCCGAGTTGATGGGTACACCACAACGATTTTCGGCCGCCGTCGGCCTTTCGGAGATCTCACGTCAAAGAACCGAGTGTTGCGCGATAACGCGGAACGTCAGGCACTCAATTCGCCCATCCAGGGCTCGGCAGCAGACATCCTCAAGCGGGCCATGCTTCAGATCGATGGCGATATCCGTGAGGAGGGCCTGAAGTCACGAATGTTGCTTCAGGTGCACGACGAATTGGTGTTCGAAATCGCTGGAGGTGAGCTCGAGCGAATGACTACTATTGTTCATGAGCGAATGTCAGGGGCTGCAACCCTGTCGGTTCCGCTTGATGTGCAGATCGGCACCGGTCACAACTGGGATTCGGCGGCACATTAGGCTCGCACCGTGCGGCATCCACTCTCAGAGCACCCCACAAAGGAGCAGCGGTGAGTAGCACAACGGTAGTTATTGGTTCACAGGTTGGCCTGCACGCGCGTCCCGCTTCTGTCTTCACGCATGCCGTTGCGCAGTGCGGAATCACGGTGATGCTGACGGATGCCGCGGGCTCAACGATCAACGCCGGCAGTATCCTCGGCGTGCTCGCGATGGGTATCGGCTATGGCGATGTCATCACTCTCAGCTCAGACGACGAGGCGGCGGAGTCCGTCTTGGCGTCCCTCGCCGAGCTGCTCGAACGCGAACTCGATAGGCCCTAGCGTGACCTCGGGGCGGATTGCCCGCCCCATCAATTCCCGACGATCAATCAAGGAGCCAGACAACGATGTCCGATTTGACGCCCTCTACTTCGGAAGCTGCAACCTCGGGTCGGCAGGCTACGCCGCTCGATGCGATTGCTGAGGAATGGGTCACCACTCTGGTTGAACTAGACCCGACCATCGGAACGTATATCGGTTCGCCGGGACAACACTCGGGGTATGCCGATTATTCGCCCGAAGGGCATGCTCATGTCGTGGCGTCGACCAGGGACATTCTTGCTCGGCTCGAAGCCGCACCGGTGATGGATGACGTTGATCTCGTTACAAAGTCCGACATGGTCTCCACTCTGAAGCTCGATCTAGAGTCCGATGCCGCGCAATTGTGGAAGCGCGATCTTAATAATCTGGCGAGTCCCGCCCAAGAGATTCGTGGCGTTCTCGATCTGATGCCGACCGCATCGAGCGAAGATTGGTCCGTGATTGCGGAGCGCCTGCACAATATTCCGCAGGCGATCAATGGCTACATCGCCACTCTTCGTCACGGTATGGATGGGGCAGTGGTTCCTGCGCAGCGTCAGGTTGCCGAAGTTGTGGCGCAAGCCCGCCAGATCTCAGCCCCCGGAGGATTCTTCGAGTCGTTCATTGCGCAGGCTGAGGCTGTGGGCGGCGACAGCGCTCTCCAAACAGCGCTGGCTGATGGCGCTGCCGTTGCGGCATCCAGTTATCAGCAACTTGAGCGTTTTTTGAGTGACGAGCTTGCTCCGCGGGCGACACCTCAGGATGCTTTTGGACGCGAGCTTTACGCGTTGCAGTCTCAACGCTTCCTCGGTGCCACGGTCGACCTCGATGAAACCTATGAGTGGGGGATTGAGGAACTGGCGCGCATGACTGCTGAGCAAAAGCAGATCGCGCACGAGATCAAGCCGGGAGCATCCATCGCCGAAGCAATCGAGCTTCTTGACTCTGACCCTTCGCGAACGCTGCACGGCACCGATGCCCTGCAGAGGTGGATGCAGCAGCTCAGCGATGAAGCCATCGAAGCGTTGGCAGGCACCCACTTTGATATCGCAGAGCCCATGCGCGCGTTGGAGTGCATGATTGCGCCGACTCACGACGGAATCATCTATTACACGGGGCCGAGCGATGACTTTTCGAGGCCGGGTCGCATGTGGTGGTCTGTGCCGGAATCGGTCACTGAGTTCACCACGTGGCGCGAGGCGACAACCGTCTATCACGAGGGCGTTCCCGGGCATCACCTCCAGATCGCCCAAGCCGTCTATAACCGCGATCAGCTGAATACCTACCGTCGGCAGCTGTCGGGAACCTCTGGCCATGCCGAGGGATGGGCGCTCTATGCTGAGCGGCTGATGGCGGACCTCGGTTTCCTCGACGACCCTGCCAATCGACTCGGGATGCTCGATGGTCAGCGGATGCGTGCTGCCCGCGTCGTTCTCGACATCGGTGTCCATCTCGGCAAGCCCAAGCTCACTGGTTCGGGCGTCTGGGATTGGGATTATGCTCTCGATTTCATGACGAACAACGTCACGTTAGATCCCGCCAATGTTCGCTTCGAAGTGAACCGTTATTTCGGTTGGCCAGGACAGGCACCGTCATACAAGGTGGGGCAGCGCATCTGGGAGCAGCTGCGCGATGAGTGCAGTGCCATTGAGGGCGCTGATTTCTCACTTCGTGAGTTCCACCGTCGTGCCCTCAATGTGGGTGGCGTTGGGCTGGATACCCTTCGGGCCGCGCTTCTGGCCCCCTACACAGCACGCTGATCTTCGGCAGGATTTTCGCTCGAGAAGTCTGAGGGATCCCGCAGCACGAGATACCTCGAAACACGGCCGTTAAGTGGTTGGTTTTACCGCCGTCAAAGCGCTAGGCTGGAGTGTCGCATTTGTGACTTCTTATTCGCCTGCCTACGGCGAGCACACAGATTCATTTCGCCGTCGGCCCAATTATGCGCTTTTCGAAGCGTGACCCATACCGGAGCAACTACTACATGACAAACGCAACGACTGACAAGGCACCCAAGCAGGTCGCCATCAATGACATCGGATCTGCTGAAGATTTCCTCGCCGCAGTCGAAAAGACGCTGAAGTTCTTCAACGATGGTGACCTTATCGAAGGTACCGTCGTCAAGATCGACCGTGACGAGGTTCTCCTCGACGTCGGTTACAAGACTGAGGGTGTTATCCCCTCTCGTGAACTTTCCATCAAGCACGACGTTGACCCCACTGAGGTTGTCAACGTCGGTGACACCGTTGAGGCCCTCGTTCTTCAGAAAGAAGACAAAGAAGGCCGCCTCATCCTCTCCAAGAAGCGCGCACAGTACGAGCGTGCATGGGGCGACGTCGAGAAGATCAAGGAATCGGATGGCGTTGTCACTGGTTCGGTCATCGAGGTTGTCAAGGGTGGACTCATCGTCGACATCGGACTTCGTGGGTTCCTCCCCGCATCGCTCATCGAGCTTCGCCGCGTTCGTGACCTCACGCCGTACCTCGGCCAGGAGATCGAAGCCAAGATCCTCGAGCTCGACAAGAACCGCAACAACGTTGTTCTGTCGCGCCGCGCACTCCTCGAAGAGACGCAGTCGGCAAGCCGCACTTCGTTCCTCAACAACCTCGCCAAGGGCCAGGTTCGCAAGGGTGTCGTGTCGTCGATCGTCAACTTCGGTGCATTCGTTGACCTCGGTGGCGTAGACGGCCTCGTCCACGTTTCTGAGCTCTCGTGGAAGCACATTGAGCACGCTTCAGAAGTTGTTGAAGTTGGCCAGGAAGTTACGGTTGAGATTCTTGAGGTTGACCTCGAGCGCGAGCGCGTGTCGCTGTCGCTCAAGGCAACGCAGGAAGACCCGTGGCAGGTATTCGCCCGCACCCACGCAATCGGACAGGTTGCTCCCGGTAAGGTCACCAAGCTCGTTCCGTTCGGTGCGTTCGTTCGCGTCGCAGACGGCATCGAGGGCCTCGTGCACATCTCCGAGCTTTCGGGTAAGCACGTTGAACTCGCCGAGCAGGTTGTTTCGGTTGGCGACGAAGTATTCGTCAAGGTCATCGACATCGACCTCGAGCGTCGTCGCATCTCGCTTAGCCTCAAGCAGGCTAACGAGGGTGTTGACCCCGAGGGTACCGAGTTCGACCCGGCACTCTACGGAATGCTCACCGAGTACGACGACCAGGGCAACTACAAGTACCCCGATGGTTTCGATCCCGAGACCAACGAGTGGAAAGACGGCTTCGAGTCACAGCGCGAGAAGTGGGAGCAGGACTATGCTGCAGCCCAGGCGCGTTGGGAACAGCACAAGAAGCAGGTTGCCGCCGCAGCGATTCAGGAAGAGTCGATCAGCAGTGCACCCGCCGGAGCATCGTCGTTCTCCAACGACGACGCTGCAACAAGTGCAGGCGCGGGCACGCTCGCAGACGACGAGACTCTCGCCGCTCTGCGCGAGAAGCTCTCGAGCAACAACTAGTAACACTTAGCTGAACAGTGTGGCCAGTCTCCTTCGGGAGGCTGGCCATACTCAGTTAACGAGCCACGGCTGTCCGCTGAATGATCGGCGGCAAGCGGGCGGGGGAGTGCTCTGCTCAGCTGGCGAGCCTGAGCGGGGGTGCCTAGGTTGTGCGCTTTGTGGCGCGTCGCGCTCGTCGAACTCGTGCAACCAGCCACGCCACGAGCCCGATGAGGGCAAGCGTTCCGATGACAGGAACAATGAGCGCCATCAGACTGAGCAGTACGCTACTGATGTCCTCTGCGGCGCTGACCACTGGTGCAGCCGCTCCGGCAGTAGCGGCGTTGAGCACAGGGCGTGCAGCCATTTTGGTGGCGTGCGTGCCGAACGCAAGAATGATTCCGATAACGACGGGCACCCACGCCTCTGACGTGAAAAACGATGCTGGATCGGTGACCACTGCTGTCTCAGAAGCGGCACCCGTACCGAAGGCGATACCGCCTGCTGCGGGACGCACGATGGTCTGAATCCAATCGTTCACGGAATCCACGACGGGCACTTTGTCGGCGATTACTTCCACGACGAGCAGCACCCCGAGAACGGCGATCACCCAGGGGTTTTCGAGCCACGACCATGCGGCGGGCAGCTCTACAAAGTCAAAGACTCGGCCAGCGATGCCCAATATGAGAAGCGGAATATAGGCGTTGAGGCCAGCCGCAACGGCGAGGCCGCTGCCGGTGAGTATTTCGAACATCCGCTCTCCCTTTCAACAGGCTGAGGTTAGCATTGAGGAATGCACTTGATAGCGCTCACCGGTGGGATTGCTTCGGGAAAGTCGACTGTAGCTAAGCGGTGGGCCGAACACGGAGCTGTCGTCGTCGACGCGGATGCTCTCGCCCGCGAAGTGGTTGAGCCAGACTCCCCGGCGCTGGCCGCGATCGTTGATCATTTTGGCGCAGACGTGCTGAACGACGATGGATCTCTCAACCGCCAGGCTCTCGGCAGTATCGTTTTTGGTGACTCGGATGCCCGTCAGGCTCTTAACAGCATCACCCATCCGGCGATCAGTCGGCTCGCCCAGCAACGTTTCGCTGCCGCCTACGATCGCGACCCTGAGGCGCTGATTGTGTACGACATCCCCTTATTGGTGGAGTCGGGTCAACCCGTCGATAAGTTCTCGGCAGTAGTGACGGTTGAGGCTGATCCAGAAACTCGCATTCAGCGTTTGATCGAGCACCGCAACATGCCGCGCAGTGAGGCAGAGGGGCGCGTCGCGTCTCAAGCGTCGAGCGCCAATCGCAGAGCGGTGGCCGACTTCGTCGTGGATTCCGGAGCCGATTTGACGGATACAGAACGTCATGCTGACGAAGTGTGGCAGTTGCTTCGCGACCAATTAGTGAGTTCGCGCTAAGCGTTCGCTTGGCGACTCCGTTTTCGGGTCGTTGTCAGTGCCGGTGCCTACACTTGAGGTATGGAACCAACTCGCTCAGTACGTCCTTTTGAGGTAATTAGCGAGTACTCACCTTCCGGAGATCAGCCTCAGGCGATCCGCGAGCTTGCTCAGCGAATCAATGCCGGCGAAACCGATATTGTGCTGCTCGGCGCCACCGGCACGGGAAAGTCGGCAACAACCGCGTGGCTTATCGAACAGGTGCAGCGACCAACGCTCATCATGTCCCACAACAAGACTCTTGCCGCTCAACTGGCTAACGAGTTCCGGGATTTGATGCCCAACAACGCGGTGGAGTATTTCGTTTCGTACTACGACTACTACCAGCCCGAGGCCTACATTCCGCAGACAGATACCTTTATCGAGAAGGACTCGTCGGTCAACGCCGAAGTCGAGCGACTGCGACATTCCACTACCAACTCTTTGCTCAGCCGCCGCGACACGGTCGTGGTCTCCACAGTGTCGAGCATTTACGGGCTTGGCGCTGCTGAGTCCTATCTTGAAGCGATGATCGCCCTGCAGGTGGGAATGCGCATCGATCGCGAAACGCTCATCCGCAAGTTTGTGGGAATGCAGTATCAGCGCAACGACTACGACTTCTCGCGGGGAAACTTCCGCGTGCGCGGCGACACCATTGAGATCATTCCGGTGTATGAAGAACTCGCGATCCGAATCGAGATGTTCGGAGACGAAATCGAGGCGCTCTACTCCCTGCATCCGTTGACCGGCGACATCGTCAAGAAGATGGATTCGGTGTCGGTTTTCCCTGGCACCCACTATTCGGCAAGCCCCGAAACGATCAAAACCGCAATCGTGTCCATTCAGGAGGAGCTCGCCGACCGGCTTGCCGTGCTGGAGCGTCAAGGAAAGCTTCTCGAAGCTCAACGCTTGCGTATGCGCACGACCTTCGACATCGAAATGATGGAGCAGATCGGTTTTTGCAACGGCATTGAGAACTATTCTCTCCACATGGATGGGCGCCAACCCGGCGAACCACCAAGCTGTTTGCTCGACTACTTTCCGGATGATTTTCTCGTGGTGCTCGATGAGTCGCACGTCACGGTGCCTCAGATCGGCGCCATGTACGAGGGCGATGCCTCACGAAAGCGCACTCTTGTGGAACACGGGTTCCGCCTCCCGAGCGCGCTCGACAATCGCCCGTTGAAATGGGAAGAGTTTCTTGAGCGTGCCGGCCAGAAGGTCTACCTTTCTGCGACACCGGGCAAATACGAGATGGGTATCACTGACTCCGTTGTCGAGCAGGTGATCCGCCCGACAGGACTCATCGATCCGCAAATCGTCGTTAAGCCGTCGAAGGGTCAAATTGACGACCTTCTCGAACAAATCAGGCTTCGCGTCGAGAAGAACGAGCGTGTGCTCGTCACCACGCTCACAAAGAAGATGGCTGAAGAACTCACCGAATTCCTTTCGGAGAATGGTGTTCGGGTGCGCTACTTGCACTCTGACGTCGACACGCTACGCCGCGTGGAGCTACTCACCGAGCTCCGACAGGGCATCTATGACGTGCTCGTGGGCATCAACCTCCTTCGGGAAGGGCTTGACCTTCCCGAAGTGTCGCTCGTCGCGATTCTGGATGCAGACAAGGAAGGCTTCTTGCGGTCGTCCACATCACTCATTCAAACCATCGGGCGTGCCGCTCGAAATGTCTCCGGCGAGGTTCACATGTACGCCGACGTCATTACGCGATCGATGGCGTTTGCGATCGAGGAGACTGATCGTCGCCGCGAAAAGCAGGTGGCATACAACACCGAGCACGGTATTGACCCCCAGCCGCTACGCAAGAAAATTGCTGACATCACTGATGCCCTTCTCCGTGAGGGCGCTGACACCGCAGAGCTGCTCGCCACCCGCAATCGTGACGGCAAGAAACGCACTCCGACGCCCAAACTGGCGCGGGAAGGAATCGCTGCCGCCGGCGGAAATGATCTTGAGAATATCATTGGCGATCTCAACGAACAGATGCTTCAAGCGGCATCCGAGTTGAAGTTTGAGCTTGCTGCTCGATTACGAGATGAAGTTCAGGAACTCAAGAAGGAACTGCGCCAGATGGAGCAGGCTGGTCATTTAAAGTAGTGGCCAGCGTTTCGTGCATCGCAATCATGCGGCGCTCCTGAGCGAAGGAGTCGTGGGGGAGTGCGGTCGTTCGCGCCGCCCCACGTCGTTCCTCTACCGGGATATCGGCAAGAACTCTGAGCGCGTGAGCGATATGAGTAAGATCCGGAGCCACCGTGAGTCCACCGCCATCGGCGAATGCAATGTGCTCCTTGCTCGCGGTTGTGATAATCGTGGGAGTGCCCGTAGCGAGGGATTCCAGAGCTATGGCCTGAGCGCACGATCCGTTTGTTGTGACGATCGCAAGGTCTGCAGTCGCAAAGACTTCTGCTCGCTCCACCAGCGTGAGATCGTGCGCGCTCAGAAATTGAACTGAAATCCCCACCGCACTTCGTTCGAGCCGGGCACGCAGCGGGCCATCGCCCAAGATCACCAAATGGAGGTCCTCGCCCTGAGAAGCTCGGTGTCGCACTGCGTCAATCGCGACTGAGACCGCTCCCGCGGAGGTGAGCGGCGCCGCACATACGACGACCAATTCGGCGCCGCTTGAGTCGCGGAGAGTGCTGTTGTGGCGCAGCGGAGAGAACACTTCGACGTTTACCCCTGACGGGATGCTCACAACGCGATTGTCGGGAGCGGACGTCGTTGCAGGGTCGGTCGCCGTGCTCGAGTTTTCGTGGGTCGCAGAATCGGAACCCTGCGCGCCGACTACCCCCGTGTGAATGACCTGGTCGAACCCCAGTGGGGTGTGTGCCGTAGCCCACTCGGCTTCGTCATCGTCCGTGAGGAGCACGGCCGGCACACGGTTGTCGCGAGCCCACGCGCCCAGTTCGCGAGCACTGAGGCGGTCGGCGACTTCGATCTGATCGGGCACAAGCTTTTCGAGAGCACGGCGCACAGCTTTGGCGATTGGAACGAATCCGCGGGATAATGCTCGGCCACGAGCGGGGACCGTGACCACAGTGCCGTATTCGGTCCAGGTCACCGATGACTCGGCTCCGGGGATGATGATGGAGAACTCGTGCCCGGCTGCCTGATACGCCAGACCACGAGAACGCACAGCGCTTGAAGGCAATAAGGCTGGTGCCGAGTAAAAGCTCGTAACGTGCGCAATGTGCATTCACCCATTATCGCGGGGACGAGCACTCTGTGCTGGGCGAACGTCCAGACAATGTCAGCGGTTTCCGTAGAATAGGAAGAGTGACTACAGCACAGTCGATTCCTAATTCTCACCTCAGCGTCCGTGGCGCTCGGGTTCACAATCTCAAGAACGTTGACCTCGAGATTCCGCGCGACTCTCTCGTTGTCTTCACTGGTCTTTCCGGGTCAGGCAAATCGAGCCTCGCGTTCGACACTATTTTCGCAGAGGGCCAGCGACGCTACGTCGAATCGCTTTCGGCCTATGCGCGTCAATTCCTAGGCCAGGTCGATCGGCCAGACGTCGATTTCATTGAGGGACTCAGCCCGGCGGTCTCGATTGACCAGAAATCCACGAACCGAAACCCACGGTCAACCGTCGGAACGATCACAGAGATCTACGACTACATGCGACTGTTGTGGGCGCGCATCGGAGTTCCGCACTGCGCCGTGTGCGGCGAAAAGATTGAGCGCCAATCGGTGCAACAAATTGCCGACCAACTGATGAAGCTTGAGAGCGGCACACGCTATCAAATTGTCAGTCCCGTCGTTTCTCAGAAAAAGGGCGAGTTCGTTGATCTCTTCGCGGAGCTCGCCTCGAGCGGTTACTCCCGCGCCATCGTGGATGGCGATGTCATCCAGCTCAGCGAGCCTCCCAAGCTGAAGAAGCAGTACAAACACGATATTTCTGTCGTCGTTGACCGGTTGGTGGCAAGCGACGACATCCTTACGCGCCTTACCGATTCACTCGAGACCGCACTGCGACTCACCGACGGAACTGTCGCGATCAACTTTGTTGACGAGGAGGGGGATGCCGCGTGGCGTTCGTTCTCCGAGAAGCTGTCCTGCCCCAATAATCACCCCATCCAGCTCACCGAAATCGAGCCACGCACCTTCTCATTCAACGCCCCTTTCGGCGCGTGCCCGGAGTGTTCGGGGCTCGGTACCCGCATGTCGATCGACGCAGAGCTCCTCATCGCCGATGATTCAGTCAGTCTCTCTGAGGGCGCAATCTTGCCCTGGACGAACTCGGGCAAGGGTCTCTATAACTACTTCGAAAAGTTGCTCGGCGGCCTAGCCCTCGACCTTGATTTCTCGCTCGACACTCCGTGGGGCGATCTCCCCGAAGATGTTCGCGAAGCAGTTTTGCGAGGCAACGATTTCAAGGTGTCCGTTAAGTGGAAAAACCGCTACGGGCGCGAGATGAAGTACTCCACGGGGTTTGAGGGAGTGATTCCCTACATCGAGCGCAAATACCTCGAGGCGGAGACAGATGTTCAGCGCCAGCGCTATGCGGCGTATCTCCGCGAGATTCCCTGCCCCGTATGTGATGGCAAGCGTTTGAAGCCAGAGGTCTTGGCCGTTACTGTCGCTGACAACAGCATTTCTGACATCTGCGAGCTCAGCCTCATCGATGCCTACGGCTTCATGAATGAACTGGTTCTCTCTGAGCGGGATGCCCACATTGCTGCTCAAGTGCTTCGCGAAATCCGATTGCGCCTAGAATTCTTGGTCGAGGTCGGCCTGAGCTATCTGAACCTCGCACGTGCGGCCGCAACATTGAGCGGTGGCGAGGCGCAACGCATCCGACTGGCGACCCAAATTGGCTCCGGTCTCACAGGCGTGCTCTATGTGCTCGACGAGCCCAGTATCGGACTTCACCAGCGTGACAACCGACGATTGATCGAAACTCTCGTCAAGCTCAAGAACCTCGGCAACACCCTCATCGTGGTTGAGCACGATGAAGATACGATTCGCACCGCCGATTGGGTTGTCGATATTGGGCCTGGCGCCGGCGAACACGGTGGAGAAGTCGTTCACTCCGGTTCCTACGAAGAGCTACTCACCAATACACGGTCGATAACCGCTGACTACCTGTCGGGGCGTAAGGCCATCGAAACGCCGAAGAAGCGTCGCCCGATTGACAAGGCGCGCCAGATTACCGTTGAGGGAGCGAAGGCGAACAACCTCAAGAACGTCACCGTCAAATTCCCGCTTGGCACGTTCACCGCGGTCACGGGCGTCAGTGGTTCTGGAAAATCAAGCCTCGTCAACGACATCCTCTACAAGGTCCTTGCCAACGAACTCAACGGTGCGCGCCAGATTCCAGGCAAGCACACGCGAGTCACGGGCCTCGAGAACCTCGACAAGGTAGTTCATGTCGACCAGAACCCGATCGGACGCACTCCACGATCCAATCCCGCCACGTACACGGGCGTCTTCGACAAGATCCGCACGTTGTTCTCCGAGACCGCGGATGCGAAAGCTCGAGGATACTTGCCCGGTCGCTTCAGCTTTAACGTCAAGGGCGGTCGCTGCGAGAACTGTTCGGGTGACGGCACTATCAAGATCGAGATGAACTTCTTGCCCGACGTGTACGTCGCGTGTGAAGTGTGCGGGGGAGCGCGCTATAACCGCGACACCCTCGCCGTAAAGTACAAGGCCAAGAACATCGCTGAAGTGCTCGACATGCCGATCAGTGAGGCCGCGGACTTCTTCGAGGCAATCACGAGCATTCACCGTTACTTGAAGACGCTCGAAGAGGTCGGGCTTGGCTATGTGCGTCTCGGCCAGAGCGCGACAACTCTCTCGGGCGGTGAGGCACAACGAGTCAAGCTTGCTACTGAGCTCCAGCGCCGATCGATGGGGCGCAGCGTCTATGTGCTCGATGAGCCAACGACAGGTCTCCACTTCGAAGACGTGCGCAAGCTCTTGTTGGTGCTCAACGGTCTCGTTGATAAGGGAAACACTGTCATCGTGATCGAGCACAACCTTGATGTCATTAAGTCTGCTGACTGGCTCATTGATCTCGGCCCCGAAGGCGGGTCTGGCGGCGGAGAGCTGCTGTCCGTCGGAGCTCCCGAGAAGGTCGCCAAGGTCGCGGGAAGCCACACTGGCCAGTTCTTGGCTGAAGTATTGAGTGGCAATCGTGTCTAGGCCGCTGGGAGTCAACGGTGGCTAACACTGTTCCTTGGCGCCCGCGCGCAGGAGACATCCCTAACCAGCCTGGCGTCTATCGGTTTACTGACGATAAGAAGCGCGTGCTCTACGTGGGAAAAGCGAAGAACTTGCGCGCCCGTCTCAGCAACTACTTTGCACCGCTGACCACTCTTCACGAGCGCACTCGACGGATGGTGCTCACCGCAACAAACGTTGAGTGGACGATCGTCGGCAATGACTTTGAAGCGCTGCAGCTGGAATACACCTGGATCAAAGAATTCGATCCGCCGTTTAACGTTCAGTACAAAGACGACAAGTCCTACCCGTACCTTGCGATCACGATGGGTGATCCTGTTCCACGGGTGCTTGTCACGCGCAATCGTAACCTGCCCAATGCGCGATACTTCGGCCCCTATTCGCGCGCGTGGGCCATCCGCGACACGGTCGATGTGATGCTCAAAGCTTTCCCGATGCGCAGCTGCTCGACGTCGGTCTACAAGCGCGCCCAACAAACTGGTCGCCCCTGCTTGCTCGGCGATATTGGTAAGTGTGCGGCGCCCTGTGTCGGCCGAGTGACGCTCGAAGCGCATAAATCGATTGCACTAGATTTTGCGTCGTTCATGGGAGGCAACGACTCTCGAATGCTCAACTCAATCAAAGCCAAAATGGCAGAGTCCGCAGCGACTCAGGAGTATGAGGCGGCCGCGCGCTATCGTGACCAAATTGGGGCGATGGAGACAGCGCTCGCTAAAAACCAGATCGTGTTGTCCGAGGATGTGGATGCCGATTTCTTCGGAATTGCGCACGATGAGCTCGCAGCCGCCGTGCAACAGTTCATTGTTCGAGGCGGCCGAATTCGCGGTGTTCGTGGATGGGTCGTCGATAAAGAACTGGATGTCGAACTCGGCGGACTGGTCGAATCTGTGTTGCAGAACGCCTACGACGACACCGTCCCACCGCGCGATGTCCTCGTGCCAGCGCTGCCAGAGGACGGCACTGCGCTGGAAGAGTGGCTAGCGCAGCGCCGTGGGCCGGGCGCGCGCGTCCGTTTGAGGGTCGCGCAGCGGGGCGAAAAGGCGTCACTGGCGCAGACCGTGGAGACAAACGCTAAGAACGCGCTCATGCTCTATAAGTCGAAACGGAGCGGCGACTTCGTTGCTCGTTCGCAGGCGCTGGCAGATATCCAGGAAGCATTGGGAATGACCGAGGCTCCGCTTCGGATGGAATGTTTCGACGTTTCGCACCTCTCAGGCACGAATGTGGTTGCATCCATGGTCGTCTTCGAAGATGGACTGCCTAAGAAGCAGCACTACCGGCGTTTCAATATCCCCGAGACCACCGACGACACTGATTCGATCTACCAGGTCCTCACGCGTCGGCTTGCCTATCTTGCCGCCGGGAATGCGGTCCCTACTGCAGCTGAAGCTCAGGCGACTTCGCCCAACAAGACGCTCAGTACGGGGGAGCCCGATGAGGATGCCGCAGCTTCTGCGGAGCTCGCGACAGATGTCGTGGCTCCTTCTCCCAAGTTTGCTTATCCGCCCCAATTGCTCATCGTTGATGGTGGGCAACCGCAGGTTTCAGCGGCACAGCGCGCTCTCGAGGAGTCCGGCGTTTCCGGTATCCAACTCGCTGGAATTGCTAAGCGACTAGAAGAGATCTGGCTGCCCGACTCTGAGTATCCGGTTATTCTTCCCCGCAATAGTGATGCGCTTTTTTTGATTCAACGCATCCGCGATGAGGCGCACCGCTCCGCAATTACTCATCAGCGTCAGCGAAGGTCAAAGGACATTTCCTCGATCCTCTCCACTGTTCCGGGCCTCGGCCCGTCCCGCATCAAGGCGCTGTTGCAGCACTTTGGCTCCGTCGCTCGGCTCAAGGCGGCAACGCCCGAACAGATCACAGAAGTCCCGGGAGTAGGAGAGGCGACTGCTGCCGCGATCATCGAGAAGCTCGGTCAGCGCTAGCTCAGGTAGTCTGAAGCCACCATGAAACCCGTGACAGAGCAGCAAGAAGTTCTTATTGTGACTGGCATGTCGGGCGCCGGTCGTTCGACCGTCGGCAACGCGCTAGAGGATCTCGGCTGGTATGTCGTAGACAACTTGCCACCTCAGATGCTTCTGCCTCTTGTGGACCTCGCTCACCGCGCCGGAGATTCCCTCCCACGCGTGGCTGCGGTTATCGACGTGCGTGGTGGCAAACTCTTCTCGGATGCCCAGCATGCAATTGAGGCCCTCCGTGCTTCCACTTCTCTTCGGGTTCTTTTTCTTGATGCCGAAGATGCCGCGCTGGTTCGCCGTTTTGAGCAGGTCCGCCGGCCGCACCCTCTCCAAGATGAGGGAACCCCGCTCGATGGAATTGCTGCCGAACGAACCCGTATGGCGGAGATTCGCTCCAGTAGCGACATCATCATCGACACTACAGACCTCAACATCCACCAGTTGGCGATGACCATCATCGAAAAGTTCTCTGCGGAGAGCGACGCTGGATTGCGTATTACTATTGAGAGCTTCGGATTTAAGTACGGACTTCCAGCAGACGCCGACATGGTTGCTGACTGCAGATTCTTACCTAATCCCTTTTGGGTGCCCGAGCTCAAAGCATTAGACGGACTCGATGAACGCGTCCGTGCCTATGTCGTTGGGGCGCCAGGAGCACAGGAGTTCGTTGCAGATTATGCGCGAGCCCTCGAACCTGTATTCGCCGGGTATCAGCGCGAGAATAAAAGACACGCAACGATCGCGATCGGCTGTACTGGTGGCAAACACCGTTCGGTTGCGATTGCCGAAGAGCTGTCAGCTATTCTTAGCGGCCTGCCCGGTGTAGCCGTAAGCATTAAGCATCGGGACCGTGGACGAGAGTAGATTGCTCATCCAACAGAACCGCCATCTTGGAAGGAAGGCCAGTTAGTGGCATTAACTGCTGAAGTCAAAGACGAACTGGCACGAATTCAGTTGGGCAAGACGACTGAGCGCGCTGCAGAGCTCGCAACAATTTTGCGGTTCTCGGGTGGTCTCCATCTGATTTCCGGACGTATCGCCGTCGAATCTGAGCTGGAAAGCGAATTGCTCGCTCGCCGTGTGCGGCGCGACATTGCTGAGCTGTACGGCGTTCGCTCTGAGATTTCGCGCGTTGCGTCTTCCGGTGGCCGGCGTACGAACAATCTTCTGGTGCGCGTTCTCGACGGGGGAGAGACCCTCGCTCGCCAGACTGGACTTTTGGATGCCCGCCGCCGCCCCATCCGCGGCCTCCCGAACCGCGTGACTACTGGCGGCCGCGGTGAACTCGCTGCTGTCTGGCGTGGGGCGTTTCTTGCGGCAGGCTCGCTCACAGATCCGGGTCGCTCGGCCGCTCTCGAGGTAACCTGCCCTGGCAACGAGGCCGCAATGGCGCTCGTTGGCGCTGCAGGTCGACTCCGCGTCGCCGCAAAGGCACGCGAGGTTCGCGGTGTTCACCGTGTCGTTGTTCGCGATGGCGAAGCCATTAGCGCCATGCTCACGATCATGGGCGCCGAGACGACTGTGGTGAGCTGGAACGAATTGCGTCAACGTCGCGAAGTTCGCGCCACCGCCAACCGCCTAGTGAACTTTGACGATGCGAACCTTCGCCGTTCGGCGCAAGCTGCTGTTGCCGCGTGCGCCCGCGTCGAACGCGCTCTTGAGATCTTGGGGGATGACGTGCCGCAGCACCTGCGTTACGCCGGCGAACTTCGCCTCAGCCACCGAGACTCAAGCCTGGACGAATTAGGCCACCATGCTGATCCGCCGATGACGAAGGATGCTGTTGCTGGCCGCATCCGTCGGCTACTGGCAATGGCGGACAAGCGCGCAAGCGACCTCGGTGTAGCCGGTACTGAAGCAAACCTTCCCGCTGAGTTGGACGAGGCTTAGCGTTCCCTCCATACGACACGTGCGTCGGATGGACGTGGTTAGACTGGATGTATCTCACCTGACCGTGCTCGCCAGCCGGCGCAGGAATCACGATCCTAGGAGGACTTCCGATGGCTGATTACACGCTTCCAGAACTTTCGTACGACTACTCCGCGCTCGAGCCAAGCATCAGCGCCATGATCATGGAGTTGCACCACAGCAAGCACCACCAGGCATATGTCACTGGTGCGAATGCTGCGATCGCGGGGCTTGCTGAAGCTCGCGATTCCGGAAACCTCGCCAATGTGAACAAGCTCGAGAAGGATCTCGCGTTCAACTTGGGTGGACACATCAACCACTCCATTTTCTGGACCAACATGTCGCCCAACGGTGGCGACAAGCCCACCGGCGACCTTGAGAGCGCCATCGACGACCACTTCGGCTCGTTCGATAAGTTCACGGCACACTTCACAGCGACCGCTATGGGTGTGCAGGGTTCAGGCTGGGCAGTGTTGGCTTGGGACTCCATCGGTGAGCGCCTCATCATCGTTCAGTTCTTCGACCAGCAGGGCAACTTGCCTGCGGGCATCGTTCCTCTCCTCATGCTTGATGTGTGGGAGCACGCCTACTACCTCGACTACAAGAACGTGCGTGCTGACTACGTCAAGGCGTTCTGGAACATCGTTGACTGGGCCAACGTTCAGGACCGCTTCAGCGCAGCGCGCTCGAAGACAAACGGTCTGCTGCTACTCTCGTAGCGGCATCGTGGCCGGGTTAGGCCCCGGCTTTAGCCCAGTCTCCACCCAAGCAACACCCCCACCACTACAGCACGACGCGTCCTAGACGCCTGATTTTCTGGAGCAACAGTGAGCGTAAAAATCGGTATTAATGGTTTCGGTCGCATCGGTCGCAACTTCTTTCGAGCGGCAATGGCTAAGGACAGCAACATTGAAATTGTTGCGGTCAACGACCTCACAGACAACAAGACCCTCGCTCATCTCCTCAAGTACGACACCATCACTGGTCGTCTAGACGCTGAGGTTACGTTTGATGACGAGCAGATCGTCGTCGACGGCAAGGCAATCAAGGTTTTCGCTGAGCGCGATCCCTCGAACCTCCCGTGGGGCGAGCTTGGCGTCGACATCGTCATCGAGTCGACCGGTCACTTCACCAAGTCGGCGGATGCCGCGAAGCACATCGCTGCTGGTGCCAAGAAGGTCATCGTTTCGGCGCCGGCTTCGGGCGATGACGTAGCAACTCTGGTGCTCGGCGTCAACGAGGGAATCTACGACCCCGCCGTTCACAACATCATCTCGAACGCATCGTGCACGACCAACTGCCTCGCACCGTTGGCCAAGGTCTTCATGGACAACTTCGGAATCGACACCGGGTTCATGACGACTGTTCACGCGTACACCGCAGATCAGAACCTTCAGGACGGCCCGCACGGAGACCTTCGCCGCGCTCGCGCAGCAGCGCAGAACGTCATCCCGACGTCGACTGGTGCAGCTAAGGCACTCGGCTTGGTCATCCCTGAGCTCGTCGGCAAGCTCGATGGTTATGCACTTCGCGTTCCCGTCATCACTGGTTCGATCACTGACCTCACCATCACGACTTCGTCTGAAGTTACGGTCGAGCAGGTCAACGCGGCGTACAAGGCCGCGGCTGAGGGCCCTCTCAAGGGCATCCTCAAGTACACCGAGGACCCCATCGTTTCCACCGACATCGTCGGCGACCCACACTCGTCGATCTTCGATGCAGGACTGACGAAGGTCATTGGCAACCAGGTCAAGGTCGCTTCGTGGTACGACAACGAGTGGGGTTACTCCAACCGCCTCGTTGACGTTGCAGAATACGTCGGCGCCCGCCTCTAACATCCAACGACTATGAGCCTCAGAACTCTTTCAACGCTTCCCGACTTGCGCGGTAAGCGCGTGATCGTCCGTTGCGACCTGAACGTACCCCTCAAGGACGGCCAGATCACGGATGACGGTCGCATTCGTGCATCGTTGCCCACGCTCAACGCACTCATCAATGAGGGCGCTCGCGTCGTCATCGTGTCTCACCTGGGTCGCCCCGGTGGTGAGCCCGATGCTCAGTACAGCCTCGAGCCGGTCGCACAGCGGCTCTCGGAGCTGTTGGGCAAAGCCGTTGTGTTCGCTAAGGACACCGTCGGGCACGCCGCTGAGCAAGCGGTTGCCGAGCTCGACGATTGCGGCGTAGCGCTGTTGGAGAATCTGCGGTTCAACTCCGGTGAAACCTCAAAGTCAGAGACGGAACGCGAAGAGTTTGCCGCCAAGCTCGCTCGCTTCGGCGACGCGTTCGTCTCTGACGGTTTCGGAGTAGTTCATCGCAAGCAAGCAAGCGTGTTTGAGTTGGCTAAGGCCCTCCCGAGTGCTGCTGGTTTGCTTATCGAGACTGAACTTGGCGTTCTCGAGCGCCTCACGGTAACCCCAGAGCGTCCTTACACGGTCGTGTTGGGCGGTTCTAAAGTTTCTGACAAGCTCGACGTCATCGGCGCGCTTCTTCCGCGCGTTGATTCGTTGCTCGTTGGTGGCGGAATGCTCTTCACCTTCCTTGCCGCGCAGGGCTACAAGGTTGGAGCTAGCCTCCTTGAAAACGATCAGCTCGATACAGTCAGGGGCTATATCGCCCAGGCTGAAGAGTTGGGTGTCGAGATTGTTCTTCCGACAGACATTGCAGTGGCCGCTTCGTTCGGGCCGGATGCCGCTCACACAATAACGTCGGCTCAAGCGATTGAAGACACCGAGTTCGGTGCTGCTGGCATCGGACTCGACATCGGGCCGGACACTGCAGCTCGATTCGCCGAAGTAATTCGGGCCTCCAAGACTGTTTTCTGGAACGGGCCTATGGGCGTGTTCGAGTTCCCAGCATTTGCGGCAGGAACGAAGGCAGTCGCGCAAGCGCTCACGGAGACAGATGGGTTCGGCGTTGTCGGTGGTGGCGATTCTGCCGCGGCCGTTCGCGCATTAGGTTTTGACGACGACCAGTTTGGTCACATTTCTACGGGTGGCGGTGCGAGCCTCGAGTTTCTCGAAGGCAAGCAGCTCCCCGGACTGGAGGTACTTGGATGGCAAAGGTAAAGCGCGTCCCGCTTATTGCGGGCAATTGGAAGATGAATCTTGACCATCTTCAGTCAATCGCGTTTGTGCAGAAGTTGGCATGGACGTTGAAAGATGCAAATCACGACTTCGGTGTCGACGGTGCAGAGGTTGCGGTGTTTCCCCCGTTCACCGATCTGCGTTCGGTGCAAACCCTCGTCGCAGCGGACAAGCTTGACGTACGCTTCGGCGGCCAAGATCTTTCCGAACATGATTCGGGTGCATACACGGGAGAAATCTCCGGTGCGTTCCTGTCATCGCTTGACTGCCGCTATGTGCTAGTCGGTCACTCCGAGCGTCGCACGATGCACGGAGAAACCGATGAGCAGCTTGCTCGCAAGGTTGCCGCAGCGCTGAAGCACGGCCTCGTGCCGGTTCTGTGCGTCGGCGAGACCGCGGATGACCTCGAAGCTCACGGTCCTAGTGCTGTCCCCGTCGCTCAGCTGAAGGCCGGACTCGCTGGACTCTCTGGCACGCCAGAGCTCGTAGTTGCTTACGAGCCCGTCTGGGCTATCGGCTCGGGCAAGGCCGCGACGCCTGAACAGGCCGAGCAAGTTGCGGCACGACTGCGCGAGACCCTCGCCGAGGTGCTCGGCGATGATGTCGCTGCGGCCACACGAATCCTCTATGGCGGTTCCGTGAAGTCAAGCAACATTGCGAGCCTCATGCGCGAACCCAACATTGACGGCGCTCTTGTGGGCGGTGCAAGCCTTGATGTGGCGGAATTTGCCAGCATCTCGCGCTTCTCCAAGCACGTCGGCACCTAGCCGTTATACTGTTCGAGGCCGGAACGGCCTGTTCGAAAGGTTCTTTGTGGAAATTCTCCAAGTTGTGCTGCAGGTATTGCTCGGCATTACGAGCTTGCTGCTCACACTTCTCATCCTTCTTCACCGCGGACGCGGTGGAGGTCTCTCCGACATGTTCGGCGGGGGAACCACGTCCAATCTGGGTGCTTCCGGTGTTGCAGAACGCAACCTGAACCGCATCACTGTGATCCTGGGCGTCGTATGGATCAGTTGCATCGTCGTACTCGGTCTCATCACCAAATACAACGGCGCTTAAGAACCTCCAGCTTTAGCAAACGAAGGAACACAGTGGCAGCAGGCGGAAGTGCAATTCGTGGGTCGCGCGTTGGCTCGGGCCCGATGGGGGAACAAGATCGTGGTTTTCACGCTGAACGCGTGCAGATCTCGTACTGGGACGCTCTCGGGAACGAAACCGTAAGGTCGTTCTCGGCGAACGTTCCCGACGACGAAATCCCCGCGACGATTGATTGCCCGTCGTCCGGTCTTCCCGCGGGCCGCGACAAGGAGAACCCGCCGTCGGCTTCGAAACTGGAGCCATACAAAACCCATCTTGCCTACGTCAAAGAGCGTCGCAGCGATGACGAAGCGACTGAGCTCCTCGATGAGGCTCTTCTGCAGCTTCGAACCCGTCGTGGCACGGCTACCGCGGAATAGCACGATCGCTGTCAGCGTGGTCTTTTAACATCGCATAGTGCGGTCGACACAAGCCTAAGAACAGAGGCCCCAACCGAATCGGTTGGGGCCTCTGTTCGTTAAAACCGCATCTGAGGTTTAGTGCTCGTCCGTGGAGTCTGCGCTGGTCCAGAACTGCCCAGGATCGATCAACGATGCCGGAACTTGGGCTGCGGCGTCGGAATCGACAAAGAACAAGGTTTTGCGACGGCCTTCAAGGCCCGCTGCGGGAACCTCGTTGTAGCTGGCACCGGCCAGAGTGAGTCCCAACGCGGACGCTTTATCGCTTCCGGCAACGACTGCCCAGATTCGAACTGAAGAGTTGATCACCGGCAGCGTGAGGCTAACTCGTTCATCAGGGGGCTTGGGGGAGTTGCGCACAGCAATAACGGTTCGCTCGGTTTCACGGATGCCTTCACGCTCCGGAAAGAGCGAAGCAATGTGACCGTCCGGGCCGACCCCGAGGAAGACGATGTCGAAGTTCGGGTACTTGCCGTTACGTGCGGAGTGAGCTGCCAGGTCGTTGGCATAAGCCTGAGCCGCGTCATCCAGAGTGAGACCCGAGTCGGATGCCGCAACGGCGTGGACACGGCTGGGGTCGACGGGGATGTGATCGAGCAGAGCAGCGCGCGCCTGCACATCGTTGCGCTCGGGATCGCCGGCAGGCAGCCAACGCTCATCGCCCCACCAGAAGTTAACGCGTGACCAGTCAACACCGTCGCGTTTGGACGACTTATTGATGGCTTCGAGAACTGCTATCCCCATACTTCCACCGGTAAGAACCACGGTTGCTTCATCGAACTCGGCGATGAAGTGGGGGACTTTCGAGAGAAAGCGCGCAGCAACAGCTTTCGCCAGCTTCGCTTTATCGGTGTGGACTATCGCACGACGTTCGTTACTCATTCGCTCTTCGCCTTCGTAGAGTTGTTGATCTGAACCCCAGTGATCTCGCTGACACCGTGACGAACCACGTCACCAAAGAGGCTGTCAGGGTCGAGGCGGCGGAGTTCTTCCGCCAGGCAGTCGCGAAGACTGCGCCGTGGCAGCGAAATGTCGTGCACGGGCTGGTCTGGCTGTGTCAACGTTGCGATGTTGGCCATGTTGCGCTCGAGCGTGATCGTGCCCGATGCTCGCTCAAGGATGACGGCGTGGATGCCGGTGGGAACAGGCGAGCCCTCAGCGACGTGCAGCGTGACCTTCACTTTGAGCTGCATCTGCAACCAGGCTGCGAGCAGCATCGTGGAGGCGGAATCGGCGGCGCCACTGACGGTGACGGCGGTGATGGCCTCGTACGGAGGCTGATCCAGCACAGCGGCAAGCTGCGCGCGCCACAGCGTAAGTCTGGTCCACGCGAAGTCTGTGTCACCAGGTACGTAGGTCTTGCACATGCGGTGCATCGCATCCAGCGGGTTGGTGCTGGCAGCCGCATCGGTGATGCGGCGCTGTGCAATACGACCGATTGGTGACTGTGAGGCACTAGCAGGGCCTTCACCGGGCCACCACGCGACGACGGGAGCATCGGGCAGGAGCAATCCAGTGACGAGGCTCTCTTGGTCGAGTGCGGCATCTCCGTGGGCGGTGACAACGATTACCTCGCTCGCACCGGCGTCTCCGCCAACACGAATCTGAGCATCAACGCGAGCGTCGTCGTCACGAGCGGATGACGCGCTGCTCGTCGACACAACCAGTACACGCATCGGGTGTTCACGCGAGGCGTCGTTTGCCGCTTCAATTGCTTCTTCTTCGTTGCCGAACTCGGTCGCAATGATGAGCGTGAGCACGCGACCTAACGCGACCGCACCGCCATCCTCTCGAATGCGCACGAGCGCTTTCGAGATTTTCGCGGTTGTGGTGTTGGGCAGATCAACAATCATGGTCGTCTCCAGACTCGTCCATCGCGTTCCATGAGGTCGTCGGCAGATTTGGGACCCCACGTGCCTGGACGGTACTGCTCCGGTGCGCCTTGCGTTGCCCAGAACTCTTCAATGGGATCGAGAATCTTCCAGCTAAGCTCTACCTCTTCGTGACGGGGGAACAGCGGCGGATCGCCAAGCAACACATCGAGGATGAGTCGCTCGTAAGCTTCGGGGCTGGCCTCGGTGAACGCGTGGCCGTAGCCGAAGTCCATTGTGACGTCGCGCACATGCATTTCGGCGCCGGGAACTTTCGATCCGAAGCGAATCGTGACGCCCTCATCGGGCTGTACACGGATTACGAGAGCGTTTTGCCCCAGCGCCGAAGTGCGGCTCTCTTCAAAGAGATACTGCGGAGCGCGCTTGAAGACGACGGCAATTTCGGTGACCCGTCGTCCGAGACGCTTTCCAGCGCGGAGGTAGAACGGAACGCCTGACCATCGACGCGTGCCAATGTCGAGGCGAATCGCTGCGTAGGTTTCTGTCTCGGATTCGGGATTCATCCCGTCTTCTTCGAGGAAACCGGTGATCTTTTCGCCACCTTGCCAACCGCCGGCATACTGCCCGCGCGCGGTGTGCTCGCCAAGATTGTCAGGAAGGCGAACCGCCGAAAGTACCTTCTCCTTTTCGGCGCGCAGATCCGCGGCGTCAAAAGAAACAGGTTCTTCCATCGCCGTGAGGGCGAGAAGCTGAAGGAGGTGATTCTGGATGACGTCGCGAGCTGCGCCGATTCCGTCGTAGTACCCGGCCCGGCCCCCAACTCCGATGTCCTCTGCCATCGTGATCTGAACATGATCGACGTGGTTGGAGTTCCAGATCGGCTCAAAGAGCTGATTGGCAAAGCGCAACGCGAGGATGTTCTGAACGGTCTCTTTGCCCAGATAGTGATCGATGCGAAACACACTGTCGGGAGGGAATACCGATTCAACGACGTCATTGAGCTCGCGAGCCGTCGTGAGATCGCTACCGAATGGCTTCTCGATGACAACGCGACTCCACTGCCCGTCGCGTTGTTCTGCGAGCCCGGAGTTACGGAGCTGCTCCGTTACCTGCGGGAATGACTTCGGAGGGATCGAAAGATAGAACGCGTGGTTGCCCATCGTGCCTCGCTCACTATCCAAGTCGGAGAGTGTGTCCTTCAGGCGTTCGAAGGCAGCGGCATCATCAAACTCACCCTGCACGAAGCGAATGCCTTGAGCCAGCTGCTTCCACACATCCTCGTCAAAAGGCGTGCGAGCGTACTGTTTGACAGCGTCGTGAACGACTTTCTCGAAGTCTTGGTCTTCCCAGTCTCGTCGAGCAAAGCCGACGAGTGCGAAGCCTGGGGGAAGTAGCCCCCGGTTGGCGAGGTCATAGACAGCCGGCATGAGCTTCTTGCGCGACAAGTCGCCGGTTACGCCAAAAATGACCAGAGCGCTCGGACCAGCAATACGGTTAAGCCTGCGGTCAGAACTCAACCGCAGGGGATTGAATTCAGCACTGATGTCAACGGGGGACATACTTCTCCTCTACGTGCGGCACGTACGTGCTGCAGCTATCCGATCGCGTCGAGAACCTGCGGCAACGACACCTTCGGGTTCGATACCGTGAGGCTCAAGACGGGGCGGCCGTGCTCAGCAAGCACGCTAGCGTCACCGGCAGCCTGAGCGCGGATGAGCTGTCCAAACGTGAATGGACGGTCGGGAATCTGCAGATCAGATTCTTCGACCACAATGATTTGAAGGAACACACCAATTGCAGGCCCGCCCTTGTGGAACTGACCAGTGGAGTGCAGGAACCGGGGTCCCCAACCGAAAGTGACTGGGCGCTTGGCGCGCGCCGCAGTCTTCTCTCGAAGTTCCGAAAGTTCCGGGTAGCCAGTGCGGTCGGCGTAGACCTGAATGGCGACGTAACCGTCGTCATCGAGGTAGGACAGAAGCGAAGACACAACTCCGGCGAGGTCGCTGCTATCAGCCACCACGCCCTCGGTGCCCCGAACCTCGATGTCGCCAACCGAGAAGGCAGGCGCCTGCTGAGGAGTCGGGTTATCAATGAGTTCCCGCGCTGCGTTCTTTGCAGCCTCAACATCGGGCTGATCAAAGGGGTTGATGCCGAGAAGGCGACCAGCGACGACAGTGGCGTACTCCCAGAGCAGCAACTGTCCACCGAGCGAACCAGCGATTTCAATCTCGCCCTCTGCTACCTCTTTGGTGTCGTCCCAGTCTCCGACGAGTCGAACGATTTGGAGGTCATCCAAACCTTCCGTGACCTCGGGGGAGTCAGTGCGCAGGACAACGGGAAGAAGTCCCTTGCCGAGCTTTCCCGTCGACTCAGCGATGAGCTGCTCAGCCCAATCTCCAAAGCCGAGGATGTGGGTTCCGTCGGTCACGATGCCGAGCTTGTTTTTCAGCGGGTCAGTTCCTGCAATCGCAGCGCCAAGCACGAGGCCAGGGTTGCTCTCGTTGTCGACAGCAAGCTCAACCATGACGGCTTCGGCCTCGTCGAGAAGCTCGGTCAGATCGACACCAGCCAGTCCAGACGGAACGAGTCCGAAGGCGGTGAGCGCCGAGTAACGGCCGCCGACGTTGGGATCAGCGTTGAACACGCGGTATCCCGCAGCGCGAGCCGCGACATCCATCGGCGAACCGGGATCGGTGACGATTACGATGCGCTCCCGTGGGTCGATTCCGGCATCCGTGAAGAACTTTTCGTAGATGCGTTTCTGGGAATCAGTCTCGAGCGTAGAGCCCGACTTGGACGAGATGACGACGGCCGTCGACTGAAGACGATCCGCGAGGGCAGCCTGCACCTGTGCGGGGTCTGTCGAGTCGAGAACTGTGAGTTCAACTCCGTACGTGCGAGTAATGACCTCAGGGGCAAGCGACGAACCGCCCATACCGCCGAGGACAAAGTGATCCACGCCGTCGGCGCGCAGTTTGTCGCGCAGAGCGTAGATGTCCTCGATCATCGGCCGACCGACGGAAACAGCTTCGACCCAGCCCAGGCGCTTCGCCGACTCTTCTTCGGCCGCAGGGCCCCAGAGAGTTGCGTCGCCGCCAGTGATGCGGCTTGCAACTAGATCATTGACGAGCTGCGGAACGATGCGGTCGACGGCTTCTGCCGCCGCACCGGATACT
This sequence comes from Salinibacterium sp. NSLL17, assembly GCF_015864935.1. Lineage (NCBI taxonomy): Bacteria > Bacillati > Actinomycetota > Actinomycetes > Micrococcales > Microbacteriaceae > Salinibacterium > Salinibacterium sp. NSLL17. Next base: position 1,698,138 of record NZ_JADYWH010000001.1, read on the forward strand.
GCAAGCTTCACACTCATTTCGCGGCCTCAAGAGCAGCTGACACGGTGTCGAGCAGCTCGTTCCAGGACACGATGAACTTCTCAACGCCCTCCTTTTCGAGCAGCGCGGTCACCTCGTCATACGAGATTCCGAGTGCGGAGAGTGCGTCGAGAGTGAAGTTTGCCGCGTCGTAGTGAGCCGTGACCTGCTCGCCCTCGATTACGCCGTGGTCGAAGGTCGCTTCAAGCGTCTTCTCCGGCATCGTGTTCACCGTCTCGCCAACGGCAAGCTCCGTGACGTAGAGCGTGTCGGGCAGGCTCGGGTCCTTCACACCGGTGGAAGCCCACAGCGGACGCTGCTTGTTTGCGCCAGCGGCAATGAGAGCCTGAGCGCGCTCCGTAGCGAAGGCGTTCTCGTAGACCTGGTACGCAAGACGAGCGTTTGCAATACCGGCCTTGCTCTTGAGAGCCTTGGCGTCATCGGTGCCGATCGCGTCAAGACGCTTGTCGATCTCGGTGTCGACGCGGGAGACGAAGAACGACGCGACCGAGTGAATCTTCGAAAGGTCGTGGCCGGCAGCCTTCGCCTTCTCCAAACCAGTGAGGTAAGCCTCGATAACTTCGCGGTGACGCGCCAAGCTAAAGATCAAGGTGACGTTGACGCTGATTCCGGCTGCGATCGTTGCAGTGATGGCCTCAAGGCCCTCAACGGTCGCGGGAATCTTGATCATTGCGTTCTCGCGGGCAACCTTCGCCCAGAGCTGCTGAGCCTGAGCAATCGTGCCAGCGGCATCATGAGCCAGTCCAGGTTCAACCTCGATCGAGACTCGACCATCGCGGCCGTCAGTTGCGTCATATACGGCGCGGAAAATGTCGCTGGCGGCAGCAACATCATCGGTCGTGATCTCGAACACAGCATCAGTGACGCTCGTGCCCTTGGCCGCCAGAGCAGCGACCTGCTCGTCGTAGGCCTCGCCCTTTGCCAACGCCGTGGCAAAGATCGTGGGGTTAGTCGTGACGCCAACAACGTTGCGTGAAGCAATGAGCGACTGGAGTCCACCCGAGTTGATTCGCTCACGCGAGAGGTCGTCGAGCCAGATGCTTACGCCGACGCCCGAGAGCGCTGCGGTGGGTGTTTCGTTAGTCATTTCTTGTCTCCTTATCTGGGGCGCCTAGACGGCGTCCAGAGAATCGCGTGCAGCGGCCACAACGGCCTCGGTGGTGATTCCAAACTCACGGAAAAGAGTCTTGTAGTCGGCGGATGCTCCAAAGTGATCGATCGAGATGCTGCGACCTGCGTCGCCAACGTACTCGCGCCATCCAGTGGATACTCCTGCTTCAACCGATACGCGTGCACGCACAGTAGAAGGCAAAACGGACTCGCGGTATTCCGCGGTCTGCTCGGCGAACCACTCAAGGCTAGGAGCGGATACGACGCGCGCATTGATTCCGTCAGCCTTGAGCGTCTCGCGCGCTTCCACAGCGAGCTGCACTTCAGAACCGGTGGCAATCAGGATTACGTCCGGAGTTCCGTTCGGCGCTTCAGCGAGCACGTAAGCTCCCTTGGCTACGTTCGCAGCGGAAGCGAAGGTCTCGCCAGACGCGTCGGCATCCCCACGATCGAATGTGGGCACGTTTTGACGGGTGAGGGCGATACCCGCTGGGCCGTTACGACGCTCAAGGATGGTCTTCCAGGCCCAAGCGGTCTCGTTGGCGTCGGCTGGGCGAACTACGTCCATGCCAGGAATCATGCGCAAGCTAGCAAGCTGCTCGATCGGCTGGTGAGTAGGACCGTCTTCGCCGAGGGCGATCGAGTCGTGAGTCCAGACAAAGATCGACGGCACACCCATGAGAGCGGCCAGTCGAACAGCAGGACGCATGTAGTCGCTGAAGATCAGGAACGTTCCGCCGAAAGCACGAGTGTTTCCGTGAAGAACGATGCCGTTGATAATCGCGCCCATGGCGTGCTCGCGGATACCGAAGTGGAGTACGCGGCCGTACTCGTTTCCGCTCCACTCGCCGGTGGAGTGCTCGCTCGGCACGAAGGATTTCGCCCCGGCGATGGTGGTGAGGTTCGATTCGGCGAGGTCGGCAGAGCCACCCCACAGCTCGGGCATGATGGCACCAATAGCGCCGAGTACCTTGCCGCTTGCCGCACGAGTCGAGACGTCTTTGCCTGCTTCGAACTGGGGGAGTGCTTCTTCGACGCCCTCAGGCAATGCACCAGAGAGAACACGGTCGAGCAGAGTCTTGCGCTCGGGGTTTGCCGCAGCCCACTTGTCGAAGGATTCTGTCCACTCAGCGCGCTGTTGCTTGCCACGGTCGATAGCTTGACGCGTGTGAGAAATAACGTCGTCGTCGACGACGAAGCTCTGTTCGGGATCAAAGCCGAGAGCCTTCTTAGTGCCAGCAAGTTCTTCAGCGCCCAGAGCGGATCCGTGGATCTTTCCGGTGTTCTGCTTGCTGGGGGCTGGCCAGCCGATAATGGTGCGCAGAATGATGAGCGAAGGCTGGTCGGTGACGGACTTGGCGTCTTCGATCGCGGCGTTGAGCGCCTCGACGTCTTCGACGTATTCGCCGGTCTTCTTCCAGTCGACGACCTGTACGTGCCAGTTGTAGGCCTCGTAGCGCATCTTAACGTCTTCGGTGAAGGCGATGTTGGTGTCGTCTTCGATAGAGATCTGGTTGCTGTCGTAGATCGCAATGAGGTTGCCGAGCTTCTGGTGTCCCGCGAGGGACGAAGCTTCTGCTGATACGCCTTCTTGAAGGTCGCCATCACCGGCAATGACATAAACGAAGTGATCGAAGGGGCTCGTGCCTGCTTCAGCCTCAGGGTCAAATAGTCCACGCTCGTACCGTGCTGCGTAAGCGAAGCCGACAGACGATGCGATTCCTTGCCCGAGAGGGCCCGTGGTGATTTCTACACCCTTGGTGTGCCCGTACTCGGGGTGCCCCGGAGTGAGCGAGCCCCACGTGCGTAGAGCCTTGAGGTCGTCGAGTTCAAGCCCGTACCCCGCGAGGTACAACTGAACGTACTGAGTCAATGAGCTGTGGCCCACCGAGAGAATGAACCGGTCGCGGCCAATCCACTGATCGTCGCTCGGATCGCGACGCATCACCTTCTGAAAGAGCAAGTACGCTGCAGGCGCCAAACTCATCGCGGTACCGGGGTGACCGTTACCTACCTTCTCAACAGCATCTGCCGCCAGAATTCGAGCGGTGTCTACCGCTTTGTTGTCGATGTGATCCCATTGAAAAGCTGCCATGAGAATAATGACCCTTCTGCAAGCGAAGTGCCTAGCCAGAAACGGCTAGGGCACATGAACGACCCGCCACACGCCTTCGTTGGCTCGGTCAGTGGTTTTGCCGTAGTGCACTGGTGGTGCGCGCGAGCATGCCACCGACAGGCGGGCACCCCAAGTATAGGGAACCCAGTAGATGATCGCTCCCTTGCTACGGTGACGGTCAGCAGTTTTTGTTATGCGGTTTAGAATCGTAGGTATGGATGTCACTTTAGAAGCCCCCACGCAGCAGCAACGCATTGGCATCCTTCGCAAGATTCGCGCTTACGTTGCTCTCACGAAACCGCGGGTCATCGAGCTTCTGCTCGTCACCACGGTGCCCGTTATGGTGCTCGCCGCTGGCGGAATCCCTAATCTGTGGCTGGTTTTGGCCACCTTGGTCGGTGGAATTCTCAGCGCATCCTCGGCTAATGCCTTCAATTGCTACATCGACCGCGATATCGACCGCGTGATGGCCCGCACCAAGAACCGACCTCTCGTGACAGGCGAGCTCAGCGACCGCGAGGCTCTCTTGTTCGCGTGGATCAGCGGAGTCGGCTCGGTTGTGTGGCTCGGGTTGCTCACGAACTGGCTTGCAGCAGCGCTGTCGCTGTTCGCGATCCTCTTCTACGTTTTCATCTACACGCTTCTTTTGAAGCGTCGTACACCCCAGAACATCATTTGGGGTGGCATCGCCGGTTGCATGCCCGTGCTTATTGGCTGGGCTGCCGTCACCAATGATCTCTCGTGGGCAGCGTGGATCTTGTTCGCCGTTGTCTTCCTTTGGACGCCGCCGCACTACTGGCCGTTGTCAATGAAGTACCGGGCTGAGTACCAATCTGTTGGCGTTCCCATGCTCGCTGTCGTTCGTGGCCGCGCCGCTGTCGGACTCCAGGTGATCTTGTACGCCTGGGCAACCGTCGCGTGCTCGTTGCTTCTTGTACCGGTTGCTGACATGGGCATCGTCTACACGCTCGTAGCGAGCCTGAGCGGCGCCTGGTTCATTATCGAATCTCACCGTTTGTACTCGACGGCGATCCGTCATGGAGACGTCAAAGCTATGCGCGTATTCCACAGCTCGATCAGCTATCTGACGCTCGTATTCCTCGCGGTGGGCATCGACCCGCTGCTGCCGTTCTAGCAGACACAGCAACACCGGGTCGCACCTCGCGGGCTACGTTGTGGCGAAAGACTTCTCGTCGGCTGCCGCTCGCTGCGTAACGCTGGGGCGCAGCGAGAGCACTACGGCCGTCATAGCGGCCGCAATTGCACAAGCAATAACCATGTGGCTACCGACCAGAAGGATCGGCAGTCCACTACGGGACTGAATGATTCCGATTGTGGCCTGAACGACTTCGAGCACGAGCAGAATCACTGCGAAGTCAAGGATTCGACGGTGGCCGCCCTTGGCGAGCAGAATCACCAACGCGAGAGTCGTGGCGAGAAGCACATAGCCCGGCCAGCTGTGGACGTGTTGCAGGATGCCCGCATCCAAACCATTGCGCGCCGTGCCATCGTCGCCCGCGTGCGGACCAGCACCGGTCGTGAGAATACCGGCAACGATCGTCAACGCGACGAAGAGGCTCGTCACATGGGTCACGATCGTGATGGGGCGCGACACTTCACTCTGGGTCCCACGAAGCCCGGTCCAGACTCGATAGACGAGGGCCGCGCTCACCGCGACAAGGATCGCTGAGATCGCGTAGTGAACGCCTACGATGCTGGGGTCGAGCTGAACGCGCACGGAAAGCCCACCGATGAGTCCCTGAAGAACGGTACCGCCGAGGATCAGAAGGGCGAGCGACATCAGGTCGCGACGTTCACGGCGGATTCGCAGCACCATAAGAACCATCAGGATGGCGACGAACCCCACGATGATCGATAGCAGTCGATTGCCGAATTCGATAGCGCCGTGCAGCCCCATCTCCGGGGTTGCCACGAGAGATGCGTCGGTGCACAGCGGCCAAGTAGGGCAACCGAGGCCAGAACCAGTCAATCGAACGGCCCCGCCCGTCGCCACGATCAGTATTTGGATGACTAGCGTCGCCACTGCAAAAATTCTCACTCGAGTGTCTACAGATTGGGGCAATCGTGCGATGACGGCGTTCACGGCCGTACCTCCTGTTATTTCGGGCTTCTGCCTGTAGAATGGATTGCGTTCAGGAACACAGCCCACGCCGGGAAGTCAATGTTGACAGCGAGAGAATCTTTCGCTCGTCCTGTTTCAGTCTAAGTTCGCCCGCGCAGTGTTGTGACACAGCGCACGCGGCCCCACTAAATATTCCCGGCAAAGTGCTGTGCGAAGGAATGCCAACGCAGCCACCTTGGTTGATAGGGGCAGGAAAAGAGGTACCAATGTCCGACGTGCTGATCGATCGTCCGGAACTCAATGGCATGGGCCAGTATGAGTTTGGCTGGGCTGACTCCGACGTTGCGGGAGCCTCTGCGCGACGGGGCATCAACGAAGAGGTCGTTCGCGACATCTCTACGCTTAAGAACGAGCCTGAATCTATGCTCAAATTGCGGCTCAAGGGCCTTGAGCTCTTCGGGCGCAAACCGATGCCGAAGTGGGGCGCCGACTTGTCGGGCATCGACTTCGACAACATCAAATACTTTGTGCGCTCCACTGAAAAGCAGGCGCAGACGTGGGAGGACCTTCCCGCAGATATTCGCGATACCTACGAGAAGCTGGGTATTCCGGAGGCAGAACGCAACCGTCTGGTTTCGGGCGTTGCTGCACAGTATGAGTCCGAGGTTGTTTTCCACTCGATCAACGCCGAACTTGAAGCCAAGGGCGTCATCTTCATGGACACTGACACGGCGCTGCGCGAGCACCCCGAGTTCTTTGACGAGTACTTCGGCACTGTGATTCCCGCCGGCGACAACAAGTTCGCTGCGCTGAACACCGCCGTGTGGTCGGGTGGCTCCTTCGTTTACGTGCCCAAGGGCGTCCACGTTGAGATCCCGCTTCAGGCCTACTTCCGTATCAACACGGAGAACATGGGCCAGTTCGAGCGCACGCTGATCATCGCTGATGAAGGTTCGTACGTTCACTACATTGAGGGCTGCACGGCTCCGATCTACAAGTCGGACTCGCTTCACTCGGCCGTCGTTGAGATCATCGTGAAGAAGGACGCTCGCGTTCGCTACACGACGATTCAAAACTGGTCAAACAACGTGTACAACCTCGTCACCAAGCGCGCTATCGCTCACGAAGGCGCAACCATGGAGTGGATCGATGGCAACATCGGTTCCAAGGTCACGATGAAGTACCCGTCGATCTACCTGGTGGGGGAGCACGCAAAGGGCGAAACCCTTTCGGTGGCCTTCGCAGGCCCCGGCCAGCACCAAGACGCCGGAGCCAAGATGATCCACATGGCGCCGTACACGACATCCTCGATCGTCTCGAAGTCTGTGGCGCGCGGTGGTGGTCGTGCTGGTTATCGTGGAGAAGTCCGCGTTGACGAGAAGGCCCATCACTCAGCAAACACTGTTCGCTGTGATGCGCTGTTGGTCGACACTATTTCGCGCTCTGATACGTATCCGTCGATTGACATTCGAGTGGATGACGTTCAGCTTGGCCATGAAGCAACGGTTTCCAAGGTCAGCGCTGAGCAGCTCTTCTACCTCCAGTCGCGCGGCATGGAAGAAGATGAGGCGATGGCGATGATCGTGCGTGGCTTCATCGAACCCATCGCGCGCGAACTGCCCATGGAGTACGCCTTCGAACTCAATAAGCTCATTGAACTGAGCATGGAAGGATCCGTCGGCTAAATGACCGTCGTTACACCAGAACAGCACGGACTCACGGCTCACAGCGACGGTGGATGGGACGCAAGCGAAAAAGGCTTCGTTCCCGTTCAGACTCGCTCAGCACGCCCTCAGTCTTTCGAACACACCGATTTCGCTCCCGTCAACGGGCTAGAAGCGGAGTGGAAGCTCACGCCAGTGAAGCTCATCAAACCGCTCCTTGACGACGCACTTGACGGCGCTCCCTACGCGATCGACACCGAGGCCCCTGAGGGCATCAGTGTCGAGTGGGTAGCGCGTGACGACGCGCGCATTGCTTCGGCAGGCGCGCCAGAAGAGCGTGCCTCCGCCAATGCGTGGACCAACTTCGAGCAGGCCCTCGCCATCACCATTACGGGTGAAGAGCACTCAACCGTGCGAATCTCTCGCTCAGAGTTGGGCAGCGCTGCACGCGCCGGCCACATCGTGATTACCGCGCGCCCACACAGCAACGGCACCGTCATTGTGGAGTCCACTGGCTCCGCACTTCTCAGCGAGAACGTTGAGGTCGTTGTTGAGGAAGGCGCAACGCTGAACTTTGTCAGTGTTCAGGACTGGGCAGACGACGCTATCCATCTCGCGAGTCATTTCGTACAGGTCGGACGCTCAGCCACGCTCAAGCACACGATCGTGTCGCTTGGCGGCAAGGTTGTTCGCGTCAACCCTTCGGTGCACTTGTCAGGCGAAGGCGCCGACGGCGAACTCTACGGTCTCTATTTTGCGGATGCGGGACAACACCTCGAGCAGCGTGTTTACCTTCACCATGAAGCGGCCCAAACTCGTGGTCGCGTCAGCTACAAGGGTGCCCTTCAGGGCACCGGAGCGCGCACCGTATGGGTCGGAGACGTCCTCATCGGCCCTCACGCTGCCGGCACCGATAGCTACGAACAGAACCGCAACCTCGTTTTGACCGAGGGAACGCGCGCTGACTCGATCCCGAACCTTGAGATTGAGACTGGCGACATCCAGGGTGCCGGCCACGCTAGCGCAACCGGCCGTTTCGATGATGAGCAGTTGTTCTACCTGCAGGCTCGCGGTATCTCCGAGTCAGAAGCACGACGCCTCGTCGTGATCGGCTTCCTCTCTGAGATCGTTCAGAAGGTCGGCGATGAGCAGCTCGAAGCCCGCCTTCACACCGCCATTGAGGCGGAGCTGGAAGGAACCATCTCGTGACCGCTCAGCGCGTGTGTGGCGTGGACGAACTTGAACCCAACAAGGCCTACCGCGTAGAGCTTGAGGGCACAGCTATCTGTGTCGTAAAAGACTCTGCCGGCACGGTCCATGCCATCGGTGACACGTGCACTCACGGCGACATTTCGCTTGCGGAAGGTTTCGTCGAAGACGGAGCCATCGAGTGCTGGGCCCACGGCTCACTCTTTTCGCTCGACACCGGTAAGCCCTTGAGTTTGCCCGCCTATGAACCTGTACCGGTCTTTGTAGTGAAGATCGACGACGACGGAGGGGTCCACATCGATCCCGAGGACACCGTCGCCATCGAGAGCTAATAGCTCTCCATACGAGACCATTAAGGAAAGAAATAATGTCAGTATTGTCAGTCAAGGACCTGCACGTCAGCGTCGAAACCGAGCAGGGCACGAAGCAGATCCTCAAGGGCGTCAACCTTGAGATCAAGCAGGGCGAAACTCACGCCATCATGGGCCCTAACGGTTCGGGCAAGTCCACGCTTGCCTACACAATTGCGGGTCACCCCAAGTACCACGTCGAAAGTGGTTCCATCACGCTCGATGGTGTTGAGGTGCTCGACATGAGCATCGACGAGCGCGCTCGCGCAGGTCTCTTCCTCGCGATGCAGTACCCGGTTGAGATTCCCGGTGTCAAGGTCGCTGACTTCCTGCGCACAGCGAAGACCGCTCTTGCTGGCGAAGCTCCGGCGCTTCGCCCCTGGATCAAGGAAGTCAACGGTGCGATGAAGGCACTGCGTATGGACAAAACTTTCTCCGACCGCAATGTCAACGAAGGCTTCTCCGGTGGCGAGAAGAAGCGCAACGAGATCCTCCAGCTTGAACTGCTCAAGCCAGGCTTCGCAGTTCTCGACGAGACAGACTCCGGCCTTGACGTCGACGCCCTCAAGATTGTGTCCGAGGGTGTTAATCGCGCGCAGGAAGCAACGGGTCTCGGGCTGCTGTTGATCACTCACTACACGCGTATCCTTCGTTACATCAAGCCCGACTTCGTTCACGTCTTTGTTGATGGTCGCGTTGCTGAACAGGGCGGACCCGAGCTTGCAGATCGCCTTGAAAACGAAGGTTATGATCGATTTTTGACCGACACGAGCGTAGCGTAGGCGTATGTCTACTGTTTTGGCGCCCGCCCTTTTCGACGAGGTCGAAGAGGCTCTCAAAGATGTTGTAGACCCTGAGCTTGGGGTCAACATTGTCGACCTCGGACTCATCTACGACCTCAGCTGGGATCCCGAGAACAACGCACTGATCATCAGCATGACGCTCACGTCCGCGGGTTGCCCGTTGACCGACGTTATCGAAGAGCAGATTGCACAGTCGCTCGACAATGTCGTAGAGGCATTTCGCATCAACTGGGTCTGGATGCCCCCGTGGGGTCCAGAGAAGATTACTGACGATGGTCGCGACATGATGCGGGCTCTCGGCTTCTCGATCTAGCGTAGGCTTCTGCGCCTCGCAGATTCCGGAACTTGTTGGTTCGGCTCTGCAGCACGGGAATCGTGTTGCAGAGCTTTTCTCCATGCGTAGGAGAGCAAGGTTGCAGCGAGGACCACTTTGATTGCTGCGCCGACTAGAAACGGTGTGACCCCGATATCGACGAGGTCCGGCACGGTGTACTCGCGGCCCAGACGAGACAGCGCGCGCGCCAACCCCAGCAGTCCCATTGCGTAAATGGCCGCCGCTCCCAGAGCTGCAGCTGCTGTTGTCTTCCAGAATGTTCGATCCCAGCGCCGCTCGGCAAGCGCACCCATCAGCCAGGCGCCAACGATGTAACCGATGATGTAGCCGCCTCCGGTGCCCGTCAGTACGTCAAGCCCTCCGCCAGCGTCACTAAAAACCGGGAGCCCCAGCGCGCCAAGCACGGCGTAGAGCACCATCGCCAGGGCTGCCCGAGTTGCCCCCAATGAGAGTCCTACGATCATGACGGCGAGTGTCTGACCAGTAATCGGAACTGGGTACAGAGGAATCACGAACTGCGCAGCCAGCGCAGTGAGCCCCGCTCCAGCCACAACGTAGATGACGCTCGCGGCCCAGTTCGGCCCGAAGATGAGATCAACAATAGTTGGCTTGAACAATCGAGTAGCGATGCTCACGATGGCAGCCTCTTGCCTTTCTAATCTCCGAACTGCACTGCGCAGTGGATGGTAGGAAGTAGACTAGTTGGTTGGTGCTGTCGCCCACTAACCCCAACCCCCAAGATTTGGACGTTTTGCCGTGCTTGCTGTGCATGATCTCGAGTTGCGCGTTGGCGCACGCATGCTGATGCAGGGCGTCAACTTCCGTGTCGATCGCGGAGACAAAATTGGGCTGGTTGGTCGCAACGGCGCTGGCAAGACCACGCTCACTAAGACGCTCGCCGGGGAACTCGAATCCACAGGCGGCAAGATTGAGCGCACCGGCGAGATCGGGTATCTCCCGCAAGACCCCCGTTCCGGAAATCCGGAAGACCTCGCCCGCACCCGCATTCTTGATGCTCGCGGCCTCGGCAGCATCGTATTGAAGATGCGTCAGGCGCAGGACGAGATGGGCAGCAGCGATGCCGCGGTGAGCACCGCTGCGATGGATCGTTACGGCAAGCTCGACGATCAGTTCATGGCCTTGGGCGGATACGCCGCCGAGGCTGAGGCAGCTTCCATCGCCAGCAATCTGAGCCTTCCCGATCGCATCCTTGACCAGCAACTCTCCACGCTCTCGGGTGGTCAACGCCGCCGCATCGAACTTGCGCGAATCCTGTTCTCTGGCGCAGACACCATGCTCCTCGATGAGCCCACAAACCACCTCGACGCCGACTCTGTTGTGTGGCTGCGAGAATTTCTGAAGAACTTCAGTGGCGGTCTGATCGTGATTAGCCACGATGTTGAGCTAGTCGAAGACACTGTTAACAAGGTCTTCTACCTCGACGCGAACCGTCAGCTTATCGATCAGTACAACATGGGTTGGAAGCACTACTTGCGCCAGCGCCAGTCAGATGAGGAACGCCGCAAGAAGGAACGTGCCAACGCCGAGAAGAAGGCATCGACCCTTCAGGCTCAAGCTGCTCGCTTCGGGGCCAAGGCCTCCAAGGCGGCGTCCGCTCACCAGATGGTTGCTCGAGCCGAGAAACTGCTTGCCGGTCTCGACGACGTTCGGACCGCTGATCGCGTTGCCGCTCTGCGCTTCCCCGATCCTGCTCCCTGTGGTCGTACGCCGCTCATGGGCCACAACCTCAGCAAGAGCTATGGCTCGCTCGAGATCTTTGCGTCCGTCGACCTCGCAATCGATCGCGGTTCGAAGGTAGTCATCCTCGGCTTCAACGGTGCGGGAAAGACGACCCTGCTCCGGATGCTGGCCGGCGTCGACGAGCCAGACACCGGTGAAGTCGAAGCTGGTCATGGCCTGCGCATTGGTTACTACGCTCAAGAGCACGAAACCATTGACGTCAAGCGCTCTGTTCTCGAAAACATGGTGTCGTCGTCGCCGAACATCACTGAGATGGAAGCACGTCGAGTTCTCGGCTCCTTCCTGTTCAGTGGGGATGACGCCACGAAGCAAGCCGGCGTGCTGTCGGGTGGAGAGAAGACCCGTCTCGCTCTCGCAATGATCGTCGTCAGTGGTGCCAACGTGCTCCTCCTCGATGAGCCCACTAACAACCTTGACCCGGCCAGCCGTGAAGAGATTCTCGGTGCTCTCGCGAGCTACACGGGCGCTGTTGTACTTGTAAGCCACGATGAGGGCGCTGTCGAAGCCTTGAACCCTGAACGAGTTCTGATCTTGCCTGACGGCATCGAGGACCACTGGAACAAGGATTACGCCGACCTCATCAGCCTCGCCTAGCTAGGGGAGCGCGGCGACGACGACGCATCCGGCTTATTCCGCGAGCGGAAGCGTCGGGTGCTATTTAGGCGTCGAGGATCGCGTCTTCGATTTCCGCATCAGTAGGACCGCGTTTCACTGCCTTGTCGCGACGTTTCTTAGCGCGCTCCCGTTCAGCGGGATCCTCTTCGTTGACGAGACGATACTCCTGACGCACAGCCCAGGCGAGCCCAATGAAAGCAAGCACGCCAAAAGCGACCCACTGGAAGGCGTAGGAGAGATGCGCGCCTTCATCGAGGAGAGGTTTCGGGTAGGCCAGTGGCATATCGGCCACCGCGGGGGACTCAGACGCCAACAGGCCGTACCCGCCGACATAGGTTGGTTCGCCCACTAGTTCAGCAACGGTCGGCAAATGAATAGTCGCGATCTGTCCTTCGGGCGCTGAGCGGTTGTAGACCGTTGGTTCGCTCGGCTTGAGTCGGAGGACAAGGTCAACCTGTCCCGTGGGGGCAGCGGGCACAAAATCGGGTTCGTCTTGGCTGTTTCCCGACGGAACCCATCCGCGGTCGACAGCAATAATTTCGCCGCTGACGAGCTTGAAAGGCACGAGCACTTCAAATCCCGGCTGGCCACCATACGGTCGCCCGCGCACAAGAAGTTGTTCCGCAGTCAGGTATTCCCCAGTGACGGCCACCGACATCCACTTGTTGTCGACATCGAACTCATCGAGCTCAGGCATCACGCTCGCGAGATCCTGAGGCGTTGCGTCCCAGTTGTCACTGACGCGCGCAACTTCAGCGGCCGCTTCCTCCCGCCGGTCAAACTGCCAGTGTGAGAGAAAAACGCAGCCGATAGCGAAGGCGATGACCAAGGCTAGGTACCCAAACCACCGGCGAGAAAAAGCGAAGCGCCACCGATTCATGCGCCGCTCCCATCCGGAACCACAGAAACGGCCTCAGTGAGATCGCTCACTACGACAGGAAAATTGCGGGTTGTTAGATACTCACTGAGGTAATCGACGTGGTCATTGCACGCCAGCCACACCTTCACCCGATCCAAGCCGTGGATGCGCGGATTTCGCCAGTTAACATTCCACTGCGCGGGCGCTGTGCACCCTGCGCGCGAACACTGTTGTGTGCTCGGGCCGCTCTCACCGATCACCGAGCGGCCTCATCCGTTCCTTGTGCGCCGAAGGAGTCACCTGAGGTCAACGCGAATTGGCCTGGCGTAGTGACCGTGTCTCCACGCCGGGAACCGACGTTGGCCATCACGACGGCAACGTACGGGAGAACGACAGCACCAAGCACGGGCAGCACAAGCCACCACCCCCGCACAAAGACGCACAGCAGGACGCACACGATGCGGATCCCCATAGCTATGGAGTAGTTAATGACACGGCGACGCCGTTCATCATCGGGCCGCTCAGGGAGCGACGTAATCGACTCAGGAGTGTTCATGGGCTTTCTTAGGTTGCCGAGGTGACTGCACCCTAAGCCTACGCCGCTGCTGGCGACTATATGCTGGGAACCATGAGCACCACAGCAACTGAATCACGAATCGTTCTCGTCACCGGCGGTAACCGCGGTATTGGCCGAGCAATTGCCGAAGAGTTTGTGGCTCAGGGCTACCGCGTGGCCGTCACCGCCCGATCGGGCACGGGCCCCGAGGGCACCCTCACGGTGACCGCAGATGTCACGGATGCGGCAAGCATCGATGCTGCCTTCAGCGAGGTTGAGTCCAAGCTCGGCCCCGTCGAGATCGTTGTAGCGAATGCCGGAATCACCCGCGACATGCTGCTGATGCGCATGAGCGATGACGACTTCACCGATGTCATCGACACCAACCTCTCTGGAGCTTTCCGCGTCGTGAAGCGTGCGTCCAAAGGCATGATGAAGGCCAGATTTGGCCGCGTCATCCTCGTCTCGAGTGTTGTAGGCCTGCTCGGCTCGGCCGGCCAGGTCAACTATTCCGCCTCCAAGAGCGGACTAATTGGACTCGCTCGGTCTCTCACCCGTGAGCTTGGCAGCCGGGGGATCACCGCCAATGTTGTTGCTCCCGGCTTCATTGAGACCGACATGACTGCGGCGTTGCCTGCCGAGCAACAGGATGCCTACCTCAAGCAGATTCCCGCGAACCGTTTTGCACAGGCCACTGAAGTCGCAAAGGCGATCACGTGGCTTGCCAGCGACGATGCCGGCTACATCTCAGGCGCGGTCATCCCCGTCGATGGCGGACTAGGAATGGGTCACTAGCGAGGTTTCGTTCTCGAGTCTCTAGCCGCGGAGGCCCAGTAGCGGTAGGACCGCGCTGAGGTCACGCGTGTCAATGTGCACGTCAGCATTCGCTCGCACAATCGGCTTAGCCGTGATACCGATGGAAAGCGCGGCAGCGGCCATCATCAATAGATCGTTGGCGCCGTCACCGACCGCAATGGTGCGAGACAGGGGAGTGTCGGAGTCGGCCGCCCACTCTCGCAGTGAATCTGCTTTGGCCTGAGCGTCGATTACGGGGCCGAGGACAGCGCCCGTGACCAGACCGTTCTTCACTTCGAGGCGGTTAGCGCGGGCGTAGTCCAGACCGAGACGCGCAGCAAGAGGATCAAGAAGCTCATGGAAACCGCCAGAAACTGCTGCAACACGGCCGCCGGCCGCTTTGACGCCAGCTATGAGCTCCTCAGCGCCGTTCGTGACGCGGATGTCGCGAGCACACTCGGCAATCACTGACTCGGGCAGTCCGGCCAGGGTCGCTACTCGCGCTCGAAGGCTCTCTTCGAAGTCAAGTTCCCCGTTCATCGCGCGCGTAGTGATCTCCGTCACCTGCGGCTCGGACCCTGCCCGCGCAGCGAGTAACTCGATTACCTCGTTCTCGATCAACGTGGAGTCGACGTCAAAAACTACGAGAAATTGTGCCAAGGCGAGGACCCTTCAATCGACGGTTCATGTCGTGGGTTTCGAGAACCGCACGACTTCACTCGTCAGACTATCGGGATCGCCCTCGTTGCCTCGCCCATGGGAGCCAGCAAAGCAATAGGATGAACACATCATGGCTAGCGTTCTCACCTTCTCCGACGTCACCGTCACTCGTAGTGGCAATACGATCCTCGACTCTGTTTCTTGGAGTGTAGAAGCTTCCGATCGGTGGGTGATTCTCGGTCCCAATGGGGCAGGCAAGACCACGCTGTTGCAGCTGGCCGCCGCTCAGATTCATCCAAGTTCGGGAGAGGTCACGGTGCTCGACAGCACTCTTGGCGCCTCCGATGTATTTGATGTGCGTCCGCGCATTGGTTTCGCCTCGACCGCTCTTGCCCGCCGCGTTCCCGGCAACGAGAGTGTTCTCGATGTTGTCTTGACCGCTGCATACTCGGTGACGGGTCGCTGGAACGAGCAGTACGAGAATGTCGACGTGCGTCGTGCACGTCGCGTGCTCGCCGAGTGGAGTCTCTCGCACTTGGAAGAACGTCGGTTCGGCGATCTGAGCGATGGCGAGCAAAAGCGGGTGCAGATTGCACGCTCCGTGATGACCGACCCAGAACTACTCTTGCTCGATGAGCCGGCAGCAAGCCTCGACCTCGGCTCGCGTGAAGAACTAGTTCAACTCCTGAGCGGTTACGCTCAGGCAGATACCGCGCCAGCAATCGTGATGGTGACGCACCACGTGGAAGAGATTCCGCGAGGATTTACCCACGCGCTGGTTTTGTCCAAGGGTTCCGTGCACAGCGCGGGTAAGATCGATGACGTTGTTACGTCAGAGAACTTGAGTGCCGCTTTCGGTCTCGAACTCATCATCACAAAAGACTCCGGCCGCTACACCGCGCGTGCTGCCTAATCCTCTGATAGGCTTGTGTGTCGGTCCGCGTGACCGCCTACGTCTTTTATTTATTCAAGAACCCAGGGAAATCCAATGAAGTCCGAGACCCACCCCACATACATGCCCATCGTCTTTCGCGACCTCGCGTCTGGCTCCACGTTCCTCACTCGTTCAACTGTGACGAGCGAGAAGACGATCGAGTGGGAAGACGGAAACACCTACCCGGTCATCGACGTCGAAATCTCCTCCGAGTCGCACCCGTTCTACACGGGTAAGCAGCGCATCATGGACTCCGCAGGACGCGTTGAGAAGTTCAAGAACCGTTACAAGGGCTTCGGCAACTAGTAACACCCAGTTTTTTCCTGAAGGCGATCGGTTATCCGGTCGCCTTCAGTCGTTAACGGCACGACCTCATTCGTGCACCGTCACCGTGCGGCAGCAACAGCAACCACAGAAAATGCGCAACGTTCCACAGAACGTTGCGCATTGCTGATTAAGGCTGGGGGAGCGCTACTGCGGGAACGAGCGTACTGGCCACTCCAGGTTCGCCACGAAGCTCTCGTCGCCCTTGGACCTGCGGATGAACTCCTGAAAGCTTGCCGACTGCTCGGCGTACCAGCGCTGTTGCAGCGCGTGCAATTCGCCAAATGGAATGCTGAGCTGCTCCGTGTACTTCAGGAGCAAGGCCTGAGCAACGCGGGCGGCAGCGATCGCATCGGCGCCGGCGTCGTGCGCATCGTCCAGAGTGACACCGTACAGCGCCGAGGTCGCTTCGAGAGTGCGCTTGCCCCGGCGGTAACGATCAACGCCTTTGTCGATAACCAGGGGATCGATGACGATATACGGCTCCGCAAGGCCCTCGATTGAATGCCGGCGACATTCGCGGTCGAGCAGCGAAAGATCGTATGGCGCGTTGTAGACGACCAGGGGAATGCCCTGTGCGCACGTGTCTTTCAACGTGTTCGCAATCTCAGCGACGACAGTCGCCGCGTCTCGACCCTCAGCTCGTGCTCGTTCAGTAGTAATTCCGTGAATCGCGGCAGCGCCATCCGGAATCTCAATGCCCGGGTCGGCGAGCCAATCCCACCGAGACGTCACCACTCCCACCTCATCGACGAGGGCGATACAGGCGGAGACGATGCGACTGGTCTCCACATCGACGCCAGTGGTTTCAAGATCGAAGGTGGCTAGGGTGCCGGAGTTGCTCATGAACTCAGCGTAGGGCGAGACACTGACACCGGGAACTCGGCTCGCGGAGTTGCGGCGTCGAACTCGCTGGGCAACGCATTCGAAGCCAGGATGTCAGCAACCACCGGCACACTGCATAAGATTGTGTGAATGAGACCAGCATCGCCGTACGGAGCACTGCTCGACGCCACCCCGGCGAGGCACTCCGTTGTTGATGTGCTCGGCTCATCAACGCACTACTGGGAGTACGGCCCGAAAGATGCCGACACCGTTCTGGTTCTGGTGCATGGTTTTCGGGGCGACCACCACGGCCTCGAGGCAGTCTGTGCTCACATTCGCGGCATCCGCATCATTAGTCCCGACATTCCGGGTTTCGGTGCGTCCGAGCCGCTCAGCGGTCGGGCACACGACATCGAGGGGTATGCGCTCTGGCTTCAGAGCTTCGTCGAACGACTCGACCTCGACGGGAGCGCCATTATTCTCGGGCATTCCTTCGGATCGATTGTGGTCTCTGCCGCACTTGCCCGTGGCCTTGTTACGCCACGGCTCATTCTCATCAATCCCATCGCAGCGCCGGCACTCTCGGGGCCCAACGGCGTGCTCAGCAAGATAACGCTCTGGTTTTATCAACTTGCGCGTGCTCTGCCGCACGCGATCGGCGCGCCGATGCTCAGCAACTGGATCGTCGTGCGGGTGATGAGTCTTGCCATGGTGAAGACTCACGACCCAGAACTTCGACGCTGGGTCCATCACCAGCACCACGCGCACTTCAGCAGTTATGCCAATCGCGACAGCCTGCTTGAAGCCTTCGAGGCATCCATCGGATCGGACGTCAGCATGTTTGCCTCGGAGATCACCGTTCCCACGCTCTTGATCGGGGCTCGCAATGACCCCATCAGTCCCGTTCCTGCTCAGGAGCGACTGCACACGCTCTTCGCTGACTCACAGCTCGAAATTTTCGACAACGTTGGCCACCTCATCCACTACGAACGGCCGCGCGAAGCCGCCGAACTGATCGTTAGGTTCCTGAATGCGGGAACAGTTGCGGAGCCAACCTCATGAAAATCATTTTTGATTGCCGCTACACGCGCATCGGCCGCCACGACGGCATCAGCCGCTATGGGGCGCGCCTCGTCGAGGAATTGAGCAAGCTGCACCCCGTGACGATGTTGGTTTCCGACAAGCGCCAACTCGAGCTGCTGCCTGACTTGCCCTGGGAACTGGTGTCATCACCCACGGGCATCCTAGAACCGCTCGTTGCCCTGCAGGTCAATAAGCTGAAGCCGGATGTCGTATTCACCCCCATGCAGACGATGGGCCCGTTCGGTCGCAAGTACACTCTCGTCACGACAGTGCACGACCTCATCTACTACAAGCACCCCACTCCGCCTCACAACCTGCCATGGGCAGTGCGTGTCATGTGGCGTGCGTATCATCTGACCTGGGCTTTCCAACGGGCACTTTTGAACAGAGCAGATGCCCATGTCTCCGATTCCCAGACGACACGTGACCAGATGCTGGAGCATAACCTCACGCGCAACCCCATTGCCGTCGTGACTCTTGGCACCGATAGTCCAGCCGAATACGTTCCCCGGGTGGCACCGACGACTCGCGAACTCGTCTACATGGGCTCGTATATGCCGTACAAGAACGTCGGGCTGATTGCTCGTGCACTCCACGATCTGCCCGGCTACACCCTGCACCTGATGAGCCGCGTAGACGAGACGACGAAGGCAGAGTTGACGGCACTCGCGCCGGAGTCGAGCCTCATCTTCCACAACGGAGCAAGCGACGAGGTCTACTCGGAGACACTCTCGCGGGCGACCGCTCTTGTGACAGCATCTCGCGATGAAGGCTTTGGCCTTCCACAGGTTGAGGCGATGGTTCTTGGCACGCCGGTGGTCGTCAGCGATACGGCGATCTTCCGCGAAGTTTCAGGCCCCGCCGGCGGATTCTTCAACCCAGACAAACCTTCAGAACTAGCACGGGAAGTCAAAGCCCTCGAGGATCCCGCTACCTGGCAAGCGCGTTCGACCGCCGCTCGGCAACGGTCTGCAGAGTTCACTTGGCAAAAGGGTGCCGCAACGCTTTACCAAGTCCTTCAGGATGCCGTATCTGCCCGCGAGGCGAAAAAGAACGGTTAGAGAGAAGCTACCCGTCACCCTCGCGTCGAGCTAGGGCGTTCTGTGCTGCGAAGTCGTCGCCGCCCTGGCGTTCTGATTCCTCTTCGATGGGGTCATCGAAATCGATGAGCGTCAGTGTGCCTTCGTCGTGGCGGAAGCTATGCACTGAGCCGTTGGCGATTCGTCCGTGGGGGTGCCCCGGAGCGACCGTGGCGAGCACCGTCGCGATGACTCCGCCGTGAGCCACCACGATGATTGACTCGCCGTGATGGTGCTCGGCCAAACGAACGAGAGCGGGAACCACACGCTTCGCTACATCCTCGCGTGGCTCTCGGCCAGGAACCTCAACGTCGGTCGGATAACGGGCATCGATTTCACTATCGGTGCAGCCTTCGGCAACTCCATAGTTGCGTTCGACAATCGCGGCTACGGGTTGGGGAGCAGGAAGCCCGACGATGCCCGCAATAATCTCTGCGGTTTCCATCGCCCGTGAGAGCGGACTCGCGAAGATACCGTCCCACTGACGGCGAGCAAGAAGTTGCCCAGTTGTGCGTGCCTGCTCGCGACCCGTGTCATTGAGAGGAATGTCGGTACTGCCCTGAATGCGACGCTCGAGATTCCAGTCAGTCTCTCCATGGCGCACGAGATAAATGAACACAACGCTCCGTTCACAACACAATGATCAGCACAGAACACTCGGGCGATCTGCGCTGCTAGGCAGCTAAGCGCTCCACAAGTTCGCCAAGAACTGCGGAAGCGCCACCATCGATCTTAACGTCGGCGCGCTTATCGGCTTTGGTCACTCCACGATTGATGATGACAAGGGGGATCTTCTTGCGCATCGCTCGCTCAACAAGGCGGATGCCGGAATTGACGACGAGAGATGACCCCGCGACGATCATGGCATCCGATTGGTCCACGAGCGAGGCACCCAGCTGGAATTTTCTCGTGGGAACGAACTCGCCAAAGAACACGACATCCGGCTTCAGAATGCCGCCGCAGACGGTGCACTCGGGGATCACGAAGTCATCGACATTGTGCACGTCAGCATCGCCGTCTGGATTAAGCGTGTGAGAGTCATCTTGTTCGAGCCACGGGTTCAGTTCAGAGATGCGGGCAGCTAGGGGAGTGCGGGCAAAATACTGTCCGCATCGCAAGCACCGAGCACGATCGATGCTGCCATGCACATCAACAACACGGGTGGAGCCAGCGCGTAAGTGCAAACCATCGACGTTCTGAGTCACGATGCCGTTGCTGATCCCTCGGCGTTCAAACTCGGCAAGGGCATCGTGGCCCTCATTCGGCGTCGAAGAAGCGAAGCGTTTCCAGCCAAGGTGGCTACCAGCCCAATAGCGTTTGCGAAAATCGGGCGAACTCTGGAACTGTTGAAAAGTCATCGGATTACGCACCGCGGCGCCTTCACCGCGATAATCGGGTATGCCCGAATCGGTGCTAATCCCAGCGCCGGTGAGTACGCTAATGACCTTGCCCTGAAGCAGTTCTGCAGCACGATCGATTTCGTTGCTGATCGGGAGTGTGTTCACTCTCCAAGCGTAAGCACTTCAGGCTCGTCCTCTGCCATTTCAGATTCACCTGATGGCGAAACCGCACAGTAGGGAACACACCGTGAACGTCATCCGGGTAACCGATCTCTCCGATCCTCGCCTTAGCGACTTCGCCAACCTCACGGATGTTGCTCTGCGTCGCCGCACAGAACCGGCTGGCGGTCTCTACATTGCCGAGTCGTCCAAAGTGATTGCGCGTGCACTTCGGGCCGGGCATGTGCCACGCGCGGTACTCGTTCTCGAACAGTGGCTCGACGACGTGGCCGAGTTGCTCGGAGATTCTCCGGTTCCGGTGTACGTGGGGGAGTCGCAGCTGCTTGAACAGCTCACCGGCTTCAACCTGCACCGCGGCGCCCTGGCATCCATTCACCGTCCTGCCCTTCCCAGCGTTGCCGATCTAGTGGCGGATGCGCGCCGCATCGTCATCCTGGAAGACATCGTTGATCACACCAACGTCGGCGCAATTTTCCGCTCTGCCGCTGCGCTTGGAGCGGACGCCGTGCTCATTACGCCACGGTGCGCCGATCCGCTTTACCGGCGGAGCGTGCGGGTCAGCATGGGAACGGTTCTTCAAGTGCCGTGGACTCGCCTCCAGAACTGGCCTGCTGACGCGGCCGATCTCAAGGCCGCTGGCTTCCATCTCGCAGCGCTCGCCCTCAACGATGACTCCGTCGACCTCGATACCTTCGCCGCTGACGCCCCTGAGAAGGTTGCGCTGATCTTGGGGACAGAAGGCGATGGTCTTTCTCTGAGCACGATCGAAGCGGCCGATACCGTCGTCAAGATTCCGATGATGCACGGCGTCGATTCGCTCAATGTCGCCGCCGCCAGCGCAGTGGGTATGTACATGCTTCGAGCACGCTAGCCACCGCCATAGCTTCACCTGTTAGCGTTATCCGGTGCCGCTGACTCAACGCCAAATCTTCCGTCGCCGTCGTATTGTCGTATTTTCTGTTGTTGGTGCCGTTCTGGCGACAGCGTTCTATCTGCCGCTGACGCTACTCGCGCCGCTCGACGAAGTTTCGGCCCACGTTCTCCCCCTTGATGCACCGGTGCCAACGGAGCCCGAACTCACCCTTCCCAGCTATGGCGCCTCGGCGATCGGCGCCCTCGACCGCCCCGGCGTGCTCGCGCAAGCGGGCAGCACTGATGCGGTTCCCATCGCATCGATTACGAAAATTATTACCTCTCTTGTAGTGCTCGACGCTAAACCGCTTGAGGTGGATGAAGCGGGCCCGACCATTACGTTCGGACCGACCGACCTCGACTACTACTACGAACAGCTCGCGCAATACGGGTCGGTTTCACCGGTCTATGACGGCCAGCAGCTGTCTCAACGCGACGTCATGACTGTTGTTTTACTCCCCTCAGCCAATAACTATGCTCAATCACTCGCGCACTGGGCATTCGGCTCTGAGGAAGCGTTCGTCGCCGCGGCGGCAACGTGGCTGGCTGACAACGGCCTCGAAAATACGACCCTCACAGAAGCATCCGGAATTCAGGAAACGAATCGAAGCACGGCGGGCGACCTCACTGAAATCGCGCGCTTGGCGATCGAGAATCCGGTCATCGCGCAAATCGTATCGACCTCATCCGCAGACATTCCGGGTATCGGTGCAGTTCACAACAGCAACCAACTTCTCGGCATCGACGGCGTCGACGGGATCAAGACGGGAACTCTCGACGTGGGGTGGTCCTGCCTTCTGTTCTCCGCCGACGTGACCGTTGGTGATGAAGTCATCACCCTGGTTGGCGCGGTCGTCGGCGGGCCAGACCACCCCACGATCAATGCGGCGATTCGCGAGCTCATCGCGGATGCCACTGCCGGGTTCTCCGAAGTTGAAGTGGCGACAGATGGGGAAGAGTTCGCGGACTATGACACGCCGTGGGGCGATGAGTCTGCTGCGATCGCTGCGTCGACCGTTACGGCTGTGGTGTGGGGCGAGGATGAGATCTCCGTAACAGTGGAAGCTGCCCCTGTTCGCCTTGCTGCGGCCGGGGAAAACGCGGGCACGCTTCACGTGCAGGTCGGCACGGAAACCTTCGAGATCCCACTGGTGTTTAGCAACGAGATCGATGATCCAGGGGCCTGGTGGAGGCTCACAAACCCACAAAGTTTGTTTTAGTTATGGAATAAACACGGCACTCACAGGAGGTCGCGATAAGGTGGAGTGCATCTGGAGCACCTGCTCGATTGACAAATGGCTGGGAAGTCATTCAAAACATCTGAGGTCACGTGAGTAGTTCTCTCTCAGCCGATCCCACACGAATCATCAAGACTGGGCCCCGCGGAGTCGGTAGCCCGATGAGCGAATTCGCATCATTGTTGCGCACCGTTCGCGAAGCAGGTCTGTTGCGTCGCAACAGACGCTTCTACATCATCACTTTTGCCGTGATTACCGTCGCTATGGCCGCCGCTTGGGTTGGTTTCGCGATGCTTGCCGGCACGTGGTACATCTTGTTGATCGCCGCGGCGATGGGCATCATTTTTACGCAATACGCATTTTTGACACACGAACTGGCGCATCGCCAAGTTTTTCAGTCCAGCAAGCTCAATGACACTCTGGGGCGGCTTATGTCCGACCTCGTCGTGGGTATTAGCTACGCCTGGTGGATGAACAAGCACTCGCGTCACCACGCGAACCCCAACACGGTCGATAAAGACCCTGATATTGAGACTGACTTCATTATTTTCCAGAAGGAAAAGACTGTCGGCCTCAAGGGTATGACTAAGTTCATGGCGAAGCGCCAGGGCTACCTGTTCTTCCCAGCGCTTTTGCTTGAGGGCTTCAACCTTCATTCACACGCTTTCCAAGAGGTCTTCAACTTCAAGAAGAAGGTCGACAAGCGCTGGCTCGAGATCAGCCTCTTGCTCGTGCGCAACATCGGCTACCTTGCCGTCGTGTTCAGCTTCCTCCCGCTCGGCATGGCATTTGCCTTCTTGGGCGTTCAAATGGGAATCTTCGGGCTTTACATGGGCGCATCGTTCGCTCCCAACCACAAGGGAATGCCGATCTTGCCCAAGGGGTCGAAGGTTGACTTCCTGCGTCGTCAAGTTCTGACGAGCCGCAACATCCGTAGTGGTGTGTTCATGAACCACTTCATGGGTGGACTCAACTTCCAGATCGAGCACCACCTTTTCCCCACGATGCCGCGTCCGCATTTGCCTCTCGCCGCTGAAATGGTGAAGGAGTACTGCAAGACCAAGGACATCAAGTACACCGAGGTCGGACTCGTCACGTCGTACGGCATCGTGATTCGCCACCTCAACGAAGTCGGCCTGAGCGCTGACGGCGATCCCTTCGACTGCCCCGCAGCCGGTCGCACCGGTTACACCGGGTAGCGAGCTAAGAAACATAAGAAAAGAGGGCCCCTGCCAATGGCAGGGGCCCTCTTTTCGTCTCCAGCCGCTCACTAGCGGTGCGCTGACCACGCGGGTGCTGTGGCGCGCGTTGATGCCCTCACGGGCCTCCTAGAGTCCGTGAGGGGCGCTTACGTTTAGAAGCCCGGTCGTTTCGCTGTGACGTTGTCGCCCGACGACTGGTGACGGATTCGACGCAACACCCACGGCACGAGGTGTTCACGCGCCCAGCCAATGTCTTCGACGCGCGCTTCGCGCCAGAGACGCGGAGGAAGCGGCTCTGGCCGGAAAGGTTCAAGTTCGTTGGCAACATTGAGCGAGTCGAGCACCATGCGAGCCACCGTGTGATGACCAACGGGGGAGAAATGGAGGCGGTCGGGTGACCACATGCGTGGGTCGCCGAGTTCGCGCAGGGCCCACATGTCGGCGACAACGGCATCGTGGCGTTGGGCTACAGCGCGAATGTTTTCATTGTAGATGGCAACCTTGCCGCGCATGCGATTGAGGACGGGAGTCATCCCGATATCAGGGCCGGTAAAAAGCACGACTGTAGCGCCATCCCGGCGAAGCTGCTCCACGAGAGTATCTACGCGCTGAGCGACCTCATCGGCATCCGAGCCTGGGCGGATGATGTCATTACCGCCAGCGGAGACGGTGATGAGATCAGGCTTGAGCTCCATTGCCGGCTTGAGCTGTTCAGCGGCAACCTGGTTGAGCAGCCGACCGCGAATTGCCAAGTTGGCATACGCAAAGTCTGGTTTGTGGGCGCCGAGCACTTCCGCAACGCGGTCAGCCCACCCGCGGTTACCGCCGGGGGAGTTGGGTTCGGGGTCGCCGATGCCCTCTGTAAAGGAATCTCCGATGGCAACATATCTGCTCCATGGGTGTTGTTCTTGCATACGTCTAGCCTGTCTCAAAATCTGCCTGTGCGCTACCCGGGTGGTTCCTGTGAACAGCCTGTATTGCTTTGACCCCCGGATAGGGCACGTGGTTATCTCTTCTCTGTTGGTTTTCATACCGAAGACCACTTAACAACCGTTTGGAGAACACACAATGGGAATCATCGGCTGGATCGTACTGGGACTCATCGCCGGAGCTATCGCTAAGGCAATCTTGCCCGGACGCCAGGGCGGCGGTTGGCTCGCAACACTCCTTCTGGGTGTCGTTGGAGCACTCGTCGGAGGATTCGTGGGAGGCGCCATCTTTGGCATTGGCCTCGAAGAGTTCTTCTCCATCGAAACGTGGCTCGTAGCCATCGGCGGCTCAGTGCTCGTGCTCTTCCTCTATGGACTGATCACGCGCGGCTCACGTCGCTAAACACTCTTGGGTAAAAGGGGCGGTGCACTTCGGTGCACCGCCCCTTTTCTGTCGTTGCCGCGGTTCTCCGGCGACGGTGTCCGAGTCTTGTCCTCACCGTCAGAGGCACCTGCGACAATGGCGCTATGGGTAAGCAAGACGGTCGCACGCGGCATGTAACCGCGCCGGGCGTTGACGACAGCACTGCCACCATCCTGCACGTCGACATGGACGCGTTTTTCGCCTCCGTCGAGCTGCTCGATCACCCCGAGCTCATCGGCAAGCCCGTCATAGTGGGACACAACTCCGTTCGCTCAGTGGTCACAGCTGCGACCTACGAAGCTCGCAAGTACGGCGTCAATTCTGCGATGCCCATGGCCCTTGCTCTGCGCCGGTGCCCGAATGCAATCGTCCTAGAGCCACACTTTGAGCGCTATCAACATTTCTCTTCCGTCGTCTTCGATATCTGCGACCAGCTCACACCCAAGGTGGAACGGCTGGGCATCGACGAAGCATTTCTGGATGTCGCGGGCGCACGTGCCATCTACGGCTCACCCATCGAGGTAGCCACACTGCTGCGCCGGCGGGTATTTGCAGAGACCGGCCTCGTCTGTTCGGTAGGGGCCGCCGCATCCAAGTACGTGGCGAAGGTCGCGTCGGGGTTGTCTAAGCCCGATGGACTGCTGGTTATTCCTGCCGACCAGACGATCGAATTCTTGCATCCGCTGCCCATCACCGCCCTGTGGGGCGTCGGCGGCAAGACTGCCGAGTCGCTGCAGCAGCGTGGTTTCAGCACAATCGCAGACATCGCCCATGCAGACCGAGAAACTCTGACGCGCGCGGTCGGTGAAGCTGGCGCAGTGAAGCTCCACAACCTCGCCTGGGGCAACGATCCCCGCAGCGTCGTTGAGCGTGCCGCAGAGAAGAGCATCGGGCACGAGACGACCTTTGAGTACAACGTGTTAGATGCCGATGAGATCCGCCGCGAATTGCTCCGGCTCTCCGGGAAGGTTGCCGCACGGTTGCGAGGCGCTGGAATGGAGGCGAGCACCGTGGTGTTGAAGCTTCGGTTCGAGGATTTCAGCACAATCACCCGGTCGAAGAAATTGCCCGACCCCACCGATCTCGGCCGCACCATTTACGAGACCGTGAGAGACGTGTATGCCGACTTCGCTCGCGAAGGTCGCCCCGTACGCCTTGTCGGCGTGCGCGGTGAGCAACTCGTCGAACCGGGCGGCGGACAGCTGAGTTTGTGGGACACCACCGACGGATGGCGAGACGCCGAAGAGGCCATGGAAGCGGCATCCGCTCGCTTCGGAACCGGTGCCATTGGACCAGCGCGTCTCCTGGGCTCGCAACGTTCAGAACGGCCGCGCCTAGGTCAACGCGACTAATCGCTCGCGCTTTTCACGCCCCCAGGCCCGAAACACTCCGAACACGAACTCGGTTGTCAGTAGAGAACGGTAAAGTCTTATCAAGTGAGCACTCCATTGCCTGGCCCCACCGTGGGCACCTTCGCGGCGGAACACCTCTCACCGTCGTACCCTGAACGCGCCGCCCGAGGCACCGCATCCAAATTGCGGGCGTGGCAGGCAGAAGCCCTCGATCTCTATTTTGAGAAAGAGCCCCGCGACTTTCTTGCCGCCGCAACTCCGGGTGCAGGAAAGACCACATTCGCACTCCGCCTGGCCGTTGAACTCTTCGCCAGACGGGAAATCGATCGTGTGACCGTCGTGGCGCCGACCGATCACCTCAAACGCCAATGGGCCGACGCCGCCAACCGCGTCGGAATCCGCCTCAATCCCTCGTTCTCCAATGGAGACGCGTGGGGTGGTCGCCGTTTCCACGGTGTCGCCGTCACCTATGCCCAAGTCGCCATGAAGGCGTCGCTGCATCAGGAAATCACAGATTCGGCCCGCACCCTCGTGATTCTCGATGAAGTGCATCACGGCGGAGACGCCCTCAGCTGGGGCGATGCCATCCGCGAATCGTTTGGCCGTGCCACCCGGCGGCTCTCGCTCACCGGCACCCCGTTCCGCAGCGACACCGCCCCGATTCCCTTCGTGACCTATGCGCCCAATCATGAGGGCATCCGCACTTCGGTCACTGATTACAACTACGGTTACGGTCGCGCGCTCGAAGACGGCGTTGTTCGTCCGGTCATCTTCATGGCCTACGCCGGCAAAATGCGCTGGCGTACCCGCATGGGCGACGAGATGGAAGCCCGCCTCGGTGAGGGCGACACTAAAGACGTCACCGCGCAGGCGTGGCGCACAGCTCTTGACCCCAAGGGCGAGTGGATGCCGGCGGTGCTGCGGGCAGCAGATCGTCGCCTCAGCGAAGTGCGGCATTCGGTCCCTGATGCCGGAGGGCTCGTCATTGCGACCGACCAGCTCACGGCTCGCGCCTACGCCACACTCATCAAGGACATCACGGGGGAGTCCGCCACGATCGTGCTCTCCGACGAGAAAGAGTCATCGTCGCGCATCGAGAAGTTTGCCGAAAGCGATAGTCGCTGGATGGTGGCCGTGCGCATGGTGTCTGAAGGTGTCGACGTTCCGCGACTTGCCGTCGGCGTGTATGCGACCTCGGCATCTACCCCGTTGTATTTCGCTCAAGCTGTTGGTCGTTTTGTGCGCACCCGTCGCCGCGGTGAGACAGCATCAATCTTTTTGCCGAGCGTTCCGAACCTGATGAATCTCGCCGGCAAGCTCGAGAAAGAGCGCGACCACGCTCTCGATCGCAAAGAGTCGCCCGATGACCTGCTCGATGACAGCCTTCTCGATGCAGAGAACCGTGAAGAGAAGACCAGCGATGAACTCGCCGACGAGTTCACCTGGGAAGCCATTGAGTCCGAAGCAAACTTTGACCGGGTGCTCTTCGACGGCGCCGAGTTTGGTTTTGCCGCCGAACCGGGCAGCGACGAAGAGCTCGACTTCATTGGGCTTCCCGGCATTTTGGAGCCAGAGCAAGTGCGCGAACTTTTGCTGCAGCGCCAAAAGCGCCAGTCGAAACGCGCCGAGAGTCGCCCCAAGGAAGAACAGCCGCCGCCCCTGTACCGCACGCTCAAAGAACAGCGAACCCTATTGAACAACCTCGTGGGCCGCAGAGCGAAGCTTTCTAACGAAGCGCACGGATTGATCCACGCGGAACTCCGTCGCGTCTGTGGCGGTCCTGCGGTTGCTCAGGCTACGGTGACGCAATTGCAGACCCGCATTGATTACCTGCGTAAGGGCATGCACTAGTCGCTAGCAGCGAGGCCTCACAGGTGTCGCGTTGTGCGTTTCGCCGGGCGAGACGCGAAGACCGCCGGGTGCTGCGCGTGTGGTTAGTCGTGCATCCGTCTATTAACAAGAAAACGCCCCCGGTATAGGACCGGGGGCGTTCTCATTACTGAACTATCAAGATCAGAGGGGGCGGATGTTCTCCGCCTGGGGACCCTTGGGTCCCTGTGTGATGTCAAACTCAACCTTTTGGTTCTCGTCGAGCGACTTGTAGCCATTTGTTGCGATGGCCGAGTAGTGGGCGAACACATCAGGACTTCCGTCCTCGGGGGCGATGAATCCAAAGCCCTTTTCTGCGTTGAACCACTTGACGGTACCTAGTGCCATTTAAAACTCCTCCAGGAGCGTTCCTCAGGCCCCGACAGTCGAGGCCTCATTCATGCCTTTGTCTAGAACATGAACGATGGCCTAAGGCTATATCAGGAAAGCCCTGCATGTGTCATCTATTTCGAAAAAGTCACATAACGGTAATGAAGTCGTCATCAGTGGAAATCTCGTGATCGGGTGTGGGGGAGCCCCGAAAGCGGTTCAAAGCGGTCTGCGACAATATTAATCACACCGTCAACGGAGCGTTCAAGAACGCCACGAACGATGAGCGCTGCGCTGTCACGAGCCACTCGACGGTAGCGCCCCCAGACTCCAACACTGCAAATAACATTGATA
This sequence comes from Salinibacterium sp. NSLL17, assembly GCF_015864935.1. Taxonomy (NCBI): domain Bacteria; kingdom Bacillati; phylum Actinomycetota; class Actinomycetes; order Micrococcales; family Microbacteriaceae; genus Salinibacterium; species Salinibacterium sp. NSLL17. Next base: position 1,727,467 of record NZ_JADYWH010000001.1, read on the forward strand.
AGGCCGGTCTCATCTTCGATGTTCATGAACGTGATTCCGCTGGCCGTTGCGGGACGTTGGCGATGAGTGACAACACCGCCAATTTCGATACGACGCCCGGATTCAGCGGTCATCAGGTCGGTTGCGCTCAGGATTCCTCGCGCGCTCAGGGCCGACCTCAGATGGGCAACCGGATGGCTTGCCGGCGAAATCCCCGTAGACCAGAGGTCGGCCATCAGATCATCCACCGGGCTCGACATCGAAAAAAGTGGCGGCTGAACGGTGACCATACTGTGGGGAAGATACTCCTCGCGATCCTGTGCCGCGCTACCCGCATTCCACATTGCTTCACGACGAGTGAGCTCGAGAGAGTCGAAAGCTCCCGCCGCTGCCAAGGCCTCCAATTGTTTCGTCGTGAGACCAACCCGCCGCACCAGATCATTCATCGACACGAACTCGCCGGACTCCCGTGCGGCCACAATTTTCTCCGCAATCGCCGTTCCGACACCCTTTACTTCGTCAAATCCCAGACGGACCGCAAATGCTCCGTCACGGCGGTGGTCGTCGGTATCGAAGGGCGCTGAACGGTCGAATGGTCCAACGGGAGGTTGTTCTGCATCGAGGCAGCGGTCGCTTCCTGTCGCCTCGACCCCGTCACCCAACGCTTCCAATCCGGCAAAGACACCCGAGCGCTGGAGGTCAGGGCCCAGCACGACCACACCGTGACGGCGGGCATCCGCCACCAAAGATTGCGGCGAATAGAAACCCATTGGTTGCGCCCGCAGCAGAGCAGCCAAGAACGCAGCGGGGTAGTGGAGCCGCACCCAGGCACTCGCGTACACGAGAAGCCCAAAGCTCAAAGCGTGGCTCTCGGCAAAGCCAAACCCGGCAAAGGCCTGGATGCTTTCGTAGATACGGTCGGCATCCGCGTCGATGATGCCGTTGCTTGCCATTCCCGCATAGAGCTTGGTGCGCAGCTTGTCGATGCGTTCAATCCCACGTTTCGACCCCATTGCCCGACGGAGCAGATCGGCATCGTCAGCCGAGCATCCGCCAACTGCGACCGCAATTTGCATCAGCTGCTCTTGAAAAATCGGAACGCCAAGAGTGCGTTCGAGCGGCTCTTTCAAGTTGGGGTGCAGGTAGGTGATCGGTTCGGCACCCATCTTGCGACGAACATAGGGATGCACAGCACCACCCTGAATCGGGCCGGGGCGCACGAGCGCAATCTCGACAACAAGATGGTAAAACTCGCGCGGTTGAAGACGCGGCAGCAGCCCCATCTGAGCACGGCTCTCGACCTGGAAGACGCCAATGGCATCTGCTCGACACAGTTGGTCGTAGACGCCCTGCTCTTCAGCGGGGATAGTCGCAAGATCCCATCGTTCGCCCAGCGCCTCGTCAACGAGATCGAAACTGTATTGCATCGCCGACAGGATGCCGAGACCCAGCAGGTCGAACTTGACCAGCCCCATCCACGCACAGTCGTCTTTGTCCCACTGCACCACGGTGCGTTTGTCTTTGCGCGCGTGCTCAATCGGCACGACCTCACCGACCGGTCGCTGCGTGAGCACCATGCCGCCCGAGTGGATGCCGAGGTGCCGCGGAAACTTCATCACCTGCTGGGCAAGCTCCAACACCGAATCGGGGATGTCATGGTCAACTCCCGAAACGTCGGAGCCCCAGCGCTCCATCTGCTTCGACCACGCATCTTGCTGCCCTGGGCTGTGCCCGAGGGCTTTCGCCATATCGCGCACCGCAAACCGGGGACGGTACTGAATCACGTTCGCGACCTGCGCCGCGTTCTCGCGCCCATACCGTTCGAACACGTACTGGATCACTTCTTCACGACGCTCGGAGTCGAAGTCGACATCGATGTCTGGTTCCTCTTCTCGCATCGCTGAAATGAAGCGCTCGAACGGGAGCTTGTACCGCAAAGGGTCAACCGCCGTGATCTTGAGCAGGTAACAGACCACAGAACTGGCGGCCGAACCTCGCCCCTGGCACAGGATGCCGCGCCCGCGCGCAAAGGCGACAATGTCGTGCACGATCAGAAAATAGCCGGCAAAGTTTTTCTCTTCGATGACATCAAGTTCCCGCTGAATGCGTGCCCGGTTAGCTTCCGACAATTCAATAGAGCGGTCTTTTACTCCGGCCCACGTCAACTCGCGCAACCAGCTCGCGGGCGTGTGCCCTTCGGGAACGTCCTGATCAGGAAGTGCCGGCTTCGCCTGCCGAAGTTCGAATGCTGCCTCGTCTGCGATCTCCACTGTCGTCGCTACTGCTCCGGGATAACGCGCAAAAAGAGCAGCCATCTCAGCTCCCGACCTCAGATGGGCTGTGCCTGCAGCCGGAAGCCAGCCATCCATTTCGTCGAGACTGCGACGAGCCCGCACTGCCGAGATTGCCGAGTGCAAGTGATGCTGGCGAGGAGTCGCGTAGTGAGCGTTTGACGTTGCAACGACCCTCAAGCCGCGTTCGGCCGCGAGCACGACAAGAGCATCGTTGAGAGCGGAGTCGAGCGGGTAACCGTGGTCGAAGAGTTCAACGATCACCGCCTTTGGCCCGAATAGCTCACTGAGCCGATCAAGCTCCGCTCCTGCCGCGAGCATGGATGCCGTGGTAGGAGCGCCATTACCCTCGGGGCCGCTGAGCGCACGACGAACCGCCCCCTTGCGACATCCCGTGAGCACAAACCAATGCCCGGATGCCAGCTCGGCGAGTTCGTCGAGATCATAACGAGGTCGCCCCTTTTCGCCGCCAGCCAATTGAGCTCGCGTAATGGCCAAGGCAAGACGGTGGTAGCCCTCCTCTTTTCGAGCAAGCACGAGAAGATGATCGCCTTCGGGGTCGGCTATACCGTTTTGGGGCCCGCTGAGCCCGAGCGAGAGCTCGGCGCCAAACAGAGTGCGCAACCCCAATTCAGCGGCAGCCTCGGCCATGCGCACAATTCCATAGAGCCCATCGTGGTCGGTGAGAGCCAGAGCACTCAGCCCAAGCCGCGCTGCTTCTTCTGCGAGCTTCTCGGGCATACTCGCGCCATCGAGAAAACTGAAACTTGAGTGGGCATGCAACTCTGCATACGGCACGGTGGTGGCGTCCGGGCTCGCCGCGGCTGCCTCGTCGGTCGGCGGCGCGCTGGGAGCGATGTAGGGAGCGCGTTTGCTGGAGACCAGCGACATAGCTCGACCATCACCGGCTTCACCAATCGGCGTGACGGTGCCAAAACCGGACAGCGTGCGTTCAAGCTGCCGCCACGGTATGGGTGGATTAGACCATGCCATCAGTCATACCTCGCTTCAGCCCACCAACCGCCGTCATCGAGCACAAGCAGCCACGCACAGCCGGTGTCGTCAACAGCTTGAAAACGCCACGAACGACCAGGAGAATCTGCCTCCCACCAGCGCTCAGCGAGCGGCCACGGCCCCGCCCACGCCGTGAGGGTGCGGGAACGCGAATCGCTGGTGGAAAATTGGGCGGGCGGTGCAGCAACGTGGCCACGCTCATCCACCGACACCGTGGTGCCATCTTCGGCGAACACGTGCACGGCATGACGGGTGGAGAAGACTGTTCCCGGTAGTGGAGCAGGTAAGACGCCGGGCCACGGTCGTTGTGGTGATCGTTCGGTGACGCTGCGATCGCCCCACGCGGTGAGCCGTTGACGCGATTGCAGAGTGCGCCCACCCTCAATCGTGGGCACAAGAACACCACCGTGACCGAGCATGCTCTGCACTCGAGAAAGTCCGTGATGGATGCGCGGCTCTAGCCCCGACCCCCACAGCCCCGTCTCATGATTGCCGATCTCATCCACTGTTTCGGGCACGATGCGCACCCGGCTAATGCCCGAGCTGAGCCCGGCTTCGATGAGATTGGACCCTTGCACTTGCCAGCGCACGCGGTCAACAACATCGCTGGCGCTGAACGACCGCGGATGCAACCACACCCGTTCGGCGACCTCACCCGATTCTGAATCAAGTTCGATTCGAATCGCGGTCGCCACCAGTCGAGCCCGCACAAGGCCCGCTACAAAATCGTCGGCGCGACTGCGAATACCGAAGGCAACCTGATCTACGCGATCAAGGGCAGGTTCAAAGTCGATCACGACGTCAAGGTCGAGTGGGGGAGTACGTGCGATAAAAGCCTGCGGATCCCGGCCGCTGGCAAGAGCGTGCAGTCGACCGCCGAGTTCCCCAAAACGAGAGCGAACGTCGAAGCGATCGAGGTTCGCAAACTCACCCAGTGTTGAGATGCCGAGTTTCATCAACAGCGTCACGATGGGTGGCTCTTCTAATACCGCAATCGGAAGTGGCGCCAAAAATTCGGCAGAGCCGCCAGCGGGCACCAACCGCACTCGCCCTCCTCGCGAACGCGGGTCTGCGGCAATGGTGCTGCGCGCAGCGTGAACCGCAGTGAAAAGAGCGTCAGCGATGCCTACCCGTGCATCGGATACCGCAATCTCATTTACCCGATCGACAACAGTCAACGCCGCGGCTTTCTCTCCGCCGTAATACTGGGCAGCACCCCGCACGCGAACGGCACACATGCCTGGTCGCAACACCTGCACTCCCGGAATCAGCTCTTCGACCCCGGCAAGCACTGGTTCGAACGCTCGACTGTCGAGAGCCGGATCGTAGGGTCGGTCGATAATTCCCGGAAACCGCGACTGGGCTTCTCGCAGCCGCAACCCGCGAGTGATGCCCTCGGCGCGAGCAGATGCTGCCGCCGCAAAGACAAGCCCATTCTCGATGAGGACGAGCGGGGCATCCGCTGGCAACTTCTCCTGTTGTCGCGCAGCAACCACGGGCCAATCCGGAGCCCAGAGGACCAGAACTCGGGGGAGTGGCTCAGGCAACGCCCCCGACCTGCCATTCATGCCGAGACCTGCTGCGGCAAAAGCGTCAGCGGCGCAGGAGCCATCTCCGGCGCGCCATAAGCACGAATTTGTTCCGAAGCATCAGGTAGCCAGATGCGTGCGCTGCGTGGTCGCCCCGCATTCTTGCTCGTCACCGTGACCGTCACTTCACGCGCAGCCAAATGCCCATGACCGTTGCCAATACCGTGCCACTGGCTCTCGCCCAATGACACCATCGCCTCACTCTGCGGCCACGACCCCACCATGAGCAGCGTTGATTTGCGTTGCCTGAGCCGCGAAGCCAACCTGGCCACCGCAGAATCGGATGCCCGTGCCGGTGGGCGCGCGACGACGACCTCCACAACGTCAGCAATCGCTGCTGTCACCGCCAGCCACTGGTCACCCGGATGCGGCACCAGTACGAGTCGTTCAAGATCGACCCCGAATCGTTGAGCAGCTTCGATCCCGAACTCGGGAATCCCCACGACAGCACACCACGACCCTGCTGCGGAGGGAGCGGCTAAGAGTGTCATGATGAGCATCGCCGAACTATCGACCGAGTAGACGCTGCCCTGCTGCAAACCGCCGCCAGGTAGTAACGACGCAATAGCGGGATGCGTGGGAATGAGCGTTGAGCTCAGCGTGCGGGACTGCATCTGGCTGATGCGGGACTGCAATTCAGCGACGCGTTCTGCCGCCGTGAGTGTGCTCCCGACACGGGCTTCTCGCCCAGCCGAAAACTCTTCAGCGGTCGCTGAAGTGGCGGAGACGGATACAGGGGACACCTGTTCATATTCGAACATATGTTCGAGTGTGTCAATTGCGTACGACATCCATCGGCGTGTCTTTGCGATGTCGCCGGCATGTTCTAGCGTTACCCCGTGAGTTATATCGAAGCAGTAGATCTCAAGAAGACGTATACGCCTAAGGGCGCAGCCCCGGTGCATGCCCTCGACGGCCTCAACTTGGAGGTTCCTCAGGGCACGGTAACGGCTCTGCTTGGTCCGAATGGTGCGGGCAAGACGACCACCGTGAAAGTCCTGACGACACTCATCCGCCCCGATTCAGGTTCAGCGACCATCGACGGTGTCGATGTCATCGCTTCCCCTGAGCGCATCCGCCCCATGATTGGCGTCTCCGGCCAATATGCCGCCGTCGATGAGAACCTCACTGGCTTCGAGAATCTCGATATGGTCGGCCGGCTTTACCACCTCGGCGCTAAGCAATCTCGCGAGCGAGCACGCGAACTTATCAACCTCTTCGACCTCACCGAAGCCCAAAACCGTCCCGTCAAAGGATTCTCCGGCGGCATGCGTCGCCGCATTGACCTCGCCGGTGCCCTTGTTATGCGCCCACCGGTGCTCTTTCTCGACGAGCCAACCACCGGTCTCGACCCGCGCAGCCGCATTGGCATGTGGGACGTCATTACAACGCTCGTGGGGGAGGGCACCACTGTGCTCCTCACCACCCAATACCTTGAAGAAGCAGACCAACTCGCCGACAGCATTTCTGTCATCGACGACGGCAAGGTCATTGCCCAGGGCACCTCAGATGAGCTCAAAGCATCCATCGGCGGTCAGAGAGTTGAAGTGAGCCTCGTGTCGCGGGATGACGCGACCGCCGCCCACGAGATCCTCACTCGTTTCGGCAGCACCGAACCTGCCGTGAGTCTCGACGGCCGCGGCCTGACCGTCAACGCGGAAGATGCTCCCGCCGCGCTGCAGTTGATTCTCACGGAGTTCGCGAGCCGCGGCATCCAGCTCTACGACGCAGGAATGCGTCGCCCCACTCTCGACGATGTGTTCCTCAAGCTCACCGGACACACGGCAAGCGCCGACGAAACCGACACTGATACGACGGATGCAGCACCAGCACAGAAGGCACAGAAATGACCGCCACAGCACCCACGACAGCACCGAGCCCGACCGCCACGTCATCGGTCATGAACTGGCTGAATGACGGGTGGATCACCACCCGTCGCAACCTCATCAAGATCAAGCGTGTGCCCGACATCCTGGTCTTCACCACGTTGCAGCCCATTATGTTCGTGCTGCTCTTCACCTACGTCTACGCCGGCGTGATCGATATTCCCGGCAGCACGTACACCGAGTTCATCATGGCCGGCATCTTTGCTCAGACCGTGGTGTTCGGGTCAACCTATTCGGGCTCGGCGATGGCCCAGGATCTCAAAGACGGCATCATCGATCGCTTCCGCACTTTGCCCATGAGTCCCTCCGCGGTATTGGTCGGTCGAACCAACGGTGACCTTCTCATCAACTCGATATCGATGATCGTCATGATGGCCACGGGTTTGATTGTCGGATGGCGTATCAACTCGAGCCCGTTCGAAGCGATCGCTGCGATCGCACTGCTCTTGCTCTTTGCTTACGCGCTCTCGTGGGTGATGGCGTTTATCGGAATGAGCGTGCGCAGTCCCGAGGTCATCAACAACGTCTCGTTCTTGGTGCTCTTTCCACTGACCTTCATCTCCAACGCCTTTGTTCCCGCCGAGACCCTCCCGGGACCGCTACGCACGTTCGCTGAGTTAAACCCTGTCTCAGCTCTCGTTCAGGCAGCCCGCGAGTTGTTCGGAAACACCCCGGCCGGGGCGGTGCAGTCCGATGTGTGGTCACAACAGCACCCGGTCCTTACGGTGCTGATTGGCATCGTCGTGATGCTCGCAATTTTCGTTCCGCTCGCGATCCGCAAGTTCGCGAGCATCAGCACGCGCTAAGCGTGAGAGCGCGACCACTCCTTGAAGAATCTAGGCAGTGGACTCCAACGGTGCTAAGGTGCGGATACTTAGAGACGCCCCACCCACCGGGGTAATTGCGCCACGATAAACCTCCGGGCGCACTCCGACACCGCCCGAAACGGAGTTCGAGATGTTCGCCACCCTTGGACACGTCGTCATGAAACTCTTCATGCTCGCCTGGGTCCACACATCTCCTCATTCGTGGCGCGGACTCCCCAAACCGGAGGCTGGCCCACCCGTCCTCGCCGACGGACCCCACGTCCAGAAGGTTCTGCTGTGCGGCTCCGGAATCGTCGTGGGATACGGGGTTGCGTCTCACGAACTTGCCCTCGGGGGATCGCTCGCTCGCTCGCTCGCCGCTCTGACGGGTCAGGGCATCGAGGTTGCGACCGTCACGAGTGCTCGGCTGACAACACGCGAGGCGCAAGCAAAGGTCGCAGTAAGTGACCTCACCGATGTGAAAGCGGTCGTCTTGTCCTTCGGCGTCTTCGAGTCACTCACTTTCACCCCGGCCCGCACATGGGGACGCGACATGGCACGGCTCGTCGATTTTCTACTAGAGAACTCCACACCCGATGTCGGAGTCTTCATTTTGGGATGCGTGCCGCCCAAGATGTCACGCTTTCCCGATAGCTATCAACGCCGCATCCACCTGATGACCGAGCGCTACAACACAGAAATTGAGCGGTTGGTGGCACACCGCGAGCATGCCCACTATGTGCACTTCTCGCCACCCATCGAAGACCCTGAGGCAATCGACGGCCGTCAAAGTTATCGGGCGTGGGCCGACGCCATGGCCCCCGATGTCGCAGAATTCATTCTGAGCGGCTCGGTCAGCGAATAGTCGTTGGACCTTGTGCGGTTAGCCCTTGCGCGGTTGGGGACGGAAGCTCTTTGCGCGCGCGGGGCGCTTCGACGCACCCTTACCGTTGTGGGTGCGTCCCGATGATCGAGCTCCGGTGCCCTTTTTATTTCCACTTCCCGACTTCTGAGCCGCTCGGCTCGGGGGAGCGTCCTCGGCAGCATCGTTGGCGGTTCCGGTCCCGCGCGAGCTGCGCGCCGTGCGACCACGCACGATGCCGATGAACTCTTCCACGAGCGGGTCGACTGAACCATCGCGCCAGACCACGGCAACCTGCCACTCGGGGCCGTCGTCGAGCATTCGGGCAACAACGTCTTTTCGTGTCAACGCTCGAGCAACTGCTTGGGGCAGAACAGCAACCCCCACGTTGGCAGCGACGAGCTCGACCGCATCGCGCCAGTCGCCACGAATAACGTTCTCGGCTTCCAGCTCAGCGAGAGCAAGCGAATCAAGCGCTTCGATGGCATGCCCCTTGGGAACAACAACGACGGCGCGCTCCGTATAGAGCGGAATAGCGGCGAGCGGCCGATCACTGTTCTCAGCACGGTCTACCGGAAGGCGCAGCAATGCGACGTCAGCTGTGCCCGCCCGCAGCATGTCGAGCGCAGCCTCTTGTTCTGCTGCGACAAGATCGAGAGTCGTCTCGGGCAGGCGTTCATTCCAGACGCGAGCCCACTTACCGGGAGTCGCTCCGAGCACAAATGCGACCGTGAATGGTGAAGACATGTCTTCAGGTTAGTCTTGGGGGGTGCCAGTCCAGACCATGAAGCCCGCAACCGTCGCCAAAAAGCTGGGGATTTACCTCCCCGCCGCTCCGGAAGAGTTCCGCGATTCCGAGATCAGTCGCGAACAGTTCGCAGAATTGCTCGCCACTCCGCCCGAGTGGCTCACGCAGTTGCGTGCAGAAGGACCGCACCCACGGCAGGTTGTCGCCCAAAAGCTCGGCGTTTCCACGTCGGGGCTCGCCCGCGCCGGAGCACCCGACGTCATGACTTCGGATGAAATCAAGGCACTTCTCGTCGAAATGCCTGCGTGGCTCGTCGAGGAGCGCGCAGTTCACGCCGCCGTCAACAATGAGAACGCGCGAATCAAGACAGAGCGCGCCGCCAAAGCAGAACGCAAATAATTTCAGTTTTCCTCATTCTCGCTGGTTCTGAATAGTTTTCAGCTCTATACTCGTTACCTTGAGGGTGCCCGTGTCTGGGCGTTCGGGTGGGGAATTGATTGCTACGTAGCTATGCTGCGCTATTGGCGTGGCCAATAGTCAAACTGTGGCTTGCAGTGAAGCCACAACGGTGGCGCGCGCTCACTCTTCCCGCTGATGACCCCCGCGTCGAAGCGATTGGCCCCGATCCCGACCGCGTACTCCTTCTCGGTCCAGGAAAATCATCGGGCTATGGCGTGCACACGCATCAACTCGGACTCGGCGGTCATCTCGCTCGAGAACTGTCATCCCTGACCCAGCGCGGTTGCAGCGTCGACATTGTCTCCGACCCCTCGATGTCTGCCGCTGATACCGGTGTCGTCATCCGATGGGCAAACCTTGAACGATTTGACGCCCTTGTGCTCACGCTCGGCGGGGGAGATGCCCTGCGTTTCCGATCCCTTTTCGCTTGGCGAAGGGATGTCACTGACCTGTTGAACACGATCGAAGAGTGCGGCGGCGGCGCAATGCACACGTTCATCGTTGGCGTAGCTCCGCTCGATGACTTCGTGTCGCTTCCCGCACCGTTGCTGCGCATCGTTAACCACAACGTCGCCAATCTCAACGCGATTAGTCAGCAGTTGTGCTCTACTCGCCCGAGCGCGACCTTCGTTCCCGCCACGGCATCTGCGGGAAACACTCGGGTGTCGCTCGATAGCCCCACCTACGAGCACTGGGCCCGCGCACTTGCGCCCGCCGTTGCGCGTTCTCTCACTGCCGTGGCTGTGCCTCCCACTGAACGCCCCGGTTCGATCGTCACTCCGCCACCATTCGAGAGTTCAGTACTCACCCGCAAGACGGTGTCGACATCGTTGGCAACAATCATGAATTCGGCGCGCGAGCTTTTCGGCACAGCAGGCGCCGCTATTACCTTCCATGATCAAGACGCCCACTGGTTCACGTCGATATCGGGCGTTGGCTCGATGCATCGTGATGAAGCTGGCGCGTTCTGCAGCGCAGCGTTCACGGATCGTGGTCTTGTCGTTTTGGAAGACACCCTGAACGATGAACGGTTTGCCGATCATCCGTGGGTCATCGAAGGCCCGCGCATCAGGTTTTATGCTGGCTACCCGGTAGCAGCCCCCAACGGCGACATCGTGGGGGCCGTGTGTATCTTCGATACGGGGCCGCGCCGCTTCGATCCCAGCCACGAAACATTGCTGCGCGAGCTCGCTCATCGTGCAGAGACGGCGATACGCAGTCGATAATTGCCGTACCTTGGATACGGAGGTCATTTCTGAACTCCGAGAAAGGCTCCAATGTCTGGCACTGAGTGCATCCACGGCTTCGAAAACGGTCTCTGCGATTCCTGCTTTCCGAAGGCTGTCCCTGTCAAGCCGGTAACGCGTGCCACGACCTCTTCTCGCACCAAGCGAGTTCCCGGAACTCCTCGCGCGTCGAGCGCGAAGGTCCCGTCGCTGTCGGACCAGCGTGTGTATCACGTCACGCACATCAGCAACTTGGAGAGCATCCTTCGGGAGGGTCAGCTCGTCGCGGCCGCCTCAATTGAGGATGCAATCCTCGACATCAGTTCGCCCCTCACTCGCGAGCTCCGCGGCGCAGCATCGCTCAGCACCGGCGAGCCTGTTGACCGCTACGTTCCGTTCAGCTTGGTCCCGGAATCCGCCGCGTGGCGCGAGCTCCGTGCCGGCGCCTCAGAACCGCGCTGGTCAGATGCCGCTCGCACTGCAACTCCCACAGATTTCGTGTTCTTGGTCAGCACTGTTCGCGCTCTCGGCGAGGATGCCGTTCTGGCAGATGGCGACGCCGCAGCAAGCTTGACGCGCTTCGCCACTGATGAAAAGGCCATCACCCGGATGCTCGGCAACCTGCGTGCCGATGAGCTCACCGACGACGCTGAAGTTCTCATTCATGGCTCCTTCGCTTTCGACGATGTGCAACTCGTCGGAGTTGCCAGTGACAAGGCTCGCGAGCGTGTGAAGTCGCTTCTTGATGGCGCCTCGTTTAAGACGAAGGTGGCGGTTTATCCGCCATGGTTCATTCTGTAAAGTTCGCGGTACCGTTGGTACATGGCCAACGACTTTTCGCACCACCCTGTTGATCCCACGTCGGCTGCTGCCCTCGCTGCAAGCGGATTGCGTTACGACCTAGTCGATACGTCTAATCGGGCTGCGTTCGAGGCGTGGTTTCAAGCTGATTCCCGTGGATTTCACGGCCCGGCGATGTCGAAAGAACAGGTCGATTCAAGTTTTGCCGGCGTAACGTATCGCCGCACGATCGGTGTTTGGGATGACCGCTTGGTCGCCCCGGAGGTTCCGGTCGCAACCACCAGTTCGTGGACCGAGCAGTTGACGGTTCCTGGCGGCACGAGCATTGCTGCGTGGGCTATCAGCTCGGTCACGGTGTCGCCGACGCATCGTCGTCGCGGAATCGCTCGTTCGCTTCTCGAAGGCGAACTGCGCTCGGCCGCTGCGATGGGTCTGCCGATGGCGATGCTCACCGTGTCGGAGTCGACGATCTATGGCCGCTTCGGATTCGGTCAAGCCGTCTTCGCTGCTGATCTCACGATCGATACGACTCGGGCTTCGCTCGTGGCTCATGAGCGCCGTGGCACTCTGCAGCACGTGGCACCCTCCGTCTTCGTCAGCGAAGCGCCTACGGTGTTTGAGCGTGTCCGTCTGGCCACTCCGGGACAAATCGCCGTGTGGCCGCTGCGCTGGGAGCAGATCGCCGGCACTTCGCCCGGCGATGAGGAGTACACCAAGAACACCCGTGTGGTGCGATTCGATGACGAGAGCGGAACGCCGCGCGGATTCGTGGTGTACCGGGTGGCGGCCGGCGGAGCCGACTTCACCCACCACAAGCTCACGGTCGATTATCTGCTGGCTGAGACTCCGGAGGCCTATGAGGCGCTGTGGCGCTTTGTGTTGGAGGTCGACCTGGTGCGTGAGGTGAAAGCAGAACTTCGCTCTATCGATGAACCGTTGCTGTGGCTGCTGTCCGACATGCGTGCCGCCAGAGTGTCCCCAATTGACCACTTGTGGTTGCGCATCCTCGATGTGCCCGCCTCGCTCACCGCTCGCACGTACTCGGCGTCAGCCCAGCTCGGATTCGACGTCAGCGATGACCTCGGCTTCGCGCACGGCCGCTTTGTGCTCTCGACAGATGACGCCGGGATGCCGCAGGTGCGTCAGGTAGACGATCTTCCCTCCGATATTGCCTCGGTGTCCCTCTCGGTCAATGAACTCAGCTCGCTGTATCTCGGCGGAGTCACGGCATCAGCGCTGGTTGCTGCCGGCCGCGTTCATGAGCTGACTGAGGGTGCTGCGGCGGTGGTGGAGCGTGTGTTCCACGCACCGACGACGCCGTGGTTGAGCATCTGGTTCTAGCCGTCACTCGTGCGCTGCTGGGCGTTGCTCACGGCGAACAGTGCGAGAATGAGTCCATGACTGCTGCCCTGAATCATGTCCACGATCTTGCCTCTTTTGTCTCCGCATCACCGTCGTCTTTTCACGCCGTAGCGGAGGCTGCGCGCCGCTTGCGTGACGCCGGTTTCAGCGAATTGCACGAGGCTGATGACTGGAATGGCGCGCGCACTCGCAAGGCAGCGAAGTACTTCGTGATCCGCGACGGTGCGATTGCGGCATGGATTCAGCCGACGAAGGCTACCGGCACGACGCCGTTCCGCATCCTCGGCGCCCACACTGATTCACCAAGCTTCAAGCTCAAGCCAAAGCCCACCACAGGCTCGGAGGGGATTCTTCAGGCCGGAGTTGAGATCTATGGTGGCCCGCTACTTAACTCGTGGCTTGACCGCGAGCTTGAGTTTGCTGGCCGGGTTACGTTCCGCGATGGCAGCACTGAGCTTGTACGCACCGGTCCGTTGCTGCGTTTTCCGCAGCTCGCCATTCACCTCGATCGTGGCGTCAATGACAAGCTCACGCTCAAGCGCCAAGCTCACATGAACCCCATGTTCGGTTTGGGCGAGCGCGACGACGCCGACGTGCTCGGTCATCTCGCCTCAATCCTGTCGTCGAAGGCAAAGAATCGTTCTGCTGAGGACATCGACGGGTACGACATTGTGGTTGCGGACACCGCGGCTCCCGCCGTCTTTGGTCTCGATGATGCGCTCTTCGCCTCCGGTCGTCTCGACAACCTGTCGTCAGTGCACGCCGGTCTCGTCGCTCTGCTCGGTCTCGACACCAAGCTCGATCACATTCCGCTGTTCGTCGCGTTTGACCATGAAGAAATTGGTTCGGCATCACGCTCAGGTGCTGGCGGGCCGTTCCTCGCCGACCTCATTGCCCGCATCAGTGCTGGTTTGGGCGGTTCCGAAACGGATCGGATGCGTGCCGTCGCTGACTCCTGGTGTCTGTCGTCGGATGCCGGCCACGCCGCGCACCCGAACTACCCCGAGCGTCACGATCCCGCCAACCGTCCGCGTCTTGGTGGGGGACCGCTGCTCAAGATCAACGCGAACCAGCGCTACGCCACCGATGCGCTTGGCGCTGCGGAGTGGGCTCGCGCGTGCCGTCAGGCTGGCGTTGAGTACCAAGAGTTCGTGTCGAACAACGACATGCCCTGTGGCTCCACCATCGGGCCCATTACGGCAACCCGGTTGGGTATCCGAACGATTGATGTGGGGCTTCCGTTGCTCTCGATGCACTCCGCTCGCGAGTTGTGCGGCGTCGCTGACCCGCTGGCGCTCAGTTCAGCAATCGCCGCGTTCTTCTCGCCCGAGTAAGGCGAGCGCTCGGCGCCCCAAGCCCGGCTGTACCGACAGCGCGCTCATGCGGCATCGCCGCTGATCGCCACGCTGTCTAAGCCGCGACGAGTTAGAACAGGGGAGCGATCTCGTCGGTTGCGCCCGGCAAGCTAGCGTCACTCGCAGTGGCTCCGGGGTAACCGGGGCCTGCGGGGCAGACCGAGCGACGCTGGAATGCTTCGGCAGCACCGCGCGCTCTGACATCCGCAGCCTCGTTGAGCGGATGCCCTACGTGCCCTCGGACCCATTCGAAGCGGTAGCGGCGGTCGGTGATGGCGTCGTCAATCTGCTTGATGAGGTCGACGTTCATGACGGGCTTGCCATCGCCTTTGCGCCAGCCCTTTTTCTTCCAGCCGGGCATCCATTTGGTGATCGAGTTGATGACGTACTGGCTGTCGCACAAGATCAGCAGATCATCGTCAACATGCGCCGTTGCCCGGAACAACTGCAGCACCGCCATGAGCTCACCCTGGTTGTTGGTGGCGTGATCCCAGCCGCCAGCCGCCCAGGTGTTGTCGTCGACGTACCACGCCCATCCGGCTGGCCCGGGGTTGCCGAGCGCCGATCCGTCAGCAGCAGCAGTAATCGTCATAACAACCTTTCGAAGAACTCGCGGAGTGAGAGAACTGCCGCGTCCTATCGACTCTAGTAGCTGGTTATCACCACAGATTGTGCGGCACACACCTCTCTGAGGACGAATCGGTTTTAGGGTAGTACCGTGCCCGAAAACCCCACTCTTGTTCCTGCGCTTGAAATCAGCGGACTTACCAAGCGTTTTGGTGAGAAACTCGCCGTCAACGCTGTCGACCTCACGGTTCCCCGTGGATCTTTTTTCGGCCTCGTTGGTCCCAACGGTGCTGGCAAGACCACGACGCTCTCGATGGCCACGGGCCTTCTCCGGCCCGATGCCGGCACTGTTTCCGTGCACGGTCTTGATGTGTGGAGCAATCTGGTCGAGGCAAAGAGGCGCATCGGCGTGCTGAGCGATGGTGTTCGGCTCTTTGACCGCTTGACAGGCCTTCAACTCGTAACCTACGCGGGCCTCTTGAGCGGGATGGACCGTGCCGTCGTCGCGGAACGCGCCGCTGATCTTCTCGAGTTGTTCGACCTCGATGCCGTGAGTGGCACGCTCGTCGTCGATTACTCCGCCGGCATGACGAAAAAGATAGCTCTCGCCTGTGCTCTGATTCACGCCCCGCAGTTGCTCGTGCTCGACGAGCCGTTTGAATCCGTCGATCCGGTGTCTGGCGCCAATATCCGTGACATTCTGCACGGGTTCGTTGAGTCCGGCGGCACCGTCATCGTGTCCAGCCACGCCATGGATCTCGTTCAGCGCATGTGCGACCATGTTGCCGTAATCGCCGATGGTCGAGTGCTGGCATCCGGAACAACGGATGAAGTTCGCGGCTCATCGACTCTCGAGGACCGCTTTGTGGAACTCGTCGGCGGGCGCCGTCACGGAAAGGGCCCCGAGTGGTTGCGCATCTCGTAAGGCTGCGCTTCAGGCTCCTTGCCAATTCGCTCACTCGAAGTCCGTGGCAGGCGGTTGCCGTGGTGCTCGGCACTGTCTACGGCATGTTCATGCTGTTCCTCGTGATCGTGGGCCTCCTCTTCCTCAGTACGGCCCCCGAAAGCCTCGGGCGCACCGTCAGCGTTGTTGGCGGTGCCATTCTGGTGCTGGGATGGACCTTCCTACCGCTGCTGAGTTCGGGCATCGACGAAACGGTAGACCCGGCACGGCTCGCAACCTTCCCCATCCCCATCAACACGTTGCTGCTGGCCCTCGCCGTGAGCGGAGTTCTTGGGGTCCCCGGAATCATCACCACTCTGGCCGCGCTTGCAACGAGTCTGGTGTGGTGGCAAACGCCACTCATCGCAATCGTCGCTCTGCTCTGTGCGGCAATCGGTGCCCTCACGAGCGTCGTAGGGTCACGGATGCTCGCTGCCCTCACGGTGCGCATCTCGTCGGGGCGTCGAGCTCGTGAAGCAAAGACAGTGCTCGTGTTGATTCCGCTCTTGCTGCTCGGGCCGGCGGTGCTCGCGCTATCCACATTGTTTCGTGAGCTTCGAACCGTGCTTCCGATCATCGCCGACGTGGTGGCCTGGACGCCGTTCGGGGCTATTTGGGCTGTTCCTGGTGATCTGGCTCTCGGGCGGCCGGGCGCAGCAGCTCTGCACGCCCTCGTCGGCATCGGCACGCTCATCGCAGCGACCGCGGTGTGGCGCTGGGCATTGGATCGCGCCCTCGAGCGCCCGGCGACCTCCACATCCCACAGCAGTGCTCAACGCGGACTCGGTTGGTTTGCTGTTTTCTCCGGCACTCCCACGGGCGCCGTGGCAGCCCGCGCACTCACCTATTGGGCGCGCGACCCGCGCTACGCACAGTCGCTCATCAGCGTGCCGCTCGTGCCCGCGATCGTATTCTTCTATAGCGGAGCAAGCGGCGATTTGAGCGGTCTGCTCTTCGTCGGCCCCATCGTCGCGGTGCTTCTGGGCATGTCGATCTACACGGATGTGTCGTACGACAACACCGCTTTCAGCCTCCACTTGCAGTCCGGGGTGAGCGGCCGCGCCGATCGATGGGGAAGGGTGATCGCCGTGAGCGTCTTTGCCGTCCCTACGACGATCATCCTCACGGTTGCGAGCGTCTGGGTCAGTGATAGCTGGGAGAGACTGGCCGGGATGCTCGGCATCTCCCTTGGCCTCTTCATCACCGGTCTGGCACTGTCGTCGCTTGTTTCCGGTCGATTCGCGTTCGCTGTGCCAGCTCCCGGAGACAATCCATTTAAGTCCCGCCCCGGCGGGGGATTCACCCTCATGCTCTCGATGTTTGCATCGTGGACCGCATTGGCGCTCTTGGCTCTTCCCGAAATGGTCCTCGCCATTATCGGCTTCGCAACGTTCAACCAGTCACTCGGCTGGGTCTCTCTTGCCGTCGCACTCGTGCTGGGAGGCACGCTGCTGATCATTGGGGTGCGCTGGGGCGGAAAGCTGCTCGATGACAACGGGCCAGAGATGCTGGTGCAACTTCAACGCCAGAAGTAGCAGACCGTCGCTCTGAGCGTCGGCACTTCACAAGAATTGCCGAGCAGGCTAACGCGTGAGCAGCTCCGCCCGCTGAGGGTTAGCTTCGAACCAATCGGAAACGTACCAGCACATCGGCAGCACGCGCAGCACCGAATTCACTTCGACATCATCGACCGCAAACTTCACAAGCTGGGCCGCGTAACCCTTGCCGCGGTGAGCGGGCTGGGTATACGTGTGGTTGAAAGAGATAGAAGATCCGTTAGTGCGATAGTCCGCAACGGCAACTAGCGCGCCATCAACTTTCATGATGTACCGCGCAGCATCTTCCTCATGCACAAACTCTGTAGCCATAACTCTCTACCCTAGGCCGGAAGTGCCGCTTCGATGGCACCAACGATGGCCGGGTCATCCGGAACCACCGTCGGGCGAAAACGAGTGACGTCATCACCTGGCGTCACGAGGAACTTTTCGAAGTTCCACGCGACTCGACCAGCTTTGCCTGAACCATCCGCCGTCTTCTTGAGCTCGGCGTACAACGGGTGGGCTGACTTGCCGTTGAGCTTGACCTTCTCAAACATGGGGAACGTGACGCCCCAGGTCGTGGAGCAGTATTCCGCAATCGCTTCTTCCGTGCTCAGTTCCTGCAAGAACTGATTACTGGGGAAGCCCAAGACAGTGAAACCGCGATCACCATACGTCTTCTGCAGTTGCTCCAACTGCTCGTACTGGGGCGAAAGGCCACACCGTGATGCCACATTGACTATGAGCACCACTTTGTCTTGATAATCCGCCAGCGTCGTCTGGTTGCCGTCAATAGTGGTGAGGGGAATGTTTCTCAGTTCGGTCACGTTTCAAAACTACGCCCGCAGTCTGTACGCGCGCCGACGACATTCCGAATGTTGCCAGCGAGGGTCGGTAGCATGGGAGTTTCCCCACTTCCGCATTCGTGCGGTTCACCGAAAGTGAGTTCATGCCCGATAGCCCCCTGTCAGCAAGCGCGTACGAGGTGCTTGGTGTTGAGGCGTCGGCATCGGAGTCTGAGCTGAAGAAGGCATTTCGGCGGGCGCTCCGGGAGACTCATCCCGATACCGGGGGAGACCCCACACGGTTCGCAGCCGTTCAGGATGCGTGGGAACGTGTCGGAACGCCCGAGAAACGACGTCACTACGACGCCGGGGCTGGATCACACGCTCGCTCCGCCTCCGGTAGTTCTTCTTCATTCTCGTCACGCGGGTCGGCGCCACCGCGGGAGGATTCCCGACCCCGCGCTCGAACCCACGGTCACCCCGGAGGATGGCGCCGAGAACGATTCCTCGCCAGTATGCGGGAATGGGCGGGCCGCGGTGTCTCGCTCGACAACCCTTACGACCCAGCCCTAGTGCGGAGCGCTCCGCGCGAAATTCGCCGGACCCTCGCCGACGCCCTCGCCGAAGAAGCGACCGCCCGCACCGTGAGTGCTCTCGGCATTGGGTTCACCATTTGGCACGACGTCTCCACCGGCCCCCCTGAGCGCAAAATCGATCACGTGGTACTCGGCCCGACAGGCCTCTACGCGATGCTCTCAGAAGACTTTGGTGGGCCCGTGAAGGTGCGCCGCGGCGAACTCATTGGGCCTGACGTTCAGCCCGAGAAGCCCATGCACGAACTTGCCTCGCGCGCCAAAACTCTTAGTCGGCAGCTGAAAGTCAATTTCACCTGCTTCGTGATCGTCGTGCCAGACGATGCGCTCGCCCAGCCCCAAGAATCACTCGGCACCGTCAAAGGTCAACCTGCCGTTGCGGTGCGTCAGAGCGTTCTGGCGCATCTGCTTCGCACAGGCCCAGAGTCGAGCCACGGGCGCCAACTGGGCGGCAACGAACTCTTTGATGTTCGCACTCGACTCTCGAACGGCATCCGCTTCGTCGAATAGCGAGGTGCCGGTCGCTGTTTCACGCGGCGACACTGAGCGTTCATCTGCGAGAAGCGCTTGGTGCGGCTGACGGTGTTGATCGCGGGAGTAGGGTGAACCCGTGAACACCAACGCCACGCTTGCTCGGCGATTGACCACAACTGATGCGACGGTCATCGGTGTGGGATCAATGATCGGTGCCGGAGTCTTTGCGGCGTTTGTTCCCGCGGCTCAGGCAGCAGGCGCCGGACTGCTAATCGGCCTAGGCATCGCAGCGATAGTCGCGTGGTGCAACGCGGCAGCAAGCGCCCAGCTGGCTGCGGTGTATCCCGTCGCGGGTGGCACCTATGTCTACGGTCGAGAGCGTTTGGGCCCCTGGTGGGGCTATTTCGCGGGGTGGTCCTTTATCGTCGGCAAGACGGCCAGTTGTGCCGCCATGGCTCTCGTTTTCGCGGCGTACGTAGCGCCGGACGGATGGGAAAAGCCCGTCGCTGTGCTTGGCGTGGTGGCTCTCACGATCGTGAACCTTCTCGGGGTCACACGCACTGCAGCAGCCACAAAGGTGATCGTCGTCTTCGTACTCGTAGTGCTTGTCGGCGTGTTGATAACCGTTGCGGCGTCGCCCCTCGTGGAACCCGAACCGCTCTCTCTCTCGGGG
This sequence comes from Salinibacterium sp. NSLL17, assembly GCF_015864935.1. Lineage (NCBI taxonomy): Bacteria > Bacillati > Actinomycetota > Actinomycetes > Micrococcales > Microbacteriaceae > Salinibacterium > Salinibacterium sp. NSLL17. Next base: position 1,747,418 of record NZ_JADYWH010000001.1, read on the forward strand.
CCGATCGATGCGTACGGCGTGCTTCAATCAGCCGGCATTCTCTTCTTTGCATTCGCTGGCTACGCTCGGATCGCGACACTCGGCGAAGAAGTGTCCAATCCACACCGCGCCATCCCTCAGGCGATCATGATGGCTTTGGCAATCACGGCCGGGCTCTATCTGGTGCTTGCAATCACGATGTTGTCTGTCCTCGGCTCTGAAACCCTCGCTGCCTCTCAAGCGCCGATTGCTGACCTACTTGTCGCCGCTGGCTGGGGCTGGGCCACGGGCCTGATCTCGCTTACCGCTGGCGTAGCTGCGTTGGGCGCACTGCTGGCATTGATGGCGGGGATTGGTCGCACCGCCCTCGCAATGGCTCGAAACTCTGACCTACCGCGCTGGCTAAATGCCGTGCATCCTCGTTTCAGGGTCCCTCACCGCGCAGAATTGGTGCTCTCCGGTGTTGTAATCGCCGTCGTGCTTGTGTCGGACCTTCGCAGCGCAATCGCGTTTTCGTCCTTCGGCGTTCTGCTGTATTACTTTGTTGCCAACATCGCAGCCTTTACTCAACCTGCGACGCAACGCCGCATTCCCCGAGTCATCAATGTCATTGGGGCACTCGCGTGCCTCGTTCTCGTCGTCACGGTTCCGGTAGTGGGACTCGCGGTTGGAGCAGTAGTCCTTATGATGGGGATTCCTGTACGTTTGCTCTCCAAACGCCAATCTCGCAAACTTTCTGACCATGACGCATAGGCTGGTTCTCTCTTAAGAAAGAGGTAAATAGGTTCGTGATTCGCGTAATTAGCTACAACCTTCGCAAGCACAAGGCCGCCATCGAACTTGATGCGCTCGCCCAGACTCCTGATCTCGATGTTCTCTGTCTTCAAGAAGTCATTTCGTCTCAATTGCCCGACGAAATTGGGGGATTACACTTGGCAGACTCGACCAAGAACAATCGGCTTGGCCTTGCCGTCTATTACCGCCGTGACCGCTACGAGCATCGCGCTAGCCAGTCGTTCGAGCTAAAAAAGTCTCTGCATGACCGCATTTTCACCCCGACCACTGAGCGCTTGGTCGGCACCCATCTTGTCGATCGCGCCACTGATGAGGACATGATCGTCGCATCGTTCCACGCGGCACCGCTGACCGCGCTCAATTCGCTTCGCCGTAACCAAATCAAGGCCGCGCACGAGATGCTTCACACCCTCGGGTCAGGTTCGCCTATCTTGATGGTCGGGGATTACAACTACCCTCTCTTCAAAGATGGCCTGACGCAGCGCGTCAAGCAGACTGGGTATGACCTTTCGTTGAGCGATCGCACCACGTACACGAACTACAAGTTCTTCCGTGGGCACTTCGATTTCGTCACATCGCAGGGGTTCTCGATCGAGGGCGTCGAGACGCTTGCGCGAGGGGTATCCGACCACTTGCCCATCTTGGTGACGGCCTCGTACGGCACTGAGAGCACGCATAAGTCAACAATGTCGGCTGAGCCGCTCGCGAGCTAACTCTCCACTCTGTGAGTCACACAACGAGGGCCCACTACGCAATTGCGTAGTGGGCCCTCGTTGTCTGTCGCGAACGTTGTTTGTCACGAACGTTCTGTGCTGCGAACGTTCTGTGCTGCGAACGATGCCGTCAGCGGACTGTGACTAGCTTTCGCCGCCGAGATTTCCGGCAAGACGCTCGTGCATGTACTGGCTGGCTTCGTTCATGCCGACGAGAACGACGCGCTTTTCTAGACGCTCGTATTTCGTCGTGATCGCGTCTAGCGCCGCAACCGTCGATGCGTCCCAAATGTGGGAGTTCGACATGTCGATGATGATGCGGTCCGGGTCATCGGTGTATTCGAACTGTGTTGTGAGGTCATTGCTCGAAGCGAAGAACAGCTCTCCGTTGACACGGTAGTAGGCGGTCGGCACAGCCTCGTCATCGGGCAGCGTGCGCTCAACTGTCGCGAAGTGCGCAACGCGGCGTGCAAAGGCAACCATCGCGACGATCACTCCGACTAGCACGCCAATTGCAAGGTTTTCGGTTGCCACTACGACGGCAACGGTTGCGACCATCACGGTCGTTTCGCTCTTCGGCATGCGCTTGAGCGTCGACCAGCGGATGCTGTGCCAGTTGAACGTCGAGATTGAGACGATGATCATGACTGCGACCAGCGCGGCCATCGGGATGATCGCGACGACGTCGCCCAAAACCACCACCAGGATGAGCAAAAAGATGCCGGCGAGGAAGGTCGAGATGCGGGTGCGCGCTCCCGATGCCTTCACGTTGATCATGGTCTGGCCGATCATTGCGCAGCCGCCCATGCCACCGAAGAGACCGGAGAGCACGTTGGCAACGCCCTGGCCCCACGCCTCGCGAGTCTTACGCGAGTGGGTGTCGGTAATGTCGTCGACCAGCTTGGCGGTGAGGAGCGATTCGAGCAGTCCCACGAGAGCCATTGCGATCGCGAACGGTCCGATGATCTGGAGAGTCTCCAGGGTCAGCGGCACGTTGGGAATGAAGAGCTCCGGCAGACTACGGGGAAGTTCACCTTGGTCGCCAACGGTGGGGACTGCAATGGCCATCGTGACTGTGATGACTGTCAGGAGCACGATAGCGACGAGGGGTGCGGGAATCACCTTTGTGAGTCGTGGCATCAGCACCATAATGAACAGCCCCGCTCCGACGAGGGGGTAGACCATCCACGGCACGTGAATGAGGTGTTCAAGCTGAGCCATGAAAATCAGGATCGCGAGCGAGTTCACGAAGCCAAGCATTACGCTGCGCGGGATGAAGCGCATGAGCTTGGCAACACCAATCACGCCAAGGAAAACTTGAAGCAGACCGCCGAGGATGACCGTCGCGATGAGGTAGTCCATGCCGTATTCACGCGCGACGGGCGCGATCACGAGAGCAATCGCTCCGGTAGCCGCAGTAATCATTGCGGGGCGGCCGCCAAGGAAGGCGATGGAGACAGCCATCACGAAGGAGGAAAAGAGCCCAACTCGTGGGTCGACTCCGGCGATGATCGAGAACGAGATTGCTTCAGGGATCAGGGCGAGAGCAACGACCAACCCGGCCAAAACCTCTCTAGTGAGGATGCGTGGCGTGCGCAGTGCCGTCATTACTGACGGATCTGCACGGTACCGGTTTGACTTGGGTGCTTGAGCAATGGCGATGAGATTCTCCTACGGACAGTGCTGCGCGGTCGCGCGGCGGGAAAAAGAGTGAGGAGCCTGAGTGCGTGATTCGCACGACTCATTGCCGGCGACAATGCTGACAAGAGACCAGAGATGATCCGATCAGACGAGAGCGGACGACAGTAGGTGTGTCTGAGTCCTCGTCCACGATAGCCGATCGCGCAGATTCATGGGTGACTCCCAGCCTGCGCGACGCCGTTAGAACAGTCGGGTGCGCGTAAAGACGCCAGCGAAGAGCGCATGGGTCAGAGGAAGCGCCGAGCTAATCATCAGCACCAGGCCGAACGTCGGATCGGTGGCGCGCAGCAGAATGCCACCGATGAGAAGCGCCGTGAAAAGAACAGAAGAGAGCACACGACGAACTAGCTGTTCAATGGCGCGAAGGCGCTTATCGGCGCTTGGCGTCTCGACGGCGAGTTGGCCACGCTGCATGAGGGTCGCAACGCTCTCGAGTTGCTGCGGGAGGCGCAGAATGAGGCCAGCGGATGACAGAGCTTGTTTCGCGAGCTCCTTCACTGTTCCGCCGCCTTCGTTTCGGGCAAGACGTGCGGCGAACGGCTCAATCGCGGTCCACACGTTGTAGCCGGGGTTGAGATCGCTGGCGACGCCAGACGTCACCGACACTGCACGGATGATGAGCAGAAAGTTTTCGGGTAATTGAAACGGCATGGTGCGTACGACTTCGCTGAATTCGTTGCCAAACGCACGAAACTCTTGGGGATCGACCTGTTGAAGTTCGCTAAAGCCCATTCCGCCGAAGCGGTCGAACAGTTCTCCCATGGCGCGTTCGAGAGGCGCGCTTTCTGCAGTGCGCAAGAGGATTCCCATGTCCCGCACGCTCGCGACCAGCCCGGGGGCATCTCTCGCGGCTGCCGCAATGATGAGGCGTTGAAGACCGCGACTGAGGCTCTCGGGAACTTCGCCCATCATCCCGAAGTCGATAAACGTCAGCGTCCATGCCGGGATGGACACGTCGGCACGGGCAGGATCTGCCGGCGTCACGAAGATGTTTCCCGGATGCGGGTCGGCATGGAAGAAGCGATGAATGAAGAGTTGTTCAAACATTGCGCGCGACAACTCGTCGGCAACTTCGGCAGGATCAATTCCAGCCGCGATAAGCCGTGCATGATCGTTGATCTTGATGGCGGTCGCGTCGGCGAGGGTCAGAATCCGGCGAGTCGACCGCTCCCAGACCACATCAGGAGCGCCAATGCGGGGGTCGTCAGCGAAGTTCTCCGCGAAGCGTTCAGCGTTGCTGCCCTCATTGAGATAGTCAATCTCTCGCAAGCTAATAACGGCGAACTCTTCGAGCAGAGCGGGCAGATCGACGCGCCGAGATACAAAGCGAACACGACTGAGCCATCGGGCAACCCGGCGAAGGGCTGCGAGGTCGACGGTGATGATGTCGGCGATACCTGGTCGCTGCACCTTCACTACGACACCGGAGAAACCGACATCCATCGCGTCGCTAGGAGTGAGGCGTGCTCGGTGCACTTGACCGAAGGATGCCGCGGCCACGGGCGTTGCATCGAAGTAGTCGTAGGCACGTTCGAGAGGAATGCCCAGTTCTCGTTCGACACTCTCGCGGATGAGTGTGAAATCGACCGCAGGAACTTCATCCTGCAGTCCCTCAAGTTCGCGCGTGATCTCGCCCGGAAGCACGTCGAGGCGCGACGACATGAATTGCCCGACTTTGATCATGAGCCCGCCGAGGTCGACCGCGAGGCTGTGAAAACTCCGAGCGATATGGGCTGCACGCGCAAGACGGCGTCGGGCAGCAATCCGTTCGAGCCCGAAGCGTGGCAGAACGAGTTCGAACCACCACTCGAGGACCATGTACCGGGCAGCAAAGCGCAGGATACGACGATAGCGAGCGCGCAGCTGTCGAGTGTCGGTCATCAATTCTCCCTAGTGCCGACGATGGCGGCTTGTCCGCTCAGTCTTGGGCGAGGATTGCGTAAAGCTTACGGCGCGCATCATCGATGACACTGATGGCTTCTTCCACCTGTTCGGGGTTTCCGGTGCGCATCAGCGGCACAACTGCCTCCGCCAGTTTCGCGGCGGCGTGGGGGAGTGCGGTGGGGCGCGAGGAGTCCTTCGCTTCAGAGTTCTCCCACGGAGCTGGGCGGCCAGCCTGAGCTTCGCCGTGGCCCTTCTCAGTGAGCGTGTAGGTCTTCTTGCCGTCGGCTTCGTGCGCTTCGATCAGGCCTTCGTCCGCGAGCAACTGAAGGGTGGGATATACGGAGCCGGGGCTCGGCTTCCACGCTCCATTACTGCGCTTGTCAATTTCTCGAATGATTTGGTAGCCATGCATCGACTCCTCCGCCAGCAGGGAGAGGATGGCGACGCGAACGTCTCCGCGGCCCATGCGGGGGACTACGCGACGTTCGAACTCGGAGCGCACGTTGTCGAGCGCGTCCCAGAGTCCTTTGCCTGCGTGGTCAAATGCGTCTGCGAACGGACGGCGAGAATCCCGGCCGCCGGTTCCGAATGAGTTGTTCATGCTGATCCTCCAGTCGGTGGATGCGGGGCACGAGCGGCCTCGCCGATACTCAACGATACATCGTTACCATTCGCTCTCCACAAAGCTCAGCGAACCCGAAGCATTCTCGTCGATGGCTGCGGCAACCGAGTCAGTTCGCTGTGATCGTGCAGGTGGGAGGAGTTAACTGGGGGCATGGCAGCTACCGTCTCAGATCAGCTCATCGGCCAACTACAACACGCAGGGGTCACCCGCATCTACGGAATCGCGGGTGACAGCCTCAACCCCATCGTCGACGCGGTGAGGCGCACCGGCGGGTCCGCCAAAGGCGGCATCGATTGGATTCATGTCCGCAACGAAGAGGCCGCAGCATTCGCGGCCAGCGCCGATGCACAACTGACCGGACAGCTCGCGGTCTGCGCCGGCAGCTGCGGGCCTGGCAACCTGCACCTCATCAATGGCCTCTTCGATGCGCACCGCAGTGGAGCGCCGGTGCTGGCAATAGCCAGCCAGATTCCCTCGGCTGAAATCGGCAGCGAATACTTCCAAGAGACTCATCCTGATCGTCTCTTCGTCGAGTGCTCAAACTACCGCGAACTCATCTCAACGGCCGCACAAGCTCCCCGAGTTGTGAACTCCGCACTTCGCCATTCGATTAGTCTCGGCGGAGTTTCCGTCATCACGCTTCCCGGAGACATCGCCGGGCTTGACGCTGTCGGCAGCGCACCACAGCTGGCTCGCCCGGGTATTCCGGTCTTGGCCCCTGCGGCTACCGATGTGGCGTCTCTCGCTGAGGCCATCAATTCATCAGAACGGATCGCGATCTTCGCGGGAGCCGGAGTGGCGGGCACGCACGATGAGGTCGTAGCGTTCGCAGATCTGCTTGCCGCTCCGGTCGGCCACACCCTCCGGGGCAAAGAATGGATCCAGTACGACAACCCGTTCGATGTCGGGATGACCGGAATGTTGGGTTACGGCGCAGCGCACGATGGCATCCACGATGCCGATCTCCTCATCCTGCTCGGCACCGACTTTCCCTACGAACAGTTCTTGCCCGATGGCTCACACGAACGAATCGCTCAAATCGACACGAAGGCAGAGCATTTAGGGCGACGCACCAACGTCGACATCCCTGTCCACGGCGACGTGGCAGCCACTATCTCCGCCGTGACACCGTTGATCACGAACCGCCCCAACCGGAGCTTTCTGGAGAAGACCCTCAAACGTCATCACCGTCTGTTGAATAGCGTGGTTGACGCCTATGCCAAGAATGTCGACAAGAAGATTCCGATTCATCCTGAGTTCGCCGCGTCGCTGCTCGACGATCTCGCCAGCGACGACGCGATCTTCACGGCCGACACGGGCATGTGCAATGTATGGCAAGCCCGCTACATCAACCCCAACGGCCAGCGCCGTCTCATCGGCTCGTTCCTGCACGGCTCGATGGCGAACGCTCTACCTCAGGCCATTGGCGCTCAAATGAGCCACCCTGACCGGCAGGTGATCGCAATGTGCGGTGACGGGGGACTTTCAATGTTGATGGGCGAATTGATTACCGTCGCCGCGCACAAACTGCCGGTAAAGATCGTCGTCTTCAACAACTCAACCCTGGGCATGGTCAAGGTCGAGATGCTTGTTGACGGGTTTCCCGACTTCGGCGTGGATGTTCCGTCCGTTGACTTTGCGGCGGTAGCGAATGCTCTCGGAATCTTTGGCCAGCGAGTAGAAAAGCCCACCGACATCCACTCGGCACTTGAAGCGGCGCTCGCCCACGACGGGCCAGCGCTCGTCGATCTCGTCACCGATCCGCTTGCGCTGTCACTTCCGCCCACCATCACCGGAGAAATGGCCCGTGGATTCGCACTTGCGATGTCGAAAGTTGTCATGAATGGGGGAGCGGGCGAGGCTGTGAAGCTCGCGAAAAGCAACATTCGGTTGCTCCCGGGCGCCCTGTAACCCGGCCATATCAGGCGCCTGCGGAAGCTCCCACGAGTTTCTGCAGGCGCGCATTCTGGCCCGGGTGATCCGTCAGGGCAAAAAAATAGCTCGGACCCATAATCATGGATCCGAGCTATTTCGATGTCTTACGACACCTCGCTGTGCGCGAAGGGGGACTTGAACCCCCACGCCCTTTCGGGCACTAGCACCTCAAGCTAGCGCGTCTACCAATTCCGCCATCCGCGCGCATCTGCGGCGCTACAAGAGCACCGCCGAGATAAGAGAATAGCATCCTTTTTGAGCACCAGATGACGCCATGAATAACCACCAGCGAGAGTCCTGTTTCGGGTATGCCGTGGCGTGCAGATATTTACTGGCGAGACGGCTAGCGTGGGCATATGACTTCTGAGCCAGAACTCGAGCGCACAGCACGCATTGCGCAAGATCTCATCCGTTTTGATACTTCCAACTATGGGGAGGGTCGATCGAACGGCGAGGCTGATGCAGCCGAATACTTGGGTGCGTTGCTCGAGGAGATGGGCCTCACCACTCAATACTTCGATGCTGCCACCGGCCGCACGACGGTCATTGCCAAGGTGAAAGGCAGCTACGACACCGAGTCTTCTGCGCCGCACGCGAAAGAGCGTCCCGCGCTCATTCTGCACGGCCACACGGATGTCGTGCCGGCTGATCCCAAGAACTGGTCAGTAGATCCGTTCGGAGGAATCATCCGCGACGGCCTCCTGTGGGGCCGCGGCGCTGTGGACATGAAGAACATGGATGCCATGATCATCACGGCGCTCGGCGACATCCTGGGTGCCGGCAAGCGCCCCGCTCGCGACCTCACGATCGCCTTCTTCGCTGACGAAGAAAACGGCGGCGAATACGGTTCGCACTTCATGGTCAAGAAGCACCCCGAAATTTTTGCGGGAGCAACCGAAGCCATCAGTGAGGTGGGCGGCTACTCTGTCGATCTCCAGGGCCAACGCGCTTACCTTCTGCAGACGGGCGAAAAGGCTCTTATGTGGATCAAACTCACCGCTCGGGGCATGGCCGCTCACGGCTCGCGCGTTATCAGCGACAACGCTGTCACGAAGCTCGCGGAAGCTATCGCGATCCTTGGCCGCCAAGAGTGGCCAGTGCATCTCACTGACACTACGAAGCTGCTCATCTCTGAGCTCTCGCGCATTCTCGACATTGATCCAGAAGAGGTCGGTCCCGATCAGTTGATTCTGGCTACCGGTACCGCATCCGGGTTCCTGCAGGCGACGTTGCGCACCACAAGCAACCCGACGCTACTGAAGGCCGGCTACAAGCACAACGTTATTCCAGACGTCGCAGAAGCACTCGTCGACATCCGCACTCTTCCCGGCGAAGAGGATGCGGTGCTCGCGCAAGTGCGTGCACTCTTGCCCGATGAGATCGAGATCGAGATGATGCACCGCGACATCGGCCTCGAAACAAGTTTCGATGGGCCCCTCGTCGATGCGATGGTCGCAAGCCTCGGAGTCTTCGATCCCGGTGCCCCTGTTTTGCCGTACCTCATGTCGGGTGGCACGGACAACAAAGCGCTCAAGCTTCTCGACATCACCGGCTATGGTTTTGCTCCGTTGCAGTTGCCGCCCGAGATCGACTTCCCGGGGATGTTCCACGGCGTTGACGAACGTGTGCCGTTGGACGCATTAGTCTTTGGCAGGCAGGTCTTGGGAGACCTGCTTCTCAAGTACTAGTTCTTACCTAAACGGGAGCGTTCCATGGGGTTCATTGAGGCCATAATTCTCGGGCTTGTTCAGGGCCTCACGGAGTTTCTTCCGATCTCTTCGAGCGCCCATTTGCGCATCATGGGCGAGTTTTTGCCCTCCGCGAGCGACCCGGGTGCCACATTCACGGCAATCACCCAGTTGGGCACTGAGCTCGCCGTCATCCTCTTTTTCCGCAAAGATATCGCTCGCATTCTGAGTCGCTGGTTTCAGCAATTCCGAAAGCCTCATGGTTCCCACGGCGAGAAGATCGATCGGAATCATCCGGATGTACGGCTCGGCTGGCTTGTCATCATCGGCACTATTCCCATTGTGCTCGTGGGCTATTTCGCTCAGGAGTACATCCGTTCGACGTTCCGTTCACTCTGGTTGGTTGCCACAGTCCTGATCGTGTTCGGCATCATCTTGGGAATCGCTGACTACCTCGGCAAGCGCACGCGCGCTCTGGAAGACATGAGCTACGGCCATGGCATCACGATCGGCCTTGCCCAGATGCTCGCCTTGGTGCCGGGTGTCTCACGGTCAGGATCGACGATGACAGCGGGCCTCGCTCTCGGCTACACGCGCCCCGCTGCGGCACGCTTTGGCTTCTTACTGGCGATCCCTGCCGTCTTCGGCAGCGGACTCTATGAGCTCGTGCACAGCTTTGGCGAGCCCAACCAAGTATTTACCTATGCAGAAACGGCCGTCGCCACGGTGATTGCATTTTTCGTGGGCTACGTCGTGATCGCAGCGCTTATGCGCTACATCGAAAAGCGTTCGTTCCTGCCGTTTGTCATCTACCGCGTGGTCTTGGGCGTGACGCTGTACGTGCTGCTGTCGCTCAACGTGATTCAGCCGGTCTAGCCGCACTAGAGTTTCGGGCCGGGCTCGTCATGTTGCCCTGGCCCTTTCCACGGTCAGAACACCGAACAGAGCGCGATTAGTCCTTGCCGCGCCACGGCTCGTCGCCGGCGGCACCCGGATCGGGCTTGTCATCGCCGCTTCGCAAGTACTTCTCGAACTCTTGAGCAATTGCTTCACCGCTGGCCGAAGGAGAGTCGACCGTGTCGCGAGCACGTTCGAGCTGCTCGATGTACGACGACATGTCATCGTCTTCACCGGCGAGAGCGTCAATGCCTGTTTCCCAGTCGGTCGCTTCAGTCACGAGATCGCCGCGGGGAATCACAACATCCACAATTTCTTCGAGCTTGTCGATGAGAGCGAGAGTCGCTTTCGGCGATGGTGCGTTGTGCACATAGTGCGGAACGGATGCCCAGATCGACATCGTCGTAATGCCGCTAGCTTCTGCGGCCTGGCCGAGTACCGACAGGATGCCAACGGGGCCTTCGTAACTGCTGCGCTCGATGTCCAATGCGGTGCGAACGGCAGAATTTTCGCTCGACGTGAAGACTGAAATGGGGCGAGTGTGGGGCACATCGGCCAACATCGCTCCGAGGAACACGATCGAGGAGATGCCGTTGTCGACCACGGTCTCGAGGATGTCGCGGGTGAATGTTTTCCAGGAGCGCGAGGGTTCTGTGCCGAGCAAGAGATAGATGTTCGACTGATTGTTGGCGCTCAACTGCAGTTCTGCATCAGCGGCGATACTCTCAGGACGCTCGGCGTTGGGGCGAGACGGGCCGTACATTGTGACCGACGGCCACGTCATGACGCGGTTGCCGTCGTCGTCGTGGGAGAGCACTGGACGGTTGAACTGGTAGTCGAAGTATTCTTCGGGATCGACTTCTGAGATGGGATACACGTCGAGTTGCTCTTTGAGCGATCGCACTGCGCCGCTCGCTGCTTCACCGGCGTCGTTCCACCCCTCGAAGGCGACGACGAGGAGTCGTCCGTTCGCAAATGGGGTGTTAGTCACTGGTCTCCTTGTGGTGCGTGGCAGGAATGTTGTTCAGTCAAGGATAGAACTACGATGGTCCGTTGTGACTCACTCCACTCCGGCGGCCGTCTTGTGGGACATGGACGGCACCCTCATCAACTCCGAACCGTACTGGATTTCTGCGGAAACCACGCTTATCGAATCGTTTGGCGGCACTTGGACGCATGACGATGCCATGGCCTGTGTGGGCAAAGGACTTTTCGAGTCCGCTCGAGTCATGCAGACGAAGGGCGTCACTCTCGACGCCGTCACGATCGTTGACCGTCTCACCGACAGTGTGATGGCGCAACTCAAGGAATCCGGCATCCCGTGGCGACCGGGAGCTCGCGAACTATTGCAAGAACTGCGCACTGCTGGTGTTCCCACCGCAGTCGTCACCATGTCAGTCGGCCGCATGGCTCATCACGTTGTCGAGAACCTGGGCTTTCACGGCTTTGACGCCGTCATCTCCGGGGACGACGTCGAAAATGCTAAACCCCATCCTGAGGCCTACCTCGCGGGCGCGGCGGCACTCGGTGTCGAAATCACCGACTGCGTTGCCATCGAAGATTCCCCTCCCGGTGCCACTTCGGCATTCGCCTCGGGTGCCACTGTCATCGGTGTTCCCTTCATGGTGGACATCCCCGAGGACAAAACCCACGCACTCTGGCCAACTCTTGACGGCCGCACCCTGAACCATCTCTCCGAACTGCACACAAAGGTGACCACGCGATGAGCGACGTATTCCGACGACAGAGTGGCCCCTTCCGCGAAGGGGACCGCGTACAACTCACCGGCCCCAAAGGGCGCCTCAACACGGTGACTCTCGAAGCTGGGGGATCGTTCCACACTCACCGTGGCGTCCTCAGCCACGACGTCATCATCGGTCAGCCGGATGCCAGCGTTGTAACGAGCACCAATGACATCGAATACTTGGCGATGCGCCCGCTGCTCACCGATTTCGTCATGTCGATGCCGCGCGGTGCCGCAATCATTTATCCGAAGGATGCCGCCCAGATCATCGGCCAAGCCGACATCTTCCCTGGCGCCCACGTTGTAGAAGCCGGTGTCGGTTCAGGGGCGCTCTCGCTATGGCTGCTGCGCGCCATTGGCGCGAGCGGACAGTTGAACTCCTTCGAGCGTCGTGAAGAGTTTTCTGAGATCGCTCAATCGAACGTCGAGACCTTCTTAGGCGCGAAACCCACGAACTGGACGGTCACGGTTGGCGACCTGCAGGAGCAGTTGCCGGCATCCGTTGAGCCAGGTTCTGTTGACCGCATCGTGCTGGACATGCTCGCGCCCTGGGAGTGCATCGAGGAGTGCGCCGACGCGCTCACTCCCGGCGGAGTGTTGCTCTGCTACATCGCAACGGTCACCCAGCTGTCTCGTGTCGCGGAGGCGATCCGCGCTACTGGCCTCTTTACGGAGCCCGATTCCAACGAAACGATGGTGCGCGGCTGGCACGTTGAAGGACTCGCCGTTCGCCCAGATCACCGCATGGTCGCCCACACTGGTTTTCTCATGACGGCCCGTCGTCTCGCGCCAGGATCAGTACTGCCCGAGCTCAAGCGTCGCGCCTCAAAGACTGACTTCAAGGACGAAGATGTCGAAGTCTGGACACCCGGAGCGCTCGGCGAACGAAACGCCAGCGCCAAACGTCTCCGCAAGACGGCGCGCGAAGCGAAGGCCGCGGCTGAGGCCGGCGCTTCTGACCGGTAGAGTGTTGGCGATGTCTGTGACGATGAAAAGAGTGTTTGTGCGCAAGCTTGCAGTGGTGGCCCTCAGTGCCGGAGTTGTTGTCTCGTTGGCTGGTTGTGCCAATGGTCCGTTGAGCTTCGCGGACTGCACCCCGGTTTATTCCTCTGGCTCCAATTCCGCGCTCGTGAGTGCTTCTGGCGCTCTCAGCACCGACCCCGAGGCCGAGTTCCCCACTCCGCTTATTTCAACGGATGTCGAGAGCGAGCTCGCTATTGAGGGCGACGGCGATAAGGTCGGCGCTGGTGACATCACGACCCTCCAAATCACGATTTACAGCGGCGAGACCGGCGAACAGCTCATCTCGACCGGACACGACACCGCGGGATTGCGTGTGGCTGTCACCGAGGGTGCACCGCACTTTGGTGACATTGCTCAGTGTGCGACTGTCGGTTCGCGCATTGTGACCACGGGCACGGCAGGCGACATTCTCGGCACAGAGAACATCGCTCAGAACCAGCTTCCGCTCGCCGACGACGACACCATCGTGATGGTGAGCGACGTCGAAAATCGTTATCCCGGCAAGGCAGATGGAGCCAACAAGCTCGCTCCTGCAGGATTCCCCTCCGTTGTGCTGGCTCCGAATGGTCAGCCCGGTTTCACGTTCCCGTCCGGCGATGTGCCGAGTGACCTCATGTTCACGGCGCTGAAGGTAGGCTCTGGCGCGCCTCTCGAAGAGGGCGACGCAGCAGTAATGCACGTGAGCGGAATCGAGTGGGGTGCTGAAAGCACGTTCACCAATAGCTGGGCAGAATCTGGCGTTCCCGGAACCTTCCTCGTAACGGGCACAGAGACCGCCGATTCGAGCCTCCCTCCCGGACTCACCGAAGCCCTCATCGGCCAGACTGTTGGCTCGCAGGTGCTCGTCGTGTTGCCCGCGGATGTCGGCTTCGCCGCTGATGCCTTGCCGACTGGCGTCACGAGCGGCGCCACCCTCGTCTTCGTATTCGACATCCTCGGAATTCAAGAGCAGTAACCGCAACCCACGACACGGCCGGGTGTCAGAGACATAGGATTTGACTCGTGCCAACACCGAAAGTACCCAACGAAGAACGGCTCTTTAGCCTCGTTTTGGCGTTGCTTTCCACCGAAAATGGGCTCACAAAGAGTGAGATCCTGTCGACGGTGCAGGGCTATCGCCAACGCTTCGTACACTCGGGGGATAACGCGAACCTTGAGCGCCAGTTTGAGCGCGATAAGGACGACATTCGCGAGCTTGGGGTTCCGCTCGAAACGATCGAGCCTCCCGAGCAAGCGGGCAACAACCAGAATCTTCGCTACCGCATCCCTCGCGTCGACTACGAACTTCCCGAGGACATCAAGTTTTCGGCGGAGGAATCCACGCTTCTCGGTCTCGCCGCGATGGTGTGGCGTGAGGGTTCTCTCTCTGAGGGTTCACGCCGTGCCATGGTGAAACTCCGATCGCTCGGCATCGAGACGGCGGAGCCGGTCCTCAGCTACGCGCCACAATTGCGGGTGCGCGATGCATCCTTCGAACCGCTCCGCGAAGCGATGGATCGGCGCGTGCTTGTCAGCTTCGAGTATTTGAAGCCGGGGGAGCAGTCATCGACTACTCGGCTCGTGGCGCCACTCGCGCTCGTGCAACATCAGGGCCGCTGGCACCTGTATGCCAAAGACCCGAAGACGGAACAGTTCAAGACGTTCCTCTTGCGACGCATCGTCAGCGACATCCAGCGCAGTAAAAAGACATTCGACTACGTAACGGATGACGCCGCTGCTCAGGCCTTGTCTGGGCTTGAGCAGGTCTGGCAGTCCAACGTCGCTGTGCTGCGGGTGGAACCCGGCACCGACGCCGCTACTCGTCTGGGCAAACGTCGCGGAGCGGTGTTGCAGCCGGATTGCATGCTTGAGGTCAACTTCACTGACGTCAACATCATGGCCGACGAGCTCGCCAGTTTTGGGCCCGAGGTTGTTGCAGTGTCTCCGCCCCATTTGCGGTCCGCCGTTATTGAACGACTCACGAGAACGGTGGCAGACCATGGCTAAGAAAATTCCGCCGCTGCGCGCTCAAGACAAGCTGGTCTTTTTGCTCGCGCTCGTGCCTTATCTCATGGACCGTGACCGCGTCAGTGTCGCAGAAACAGCTCTTCACTTTGGCGTGCCCGAGCAGAACATTCGCGACGCAGTGCGACTCATCGCGGTTTCAGGAATCCCTGGCGATACCGCTACCTATCAGGCAGGCGATCTCTTCGATATTGCCTGGGACGACTTCGAAGATAACGACCAGATCGTGTTGACGCACCTGGTCGCTATCGATGACACGCCACGTTTCTCCGCTCGTGAAGCGTCTGCGCTCATCGCGGGCTTGCAGTACCTCTCGAGCCTGCCCGAGCATGCTGATCGCGAAGCTATCGCAACCCTCACCTCGAAGCTGTCACGGGGAGCATCCGCGCAACCAACGGCCGTCGCGGTGGAGTCGAGCGCGCTCGACGAGACGCTTGCCCTCATCCGTGAGTCCGTAGCAGCGGGTACCCAAATTGAGTTTGACTATCGCAACTCGCGCGGCGAGTCCGAGCGGCGCCGGATTGACCCGCTCCGGGTTGAATCAGTGGACGCGGACTGGTACGTGCGTGGCTTGTGCCATTCACGGGAGGATGTGCGCACCTTCCGTCTCGACCGCATCTCCAAACCGGCGATGACAACCGAGGCGATCACGCACACTGCTGGCGATGTGAACTTGCCGGAAACGCTCTTCGATACTTCTGCCGAAGACATTGAGGTCACCGTCGAAGTGGCCCGGAGCGCCATCGGCCTGCTGGGGGACTACGTGCCAGAAGATGCTGTTCTGGTACCCGCGGGGGATCGCGTACGCACGGTGGTTCGTGTTCCCCACTTTCACGGTCTCAAGCGACTCATCGCTGGCCTCCCCGGCGTCGTAACCGTCGTGGCGCCCGACGAGGCCCGACGTGCGGTAGCGGGCTGGGCCCAGGCTGGGTCCGACCTCTACGCGGAACAGCGATAGGTGCCGCGATGATTGCATGGTGGGGCTGGCTGCTCATCTGGGTGGGGCTCGTACTCATCTTGGTCGCGATGCTGGGCGTTGTTGCGTGGATCTTGTTCCGTAAGGCAATGGTTCTGATGAAGGATCTTTCGGATGTCGTCGAGAAGACGTCGATTCTGGATGTCGAGTCGGAGAAACTCAGCAAGCCACAAGTGGCAATTCTCACCGAGATGGTGGAGATTCGCGATCGCCATGAAGCGCACAAGCGCCAGCGCGCTGAAGTCAAGCTCGCTAGGCACGAACGCCGCATTGCTCGCGCTAAGACAATCACTAAGCGCGACGCTTTTCAGATGCAGTGGCCCAAGGAGTGGTCATAGGTGGGCTGGGTCTTTGCTGCTGGCCTGATTCTCATCGCTCTGCTCTGGTTCGCAACGTGGTTGCGACGCCGGACTATCCGGGCGTATTTGCTCACGGCCGGCGCGCAGACAGCGGGCATCAGTAGCGAGTATCGCCGCCGACGGCGAGCTCCCCGCATTGCGGTGCGCTACACCGACAGCGCGGGAATCGAGCGAGTAGTCGTGAAGTCGTTGGTGAGCGCGGGCGATGCGCAATTGCTCGCGAAACCCGCCGTGGTGCTGTACCACCCCAAGCATCGCAGCCGTTCTGATTACGTTCTTCTCGGCTTTGGGCGACAGCCTCAACGGTGGTTCCCCGTTGAGTTCGCACCGCGCGAACCATCAGCCCGATAACGGTTCATTGTTCGGCGCATCACGGCAAATCTAGGTATGATTGGCCAACGCAGCCTTCGATTTTTAAGGAAGTTCTCCATGCTCGGCAATCTCAGCGGTTGGCACCTCGTTATTCTCTTGGTCGTCATCCTCTTGCTCTTCGGCGCACCGAAACTTCCTGGGCTCGCGCGCAGTCTCGGCCAGTCAATGCGCATCTTCCGCAGCGAGGTCAAGACGATGAAAGACGAGAACAGTTCCGATTCCCCAGCCGACACTTCGGCGGATTCGAACAGCGACACTCCTCCTAAGTCCTAGCCCCTATGGCAGTTCGCGCCGAGAGGTGGCGTTCCAAGAGTGAAGAACGGATGTCACTCGGCGCGCACCTCGTAGAGCTCAAGAAGCGGTTGTTCATTTCCGCGATTGCGATCATTGTGACCGCTATCGCAGGTTTTATCTTTGCGAATTTCTTTATCGACGCCTTGCGCGCACCGATTACCAACATCGCTGACGCAACCGGCCGCGGTGCCGCTCTCAACTATGACGCGGTAACTCAAGCATTCGATATCCGTATGCAGATCGCGTTCACGGTGGCGATCGTCGCCGCAAGCCCGGTGTGGCTGTACCAAGTCTGGGCGTTTTTGGTTCCCGGCCTTGTGCGCAAAGAAAAGCAATATGCAATTGGCTTTTTAGCAACCGCGATTCCCCTGTTTCTCGCAGGGTGTGCCGCCGGCTGGTATGTAATGCCGAACATCATCACGCTCATGTTGGGCTTCGCGGGTGACCAAGATCTCTCCAATCTGAACGCAAAGTACTACTACGACTTCATCGTGAAGCTGCTGCTCTCGGTTGGGATCGCTTTCGTATTGCCCGTTTTTGTGGTGCTTCTCAACTTGGTGGGGGTGCTGTCGGCGAATGCAATTCTCAAGGGGTGGCGCGTCGCCATTTTGACGATCTGCATCTTCACCGCAATCGCTACGCCTGCCGCCGACGTCATTTCAATGTTCCTGCTCGCCATTCCGATGATCATTCTCTACTTCATCGCAGCACTGATTGCGTGGCTTCATGATCGACGTGCGGCCAAGAAAGCTGCCGCCGTTGACGCCGAGTTGCGAGCAGAAGGCTAAGCAATCACCGTTTAGGCTGTAGTCAATGACTGAACTGTCTCCCGCCGAACGGTACGCCGCGGCAAAGAAGCGTCGGGGATACCCCGTTCTTGAAGCCTTTCGCGCCAGCCAGCGCTTCGATCTCGATGAGTTTCAGATCTCAGCCTGCCAAGTTGTCGAAGACGACAAGAGCGTTCTCGTCGCTGCTCCGACTGGAGCTGGCAAGACGATCATCGCTGAGTTCGCTATCTACCGCGCCATGCAACTCGATGGGCCGAAGGTGTTCTACACGGCGCCGATGAAAGCGCTGAGCAATCAGAAATTTCAGGAGCTCGTCGCCGAGTACGGCCCCGAGAACGTAGGGCTGCTCACCGGTGACACAAACGTCAATGCCAGCGCGCGCATTGTGGTCATGACCACCGAAGTGCTGCGCAACATGCTCTACGCCAAGTCTGACCTGCTGAAGAACCTCAGCACGGTCGTGATGGATGAGGTGCACTTCCTGGGCGATCGCTTCCGCGGCGCCGTGTGGGAAGAAGTGATCATCCATTTGCCTGAGGACGTCCACATGGTCTCGCTGAGCGCGACTGTGTCGAACGCTGAGGAGTTTGGTGACTGGCTGCAGGCCGTTCGGGGCGATACCGAAGTAATCGTCTCAGAAGACCGCCCAGTGCCTCTGGAGCAGCATGTGCTCGTGGGCACGAAGCTCATTGACCTCTTCGACTCGTCAGGCTTGGCCGCAACGAACCGCGTGAATCCAGAACTCGCGCAGATGGCGCGCTTCGGTGGTCGAAGCCAGAGTGTCGGCAATCGCAGAAAGAGCAGTCGCCATGACTCTCGTGGCGGTCGCCCGGCACGTTCTCGCATGGATCGCGCCGATGTCGTCGCAATGCTGTCGTCAAAGAATCTTGTGCCAGCCATTTTCTTCATTTTCAGTCGCATGGGCTGTGATCAGGCGGTGAATCAAGTGTTGCGCGCGGGCGTTCGCCTGACGACGTCCGAGGAGCGCGACGAGATTCGCGAGATCGTGGAGGCTCGCTGCCGCACGCTTCTCGATGAAGATCTGGCTGTTCTCGGCTATTGGGATTGGCTGAGCGGTCTCGAGCGGGGCGTTGCCGCCCATCATGCTGGCCTTCTTCCCGCATTCAAAGAGGTCGTCGAAGAACTTTTCCAAAAGAAGCTTGTCAAGGCTGTTTTTGCGACAGAGACGCTCGCGCTCGGCATCAACATGCCGGCCCGCACCGTTGTGCTCGAAAAGCTTGAGAAGTTCAACGGCGAAGCCCGCGTTCCGATTACTCCGGGGGAGTACACCCAGCTCACCGGTCGTGCCGGCCGTCGCGGCATCGACATCGAGGGTCACTCCGTCATCCAGTGGGTGGACGGGCTCGACCCGCAGGCGGTGGCATCCCTCGCGTCACGCCGCACCTACCCGTTGAACTCGAGCTTCAAGCCGACCTACAACATGGCCGTGAACCTCATCGAGCTGTTCGGTCGGGAGCACACTCGCGAGATTCTGGAATCGAGTTTCGCGCAATTCCAAGCCGACCGCGCTGTCGTTGATTTGGCTCGCAAGGTTCGTTCGCAGAAGAACTCGCTCGACGGATATGCCAAGTCAATGGAATGCCACTTGGGCGACTTTGGCGAGTACTCCCGCATCCGTCGTGAACTCAATGATCTTGAAAAGAAGTCGCAGCCCAAGAACGATGCGGGGCACCGCGCCGAGCGAGAACGGCGTCAGCGCAAGCTCGCCGATCTGCGTCGCCAGATGCGCAAACACGAGTGCCATGCCTGTCCAGAGCGCGAATCTCACGCACGCTGGGCCGAACGCTGGTGGCGCCTGAAGCGCGAGACGGATCAGCTGACTCGTCAGATTCAGAACCGCACAGGAGCGGTTGCCAAGATCTTCGACCGCGTCACCGATGTGTTGACCAAGCTCGGTTACATCGAGCCGGGAGCCAACGGTGAAATGACGATCAACTCCTACGGCCGCACGCTGCGACGCATCTATGGAGAACGCGACCTCCTCGTTGCCGAATCACTGCGACACGGGTTCTGGAACGAGCTCGACGCCCCCTCTTTGGCCGCTATGGCTACGACGCTGGTGTACGAGCCCCGTCGCGACGAAGGTGACCTCAGCGATCGTTACCTCCCGCGTGGTGCCTTCCGTGAGGCCTTCGACAAGACGACCACGCTGTGGGCAGAGCTCGACGATCTCGAGCGTGACAACCGTCTCCCCGGCAGCCAACCACTCGCGGCTGGGCTCGCGCTCGCTATGTACCGCTGGGCGAATGGAGCCAACCTTGACTCCGTGCTCGATCTCGCGGATATGGCTGCGGGTGACTTTGTGCGCGTCACCAAACAAACAATCGACCTTCTTGACCAGCTCTCGGTCGTCGCTGATGGCAATGTCGGCCCGACCGCGCGCAAGGCGCTCGACGGCATCCGTCGCGGAATCGTCGCCTACAGTTCTGTCGCTTAGGCTCGAACGCGTGATGCCCGATAAACCCGTTGCTGTGCTGCCCTTCTGGGCTGCGATTGTAGTTGCACTGGCATCCGGCCCCATTTTGGATGCAGGGTTCCCAGACAAGAGCGTCTGGCCGATGACCTTTGTCGGCATCGCGCTCGTGCTCATCGCCCTTCGCGGGCGGAGCTCCCGTGGGGCATTTCTCGTCGGTTTCCTTGGCGGAATGGCGTTCTATTTGACGCACATCTCCTGGGCATCTCTCTTTTTGGGCCCTGTGCCGATGCTGGCACTCTCGTTTCTTGAGTCGCTGTTCGTCGCGCTCGGCGGGCTCGCAATCACCCTGGCCTATCGCTGGTTGCCGCGCGCTTTTGGAGCGGGCTGGGGAGCAACGCTGGGCCTCGCCGTTGTGGTTTCAGGACTCTGGACGGCGCGCGAAGCGTGGATGAGCGTCTGGCCCTATGGCGGCTTCTCCTGGGGCCGCGTTGCTCTATCTCAATCGGAGAGCCCGCTTGCAGCCCTCTTCCCGTGGCTCGGCGTCTCGGGCGTCAGCTTCGTAATGGTTCTTGTTGTCGCGCTTTCGCTTGCCGCCGCCGAATACACCTGGCGTCACTACCGCGAACTTCCCTTGGATGAACGCGCCCAGCACCTCTCGCGGGCGCTACGCACCGCCTTCATACCGGTAACGGTCGTCACTCTGCTGCTGAACACACCCTCGTGGCACGCGACCCTCGACGGAACACTCCGCGTCGGCGCAGTCCAAGGAAATGGAAAAGCCGCCTATTTCGACGAGCGCGACCGCGGTGACCTACTTCAGGCGCAACTCACCGCCACCGAGCCGCTCTACGGCCAGGATCTCGATCTCGTGGTGTGGCCCGAGGGCGGCACCGATCTCTCGCCGCTGAGCAATAGTTACGCGGCAGCAGCCTTCGATTACGTCGTCGATAACGCCAATGCACCGCTGATTTCCGGCGACATCACCGAGCGTGACGGAAACATCTATAACAGTCAGTTGTTGTGGATGCCGGGGGAGGGCGTCGTCGATATTTACGACAAACGCCATCCCGTTCCCTTTGGCGAGTATGTCCCCAACCGCGAGATCTGGGAGCAGTTTGCGCCCGACCTCATCGGGCTCATTGGGCGCGACTATTCAATCGGCAGCACCGATATGGTCTTCGATGTGAACGGTGTGACCCTCGGCGTCAACATCTGTTTCGACATCGTCGACGACCAGATCCTTACAGAGTCCGTCGAAGAGGGCGCTCAGCTCATCATCGCGTCCTCCAACAACGCGGATTTCGGCCGCACCGATGAGAGCGCCCAACAGCTGGCGATGGCCCGCATTCGCGCGCTCGAACTCGGCCGCAGTGTCGTCAATATCTCGACTGTCGGTTTGAGCGCGATCATCGCCCCCGACGGAACCACAATTGCTGAAGTACCGTGGTACACGGCGGCCACCATGGTCGAAGACGTGCCGCTCTCCACCAGCATCACTCCGGCCGTTGTCTGGGGTCGCGAGCTCGAGTGGCTCGTGTCAGGAATAGGGCTCGGCGCACTCATCGTCGCAGCAGTGGCCGGTCGGAGAAAAAATGCCTAACGTCGTCGTGGTCGTCCCGACCTATAACGAGATCGAGAACATTTCCGCGATCGTTGGTCGGCTCCGGCAAGCAGTGCCACGAGCCCACGTTCTCGTGGTCGATGATTCGAGCCCTGACGGCACGGGGGAGCGCGCCGAAGAGCTCGCCGCCGCCGATCCGGGCATCACTGTGCTGCACCGCGCCAAGAAAGAGGGACTCGGCAAGGCCTACCTCGCCGGCTTTGCGCTGGCCCTTGAGCGCGGTTATGACTACATCGCGGAGATAGACGCCGATGGTTCCCATGATCCGTCTGATCTTCCGGCGATGATTGCTCTCGCCAAAGCAGGCAACGATCTTGTCATCGGTTCCCGCTGGGTGCCCGGCGGTTCCGTCAAGAACTGGCCATGGTTTCGGCACACCATTTCGCAAACGGGGAACGCCTATGCCCGCACGGTGCTGCACTCCGACATCCGGGACATCACGGCAGGGTTCAGAGTGTTTCGCGCGAGCGCGCTGCGAGAGCTAGGCCTCGACGGTGTCTCGTCGCAGGGCTACTGCTTTCAAGTAGAAATGGCCTGGAACTTGGAACGTGCGGGCTACCGAGTGGCGGAGCATCCGATCACGTTCGTTGAGCGCTCAACAGGTCGATCAAAAATGCATGCAGGAATTGTTGCAGAAGCACTGCTCAGGGTCACCGGCTGGGGAATAGCGGCGACCCTGAATGCAGCACGTCGTTAGTTAGGCGCCGATCTTCTGCTGGCCGCGACGGGCACGCAAGAAGTCGAGACGCTCTTGAAGAAGCTCTTCTAATTCGGGGCGGGTGCGACGTTCGAGAAGCATGTCCCAGTGGCTACGGGGAACCTTCACGTCGACCTCATCGAGTTCTACCAGCTCGCCGTTGTCATCGAGGAGTGTTCCTTCGTGACCCGTCTTGGCGTCAAGCCACTGCTGGGGAACTTCGGCGTCAGACGAGAACATCACTTCAAACGTGGTGCCGTCGGCCGCCTTGTATACGCTCTTTTTCCGCGGGGAAAACTCGACACCCTCTTCGCTCTGTAAGCTCTGGGTACCAAGTCTCATGCCGCGCAAGCTGCGATCTGCCATCGTGTGGCCTCCTTCAATTCGCGGTTTCTACAAGTAATAAACCCTCTTGCTGAACGTATGCTTCCAAGGGCGCACTGTTCACAGCGACTTGTCAGCATTTGCCAACATTTTCGCTGCCCAGAAGTGGAGTGTGCGCCGCCTTGATCAGGCGCGCGATTTCACAACTTCGAGGGCGAGGTCTGCTCGATCGGTGACGATTCCATCGACACCGAGGTCGAGCAGGTGACGCATTCGCTGCGGTTCATTGATCGTCCAGACGTGCATCTCGAGTCCGAGAGTGTGCACGCGGTCGATCATCCGCTGAGTGGTCACACGCAACCCTAGTGCCTTCTCGGGTACTTGGATGGCAACCAGTCCACTGAGCGCGCGGCGAACGGCGGGCGAAATTCCGGTCTTGGCGCTCAGTAGCGCCAGAATGAAACGTCGAGCGGATGCCGAACTCGCCACTCCTGGCAATTGTTCGACTGTGGCGGCACGGCGGGCTTCATCGAATGAAGTCACGAGCACTCGATCGATCGCGTGGATATCGCGGATCGCGCGCGCGGCGGGAAGCACCGCGCCTTTGTTCTTGACGTCGATATTGAAGCGAGTCTCGGGAAAGGCATCGAGAGCCTCTCCCAACGAGCAGAAGCCTTGACCTTCGCCCAGATCAATTCGCCGCAACTCTGTCATCGTGAGCTGATCGACCATGATGTTCCGGCCGGCGACGCGAGTGAGACTCGGGTCGTGAGCGACCACAGCTACACCGTCGAGGCTGACGTGAACATCCGTCTCGATGTAGTGCGCACCCACCGCGACAGCTTTCGCGAACGCAAGGAGCGTGTTCTCGGGTGCTTCCACCGCAAGCCCCCGGTGCGCGAGCACTCGGGGGCGAGCGGGGGAGAGGAACGACGAGTTGGCGCTAACGCGCGACTGGTCCTTTGCCACTAAAGAATCCTTCACCAATGCCCTTGAGCGCTTCCGTCAGTTCAGACGGGATAATCCACATCTTGTTGGAATCACCTTCTGCAATCTTAGGCAGCGTCTGGAGGTACTCGTACGCCAGCAGCTTCGGGTCGGGGTCGCCCTCATGAATCGCGGCGAAGACGGTCTTGATCGCAGCAGCTTCACCATCCGCACGCAGCACAGCAGCTTTCGCTTCACCCTCAGCCTCAAGGATCGCTGCCTGACGCGAACCTTCCGCTTCGAGAATCGCGGCCTGCTTGGTTCCCTCGGCGGTCAAGATCTGCGCACGGCGGTCGCGCTCGGCACGCATCTGCTTTTCCATCGAATCTTGGATCGAGAGGGGCGGGTCAATGGCCTTGAGCTCGACGCGACCCACGCGAATGCCCCACTTGCCTGTTGCTTCATCGAGAACAACGCGCAGTTGCGAGTTGATGTTGTCGCGGCTCGTGAGCGCCTGCTCAAGGTTGAGGCCACCGACGACGTTTCGCAGCGTCGTGGTCGTCAACTGTTCAACGGCCCCGAGATAGTTGCCGATCTCGTAGGTCGCGGCACGGGCATCCGTTACTTGGAAGAAGACGACGGTGTCAATGGAGACGACGAGGTTGTCTTCGGTAATAACGGGCTGCGGGGGGAACGAGACGACCTGTTCTCGCAGGTCGATGAGGGGCAGCATTCGGTCGATAAAAGGAACAAGGATGTTGAGGCCCGGCAGCAAGGTCTTGCGGTACTTGCCGAGGCGTTCGACGACTCCGGCACGCGCCTGCGGAACAATGCGGATTGCACGGAACAACGTGACGATCACGAAGATCGCCAGAACGACGAGCAGAATAATCACAAAGATCTGGCCTATGAAGCCAGCAGGATCAGTCACTTTTCTTCCTTTCTCGGCGATTTTGTAGACGCACGAGGTTGAGTGGAGCCGGGTTTGGCAGATTCAAGAACGACAACGGCCATGGCACCTTCGATGGCCGTGACCGAAATTCGCTTGCCGACGGGAACCGCCGACGGTGGCGAGCTGTCTCCGATGCGGGCAGTCCAGGTTTCGCCATTGTCGAGTTTGACTTCGCCAATGCCATTGGCGAAGGGGCCTGTTACGCGACCGCCGAGATCATAGAGAGCGTCGACGTTGCTCTTTGCAGGGTCGGATCCCTTTTCGAGATTCATCAGCAAAACCGGCCTGATGGTGAAGATGAGAAGGCCAGAGATCGCTGCGGCGAGAGCGATCTGGATGTACCACGGCCAGCCGAGAAGGTTGGAGCCGAGCCCACCGATGAGAGTGCCCGCGGAGATCATGAGGAACGTGAATTCGAGAGTCATGACTTCGATCACGATGAACAACACGACGAGGGCAAGCCAGAGAATCCAGAGGTACTGGGTCAGATCAATAAGCATTGTTCCGGCGCCCTTCATCGTTGCGCGGTTCGACAAATCTTCAGTCTCGACGCTAGCACTTACCTCACTGCACAGCACGGCATTGACCGCTAAAGTCGTAGGGTGAACAGCGATAATTCGAATCCTCTGGCAGCCCACTCGCTCGATGGCGCTCGCGCGCTCATCACTGGTTCTTCGCGGGGGATTGGCGCCGATACGGCCGCCTACTTCGCCGAAGCGGGCGCCCGCGTTGCCGTGAACTACCGCAACAAAGAGGCTCGCGCCCTCAAGCTTGTCGCTCAGCTCAACGAGACTGACGGTTCGGCGATTGCCATTGGCGCCGACCTCACTGACCCCGAGACTGTTTCTGCCCTGTTCGAGACGGTGAAGACTGAGTTCGGCGGGCTCGAGATTCTGGTGCTCAATGCCTCCGGCGGCATGGAGGGTGGCATGGCTGAGGACTACGCCATGCAGCTCAACCGCGACGCTCAAGTCAATTTCTTGAAGACCATGATGCCGCTGCTCCACGAAGGTTCACGCGTTGTCTTCGTCACTAGCCACCAGGCGCACTTCATCCGCACCGTTGAGACGATGCCCGAATACGTTCCGGTCGCGCTGAGCAAGCGTGCCGGCGAGGATGCCCTGCGCGAATTGATCCCTGAGCTTGAGGCTAAGGGCATCGGCTTTGTCGTTGTCTCGGGCGACATGATTGAGGGAACGATCACCGCGACGCTGCTGCAGCGCGCCAACCCTGGAGCGATCGAGGCTCGCAAAGAGGCTGCTGGCCGCCTGTACAACGTGAGCGAGTTCGCCGCCGAGGTTGCTTCTGCTGCCGTTGAGCCTGTGCCCGAGAACAACACTCGCTACGTCGGCGACGTCTCAGACTTTCTGAACAAGTAGCGACCCGCGGATGCCGGTGAACCGAACTACCAGCCGTGTGCTGTTGTTCGACCGCGAGCAGCGCTTCTTGCTTTTTCTGACGAAAGCGCCGGATACAAGCGGTGTCGCGCGCTGGCTGACGCCGGGTGGCGGCGTGGACCCGGGGGAGTCACACCACCAAGCGGCACTACGCGAGCTTGAAGAAGAAACCGGACTTGTTATCGAGGATCTCGGTGCTCCCGTGTGGTCGCACGACTTCGTGGTGGAGTGGGATGACGCTGATCATGACACGGGTCACGCCGAGTTCTACCTCGCTCACTCAGATGCCTTCGAGCCGTCACAAGAACAATGGACAGCCGACGAACGCGTCGACGTGTTGGCACACCGGTGGTGGACCATCGATGAGTTGGCCGCCACATCCGATCGTTATGAGCCCGCCGAGCTTGTCGGCGTCATTCGAACGCACCTTCAGGAGATGAACCGATGAGTCGTCCACTACCGCACTACTCGGTGCCCGATGTCGAGTACTTGAACGAAATTGAGTTCGACACCATCACCAATGATGATGCTGTCGCGCTGGGGCTGATTGCCGTACAGGTCATTCAGGAATGGGATCTCAATCTCGCAGTTGAAATCGTTCTCCACGGTGACGTTGTCTTCAAGGCGAAGCTGAAGTCGACAAACGCAGACAACGACCCCTGGCTGGCGGGAAAAGCTGCAGTTGTGAACCATTTCGGCGAAGCGTCGCTTGTGGTCAAGCTGCGCCACCTCGCTGCCGGTACGCCGTTTGAAGATCGAACGGATGTCGACCACGACAGGTACAAGGCTCACGGTGGATCGATTCCGCTGTGGGTAGACGGCGCCATCATCGGCACAATGACCATGTCGGGGGAGCCGGACGCTATCGATCACGAAGCCGCTGCTGAGGCGCTGGCGAGGTTCGTCAGCAGCCGTAATCCGAGTTTTTAGTGTGCTGCTGCAGTGAGCACGGGTAGAACTTCACGTCCTCAAACCGGGGCTTAGTTGACAGACTCTCATGTTTTTGCTAACCTGCCTATGCGGCTAAGGCGCAAGCCTTCGACGCCAGCGCAAGGTGAAATCACGAGTGTTTAAGTGGGGGAGCGCCATGAGCGAGGTGCGCAGCGGGCTGCACATTGTTGCCGCTGCGGCCGTTATGGCGATGCTGACCGGGTGCACCGGCGCCTCAGAGGCAGACGTCGAAGTGAGAGTTCACGCGCCGGACCGCACAAACACGGCCAGTGATTCCGTTATGTCAGAAGCTCCCGAACTGATGGCGTTCGAAACCGAGGGCGAGGTTGTCCTAGCGACGAGCACCAATGCCGGCGGCTCTATCGATGTGTCACCTTTCATCCCGACAACAGGACGCATTGCGGTGTATTCAGACTGTGTCGGCTCTGGTCGCATGACAGTGTCGCTCGGTGACGTTGCACAGTCTTCTCACGAGTGTCGCGAAAGTTCAGATGACGCAGTCCACCTGGACGAGCTGGACATCGATCCCAGCGGCAGCTATTCAATCGCAGTAACGACCGACAACCAGCAGCCCTGGACCGTGGCGGTCGTGGCGTTGCCGCCGTTGCAGCCCTGGACCGTGGCGGTCGTGGCGTTGCCGCCGTTGCAGCCCTGACCTCTGCCGCCCCTCTCGTAGACGCGTTTAGTATCCGATAATGCACATTATGTCAGCTCAAGGAGATTTCAACACTCTCTAGCGTTTAGCCGACCGGCTGGCAACGAACAAAGGATTCCGGAATGGATTTCGTTTTCACCGTCGTCGTCATCGTCATTCTGTTTTATGTGCTGCACCGAGTCGTTCGCAGCGCCGTGCGTGATGGCATCCTCTTGGCTGACGAGGAACGCCAGTCAGTCGATCACCACAAACCTGAATAAATCTTTATCAAGAACTTGGTTCGAGAACAAAGAAAGGGAGCAGGCAGCCCGATCGGCCGCCCACTCCCCTGCGCCCTCGTCAGATAACGACGAGAGGTGACCTAGTACTTGTAGGACTGCCCGCCATCGATCGGCAGAACGGTTGCGTTGACGTAGCTGGCGTCATCGCTCAGCAGGAAGGCCACAACGGCCGCGATCTCAGGTGCTTCACCAAAGCGCTTGGTCGGGTTTCCCTGAATGAACTGCTCGGCAGCGCCACGGGGGTTTTCGGCATCAAGCTGCTTCATCGAGTTTTCGACCATCGGCGTCCAGATGGCGCCTGGTGCGATCGCGTTGATGCGGATGCCGTGCTCAGCATATTCAATACCCGAGTTGCGAGTGAGACCCACGACGCCATGCTTGGCTGCTGCATAGCCGGACTGGTTTCCGATCCCGCGGATGCCGCCAACGCTCGCCGTGTTCACGACCATGCCGGAACCCTGCTCGCGCATGATCTTGAGAACCTTCTCGAGGCCCAAGAACACACCGCGCAAGTTAATGGCGACGACCTTGTCGAACTCTTCTGCGGAGAAATTTTCAGTGAGGTTCTGCTTACCTTCGATGCCGGCGTTGTTGAAGAAGCCATCGATGCGACCGAAGCGTTCTACGGTTTCCGCGACGTAACGATCAACATCCGACTCTTTGGACACATCAGCGACGACAGTGAGAACTTCGGCGTCGGGCGCGGTCTCAGCGATCGCGGTGACGGAGTCGGCCAAGCCGCTTTCGGATACGTCGACGAGAGCGAGTTTGGCGCCCTCCCCCGCTAGTCGCACTGCGGCCGCCCGGCCGAGGCCTGACCCTCCGCCGGTGATGAGAACTACGCGGTCTGTGAAGCGATTCATGAATTGCCTTTCGAGTGGTTTCACCGCTCAACTGAATTCAGAGCGGCGGTAATGAGTGCGCGTGATGCTGTCCAGCGCACAACCTCAGCTCGAAAAGTCAGAAGCGTGCGTCGAACGATTGCACAAGTTTGACTATACGATTGCTGGCTGAATGTCGCCTCAGAACTATCACCGCGATTCTCCACAGCGCTCGGTTGCGGCAATGCCAGCCCATCGTGATGCGGGACGAGCCACGCGTGCCCGAATCCCCGCTCGGCTCTCCGGCTGGCCAGCCTATGTGCGTTGGGCTGGCCGACCGAAGTGGGAGTTAGAACGCCGCGTTGATATCTACGACGTCAATGACCTTCTTGTTCACGAACTCTTGAATACCAAGGTTGGTGAGCTCGTGGCCATATCCCGAATGCTTAACGCCACCGAACGGAATGTCAGCCTTCACCATCGTCGGGTGGTTCACGTACACCATCCCCGTGTCGATCTTTCTGGCTACCTTTTCACCGTTCACGGTGTCCCTCGTAAAGACCGAGCCGCCAAGACCGAACGGCGAATCGTTCGCCACCGCAATCGCCTCCGCTTCATCTTTGACCCGGATGACGATGGAAACAGGTCCGAAGAACTCTTGGTAATAAGACGGATTTTTCGAGTCGATTTCGGTGAGAATCGTTGGCTGGAAGAACGCTCCGGTGGTGGGCACCGGTGTGCCGAGGGTTTCTGCCTTCGCTCCCCCGGCAACGGCATCCTTCACCTGGTCTGCAAGCTTGTCCGCTGCGGACTGAGACGACAGCGGAGCGAGGGTCGTCGCCGCATCCATCGGGTCGCCCGCTTTCAAAGCGGATACGCCGGCGCGGAACTTCTCGAGAAACTCATCGAACACATCGTCGACCACGATCATTCGCTTGGCTGAAACGCACACCTGGCCGGCATTCCAGTGGCGGCCGAATACGGCCCACTCGACTGTTTTGTCCATATCGGCGTCCTTGAGGACGACAAACGCATCGGAACCGCCCAGTTCGAGAGTGCTTTTCTTCACCGCTTTCGCCGCGTAGGCCGCAATAATCGACCCCGCTTCCTCACTTCCGGTCAATGCAACACCGCGTACGCGCGGATCGTCAATAACGTGCTGAGTGAGGTCATGAGGCAGGTAGAGGTTCTTGAATCCGCCCGCGGGAAGCCCCGCACGCGCAAACAGATCATCGAAGATTGCCGCGGACTGCGGAACATTGCTTGCGTGCTTCAGGAGGATGGTGTTGCCCGCGACCAACTGCGGCGCGGCCACACGAACCACCTGGTAGTAGGGGAAGTTCCAAGGCTCAACCGTCAGGAGAACACCGAGCGGCTGGCTAACGATCTCGACGTTACCCTCTGCGGCGTATTCCACGGGAACCTTCTCGGTTTCCAGCAGCGACTCGCCACGCTCTGCGTAGTACTCGAGGATGTCGGCCGAGAGGTCAACTTCGGCCTCAGCCTCGGCGATCACCTTTCCCATTTCCAGAGTGAGCAGCTCTGCGTAGCGACGCTTGTCGGCTCGCAGGAGCTTCGCGGCCTTGGCCAACACCGCCATCCGGGTCCCATACGAGGCTTCGCGCCACGACAAAAATGCTTCGTGCGCCGCGGTGATCGCTTCATCCACTTCACTCACCGTTGCATCGGGGAAGGTGGCGACCACTTCATTCGTATACGGGTTAATCGTTTGGTAGGCCATTCTGGCTGATCCTTTCGTTGGTTGATACTTTTCGGGAGGGAAAACTGCGGCTTACTGGCCCGCGGAAAACGATACGAGCCGGGCGAGCGCAGACGAGTCACTCAGCGTGGAAGGGTCGATCGGTGTTGGCGACACGAGCGTGGCCGCTGGCGCGACAGGAAGAAACCTTTGCGTGGCTTTCGCAGTCTCGGTGAGAGGAACGATGCGAAGCGCTGCGGCTTTAAGGGTGAAAATTGCGGTCATGGTGGTCCTCAGGCGAGAGCGAAAGATATTCGCTGCCGAGGACTAGAGCAACAAGATAAACGTTACTCCTCATGCCTGAGAGTTTCGCAAGTCTCGGGCATTTACGAGACGGAGAATTGTGCCTATGCGTGCAAAAAACTCGCCGTGCCGCCCCAGAGTTCTGAGTTGCGGATCACGGCGAGTCTCGTGTTCATGGGACGCTGCCCCACCTGTAGTCAGGTTACGTCGGACTATTCCTTGTCCAGGTTCTGAGGACCGTCCTCCGAATTAAGTTCGTGTTCGTCATAAACCGGAGAAACCTCGTGGAGCTCTGAACCTTCGGGCGCACCGCTTTCGGCAAAAGGAACGACTGGCTCGCCCGCGACCGCATCGTTAGTGGCGACCGCATCGGCTTCGAAAGCGTCATCCGGGTACTCGAATCCGGATGGAGTGGAATCTGACTTCATGGTGCAGCCTTCCTAGGTTGAGCAATTGCGCAGGAGTACCCTCACGCGTCTGTGTCTATTGAACGCCGCAGTGGCACCTAGGGCAAGCGTGATTCTCTGCTGAGGAGTGCCCCGACCTCGCGGCGACGAATCATGACCAGCGCGAGGCCAGCGACGAGCAGCATCAACGGCAGTTGAATCGGCAACACTGACCCAGAACCGGTGAACGCGAGCGAACCCGATTCAAGTGCGGTGATCGTGATGTTCGCCCAACCAATCACTGTGCCATCCGCTGCGGTAACTACCAAGCGGTGAACGCCTGGTGTGAGCGTCGAAGGAATAGTTGCTGAGACAGTTCCGGCGGCGGTGACCGTCGGCGATCCCAATAGAGTCGGCGTGGAGTAGATCCACGTGTTCACGACATTGCCGGCGTGCGCTGTACCCACAGTGATCGTGATGGTCTCCCCCGGACTCGCGCTCGTGGGGGCAGACACCGAACCCCGGTTCGCCGCCGTGAGGCTGGCCTCAGGAACAGCTACAGGAGTAGTCGGCGTCGCTGGATCAGTCGGATCGGTCGGGTCAGTGGGGTCAGTGGGGTCAGTGGGATCAGTGGGATCAGTGGGATCCGTCGGGGCCGTCGTCACAGTGCAGTCGATGGTGCCGGCCCGCAGCGCGATGCCGTCGGTGTTCGAGTCATCCGACCAAAACACCGCTTTGGAGTCGGAGACGCACTCGGACTGCGGCACGATCGCGAAGCCCTCGTTGTTGAGGTTCGGCATTCCTGTGGGGCGTTCGAAGACGGTGGCGACTTCGAAGGAACCAGCCGTGGCGCCATCCTGAGCAATCTCGAGAATGGCGCTGCGACCGTTGCAGGTGTCGTCACAGATCGCCCAGAGTGCCCCGAGAGCGGGGTCGAACTCGAGTTCCATCACGCTTGAGAAGCCACTCTCGATCGTTGCAACCCGCTGGAATGCGCCCGAATTCTGGTCGAGCGCGTAAGCGTAGATCGTGCCATTGGCTTCGAGCCCCACGAAGAAGAGGCCCTCACCGTGGCCGGCGTAGGTGCTGGGGTTGTAGAGCGCGCTCGTGGCCTCATCCCTGAATCCTTCAGCGACCAGGTAACTGTCGGGAACCCACGCGATGCCCTCAAGCCCCGCATTCGCTGCCACAGCGGGCAGGTCAGCGGTGAGGTTCCACTCCTGGCTGGCCGTCAATTCGGATGCAGCGCCCGCCACCCCATAGCGAAGAATTGTCGGGCGGCTCACCCCGCTGTTCGCGTTGTCACGTTCGCTCGCGATGAAAACTCCCCCGGAGGCGCCAGCCGAGGTCAGCGCGACGCCTTCGGCATCCACGTCTCCGGTACCGTCGGCGTAGTGCAGCAGCTTGCCCTCGTTCCACGAGTTCGTTACCACTGGCGCCCAGTTGGTGCCATCAAAGACAAGCTTGTACAGCGCACCGGGGCCGTTCTTTGCCGCCCAGAGCACGTCACCTGACACTGCGGCTTCAAAAGCAAGCCCGCTCATGTTGTCGCTGAACGCGTCCTTCGCGTTCGCCGTCGAAATCGTCGACGCCCCAGGCCATGTCGACGTTTCGAGTTCGCCAACGCAACTGTTGGGCGCGCCCTGTGTGACGGCCTTCGACGTCGCGAAATCGCCGGTGCCGTCGGGGCAGCGCGCGTAGGTTGTGGCGGCATGCGCCGTCCAGACGTAACTGTCGATCAGGGTCACGCCGTCAGCATCGAAGAGCCTCGCCGAGTCTCCCCCGCCGAGCCCAAAGTCGGGCTCGACGACGAGATAGTCGCCCGCAGCAATCGTCGTGCCGGCAGCGAGCGTGAAGGCGTGACTGTCGTCGCTGTCCTTGAGGATGAAGCCCGAGACATCCATTGAATCTGAACCGTTGTTCTTCAGTTCGACCCAGTCGCTCGAATCGCCGCTTGACTCGATTTCGTTGATGCGGATCGGCGCGCTGCAGTCGTTGACTGAACCCTTGGTGGAGCTTGTCGTGTCGCCAAACCCGGTGCCGCACACCCCGAGGGTTGTGGGCGAATGGCCGCTCCAACTGCGTGAATCGATTGCGGTGAAGCCGTCGGCAGCGAAAACGCGGACCGAGTCGGCCGTGCCGAGGCCGAAGCTCAACGCCGGCTGGTCAAAGACGTAGAAAGCCCCGGCCGCAAGTGATGTCCCGGCAGGGATCCGCGCGACGTGGCTATCGTCATTGTCTTGGATGACCCAGTTAGAGAGGTCAACAGGGGTGCTGCCGCTATTGAAGAGTTCGATCCAATCGGTAGCATCACCATTCGACTCGATTTCGTTGATGCGAACGCTCGGGAGCTCGGTGGCAATGCAGTCGTTGGCGGCACCCTTTGTCGTGGTGTTCGTCGTCGCAAACTCGCCGATGCCGTCTGGGCAGCGGCCGTAGGTAGTGCTCGCGTGCGTTGTCCAGCTGTAGCTATCGATCAGCGTCGTGCCGTCGGTGTCAAAGACGCGCGCGGCATCCGCACCGCCCAAGCCGAACGATGGCTCAAACGCGAAGAAGGCGCCCGGCTCGATCGTCGTCCCGCTAGGGATCGAGTCGGTGCGGCTGTCGTCGTCGTCCTTGAGAACGAGGCCCGACACATCCACCGCAAAGGTGCTGATGTTGGTGAGTTCGATCCAGTCGCTCGTGTCGCCGCTCGACTCCACCTCGTTGATGCGTACCGCAGCTGCGGCCGTGATCTCGCAGGCGTTCGCTGCACCCTTGGTGGATGCCACAGTGTCGCGGAACTCCCCCGTGCCGTCAGCGCAACGCCCATAGGTGGCAGCGGCGTGACCATCCCACGCAAACGCGTCGATAGCCGTAATACCGTCGGCGGCAAAGAGGCGCGCGGTGTCTGCCTTACCGAGTCCGAAGCCCTCCGGATTGGCGTCGTCGTTGACGTTGATGACGAGGTACTCGCCGGCCGCGATGCTGGAGCCGACAGGGAACGCAAGGGCGCGCTCGTCGTTGTCGTCCTTGATGATCCAGCCCGAGACATCCACAGTGTCGGTTCCCGTGTTCACGAACTCAACCCAGTCGAAGTCGTCGCCGTTCGATTCAATTTCGTTGATGCGCACCGACGACAACTCGGCGGCATCCGCCGACACCGTCGAAACGGTCGGGGAAGTCACTACCAGCGGCACCGCCAACGATAAAGAAATGAGGAGGGCGGCAAGGGGCCGTCTGCGCATGGGGAATGCCCTTCGAGGCTGCGGTGAGGATGCCCGGTCGGGAGAGCAGGCGTGCGCAGTCTTGGGCAACGATGTGAACCACCGGTGAACGCGAATCGACCGGATAGTTCGCAATCAGCGACGCCGACAGGTTTCCCATGAAGCCGTCATAGAACTATCCGCTAGTATCAGCGGCGCTCGCGATCACCACCCGCGCGGCCAGATTCTTCTAGGGGCATTTGCCATGATCACTCGCTCGATAACCTCACGCACAGCACTCGCTTTGTCGCTGGGGGGAATTCTCATCCTCTCCGCGTGTGCGTCAGGCCCTGCCGACGACACTGCGACCGCTACCGCGACGCCGAGTATCGAGCCGAGCGCTGCAGCGTCTGCGATCGACATCCCGGATGCCTGGTCTGGCGTCATCGATGCCACTGCCATTCCGCTCGGCGACGACCGCACCTCCACCTCCCCCGCTGTCGATTATCTGTACTCCTGCAAGACCGACTTCAGCGGGCGCGGACCCGTGAACGGCGGACCGTGGATCGACTACGACGCTGGCACGTGGGATGCCACGACAAAGGACACCGTCGAGGGCGCCGTCTCGTGGCCACAGGCCTATTACGAGGAACAAGTCGGCCACGACACTCGCACCATCCTGACTGCCAATGTGCCGACCGAGCAAATGACCGGCACGTTCCCCATCGCCGATACCGACCCGGCGAAAGAATTCGACCGCAACCCCAACGAGATTGACGAGAAGCTTGTTGAGCTCACGCTTAGCGTCGCTCCCACCGTTGCCGCCGAGCCAAGCTGTGTTGCGATGGGGGCCGTTGGCGTGCTTAAAAATGGCGTCTACCTCTATAACGCGGTGGATGCCTCGGGCGGGGATGCGGTCGCCCACGAAACTCAAGACCTGTGTGACGGGCATCCGGATGGCGGCGACTACTACCACTACCACGATGTACCGTCGTGCCTGCTCGACGCTACCGCCGAGACCGGGTCAACGCTTGTCGGGTACGCCCTAGATGGCTTTGGAATTTACGTCGAGCGTGACTCCGCGGGAAACCTGCCCACCAATGCCGATCTCGACGAATGCCACGGCCGCACGAGCACCGTGCTTTTCGACGGTGTTGAGCAGGAGATGTATCACTACAGCGCCACGATTGAGTTTCCGTTTACGGTCGGGTGCTACGTCGGCGACCCTGCGCCCGTGCCTTCGCACGAGCACTGAGCTTCGGCCGCGCACTCTGCCGAAGTTCGTCAGGAACTCCAGGCGCTGCGGATCGCGGTGACCACATCCTCTTCACGAACCTCATGCCCCTTCGCCTCGAAGACCAGTTCACGGATGCGTGACACGATCGCCCCCGGCAACACGGATGCGCCTTCTGAAACGCGGGTGCCAGCACCCGTGCGCGAGTAGACGAGCCCGTCAGCTTCAAGCATCTTGTATGCCTTGGCAGCAGTTCCGTTTGCCACACCAAGATCGCTCGCAACCTGGCGCACCGTGGGGAGCCGCTCGCCGCTGCCTACCTGACCCGAGACGATCATCCCTCGAAATTGCTCGTAGATTTCGTTGGCGTCGGTCACTAGCGCACCAACTCCGGAGAAGACACACGCGACCGCTTGCCGTGAATTGCTGCCACGAGGATGAGCAGCGCGAGGGCCTGCAGCAGCGCACCGGTCACGGCGATCGCCGGGGCAAAGGACGCATACCCCAAGGACACGAGGTAGTCGTCGGAATCTAGGGTGGTGATCACGTTGGAGAACATCGCTGTTTGACCGATGAGGAGAAGAGCGCCGCCCAGCGGAAGCAATACTGCGGCGATGAAAAGTCGAAGCAGTACAGAAGATGCGCGCGTGCGCTCGCGAGTTTCCGCATCGACGGACGCCGGGCTTGCGAACGGGCGAACCGAGATGGTGCGCAAAACCCACCACAGCTGCACTGCAAGTACCACAGCGAGGATTACGACCGGCACTGAATAAGCCCAGCCGTAGAAAGTGCTGGCTGAGTACTCATCCCAGGCAGCATCGGTGACGCCGACGGGTCGCGGCCCGCTGACCAAAGTATGCAGCCCGAATCCGTCGGTGATCGAGTGCACTCCCGCAAATAGCGAGACGCTCACGAGCGCACCGAGAACGCTGGCTGCGCTTGCGAGCTCTTTGCGACTGGCGAAACTCGTCCACCCACGCGGCTTCATTGACAACACCGGCGCCTCCACCACCACGGGCTCTCGTGCAACCCGCACCATGACTACGGCCAGCACCACGACCGCGACGATCAACGGCAGCGGATAGCGCCACCACGCATACGCCCACGGGTCGGGGCTGAAATCGACGCTCAAGTTCGGCAACAGGTAACGCTGCGCCAAGTCGAGTAGCGGAAAGAACTGGACCGCGAGATGCACGATCAATACCGCGGCTGATCCTGTGACTGCGACTGAACGCATGAACGCACTGCGTCCTGGCACGACAGTTTCGGCGGTTCGCCCTCGCCTCGCGAAAAGGAAGATGACGATTGCGATTGTCGCCAGGATAAGTGGAGACTGTAAGACGAGCAGTAGGTACGACATTGACGGCTCCTTCAACTTGTGTCACTCGCATGATACAAGATTGAAGTGATCGATTGTCAACACTTCAACGCAAGATCTGCCGGAATACTTGCGAAAAACTCACATACGTTACACTTTCCAGATGGAAAGTGATTCCGCGGACTCCCCCACCGCCCCAGATTCCGCCCCACAGTCCACGCGGGTTGAAGCCTCTCGCCAGCTCCAACAGCAACAAGAAGTGCGCGATTCGTTGAACCAGCGAGGGCCGTCCCGAGGCTTCGCTTGGTTCAGCCTCTGGAGCGCTCTGATGGCAGCGAGCTATATCGGCGTGTTTCTTTTCGCATTTTCCGTGAGCATCGGCACAGCCGGCGACAGCAACCCCGACAAGTTCTCGCAGACATCGCTACTCCTCGTACCAATACTGGCCTTCACCACGATGACCACGGGCACCCGTGAACGGTTCGGCATCCGAAGAGCACTACCGCGAGCAGTATGGATTCCCTTGGCCCTCGCGATCATCGCGATGACCTTTCTGTCGGGTCTGTCGGTGTTCGACGTGCCCTACTCCCCGTGGCTCATCGCACTCGTCGCTCTCACCGTCTTCGTTCCTCTGGCCGCTCCCGCCATAGCTCAACTGATCCGGGTGCCACGTTCACGCACCCCGGCGGGCCGCAGCCCCGAACCGCTCAGCACACCCGTGCGCTGGAACACCGGGATCATGGGAGCGGTAGCGGGCTTGCTCATCTCATTCGGCACTATTCCGATCGTCTCAGCACTGCTGATGATCGCGGCGCTCGCGGGCATCGCGTTCACGTACGTGCTGAACGAATCTGCATGGGTCTTGCCCCGCGTCGGTTTCGAATGGGGCTGGATACAGTGGACTGCCTTCGGCATCACCACGAGCACGCTCTTTGCATTTGCGATACTCGCTCCGCTGGCACAGTCGCAATCCCTCGCGGCAACGATAGCTGCCGGAATCGCGGTCTTTCTCGTCATGCTCGCGGCTTCCGCGCTGCCTGCGCACCGAGACGCACGTTCATGAAACAGCATCCTCGTCACCAGCTGGACGACGCATTTCTGACCCCGGTGAGACTGTCGCTCATGGCCGCACTCGGCCCGAGAAACGAGATTGACTTCACGACGCTAAAACAACTCCTCGAAGTTGAGGACTCGGCTCTCAGCAAGGCGATCAGCTATCTTGCGGATGCCGGCTACGCGAAAGTCATCAAGGGAACGGTCGGCAATCGTCCGCGCACGTGGGTCACCTCGACGGCAGCCGGGTATCGCGCGTATCAGCAGCACCTGCTGGCATTGCGAGCGATCACAGAGCAGGGCTAGCCGCGCAGAAGTTAGCCGCATCTTCGCCAAGAACTAGGGACTCGGCTGCCGATATTCGCGAGTGCGTTCCCTAGGAGGGCTTTCACAAATTCGACCGAATAGGCTCGGACTGCACATCTGTTCCCTGCCCACGCACTCGACGACAGGACCACCTGAATGCCACCCCGCGACCCGCAATCCTCCCCAAACGCATCATCCGGCAAAGACCTCACTGTGAAGCAGCAGCGCGATGCGCGCCGGGCCACAAAAGTCGCCGCGCTAAAAAAGAAACAAGCCGCCGAGAAGCGTCACCGTGTCATCGGTATCGTCATTAGCAGCGTCGCCGCGGTAGGCGTCCTAGCATTGGTCATCGTAATGGTGGTGGCGAACGGAACTCCCCGAACCAGCCCCGAAGCCATCGAGATCGACGGTGTGCAGAATTATCCGAATCTGGTTGCCGGTCATGTTGAGGGCACCGTCGACTACGAACAAAGCCCACCGGCGGGCGGTGAGCACGCATCCGTGTGGCTGAATTGCGGTGTGTACACCGAGCCAGTGCCGAACGAAAACGCCGTGCATGCTCTTGAGCATGGTGCCGTGTGGGTAACCTACGATCCGGCGCAGGTCTCGGGAGACGAGCTGGAGGCGTTGCAGGATGCTGTTCCGTCCACCTATTCGGTACTGTCACCGTACGAAGGCCTTCAGTCGCCCGTCGTGATCTCGGCCTGGGCTAACCAGGTTGAGCTCGACGGAGTGGACGACCCGCGAATGCAGGATTTCATTGACAAGTTCTGGCAGGGCGGCGACGCACCAGAAATCGGCGCTTCGTGCTCCGGAGGAATCGACGGCGGCGGACGCATCGCATGACCGTCGGCGATGGCAGTTCGCCACGTCACCCCTGGCTCCGCTTAAGCGCCATGGCGATCGCAGCGCTGCTGCTGGTTGGAGTCGGCGTTCTCGCTGGTCAAAAGTTGTTGCCCGCTGAATCCTCGGATCCCTTGACGACGAGCGCCGAAGCCGGTTTCGCGCGCGACATGCAGACGCACCATCTGCAGGCTGTCGACATGGCGATGATCATTCTGGAAAAGAGCGAGAATCAAGCCATACGCACCTTGGCCTATGACATTGCGACGGCGCAGGGCCAGCAAGCGGGACAAATGTTCGCGTGGCTCATCATGTGGAATTTGCCGCAAGCCTCGAGCGAACCTGCGATGACGTGGATGATGGATGACGGCGAGCACGACTCTCACGTCACCTCGAATTCCGACTCCTCGACCGCGACGACAATGCCCGGCCTCGCGACGTACGACCAGATGGAAGCTCTTAGAGCGAGCACAACCGACGCTGACGCTATGTTTCTTGAGCTCATGATTGCCCACCACGCGGGCGGCGTCGACATGGCTGAGGGGCTTCTCGAACGCTCGACCAACGATGTCGTGACGTCGTTGGCCGAGGGAATGGTTGCCGTGCAAATGAGTGAGATCAACTACATGAACGAGTTGCTCGCAGGTCTTGAAGGATAGAACTCAGACTCCACGGCGACGAAACAGCACCCACGCGATCGCTAGGCTTCCGGCCGCCCACAGAAACAGCGCCACCATGCTCGCGCCGGGTGGAAGCTGCAAAGTATTTCCATACTGAAACCACGGCTGGAAGGTATTCGGGCCCAGCGTTTCCGCTGCGTCGCGCCCCGACGGGAATACTCGGCCAATGTTAGTCAGCCAGACAAGCGGGGTGTCGACGGTTATGCGTTCCATTTGGCTCGTCAGCGTCGACACGACGACGAAGATCGTCGCCAAGGCGAAAAGTGCACCGGAGGCCGAACGCGCGATCATGCCGACACCGCATCCGAGTGCCGCGACTAGCCCGAGCGCAATCGTCCCTTTGGCGATAGAGATCCATACGATGCTCGCTGACAAAGTGGCGGGGAAACCTTGGTCCTGCTGGATGGGCGTCGCCACTATCGCAGCCAGCAGTAACGCGATTGCCCCTACAGCCATCGCTGAGGTGACCGCAATCCCGGTTTTCGCCGCCAGCAACCATCCGCGCCGGGGTACCGCCGCTAGCGCCGGCCGGATGTTTCCGGTGGCAAAGTCCGAGGTCGCGACAAGAGCGCCGAACGCTGCGATGAGGAACTGGCTGAGGGCCAGCCCACCGCTTATCACTGTCATCTGATCGTAAAAGGTCAACGAAGCTAAATCCCAGGCGGTAATTGGCGCCTCGAGAATGTCAGCTGGATTTCTCGCGACAGCCCAGCGCCACGCCATAAACACAATTGCGCCCGCACTCAACGCCAACAACCACCGCGAGGAGGGCAAGGTAAGTGCCTTCAGCGCCTCGGATCGAACTACTCCCGTAAAGCTCAATCCGCGAGCAGGGCTCTCCACTCGCATCGCCGGCCGCGAGGCTTGTGACTGGCGACCGTTGCGCGCGACTTCCAGATGAACTGACCGTCGGGCAAATATCACAGCTGCGGCAGCGAGGAGGAGCGCTGATCCGGAGGCGAGCACAGCGAATCCTATGGACGGCTCCAGCGCTGATGCGCTAGTCCCTTCCAGCACGAATGGCTCTGCCGGTGCTCGCGTAGTGAGCGCTTGAAGCGCGCTGGCCGGGAGCAGCTCCGCGAACCGAGGCACCCAGGATCCTCCGAGATAGAAGAGCGTGCTCGGCATCAACACGATGATCCCCACGAAGAAAATTGCGGCCGACACTGCTGATCGCGCAAGCGCACCGAATGCAACGCCGAGAACCGCGAAACATGCAGCGCCCGCGACGACGCTGATCAACAACTCCGCCGAGCGATCGAGGCCGGGCACTGTATAACCACGCGATGTCAGCGTGATAGATGCGATCCAGCCGGCGACAGCCGTCCCCACAGCTGCGGAAATAGCGGAGAGGCCAATGCTCGGAACGGTCTTTGCCACGATCAGCATCACTCGGGATGGCACTGCCGCCAATGAAGCTGCCAACGAGTCGTCCGTGTACTCCGAGGTTATGGCGATGAGACCGAGCGTCGCCGACAGAACTGCCAGCGGAAGCGCACCCACTGAGATCGATTCGAAAAGTATCGAGGTGCCATCGGTGTTCAGATCAGTTCCGACAATCAGCGGCACGAACAGCACGCGCACGGTTGCCAGCACAACTGGCAGGAGAAACATCAGCACCACGATGAGCCGCGGTGGACGAAGAGACCAGAGCTTGAGTGACTCCGAACGAACAACACCCCAGGCCTGAGTCAGCCTCTTAGGCTCGACTCCGCGTGCAACCGCGGAACTCACTTCTCCGATCCCTGCCGGTATTCGACACTCGAATCGGTGAGCTGACGATATGTCTCTTCGAGGGATTCCACCTGAGTGCGAAGCTCAATCAGCGGAATACTCAATCGAGCCGCCAGCAAGCCGACTTCTTCGGCGGTCGAACCCTGAATGACCAGTGCGTCGCGCTCCTCAACCACCCGCGCCCCGGACGCGGCGAGAGGCACGATCAATTCGCGCGTGTGAGGGCTCCGCACAACTACGCGTTCAGCGCCCCGGAGGCGTGCAAGCTCTGACAGCGGAGAATCAGCGAGCACCTTCCCGCGCCCAACGATCACCACGTGGTCGGCGGTCAGCGCGACCTCACTAATCAAATGCGAGGAAAGCAGCACTGTGCGCCCCTCCGCCGCAAAGTCGCGCACCAGCTCCCGAAACCACATCACGCCATCGGGATCTAAGCCGTTTACGGGCTCGTCGAATACGAAGACCTCGGGATCGCCGAGCATTGAAGCTGCAATGCCGAGCCGCTGGCGCATCCCCAACGAATACCCTCCAATGCGACGAGAGGCCACACCGCTGAGCCCAACTTCTTCGAGCACGAATTCGACTCGCTCGTTAGATATCCCATGAGTGAGGGCAAGCGCCCGCAGGTGATCGAAGCCGGAGCGCCCCGGATGCGCGTTGCGAGCATCCAACAGTGCGCCCACCTGAAACAGCGGATTCTTTATCTTCCGATAAGGTTCGCCACTGACGAGAGCTTCCCCTGAATCCGCCGCTTCGAGGCCGAGCAGTATGCGCATCGTCGTGGTCTTGCCCGAGCCGTTAGGCCCCAGAAATCCTGTCACACGTCCAGACGCAGCCGTGAAACTGAGGTCATCGACCGCGAGCTTGTCGCCGAAACGTTTCGAGAGGTGACGAAACTCGATCAAGCGCGGCCCCTATCTTGACGGATCATCACCTTAGAATCCCATAGCGGGAAGCTGAGAACTAGGGTCTCTCCACAATTGCCCGTACTGTCGCAATAATGGTCACAAGCATCCGCGAACCCGCAGAGCCGCGACATCCGCACCGCTAGGGAGGCACCCACGATGGCCAGTACAAGCAACCCCAGCTCCCCCGGTTCTCACGCGGCCGATAGCCACGACATAATTCGGGTGCGAGGCGCTCGCGAGAACAACCTCGCTGACGTCAGTGTCGACATCCCGAAACGCCGCCTCACGGTCTTCACTGGCGTATCGGGCTCAGGCAAGAGTTCGCTCGTGTTCGGTACAATCGCTGCCGAGTCGCAGCGCATGATCAACGAGACGTACAGCGCATTCTTGCAAGGCTTCATGCCCTCGCTCGCCCGCCCCGATGTCGACGTGCTCGAGGGCCTCACGACGGCGATCATCGTTGACCAGGAGCGCATGGGCTCGAACGCCCGCTCCACCGTCGGCACCGCGACCGATGCCAATGCCATGCTGCGCATCGTGTTTAGCCGCCTCGGCAATCCCCATGTTGGTTCACCGCAAGCCTTCTCCTTCAACGTGGCATCCATCTCGGGCGCAGGCGCCGTCACTTTTGAGAAGGCGGGCGTCACCACTAAGGAGCGCCGCGAGTTCAGCATCACCGGCGGCATGTGCCCGACGTGCGAAGGTCGCGGCAGCGTTAACGACATCGACCTCACGCAGCTCTACGACGACAGTAAGTCGCTCGCCGAAGGTGCCCTGACGATCCCCAACTACACCGCCGATGGCTGGATGGTGCGCATCTTTACCGAGTCAGGCTTCCTCGATCCCGACAAGCCCATCAAGAAGTACACCAAGACTGAGTTGCACGACTTTCTCTACAAAGAGCCGGTCAAGGTCAAGATGCAGTCGATCAACATGACCTATGAAGGGTTGATCCCCAAGATTCAAAAGTCGATGCTGTCGAAAGACCGCGAAGCGATGCAGCCCCACATCCGGGCTTTTGTCGATCGCGCGGTCACGTTCACGACCTGCGCCGATTGCGGCGGCACTCGACTCAACGAGGGTGCCCGAGCATCCACAATCGCTGGAATCAATATTGCGGATGCCTGCGCCATGCAGATCAGTGACCTC
The DNA here is from genome assembly GCF_015864935.1 of Salinibacterium sp. NSLL17. Taxonomy (NCBI): domain Bacteria; kingdom Bacillati; phylum Actinomycetota; class Actinomycetes; order Micrococcales; family Microbacteriaceae; genus Salinibacterium; species Salinibacterium sp. NSLL17. The sequence goes on from NZ_JADYWH010000001.1 coordinate 1,791,056, forward strand.
GCCGAGTGGGTGCGCGGGCTGAACGAACCATCTGTAGCCCCGCTGCTCGAAGCGCTGCAGCAGACGCTCGACTCGTTTGTGGAGATCGGCCTCGGCTATCTCTCCCTCGACCGTCCCGCCGGAACCCTTTCTGGCGGCGAAGCGCAACGCACCAAGATGATTCGCCACCTCAGTTCGTCGCTCACTGACATCACCTACGTTTTTGATGAGCCAACCGTCGGTCTCCACCCGCACGATATTCAGCGGATGAACGAGCTCCTGTTTCGGCTGCGCGACAAGGGAAACACTGTGCTCGTGGTTGAGCACAAGCCAGAAACGATCTCGATTGCCGACCACATTATCGACCTTGGCCCTGGTGCCGGCACCGAGGGCGGCCAGATTTGCTTCGAAGGCAGTTTCGACGAGCTGCGCCAAAGCGACACCGTCACCGGCCACCACATTGACGACCGAGTCTCGGTCAAAGACGAAGTGCGCTCCCCCACCGGCATCATGGAGATTCGCGGCGCCGACTCCCACAATCTTAAGAACGTGGATGTCGACATCCCGCTGGGCACCCTCGTCGTCGTGACGGGCGTTGCCGGTTCGGGCAAGAGCTCATTGATTCACGGATCGGTGGTGCCCCGCGACGGCGTTGTGTCCGTCGATCAGGCCGCCATCAAGGGATCACGCCGCAGCAACCCCGCCACATACACCGGGATGCTCGAGCCCATTCGCAAAGCATTCGCTAAGGCCAATGGCGTCAAGCCCGCCCTGTTTAGCGCCAACTCCGAAGGCGCCTGCCCCAATTGCAACGGCGCCGGGGTAATCTACACCGACCTCGGCGTCATGGCCACCGTCTCGACCCCGTGTGAGGTCTGCGAAGGAAAGCGCTTCATGGCCTCCGTGCTGGAGTACAAGCTCGGCGGGCACGACATCAGCGAAGTGCTCGGGATGTCCGTCGCCGAGGCCGAAGCGTTCTTCGGCGAAGGCGAGGCACGCACTCCCGCGGCCCACGCCATCCTCGACCGGCTAGTTGATGTCGGGCTGGGCTACCTGCGCCTCGGGCAACCACTGCCCACGCTCTCGGGCGGAGAACGTCAACGTCTCAAGCTCGCCACCCAAATGGCTGACAAGGGCGACATTTATGTTCTGGATGAACCGACCACAGGTCTGCACTTGGCCGACGTTGAGCGACTCTTGGGCCTTCTCGATCGACTCGTCGATTCGGGAAAGTCCGTGATTGTCGTCGAGCACCATCAGGCAGTCATGGCCCATGCAGACTGGATCATCGATCTCGGTCCTGGTGCCGGAAACGATGGCGGCTCGATCGTTTTCGAAGGCACTCCGGCAGATCTCATCGCCGCCAAGTCTTCGCTCACGGGCGAACACCTCGCGGCGTATGTGGGCGATGGCGGGTAAGGCAAACCGCGCATTACACACTCCTGTTGCGGTCTACCAGCTATAGATTCGCGGAATGATCGCGTGGCGCGCCGACTCATCGGGTCCAGGAAACACCACGAAGATGGGCAAATGGTCAGGGTCTCGGCCCTCGAGCACCTCAATCCCATCGAGCTGTTCACGACGGACGTGGCTCGACTCTCGACGCATCGCATCTTCACACTGTTGCAATTCTTCCAGGGTGTCGGCACTCCAAATGAGGTACTGGATACCCACTGAGCCGAGTACGCGACTCGGCTGCGCATGCTTACCGCGAAGGTAGAGCTCATAGTTCTCAGGGCCAACCAACAGCGCTGCCGACTCATCAAAAATTGAGCATGTGAGCCCGAGAAGATCGCAATAGAACGCGACCGATCGATCAAGATCTGAAACAAATGCGACGGCGGATGAGAGACGCACGATAGCTCCTCACTGAACGATTGTGAGCTTCGCCGATTGGCGCGCTCACTCTGGCGGTGAGCAGTGGCACCAGCAGTTCGCTCGCTATTCAAGGTACGCTCACGATGCCCGAGCAGCGAGGCTCTTCACCGTTTCCTCAGGCAGCGTTCAGATTCGATGCCGCCCGAGACGCTGTCGACGCCGAAGCCGTACGCTTAGTGCACGCCACCTAACTGGGGAGAGATCGTGACATTTTTTGAGTCCATCGCCACCGTATTCCGCAAGTACGCGGACTTCACCGGGGTCGCAAGCCGCCCCGAGTACTGGTGGTTCGCGCTCTTCTCCTTCATCACGTCGGGAATCGCTGCTTCGCTTGACCCGAGCAGTGGCAACGATTTTGGTCACATGGGAGCAAACTTCGGGCTTTCAGTGGGTCTGAGCGCCGCCTGGTCACTCGCTCTCCTCGTTCCTCAACTCGCCGTCACCGTTCGCCGTTTGCGCGACACTGGCCGCAATTGGACGAACATTTTCTGGATACTGGTTCCGATCGCCGGTGCGATCGTTCTGATCGTTTTCCTGACTCAGCCGAGCGTTACGCAGCAGAGCGTTGCCGGGCAAGTTCCCCCGCAGGTCGCAGAGACTTCATAAGGAATCCATAGACTTCTGGGCCAACATGGCTCTCCTCACGATCAGGAGAAACCATGAATCGACTTGTCACAACCGTGGCCACTGCAAGTGTTCTGCTGCTAGCGCTTGCCGCCTGCACTACTGCTTCAGTAGAACCCGCCGAAACCGCCGAAGCAACCCCAGAATCGACCGAGACGGCTACAGCCTCGACAGCCACCTTTGCGGCATCCACGGGTGATTGCGACGCCATGGCTGCGACACTCCGTGATGTCGAAAGTGCGAACTCTGACCTCGTGGACCCCGAGCTCACCGCTGTCTGTGATGGCGACACCCTCACCATCAGCAGCAACAGCATCCCCGACTATCTCTACATCGCGACGACACCGGGCTCGCCCAAGGTGTCCGAACTCACTATGACGATCCCTGTCACCCCCACGCAAGCTGACGAACCCGGCTCCGTGCCGTACCTCGGTGCTCTCGGAGTTGCCGTCAATGGAGTTCCCATCTACGGGCCGACCGAAGGCACCGGTGGAGATGTGCAATCCCTAGAAGGCGCGCTTTCGGTCTGCGGCAGCCACAGCGGCCCAACCGACTTCCACATCCACTGGTTTGGTTACGCCGATGGGGTCGACTGCCTCTACGACGCTGACGAAGTTGAAACCGGTGAATCACTCGTCGTGGGATGGGCTGCCGACGGCTACCCCATCATGTCCGGAGTCGTGTGCTCAGATGACGACTGCAGCGAGGTTGTTCAGCTCACGAGCAGTTGGCAACTCACCGACGAATCTCAATTCGCCACTGACACTTGGGCGGCCCACAGCTACGTTGAAGGCTCCGGTGACCTCGATGAGTGCAACGGACGCGTCGATAGCGACGGCCAATACCGTTATTACTCCACCACCACGTTCCCTTACTTCCTCGGCTGCTACTACGGCGATGTGGCAGATGACGCTTTGAGCGGTAACAACGCCGCAGCTCCCGGCGGCGGCCCTGCGTGATCCCCGCGACTGAACGCGCGACAAACGCCGTAAATCCGGCCCGCCGTAACTTTCTCGCGTTCGGGTTACTCGCCCTCACCGGCACAGCGCTCGCCGCCTGCACAACCGCCGCCGCTGACGACGACGACACCAGCGCAGCTGAAGAAACGCCTAACGACACCGATATCGGTTTCTTCACGGACATGGCTCTACACCACGAACAAGCCCTCGCCATGTGCCAACGCGTGCTCGGTCGCGACAACGGCGACTCTGTGCAGTCGCTCGCCGCCGACATCCTTCAGAATCAATCGTTCGAACGGGGCGTCATGCACACGTGGCTCACGGTGTGGGGCGAGAGCACCGCGCCGCCTGAGACAGTGATGGCTTGGATGGGAATGGAGATGCCCGCAGTCGAGATGACGGGTCTCGCCACTGACGAACAGATGAGCTCCCTCTCGACCACAACCGGGATGGATCAGGGGCGACTCTTCTTGAACCTCATGCGCGCGCACCACGTCGGCGGTGTCCACATGGCCGCCTATGCGAACGAGCACGCCGCGGTGAGCACAGTGCGGGCAACAGCCGAGCGGATGGATGTCATCCAAACGTATGAGATTGGGATCATCGACCAGCTGCTCTCGACCACCTACCTCTAACGGGGCGCTCTTATTCAGAGTGATAGCCTCGATTGAGATACCCCTCAGCCAAGGCCATCATGCTTTCGAAACCAAAAATAGCCGGAACACAAGCGTCCGCTGATGCTTGCCTGTGTTCACCTTTCGTGACTGCGCTCAACGTTTCGGGCGCCGCTATCTCGGTCATCGGCGAACACGGTAACCAATCGACGGTGTGTGTGAGCGGCCGCCTCGCTGGCCGACTGGATGCTCTCCAGTTCGAACTCGGCGAGGGTCCAGGCCTGCAAGCACTCACTACCCAATCCCCTGTTCTCTGTTCCGACCTCGCTCACGTCTCCGACTCGGCCTGGCCCGTGTTTCTGGGTGCCGCACGGGAGCTCGGCGTTGGCGCTATTTTTAGTTTCCCGATGATGCTGGGCACCGCGGTAGTCGGAGTGGTCGATTTGATCACCACGACACCTCGACACGCTGACGCCGAGTTCATCTCGAGGGCCCAAGCGCTGACCCGTGATGTGGCGCTCACTGCCGTCGAACGAGCACTCACGGCCGCGCAACAACACAGCTCGCCCGAGTCTGATCAATCACCGGCGCTGCGACGCGAAGTCCATCAGGCGACAGGCATCATCATTTCGCAGCTGGCGCTCTCGGCACCGGATGCGTTTGCCCGACTACAGGCCCACGCATTCTCGACTGGGCGCCCCATCGACGATGTAGCACGTGACATAGTTACGCGCGTGCTTGAGTTCGATCCCCTCACCGAATAACCACCTCCCCCGCAGGAAAGAAGCTTCAGATGGATGGAACAACCCGCGAGGCCCAGATCAGCGCCGCATTTGTCACTGTTGCGGAAACGCTCACTGTCGACCATGACCTGGTCGACGTGCTTCACACGTTTGTCGAGCGTTGCGCAGAGATCGTTCGGATGGATGCTGGCGGGCTCGTTCTAGTTAATGACGCTGGTGAACTCCAACTCATGACATCCACGAACGAAGCAGCCGTAATGCTCGAGAGTATGCAACTTGAGGCAGCCGAAGGACCATGCCTCGATTGTTTCCGCACCGGAAATGCGGTGGCGATCGACAATATTTCAGCGTCCGAGGCGTCGACCGAATTTCGTGCCGCTGCCGTTGCCCAAGGCTTCAACTCGCTGTTGTCGATCCCTATGAAGGTCCAAGGCGCGGTTATCGGCACCATGAATCTCTTTCGCGCAACGACAGAAGCCGTCAGCTCTCGAGACGCTGCGGTAGCTCAAGCGCTCGCGGACGTCGCGACGATCGGCATAACCCACGAACGCGCACTCCAGCACGCTCACCTCGTAGAGGAACAGCTGCACAACGCTCTCAACAGCAGAATTGCCATCGAACAGGCGAAGGGTGTCATCGCAAACGGCTTGTCCCTCAGCATGGACGATGCCTTCGCACTCCTGCGCAAGTATTCCCGCGACTGCAACCGAACGATTCGGACAACCTCCGAAATGGTCAGTCGGCGCGAGATTACGGTGCAGCAGATTGTCGAAGCCGCAACCAAGAGATAGTGCTCTCAGCATTTCTTCAGAATCCGGTCACAAGCCCGGGTGTACGCTTTAAGTAGTTGCTCCAGACCTTGGCAACGGAATTTGTTCCGTTTCGACCAAGGATGGCAATGTCCAGCTCAGGTACAAGCCTCACCATCGGGGTTCTCTCCGAACAAAACTCGCGCGAGCATCGGGTCGCTCTCGATCCAACCGCGACCAAACACCTCGTTCACGCGGGCTTCACAGTGCTCGTCGAAGCGGGGTGCGGATCCGGGGCGAGCTTCACCGATGAAAACTACGTCGCCGCCGGAGCCACCCTCACTACCTCGTCTCAGATAATCGCTACGTGCGATGTACTCGCTTCTCTCTCGCTTCCCTCGTCGGATGTTACTGACGGTCTCGCCGCGGGGCGGACCGTTATCGGCCTTCTCGACCCGCTGAACAATCTCAGCCGAGTGTCAGCACTTGCTGGCCAAGGAATCACTCTCGTAGCGCTAGAGCTTCTCCCCCGAACGCTCAGCCGTGCCCAATCGATGGATGCTCTGAGTTCGCAGTCAAGCGCTGCGGGCTACCGCGCGGTTATCGTGGCCGCCGAAAAATTCGGACGCTACCTCCCGATGATGATCACGGCATCCGGTACTGCAACTCCGGCGAAGGCAATCGTCATTGGCACCGGCGTCGCCGGACTCCAAGCAATCGCCACGGTGAAGCGACTTGGTGCTGTCGTTACGGGCTACGACGTGCGGGAAGCATCCCGCACCGAGGTCGAGTCGCTCGGAGCTAAATTTCTCACGTCCTCGGTAGCTGCTGGCGCCGGAGAGGGCGGCTATGCCCGACCGATGACTGCGGCTGAGCAAGCCGTCCAGCAGAAAGAACTTGCGGATGCCCTCGTGAGCTTTGACATCATCATTACGACCGCAAAGGTGCCGGGTCGCACTCCCCCGCTGCTGGTCTCGCAAGACACTCTCGCCGCGCTGAAGCCCGGCACGGTGTGCGTCGACCTTGGCGCCAGCGACAAGGGCGGCAACGTATTCGGCTCGAGTGATGGTGAATCCTCAACGACCGTAAATGGCGTCGTAGTCGTCGGCGCCGGCAACCTTGCCGCCGACCTTCCTGCCTCGTCGTCTCTGATGTACGGCCGAAACGTCGCTGCTGTTCTCGAAGCGCTCGCCCCTGAAGGCGCAATCGCGATCGATCCCAGCGACGAAGTCCACAGCGCCATCGTCGTTTCCCATGCAGGAGATGTCACGAGTGCCACCGTGCGTACAGCCCTCAATCTTGAGCCGCTCGGCTCCACCGAACCTCTGAAAGCTCAGGCCAACTGATGGAAACCCTGTACAGCAATCTCGCCATCTTCGTTCTCGCGCTTCTCGTGGGCGTTGAAGTGATCGGCAAGATTCCCTCGACCCTGCACACCCCGATGATGTCGGGATCAAATGCCATCCACGGGGTCGTGATCGCTGGTGCCGTTGTCACGGCATCGCTCGCCGACTCCCCTACCGGCTACATCCTGACCTTCATTGCGGGTGCCTTCGCGGCCGCGAACGTCTTCGGAGGCTATGTCGTCACTGACCGGATTCTGAAAATGTTCACGAGGCCGACGCCTCCCAAGACCGCTGAAACCAGCAGCACCACGGAGGACGCATCATGACCGGCTTCGAGTTTCTCGTCGGAATTCTCTACTTACTGTCGGCGTCGCTCTTCGTCGTCGGCCTTCACATGATGCGGGCACCCGCGACCGCCCGAAACGGTAACCGCATCTCTGCTGTCGGCATGATTATTGCCGTCCTAGCGACGATCATGCTTGCCCTCGTTGTCGATGGCGGCGAATGGATTGCGTGGGTTGCCCTCACTGCGGGCGTGCTCGTCGGTGCAGTGTTCGGGGTTCACCGTGCTCGCACCGTAAAAATGACCGATGTCCCTCAGCTCGTGAGCGTGTTCAACGCCGTCGGAGGCAGCGCGGCTGCCGCAATCGCCTTTGCCGCGTTCATTCTCGCGACGAGTGCCGATCCCCTCGAATTGACGGTCTCTATCCCCGTCGTGCTCGATGTCCTCATTGGCTCCATTACCTTCTCCGGCTCGCTGATCGCGGCTGGAAAGCTCCAGGGCATCATCCCCGGCAATCCCGTGACGTTCCCCGGCTCCCGCCTGCTCAACGCGCTCGTCGCGGCGATCGCGCTCGGTGCGAGTGTTGCGGCAGTGATGCTTCCCCACAACACACTGTTGCTCCTAGTGGTGCTCGTGACCGCACTCGTCCTCGGCATTCTTATGGTGCTGGCGATCGGTGGCGCCGATGCTCCCGTCGTCGTTTCGCTCCTCAACGCCCTGACCGGCCTCGCCGTAGCCATGGCTGGCTTTGCGATCGACAATCAGGCGCTCATCATCGCGGGTGCTCTGGTCGGCGCAGCGGGCACCATTCTGACGCTGCAGATGGCGCAAGCGATGAATCGCTCCGTGCTCTCGATCATCGTCGGCGGCTTCGGCACTGGCGAGGCTACGGCGACGGCAGGACCAGCGGATGCGGATCTCACCAATGTGCGAAGCCTCACCTCCGATGATGTCGCCATTCAGCTCGCCTATGCGCAACACGTGCTGATCGTGCCCGGCTACGGACTCGCCGCCGCCCAAGCCCAACATGAAGTCGCGGAGCTCGCCGCTCTGCTCATGGCCCACAACATCGACGTCAAATACGCAATTCACCCGGTTGCCGGCCGTATGCCAGGCCACATGAATGTGCTGCTGGCCGAAGCCAACGTGCCCTACGAACAAATGCTCCAGCTCGACGAGGCAAATGCAGCATTCGATAACTGCGATGTTGCTCTCGTAATCGGCGCCAATGACGTCTGCAACCCGGATGCTCGAAAGCCGGGCAATGCCGTCTCCGGAATGCCCATTCTCGACGCTGATCATGCCAAAGCCGTTGTCGTCATCAAGCGGTCGATGCGGCCTGGCTATGCGGGCATCACGAATCCACTGTTCACCGATCCCAAGACGGGGATGCTCTTTGCTGATGCCAAGAAGGCGCTCAAGGACATCACCGTCGCTGTCAAAGAATACGTCTCGGCCTAAACCGAGCAGAAGCCACCCGGCTTCGCTATCACCCATCCCTGAAGGAGCACGACGATGACTACACGCCCAGCCACCGCCCCCACTAAATCGCTCCACGAGACGCCGAAGGCGGTGGCACTCGAGAGCGATCTCGTAATCTCCGTCACCGGTCGTCGCGTTCTGGCAGCGTTGCGCCTTGCCACAGGATTCCTCTTCCTGTGGGCGTTCCTCGATAAGACCTTCGGGCTCGGTTTTTCTACCCCGGCCGAACGAGCATGGATCAATGGGGGCGGCCCGAGTCAGGGTTTCTTGACCGGTGACGCGGTTGTCGGCCCTCTAAAACCGGCGTTTGCCGCAATCGCGAGCCCCGCCTCCGACATTCTTTTTATGCTTGGGATGATCGGAATCGGTGTCGCAGTGATGCTGGGCATAGGCCTACGCATCAGTGCCGTCGCCGGAACCATCATGATGCTCCTGATGTATCTGGCGGAGTGGCCGTTCGCCGCGAACGCCGGCTCCACTAACCCGCTGGTGGATTACCACATCATCTACGCCCTCGCACTCATCACCATCGCTGTTCTGTCAGCCGGGGATACCTGGGGCGTTGGCCGGGCGTGGAAGCGCCTCAGCATTGTGCAGAAAATGCCGTGGCTCGTTTAGCAATTCGACCTTGCAACTGACAACCAACCCTTAATCGCTCAGGAGAAAGAAGAAAATCATGAAGGCAGCACGTTTCCACGGACGCAAAGACATCCGCATCGATGACATTCCGGAACCAGAGCTTCGGCCCGGCGCAGTCGCTATTGATGTCGCGTGGTGCGGCATCTGCGGCACAGACCTTCACGAATATCTCGAAGGCCCGATCTTTATCCCAGCAGCGGGGCATCCGCACCCACTGACTCACGAAGAAGTTCCCGTGACTATGGGTCACGAATTCTCGGGAACAATAACTGCTCTTGGCGAAGGGGTCACCGACCTCACGGTCGGAGAGAACGTTGTCGTGGAGCCGTACTTTGTGTGCGGCGAGTGCGCCCCCTGTCGCGCCGGCAACTACAACCTCTGCACCAAAATGGGCTTCATCGGGCTGGCTGGTGGGGGCGGTGGCTTGAGTGAAAAGATCGTCGTCGAACGTCGCTGGGTTCACCCGATCGGTGACATCCCCCTCGATCAGGCCGCGCTCATCGAACCCCTTGCTGTCGGCCATCACGCGTTCGTGCGCAGTGGCGCTAAAGCCGGAGATGTCGCGTTCATCGGTGGCGGTGGCCCCATCGGTCTTCTGCTCGCCGCCGTGCTCTCCGCCGAGGGAATCACCGTCGTCATGTCTGAGCCAGGCACAGCGCGCCGCGAAATGGCGACCTCCACCGGAGTTGCCGATCACGTCATCGACCCCAGCGTCGAGGATGCCGTAGCCAGAGTCATGGAATTGACCAATGGAGTCGGCGCCGACGTCGCATTCGAGTGCTCGAGCATCAACGCCGTACTCGACCAGCTTTTTGATGCGGTGAAGCCGACTGGCGTAATTGTGAACGTCTCCATCTGGGGTCACCCGGCGCAACTCGATATGCAAAAGCTCGTACTCAAAGAGATTGACCTGCGCGGCACGATTGCCTACGCCCACGACCACCCTGCAACCATCAAGCTCGTTCAGGATGGCAAGGTCAATCTTGAACCGTTCATCACCGGTCGGATTCATCTCGACAAGCTCATCGACGAGGGCTTCATGACCCTTATCGATCACAAGGAGACCGCCGTGAAGATCATTGTTCGTCCGGAGGTCAGCAATGTCTCATGACATGACGGAGGCCGGCTGGTCTCCACAGGGACCGGTCGTCGAGTTGTCCGATCAGGCAAGTCTGGATCTGCTTGCCAGCAAGAGCTTCGGTCATCTCGCTCTGAGCAATGATGGGCGGCCGGATATCTTCCCGGTCAACTACTACTGCGACAAGAAGACGATCCTGTTTCGCACTGCGTCAGGCTCAAAACTTCACGAGCTCACCGAGAACATGCATGTGGCTTTTGAAGTCGATGTGAAGACTCCCGACGACGTGTGGAGCGTCGTAGTCAGAGGGCTGGCAACGGTTCTTGACGATGCATCTCAGGTGACTGCTCAGGCGCTGAAGACCCTCCCCGATTGGGTTCCCATCGAGTCATTTGTCTACATCCTGATCGAACCAGAATCTATCCGCGGCCGCCTCTTCGAACGCCGCCTTCCGATAGGACACAGCTAACGCTCAGCACTGCAACGATGGTCGGCCGCTTCTCTGAGCGACCGACCATTGTTGCGTCCCGGCGAAACACGGTTGAGCCGCCGCGAGAGAAGCGCACTGCACGGCAACTAGTTACGCTGGGGGGATGAACGCATGCCCGTGCCAATCGTCCGAAACCTACGACGATTGTTGCGGCCGCTTCCATCGCGGTGAGGCACTGGCCCCCACCGCTGAACGGCTGATGCGTTCGCGCTATAGCGCCTACGTGCGTGGCGAAACCGATTACCTCCTGAAGACCTGGCATTCGTCTACCCGCCCGACAACGCTGGAGCTTGATCCGGATGTGCGCTGGTACCGTCTCGATATCGTCGCGCGCACGGGCGGCAGCATGTTCGACACGGCGGGTACTGTCGAGTTTCGGGCCCACTATCGCTTCGATGGCGGAGCCGACCAGCAACACGAGAACAGCAGATTTCTGCGCGAAAATGGCGCCTGGCTTTACGTTGATGCCGTCTAATGAGTGAGAACCAAGGAGAACCGGTGAACTACATACTCTCGATCGATCAGGGCACCACCAGCACCCGTGCGATCATCTTCGATCACGATGGCAAGCCGGTCACCTCTGGCCAGCTTGAGCATGACCAGATTTTCCCGAAAGCGGGTTGGGTCGAGCACGATGCCGCCCAAATTTGGAACAACACTCGAGAAGTAATTGGTCAGGCGCTCTCCAAAGCGAACGTCACGCGCCACAGCATTGCCGCTGTCGGCATCACTAATCAGCGCGAAACGGCCATCATCTGGGACCGCGCGACCGGCAAGCCCGTCTACAACGCCATCGTCTGGCAAGACACCCGCACCCAGGCGATCATCGATCACATTGCGGACGGCGACACCAACAAGTTTAAAAAGATCACCGGGCTGCCCCTCGCCACCTATTTTTCAGCATCCAAAATTGTGTGGATGCTCGAGAACGTCGACGGAGTTCGTGAGCGTGCCGAGGCGGGCGAGCTTGCCTTCGGAACCCCCGACACCTGGCTTCTGTGGAATCTCACCGGTGGGCCTGACGGCGGAGTTCACGCCACCGACGTCACTAATGCGAGCCGCACGCTGCTCATGGATCTCGAAACCCGCACGTGGAGCGACGACATCCTTTCCGAGCTGGGCATTCCTGCGTCGCTCATGCCCGACATCCGCAGTTCTTCCGAGGTCTACGGCACCGTTTCCACGTCGAGTTTGCTGCGCGAGGTGCCCGTTGCTGGCATTTTGGGCGACCAGCAGGCCGCGACCTTCGGGCAGGCTGCGTTCGACGCCGGCGAATCGAAAAATACTTACGGCACAGGCAACTTTCTGCTGACCAACACGGGCACTGACATCGTGCATTCCGAAAACGGCCTCATCACGACGCTCGCCTATCAGCTCGGCGATGATGCACCCCGCTACGCCATCGAAGGCTCGATTGCCGTGACGGGTTCACTCATTCAGTGGCTGCGTGACAATCTCGGCATCATCTCTCGGTCTGAAGAGGTTGAGACTCTCGCCGCGTCAGTCGACGACAATGGCGGCGTTTATTTCGTGCCCGCGTTCTCCGGTCTCTTTGCGCCTCATTGGCGTCCGGATGCCCGGGGCGCCATTCTCGGCCTCACTCGTTTTGCCAACAAGGGTCACATTGCTCGTGCCGCGCTTGAAGCCACAGCGTTCCAAACCAGCGACGTGATCGAAGCAGCCAATGCGGATGCCGACGTTGCGATGACTGAACTGCGAGTGGATGGCGGCATGGTCGCCAACTCCGCGCTCATGCAATTTCAAGCGGACATCCTCAACATGCCGGTCATCCGACCTGAGGTCGCAGAGACGACAGCATTGGGCGCTGCCTACGCTGCGGGCCTTGCGGTCGACTATTGGAGTGGCCTCGATGAGCTGCGCGATCGCTGGAGCGAGGGCGAGCGGTGGGAACCGACGATGGACGATGCCGAACGTGAGCGCCTCATCCGCAATTGGAAGAAGGCCATCACGAAAACTCTGGATTGGGTCAACGAAGACACCGACTAGGCGGTTCTAGCGGTTGGTGGCAGCGACCCACTCGTCGAGCTTGCTCGCGGCAAGCCCTGAATCCACGACGTGCTCGGCGCGCTCAAGTTGTTCTTTCAAGCGCGCCAGCAGCGGACGCTGACTCTGCTCGGGATCCTTCGCCAGCTCGAACGAGGCGAAGCCTGCCGCGGCGTTCAGCAACACCACGTCACGCGCCGGCGACTTTTCGCCAGCGAGAATCGAGCGGATGACCTGGGCGTTGTACTCGGGGTCTTTGCCCAGTAGCGCCTCGATCGGCGCCCGCGGGATACCCAACTCCAGCGGGTCAAGATCGTGTTCGGTAACGAAACCGCGCGACACTTCCCAGACGTGACTGTGACCCGTGGTGGTCAGTTTGTCGATTCCATCGTCACCGCGGTAAACCAGCGCCGTCGCTCCGCGAGTCTGGAACACTCCGACGAGGAGACTGACACGTTCGCGGCTGCCGACACCGACCGCCGAGGCTTGCGGGCGGGCGGGGTTGCAGAGCGGACCAAGAATGTTGAACAGCGTCGGGATTCCTAGCTCGCGCCGTGTCGGGCCAGCGTGTGCAAAACCGGGGTGGAACAGCGCAGCGTAAACGAACGTGATGCCCACCTCGTCTAGCACTTCGGCTACTCGCTCGGGCGTGAGATCCAGCTTGAGCCCCAGCGCGCTCAGAACATCGGATGCTCCGCTCTTGCTGCTCGCGGCACGATTGCCGTGCTTAATCACTGGCACGTCCCCCGCTGCCGCGATGATCGAGGCAACGGATGAGATGTTCAGCACGGCGCCGTAGGGGTCGCCACCGGTACCGACGATGTCCAACGCCATGGGATCCACGGGCAACGGCACGGCGCTGGCCAACGCAGCATCGCGAAAACCAACAATCTCGTCAACGGTCTCGCCCTTGATGCGTAGGGCGATCAACATCGCTGCTAATTGAGCGGATGTTGCTTCTCCGTTCATCACGGATTTCATCGCCCACTCAGCCTGACTAATCGACAAATCGGTGCGGGAAACAAGCGTCGTAAGGATTTCTGGCCAAGTTGGGGATGAAGACATGAGTGAAATCCTACCGATCCTGAACCGACAGGCCGGGGATTGAAAAACTAACGCCGAGTTATCAGCCATAATAGATACGTGACCACAGCTGCCCTCAACCGCTCTCTTGGAGCCCAGTCTGTCCAGCGACCGAACACTGTTGCGGTCGGTACCATCGTTTGGCTTGGTAGCGAGGTGATGTTCTTCGCCGGCCTTTTCGCCATCTACTTCACTCTGAAGTCGACGTCCCCCGAATTGTGGGCGGAGCAGACCGCCAAGCTCAATGTGCCATTTGCGACCACGATCACGATCATCCTCGTGCTCTCGTCGGTCACGTGCCAGTTCGGCGTCTTCGCCGCTGAGCGCATGCAAGTGCGTCGCACAGGCAAGCTCTTCGACATGCGCAAGTGGGGCATGACGGAATGGTTCTTCCTTACCTACTCCATGGGTGCTGTCTTCGTAACCGGTCAGGTTTTCGAGTACGCCACGCTGGTTTCTGAGCACGTGAGCCTCTCGAGCGACTCCTACGGCTCGGCCTTCTACATCACCACCGGATTCCACGGACTCCACGTCGCCGGTGGCCTCATCGCCTTCTTGCTGGTTCTTGGTCGCGGATTCGCCGTCAAGAGCTTCGGACACAAAGAGGCAACGAGCGCAATCGTTGTTTCCTACTACTGGCACTTTGTCGACGTAGTGTGGATTGGCCTCTTCCTCATCATCTACGTGCTCAAATAAGAAACGGAATAGACGTAATGGCCACCAAGGCAGCTCGCGCGTCACGCAGGTCACAACCTGTCGGTCGACGCCATCCTCTTGCGACTGTAGCCCTCCTGCTCGTCGGTCTCCTGGGAACGGGCGGCGCGTACGCGCTGTTCACCTCGAGTGCAACGGCAGAGACCAGCGCATCCGCCGAAGCTCTTGTCGAAGAAGGCGGAAAGCTCTTCGCTGCAAACTGTGCAACGTGTCACGGTCTCGATCTCGAGGGCACGACTCAAGGCCCCACCCTCATCGGTGTAGGCGCCGCGGCGACTGACTTCCAAGTGGGAACGGGTCGCATGCCCCTCGCGTTCTCCGGACCGCAGGGTGAAGTAAAGCCCGTGCAGTTCACTGAGGAGCAGATCCAGGCTCTCTCCGTTTACGTCGCATCGCAGGGCCCCGGCCCCGCAATTCCCGCCGACATGTACCTCACGGGTGACGCTGATGTATCAAACGGTGCTGAGCTCTTCCGCATCAACTGCGCAATGTGCCACAACGTTGCTGGTGCCGGTGGAGCACTCACCGAGGGTAAGTTTGCTCCGGCGCTGGCTGATGTAACTCCAAAGCACGCCTACGAGGCAATGCTCACCGGCCCGCAGAACATGCCCGTGTTCAACGACACCAACCTCACGCCTGAAGAAAAGGCCGACATCATCACGTACCTCAAGTACCTCGATGAGACGCCCTCTGTTGGTGGATTCACGCTTGGATCACTTGGCCCCGTTTCTGAGGGACTGTTCATCTGGATCTTCGGCCTTGGCGCGATCGTGGCAATCACGGTCTGGCTCACGGCTAAATCAAACTAGTTAGCGACCGCTGTACAGCGGACGGTTGAAGGGATAAGAATGGCAGACGACCACGGCGATACCGCCGGCAGCACCGCTGCGGGTAAGGACGTCGAGCAGCACGGGGCTCCTGCGCACAGCGCAGGTACCGCCGTCGTCGCAACCGACGAGGTGCCCAACCCTGGGTTTCCCCCGCATCGCCCCCGCGTAACGGATCTCGACCCCAAGGTCGACAAGCAACAGGAACGCCACGTTTCGACGCTGTTCCTCCTTTCCATCGTGGGAAGTGTGCTTGCCGTTGTCGCTTACTTCGTGTTCCCGATTGAGCCAGGAAATATGCAGTCGGTGCGTAACAACACCCTGTTCCTGGGTCTCGGCATAACACTGGGGCTGCTCGGTATCGGCATCGGTGCCGTTCACTGGTCCAAGGCTCTTATGCAGGGTCACGACCTTGTTGAGCAGCGCCACGGCACGCGAGGCAGCGAAGAAACTCGCGCCAAAGCCGTCGAGGTGTTCACTCTCGGCAACAAAGACTCCGGATTTGGCCGTCGCACCCTGTTGCGTCGCTCCCTCATCGGTGCCCTCGTTGTCACCCCGCTTCCCGCGATCGTGCTGTTCCGTGACTTAGCTCCGGCTGACGACCCGGTAGCTCTTCTCAAGCACACTTTCTGGGAAGAGGGCATGCGCTTGACGCGTGACCCCAGCGGAACCCCCATCAAGGCATCGGACCTCACCATTGGTTCAGCCTTCCAAGTGATCCCTGAAGGCCTCAACGACTCTGAGCACCGCATCGAGGAGAAGGCGAAAGCCTCCGTTCTCCTCGTTCGCCTCAAGCCTGAAGACCTCGAGGTCTCGGAGGGTCGCGAAGACTGGAACTACGACGGCATCGTCGCTTACTCCAAAATTTGCACCCACGTTGGATGCCCGGTGGCACTCTACGAACAGCAGACGCATCACTTGCTGTGCCCGTGCCACCAATCACAGTTCGACATCAAGCGCGAAGCAGCCGTGATCTTCGGCCCAGCGAAGCGTCCACTTCCGCAATTGCCGATCACGGTCGACTCAGAGGGCTACCTCATCGCTAAGAGCGACTTCACTGAGCCCATCGGACCAAGCTTCTGGGAGCGCAAGCTATGACAACCACCCCCACCCAGGACGCACAGCCCAAGACACGCGGACAGCGTTTCACGGGAGCTGCAGCCAACTACATTGACGAGCGCACCAGCATTTCTGGGCTCGTCAAAGAGGTAGGTCGAAAGATCTTCCCCGACCACTGGTCGTTCATGCTCGGAGAGGTTGCTCTCTACAGCTTCATCGTGATTCTTCTTTCGGGAACGTTCCTGACGTTCTTCTTCGAAGCATCGATGGTTGAAGTCCACTACGAGGGTTCTTACGCACCGCTCAAGGGAATCGAAATGTCGGCCGCCATGGCGTCGACGCTCGACATCTCCTTCGACATCCGCGGCGGACTCTTGATGCGCCAGATCCACCACTGGGCAGCGCTTCTGTTCGTGGCCTCGATCGGTCTGCACATGCTCCGCGTGTACTTCACTGGCGCGTTCCGCAAGCCGCGTGAGATCAACTGGTTCATCGGCTTCGTACTCTTCGTACTCGCCATGGCAGAGGGCTTCACCGGCTACTCGCTCCCCGACGACCTGCTTTCCGGTAACGGTCTGCGCATCATCGACGGAATGGTCAAGGGAATCCCGGTCATCGGCACGTGGATCTCTTACCTGCTGTTTGGTGGAGAGTTCCCCGGCGTTGACATCGTCAGTCGCTTGTACATCCTGCACATCATGCTGCTGCCGGCGATCATCATCGCTGCGATCGGTATTCACATGCTGCTGCTCGTGATCAACAAGCACACCCAGTTCGCTGGCCCCGGTCGCACCAACGACAACGTCGTCGGTTCGCCCGTCATGCCTGGCTTCGCTGCGAAGGCTGGTGGATTCTTCTTCATCATCTTCGGTGTCATCACGCTGATCGCATCCACGTTCTCGATCAACCCCGTGTGGGTCTACGGCCCCTACGACCCCTCCCCTGTTTCGGCAGGTACTCAACCTGACTGGTACATCGGATTCGCCGACGGCGCTCTCCGACTCGTTCCGCCAGGGTGGGAAACCGAGTGGTTCGGCTTCACGTGGTCGTTCAACATCATCGCGCCGCTGGTGATTCTGGGACTCTTCATTGCCATCGTGGCCTTCTACCCCTTCATCGAGGCGTGGGTTACGGGCGACAAGCGTGAGCACCACATCGCTGACCGTCCCCGTAACGCTCCGACCCGTACCGCTATCGGTGCAGCCGGCGTCACGTTCTACGCAGTCCTCTGGGCCGCCGCGAGCTCTGACCTCATAGCAACTCACTTCAAGTTATCTATCGAAGGCGTTATCCACTCCTGCCAGGCTCTCCTTATCTTCGGGCCGATCATTGCGTACTTCCTCACGAAGCGTGTGTGCATCGGGCTCCAGAAGAAGGACCGCGAGATCGCTCTTCACGGTTACGAGTCGGGTCGTATTGTGCGCCTGCCGCACGGTGAATACATTGAGGTGCACGAGCAGCTCGACGACTACGAACTGTGGAAGCTCGTCAGCTACGACGACTACAAGCCGCTCATGGTGCGTCCGGATGCTCAAGGCCGCATCACCGTCGGACAGAAGTTCCGTGCGTCAGTGTCTCGCTGGTTCTTCGAAGACCGCATCGCGCCGGTCTCGCAGAAGGAAATCGAACAGTCCAAGGATGAGCACCACTAAAGCTGCTCCCCGCTACGACTGCTGTGGGCCTCGCCGAATTCATTTCGGCGGGGCCCACACTCGTTTAGGCACTCGGATGCCGCGCCGGCTGCTCCCCCACCGCGGGCCAATATGCGTCCGCTCACCACACGTCACCGTGCGCCGGCCCGCTCACGCCATGGCCGGCGACGGCGGCTCAACACTGCTCAGCCAGGCCGCCGGACTACCGGAGTGCGGGACTGCTCCACCCGTGTGGTTGCTAACTAGCTCGACGAACAGCTTCGGAGACGCCATCTGATTGTCCATGCGGTCAATCCGCGACGCGATTAGTCCGCGACGCCAGAAACGCTCTGGCGCCGAACGGACACCTCGGTAGCCGGGGCTGGATTTCCCCTGTCGTCAGCGCACGCGTGCCGCATCGCTCCCACACGCGCAGACGCAGAGTGCGGCACACAGGGAACTGGGCACGGCCTGGCACGGCACGGCCTGGCACGGCACGGCACGGCACGGCCTGGCACGGCACGGCGTGGCACGGCCTGGCACGGCCTGGCACGGCCTCGCACTACTGCACGGCCTGGCGCAACCCGACACGGTTCGACACAGCAGGCAGCATCGCATGGCCTGGCCTGGCCGCCTGGCCTGTCCTCGCACCACGGCCTGGCACGGCCCGACCGGGGATACGGCACGGCACCACGGGCCTCGGCGCAGCGCGGAAGCAACCCTCTGCAGCCCCTAGTTGCCTATTGACGTGGCATGTGTGGCCAGCCGCGACGCCGATTCCACCGTCTCGTCGCCCCGTGAGCATCCTGAGCCCCAACACCCAACACCCAACAGTGATCCGGGCACAGAATTCCACGGAAGCAAAAGACGGCGCGGACGCAGTTAGGGACGCTGGAGTCCCGTGGAGTTACTAAAAGACGCGCTTGAGAAAGTCCGCCGTCGACATGTAGCCGATGCGCTCAAAGAAGTCTGCAGAGCCGCGGCTGGGCACCGTGAGCTGGCGCACGCCGCGCTCGAGACATACGGCCTCGACAGCTTCCACCAGTCGCGTACCGATTCCGGTGCTCTGAACAGTGCTATCGACGACAAGCTCCTGTAGTTGAGCGGAGCTGCCGTTGGTGTGCAGCAGGTGGGCGATCGTCGCAAAAGCGTAGCCGACGACGGCACCTTCCGATTTCTCGGCAACGAGGAGGAGCGTTGTCGCCCGGTCATCGACAGCATGTACAAATGCGGAGTCAAATGCCGACCGGTCCGGTGCGTACTCAGTTCCGAGTTGCTTGAGCAACTCGAACACTGAGGCAGCGTCGTTGGCGGTGGCAGGGCGAATCTGCACCGACTTAGCGGGCGAAGTATCCGCGGTAGTACTCATACGTCCACCCTACGAGGCTAACGACGAGGATACCTCCGCCGATGAATGCAATCCAGGCTCCAATGGCAACGCCCAAGAACACGAGCGAAGCAGCGCCGGCGAGAACGATCGGCCACCAGCTCCACGGGCTGTAGTGCCCTTGCTCGGCGTCGCCATCTTCGATATTGGCGTCGAGGCGATCCTCAGCGAGTTCGCCGCCCTGAGCTGCGTGCACCTTGCTCAGGTAGAAACCGATGAGCAGGAACAGGAGTCCGCTCAGCAGGAGAGCAATGGTGCCCACCCACTCGATGCGCTGGTGACTTGCGTCCAGTAGCGACCACACCGTGTACAGCCCTGAGAGGAGAAGGAAGAAGACGGTCAGAATCCAGTAGAGCTTGACGTTTGCATTCATCGGTTACTTCACCTTCTCGTCTGCGAGGTCGTAGACCGGTGCGTCAGGCGCATCCTTGCCTGGACCGATGCCAACAGGGATACCCGCTTCGGGGTGGTTGAGGTCGAATGCCGGAGATTCTGAACGAATTCGTGGGATCGACGTGAAGTTGTGTCGCGGAGGCGGGCAGCTTGTGGCCCACTCGAGCGAGCGTCCGTAGCCCCATGGGTCGTTGACAGTGACCTTAGGCGCCTTGCGCGTGGTCATGTACACGTTGAAGAGGAACGGGATCATCGACACTGCGAGGATGAACGCACCGATGGTTGACACCTGGTTCATCCACGTAACACCATCTTCAGCAAGATAGGTGCGGTAACGACGCGGAAGCGCGACTACACCGGCCCAGTGCTGGATGAGGAACGTCATGTGGAAGCCGATGAAAAGCAACCAGAAGTGAATCTTGCCGAGACGCTCGTTGAGCATCTTGCCGGTCCACTTGGGCCACCAGAAGTAGAAACCGCTGAACATGGCGAACACGACGGTTCCAAATACGACGTAGTGGAAGTGAGCCACAACGAAGTACGTGTCAGAGACGTGGAAGTCGAGCGGCGGGCTAGCGAGGATAACACCGGTGAGTCCACCGAAAGTGAAGGTCACGAGGAAGCCAATAGCCCAGAGCATGGGCGTCTCGAACGTGATGGAGCCCCGCCACATTGTGCCAACCCAGTTGAAGATCTTCACCCCTGTAGGCACTGCGATAAGCATTGTCATCAGAGAGAAGAACGGGAGCAACACAGAGCCCGTGACGTACATGTGGTGAGCCCACACCGTTACGGACAGCGCAGCAATCGAGATTGTTGCGTAGACCAGAGTGGTGTACCCGAAGATCGGCTTGCGGCTGAAGACCGGGAATACTTCAGAGACGATTCCGAAGAACGGAAGCGCAATGATGTACACCTCGGGGTGGCCGAAGAACCAGAAGAGATGCTGCCACAACAGCACTCCACCATTGGCGGGGTCATAGATATGAGCGTCGAACACCCGGTCAGCACCGAGACCAAACATGGCCGCGGCCAAAACGGGGAACGCCATCAGAATCAGCAGCGACGTCACGAGGGTGTTCCACGTGAAGATCGGCATGCGGAACATCGTCATGCCAGGAGCGCGCATCGTGATGATCGTCGTGATGAAGTTCACGCCACCCAAGATGGTGCCGAAACCGCTCATCGCGAGACCGAATACCCAGAGGTTTCCACCGATTCCCGGGGAGAACGTGGTGCTGGAAAGCGGTGCGTAGGCGAACCAACCGAATGATGCCGCGCCCTGCGGGGTGAGGAATCCAGCGACAGCAATCAGCGAACCGAAGCTGTAGAGCCAGTAGGCGAATGCGTTCAGTCGCGGGAAGGCAACGTCGGGAGCACCGATCTGAAGCGGCATGAGTACGTTCGCGAACCCAGCAAACAACGGGGTAGCAAACATCAGCAACATGATCGTGCCGTGCATGGTGAACAACTGGTTGTACTGCTCACCCGTTGCCACGATCGACAGTCCCGGCTCAAAGAGCTGGGCGCGGATGACAAGCGCCATCACACCGCCGAGAAGGAAGTAGAAGAAAGAAGTGATCAGGTACATGTACCCGATTGTTTTGTGGTCGGTCGAGGTGATCCAGTTCACCAAGACGTTGCCCTTACGTTCGACGCTCATGAGCCCTATTCCTCGTCGCTGCTGCCGTTGCCGGGCAAGTTCTGGTTGACGTTGTAATCGAGACCGAGTTGACCCTCGAAGCCAGCAGCACGCTGGGCGTCAATGTAGTCCTCGTACTCAGCCTCGGAGACGACCTTCACAGTGAAGAGCATGAGCGAGTGGTATTCACCACACAGCTCAGCGCACTTGCCCTGATAGGTGCCTTCCTTGGTGGGGATGAAGTACATGTAGTTGGTCTTGCCTGGCAGCATGTCCTTCTTGTACAAGAAGTCCACGACCCAGAACGAGTGAGCGACGTCGCGCGCCTCAACCTTGATCTCGACCTTCTTGTCGACAGGGAGAACCAGTTGGGGCAACGAGTCAACGTTGATGGTTCCATCCGGGTTGAAGTCTGCTTGAACACCGGGGCTGTAGACGTTTTCGTCAATGTAGTTGAAGTCCCACGCCCAGCGCTTTCCAATGACCTCAATCTGAACATCCGGGTTAACTTCAACAGCTTCAATAGCCGCCTGGTCACGCGCGGTGAAGGCGAAGAAGCCCAGAACCAAGATGAGCGGTACAACCGTGTAGAAGATCTCAATCGGCATGTTGTAACGGAGCTGGACCGGAAGACCGGTCTGTCCGCGACGACGGCGGTACACAACCGCTGCCCAGATGATGAGGCCCCAGGTGATGACACCAACGACCAGCAGAACGATCCACGATGTGACCCAGAGGCCAATCACGCTACTCGTGTGGTTGGTGGTGTCTGGACTTCCTGGCAAATATCCCTGCAACTGGTCCTGAGTACAGCCGGTCAGGACCAACATCGTAACCAGAGCGAGTGGAATCGCTGCCAATCGAATTCGGCGGTTAGAGCGCACCTGTGACCTCTCGAAGAACACGGACTAATACCTTTCCAGTGTATATGCAGCGAGAGGGGGTAGTGATTACCGGCTCGCCCCGCACAAGCGAAAAGGTGCACCGAATCGGCGCACCTTCTCAAAAAATTGCTATGAAATTAGTGGAAACTGTCGCCACAGGCACAACTGCCCTCGGCGTTGGGGTTGTCAATAGTGAACCCCTGCTTCTCGATGGTGTCTTCAAAATCGATGCTCGCACCGTCGAGGTACGGAACACTCATTTTGTCGACGACTACCTCGACACCCTCACCGAAGTCACGACTCACGTCGCCGTCGAGGAAGCGCTCGTCGAAGTAGAGCTGATAGATGAGTCCCGAGCATCCGCCCGGCTGAACGGCAAGCCGAAGACGCAAGTCATCGCGCCCCTCTTGCGACATGAGGCTACGAACCTTGTTCGAGGCAGCCTCAGTCAGTGCAACACCGTGGGTGTCAGTTTCAACAGCGGAATCAGTCATGACGTAATTCTACGCCCGACGTTCCAACTTTGCGAGCAGCAGCGCCTCCGTGAGGATAGCCCGCTTGAAAACGCCAAGGTGAAGCGACTCGTTGGGGCTGTGCGCCCGCGACTCGGGATCTTCGACTCCAGTCACAAGAATCTGGGCTTCAGGAAAAACTTCGACAAGATCCGAAATGAACGGAATAGAGCCGCCAATTCCAGTCTCAAGCGGTTCGTTTCCCCACGCCTCGCGCATGGCTGACTTCACGACGTCTACAGCCCACCCGCTCGTATCGACGAGGAAAGGGCTACCCGTGTCGACGTCGGAAATTTCGAGATGCGCACCGAAGGGCGCGTGGGATTCGAGGTGGCTGCGAAGCGCTTCGAACGCGTCATCCGCATCCTGTCCAGGGGCAATTCGTGCACTCACCTTGACTGTGACAGTGGGCACCAACGTGTTTGACGCGTTCTGGACGCTAGGCGCATCGATCCCGGTAACAGTGATGGCCGGCTTGTCCCACAATCGACTCAGCACACTTCCCGAACCCACTGAGGTGACGCCCTCAAGCAACCCTGCCTCGTGACGAAGTTTTTCTTCACTGAACTCCGGAGTCTCGGATTCACGACTCGTCAACCCCTGAACAGCGACAGCACCGTTCTCGTCGTGAAGGGTCGCCAGCAGTTTGATGGTCGCAAGCATCGCATCCGGAACCGCTCCCCCGAACATTCCCGAGTGAGAGGCGTGCGCCAACGTGGACACCTTCAGCTTGAAGGTCACGTTGCCACGGAGGCCGACCGTGAGCGACGGCGTGTTCACATCCCAATTGTCGGAGTCAGCAACCACGATCACATCAGCCGCGAGCTTGTCGCGGTTCTCGACGATGAAGTTAGCAAACGACCGCGAACCGAACTCCTCTTCGCCCTCGAAGAAAGCAACAAGGCCGAGATCAAAGTCGGGCCCAACGGTGTCGACGAAAGCGCGGATCGCCGCAACATGCGCCATGATCCCCGCCTTGTCATCAGCCGCGCCGCGACCGTAGAGACGATCACCGCGCACTGTCGGCTCGAAGGGAGGCGAATCCCAATCGGCATCCTGACCGGGAGGCTGCACATCGTGGTGCGCATACAAGAGAATGGTGGGCTTTCCGTTCTTCGCCTTGCGCGTAGCAAGCACAGCCGGATGCCCGAGCGTGTCGCCATCGATCGGCGCCTGAGCCAGCTCAACGGTGTCGAAAATTCCAATGCCGTCGATCAACGCTCGCGCAGCTTCAGCACTGCGAGCGACCTGATCTGCATCGAAGCCATCCCATGACACTGAAGGGATGCGAACCAACGTTGACAACTCCGCAATCGTGGCCGGTAAAGCGCCATCAACAGCCTCAGTTAGAGCAACGAGCAAAGGATCGGGAGTCGTCGACGCTGACGTCGGCTGCGGCGTGTGAGTCATACGAGTAATCTTAGATTGACACCAACGCAAGGAACCCCGTGGCAAAAACATCTTCGACCGAAAACACTCCCAATCCTGAGAACTCCGACGCGAACGACAGCGTCAGTTCCGGCAAAGGACGTCCCACCCCCACGCGCAAAGAACGTGAGGCCGCAAACCTTCGCCCGCTGGTCTCCAACGACCGCAAAGAAGCTAAGCGTACGGCTCGGGCCCAAATGCAGGTCGAACGCGAACGAGCTCGCGTAGGTATGGCGAACGGTGAAGAAAAATACCTGCCGATCCGCGACCGCGGTCCGCAGAAGCGTTTCGTGCGCGACTACGTAGACGCGCGCTTTAACGTGGGCGAGTTGCTTGTCCCCGTGATGTTCGCCGTGATTATCCTCACGTTCATCAACGACCCCACGATTCAAGCCCTCGGCTTGCTCTTCCTGTGGGGCTTCTTCATCATCGCCGCAATCGACGCCGTTCTACTCGGACTGCGCTTGCGCAAACTGATCAACGCCAAATTTGGTGAGTCTCGCGCCGAGCGCGTGCGCTGGTACGCTGCGATGCGTTCGCTTCAGCTGCGCATCATGCGTTTGCCGAAGCCTCAGGTGAAGCGCGGCCAGTTCCCGAGCTAGTCACGACGCCGGCCGGTTCCTTAGGGAATCGGCTATGCAGCGTTCTCTGCGCGAAACAGTTTCGAGAGACCGCGATTGATTGAGCGCGCCCACAACGGGCCGCGATAAATGAAGCCTGTGTAGCCCTGAACGAGCGTCGCTCCCTCGCGGAGACGCTCAGCGACATCCGCAGCCGTTTCGACGCCGCCCACTGAAATCACACAGAAATCGGCGGGAACAACGGCGCGAATTACGCGCAAAAGCTCGAGCGAGCGAGCAGCGACAGGCTTGCCCGACACTCCCCCGGCTCCGGCGGCCTCAACGACGTCGACAGGGGTCGCAAGGCCCTCACGCGACAGGGTCGTGTTCGTGGCGATGATGCCGTCGAGTTCGTCGACCGCAAGCTGAGCAATGGCCCGAGCCTCGTCATCCGAAACATCAGGGGCAATCTTGACCAGCACGGGAGTCTGGCCAGCAGCCGACTTGACCGCAACCAACAGCGGCTTGAGCTTGTCGATCTCCTGAAGGCCACGTAGCCCCGGAGTATTGGGGGAACTGACGTTCACCACTAAGTAGTCTGCGAGCGGCGCGAGGGCACGAGTGCTCGAGAGGTAGTCCGCAACGGCGTCCTCGACGGCAACAACTCGCGACTTGCCGATGTTGATGCCGATGATCGGACGCCCCGGGCGTTTACGAGCGCGCTCAATCACCATCGAGGCTTTGGACGCCCCCGCATTATTGAAGCCCATGCGGTTGATAACTCCGCGGTCGGCAACAAGCCGAAACAACCGCGGCTTGGGGTTGCCAGGCTGCGGTAACGCCGTAATCGTGCCGACTTCAACATGGCTGAAGCCCAATTGTCCGAGCCCGTGGATGCCGGAACCCGACTTATCGAAGCCTGCTGCGACACCGAACGGTGAATCAAAGGTCAGCCCCAGAGCTTTCACCTGAAGCGCAGGATCCACCGGACGCTGCAGTAGCGTGCCCACACCAATCACCGGAAGCACCTTGATCACCGAAAAGGCCAGCGAATGAGCAAACTCAGGGTCAAGTCGTTTGAGAACAGTGCGGAAAAAGAAGTCGTACATAGCTAACGGTGCTCTCAGCGATAGAAGGCGGGAAACAGCGAAACCGGATGGTTTAGTTAGAAGCGGTGCCGTGATCCAACCGCAGTTGGCTAATAGCAGCATCGAAATCGTCGAGCGAGTCAAACGCCTGATAAACGCTCGCGAAACGCAAGTAGGCGACCTCGTCGAGATCGCGCAGCGGCGAAAGAATCGCTAGGCCGATCTCGTTGGCATCAATCTGAGCAGCGCCTGTCGCACGAATGGCCTCTTCAACCTTCTGCGCCAACACTGCGAGGTCAGTATCCGTGACCGGGCGCCCCTGGCACGCCTTGCGCACGCCGCTCACGATCTTCTCGCGGCTAAAGGACTCGACAACACCGTTGCGTTTGATGACGTTCAACGAAGCGGTCTCGGTGGTCGAGAAACGGCGACCGCACTCGGGGCACTGCCGACGACGACGGATCGAAAGACCATCATCGCTGGTGCGCGAATCAACAACCCTGCTGTCAGGATGCCTACAAAAAGGGCAATACATAGTGCCTTAAGAGTACCCGCTTAGCGGTCGCGGAATCGTTCACTCACGGCCGAACCGTGGGCAGGAAGATCCTCAGCAGAACTCAACGCCGCAATGTGCGGCTCCAGCTCGCGGAGAGCGTCGTGGCTGTAGCGAATGATCTGCTGCGGGCGAAGGAAGGTATACGCCCCGAGCCCGGAAGAGAAGCGAGATTGACCGCCTGTAGGAAGCACGTGATTTGAGCCAGCGAGGTAGTCCCCCAAGCTCACGGGTGACTGATCACCCAAGAAAATTGCTCCGGCGTTATCGATCATGTCGAGCACGGCACCAGACTCTTCCGTCTGAATCTCGAGGTGCTCCGGGCCATACGCATTGCTGAGCGCGGCAGCGGCTGCCATATCGCTCACGAGGACGATCGCTGATTGCTGGCCGTCGAGAGCGGCGCTCGCGCGAACGGAGTGCGGCGTCACGGCAAGCTGCTCGGCCAGGTGCGTGCGAACGGCATCCGCAAGTTCTTCTGAGTCTGTAACAAGCACGGCGGCCGCAAGTTCATCGTGCTCTGCTTGACTCAGCAAGTCGGCAGCAACGAGGCGCGGATCAGCAGAACCATCAGCGATAATCAAAATCTCGGTAGGGCCGGCCTCGGAATCGATGCCAACCACACCACGAACGGCACGTTTCGCCGCCGCTACGTAGACATTTCCCGGACCAGTGATGATGTCAACAGGGTCGAGCCCCAACTCCTGAACGCCATAGGCAAACGCGCCAATCGCACCGGCACCGCCCATCGCGTAGACCTCATCGACGCCAAGAAGACCGGCGGCGCCGAGGATCGTCGGGTGAACTGCTCCCCCAAACGCTCGTTGAGGCGGAGAGGCCAAGGCCACGGAAGAGACACCAGCGACCTGCGCCGGAACGACGTTCATGATCACACTCGACGGGTACACGGCCTTGCCGCCAGGAACGTAGAGACCGACCCGGTTGACAGGCTGCCAGCGCTGAATAATCTCGGCGCCGTCGCCCAACTGAGTCATCATCGCGGGCGGCACCTGCGCTTTGCTCGCAGTGCGCACTCGGTCGATTGCGAGTTCGAGAGCCTCGCGTACGGCAGGTTGGAGCGCCCGCGTGGCGCGAGTGATCTCATCCGCGTGAATTCGTACGCGCTCAGGAAGCACCCCATCAAGGCGCTCTGCTTGATCGAGCAACGCTTGCTCGCCGTGTTCGCGTACATCCTCAATCAGTTGGATGGCCGCGGCAGACGCAACAGACACGTCCATTTGGGCGCGAGGGATGACACGAGTGAGTTCCGCACGACTCAAAGCGGCGGACCGAAGATCAATAGTATTCAGCGACATAGCTCAACCATGCTAGTTCGTTATCTGCAAGGAATGCGCCTACTCCAATTAGGGTTGTAGCAAGCACATGGAAAATTCAGAAGTAGCAGACGGAATCGACGCCTTCAAAGGCGCCTTCAGACGACACGCAGCCGGCGTCGCAGTGATCACTTCGCTCGCGCCCGACGGCCACCCTGTCGGCTTCACCGCCACGTCTCTCGCCTCGCTTGCTGCCGTGCCACCGCTAGCCACCTTCAACATGGCTCAAGTCTCCAGTTCTTGGCCTGCCATCACCGTCGGCAACAGAGTTGCTATCCACATGCTCGGCCCGCGAAGCCGTCATCTGGCCGAGAAGATGGCGGCCGATCATGACCTGCGATTTGTGGGCGACCACTGGAGCCCAGGCGAACACGGCCTCCCGCTGCTTGAGGAAGCGACCGCGATCGCGATCGGACACATCATTGAAGTGCATCCCGTGCATAACAATGCGGTTGTCGTCGTCGAAATCGACCACGGCACCCTTGGCACCGAAGACGAAGCATTGCTCTACCACGAACGCACTTATATGCGTCCCGTCGAGCTCACGGACGACGAGCAGCGCTAACGCGTTTCGTGCAGTCCTAGCCGAGGCAGCCTGGGCCAAGCAGCGACTTCAACTCTCCGTAAAGATCTGCCGAAACTTTCACCCGATACGGGAGTTCAAAGACCCGCGCAACATCGTCACGCACGAGGCGTAATCGCACCTCGATGTTTCCGGAATGACGGATGAGGACCTCGCCAAGTCCCGAAACAACCTCGGTCGTGGCTCGCTGTTCTTTTAGCGTCAGTACGATCGGCCCAGAACCCAAACTCGCACCTAGATCGGGCGAGAACATGCTCACTGCGTGCAGGTTCATGCCATCGTCGCGAGCACTCGCGCGACCGCGAACCACGACGATGGAGTCATTGACCAGCCCGGGCGCAAATTCTTGATAGGTCTTGCCCAAGAACATGACGTCGATTTCGCCGCCGAAGTCTTCGACGGTGACGATTCCGTACTGGTTACCGCTATTGCGGGCTACCCGATGTTGCACACTCGTCACCAACCCGGCGATCGAAACATGCTCGCCATCCGCGACCACGTCGCCCGAAAGCACCTCAGTGATGGTGAAGTCTTGATGCTTCGCCAGCTGAATCTCAAGACCCGATAGCGGGTGATCAGAAACATACAGGCCAAGCATTTCGCGCTCAAACGCGAGCTTGTCGCGCTTCGACCACTCCGGCCGCTCGGGAACGCCATCCTCGTCTTCGTTGAAATCGAAGATTCCGCCGAAGAGGTCTACTTGACCGTTGGCTTCGTTTCGTTTGAGGCTGACGGCTGAATCGCACGCGTCTTCGTGAATCTCCAACAGGCCACGACGGGTCGCCCCGAGCGAATCGAAGGCTCCCGACTTGATCAGAGACTCGACCGTGCGCTTGTTGGCGACTTGGATCGATACCTTCCGCAAGAAATCGTGGAACGATTCGAAGCGCTCCTTTTCAGTGCGCGCTCGAACGATTTGCTCCACAACCGCAGCGCCCACGTTGCGCACTGCTCCGAGACCGAATCGGATGTCGCCAGCCACAGCGGTGAAGTTCACCGTCGACTCGTTAACGTCTGGCGCCAGAACCTTGATGCCCATGCGGCGGCACTCGCTCAGGTACATGCCCAGCTTGTCTTTGGAGTCACCAACACTCGTCAACAGCGCTGCCATGTATTCGGCGGGATAGTTCGCCTTGAGATACGCCGTCCAGTAGCTGAGCACGCCATAGCCGGCGCTGTGCGCCTTGTTGAAGGCGTAGTCGGCAAAGGGCATCAGGGTTTCCCAGAGGACCTTTACGGCCTCTTTACTGAAGCCGTTGTCGAGCATTCCGGTTTCGAAGCCGATGAACTGCTTGTCGAGTTCTTCCTTCTTCTTCTTACCCATTGCGCGACGCAAAACGTCGGCTTGACCCAGAGTGAAGCCTGCGACCTTTTGCGCCACAGACATCACTTGCTCTTGGTACACGATGAGGCCGAAGGTCGTGCCGAGAATTTCTTTCAGCGGCTCTTCAAGCTCGGGGTGGATCGCATCGATCCCTTCCAAGCCGTTCTTACGCAGCGCGTACTTGGTGTGGGAGTTCATGCCCATAGGACCCGGGCGGTACAGCGCGATTACAGCCGAGATGTCTTCGAAGTTGGTGGGTTTCAGCTGCTTGAGCAGCGCTCGCATGGGGCCGCCATCAAGCTGGAACACCCCTAGAGTGTCGCCTCGCGCCAGCAAATCGTACGTCTTCTGGTCGGCATCGAGATCGAGGTCTTCAATGATCAAGGGTGAACCAGTATTGGCGGCGATCATTTTGAGAGCATCTTCGATCACCGTGAGGTTACGAAGACCCAAGAAGTCCATCTTGATCAGGCCGAGGCTCTCCAACGGCGGCTGATCAAACTGGGTAATGATAGCGCCGTCATCTTCACGACGCATGATGGGAAGCACATCGAGCAATGGCTCTGCAGACAGCACAACGCCGGCGGCGTGCACGCCCCACTGGCGCTTGAGTCCCTCGAGGCCAACAGCGGTTTCGAAGACCTTCGCCGCTTCATGGTCCGTATCGAGAATGCCCCGGATGTCGGCGGCTTCTTTGTACCGTGCCGCATCTTTATTGCGCACATCGCCGAGGGAAATATCCTTTCCCATGATGGCGGGAGGCATCGCCTTCGTCAGCTTCTCACCGACCGAGTACGGCATTCCGAGCACGCGAGCGGAGTCTTTAAGAGCTTGCTTGGCTTTAATCGTTCCGTAGGTAACGATCTGCGCAACCCGGTCGTCACCATACTTGTCGGTGACATAGCGGATGACTTCGCCGCGGCGCCGGTCGTCAAAGTCGACGTCGACGTCGGGCATCGACACACGCTCGGGATTGAGGAAGCGCTCGAAGATTAGCCCGTGCGCAAGAGGGTCAAGTTCTGTGATGCCCACGGCATAGGACGCCATCGAGCCGGCGGCGGATCCACGCCCTGGTCCGACGCGGATGCCCTGGGACTTTGCCCATTCGATGAAGTCTGCGACCACCAAGAAGTAGCCGGGAAACCCCATCTGTTGAATGACATCGACCTCGTACTTCGCCTGGGCGAGGTGCGCGTCAGACGGTGCGTTGTTGAACCGTTTGTTCATGCCACGGGCGACCTCTTTTTCGAACCAGGTCGCCTCGGTCTCCCCTTCGGGAACAGGGAAACGTGGCATGAGGTCGCGGCCTTCGAAGCTGATCTCACTGCGTTCGGCAATAAGCAGCGTGTTGTCGCAGGCTTCAGGATGTTCGCGGAACAGCGACCGCATTTCAGCAGCCGTTTTAAGGTAAAACTCGCTCGAATCGAACTTGAAACGGTTCGGGTCGTCGAGCGTTGATGCCGACTGCACGCACAGGAGCGCGGCGTGTGCCGTGGCATCGTGAGCATGCGTGTAATGCAAGTCGTTCGTCGCGAGCAGAGGCATATCGAGCTCTTTAGCGAGCTTCAGAAGATCGAGCATTGTGCGGCGCTCGATATCGATGCCATGATCCATGATTTCAGCGAAGAAGTTTTCTTTGCCGAAAATGTCTTGGAACTCAGCCGCGGCTATTTTCGCCTCGTCGTACAGGCCAAGGCGGAGCTTCGTCTGAACTTCGCCACCGACACAGCCGGTTGTGGCGGTAATGCCCTTGGAGTACTCGCTCAGAAGTTCGCGGTCCATTCGAGGCTTGAAATAAAAACCTTCAATAGATGCTCGTGACGACAGCCGAAAGAGGTTGTGCATGCCTTCGTTGTTCTGGGCAAGCAATGTCATGTGGGTGTAAGCACCACTACCACCGACGTCATCACGCGTCTGGTGGCTACCGCCCCAACGCACCCGCGTCTTATCTCTTCGCGACGTGCCAGGGGTGACGTATGCCTCTGTGCCGATAATGGGCTTGATGCCGCGGGCTGTCGCCTGTTTCCAGAAGTCGTAAGCGCCGAACATGTTGCCATGGTCAGTGATGGCGATCGCGGGCATGCCCTGCTCAACAGCGGCATCCAAGAGCGGACCGACGCGAGCCGCTCCGTCGAGCATCGAGTACTCACTATGAACGTGCAAATGCACAAACGAGTCGTTATTGGCAGCCAAAGACACTCCGAATTCTTTCGAAATCCAGCCTAAGCCAGCGGGCCGACGAGACTATAACTGACGCGCCCTAGTCGGCTCGAAGCACCTCAAGTGCTGCCTGAAGGTCAGCCGGATACGGCGACTCGAACGAGACCTGTTCGCCCGTTGCGGGATGGGCAAAACCGAGCTTATGGGCATGTAACCACTGCCGCGTTAGTCCCAGCCGCGTCGAAATCGTGGGGTCGGCACCGTACATGGTGTCCCCGACACAGGGATGCCGTTGCGCGGCCATATGAACACGGATTTGATGCGTGCGCCCGGTCTCTAAGTGCACCTCGACCAGAGCGGCCGACGGGAACGCTTCCAACGTTTCGTAGTGGGTAATCGAGTCTTTGCCGCCCGAGACCACTGCAAATTTCCAGCTGGAGCCCGGATGACGCCCGATCGGCGCATCGATGGTGCCGGCGAGCGGGTCGGGGTGCCCCTGCACGACAGAGTGATAGATCTTGCTGACTTCACGGTCATGAAATGCACGCTTGAGTTCGGTGTAGGCCAGCTCAGACTTCGCGACCACCATGAGACCACTTGTTCCAGCATCTAGACGGTGGACGACTCCGGCACGCTCTGCGGCACCCGAGGTCGAAATGCGGTAACCCGCACCTGCTAGCGCGCCAAGTACCGTAACGCCATCCCAGCCAATTGAAGGGTGCGCCGCCACTCCGGCTGGCTTATCGACAACAACAATGTGCTCGTCGTCGTAGATAATGCCAAGAGAGTCAAGAACTACGGGGACGATCTGAGGCTCGGTCTTGGAAACCCACGATACTTCGAGCCAGGAACCGTCAACGAGGCGGTCAGACTTACCGACGGCAACACCATCCATCGTCACTCCGCCGCCCGCCGCTACCTCAGCGGCGAAGGTGCGGGAGAAACCCAGCAGTTTGGCGAGAGCTGCGTCGACGCGCTGCCCCGCAAGGCCCTCAGGAACCGGCAAGCTTCGGGTTTCCATGATGCTCCTTGATAGTGATGCGTTTAAACGGACGTGCCGCACTCCCCCAGCGCGGCTGGGATTGGTGCGAACACAGCAAAAGCCGCCAGCGGCGGCGGAGCCTAAGCTCTCACCGACCGACTGACGGCCATTGCAGAAAAACTAGCTACCGGAGAATCCGGAGAAGCTGGCGGGAGGCTGCTGTGCCGACTGAGGCGCAGCGAAGTCTTCCGGAGTCAAGTGACCAGAAGGCTGCGATGCCGGAGCCTGGCCCTGCTGAGCTGCTGAACCACCAGCGGTGACGAGGCTCGAAGAATCGAGATCGTGAAGCTGGCCTTCGATGTAGCTCTTGAGCTTCTCGCGGTACTCACGCTCGAAGCTGCGAAGGGACTCGATGCGACCCTCAAGAGCTTCACGTTCGCGTTCGAGAGTGCCGATCTGCTCGCGCTGCTGCGCTTCAGCCTCGGCAACGAGCTCAGCGGCTGTTGCCTTGCTTGCAGCCACAACTTCGGCGGCAGATGCCTTGCCCTCAGCGAGAATCTCGGCAGCGGATGCCTGACCCTCAGCGATAAGAGCGTCGCGCTTCTGAACGCCTTCGCGGACGTGCTCTTCGTGCAAGCGACGCGCGAGCTGAAGAAGATTGTTGGTGCTACTAGCGTCGTCGAGAACCGACGACGCCGGCTCGATGGCGGCGGGTGCAGCAGGAGCGGGCGCGCTTTCAATTGCAGCGGGCGCCGGAGCGGCAATCGCGGCAGGAGCAGCGGCAGCAGGAGCGCTACTCGCGTTCTGCTGAAGTTCAGTTGCGCGAGCCTCTGCAGCGCTCAAGCGCTGACGAAGCTCGTCGTTCTCTTGGTTAAGACGGCGCAATTCAACAACAACCTCGTCGAGGAAGTCATCGACGTCATCTTGGTCGTATCCCTCGCGGAATTTAGTTGATTCAAACCGCTTGTTGACCACGTCTTCTGGAGTCAAAGCCATTTCCGCCACCTCTAACACTTTCTTTCAACGTATACACAACGTTCAACGTTCGCATCACATCGTAGTAACGAAACCTGATTAGTTGCCGCATGCTCTCCGATAAGAGTACATCTGTCGCGGCTAGTTCTAAAAGCCCCGCAAAATGGAGGTAAGGATGATGCATACGAGCATGACCAGCATCCACGACAGATCGAGTGCTCCGTTGCCGATTCGAATCATCGGGACAACTTTGCGAACCGCCTTGATCGGAGGATCAGTGATCGTGAACACAAGCTCAGAAAGAACCAGTCCAATGCCGCTGGGGCGCCATCCTCTAGCGAAGACGACGACGAGATCGAGAATGAACCGAGCCCACATCGCGAACATGAACAAAGTGATGGCGTAGTAAGCCACCAGGGCGATAACAGAAACGGGATTCACCCCTCTAGATTAGCGGGCTTCACATCACCCGCCGTGCAGTGCGGCTACTGAGCGAAGAAGGAAGCGTCGACGTCAGACTCAACTTCAGCCTGTTCGCCGCTCACGGCAACGTGTGCCGGAGAAAGCAAGAAGACCTTGCTGGTGACGCGCTCGATCTTGCCGTAGAGGCCCTGCGAGAGTCCGCTGGCGAAGTCCACGAGACGACGAGCATCCGGCTCGCTCATCTGCGACAGGTTGATGATCACGGGGATGCCCTCGCGGAAGTTCTCAGCAATGAGCTGAGCATCCTTGTACTGGCGCGGGTGCACCGTCAAAATCTCGTTCATCTCTGCCTCCGCAGTGCTGGGTGCAGCGCGACGCAACGGAGTAACCGGGGCACGGTTAGAACTCGCTGGTGCGGGTGCTGCTGCAACAGGAGCAGCCGGCGTGGCTGGTCCCTGCTCGTACTCGTAGTCCTCATCGGCGAGGCCGAGGTAGACCATTGTCTTGCGCAGTGGGTTGGCCATGATAATCCTCCGAATGGTGAAGCTTCTGCTTCGAGATTAACCATGGTCGGGTCGTTTTCCCGTGATTGCCGTGCCAATTCGTAGGTGTGTCGCGCCTTCGGCAATAGCCTCGGCGAAGTCTCCTGACATGCCCATAGACAACGCTGCAGCCTCGGGATGGTTCAGCTGCACGCGCTCGGACAACGCCCGCAGAGCGGCGAAGGCAGGCCTTGGGTCGCCGTCGAGCGGCGCAACGCCCATGAGGCCGCGCAGCCGCAGCCCTGACGCGGCAGCGACGCGGTCGGCGAAGGCTTCCAGCTCAACGGGCACTACGCCACCGCGACCGGAATCATCGGTGAGGTTGACTTGAACGAACACATCAAGCGCAGCGTCAGCGTCGTCGTTGGCCAGCGCGGTGATCAATGAATCACGATCTACGGAGTGCACCGCCTGACAATAGGCCCGCACCTGGCGTGCTTTCTTGCTTTGCAACTGACCGACAAAGTTCCACCGCAAATCGAGGTCAGCCAACTCGGCCGCCTTCGGTTGCGCTTCCTGATGACGATTCTCGCCAATGTCACGAACGCCCAATCCGTGCAGCTCTCGGACGAGGCTCGCCGGATGGAACTTGGTGATGACGATGCGCGTGATTGACGACAGATCGCGGGATGCCGCGCGTGCGGCATCCGCGATCGTGTCGTCGACCACTGCGAGTCGTTCGCCTAACGGAGTCAGGTCGACCATTGCGACTACTTCAGGAAGTCAGGAACGTCGAGATCGTTGTCGTTCTCGTCGTCATCATCGAAACTGCGATCGATCGGTGTCGCGGGAACTGCACTCGGCTGCGACTTCCAATCGGCTTCCTTGCTCGGAGCCTTCTCGTCAGCTGCGATGTGCTCGGCCGGGGGCTCGGGAACAACGTAGTTGGTGCGGCGACCCTCAACAGGCTTAGCCGAGGGCTCTCCCCCGTCGAAGCCAGCGGCAATGACGGTGACGCGAACCTCGTCGCCCAGAGTGTCGTCGATGACGGCACCAAAGATGATGTTGGCCTCACGGTGAACGGCTTCTTGAACCAGACGAGCGGCATCGTTGATTTCGAAGATACCGAGGTTTGATCCGCCCTGAATCGAGAGCAGCACGCCGTGCGCTCCGTCAATGCTGGCTTCGAGCAACGGTGACGCCACAGCAAGTTCTGCTGCTTTTATCGCCCGGTCGGCCCCGCGTGATGAGCCAATACCCATCAGTGCAGAACCGGCACCCTGCATGACCGACTTGACGTCGGCGAAGTCGAGGTTGATCAGACCCGGGGTCGTGATGAGGTCGGTAATGCCTTGAACGCCAGCAAGCAGAACCTGATCGGCGGTCGAGAATGCTTCGAGCATGCTGATGCCGCGGTCGCTGATCTCAAGGAGGCGGTCGTTGGGAACGACGATCAGGGTGTCGACCTCGTTCTTGAGGGTCTCTACACCGATCTCTGCCTGAGACGAACGACGCTTGCCCTCGAAACCGAACGGCTTCGTGACAACACCAATCGTGAGCGCGCCGATCGACTTAGCGATGCGGGCGACGACGGGAGCACCACCGGTGCCCGTTCCACCACCCTCGCCTGCGGTAACAAAGACCATGTCGGCGCCCGCAAGCGCCTCTTCGATCTCTTCGGCGTGATCCTCGGCAGCACGACGGCCAACCTCAGGATCGGCGCCGGCTCCAAGTCCGCGCGTGAGTTCGCGACCGACGTCGAGCTTGACGTCTGCATCGCTCATGAGCAGCGCCTGGGCGTCGGTATTGATCGCAATAAACTCGACGCCTCGCAGGCCGAGCTCGATCATCCGGTTGACAGCGTTCACGCCACCGCCACCGATGCCGACTACCTTGATGACTGCGAGGTAGTTCTGGTTTGATGTCACTTTTCGGCCTCCACTGGAAACTATCAACCTCGACTTGAGGTTTAAAGTTATGCTCAGTATGTATTTCTTTTGTTGAGAGTATGCGGACAGCACCCCACACGGATGCACAACTGGCCGCGTGTCGGAAAGTGTTCTGGCAATTAGCGGCCTTGCCGCACGCTCAGCGCTCGCGAAGGGCTAGCTGGGACGGAAAATGCCATTGCTGGGAGCCGACACGTCGAACTCGCCCGCTTCATCCGACGATCGAGTAGAGATGAGTGCTTCGAGCAAAGCTGCCTTTTCGTCCGAATCGCTAGCGCTGCCCCACACCACACGCTGACCTACCCCGGTCAACACAAAGGACACGTCATCCTTGGTGGTCGCAGAAACGCTTTCGACCCGCGCTCGAAGCTCCGTTGGCAGAGATAACAAAACCTCCGTCGCCGCGGTAAAGGCAGAACTCGAGACATCCGCTCCCCCAATATCGATCAGCGGCACTCCGGGGATCCGTTCTGCTGATTCCTGGATGGTGATTCCAGCGGGATCGAGCAACGTGAACACTCCGTTGATCTTCACTGACCCAATCGGTTCGCGTTCAACAATGTGCACGAGCAAAGTATCGGGCGGCACAATTTCGGTGACATAACTGCGGATCAACGGGAAGACCGACAGTTCTTCGTTGATGGCATCAAAGTCTAGGAGCGCGAGCGGCGTTCCCTGTTGGGTCTCCACGGCAGCTTGAACCTCAGCGGGATCGATGCGGTTCGTTCCGTCAACAACTACCGTGCGCAACGCCAGAATCGGCGAGAACACAGCGACCGCGATGAGGGCGAGCAACACGGCGACGAGCCCAGAAACCGAGAGCCACACAAACTTACGCGTGCGTGCGCGACGCGTAAACCGGCGAAGCTCCGCTTTTTCTGCACGCTTGCGAGCCCGCGCAGCACGACGAAGCTGTCGCTTCGCGTGAACTTCAGGATTGGGTTCTCTGCGCTGCTTTGTGGGGCGCGGACGCGGGTCGGCCGCGGGCTTCGGCGCCGCTGTGGGCTTCGCTTCCGGCTTCGCTACGGATGGCCCGGGCTTCGGCGTGCGTGCGGATGTGGCGTCTTTCGCCGGCTGCGGCGAACGCTTTCGGCGAGACTTAGCCGGAGGCGGATCCGGCTGGGCAGCAGACTTATCGAACCCTTCAGGCCTCTTCACTCG
Organism: Salinibacterium sp. NSLL17; assembly: GCF_015864935.1. Lineage (NCBI taxonomy): Bacteria > Bacillati > Actinomycetota > Actinomycetes > Micrococcales > Microbacteriaceae > Salinibacterium > Salinibacterium sp. NSLL17. The sequence goes on from NZ_JADYWH010000001.1 coordinate 1,829,058, forward strand.
GCACCTGATCTGCGACCGTCTCGGATGCCTCGACAACGGGATAACGATCGATCGCTGCGACAAGCTGCGGGATGATGCGATAAACATCACCACAGCTCAGGGTCATGACGATGTCACCCTCCTGAGCAATCTCAGCGACACGTTGCGCCGCCAACTCCCAGTCGGGCTGGTAATCAACCCGCGAAGGATCAACGAAACCAGACGAGACGAGTTCTCCGGTGACACCAGGAATCGGGTCCTCACGCGCACCGAACACTCCGAGAACAACGGTGTGGTCTGCCAAGCGTTCGTAAACCTCGGCAAATTCAGGTGCCATGTCGCGGGTGCGACTAAAGAGATGCGGTTGGTGCACAGCGATCAGCCGGCCGTTGCCCAACACACTGCGGGCGCCGCTGAGTGCTGCTTCGACCTCGGTGGGGTGATGAGCGTAGTCGTCGTACACGCTCACTCCGTCGACGACAGCATGCAGCTCGAAACGGCGCTGCGTGCCCGCAAAAGTGGAAACCGAATCAATGGCGGCTCCCAGTTCGTGACCAAGCCCGATCAGTACCGCAATCGCGCCTGCAGCGTTGAGAGCGTTGTGGTGCCCAGGAACAGCGAGTTGCACCCGCTCTTCGCGACCGTCGACAACGACGGTGAATGCCACGGGCCCGAGAGACGTGACGGAATGGATGCGCACGGTCGCGTCATCCGCTTCACCAAACGTCACCACGTTGTCGTGCGTGAGTCGTTTGGTCACCCGAATTGCGCCAGCATCATCGCTGGAAACGACGACGGCTTCAGTAGCCCGCGACGCAAACTCTACGAAAGCGTCATCGAAGGCCTCGTGGGAGCCGTAGTGGTCGAGGTGATCCGCATCGACGTTGGTGATCAGGGCGACAGCGGTGGAATAGAGCAAAAAGGAGCCATCAGACTCATCTGCTTCGACCACAAACAAATCATCGGTTCCTGAGCCCGAACTAGTGCCCAAGCCCTGAATTACGCCGCCGTTCACAAAGCTCGGAGACGTGCCCAGTTCGCGCAGCGCGGTGATGATCATTCCTGTCGACGTTGTCTTGCCGTGGGCGCCCGCGACGGCAACCAGACGAGTCGAGCCCACGAGCCACGCGAGAGCTTGAGAGCGGTGGAGTACAGGAATGCCACGCTCAAGCGCAGCGAGGTACTCGGGGTTATCGGGCCAGAGCGCGCCCGTGTACACCAGCGCTTCCGCTTCACCGAGGTGAGCGGCGTCGTGGCCGATCGAGATCGTTGCACCCGCTGCGTTCAGCGATGCGGTGTTTGCGTTCGCGGCCTTGTCAGAACCGGTGACCGTAATTCCGGCATCCAAAAACATCTGGGCGATGCCGCTCATACCCGCGCCACCGACACCAACGAAGTGCGCCGAACGCAATGGTCCGGGCAACGGCATAGACAAGTCGGGAAAGATCATGATGTCAATGGTAGATCGCGGCCGAGGGCCAGATCGACGAGTTCAAGCATCCGGTCGGTTCCGTCGAGGGAACCAACGCTCGAGGCGCGGGCAGCCATGTCCGCAATAAGGGCACGTTTGCGCAGCATCGGAACGAGTTCGGAACTGACCCATTGGGGCACGAATCGGGAATCCGTGACGAGCACTGCGGCTCCGGCCTCTACTGCTGTACGAGCGTTGTATTTCTGCTCGCCATTGCCGACAGGGTACGGAACGTAAATCGCGGGGACGCCGAGCCCGGTGAGTTCGGCGACAGTTGATGTGCCCGCCCGCGCAATCGCAAGATCGGCCGCCGCGAGGGCGAGCTCCATGCGGTCGCAGTATTTGACCACGATGTAGCCGGGGAGTTGCTGATCATCGACAGCGTCTCGGTACTCCCCCGTAATGTGAAGCACTTGCCAGCCCGCGCCCAAAATGCGCGTGATCGACGCGGAAATAGTGTCGTTGATGCGTTTCGCTCCCGAGGAACCACCCGTCACCAGGAGGGTTGGCTTCTTGGGATCAAGGCCGAAAAAGGCATCCGCCTCGGTGCGCGCCGCAAAGCGGTCGAGGTTCTCAATTTCGGCACGCAAGGGCATACCGACGACTACGCCGCCACGAATCGGAGTGCGGTCGAAGGCTGTGCCCACAAACTTCGTAAAGAAAGAGCCGAGACGGTTCGCGATGCCCGGGCGGCTATTGGCCTCATGGATGACGAGGGGAACCCCCGCCTTGCGCGCACCCAAGTAGGCCGGTGCCGCAACGTAGCCGCCGAACCCGACGACCACATCCACGCCGCGCTCGGCAATGATCGAGACGACCTCGTCAATAGTGGCGCGCAGCCGAGCCGGAAACTTTAGTGCAGCGCGGTTTGGCCGACGCGGAAACGGAAGCTTCGCGATCGTGAGAAGCTCAAAGCCGCGGGCCGGGACCAAGCGGGCCTCTAGCCCCTCCTTCGTGCCCAGAATCAACACCTCAGAGTCGGGTTCGCGCAGGCGAATCCGTTCGGCTACTGCGAGCAAAGGATTAACGTGGCCGGCGGTACCCCCACCGGCAAGGAGGTAAGTAGTCATCGGCGTCCTCGTGCTCGATTAGCCGCCAGCATGCGGGAACGGTCGGCTGCAGTTTGAGCAGGAGCAGCAGCGGGGGTCGCGGCACTCGGGGCCGCCGTAGGAGCACTCGCCGGCCCCGAAGGCCGAGGCGCAGCGGAGGCCGCCTTGTGGTCAGACCTCGCGAACGACAGCACAATTCCGATAGCCAGCAGCGTCGCGATGAGCGCAGAGCCACCCGTGGATATCAAGGGCAACGGAACTCCAAGAACGGGAAGAACTCCCAGCACCACCGCAAAATTCACGAACGCCTGGCCGACCGTCCACACCATAACGCCCGCGGTCGCGATGCGAACGAAGCTGTCGTTGGTGGTGCGGATGATGCGGATAAAGGCAACTGCCAACACGACGAACAACAGCAGAACGACGATCGCGCCAATAAGCCCGAGTTCCTCGCCGATGATCGCGAAAATATAGTCGTTGTCGGCGTGAGGCAGCCATCCGCGCTTGGCAACCGAGTTGCCAAGCCCGCGGCCAAAGAGACCGCCGCCGGCGAGAGCCCAATTCGCGTGATCGATTTGCCAGCACGAATCCTGATAGTCGAGCTCGGTGCATCCGTTCAACCAGATATCAATGCGCGAGGTACGAGAACTACTAGTGGTGGCGAACAGCAGCGCCCCGACAACAACGGCAAGGACACCGATCGACAGGAACTTCAGCCGCACACCGGCGAAGAAAAGGCACGCGAAGACGATGAGAAGCATGATGGATGCTGTTCCCAAGTCATTACCGATAAGCACGAACCCGATAGCGGCGCCGGCAACCGGCACAACAGGCAGCACTACCTGACGCCACTCACTCAGCACGTCTTGCTTGGTCGAGAGCACCCAGGCCACCCAGATGATCACGGCGACCTTCACGAACTCAGACGGTTGTGCGCTGAACGATCCGATTTGAATCCAGTTTCGGTTACCTCCGTACTCCAAACCGATACCGGGGACGAAGACGAGAAGCTGCAAGACCGCGCCAAGCACAAGCCCAGGGAACGCCCACCGCTTCCAGAATCTTGTCGGCGCGCGTGACGCAATGAGCATCAGCGGGATGCCCAAAAGAGCGAACAACCCCTGACGCAAGAAGCTGCCGAAGAATCCTTGATCGGCGGCGTAGGACTCCACCGATGACGATGAGAGCACCATCACGAGCCCAAAGATTACGAGGAAGAGCGTTGTTCCCAAGAGCAGGAAAAAGTTGCTCGATTCTCCCGAGAAAATGCGTTTGACCGGCACGCGAGCCGCGACAGGCTCCTGCTGCTTCGGAGATGCGTCCGCGGATGCGGCGTCAGGTTGCGAGGCTTTCGGCCCGTTGGTCGGCCCGCTACTCGGCCGCTGGGGTCGGTGTGGTCGCTGAGGAGGCGTCATCGTCGTTCCCTCCTACTCGTTCGAGCACTGCTGCTGCGAACTTGTCTCCGCGATCTGCGTAACTCGTGAATTGATCCATGGATGCTGCCGCTGGCGCCAACAAGACGGTGTCGCCTTCGGCAGCGATTCCGTGCGCCATCTCGACAGCACGGGGCATCACGTGATCAGTGTCAGTCGAGTCAACCTCGAAGACCGGAATCTGGGGCGCGTGTCGCTGGAATGCGGCCTGTATTGCCAGCCTGTCGTTACCAATGACAATTGCTGCCTTGAGCCTCGGTGCATGTTTTGCGATCAACGGTGCGACATCAATGCCCTTGAGGAGGCCGCCCAGAATCCACACCACAGGGTCGGCCGCGGAAAGCGATGCACTCGCGGCGTGCGAATTAGTGGCCTTGGAATCGTTGATCCACGTCACTCCCCCGCTGACGAGCACAACCTGATTACGGTGGCCATCAATTTCGAAACTAGCTACTCCCTCACGCACTGCGTCGATGCTTACGCCAGCGGCTCGAGTGAGTGCACTCGCCGCGAGAATATTGGCGACCATGTGAGGCGCCGCAAGGTTGCGCTGGCGCAGCTCATCAAGCGTGAAAAGTTCGAGGGCAGCGTTGTGGCGGTCATCGCCGAACGCGCGGTCAGCGAGCAAGTCGCTCACAATCCCGAAATCGCTGGGACCCGGCGTATCGAGTCCAAAACCGATCGCCCGGCATCCCTCGACCACTTCAGCATTTTCGACCATGGCGAGCGTCTCGGGCACCGCACGATTGTAAACAGCGGCAATCTTCGTGTTGGCGTACACAGTCGCTTTCGCGTGCGCATACGCGTCGCGAGAACCGTGCCAATCGAGGTGGTCGTCGGCAAAATTGAGACAGACACTGGCGAGCGGTGAGATCGCACCAGCGCCCTCTCGCGGCATCCCATGAAGTTGAAAACTCGAGAGCTCAACGACGAGAAAGTCAAAGCCATCGGGGTAACGAATAGCGTCAAGTACCGGGATCCCAATATTGCCGACTGCACCAGCTCGGAAGCCTGCCGTTGTCAGAATGTGGGCGGTCAGCTGAGCCGTGGTCGTTTTGCCGTTGGTGCCTGTGATGGCGATCCATTCGGCAGGCGTGCCTGTTTTGTCGCGCAGACGCCAAGCGAGCTCAATTTCGGTCCACATCGGCACAGCGTTTGTGCGGCACCACTCCACGAGAACGTGATCGAGCGGATAGCCAGGTGACACGATGACGACGTCCGGGGCGTGAGCGGTGAGCGCGGCCAGTTGTTCGTCGGCGCTTCCGCCAAGTGCCAGCTCGGCACCGATGACCTGCGTCATTTCAACGCGGTTCGCGGATGCGGCGTCTGCGACCACCAGCACGCGAGCCTTGAGTTCGGTGAGGGTGTCAGCCGCCGAGAAGCCGGTTGCACCCAGCCCGAGGACCGCGACGCTCAGTTCGCTCCAGGCCGAGTTCCAGCTGGTGAGTGAGGTGAGATCGCGCACGACTACTGATTGATCCATTCGAGATAGAAGGTTCCGACGCCGGCCGCGACGAAGAGCGCCGCAATAAGCCAGAAACGCACCACAACAGTGACTTCTGCCCAGCCTTTGAGCTCGAAGTGATGATGCAGCGGGCTCATGAGGAAAATACGCCTACCGCCGGTGATCTTGAAGTAAGCCCGTTGCAGAATCACGGAACCGGTGACGATAAGGAAGAGTCCACCGATCAGGATGAGCAGCAGCTCGGTGCGGCTCATGATTGCGAGAGCAGCAAGCGCGCCACCAAGGCCAAGTGAACCGGTGTCGCCCATGAAGACCTGTGCCGGTGACGTGTTCCACCAGAGGAAGCCGATGAGAGCACCAACGATCGCGGCAGCGATGATCGCGAGGTCGAGCGGGTCGCGGACTTCGTAGCACTTGTACAGCACTTCGCGATCAATGGTGGGGTTGCTGCACGACTGATTGTTCTGCCAGAAACCGATGACAATGTACGACGCGATCGCGAAGATCGCTGAGCCGGTCGCGAGACCGTCAAGACCGTCGGCCACATTCACACCGTTAGACGTGCTGACGATGATGAGAGTCACCCAAATCGCAAAGAGAATCGCGCCGGTAACCACACCAAAAGTGGCGAGGTCGAGCCAGCTGATGTCGCGAAGTCCCGAGATCATCGATGATGCTGGTGTGAGTCCGCCAGGATCGGGGAAGTTGAGAGCGAGAGCAGCAAAACCTGCGGCGACGATGACCTGCCCAGCGACCTTCGACCAACCGCCAAGGCCGAGACTGCGCTGCTTGCGAGTCTTCATGAAGTCATCGATAAAGCCGATGATGCCAAGGCCAACCATGAGGTAAATAACCAGGAGGCCCGACAGTGTCACGTCCTCGCTGGCGACCCAGTGTCCGACGAAATAACCGATCGTCGCGCCCAGAATGAAGACGATTCCGCCCATTGTCGGGGTGCCACGCTTGGTGTGATGGCTCTCGGGACCGTCGTCACGAATGAATTGGCCCCACTTGAGGCGCACAAAGAGCTTGATGAAAAGCGGCGTGAGCAGCAGCGTGAAGAAAAGGGAGAAGCCCGCTGCAACGAGAAGCGCGATCATGCGGTCACCCCGGCGATCCGGTCACCCAGGTGCCGCAAGCCAGCAGAGTTCGACGATTTCACTAGCACGACGTCGCCCTCTCGCAGTTCTTCACGCAGCACAGCGTATGCCTCTTCGACGCTATCCACGAGGACCGACTCTCCATCCCACGAACCTTCAAGACCCGCTGCATTGTGGATGTGGCGCGCTTCGTGCCCGACCACAATGAGCTTCTGCACGTTCAATCGCACGATCAGCCGACCGATACGGTCATGCTCGTCGTTCGCATAGTCGCCGAGCTCAGCAAGCTCACCCAGCACCGCAACGGAGCGATTTTCGGGTCCAACGATCTGAACAAGCGTCTTGAGTGCAGCCGCCATCGAGTCAGGGCTCGCATTGTAGGCATCATTGATGACGGTGATGCCGCCGGGAGCCTCCAACAGCTCCATCCGCCAACGTTCGGCGCGCTCGATGGATTCGAGCGCCGCGACCGCGCGCGCGGGATCGATGCCCAGAGCGCGTGCTGCCGAAATCGCCGCCAGAGCGTTCGTGACATGGTGTTCGCCGAGGATACGCAACTGCACGGGAATCGTCGCGCCTCCGACGTGCAACTCAAACGCGGTTCCGTGGACCGTAGCCTGAATGTCGTCAGCCCACACCTCAGCACTCGAGTCGAGCCCGAACAGGGTGACGTTAGCCTCCGTCTGCTGCGCCATAGCTTTGACGCGACCGTCGTCGTTGTTCAAGACGGCAGTCGCGGACGAAGGCAGATGGGAGACCATCTCGGACTTTGCTCGGGCCGTGACTGCGGCATCCCCGAATTTGCCGATGTGGGCCAGACCCACCATCAGGACGATGCCGACGTCGGGCATGACAATCGACTGAAGGCGCGTGATGTCGCCAAGGCCGTCTGCTCCCATCTCAACAACGAGAAATTGAGTGGAATCAGTGACGTTGAGCATGGTGATGGGCGCACCGACATCGTTGTTGAACGAGCCCTGAGGCGCAACAGTTTCACCCTCGTGCTCCAGAATCGCGCGCAGCATGTTCTTCGTCGTCGTTTTACCGTTGGAACCGGTCACCGCGACAACTTTGAGATGACCCTTGCTTCGGACGGAAGCAACGACTGCGCGCGCGAGAGCTTGGAGAGCGATTACCCCGTCGGCAACAATGATCTGCGGAACGTCAAGATCGAGTAGTCGTTCGGCGACAACGAGCGTTGCGCCATTCGCTACTGCGGTGGCCGCGAAGAGGTGACCATCAGTGCTTTCGCCGCGCAGAGCAAAGAAGATGGAGCCTGCAGTGCTGAGCCGGGAGTCAGTTTGCACGCTGCTCGCGGGGAGGCGTTGCTGACCGTCGCTGCCATCACGGAGTTCTCCGCCAACGGCGGTGGCAATCTCGGCAATGCTCAGTTCGATCACGTGATGTGCTCCAGGGGTAGGTGACGCGGGGGAAGCTCACCAACGCAGCGGCAGATCCGGTCCCGAAGTGTTTGACGGGGTAACACGGTAGGTGGTGAGCGTTTGGGCCATGATGTCGCGGAAAGTCGAGGCAATGGCTCCGGAATATATGCTATCCGGGATCCCGGCTGTCGCGATCACTATGTACTCAGGGTCATCTGCTGGGGCGAGCCCCGCATAGGAAATCACTACGTTGCTGCCATAGGCACCGTTCTCGGCAACCTGCGCTGTTCCACTCTTTACGGCGACCCGATAGCCGGGAATCTGAAGATTCGGAGCCGAACCACTAGCGCTGTACACCATCTCCATCATTTGGAGAGTCTGATCAGCAGCCGTCTCGGAAATAACCCGAGTGCCTTCAGTTGACGGTGTATCGGTGACCGTGCCGTCAGGCCACGTGCAGCCCTCAACAAGAACGGGAGGAAGTCGAACACCATCGTTGCCGAGCGCCTGGTACGCGCTCGCCATCTGAATGGATGTCGTGCTGAGACCTTGGCCGAATTGAACGGCGTAGTTCGTACGCGCGTCCCAATCCTTGGCTTCGTAAAGAGTGCCGCTCGATTCACCGTTGAAGCCGATACCGGTTGCTTCACCGAGCCCGAACTTCTGAAGGTAATCATGTCGAGACGCGGCATCGAGAAGATCCGTGTACTGAGCAATGGCTGTATTGGAAGATTCCACAAGTGCTCCCGCGAGAGTCAACTGTTGGTCTTCGTGATAGAAGGAGTCGCTGATCGTTCCGCCGCCGTTGGTCAGCTCTAGCGCGTAGGGCGAGACAACTTGCGTTTGCTGGTTGGCCACGCCCGCATCGATCAGAGAGGCAGCAGTCAGTGCTTTCACGGTCGAACCGGGCTCATAGGGCGTACTGAATGCTCGCGAGCCCAGGGCGCCACGCTCAGCGAGGTCGACGTTGTTGGGGTCCACGGTCGGCCAGTCGCTGACGGCAAGAAGGTGAGCATCACTGACGCGCATCACGACACCCGTTGCCCACGTAGCGCCGAGCGACTCCGCGGTCTGCGCCATCCGCTGCTGAACGTAGAACTGAAGATCTCGGTCTATCGACAGCGCGAGCGTGCCACCGTCTTGCGGTTCGATCGATTCCACCGCGCTTCCGGGCAACGCGACGCCATCTTCACCACGCGCGTAACTCGCTTCAACGTCTTGACCGGCGAGGCACTCATCGCCTGTCAGCTCGACGCCGGCCTGCGGTCCGTCGGTACCGATGAATCCCACGAGGTTGCCGGCGATTTCGCCGTTCGGGTAACTGCGCTCTGGACTCAGTTCGTAGTAGAGCCACGTGATGCCTAGCTCGCCAACGGTCTGATACTGCTCGAGAGTGATGCCCTTCGCCAAGTACTCGAAGTCTGACTCTGGGTTGTCCAGAATCATGGCGAGCAATTCATCAGGATCTCCCCCAATGATGTCCGTGATCTTCGTCAAGTCCTCAAGCACGACCACAGAAGCGTTCTCACGCAACAGGGTCACCCGTGGTGAGATGACGATATCGAAACGTTCGACACTGTCAGCGAGAACGGCGCCCTTCGTGTCAACGATGTCCCCGCGCGTTCCGTACGTCACCCGAGTCAGGGTTCGTTTGGTATCGGCTTCAGCGTTGAGCGTTTCTGCCTGCACGATCTGCAGGTCGACGAGACGAACCATGAAGACACCCGTCAACACCACGATGGTGAGGATGACAAATGCCACTCGCGCGCGAGTTGAGCGTGGTTTCATCGAGTCTCCCCCAGAAGGTTCATCTCAATCATCGCGTGACAGGTGCCGGAATCGCGTTATTGGAAGGCTGTGGCGCGGCGGTAGCCGAATCCGCAACAGCAGTTCCTGACGTGCTCGCAGCAGTCGTTGCGGCAGCAGTCTTGGCTGCGGCGGCGGCCGCAGCATTTTCCGCACTCACGAGCGGAACATCAGAAAGCAGCGTGTTGCCGACAAGGCCACAGTTGCCACCACATCCGGTGGGATCCGCGCTGCCCGGCAGGCGGAATACCGAACCATCCGAGATGTTCAGCGAATATGGCGTCGTGTTGGGAACCATGCCGAAGCCTGCTGCCTGAGCAGCGAGATTCTGTGACGACGACTGCAACGAGAGCGACTCAAGCAAGCTTTGCTCGGTGCGGATCAGCACCTTCTGCTCGTACTGCAACGAATCGATCTGGTAGGCACCCTGGGTGACCACGATGCTGAGCAAGAGCTGCGCCGCAAGGATCACAAACAGGCTGCCAACGGTCACCACGGCGTAGAGCATGCGCGGTCGAGCCTTGCGCTGTGCCTTCGTCGTGACGATCTCAATATGAGACGGGCGTTCCGTGGGCTTGTAAAGCGGCTGTGGCTGCGCATAAGCGAGGTTGGTGCTCATGAGATGACTCGCATTCGTTCTATTGCTCGCAGTCGTACGGGCTTTGCTCGAGGGTTAAGGGCTTGTTCTGCTTCGCTCGCTTGCTCAGATCCACGAACAAGGAGTTTGAGCTCGGGCTTGTGCTCCGGAAGTTCAACCGGAAGCCCTGCCGGCGCAGTGGACTTGGAGCGGCGCTGTAGCTCACGCTTGACGATGCGGTCTTCCAGCGACTGATAGGCGAGCACGACCATTCGTCCGCCGAGGGCGAGCGAGTCGACGGCAGCGGGAATCGCCCGCTCGAGCACCGAGAGCTCTTGATTGACTTCGATTCGCAGCGCCTGGAACACGCGCTTTGCGGGATGTCCCGCACGCTGTGCCGCCGCCGGCGTAGCCGCAATGACCAGTTCCACCAGTTGAGCGGATGTCGTCAAGGGCTGCTGCTCACGAAACTGGACGATGCGGCTGGCGAAACGCGGCGCTAGCTTCTCGTCGCCATACGCGTAAAAGATGCGGCGAAGTTCGAGCTCGCTGTACGTTGCGAGGATGTGCTCGGCCGTGACCGGCGTCGAGGCATCCATCCGCATGTCTAGCGGAGCGTCTTGAGAATAGGAAAACCCGCGCTCAACACGGTCGAGTTGGAGTGAGGAGACTCCGAGGTCGAAGAAGATGCCCTCGACTGACGAGATTCCCAACGTAGCGAGTGCCTGCGGAATTTCGTCGTAGACAGCATGAACAAAGTGCGTGCGGCTAGCGAAAGGCTCAAGCCGGCGTCTAGCGATAGCAAGAGCGTCCTCGTCTCTGTCGATGCCCACGAGCGTGAGGTCCGGGAAACGCTGCAGGAAAGCCTCCGCGTGCCCGGCCATGCCGAGGGTGCCGTCAACAAGAACGGCTCCAGGAGCGTTCAGCGCCGGCGCGAGCAACTCAATCGAGCGCTCAAGGAGTACTGGGGTGTGGATGGTGTTGTCAGCCATGGCGTAAGGGCCTAGTTCTTGGATGCTGATCCCCATCCGATTCGACCTGATATCGGGGAAGAAAATCAGGGCGTTCGGCTGGGAGTCAGCGTCGAAGAGCTAGAAGAGTCCCGGAATCACCTCCTCGGTGGTGTTGACGAAATCGGCCTCGGTGGCCTCGTAGTAGTTGTTCCAGGCTTCGGTGTCCCAGATTTCAGCGCGGTTACCCGCACCGATCACAGTCAGGTCTCGCCCTAATCCGGCGTACTCACGTAGCCCAGCGGGGATCGTTACCCGGTGCTGCTTGTCAGGCGTCTCTTGGTTTGCACCAGAAAGAAAGAGACGCAAAAAATCGCGCCCCTGCTTGCTCGTGACAGGCGCCTTGCGAATCGCCTCGTGCATTACTTCGAACTCGCGCTGGCTGAAGACGTAGAGGCAACGTTCTTGGCCACGAGTGACCACGACGCCGGACGCGAGCTCCTCGCGAAACTTCGCCGGAAGGATGATGCGGCCCTTGTCGTCGAGCTTGGGGGCGTAGGTGCCTAGAAACACGGCGCCCTCCCCTCAATCTCCGGCCCGGATTCTGGTTGCCTCCACTTTACTCCACTTTCAACCACATATCTAAGGTTTTCGCGCACATTGCGTAAAAGTTATCCACAGAGGCCAATGAATATAAGGAAATTAGGGGTGGAGGAAAATGGAGCAAAATCGACCTAATTCACGTTTCCAACCCCGTTCTGGGCACAAAAAAAGGACCAGCCCGAAGGCTGGTCCTTGAAAGTGGAGAAGGTTGGAGTTAGCTATTGCCGTCCTGGCGGCGATCCCAACGCTGGTTGATTGTGTCCATAAATGACGTGCCGCGCTTGGCGGAGCGGCCCGATGAAGCCGACGACGGCTCCGGTACTTCGTGGTCGTCTCCAGCACGAGGAGGCGCCACGAAAAGCAGAACACCAACGAACATGACGACGAACCCAAGCACGCCCACGAGAGGCTGCTGAATGATCACGCCTGTCAACAATGCAATGATTCCAGCGACCCCGACTAGGACGCCAACAACCATCATTCGATAGTTGGGCTTGCCTTTGCGAGGGCTGACTGCGCTGACGAAATCGGCGTCGTTTTGATAGAGGCTGCGCTCCATCTCATCGAGGGCCCGCTGCTCTTGCTCTGAAAGCGGCATTCCGTTCCCCTCTCTCTGGGATTTACGGCTAGGTCTCTATAGTACGCCCCCATTCACTAGGTAGGCTAGACGAGTGCCTGAGAGTAACCAGTTAGTTGACCTTGTCCAGCTGAAAATCGATGAATTTCTCGCCGAGAAGCGCAATGAGCTTGACGCAATCGCCCCCGAGTTGACCGCCCTCACCGACGTTGGTAGCGCGCTCTTGTCTGGCGGCAAGCGTTTTCGGGCGCTTTTTTGCTACTGGGGATGGCAGGCAGTCGCCGGGCTCGCCTCGTCTGATGACCCGTTTGCTGAGAACTCCGTGAGTAAAGACCTCACGGGCGTACTGCTGTCAGCCTCCGCCCTCGAGCTCTTCCACGCCGCAGCGCTCGTTCACGACGACATCATGGATCGCTCCGACACCCGCCGCGGTGCGCCTTCAGCCCATCGTCGCTTCGAGAAGATGCACCTCGACGGCGGATGGAGCGGCAACGCCGAGGCGTATGGAGAGTCATCCGCACTCCTGCTTGGTGATCTACTCCTGGGCTGGAGCGACGAGCTCTTGGGCCGTGGGATCGCGACACTCCCCCGCCCTTCGGCTTTGGCCGCGCGTAAGGAATTCATGACGATGCGCACGGAGGTCATGGCCGGACAGTTCTTGGACATCCATGATGAAAGCGCATGGGCAAGCTACCCCGAGTCAGAAGCCCTTGACCGTGCGCAGCGCGTCTTGATCTACAAGTCTGCGAAGTACAGCGTTGAGGCCCCTCTTGCGCTTGGCGCCAGCCTGGGCGCCGGCACTGACGAACAAATGGCAACTCTTCGCGCCTTCGGTTTACCTCTGGGCGTTGCTTTCCAGCTGCGCGACGACGTGCTTGGTGTTTTCGGTGACCCGGAAGTGACGGGCAAGCCCGCCGGCGACGATCTTCGTGAAGGCAAGCGCACCGCCATCATCGCAATCGCTCGCGAAAAGCTCTCGAAGAGCGCCAACGCCATCCTTGACGAACTGCTGGGTGACCCCGATCTCAGCGATGAGCAAGTGAACATGATTCGTTCGACGCTCGAAGAGTCGGGCGCCGTCGCGAAGGTTGAGAAGGCGATCTCGCGCAATCTCGAACGTGCGTGTGAGGCAATCGAGAACGCGGACCTTGCACCGACAGCGCGCGCACGCCTACTCGAGCTGGCCGAAGCGGCGACCACAAGATCGTTCTAGAGCGCTGGTGCGCAAGCGCACCGTGCAGCTAGTGATCTGGCGCGCTACGAGATCTTAGAAGCCGAGGGCCTGAGCGACGCGGCGGACTTCGGCCTTACGTCCAGCCCGGAGTGCTTCAACCGGCGCTACACCCAAACTCGGCTCGCTCGAAAGCAACCAGTTCATTGACTCATCGAGCGAGAAGCCCGCGTCAGAAAGCACGACAACGGTTCCCCTGAGCTCGCGCAGCGGCGCTCCGTCGACGATGAACACGTCGGGAACCTGCCACACTCCATCGATTTTGCTCGCGAGGAGAGCGCCTTCTTCAATGAGGCGACGCACTTGGCTCACCTTGAGCCCGAGAAGCTCGGTGAGGTCTGGAACAGTAAGCCAGTTGATGGTGGGTGATTCAGTCACACCTTAAGACTGCCACGACACTGGAGTTAAACCTGACAGTTCGCACGGCATACCCAGAATATTCACTAGCAACTTAGGTAACACCAGTCACATTGGCAACACCAGCCACAATGGTTGACACTAATAAGCTTCTGTGACAGCGTTGAGCCGGTGATCTCAGTGATCGCATGTACCTTCTCGGGGCCGGGAGCAGGAAGAACGCTATGACACACTTCATGATGGACGACACAGACAACATTGCTGCGACCGTTTTTGCGGGGCTAGTGCCCGCACACGCAGTCGACACGCCTGATCGCGCTCGACGGATCGCCCAGCAGCGCTCCCGCATGAACCGCAGCGTCATGAACACGGTTCCTGTTCTCTTGGTTGGGTCCCTTGCCGCTGCGACCTTCAACCTCACCGGGCCCGTCGAACCGGTCAACGCCAAGACGCCTGATGACCCCCGGCTCTCCACTGAACGTGCCACTAAGCCTTCTCGTGTGACGACTCCCACGATCAGCGAGGCTTCGACAACGATCATCGGGCCCGCTCCGGCGAGCTACCGCGTTGCCGAAGGCGACACCGTCAGCGACATCGCTTCTCGCTATGGCCTCTCTACCGCATCCGTTCTGGCGCTGAATGGGTTGAGCTGGTCGTCAATGATCTTTCCCGGCCAGGAACTCAAGCTGACCAAGGATGTCGTCAACACCGTTCCCAGCGTGAACCACGTCAAGACCACCAATGGTCAGTACACAATCGTCGCTGGTGACACGATCAGCGGCATCTCGCACAAGTTTGGCGTCTCGACGATCTCGGTGATGTCGGCAAATGGCCTCGGCTGGTCGAGCATCATCTACCCGGGTCAATTGCTGATTATTCCCGGGAACTTGAGCTCTCCCACGCAAGAAACCGAAGAATACGATTTCACTGCGGATGAGGACGACGCCCCGAGCGACAGCGCTTCTTCGGCAGAGAGCGAGGATGCCGCAGAGGATGCCGCAGAGGCTCCAGTCGAAGTTGTGGTTGAAGCGCCGGCGCCGGTAGTTGAACCAGAGCCAGCACCGGTAGCCGAAACGGCCCCCGTCGAAGGAAGCACCTACCTCGTTGTTTCTGGCGACACCGTATCGTCGATCGCATCACGCGTCGGCATCTCGACTCAAGCGCTACTCGACGCAAACGGCCTGTCATCGTCAACCGTTATCTTTATCGGCGACAAACTGACGATTCCGTCATCGAGTTCTGTGCCGGCCAGCACAGGTGGAAGTGTCACCTACCTCAACTCCGAGATGCGGGCGAACGCAGAAGTCATCATTCAAGTCGGTCGCGATCTTGGCGTTTCCGACTATGGCATCACTATTGCCCTCGCGACTGCGATGCAAGAGTCGAGCCTACGCAACCTCACCTGGGGCGATCGCGACTCCGTTGGTCTCTTCCAGCAGCGCCCAAGCTCAGGCTGGGGAACTGTCAGCCAACTCACGACACCTTCCTATGCTGCGAAACTTTTTTACGGCGGACCGAGCAACCCAAATAAGGGAATCACGCGCGGATTGCTGGAGATCTCAGGCTGGCAGAACATGAGCGTAACGAAAGCGGCACAGGCCGTGCAGATCTCAGCTCACCCGGATGCCTACGCAAAATGGGAGACTTCCGCCCGATCTTGGCTAGAACAGCTCGGCTAAGAGCCAGAACAGCCGTGTCTAGCGGCACTCTCGAAGCTCAGAACTTTAGACTCTGAAGGTGAATGCGAACTCTACTGATCCGATGATCGGCCGTCTGCTCGACGGTCGGTATCAGATTCGTTCGCGGATCGCGCGCGGCGGTATGGCAACCGTGTACCTTGCTACTGACCAGCGTCTCGAGCGCAAAGTCGCCATCAAGGTCATGCACGGTCACCTTGCTGACGACAGCAAGTTCAAGGAACGCTTCGTGCAAGAGGCTCGATCCTCAGCGCGGCTAGCCCACCCCAACGTCGTCAACGTCTTCGATCAAGGTCAAGACAGCGATATGGCCTACTTGGTGATGGAATACCTGCCTGGCATCACGCTGCGCGATCTGCTGCTGGAACACCGCATCCTCACTACCGAGCAGACGCTCGACATTATGGAAGCCGTGCTCGCCGGCCTCGCCGCCGCCCACAAAGCTGGCATCGTTCACCGCGACCTCAAACCAGAGAACGTCTTGCTCGCCGACGACGGCCGCATCAAGATTGCTGACTTCGGACTAGCGCGCGCCGCTAGCGCCAACACCGCCACCGGCGCCTCGCTACTCGGCACAATCGCGTATCTCTCCCCCGAACTCGTGACTCGTGGACTGGCAGACACCCGCAGCGACATCTACGCCGTCGGCATCATGATGTACGAAATGCTCGTAGGCGAGCAGCCTTTCAAGGGCGAGCAGCCCATGCAGATCGCTTACCAGCACGCCAATGACGCCGTGCCGAGCCCGAGTTCACGCAACCACCTGGTGCCCGCCGAACTCGACGACCTCGTACTGTGGGCTACCGCGCGCGAGCCGGACGACCGCCCCAAAGACGCACGCGTGCTGCTCGACCAGCTGTACCAAACGCACAGCTCACTCATGACCGCCCTGCCGCCCACGGCATCCACCGCTGTACAACGAACGATGGTGCTCCCGAGCGCGCCGGCAGAAGAACCACAGAACTCGACGGCAGACACCCAGGTGTTCGGCGCAGAACTTCAGCAGGTTGCAGCTCCGGCTCCTACCCAAGTGTCCGAGAACACCACCACCCTGTCGACACGTGCCACGAAACGAAAGTCACGCGGCTGGTGGCTGCTCATCCTCATCGTTCTACTCGTCGGCGGTGCAGCCGGTGCTGGCTGGTACTTCGGGGCTGGCCCTGGCTCACAAGTGACGATTCCTGACAGCATCCGCAATGCAACGCCGGAAGAAGCCCAAGCAATCTTGGAAGATCTCGGGCTTGTTGTCAGTGATGAACTTGGCGAAACCTACGACCCCGTAGTCGCGGTCGATCTTGTGGCGAACTCAGCTCCCGAAGTGGGTGCGAGTGTGCCGAATGGCTCTCCCGTGCAGCTGCTGATCTCGCAAGGTCCGCGCCCGCTCGCTGTGCCTGACTTCTCTGGAATGACGGAAGAAGAAGCGCGTGCTGCTATCGAAGCAGCCCCCTTCACTCTCGTAGAGCCCATCATCAAACAGTTCGATAGCGATATCGCCGCCGGTCTCGTCGTTGATGTACTTGGTGCAGACTCTGCATCAATTCTCGGAGCCGAAAACTACGGTGAGCTTCAAGACGTAACCCTCGTCATCTCCGCAGGCTCACTGCCCGATGTCACGTGCTCTACCGTCGACGAAGCAACGCAAACTCTTGCCGGCGTCGGGCTGAACGCGGAGACCGGCATCGAAGTGTTTAGCGATTGCCAAGAAGGCAGCGTCGTAGCCATCGACTCCGAAAAGAATGCGGATGGTGTTCCCCGCACATTCCGCGAAGGCGACACTGCGACTCTCATCACCTCGAAGGGCCCTGACCTCGTGCAGGTTCCCGACGTTTCTGGAGAGACAATCAACGGTGCCATCGCAGAGCTCGAGGAACTCGACTTCATCGTCAACGTCGAGACCGACCTGCCGCAGGGGTTCTGGGGTTCCGGCCTCGCCATAGTTTCCGGCACTGACCCATCAGCGGGCGAGGCGATCAAGCGCGGCTCTGAAGTCACCGTTTACGGTCCGCAGATCTAGCTACGGTTCCCGCCACTGCACCAAGTGGGCTGTGGCTCACTACACCGCGAAAAACGCCCGCCACCCGTGACGCTCTCCTGAGAGAGTGTGGGGATGGCGGGCGTTTTCAGTGATGCTAGAAAGCGCGAAGCTCCTCGGCTACCAAGAAAGCGAGTTCAAGCGACTGCATGTGGTTGAGTCGCGGGTCACACAGCGACTCGTAGCGAGTTGCGAGAGTAGCCTCATCGATCTGCTCTGAACCGCCCAGGCACTCCGTGACATCGTCGCCGGTGAGCTCAATGTGGATACCGCCGGGGTAGGTTCCCGCAGCGCGGTGCGACTCAAAGAAGCCCTTAACCTCATCAACAACGTCGTCAAAGCGACGTGTCTTGTAGCCAGTGGGTGTGGTGAGCCCGTTGCCGTGCATCGGGTCGGTGATCCACAGCGGCGTCGCGTCCATCTCCTTGATGGCCTCAAGCAGCGGCGGAAGCGCATCGCGAACCTTGCCAGCACCCATGCGGGTAATGAAGGTCAGACGGCCGGGCTCGCGCTCAGGGTCAAGCTTGTCGATGAGCTGCTTCATGGTCTCGGGCGTCGTCGTCGGACCGAGCTTGACGCCGATCGGGTTACGCAGTCGCGAGAAGTAGTCGATGTGAGCACCATCGAGGTCGCGCGTGCGCTCCCCGATCCACAAGAAGTGGGCGCTCGTGTTGTACGGCGTGCCAGTGCGCGAATCAATGCGCGTCATCGGACGCTCGTAGTCCATGAGGAGACCCTCGTGACTCGAGTAGAACTCGGTGCGCTTGAGCTCGTCGAAGTCAGCGCCTGCCGCCTCCATGAAGCGCACAGCCTTGTCGATCTCTTTAGCGAGGCTTTCGTACTGGCGATTCGCCGGGTTAGCAGCGAAGCCCTTGTTCCACGAGTGCACCTGGCGAAGGTCAGCAAATCCACCCTGCGTGAACGCACGGATGAGGTTCAGTGTCGACGCTGCGGTGTGGTAACCCTCGACCAGACGGGCGGGGTCAGCAGTGCGAGACTCCGGCGTGAAGTCGTAACCATTAACGATGTCGCCGCGGTAGGCCGGCAACGTCACGTCGCCGCGCGTCTCAGAATCACTCGAGCGAGGCTTAGCAAACTGGCCAGCCATGCGGCCCATCTTCACGATGGGCTTCGAAGCGCCATACGTGAGGACTACAGCCATCTGCAGAATTGTCTTAACACGATCACTAATCTGCTGCGCGGTCGCGCCCGCGAAAGTCTCGGCGCAGTCACCGCCCTGCAGCAAGAATGCCTCACCCTGAGCTGCGCGCGCGAGGCGCGTACGCAGACGATCTACTTCGCCCGCGAAAACGAGGGGCGGCAGCGACGCAATCTTGCTGGAGGCTTCGCCAACGGCGTCGGCATCCGGCCATTGCGGCTGCTGCTTGATGGGGAGGGTGCGCCAGTTGTCTAGCCCCGCAAGCACGGCGGGATCAGCGAGCACGACTGGTTCTGACGGGTCGACCACGAGGAGTTTCCTTCATACAATTACTGCGAAAATGAACGGGTTTGTGACCCACTACGAGCCTACCGGCACAAGTGGGTGCTGAGTGTCACCGTTACGGCACTGCCCCACGGTGAGGTGTTGCACCACATAACCGACCGGCTGCTACCGGCGAGCGGCGCGATCCTTCACTGATGTTGCGTAGACATCGACGTACTCTTGACCGCTGATGCGGTTGAGTTCATACATGATCTCGTCGGTAATCGAACGAAGGATGAACCGGTCACCCTCCATCCCTTCGAAACGGCTGAAGTCGAGGGGCTCACCGAACACAATTCCGATGCGGCCCATACGAGGGATCTTCGTGCCGATCGGCATCACTTTTTCGGTGTCGATCATGGCGACGGGAACAACAGGCACGTGGCCTTCAAGAATCATGCGTGCGACGCCGGTGCGGCCGCGATACATTTTTCCGTCGGGGCTGCGCGTTCCCTCGGGATAGATGCCGAGCACCTCTCCGCGAGCCAACACGGCTAAGCCCGTGTTCAAGGATGCTTCTGATGCTTTTCCGCCGGAACGGTCGATCGGCAACATGCCCGTGCCATTGAAGAAGGCACGCGAGAGCCAGCCCTTGATGCCTCGGCCAGTGAAATAGTCACTCTTGGCGAGAAAGAAGATGCGGCGGTCCATGATGAGCGGCAAGAACACCGAGTCGATGAACGACAGATGATTGCTAGCCAGAATGACGCCACCCTTGCGCGGGACGTTCTCCAGACCGGAAACCCACGGACGGAAGACGGTCTTCAAGATGGGACCGGCAACCAGATTCTTCATAAACCAATAGAACATGGCACCTCAATTCCTCGTCGCGGGACTCCCCACTCTACCGTTTGCCGGAACGTACCCCACAAACGGGTGCAAATTTTCTCCCGCGCCAATGCGCACGTGGTTAGGCGTGCCTGACCTCGCTAGAGTGGAGTAGACCACCTACCGGTGCCAAAGGAGTTGCCGTGAAACAGTTTGATGTACCAGCCATAGTTGAGGCTGACCCGGAAGCAAACGCTACCGATCTTTTGATGGATCGCGTTGCGGCCACACCCAATAACGCGTTGTTCTCGCTCCCCACCGCCAATGGTGGCTGGAGCGATGTGACTTCGTCAGAGTTTCTTACCCAAGTGAAAGCCCTGGCCAAGGGACTCGTCGCTGCTGGCATTGAGCCCGGCGACAAAATTGGCCTCATGTGCAAGACCCGCTACGAGTGGACGCTCATTGACTTCGCGACTTGGTTTGCGGGCGCAGTGCTCGTGCCAATTTACGAGACCAGCTCGCCCAGCCAGATTCTGTGGAACATCACGGACTCCGGCGCAACAGGGATGATCACGGAAACGCCCGATCACTTCGCACGCTTCGACGAGATTCGTGCCGACGTGCCGGGCATCGCCAATCTGTGGCAGATCGATTTGGGAGACCTCGACAAACTCGCCAAGTCGGGTACCGACGTCAGTGACGACGAGATCGAACGTCGCCGCAATCTGGCCAAGGGCTCCGATCTCGCGACGCTGATCTACACCTCGGGAACTACTGGAAAGCCCAAGGGCTGCATCATCACGCACTCCAACTTTGTTGAGCTGTGCCGCAACTCGCAAAAGGCGATCCCCGAGGTCGTTAACCCCGATTCGAGCACGCTGCTCTTTATTACGACAGCGCACATCTTTGCTCGCTTCATCTCGATCCTCTGCGTCCACGGCGGCGTCAAGGTCGGCCACCAGCCTGACACCAAGTTGCTGCTGCCCTCGATGGCGTCGTTCAAGCCGACGTTCCTCCTGGCTGTGCCGCGGGTATTCGAGAAGGTCTACAACTCTTCCGAGCAGAAGGCCGAAGCTGGCGGCAAGGGCAAGATCTTCCGCAAGGCTGCCGATGTCGCGATCGCACACTCGAAGGCGCTGGATGAAGGACACGTGCCGCTGGGGCTCAAGATCCAATTCGCTGTCTTCGACCGTCTCGTGCTCTCCAAGATTCGCGCAGCACTCGGCGGGCGCGTTAAGTACGCGGTCTCCGGATCCGCGCCTCTCGGATTGCGTCTCGGTCACTTCTACCGCAGCCTCGGCCTCACGATCCTCGAGGGTTATGGGCTCACCGAGACCACCGCGCCGATTTCGGTGAACAAGCCGTCCAACTTCAAGATCGGCAAGGTCGGCCCGCCGCTCCCCGGCGTTTCGGTGCGGATTGCCGAAGACGGCGAGATTCAGGCCAAGGGCGTGTGCGTCTTCGAGGGGTACTGGAACAACCAGGCTGCCACCGACGACGTCTTTGAAGACGGGTGGTTCAAGACCGGAGACATCGGTCAGTTTGACGAAGATGGATACCTCGAGATCACCGGTCGCAAGAAGGAAATCATTGTGACCGCCGGCGGCAAGAACGTTGCTCCCGCAGCACTCGAAGACCCCATCCGCGCAAACCCGATCATCGGCCAGGTAATCGTCGTGGGTGAACAGCGTCCGTTCATTTCGGCCCTTGTCACTCTTGATGAAGAAATGCTGCCCGTGTGGCTCGCCAACAATGGGCTCGACGCAACCTGGACGTTGGAGCAGGCGGCGAAAAACCCCGCCGTCCTCGCGGAAGTCCAGCGTGCGATCGACGTGGGAAACTCCCGCGTCTCTCGTGCCGAGTCGATTCGTAAGTTCCACATCCTCGATGCGGACCTCACCGAGGAGAGCGGTCACCTGACGCCCAAGATGAGCATCAAGCGCAATGTGATTCTGGCTGACTTCGCCGATGTGATCGAGTCACTGTACTCAAACTCGCCGGCGACAGAAGGAATCTCACTGAAGTAGCACGACAAACGTTGAAGGCCCCGTCATACGCAAGTATGGCGGGGCCTTTGTCGCGTAGATCCCCCCCACAGCATGCGCTAGCGGGCGCACTCGATTACACGCCCTTTCTCTAAACGAGAGGGCGCGTGACGCGGGTGAGGTTTAGTACCAGGGTGCCTGACGGATAGCGCGCATCGCTTCGCGCTTAGCCTCAGGTTCGAGGCCCTCGATATACAAATGGCCATCGAGATGATCCGTCTCGTGCTGCAGCGCCTGAGCCATAAGCCCTTCGCCGCTGAGCTCAACAGGCTCGCCCGCGAGATCGACTCCGGTCACTCTGGCGAAGGGATAGCGGCGACGCAGGAAATAGAAGCCGGGCACAGATAAGCAGCCCTCATCCACCAGCTCCGACTCCCCCGAGACTTCGGCAAGCACCGGGTTGATGATGTAGCCGATATCGCCATCGATGTTGTAGCTGAATGCGCGCAAGCCGACGCCGATTTGGTTAGCGGCGAGCCCGGCGCGGCCGGGCAGCTTGACCGTCTCAATGAGGTCGTCGATGAGCGCAGCAGCACGGGCATCACCGATAACAATGGGATCGCATGCTGAGCGAAGGACGGGATCGCCAAACAGGCGAATCTCACGAACAGCCATAGTGTCAGTTAGCCCGAACTGCGGGAAGACCATCCATGACAACCGCCGCGAGTTCGCGAGCAGCAGCCTTGGTCAACCGGTTGAGGTCACGGTAGTGAACGACCGATCCCGTAGCCAAGCTGGGGTCGTAGGGCACGCGAACGATCTCACGAACGCGCGACTTGAAGTGAGCCTCGATCTCCTCAAGCTTCACCAAGTTGGTGCCCTGAGTGGCGGTGTTGATAGCCACGACAGCATTCTTGACGAGATCTTCGTGCCCATTGGATTCGAGCCACGTGAGAGTCTCTGATGCGAGACGCGCTTCGTCGACGCTGCCACCGGAAACGATGACAATCGAGTCAGCACGCTGCAGCGTTGCCCGCATCACCGAGTGAACAATTCCGGTTCCACAGTCAGTGATGGC
Organism: Salinibacterium sp. NSLL17; assembly: GCF_015864935.1. Classification (NCBI taxonomy): domain Bacteria; kingdom Bacillati; phylum Actinomycetota; class Actinomycetes; order Micrococcales; family Microbacteriaceae; genus Salinibacterium; species Salinibacterium sp. NSLL17. Next base: position 1,852,081 of record NZ_JADYWH010000001.1, read on the forward strand.
GACCGAATAGAAACGTTCGGCCATATCGGCAACGACGTTGTAGTCGTTTTCGTCAAATGCTTCTGACACGTGTGGGTCAGTGTCGGATGCCAAAACGTCGAGACGAGTCTCGTCACGAGACACCACTGTTTGGAATTCGCTAAACGTGTGGAGCGACTCTGCACGCATCACGACATCGCGAACCGTTGCACGGGTTTGCTTATCGATTCGCTCGGCAAGCGTCCCGCGGTCGGGGTTGGCGTCGATCGCAATAATGCGGTCCTCGCGGGTATCTGCCAACGCCATTCCAAGAAGGGCTGTGATGGTGGTCTTACCGACCCCGCCCTTGCGGGTGAGAACAGGGACGAAACGCGTTCCACCGACGAAAGTCTTGGTAACACGAGCCTCAAGAGCCTTGCGCTCTTTCACGCGGTACGAATCGCCGAGGTTTACAAGATGGAACGTCGCAGCGTAAACGAGTTCTTGGAAGAATCCCTCGGGTGCTGCGGTGCGATTCTTCTTGCCAGGCTTGATGAGGCGCTCAGCGGTCAGCATCGTCGCCGTCTCTGGCGTCGTCGCGCGAACCTCGGTGCGCTGGCGACCGCGACGAGTCGTCGGGCGGTCTGCCGGTGGAAGCTCCGGAATAACAGCCACCTCGGGCACGGACTCGGGCGGGATAGTCACGACCGACTCCGGCGCAAACGTAATTGTGGTGGTTGCCATGGTTGCGACATCCACTTGATGAGCGTTGACAGCAACGTCGTCGATCGCCACGGCAGCTTCATGCTCGGGCGTCTCGCGAACAGCGACCGGCAGCGAGAGCGTGAACGTCACGTTATCGGGGTTCGGAGCCTGCTCGACTGTCGACTCCTTCGCATCGTGATCGGTCGACGTATCGCGCTCGTCGACGGACGGCTGCACATCAGGTTCATTGCGCTTCGTAGTCACGTATCGATCCCCTCCAGAAAGCAAACACACCACTTTACCGCGTTAACGAGCGAGACGTGACCGATGTGCTTACAACGATCACGTCCCTACCCTACAAACTTCTGCGGATTAGCTGGGTTCGATTTCCACAAGCAAGTCGCCGCCGTCTACCTGCTGCGTCTTCGGAATGGCCAATCGCTTGACCGTTCCTGCAACGGATGCCGTGATTGCGGCTTCCATCTTCATCGCTTCGATCGAAGCCACAGTGTCGCCAACGGCAACGGTTGCGCCCTCTTCTACCTGCAACGTGACAACGCCGGAGAACGGTGCCGCGACGTGGCCAGGCTTAGACGCATCAGCCTTCTCAGCCGCAGTCGAGTCGACCTTGATGCTCTGATCGCGAATGAACACCGGACGCAACTGGCCGTTGAGGGTCGCCATTACTGTGCGCATACCCTTCTCGTCAGCTTCACCGATCGCTTCGAGACCGACGAACAATTGCACGCCCTTCTCGATCTCGACAACGTGCTCGTGACCCTGCTGGATGCCGTAGAGGTAATCCTTGCTATCGAGGGCCGACAAGTCTCCATAGGTTTCGCGAGCCGTCTCAAAGATCTGGGTGGGACCAGCGAACAGCAACCGGTTGAGCGCTGAGCGTCGTTCCTGAGGTTCGCCATCGAGCGCGGCCTGATCGTCAGCACTGATTTCCTCAATGCCGATCTTGACGTTGCGCCCCTTCAGCACCTTCGAGCGGAAGGGCTCAGGCCAGCCACCGGGCAGTTCGCCCAACTCGCCAGCCATGAAGCCAATCACCGAATCAGGGATGTCGTACTTGTCGGGGTTCTCTTCGAAGTCGGCAGGATCGGCGTGCGCCGCTGCTAGAGCCAGCGCAAGGTCACCGACGACCTTCGACGACGGGGTGACCTTCGGCGGACGGCCGAGCATCTTGTTGGCCGCAGCGTAAAGGTTCTCAATTGTCTCGAACTGGTCAGCGAGACCCAGCGCAATCGCCTGCTGACGCAGGTTCGACAGTTGACCACCAGGGATTTCATGGTGGTAGACCCGCCCTGTCGGACCGGGAAGGCCCGATTCGAACGGCGCGTAGGCGTGACGCACTGCCTCCCAGTAGGGCTCAAGATCGGAGACGGCGTCAAGCGAGATGCCCGTGTCGCGTTCGGTGTGGGCGAGAGCCGCGACCAAAGCCGACATGGATGGCTGGCTAGTCGTTCCTGCCATGGGAGCGCTCGCGACATCCACTGCGTCTGCGCCGGCACGGGATGCCGCCAGCAGGGTAGCCAGCTGGCCGCCTGCCGTGTCGTGAGTGTGAACGTGCACTGGAGCATCGAAACGCTCACGCAAGGCCGTTACAAGCTTCTCAGCGGCTTCCGCCCGCAAGAGACCAGCCATGTCCTTGATCGCGAGCACATGGGCGCCGCTCTCCATGATCTGGTCGGCAAGCGTGAGGTAGTAGTCGAGCGTGTAGAGATCCTCATTCGGGTCAAGCAAGTCACCCGTGTAGCAGAGGGCAACTTCAGCAACAGCAGTGCCCGTGTTCAGCACAGCATCGATCGCCGGTCGCATCTGCGAAACATCGTTGAGCGCGTCAAAGATGCGGAAGATATCGACACCGGTATCAGCGGCCTCACGCACGAAGGCATCCGTAACTTCGGTCGGATACGGCGTGTAGCCAACCGTATTGCGACCGCGCAACAGCATCTGGATCGCCACGTTCGGCAGAGCTTCGCGCATGGACGCGAGACGCTCCCACGGGTCTTCAGCGAGGAAGCGCAGAGCGACGTCATACGTTGCTCCACCCCATGCTTCGACCGAGAGCAATTCTGGCGTCATGCGAGCGACGTGTGGCATTACCGCGACAAGGTCACGAGTGCGCACTCGAGTGGCGAGCAACGACTGGTGGGCGTCGCGGAAAGTGGTTTCGGTCACGGCAAGCGACTTCTGCTCGCGGAGAGCCGAGGCGAACCCGGCCGGGCCGAGCTCCAACAAACGCTGACGCGACCCCGCCGGAGCTTCTACCGAAAGATCGACCTCGGGCAGCTTCAATTGCGGGCTGATGATGCCAGCGCCATCGCCATTGGGCTGGTTGACCGTCACATCGGCCAACCACGTGAGGATCTTTGTTCCGCGGTCCTTGGAGCGATGCGAGTTGACGAGCCACGGGCGCTCGTCAATGAACGCGGTGCTCAAATCGCCCGCAATGAACTCGGGGTCATCGAGCACACCCTGAAGGAACGGGATGTTCGTGGTCACTCCGCGAAGGCGGAACTCAGCGAGTCCACGGCGGGCGCGACGCACAGCCGAGGCGAAGTCGCGTCCACGGCACGTCATCTTGACGAGCATCGAGTCGAAGTGCGGAGAAATCTGCGAACCAGCAGAAACCGTTCCACCATCCAGACGGATGCCGGCGCCGCCAGGCGAGCGGTAGGTCGTGATTTTGCCGGTGTCGGGTCGGAACCCGCTGGCCGGGTCTTCGGTCGTGATGCGGCACTGCAGCGCCGCTCCACGCAGCTTGAGCTCGTCTTGACGCAGCCCCAGCTCGTCGAGGGACTCCCCAAACGCGATTCGCATCTGCGATTGCACGAGGTCAACATCGGTGACTTCTTCAGTCACCGTGTGCTCAACCTGGATGCGCGGGTTCATCTCGATGAAGACGTGCTCGCCCTTGCGCTCCCCCGCCGTGTCGAGCAAGAACTCGACTGTGCCGGCATTGACGTAGTCAATTGACTTCGCAAAAGCGATCGCATCGCGGTACATCGCTTGACGCGTGTCTTCGTCGAGGTTTGGTGCCGGTGCGATCTCGACAACCTTCTGGTGACGACGTTGAACCGAGCAGTCACGCTCGAACAAGTGGATGGTGCCGCCATGGGCATCAGCGAGAATTTGGACTTCGATGTGGCGAGGGCGAACAACCGCCTGCTCAACAAACATCGTGGGGTCACCGAAAGCGCTGTCAGCTTCACGCATCGCCTCTTCGAGGGCGCCGCGCAAATCTTCCTTCTTCTCGACACGGCGCATACCGCGCCCTCCGCCGCCAGCTACAGCCTTGGCGAAGACCGGGAAACCAATCTCGTTGGCACCCGCGATGAGTTCATCGAGATCGGTGCTGGCCGGAGTTGACTTGAGAACGGGAACTCCCGCTGCAATTGCGTGTTCCTTGGCCGTGACCTTGTTGCCGGCCATCTCAAGCACCCGGGTCGGCGGTCCGATGAAAGTGATTCCCGCTTCCGCCGCTGCGCGAGCGAGGTCAGGATTCTCCGAAAGAAAGCCATAACCGGGGTAGATCGCGTCGGCGCCGGATTCTTTGGCGACGCGAATAATCTCCGAAACATCGAGGTATGCGCGGACAGGATGCCCCTCCTCACCGATCTGGTAAGCCTCATCAGCTTTCAGACGATGAACCGAATTTCGGTCTTCGTAAGGGAAAACGGCCACAGTTCTTGCCCCGAGCTCGACAGCCGCACGCATTGCGCGGATAGCAATCTCACCTCGGTTGGCAACGAGAATCTTCTTAAACATTCGGTCCTTCCTGACAAAAACCAAGCCTAGAGTGATTGAACTCTGGCAGTTTCCTCAAGGGTGCGCAAAAGTTGGCGGTGTTTTAGGTTTCTTAACAGTAGTGAAGGTATCGTCGTTACTCGTGCACGTACTTAGCGTTAGCTCCCTCAAGGGGGGCGTGGGAAAGACGACCGTCACGCTTGGGCTCGCTTCGGCAGCTTTCGCTCGCGGTCTTCGAACTCTCGTCGTCGACCTTGATCCCCAGTCCGATGTTTCGACCGGAATGGACATTGATGTCGCCGGTCACCTCAATGTGGCTGACGTGCTCGCGTCTCCGAAGGAGAAGATCGTGCGTGCCGCGATCGCGCCGAGTGGCTGGACCAGGGGCCGTCCCGGCAAAGTGGATGTGCTGATCGGTTCACCGTCCGCCATCAACTTCGACGGACCGCACCCCAGCATCCGCGATATTTGGAAGCTTGAAGAAGCCCTTGCCAATGTCGAAGCCGACTACGACCTCGTGCTCATTGACTGTGCACCGTCTCTCAACGCGCTCACCCGCACCGCGTGGGCTGCCAGCGATCGTGTAGCGATTGTTACCGAACCCGGCCTGTTCTCCGTTGCGGCTGCCGACCGAGCCCTCCGCGCGATTGAAGAAATCCGCCGCGGACTCTCCCCTCGCCTTCAGCCGCTCGGCCTCATCGTGAACCGACTGCGTTCGCAGTCGCTTGAGCACCAGTTCCGCATCAAAGAACTACGCGACATGTTTGGACCGCTCGTGCTGTCGCCACAGCTCCCCGAGCGCACATCGCTTCAGCAGGCACAGGGTGCCGCGAAGCCGCTCCACGTGTGGCCAGGCGAGAGCGCTCAAGAAATGGCGCGCTACTTTGACCAGCTCCTTGATCGCGTCATGCGTGCGGCACGCATGGGCGAATACAGCAACGGCCAGTAGCGCACATTCGGCTTCACCGAAGCCGGCGTAAGGCCGCGGCTGTTATGGCGAGCCCGAAGAGGCTCTGGCGAGCGCTGTCTAGGAAGCGCGGGATGCGCGGCGCTTAGCCAACTCATCCATGGGGTCTTCACCCTTGACCGTGTCGAGGTCGATGAGGCTTGTTTCGACTTCACGCAGGACCTTGCCTACGGCGATGCCAAAGACACCCTGGCCGCGGCTGACGAGGTCAATAACTTCGTCGTTTGACGTGCACAAATAGACACCGGCACCGTCACTCATCAGAGTGGTCTGCGCGAGGTCGTGAATGCCTGACTCACGAAGTTGGTTGACGGCGATACGGATCTGCTGAAGCGAGATTCCCGTGTCGAGGAGACGCTTAACAAGTTTGAGCACCAAGATGTCGCGAAAGCCATAGAGTCGCTGCGAACCTGACCCTGCCGCGCTACGGACAGTGGGTTCAACGAGCTGGGTGCGAGCCCAGTAATCGAGCTGACGATAGCTAATGCCGGCCGCACGGGCAGCGACGGCGCCACGGTAGCCAGAGTTGTCGTCGAGGTCTGGCATTCCATCGGTAAAGAGGAGCCCAAGATCGTAGCGTGACTCTTCGCTACGGTTCACTTCACTCATGGCTTTGCCCCTTTAGTTCTGATTGATCAGCACGAAAACAACGAACCTTCATGTTGAAGTTGACGCTTAATGTTTCGTGTTACCCCACGGTAGTCACGCCCACTGCCTCTATCAACGACATTCGCAAAAAATCGGCGGCGTGTCGGAATCAGTCGGGTAAAACTGGGCCAACCTCGCGAAACCGCGTTCGGTGCGAGCCGAAAAACGGTCAACAGATCGACCGTACTACGAATCCAACCGACTGAGTGCGGATCGGATAAGACTGCTTCGAACAATCTCCAACTGGCCCGCAATTTCTCGCGCCATCTCCGCAGCACGTGCTCGACTTGACGCATCCTTGCGACGAGCAACCGGCATAAGAGCACTCTCGATAAGCCCCAGCTCCCGCTCTGCCGCCGCGCGGAAGCCACGAAGGTGTCGTGGCTCAATACCGCTGCGTTGGAGCTCTACAAGCGACTTGAGAACCGCAAGGGCATCTTCACCAAAAACATCGGAGGCAACAATGAGAGACGACGAAATAGCATCGCCCAACAGCATGGGGCTGGCGCCGGCTTCGCGGATCAGCTCATCGCGCGTGAGCTTGCGCTCGGCCGACAACATGGACGCGGCAGCAACCGCCCCGCCAGGCAGCTCAGGAGTGCGCCCGGCATCCATCTCTTCTAAATAGCCACGAATGACCTTCAGCGGAAGATAGTGGTCACGCTGCATCGTAAGAACGAAGCGCAAGCGCTCCATGTCTGCCGCAGAAAACTTGCGGTAACCCGAAGCAGTACGCGCCGGGGACACCAACTTGCGCTCTTCAAGAAAGCGCAGTTTTGAGGGAGTTAGATCAGGAAACTCAGGACTGAGCTTGGCGAGAACCTGCCCAATGCTCAGAAGCGCTGGTGCAGGAGTTGAACGCGTTTGACGCGCGACCCCAGCCACTAATTACCAGCCGCTGGCGCAAGATCGCGACGCGAAGGATAAAACGTGAGCTTGTACTTGCCGATCTGAACCTCAGCGCGGTCGCGAAGAACAGCAGTGGACTCAATGCGGTCGCCGCCAAGATAGGTGCCGTTGAGCGAGCCGAGGTCTTTGACCTCGAAGGCTGTGCCCGAACGCAAAAACTCGACATGGCGACGGGAGACCGTGACATCGTCAAGGAAAATATCGGCCTCAGGGTGACGGCCCACCGTGGTGACGTCAGCATCTAAGAGGAAACGGGCACCCACATTCGGGCCGCGACGGACAATCAACAGCGCAGACCCCGAAGGCAAGGCCGCGATCGCGTCTTGCTCGTCGACGGAAACGTCAACACCCATAGCAGCTACCTGCGCCGCGAACTCGTGACTGTACGTAGCAGTGGTGTCGATCCGCTCGACAATAGGCTGCGCGGACGTCTCATTTGCCGACTCTACGTCGGCGCCGTGACCATTATTCATTGACTCAACCATCGCAAACCTCCCTGACTGACCAGCGTATCGGATCAGAACACAACTCAGACCCTCGGAAGACGAGAAATACGGACGGATTGCGCAACATAAATGAAGCCAGCCCACCAATACAAGAACGCGCCCCAGAGCGCGAACGCCCACCCGATTGGATCAGTGACCCCGGCGATAGCCGGGAAAGCTTGGCCCAGCATCAGAATCGGCAACGCATAGAACAGTGCCGCCGTGGCAACTTTGCCCAAATGGTGCACCGGTAGCGGGCCAAAACCGTAGTTCGCCGAGATAATTCCCAAAATCACCAGCATGATGTCGCGCCCGACGATAACCAAGAACATCCACCAGGGGATGACGTCGCGCGCGGCGAGACCAATCAACGCGGCAAAAATAAACAGTCGGTCGGCCGCCGGATCAAGCAACTGGCCGAGCCGCGTGATTTGGTTGAAACGACGAGCAATCACGCCATCGAGGTAGTCGCTCAGACTGGAGAACACAAGAACGATCAAAGCCAACGCGTCTTGGGCAGAAATGATCAGATATAAGAAGACCGGAACCAACGCGAGCCGGATGAAGCTCAAGACATTGGGCACAGTCCACACACGATCGCTGATCTCGGGTGAACTACGGGTGGCCACCTTCTGAGTCTAGCCAGCATCCGCACGCAAAATGCCGCGAATGCAACGCAAACTTGGCGCGACGCAGGCGTACCCTTGAATGCATGTCATGCATCCGCTTCAATACCCCAGCCCAGCGGGAACAAATGCGAGCAATGGCCCCCTCGATGCTCACGGCCGAGGAAGCCGCGGAACTTCACCCTGCGCCCGAGGTAACCGCGAGCAAAATCGCGAGGATCCGCATACTGGCGGCCGACCCCAATCCGAAAATTCGCGAGAGTGCCGCGAGTAACCACAACACGCCCATCGACGTGTTCGAAACGCTCGCCCGCGATACTGACGACGGGGTGCGCGCCTGTGTGGCTCGTAACGAATACGCTCCCTGCGACGTGCTTCGGATGCTCGCCGACGACCCCTCGGAGACCGTGCGCGGTTTCTTAGCAATCAACTTCTTTGTTCCCGAAGACACCATGCTCACACTCGCCGCGGACACCAGCGCCACTGTGCAGCGACTCGTGCAGTGGAAAACTGAACTCGCCTCCGTCTAATGGCTGCCGGAACAGTTCGCGTTGACAGCTGGTTGTGGGCGGTGCGCGTCTACAAGACTCGCTCTCAAGCGACCACCGCGTGCCGTGCTGGCCACGTAAAGATTGGTGGAGCGAGCGTAAAGGCAGCGCAAGCTGTAAAAGTCGGTGACCAAGTGCGCGTTCGTATCGCCGGATTCGACCGCATTTTGGTCGTCAAACAGACCATCGTGAAGCGCGTTTCGGCAGTGACCGCTGCCGAGAGCTATGTCGACGAGACTCCCCCACCGCCCACTCGCGAAGAGCGTGCCTTCGCACCGATGCGTGATCGTGGCGCCGGTCGTCCCACCAAACGTGAGCGACGCGAGCTCGAGAAGCTACGCGGCCGAGACAGCGCAGACACCGGCGACGAATGGATGACCGAGCTTTAGCTCGCCTCAGTCCGATCCTCGGGCGCCCCCGCGTGCGCTTGAGCCTGATGTTGCGCCTCCGAGCGGGCCCGACGTGACACTAGCCACACAACTACAGCGGCAGAGGCAGACACCGCAACCACCCCGAGCAAGAACACCACGTTATCGATGCTCGCGCCCGTTGTGGCGGCCCATGACTCTGCACGGTACTGAGCGGTAATCGGGACGAAACCGCCCAGCGACGCGGTTCCGTCGCTGACCAGCAGAAGGACGCCGATCCCGATCGTGAGCGCGCCAGAAATAATCATGGTCCACGAATTTGACCAGTTGCGGATCCTGAGCGTGCGCGGACGCAGCCAGGAACGCCCACGAGATCCCACCCGCTTCCACACCGCAGCAAGCACGAGTAGAGGCACCGTGAGCCCGAGCGCATAGAGCGTAAGCATGATGGCGCCGTAGGCAGCGTTTCCACTCAGAGCCGCAACCGCAAGCACCGAACCAAGGATGGGGCCAGCGCAGACACCGGCGACCGCGTAGACCATGCCGAGCGCGAAGACGGAAACTGCAGAGGTTCGATCCGTCGCGGCATCCGCTTTTTCTGTTCGGCTGAAACCGGGAATCGGGATGCCGAACAGCTGAATTGCTCCAGCGAAGATCACCACGATTGCAGCGCCAACCACGAGAGCACCGCGATGCTCGTTAACGAGTGACCCCAGCGTGGCCGAGAACACTCCCAGCGGAACCAACGTGGTCACTAAACCACCAAAGAACAACCCCGTTCGGGCGAAAAGCTTTGCCGCTGAACCAAACGCATAGGCAAAAAACGCCGGCAGCAGCATGACCGAGCACGGGCTCAAGAGCGCAAATAACCCGCCGATGAACGCCCCGGCGTACCCGATGTCCACCGTTACTGGCCGGCCAATCGGAGTTGCTCATCAATCACGTCACGGAACACCTGAAGAGGCTGAGCACCCGCAATCGGCACATCGTCGATCACGATGGACGGCACACTCGAGACACCAATTTGCTGCGCTTCGGAAACGTTCGCTTGAACCCGAGCAATCAGAGCCGGACTGCTGAGGTCTGCCTCAAACTGAGCAAGGTCAGGAACCCCAATGTCGCGGGCGTACGCAAGAAGCTTTTCTCGGTCAATCTCGAGATGTCCCGTTTCGGGCGCCGATTCATACACCGCTGTGTTGTATTCCCAAAAAAGACCTTGCTCGCCCGCCGCGTGGGCTGCAACAGCCGCCATCACCGAGGTTTCACCAAAAATGGGGTAATCGCGCCATTCGATGCGCAGCTGCCCAGCGTCGACGTATTCGCTGATCAGCTCAGGAAGCGTCTCGCGCGACAACACACCGCAGAACGGACAGCGATAGTCCGCATATTCGACGAGCACGACGGGAGCATCAATCGCTCCCATTGCCGTGGGGTCTCCTTCGATTCGACGCGCCAAGTCGATCGTGGGCTCGCTGCCCTCTTCGGCGGAGACCGACGGCAATGCCTGAGGCGTTGACGATCCGGAGTTTGCCTAGGCCCCGGCTACGAACGCGACGGTGAGCAGCGCCAGCGCGCCGAGACCGCCGAGCAACATGCCGAGTTGCTTGCGAGAATACTTGCGGCGGCCCCGTGGAGCTCGGTTCGACTGTGGCTGGCCGCTGTTTTTCACGCTACAGATCCTCTCGGGGCACTCAAATACCCTGCTGCTCGACCCCAAGAAGAGTCATCCTCCACCCTACCCAGTGACGACGCACAGAAGCACCAGAGCACTGCCCGTCGGCATGCTCAGACCGCGCGGTTAGACCGGTTTGCTTGCCGCACCATCGAGCCACAGCGTGTCTGACTCGTCGCTATGCGTGCCCGAAGTGCCAACATGTTTGGAGTCGATACGAGCACCCTTTCTCGATGACTCGAGAAGCCTCCTCTTAGTCTGCGGCGAGCAGGGCGTCGATCTGGCCGATAGCCTCTCGCATGCCTTCTTCCATACCCATCTTCACCATCTCTTCGAGCTGCTCTGCTGACTCGAAGCCCGACAGGATCGTCAGCCGGGTGCCGGCGTCAATGGGCTCGAAGGTAAGGAGAGCGGTCGTAACACCGATATCCCCCGATGGTTCGCCCTGGTCATCCGCAAACTCATCTTCGATGGAAACTTCGCGCGGCTCGGTAATCGACAAGATGCGCCACATACCGTGCATTCGCTCACCATCAGGACCTTGCATGAAGTAATGAGCGCGCCCACCCGGCACAAACTCGTAGCGCACGAAAGTTGCCGGCCACTCGGGCGGCCCCCACCAGCGCTCGAGCTGACGCGGATCGCTCACCAGCTGCCAAGCGCGCTCAAGAGACGCGGCAAGTTCGGTGGTCGTCGTCAGGGTGAGTGCTTCAGGATCAGTGTGAGTTGTGACGTTCATTGCTTCACCATTTCTTTAGTCGTGAGGGATATCGACCCGAGCCCCTGAACTCGTGGGGCTCGGTGGTGCCTCAGTGGTTGCGTCATCCCGCAACACGTCAGCCATGTGCAGTGCACGCTGCTTCCACACCGCTTCGAAGTGAGAAAGAAGCTTTTGGATGTGATGAATGGACGCGAGATTGCCGCTGACAATCTGCTCGCGACCCTGCCGGGACTTTGTCACCAACCCTGCTGCCTGCAGGACGGCCACGTGCTTTTGCACTGCGGCGAAACTCATGTCGTAGCGCTCGGCGAGACGCGACACTGAAGCATTTTCGTGCAACACGCGATCGACGATGTCACGTCGGGTGGCATCGGCTAGGGCGCGGAACATCGCGTCAACTTCGGAGTCTGTCAATTCATATACAACCATTTGGTTGTATATTATGGCAGCGGGAAAATCAGCGCAAGGGGTAGCGAGAAAACTCTCGCCGCAGGCGCGCGCTGGGGAACGCTAGACCTTACGCAGCGTTAAGATTTGCTCGGCGCGACCGAACGGCCCCCGCTCGTCGTGGAGCACCGTGGAGGTCAGGCCAATGCCATCCGAGCCAAAGTTCACCGCATTCTCGAGACCAAGCCACTCACCAGCCGGCAGTCGGTACAAGTGCACCTGCAGGTCGACGTTGGGGAAGGCATAACCGCCCGCCCCCGGTTTGACGCGAGTGGCGATGCCGTTGCTTGTGTCAACGAGGCCAGTCAACCGAGCAAAGTCGCTCACCGGCTCATCAGCGAGTAAGGGATAAGGCGTGCGCAACCACACCCGGCCGCTGCCGGCGACATGTTCGGAAAGCGCCCGCGCTTCAATCGATTGGATGTAGCCGCCGGGCCACTCGGAGAGGTTCACTGGTTCCCCCGCGAGCTCACGGCCGGGCATCCGTTGGTCAACGATTCCCTCAACCTCTGAGGTATCCGAAATTTGCAGACGCCACGCCGTCGCGCGCACGGCAACGCGGCCGCCCGCACTGAGCTCCGCCTGCACTAGTTCAATCGTTCGCCCTGGCCGCACCACCGACGCCACGATCTCGAAGTCGCCGGCAGGGATGAGACCCAAGATCTCGTAACTAATGCGAGCGATGCGGAGGCCTTCGCGTGCCTCAAACGCTTCGAGGACGTGCGCCAGAATGCCGGCGACCGGAGCCATGTGCTGCTCGTGCGGATTCCACGCACCCTGCGCGTGAATGGTCGACTCGAAATGGGTGGAATCGTGTCGGAGATAGTAAGACTCTGCTTGTGGGGTCACTCCCCCAGACTAGTTAGCTCGTCGCGCGCCGGCATCATTTCGAAGCCCGCACTACCCACCGACCACGAGCGCACCTCTAGTGCGATCGAAGTAACTCGATCAATTCAGCCTTCCTGAGCGCCGAATACCCCTGGAGACCCAGTTCTCGGGCTCTCTTCTTAAGATCTGCCACGGTCCAATCGTCATAGGAACCTGCCTCTCCCCCGCGGTGCCCCACCTCGGAACGCCCGTCCCGCGCGGCAGCGTTAGAGATGCGAGCCGCCTTCTCCGCGGAAGCGCCGTCATCCCTCAACGACTCGTACAGTTCAGGATCCTTGAGACGGGAGTTTTTGTTCTTAGGCATCTGCCTTCACCTTCCTGACGTTACCGACCACGGCGATAGTGAGTAAGTCGCGCTCTGGGCCGGGCGCCGCCGTTCGTGTTCTGCGAAACGTTACGCACCGCATCCGGCGTTGTTGGCGATTGTGCGAGAACGCTCAGCGAGCACGGACTGGATACCCAGCAAGATGGTGACTACAGCGAGAGCGAGAGCGACGAAGACAGCGCTAGAAGAGGGTCGGTTGCGGCATTGCGCGCGCCGCCAGCTCGGGTGGCATTTCCTCGGCGATGAGCGAACGACCGACTAGACCGGAATGCACCGGCGTATGGGCACGGGAACCGACGATTCCTGTCGCGGGATCGAGCAGTGTTCGCTCCAGCCCGTGATGACGGATGATCGGCTTTAGCTTGGCGGCCAACCACTGGCGATATTCCTTCGGGGCATAGTTGCCTCGCGAATACATCGAACGATATTTGCCGAGCAGTTCAGGATGCGCCTGCTCAAGCCAACCGAGGTACCACTCCTTTGTTCCCGGCTTCAAATGCAGTGCCGAGTACGTAATTGAGGTTGCCCCGGCCTCTTTAGCCTGAGAAACGGCACGCTCAAGATGGTCTCGCGTGTCGGTCAAGAACGGCAGAATTGGCATCAAAAAGACAGCGCAATCGAGTCCAGCATCGCGCACAGCGCTCACCGTCGCCAAGCGAGCCTTCGCGGTAGGCGTGCCAGGCTCGACGGACTGCTGTAGCTCGTCGTCGTAAATCGCGATCGACATGCCCACATCAACGGGAACATGCTCGCTTGCCTCGGACAAGAGGGCAAGATCGCGCCGCAACAACGTGCCTTTCGTCAAAATTGACAGGGGTGTTCCGGATGCCGCGAGGGCGGCAATGATGCCGGGCATCAGCCGATAACGACCCTCAGCGCGCTGGTACGGATCCGTATTCGTGCCGAGCGCGACCGGATGCCGCCCCCAACTGGGTTTGCTGAGCTCCTTAGCCAGAACCTCAGCCACGTTCACCTTGACGATGATCTGCGTGTCGAAGTCTTTGCCCGCGTCAAGATCGAGGAACTCGTGGGTCGGACGAGCGAAGCAATACGTGCACTGGTGCAGGCATCCGCGCATCGGATTGATCGTCCAACCGAAGGGCATATCGCTGGCCGTTGGCACTTTGTTGAGGGCGCTCTTGGCAAGTACTTCGTAAAAGGTGACGCCGTCGAACTCCGGGGTTCGCACCGTGCGCACCAAGTTGTTGAGCTTGGCGAGACCAGGCAGCGCGTCGGGGGCCTCGCTATTGACCTGCTGCCCACTCCATCGCATACCGTTTATTCGAACACATGTTCGAATAGTGCGCAAGCCGACGCGCGCGAGCCTAGGCCGCAGACACCAGCTCCCGCGCGAACTGCGCAATATCGCGAACCTGGGCCGAATCTCTCGTGAGCTTGGCCGTCGTGAGCGCGCCGTCGTAAAGAACAATGAGCCGCGTGATCACGCCCTCGGCCGCATCCTGCCCCATGATGTGGGTCACATGAGTGCGAAGCACCCGACGGTATCGGGCAATTGATGACTGCACGTCAGCCATGTCGGGGCACTCGATGGCCGCATTAGTGAAGGGGCAGCCGTAGAAAGTGCCCTCATCGACTTGATCAGCGACCGCGGTGAAGAGACGCGCGACGCGTTCTGCGGTCGAGGCGCGCTCGTCGTCGAACTCCGTCACCCGGTCCAACCAGGCATCCGCCTCTTCATCGAGGTAGGCCGCGATGAGAGCTTCTTTGCTCGGGAAGTGGTGATACATGCTGCCTTTGGCAACTCCCGCTTTCGCGATCACCGTATCGATTCCGGTGGCATTGATGCCATGCGTGTAGAAGAGATCCGCCGCGGTAGCGAGGAGTTTCATTCGCGAAGTCACGCGGATCTGAGGAGTTTCTGGGGCCATGTTGCAATTCTAGACGAATCCGTCTATATTTTCTAGACGGATCCGTCTAGAAGCGCTGGATGGCCAACACAAGGAGTTTTCAATGTCAGACCTCAAGATCGCCGTCGTCATCCTCGAAACGCTCGAGAACAACAACGCTCGCGTCTACCGCGGCCTCAAGACCGCCCTCGAATTCAAGGCCGCTGGCGACGACGTGATCGTCATGTTCGACGGTTCAGGCGTTGAAACCCTCGCGAAGATTGCTGACGCTAGCCACCCCATGCACGGTCTCGTTACTGCTCTTGGCGACACGATCATCGGTGCCTGCGAGTTCTGCTCCAAGTCGCACAACGTCTTCGAGCCCATTCGCGATGGCGGCTTCCCCCTGCTTTCCGACAACGGTGGCGAAGCCAGCGTTCGTAAGCTCGTCGTCGACGGCTACCAGATCTTGAACTACTAGCGCCAACTCCCCCGAGCAGCGCAACGGCCCGGCGTGACCCACCACGACGGTGGGCACCCGGGCCGTGCACAGTTCTTCATCGACGTGAAGCGAGAACGCGCACTGCAACCAATCCGAGGATGACACCGAAGATCATGTGGCCCATCAAGGACAAGAGCGCCGCGGTATCGATAGCGAAGAGCGCACCGCCGAGCATGAGCGGCATCATCATGAGGGGTCCAAGGACCCACCAGATCGCGCCGTAGACGAAACCGACGACCGCACCACGGGCGTAGTTCGTGAGAAGCAGGTTGCCGAAGAGGACCGTTAGCCCGATTCCGATCATGATCGAAATCATGAGGTGAACGAGGAATCCCACGACGGCCGATTCAGAACCAACCATCATGGCGAGCGTGGGCAGCATGCCCATCATTGCCATCATCATCCCGAAGACGACACCACCGGCAACACCGCCGACGACACCCGCCAGGATGCGACGACCGAACGTGGCGGAGGAGTGAGAGGTGGTGGATTTGTTCGCGGTGGTGGAATCATTTGTTGCAGTCATTGAACTACCTTTCCCGTAGGTGTTGCGTGTAATTGGCGACACTACGGAAGGGGTGAGACGAGTTCAGCAATCTCGAATACACAGCGGCGATTGAAGCAGAGTGCGGTGTTGTCAACACCGAGGGCTGGCGATAATTAGCCACACGATCGAGCACCGCTGGCTCGCGAGCAGCGCTAGCGCTGCTATCGTCGTGGGAGTGTTTTCTAAAGTGACTGTTCCGACAACTCTCCAGACGCGAGACGGCGAAATGATTCTTCGCTACTCCGCTCTTGGCGACATCGACACCATTCTGCAGCTCCTCGCAGACGACGCGATTAGCGCGCTTCGAGGCGACAACGCACGACCAGAAGACCGCCCCGCCTACGAAAAGGCGTTCCACGCCATCGCCACGACGCCCGCGAATGCCCTCCTCGTTGTCGAAGCGCCCTCAGGGGATGTCGTCGCCACCATGCAATTGACCGCCATTCCCGGAATGGCCCGCCGTGGCTCGCACCGCCTTCAAGTCGAAGCCGTGAGAGTAGCCGCGAGCCAGCGTTCGAGCGGAATCGGCGGCGCAATGATGCGCTGGGTTATCGATACCGCAGCGCCCACGCTCGGTGCCTCCCTCATCCAGCTCACTTCTGACGAAGCCCGCACCGACGCCCACCGGTTCTACACGAAGCTTGGCTTTGAGGCGTCTCACATTGGTTTCAAGTACGCCGTCGACCTGCACCGCGAAACCCCAGCTCAGTAAACGCGGGTTCGCGGTGCACTAGCCACGGCAGGTGACCCCTAACGCCGATAGCGTGCGCCCGCATGCTCCGCCGGCAGCCTGTTGCCACGCCCATGCAGCTTGTGGCGCAGCGTGCCTTCGACGTATTCCTCGGGATAGGTTCCGCGAGCCCGAAGCACCGGAATGACGTGCTCGACGACATCCTCAAACGTGCCCGGCGTGATCGCGTAGGCAAGGTTGAAGCCGTCGACATCCGTCTCTGCCACCCACGCCTCGAGCTCATCGGCGATCTCTTCGCCAGAGCCAATGATGAACGGCCCTAAACCACCAATCGCACCAAGCCGCGCGATGTCCCGAACCTTCCATTCGCTGCCGTCGTCATTGGCCTGCTGAAAGTTCGCCACCGTCGACTGGATTGCGTTGCTCTTGACATTGCCAATGGGCTCATCGAGGTCGTACTGCGAGAGGTCGATGCCCATCCATCCCGACATGAACACCAGCGCACCTTCTTCGCTGGCGTAGCTCAAGTAGTCGTCATACTTGGCGTGAGCCTTCTCCGTTGTGTCGTCCGTGATGATCGTCAGAAGCGTATAGATGCGCGCCGAGTAGCGATCGCGCCCTGCCTCTTCAAGAGCATCCCGGATGCGGCCCACCGTTGCTTTGAGCCCTGCCTTGGTCGATGCCGCGACGAAGATCGCCTCAGCGTTTCCTGCGGCGAACTGGATTCCTCGCGGCGAAGCACCGGCCTGGTAAATGACCGGTGTTCGCTGCACCGACGGTTCTGACAAGTGGATGCCGGGAACAGTGAAATGTTTGCCCTTGTGCTCGATGTCATGCACCTTGCTGGGGTCAGTGAACACACCGGACTCCCGGTCACGAATCACAGCATCGTCTTCCCACGACCCCTCCCACAACTTGTAGAGCACCTCAAGATATTCGTCAGCGTGGTCGTAGCGATCATCGTGTTCGAGCTGATCGTCATTACCCATGTTGCGGGCAGCCGAGGGCAGGTAGCCGGTCACGACATTCCAACCGATCCGACCCTGCGTGAGGTGATCGAGCGTCGACATACGACGAGCAAAGGGGTAGGGATGCTCGTAGGCGGTTCCCGCCGTGATGCCGAATCCGAGGTTCTCCGTGACATGCGCCATGGCCGAGACGAGCAACAGCGGATCGTTCACCGGAACCTGGGCACCGTGGCGAATGGCGGCCTCATTCGAGCCGGCGTAGACGTCATAGGTGCCGAGGACATCCGCAATGAAGATGCCGTCAAAGGTTCCCTTTTCGAGCAGCTGCGCGAGTTCGGTCCAGTAATTGAGGTCTTTGTAACGCCACGATTGGTCGTCGGGATGGCGCCACATTCCGGAGGACTGGTGAGCGACGCAGTTCATATCGAAGGCGTTGAAGCGAATTTGTCTAGGCATGCCCTTATGGTGCGCCGCAGCATCCGATAGCGCACCTGAGCACGAAACAATCGGCGAAACAGAAGGACACATATCGACATATTCTCGCTTCGTCGCGTGCTCGGGTGCACGCTTGTCCGCATCCCCGAAACATTGGATGGACGAATGCACACGATCACCGAAAAACCACCGGCCGCCGCTAGCCAGAGCCCTGCCCACGAGGTCGAGGTCGAGGTCGAGGAGACGATGTCGGGAATCAGCGCCGCGGAATTCTCGAGCGCATTTCGTCACTACCCCGGTGGCGTCGCCGTTGTCACAGCGCAGTCACCGCTCGGGCCAGTCGCGCTGACGGTGACGTCGGTGGTGTCGGTGAGCGCCGAGCCGCCACTACTGGCGTTCTCGATCGGACACCGAGCATCTACTGCTCCTGGGATCCGCGCGGCTGAATCGTACGTCATCCACTTTCTCGGAAGCGAACAACTTTCCCTTGCGCAACTGTGCGCGACGAGCGGGGTTGACCGATTCGCCGACCGTGGACTGTGGGCACGTCTGCCCACGGGAGAGCCCTATTTTCCGAGTGCTCCGGCACGACTTGTGGGCACGCGCATCGACCAACTTGATACCGAATCCGCATCGCTCATTCTCGTGCTCGCACAGGAAGCCCACATCACCCCGGAGGCCGATCTCGCTCCCCCGCTGGTTCACCACAATCGGGCGTGGCACCGGTTAGGAGAGCACTCTCACCTCGACTGAGGCGTGTCGCTAACCGGCGTGTGACTCGACACTAGCGTCGTCGTCCCAGCTCTCCACGAGAGTGACCCGACCGCGTGAATCCTTGACCGCAAGCACCAACGCAATAATGGCCGTCGCTAGGCCCACAACGCCGAGTGGGTTTGCAATGCCAATCGCGATACCGAGCGCCGGCTCATCCGGGCCACTAATGATCGTCTGAAGACCGATGGGTGTGGAGTCAGGAATCGTCAAACCAAGCAAAAACGCGCAGACGCCGGATGCAATGAGCATCGTATGTGTGAGAGGTCGCGTTACGAAGCCGCGGAGTTCTGTGCGCCGCATGGCTAGCCCAATGAGGACCAGTAGCACGCCGAAAAGGACACCCAACGTCGTCGCGTAGATGATGGTGAGATCGCCGCCGATGCCAAAAAGGTGTCGTCCGAACGAAATCCAGCCAGCGACCGCAATACCGAACACGATCGCGGCAACACCTACTCGACCAGAACCAGGTGTACTCGGAGTCGCGCGAACTCGAATAGCGCTATACGTCACGTGAGGTTCCCTACTCTTGCTGTGTTGACCTCAATGGTATCGATCGAAACCATTTGCCCAGCACGTCACACGACGAACGCAGTCTGACTGCTAATGTGAGCCGAAGAACCCTCACTAACAGAGGACAACTCATCCCGGGAGATCACATGGCCACCGTTACCGAGGGCCGTGTGGCCGTCTACATCGATTTCGACAACATTGTCATCTCTCGATATAACCAAATACATGGAAACGGGCAGTTTTCCAAAGACAAAGCCCGCTTCTTCACCTCGATCCGCGCAGCAACGAGCGCGATCAGCGCCAAACTCCTCGAAGCCAATGTGGATGTAGAAGCCATCCTTGATTACGCATCATCCTTCGGAACTGTTGCTTTCAGCCGCGCCTATGCCGACTGGTCGGTGCCGGTCAATGCGAGCTACCAGAAGCAACTCATCAATCGCGCCGTGGAACTAGTGCAACTTTTTCCGCTAACCGCGCAGATGAAGAATGGTGCGGACATCCGGCTCTCTGTCGATGCGATGGAAGACATGTTTCGTCTGCCCGATATCACGCATGTCGTGATCGTCGCCGGCGACTCGGACTACGTGGCACTCGCCCAACGCGCCAAAACGCTCGGCCGGTACGTTATCGGCATCGGTGTCGCTGGCGGAACCAGTGATGCGCTCACCTCCTCGTGCGACAAGTTTGCGGACTACGATTCACTCCCCGGTGTCGAGTTCGCAACACAAACGGCGTCTCCACAAGCCACCGAAACCATGCAGCCGACCACTCCACCAATGAGCCCACAACCCGCGGTGGCAACAGCTCCTGTCGCCACCGGTGCGACCAACGTCGCGGAACCAGCAGCTTCACACGAAGCCGAAGTTTCCACCGCAAAGAAGGCGACCGCTCCCCCTCAAGCCGGCCCAGCGAAGGCGGGAACAGCAAAGAAGACCGTTGGCATTGCAAAAACTACAACTCAACCGTTGGCTGATGCACCCGCTAACGGCATGCGCCCGTTCAAGATGCTCGTGCGAGCTTTGCGCCTTGTTCAGCAAAAAGAGGACTCAGAATGGTTGAACAGCTCGGGTGTAAAGAATCAGATGCTGAGAATCGACCCGTCGTTCAACGAGGCTGCACTCGGGTTTAAGACCTTCAGCGAGTTTGTCGCCTCGCATAGTTCGCACGTGGAAATGCGAGAACGTGAAGGCGTGCGAGAGCTGCGATTGCGCGCGAACGCGACTCAGCTCAAGTAGCGCTCGGCGGCGAAAGTTTGGGCGCACGCGGTCCACGACCACAGCGAAACGCACGAGTTAGCTAAGCAACTGCTCCGCAAGCAGTTCGAGAGCGCGCACGCGCACAGGCGAGGTGTTCGCCGCGTCCGCATTGTGAGCCGACAACCCAGGCACGACCATTACTTCGTCTACACCGAAGCGGGTCGCGAGCGAGCGAATGCGTTGCGCTGCAGCCACAGGTTCGTCGATGACCCACCGTTCGGCCATGTCATCCACCATCTGTTGCTGCGGCGCAGCGAGTTCGGTGGCGGCGGCCTCTTCGATTGTCGAGAGCGGGCCGAGCGGCATGCCGCTGAGCAGGCGCGCCATTTGCTGAAGTTGGGGCAGGGCTGCGGCACGCGCATCCGCCGCCGTTTCGGCGACAGCCACGTTCAAGGTGAGGAACGTCTTGGGGGCCTTCAGCAAGTCTGACGGCACAAAGTTGTCGCGGTAGAGGCCAAGAATGCGCGCGGTTCCTTCGCCCGAGAAGTGGTGGGCAAAAACATACGGCATGCCCTGAGCTGCGGCCAGACGGGCCGAGTAGTCGCTGGAGCCGAGCAACCAAAGATCAGCAACGGATGCCGCGTTCGGCGTTGCCGTGAGTTCGTAGCTGCGTCCTTGCTGCAGTTGCAACGTGGCGCCCTCGGGATTCATGAGGCTGCGGATATCGGCCACGTTGCGCGGGAACGCGTCGACGTCGCTAGTGGTGCCGGTCATCCGCAAGTAAGAAGTGATTACGGGGTCGCTGCCGGGAGCGCGACCAATACCAAGGTCGATACGACCAGGGAATGCCGCTTCAAGAATCGCGAACTGCTCCGCGACGACGAGGGGCGCGTGGTTGGGAAGCATGACTCCGCCAGAACCGACACGAATGCGCTTCGTTTGGGCGGCAAGAATGCCAATCAATACTGCAGGGTTCGTGGACGCCACTGCCTTCATATTGTGATGCTCGGCGACCCAGTACCGCGAGAAACCGAGGTCGTCGGCGCGCTGCGCGAGCGCGGTTGTCGCCGCCAGCGCGTCGGCCGAAGTCTGGTTGCTGCGAACAGGAATGAGATCAAGAACAGAAAGGCGAAGTGGTGTAGTCATCACTAGTATTCAACGCTCCCTAGGCGCGGATATTCCTGAGTGTGGCTGTGAGATTCGGTCCGTCGCCCCCATGACCCCCGAACAGATAGCTATGGTGTCCAAATGAAGATTTCGGAGTTGAGCCAGCAGACCGGGGCTTCCGTGGCCACGATCAAGTACTACCTGCGCGAAGGCTTGCTGCCCGCGGGCGAGCGCTCGGCACCGAACCAGGCGACCTACGACGAAACTCATGTGCGCCGCATCCACATGATTCGTGCATTGACGGATGTGGGCGGGCTGTCTGTCTCCGATGCAAAACGAGTCACGAATGCAATCGACGGCGAGCTGCCCCTCACCCGCGCGTTTGAGATCGCCCAGAGCACCGTGTCGGAACACGTGCAGACCGAGTCGCTGGAGGCAGACGCCCTGGCCGCCGTGGATGAGGCCGTCGCCGGCTGGGCATGCGGCCCTGACGACCCCGGACGTTTAGCTGCAGCGCGCGTAGTGACGACTTTGCGCCAAGCCGGCCAGGGCGCTGAGGCGCCCTGGCTCAAGGCCTATGCGCAGGCGGCCGAGTTGGTGGCTGAGGCGGACCTCGACCTTGTGGACACCCGCAGTGACCTTGCGTCACAGGCAGAAACAGTGGTGGTGGGCACCGTTCTTGGCGACACACTTTTTGCGGCGCTGCGTCGGAGCGCGCAAGCGGCGGCGACCATTCGTCGCTACGGAGACCCCGGTCGGTCGTAACGCCGACCAATTGCAGGAAAAAGGTACTTACGGATAGTGAAACTATCCGATAGTGTTGCTATCGACTTGAGGAGCAACCATGACCGCCACGCCCATCGCACCGTTCGGACTCAACCGCGCACTACTCCACGCACCGTTGCTGTGGCTCGCCATTCTGATGGCCATAGCGAGCATCCTGGCCGCGATCGGACTCGTTGTAGATCCGCGCCTTGTCACCGGTGCTCCCCTGTGGGCTAAACCCCTCAAGTTTTCCCTGTCGATCGGCCTGTACGCACTGACCTTGGCGTGGCTACTCGGAATGCTGCAACGACACATACGACTGACTTGGTGGCTCGGCACAATCACCGCCGTCTTTTTGGCAGTTGAAATGTTGGTCATCGGCGGCGCCGCTGCACTCGGCACCACGAGTCACTTCAACGTAAGCACCCCGCTCACGACGACACTCTGGTCGGTGATGGCAGTGTCGGTCGTGATCGTCTGGAGTGCCGCTATTTTCGTGGCGATCTTGCTGTGGCGTCAGCAGCTTTCGGACCGTGCTCGCGCCCTTGCTATCAGGGCTGGCCTCGTCATTGGCGTGGTCGGCATGGGATTGGCCTTCTTCATGACGTCGCCCAATGCTGAACAACTCAACGATTTTCAGGGCATCGCCGGTGCACACACGGTTGGTCTCCCCGACGGTGGCGAGGGGTTGCCCCTTCTTGGCTGGAGCACCGTCGCCGGCGATCTCCGCGTTCCGCATTTCGTTGGGATGCACGCCCTGCAGCTTCTCCCCCTCAGCGCACTCTTCTTAGAGCTCCTCGGGCGCCGCTTCGGCGCGCTCCGCAACGAGGCCGTGCGACTCCGCATTGTGGCGATCCTCACGGCTCTCTATGGCGCGATTACCGTGGTCCTCACCGCGCAAGCGCTCAGCGGGCAATCGATCATGCAACCGGATGGCGTCGTGATCGCAGTCACCAGCGTGTTGTGGGCGAGCGCTGCTACCGCAATCGCATTCTCGCTGAAAGCGCAGCATCCGGTCGCCGCGCACTAGTCCGCCTGCGCGGCGCTGGCCCCTCACTCCCTAGACTGGGGCGATGCACGCTGCTGATTCGCCGCCATCCGATCCGACTTCGCCCATTGCGTCAGCGGAGCCGACGTCGACGGATGACACTCGAGAGCCGAAACGAACGCGGCGCCTCACCCGCACCATCTTTATTTCACTCGCCGCAATCGTTGTGCTGCTCGTGGCCGGAATGCTCGTGTGGGCGAACGTGGGGGTGATGCAGGCAGAGCCGGACGCACTGGAGAGCGTGCGCACGAACCCGGCCGTACACATCACCGAAAATCAAAACTCCTTCATCCTCACTCCCACCGGTGACGCTTCAGGCGAAGGTCTCGTGTTCATCCCGGGAGCAAAGGTCAGCGCGGATGCCTACCTCTACAAGCTCTCTGGAGCGGTGGCCGAATCGGGGCTCACGGTTGTCGTGACGAAGCCCATCCTGAATCTCGCATTTTTCGACCAACGGTCACTTGACACTTTTACGGCGGCGGCGCCCGACGTCGATGAGTGGATAGTCGGCGGACATTCGCTCGGCGGCGTTCGAGCATGCCAATACGCCGAACAGCCCGACGTGAGCGGCCTCATTCTCTTCGGAAGTTACTGCGCCAACGACCTTTCTGAGGTTGACGCTCGCGTTCTGAGCATCAGCGGAAGCAATGACCTCCTGAGCACGCCCGAGAAAATCATGGATGCGGCCGACCTGCTGCCGACATCCACCACCTTCTTTCCCATCGACGGTGCCAACCACGCCAGCTTCGGTGACTACGGAGTGCAGGCCGGAGACGGTATCGCGACGCTCGATACGTCCGTAGTGCGCGACGTGATCGCCGCCGAAGTGAACAGTTTCGTGACCAATGGATAGCACCGAAGAAGCTATGGAAGTAGCGAACTGGGGTCTCGTGCTGATCCCAATTCTGGCGGTCATGGCACCGTTGCTGGCGCGCGCGCTGTCTCCCCTAGTCCGCATCTCGATCGTTGTCTTCGAGCTTCTTCTCGGCATCCTGATTGGGCCGAGCGTTCTTGGCTGGGTTGGCGAGTCAGAGTTTGTCGAACAACTTTCTGACTTTGGCCTCGCCATGCTGTTTTTCATGGCCGGGAACGAGATCCGGCTCAGCAACATTCGTGGTCGGAATGGTCGGCGTGCGTCGCTGGGTTGGCTTATCGGCTTGGTCGCCGGAATCGCCGTTGGTTTTCTCATCGAGCCAGGCTTCGGCGCTGTAGTCATTGGCATCGCATTGTGTTCGACTGCGCTCGGAGCGATCATGCCCATCCTGCGCGATGCCGGCGAACTTCCCACTCGCTTCGGCGGCTCCGCAGTCGCACTCGGCGCTGTCGGTGAATTCGGTCCGCTGATCGCGATCTCTATTTTTCTCGGCGCTAGCTCGCTCGGAGTCTCAACTGTCGTGCTTGGCGTATTCATCCTGATTGCGATGACCCTGTTGTTCCTCGCGGCGCGCATCGAACACAACTCGCTCCACCGCCTCGTGACCGCAACCCTGCACACCTCAGGTCAGTTCGCGATCCGGCTCGTCATCTTTATCGTTGCTGCGCTTGTTGTGCTGAGCATCGTTCTCGACCTAGATATGCTCCTCGGCGCATTCGTTGCCGGATTGCTCTGGCAGGTCATGATGCGCCAAGCGCCCGAGCGCGACCGCGCGATGGTCGACTCGAAGTTGGATGCCATTGCATTCGGATTCCTTGTTCCGATCTTCTACATCAACACGGGAGTGTCTTTCGAGCTCAGCGCTCTCACCTCAGACTGGAGCGTTGCGGCGCTCGTTCCGGTCTTCCTCGTGCTGCTGCTCATTGTGCGCGGAGTGCCATCGATGTTTGCTGCCCCGAAGGGCTCCAGCAAGCGTGATCGCGCCGCCCTCGGCCTTCTCGGAGCAACAGGGCTTCCCATCATCGTCGCCGTTACCGCAATCGGCGTCGACAGCGAATACATCGACTCCGGCACTGCTGCCGCTCTGGTCGGTGCCGGCCTGCTCTCCGTGCTCATCTACCCCGTAATCGCGATGGCCTTGCGCGGAGACGCAGCGGAATTGAAGTCGAGCAGCGCCGGGGACGGCGTTGAAGATTCTCCCCACGAGCCGCACATCGTCGAAGAGGCGTAAGAACCGCCGCGACCGGCGCCGCCGAGCCGC
The DNA here is from genome assembly GCF_015864935.1 of Salinibacterium sp. NSLL17. Taxonomy (NCBI): domain Bacteria; kingdom Bacillati; phylum Actinomycetota; class Actinomycetes; order Micrococcales; family Microbacteriaceae; genus Salinibacterium; species Salinibacterium sp. NSLL17. Next base: position 1,877,629 of record NZ_JADYWH010000001.1, read on the forward strand.
CGAGCCGCCTCCGTGCTTACGCGAGGATCGGGATCGTGCCCGTCGCGGTGTACCCCGCGGAGTGCGGCAATGGCTCGCCAAGAACATCCGACGTGTCGTGCGCGCTAACAGCCGCTTCGGCAGGAGTCTCGACGTGGGCGTGAATGATCGGAATGGACTCGGTGAGCGCCACCAGGCCGTCGCTGATCGTGACGAGCGGATCGGCATCCGTGCTGGAGAAAATCGGGAACGATCGACCCTCATCGGGCAAGCGGCGACCGCGGCGAATGACCACAATCGTGGCGGCGGCAAGCGGGATGGCGACAGCGCTGGGAGCAGCAACCCAGAACGACGAGCTCATGAGCCCGTAAGCGCCCCACACGCTGTAGCCGAAGACCAACAACCACTGGGTCGTTTCGGAAATACCGGCAAGACGCACCGCGTCGTTGCGGCTCTGCCACGTGATGCGTGCCTGAGGAACCCACATGAGGAACGAGAAAACGGTGCCCGCGAATCCGAGTGCGTTAATAGCGATTTCGGTGATGTTCATACCGGTTGATCTGATCTTTCTGACGGCCTAGGGAAGAACTCCCGAGTGGGCACGATTGCCGGGCATCAACGCGATGTCACGCTCATTCTAAACACAAATTATGTCGTGCACCAGCACCCCAAATGCGGCACTTTTTCGCTGCTCGCCAGCGTTACAGAATTGCGGTGGACTCGAGGGCCACCGCTCCCTTTGCTCGTCAGGACGCGTTCCACTTCCAATCAGCGACTTCGGGCATGTCTTCGCCGTGTTCGCGGGTGTATTGCTGCGCGTGCAGACGGGTGTCGTGCATCTCTTGCCAGAAGGCAGCATGCCTCGAGGTGAGGCCCGGCACGCGCTCGAGCACGTCAATCACCAAGTGATAGCGGTCGAGGTCGTTGAGCATCACCATGTCGAACGGTGTCGTCGTCGTGCCCTCGTCTTTGTATCCGCGCACATGCAGGTTGGCGTGCCCGGTGCGCTTATACGTGAGGCGATGGATCAGCCACGGATAACCGTGGTGCGCAAAGATCACAGGCTTGTCTGTTGTAAAGATCGCATCGTATTCGGCGTCGCTGAGACCATGCGGATGCTCCGACTCGCTGTGCAGACGCATCAAGTCGATGACGTTGACGACGCGCACCCGCAGCTCGGGGATCCGCTCGCGCAAGATTTGCGCGGCCGCCAACGTTTCTAGGGTCGGGACGTCGCCGGCGCAGGCGAGTACGACATCCGGTTCTTCACCAACGACTTCGGTGCCTGCCCAGTCGAACAGGCCGATGCCGCGCGTGCAGTGCTCGATGGCAGCCGGCATATCGAGCCAGTTATTTTCGGGATGTTTGCCCGCGATGACGACATTGATTTTGTCGACGGAACGAAGGCAGTGGTCGTAGGTGGCGATGAGGGTGTTGGCATCACACGGCAGATAGGCGCGCACCACATCGGGCTTTTTGTTCATGACTAGGTCAAGGAAGCCGGGGTCTTGATGCGAGGCACCGTTGTGATCTTGACGCCACACGTGCGAGCTCAGCAGATAGTTGAGCGACGACACTGGTCGACGCCACGGGATCGCGTTCGCCCCCTCAAGCCATTTGGCGTGCTGGTTGAACATCGAATCGACGATATGAATGAACGCCTCGTACGAATTGAACATGCCGTGGCGGCCAGTGAGGAGGTATCCCTCGAGCCAGCCCTGACACTGATGTTCGCTGAGCATCTCCATTACGCGCCCCGCGCGAGCAAGATGATTGTCGGCATCGATGGGCAGGAACTCGGCATCCCACTGTTTGTCGGTCACGTCGAAGACCGCGCTCAGTCGATTGGATGCCGTGACGTCGGCCCCAAAGATGCGGAAGTTGTCGGGGTTGTCGCGCACCACATCGCGCAGCCACTCCCCTAGCGCGCCCGTTGCCGAGCTAGTCGTTTCACCCGGATTCGGCACGTCAACGGCATAGTCCCGAAAGTCGGGCAGCCGCAGCGGTGCTCGCAGGAGTCCGCCATTGGTCACCGGGTTGGCACTCATACGACGATCGCCAGTCGGCGCGAGCGCGGTCGTTAGCGCGTTCGGTGCGCCACTCTCGTCGAAGAGTTCCTCAGGACGATACGAGGCCATCCATTCGTGAAGCTGCAGGAGGTGTTCCTCGGTATCGCGGACACTCGCGAGCGGCACCTGATGAGAACGCCAGTTGTTTTCGACAGGATGCCCGTCGACCACTTGGGGTCCCGTCCAGCCCTTGGGCGTGCGCAGAATGAGCATCGGCCAGGCCGGACGCCCCTCGAGCGTTCCCGCCGCCGCATCCGCTTTGATCTGAGCGATGTGATCGACGATGTCATCAAGCGTCGCCGCCATGCGCTCATGCACGGCACGAGGATCTTCGTCATCGAACCCGCCCGAAACCACGTAGGGCGTATGCCCGTACCCGCGCATCAGGTCGCACAGTTCATCTTCGGGGATGCGGGCCAGCACTGTCGGGTTCGCGATCTTGTAACCGTTGAGATGCAAGATCGGCAGCACCACACCATCGCGTTCGGGGTCGATGAACTTGTTCGAATGCCAGCTCGTCGCGAGCGGCCCGGTTTCGGCCTCGCCATCGCCCACGACTGCCGCGACAAGAAGATTCGGGTTATCGAAGGCGGCGCCGTAGGCGTGCGACAGGGCATAGCCCAGCTCGCCACCCTCATGGATGGAGCCGGGAGTTTCGGGAGCCGCGTGGCTCGGAATGCCACCCGGGAACGAAAACTGTCTGAACATCTTGCGGATGCCATCCGCGCTCTTATCAATATCGCCGTACGTTTCGCTGTAGGTGCCGTCGAGGTACGCACTCGCGACAACAGCGGGGCCGCCGTGTCCGGGGCCAGCAACAAAGATCGTGTCGGTGTCGCGTTCCTGAATAATGCGGTTCAGGTGAGCCCACACAAAGTTCAGGCCGGGCGTTGTGCCCCAGTGACCGAGGAGTCGGGGCTTAGTGTGCTCGCGGCGGAGGGGTTCACGCAACAGAGGGTTGTCGAGCAGATAGATCTGGCCGACCGCAAGATAGTTTGCTGCTCGCCACCACGCGTCCAGTTGGTCGAGAGTGTGGGGCTGCACTTCGGCGGCACGAGGGCCACACCAAGGCTGACGGGCGACGGGTTCTTGAACAGGCACGAGATTCTCTCTTTTCTTCACGATGATGTGGTTGAGGTCATCCGTTCGATCGCTACTCAACTCTCGTTGAGGGCGCACCGCCAGTGTAGGAGCAGACCTCAGCTCTGTGGGCCGAATTCAGCGAGTCTGAGGGTACGCCGATACCGCGCACAGCGGCTCAGGCAGTTACCCTCAATACATGAGTTCCCGAAGCGCACGACAGCAGGGTGCGCTGGCGTCATGGAACGACGAACGTGGCTTTGGTTTTATTACCGTTGACGGCCCGAGCAGCGCCAACGGCGCGGGCAGCACTGGTAGCGGCAACCGCACCGGCGAAAGCGTCTTTGCCCACATCTCTGCCTTCCCACGCCGCGACGCCCGCCCGGCGCCCGGCGAACGGGTCAGCTTCACAGTCGAGACCACGAACGACGGTAAGACTCGAGCGCGCAGCATTCGCTACCTCTCCGCTTCAGGCCGCCCCATCCGCGCCCGCAAGAGCCGCCCGGGAACAATGAGTTACGTCGTATTGGCCACCTTCGCGATCGCGATCAGCATCGTCACCGCAATCGGTGCACTCCCGTGGCTCTTCGCAGCGCTTTACCTCGTGATGAGCGTCATCACTTATGCCTCTTACGCCACCGACAAGAAGGCCGCCCAAACCAGGCAATGGCGGGTCACAGAAAGCGCTTTGCTCGGGCTCGGACTCTTCGGCGGCTGGCCCGGAGCCATCGTTGCCCAACAGCGTCTTCGCCACAAAACTCAGAAGCCAATGTTCCGCCAAGCCTTCTGGGGCACCGTGGTTCTCAACATCCTGGTATTTGCGATCCTGACAACCGCATTGCGCGAACCTGTTATCGAACTCTTTCGCTTGATCGTGACCGCAACCGCGCCCTAGCGACCAGCCGTTAGGCCAGCGAGAGAAAGAGTTTCTCGATCTCTTCCGATTGAGGCGAGCCTTCGGCATCCGGATTGATGAGGCATTCCTTCATCGCTTCGGAGATCACGAGGAACCCTGCGCGGTCGAGAGCTTTCGAGACGGCAGCCAGCTGGTGCACGACGTCGCGGCATCCGGCTCCCGTCTCGACGGTGGCGATCAGTGCGCCCAATTGCCCCTGAGCGCGACGCAAGCGATTCGCGATTTTCTTTTGCGCGTCGGGATCGGCTACCGACACTGATTCGGATGTGAAGGAATCCATAGTTGTCTCGCTTCTCTCGTGTGAGTTGACAGTTTCGATACCCCATGGGGTATAGTCTGAGCATACCCCCTAGGGTATTGCAACGGATAGCCAATCAACGAAAGCAGAGTTATGTGCAGAGCAGTCACGTGTCGCGTATGCGACAAAACAACGTGGGCCGGATGCGGAGACCACATCCAGTCCATCAAGCGCAGCGTGCCCGCATCCAACTGGTGCAACGGCAAGCACTCGCAATCCGAGATTGACGCCGCAAAATCCACTCAGGGCGGCTTCTTTGCCCGCCTCTTCGGTCGTTAGGAGACCATATGTGCGCACAAGTTACTTGCCAGAACTGCAGTAAACCCACTTGGGCTGGCTGCGGAGAACACATCGAGGATGCCCTCGCCAACGTTGCCGAAAGCGATCGTTGCCACTGCTAACACGCAGACACCGTTAACGACCCACCGTCGCTAACGCCATCCCTCCCCCGGACATAGCGAACACTCACTGGAGTAAACATGCTTCTCGAACGCATCTATGACACCGACCTCGCTCAGGCTAGCTACTTCATCGGTTGCCAGGCCAAGGGCGAAGCGATCGTTGTTGACCCCCGCCGCGACCTCGACGTTTATCTTGAGATCGCCGCCAAGAACGGGATGACCATCACAGCCGTCACCGAAACCCACATTCATGCCGACTACCTTTCGGGCACCCGCGAGCTCGCCGCTCGCACCGGCGCGGAAATTCTCGTGTCAGACGAAGGTGGCCCCGACTGGACCTACGGAAGCGCTTTCGACGGTGCTGTGCGCATGAAAGACGGCCACATCATCACCCTCGGCAACATCACGCTGAAGGCTGTTCACACTCCCGGGCACACGCCCGAGCACCTCTCGTTCCTGGTGACTGATGGTGCGCAAGCGGACGCTCCCGGTTTCATGCTGAGCGGAGACTTCGTCTTCGTCGGAGACCTCGGCCGACCCGACCTCCTTGACGAAGCAGCCGGAGGCATTGATACCCGTTTCGGCGGGGCGAAAAACATTTTCGCGAGCCTGCGTGACCGCTTCCTCACTCTCCCCGACTATGTGCAGGTTTTGCCTGCCCACGGTGCCGGTAGTGCCTGCGGCAAAGCTCTCGGAGCAATTCCGACAACCACTGTCGGTTACGAGCGCGCGTTCGCGTGGTGGAGCCACTACGTCGAGAACAACGATGAGCAAGGCTTCATCGACGAGCTGCTGAATGGCCAACCGGATGCTCACGCCTACTTTGGGCGCATGAAAGTGCAGAACCGTCAGGGCCCGAATGTCATGGGCACCGTTAGCCCGCTGCGTGAATACACGACCGAGGAAGTTGCGGCGGCTCTCGACGCCGACAGCGCCATTCTCATCGACACCCGTCACAACAGCGAAGTTCACCGTGGCACTGTGCCGCGATCCCTCAACGTTCCGGGCCCCGAGAAGGCCGCAAGCTACGGCGCCTGGGTGTACAACCCCGACGCTGAGACGCGGCCCGTCATCCTGCTTGCCGACGACCTTGAACACGCACAAGAGTTGCGCGATCACCTCGTGCGCGTGGGCATCGACACCGTGTCAGGCTTCGTGACGACGCTCGATGGACTCACCCTCGTGGTGCCCGAGCTCGTCGACCCCGCCACCCTCAATGACGTCGATCGCGTGCTTCTGCTCGACGTTCGCAACAAAACCGAGTTCGCCGAGGGACACATCCCCGGAGCAGAACAACTGAGCGGCGGCCGCGTCATGTGGTCGCTCGACCAGCTCCCCCAGGAGGGAACCATCGTGACGTATTGCCAAAGCGGAGTGCGCAATAGTGTGGCCGCGAGTGCCCTGCGCCGCGCGGGCTACCACGTTGCCGAACTCGATGGCTCGTACCTTGGTTGGCTCGCAACTGCCGGTGCAGTGCCCGCGGTGTAACGCGCCCCCATGGAGCCGAATCTGATCATCGCGCTGGCCCTCGCCGTGCTCGTGGGAGTTTCTCTCGGGATGCTCGGCGGGGGCGGCTCGATCCTCACCGTGCCGATCCTCACCTACGTTGCTGGCTTTGAGCCGCAGCAGGCGATCTCGGCTTCACTATTTATCGTGGGCGTCACGAGCGCCGTCAGTGTTTTTCATCATGCTCGAGCAGGGCGCGTTCGCTGGCGTACCGGATTGATTTTCGGCGTCGCTGGAATGGCAGGCGCTTTTGCCGGAGGCATCGTCGGCGGCTATATCCCTGGCACAGTGCTGATGGTGCTCTTCGCCGCCATGATGGTCGCCACCGCAACTGCCATGATCCGCGGGCGCAAGAAGGTGCCGGCGGGATCAGTTCACGAACCAACAAAGCTTCCCGTCATTCGCATTATTAGGGACGGCTTCTTCGTCGGAATTGCCGCCGGGCTTGTGGGCGCTGGGGGCGGCTTCCTCATTGTTCCCGCGCTCACTCTTCTCGGCGGGCTTCCGGTGGCGGTCGCCGTGGGCACCTCGCTACTGATTATTGCGATGCAGTCGTCAGCAGGGCTTGTCGCCCACCTCTTTACCGTTGAGCTTCCCTGGCCAACCATCCTCGCATTCACCGGGATCGCCGTAGCGGGCTCGTTTGTGGGCGCAGCGCTCGCGGGGCGCATTCCCGAAACCGCTCTGCGCAAGGGATTCGGAATCTTTGTTCTCGTGATCGGAGCCTTCGTGCTTGTGCAAGAAATCCCGCAGTTTATTTCGCTCGTGACAGGAGCGTGACCGGTGTCGACCACCACGCCAACTAAAGCTCCCACCGTCGGCTCCATTGTCGAGGGCTACAGCATCCCTGTCGTGAACGAGCGCGCAGTTCGCGTGGCTGCGGGCATCCTCCTTATTGGCGGTGCCGTCTCGATCGGCTTCGCGATTGTCGAGCATTCTGCGGTGCCGCTTCGCCCCTTCGGAGTGTTCTTCATGATGGATATGCTCCTGCGCGTCACGGTGGGTGATCGCTGGTCACCCACACTCGCGCTTGGTCGCCTCATCGTTCGCACGCACGAACCGAACTGGGTCGGCGCCCCGCAAAAAGAGTTCGCTTGGTGGCTCGGTTACGGTCTTGCACTGATCTCCTGCGCCGGCATGGGGGTGCTCGGCGCTCCGCTCGAAGCGACCCTCGCACTCTGCAGCCTGTGCCTCACCATGCTGTTCCTCGAAGCCGCTTTCGGCATCTGCATTGGTTGCTCACTACAACGACTGCTTTCGAAAACTCCACCCCAATACTGCCCAGGCGACACGTGCCGGGTTTCCGAATAACCACTCGTTCCACAAGGAGAAATAATGTTCCGTCCCCTCACCGCTCTCGCCGGTTCCCTCGTCGTGCTGGCTTCGATTGCCGGATGCTCGGCCGCAGGCGATTCCGTCGAACTCAGCGCTGACACCATCCTCATCGACGTTCGCACCCCGGCCGAATATGCGGCAGGGCATCTTGAGGGCGCTAACCTCCTCGACCTCAACGGAGGCGAATTTGCTGCAGCACTTCCCACTCTCGACCCCGAGGCTGAGTACGCCGTCTATTGCAAGTCAGGCAACCGTTCAGGTCAGGCCGTCGCGCTGATGGAAGATGCGGGCTTCGAGAACGTTATTGATCTCGGCTCCATCGGTGAAGCAGAAGCATCCACCCAGATTGCAGTTGTGCAGTAACTCAACTCCATCCGTTCGTGGCCGCACATTCAAGCAATCTATGGATGCTGCGGCTCCGAACCACTGCGGTGAACACAACGCCCGCTTCCAGTACGCACTTCAGCGCCGACAACCGATTTGACCGCGCCACCGCGGGGTTTTCCCGCGTCGTGGTGCCCACCGCTCTCGGCGACGTTGTTGTGCACGTGGATCCGAATGCAGCTGCGCGCTCCGATACCGCCACGGTGCTTCTCCACGGTGCCGCAGGTTCGTGGACCACATGGTTGCCCCTCATCCGCGCCGCTCACAGCGCGCACGAACCATTGCAGAATGTGGTTGCGATCGATCTTCCCGGCTGGGGTGAGAGCGGAAGTGTCCGCCCTGGTACCTCGGTCGAAGACATGGTGGATGCAGTGGCCCACGTCACGAGAACCCTCGGCTTTGCGAGGTGGAACGTCTTCGGTCACTCTCTCGGAGGGCACCTCGCGCTCACGCTGGCGGCTCGGTATCCGGAGCGCACGTTGAGCGTGACGGCCATCTCGGCGACCGGACCTGGCGCGCTGGCGGTGCTGCGGCATCCGACTCGGCGTTTCACCGTTCTGCCGCTGTTGGCAGGGATGCTCGGTGCCATGCGGTTACTTTCCGTGCTCGGTCCTGCCGGACGAGTGGTCGTGCATGCGTTGCACCGCATGAGACTCCTCGCACCGCTCAGTGCTCCCCTTTTTGAGAACCGACGTGAGCTCGACAGTTCAGTATTCGATTCACTGGCCGCCGAAATCCGCCCGCGCTCGTTCGTTCAGGGTGCTGAGGCTGCGGCCCGTTACGACGAGCGAGAGTGGTCGAACATTGAGTGCCGCGTCACGCTGGTTCGTGGCGAACGAGACGCTTTTGTGAGCGCCACTGACGATGTCTGGTTTGCGAAAGCACTCCCTCATGCCACCCAGCAGGCGCTGGCGAGTGTCGGCCACTTTGCGCACATAGAAACTGTAGGAGTGCGAACGTCGACTCCTCGGTCACGACAACTGGCTGCGTAGCGCAGGCTTGCAGCACTGCAGCACTGTGGCAGTCTGCAAGAGAGGATCACGCGCGGTGTCGCTGAGATCAAGCAACTCGGTGCGCTGAAGCACCGCGAGGGAGCACCTCTCAGTCCTACGAGTGGCTAGCGTTGTCGGTAGTTAGTTTTTCTGTGGATAAAGGCGGTACTGGTGCTCCAACTCGACAACATCACCAAGGGCTTCGGGGTGCGCCCTGCACTCGACGGGGTGACCTTTGCCGTGCGCGACGGGCGCATGACGGGTTTCGTTGGTGGCAACGGCGCGGGCAAAACGACGACCATGCGCATCCTGTTGGGCGTTCTCAATGCGGATGCCGGTGAGATTCACCTCGACGGCAAACCTCTAGGCGCAGAACAACGGCGTCGCTTCGGCTACATGCCCGAAGAACGTGGGCTGTACCCGAAGATGAAGGTGCGGGAGCAGCTCGTCTATCTCGCTCGGCTCCACGGCTTCACGCAGGCCGCGGCTGGCCGCAACACTGACAGCCTGCTTGAGGAACTCGGCCTCGGTGAGCGTCGCGATTCCACCCTCGAGAGCCTCTCGCTCGGAAATCAGCAGCGCGCGCAAATCGCAGCATCTCTCGTGCATGAGCCTGAAGTGCTCGTGCTCGATGAGCCGTTCTCGGGGTTGGATCCCCTCGCCGTCGACACAGTCGTAGAGGCGCTCAAGCAGCGGGCGGCATCCGGCGCATCGGTGTTGTTCTCCTCGCACCAACTCGAAATCGTCGAGCGGCTCTGCGACGACCTAGTCATCATTGCGGATGGCAGCATCCGGGCATCCGGAGAACGCGAAGCTTTGCGCACCCAACACTCGGCACCGCGCTACGCCATCGCGTGCAGTAGCGACCTCGGCTGGCTTCGCGGCGAACCCGACATCACTGTGGTCGAGCTCGATGGCGGCCGCGCCACTTTCGATGCTGCCGAGCCCGCCGCGGCGCAGCGCGTCTTACGACGGGCACTCGCCGACGGCGACGTCACCTCTTTTTCGCCTCAGCGCGCATCCCTCGCCCAAATCTTCCGAGAGGTCATCTAATGAACGCCACTACTGCTGACCGCCGCTCCCCCCGCTTTGCGCACTCGGTTGCGCTTGTGGCCGAACGAGAAATCACCACACGACTGCGCTCCAAAAGCTTCCTCATCACCACCGGCATCCTGCTCCTTCTCGTTCTTGGCGGAGTGATTGCCGGCGGAATCATGTCGAAGAGCGTCTCGACCACGCCGGTGGCCGTCGTCAGTTCGGTGTCGTCCGAACTCTCGAACATCCCCGGACTCGAGATTACGGTCGTGGACAACCGCACTGAAGCTGAAGCCCTCGTCACCGAGGGAACCGTGGATGCCGCGGTCGTGCCATCGGAGGATGGCTCCACGATTCCCGTTACCGTCATCGCCGCAAGCGATGCGCCGTCGTCGCTCATGCAGGGGCTCAGTGTGAGCCCGGAGCTGATCCTCCTCGACCCGAGCGACACGAGCTACCTTCTGAGCTATCTCGCTGCGTTCGGCTTCGGCATCATCTTCTTTGCTTCGGGCATGACGTTTGGCCCGATGATCGCCCAGAGCGTTGTGGAAGAAAAGCAGACACGCATCGTGGAGATTCTGATGTCGGCAGTGCCCGTTTCGGCGCTCATGGCCGGAAAGGTCATCGGCAACTCGCTACTGGCCTTCGCTCAAATCATCGCGATTGCGGTGCTGGCGATCGTCGGCCTTTCGGTCACCGGCCAGGCTGAGCTGCTGGCACTTTTGGGCGCACCGCTGCTGTGGTTCGTCGGATTCTTTATCATCGGTTTCATCCTGCTTGCAGCGCTCTTTGCCGCTGTCGGTGCCATGGTCTCCCGTCAAGAAGACCTCGGAACAACGATGACGCCCGTGACGATGCTCATCATGTTGCCGTACTTCGCAATCATCTTCCTGCACGACAACCCCGTCGCTCTGACGATCATGTCGTACGTGCCGTTCTCTGCACCGGTGGGGATGCCGATGCGCCTCTTCCTCGGAACCGCCGAATGGTGGGAGCCACTAATTTCCCTCGCGATACTCGTCGTCACGGCCGGGCTCGCCATTCTTCTGGGCTCGCGCATCTACAACAACTCACTGCTGAAGGTGGGAAGCCGGGTGAGCTGGGCTCAGGCCATCAAGGGCTAACGAACGGTAATGTGCTCGTTGTCTGCCGGCATCGCGTCGCGCTCTTCTGATTCCTCGTCGACTGACACGGAACCAAAAACCATCGGTATTCCATGCGCGGTCCAGACAGAGGCGCGATCCATCAACTGAGCGTGCACGTGGGGCTCGCTGGAGTTGCCTGAATTTCCGCAGGCGCCGATGGGCTGACCAGCTGTGACTCTGTCGCCAACACCTACGATCGCTGATCGCTGCTTCACGTGGGCCACGAGGGCGAACACCCCGTCATCACCACGAATGGTGATGGTGTTCCCCACGATGAAACGCGGGCCGCCTAGTTCTCTGAGCGTGCCTTCGACCATCATGTAGCCGAAACCAAGTAGTGATGCACGGGCTCGGTGGTCTCGCTGCGAGTCGGCAACACGCACCACGACCCCGTCGATCATCGCTCGTACCGGCTCGCCAAACGCGGGATATTCGGTGGGGTATCGCAACACGATCCCGGTGCCGAACTCGGGCCTCACGCGATCTGCGGGGTCGCAGACGAGGTCAACAGCGTGCGTCTGGCCGTAAGCGCGAACCCCGTGGCTTGGCACGCGCGTTGCGGGACTGTTCAATGCCATCCACCGGCCGGTCACCGGCGACGTCACTGTCCGTGGCTCCCACGTGGGCAGGAGTTTCACCCCGGGAATGACTACGGCGAGAACGAGCAGCATCCCCAGAATCCCCACCAAGGGCAGCACCGATGCCACCGTTTTTACCGGGACAAACGGAATAACCTGGGCGCCAATTGTGCCCACAAAGATCGCAATAACCGACACGAAGAGCAGCACGCCCCGCGCCCGGTAAATCGCACTGATCAGCCCATTCATAGCGTTGCTTTCTTTGCCGTGGATGCGCTCGTGCGCGCCTCTGAATTGCCGGCGGTTAGCTGGCGAACCACTCTGAATCTCTCCAGCACCACGATGGTGTCATCGTTAACTGTGAACGCTGGGTCGCCGAGGTACGCACGCATGTCGTCGCCGTGCCAATAGCGTTCGTGACCAGCGCGCCACTGCGCAACCGAGGAATAGCCTTCGCCTTCGTCACGAGCGTGCTCCCACCCCACGTCGGCAAGCCGCCTCTGCTCGACAGCCACAATTTCGATCACGGCAACGGGGTCGTCTTGCGAATCCACCACAGCGCAGCGCTCCCCTGCCGCAGGCAGAGGGTCGTTTTCTATGCCGTATTCCACCAGAGTCGACGTCGTCGACGTTTTCTCTCCGGCCAGAATGGCCGCCACCAAGGTGTCGCGCAGCGCCCCGGGAAAACCGAATTCTGAGCGCGGCAAATCGCTCTCGTTGCTCGCCACTTCTAGTCTTCGGCAACAGGCTGCGGCGGAAGCTTGCGCACCTTTGCGCGGCGGCGACGGCGTGCCGGGATCATTGCGCGCATCTCTTCGAGCTTGCCGAAGCAGAGCAGGCGGTCGTTCGCCTCGAGCACAGTGCTGCGCCGGGGGTTCGGCACAACGTTGGAGCCGCGGTGCAGGGTGAGCACGGTGATGTCTTTCTCGCCGAGACCCGATTCGCCCAGCTGCTTGCCCACAAAATCCGCGTCGCTTCCGACAACGATTTCGGCAACGCCATAGCCGGTTGACACGCTGAGACGCTGGCGAACATCGATCTCGGGGAATGCCACCTGGTTGGCGATGTAGTCAATGATCGCGCCCGCGACATCCAACCCGGTTGCACGCTCAATGCCCTCAAGCCCGGGCGAGGAGTTGACCTCCATCACGAGCGGGCCATCTTTGCCCTCCAGCATGTCGACACCGGCCACCCGCAAGCCCATGATCTGGGCGGCCTTGACGGCGGCACGGTGGTACTCCGGCGTGAGTTCAACAGCTTCGACGTTGCCGCCGCGGTGCACGTTCGACCGAAATTCGTCACCAACCGCAACGCGACGCATCGCCGCAACAACGCGGTCACCGACGACGAGGGCGCGGATGTCGCGGCCCTTGCTCTCAGAGATAAAGCTCTGAATCAGCACGTTCTGTTTCGTCGAATGCAGGGTCTCGATGATCGCCTTGGCGACCTGAGTGTCGGGAGCCAGAATCACGCCAATGCCCTGCGTGCCTTCGAGCAGCTTGATGACGACGGGTGCACCGCCGACGCGCTCAATGGCCATCTCGACATCCGCCCGGTTGTGCACAAAGGTGGTCGCCGGCATGGCGATGTCGTGGCGAGAAAGAATCTGGGTGGCACGCAGCTTGTCGCGCGAGTTCGTAATTCCGCTCGAGGTGTTCGGCGTGTAGACATCCATTTGCTCGAACTGGCGAACAACAGCCGTGCCGAAGTAGGTGATGGAGTTGCCGATGCGGGGCAGGATGGCGTCGTAGTCCGACAGCAACTTGCCGCGATATTGCAGATCAGGTTCGTCACCCGTGAGGTCGATCGCGAAGCGCAAAGTGTTGAGAACCTTCACCGTATGCCCACGTTGCTCAGCGGCCGCCCGAAGTCGCACAGTGGAATACGCCTGCGGCGCACGGGAGAGGATAGCGAGTTTCATCGAATGACCTGCCAAGATAAGGGGGTGATAGAGCCCACCCATTCAAACACGATCGCAGGCTGGCGTGAGTGGGTTTCCTTGCCCGATCTTGGCGTGCCGTGGATAAAAGCCAAACTCGATACTGGGGCGCAGAGTTCTGCCCTCCATGCCGACGATATCGAAGAATTTGTGCGCGCCGATGGCAGCGAGTGGGTGCGTTTTCGCGTCCGCCCGTGGCAGAGGTCCGATAAGGACGACGCTGTCGTCGAATGCGCTATCCACGATCGCCGCACCGTACGTAGCTCGTCGGGGCACCGCGAGGATCGCATTGTCGTGTTGATCGATGTTGTGCTCTGCGGGCACACCGTCACCTCCGAAACGACGCTCACGAACCGTGACGAAATGGGCTTCCGGATGCTCGTGGGCCGCGAAGCACTCAGTCAAGAGTTTCTTGTTGACTCAGGCAAGTCATTTCTCGGCGGTCGACCGCCTCGTGTGACGCGTCGTCGCAATCAGGGCCAGGGCTAGTCGGGCTGCTGGCTCGTCATCATCGTGCTGATCATTTGCCGCAGCCACGGGCAGCCCGAAAGCGCACCGGCATGAGAAAGTTGTGGCCCCAGCGGCCGCTCACGCGAGTCATCGCCGCCGTTGTTGCGACCGCGCTGCTGGCTGCCGCGACCTTCGGCATCATCGCGGCCGTGCAATCCGCCGCGTTTGCGGCAACGTTTGTACGCGCCCACGGCACCGACCTCGTGCTCCACGGCGAGACCTTCGAGTTCGCCGGTGCCAACAATTACTATCTCGGGCACAAGCCCGAGAGCACGGTAGTCGCGCTGCTTGACGACGCTGAAGCGGCAGGGCTCAGCGTCATCCGAACCTGGGGGTTTCAGGACTACGGAGACACCGACGGTTCGGGAGTTGCACCGCACGACTTCGAGGGTGTCTGGTACCAAGTGTGGGATGAGGCCGCGGGTGCCCCTGTCGTGAACTCGGGAGCGACCGGACTCGAGCACCTTGACATCGTGATCGCCGAGGCAGAAGCACGCGGCATCAAGCTCGTCATCCCCTTCACGAACAACTGGAATGCTTACGGCGGCATGGACCAGTACGTTCAGTGGGCTGGCCTCGACGAGCACGCCGATTTCTACACCGACGAACGCATTCGCGACTGGTACAAAGACTGGGTATCGACGGTACTGAATCGCACCAACACGATCACGGGCGTGCAGTACAAAAACGACCCGACGATCCTTGCCTGGGAACTCGCGAATGAGCCCAGCTGTGCAAGTTCAGGCGTCTTCGCCGACGGAGAGTGCGACACCTCAACCATCACCGAGTGGGCGGATGAGATGAGCACCTACGTGAAGTCGATCGACCGCAATCACCGGCTCAGCGTTGGTGACGAAGGATTCTTGTGCGGTGACGAAGACTCCTGGACGCTGAATCAACAATTTGGGGCATCTGGTTACGGCGCCGGCTTTGGCGAAAACTGTTCCAACGGCGTCGACACCGTTGCCCTCTCAGCTCTGCGCCACATCGACATCATGTCGGTGCATCTCTACCCCGACACCTGGCAGGTCTCTACAGAATGGGGCACTGGCTGGATCGAGAAGCACGCCGAGGCCGCAGCAGAACTTGGCAAGCCCGTGTATCTGGGCGAGTTCGGGGTGAAGGATGGGTCAACCCGGTCTGACACCTACGCGACGTGGTTAGCAACAGTGCGCGACGGCGGCGTGGATGGTGCCCTCTTCTGGATGCTGGCATCCGACCAAGAAGACGGAAGCCCGTACCCGGACTACGACGGCTTCACCGTGTACTGCCCGAGCGATGCGTGCTCGGTTGCCGGAGATCACGCGGCGGTGATTCAGGGCGAGAACTAGCCGTTTCTCACACGCACTCACCTAGTCGACCATAGTGACCTGATTGCGCTCCCAGTCGTTCTGAGTATCGTGACCCCATGAGCATCGACATCCCCTCTCATGAAGACCTAGTAGCACTTTCGCAGCAGCGCAACGAGGCAAGCGTTTCGCTGTATGTCTCGCCAGGATCGACCGATGGCGGGCCACCGATCGGTCGCGACACTGAGGCGGCGCGACTCGCGCTCCGCTCGGCAGCCACGGAAGCGATGGCAGAGCTCGGCGTGCTTGGCGTAGAAAAAGCTGAGTTAGACGCGATCGGCCAGTCGCTAGGAGCCTTGGATCACGACACCGGTTTTTGGGCTTCTTCTGCGCGTTCAGTCGCTGTCTTTGTCTCGCCAGAGATCACCCAGTCGTTCCGCCTGCGCAATGAACTTCCCACCCTCGTTGCCGTTGGTGATCGATTCGATCTTGGCCCGCTGCTGCGTGCAACCACGTTCGGTCACTCCGGCTATGTGCTGGCCGTAACACTGGGCAGTGTGCGACTTCTCTCCCTCAACGCCGATGATTCGAGCGACGAGATCGCATTGCCCGACCTCCCCGAGGATCTCGGCAGAACGCTTGAAACCGCCGACAATCACGGCAAGGCAGACACTCCTCGAGCGGATGGCGCCTTGGGGTCAAAGGTAGAACTTCGTCGCTACTGCTCGCTGATTCAGGAGGCGGTGCTCTCCGTCATGGGCAACTCGGGGTTGCCTTTGGTACTTGCCGCATCCTCCGACCTGAAGCCCGCCTATCGTGAAATCTCTACCTATCGCGGACTGCTCTCATCAGCCATCGATGCGAATCCCAGTTCGCTCTCGATCGACGATCTTGAGGATCGCGGCCGTGCCATTCTTGCCGAACACCACACCGACGAGCTCGCGTCGTGGCGCACGAAGTTCGGCAACAAACAGAGCAATGGACTCGCTAGTTCGCAGTTGAGCGATGTTTCCCACGCCGCCGCCGCAGGACTCGTTGACACGCTTCTGTTCGATCTGGCGTCGACCGATGAGGGCAGTATCGACGAGTACGGCCAAATTGTCTTCGCCAGCGAGCCCGGCCCGAGCACGTACGGTCTCGTTGACGAGCTCGCCGCGCGCGTCTTGCGTACGGGTGGCACGGTCAAGGCTGTTCGAAGCGATGACCTTCCCGACGACTCGCCCGTTGCCGCAACATTCCGCGGACCGCTCTAGGTCTCGAATACTGAAGGGCGCTGCAGCGGAGGTTTACCCTCGGCTGCAGCGCCCTTCGGCGTGGGTGGCGCGCAATGCACTCAGTGGGCGCCGTGCGCCCACCGGTCCACCGCAGTGGATGCGCCGGTGCTCGCCCCTTCGAGAGTTACTGGTGGGCGCCGCCGTCGATACGAATCTCGGTGCCGGTCACAAATGCGCCATCTTCACTAGCGAGCATGGCGACGACTCCGGCAACTGCTTCGGGCCCCGCGTACCCTTCCTTGATCGCTGGGCTCATCTTCATGAACAGCGAGTAATCGGCGTCTTCAGGAATACCAGGCCCCATGCTCTGCTTGCTCTCGCCGACACCTTCGGTCATTCCTGAAGAGATCGAGCCGGGCTGAACGGCAGTGAATCGGATTCCCTGCTTCGCGTACTCAGCGGCAAGCGCGTGCGTCATCGACTGAACGCCGCCCTTGCTCGCGGCGTACGCGGACATGTAGGGGTGACCAAAAGCCGCCGAGGTCGAGCTGAAATTTACGACGGCGGATCCGTTGCCCTCGAGCAGCGCGGGAATGGCCTCCCGAATCATGAGGAAGGTACCGACCAAGTTGACGTTGAGTACCTGCTGAAAGAGTTCAAGGGACGTCGAGTGGGTGTGCGACGAGCGCAGGATGCCAGCAGCATTGACGAGAACATCAAGTCCACCCAGCGTGCCTAGAGCAGTTGCGACAGCGGATTTCACCGACTCCTCGTCGGCAATGTTCACTACGACGGTGGAAAGGCGCGCTCCAGCTTCGCCCGCTTTGCTGACCGTGTCTGCCAATCCTGCTTCGCTCACGTCGGCGGCAACGACGTCGCCGCCCTCGGCGAGGAGTCGAAGCACGGTGGCTTGGCCGATGCCTGAGCCTGCGCCGGTGACAATGGCGCGACGTCCGGAGAACCTGTTCATTGGGGTGCCTTTCTAGGTGGGTGTTGGCCCCACGGTACGGCAAAGTGGCACATTGTGCCATGGTGACAGTTGATGCAGTTCACCATTCAGCGCGTACGCTCCTCTATATGAATGCAGAACCTCTCAGCCTTACGGAGCGTCGCAAGCGCGACACTCAGCTTGAGATAGCTCGCACAGCCGCACGACTCTTCTCGGACCGCGGCGCGGCCGCAGTGACCGCCGAAGAGATCGCCCAGCAGTCCGGTGTTGCCGTACGCACCTTTTACCGGTATTTCAGCAGCAAGGAAGATGCCGTAGCTCCTCTTTTGACGATCGGCGCGGACCAATGGCACGCGCTCGTCGCCGCAGCCGACCCTGACGAAAATGTGCTCGCCGCCCTCGAACACACGATCTCCGCCGTACTTACCCCTCGCAATGCCGAGGAAATCGAGGGGCTGCGCTGGACACTTGGTCTGCTTCACGCCGCCACCAGCGACGCCGCTTTGCAACACGTGTGGCACCGCGTGAACTCCGACTCAGAGGTGCAACTCAGGTTGGTCCTTGCCCCCATAATGCCGGCGGAGACAACCCCGTTGACTCTGCGCTTGCTCGCCGCAGCGGCCACGAGCGCTCTGCGCATCGCCCTCGAAGCCAGCGCTGAAGCCGATCGCACCATGAAGGATCCCAGCGTGCTCGCCTCGCACGCGTTAGACGCGTTCAGGCAGCTGACCAGCGGGCTAGATTTCGCACCGACCCCGAGAGCTAGTTAGCCACGCCACTCTCGCCCCAGCAGCAGATTCTGCTGCTACCAACCCATCGTGCCCGGCGCGCCCTTGAACGGCCCGACGAGGTTCTTGGTGATCCACCCGCCGTAGAAATCTCCCTCTTGGGAGGTCACTAGCTCGCCGTCGATCTCGCACGAGTCCATCTGGCCCGGGTAGAGCGCAACTCGGGGCCCCAAGGCATCGAATCCTCGAGCAGGGTCGGGGTAAGTCCACCCCGCACGTTCGGCCACGACTCCCCCGGCGACCACGTCAAAGTAGTGCGCTTCGCCCTTGAACTCACAGAAGCTTGTGCCCGCCACCGGCCGAAGCGCTCCGTCTACGAAAGACTCGATGGGCAAGTAGTAGACGGGCGGATGACTCGTCTCCAACACGCGCACAGTACCGGTGGTATCCGCAATTACTTCCCCGCCCAGTCGCACCACAACCCGCTGCGACATGTGCTCCACGCGTGGAGGACGCGGGTAGTCCCACACCGACTCTTGCCCCGCTTTCGGCGTGATGGGCTTGGGACGGGGAAGGCGGCGAGGTGCGGGTGCGGGCGTCATATACCCATCCTGCCGTTGGCTGCTGGGATGCTCCTGCACGAGTATGTGCTGCTAGCGCGACGCCGTTTCGAGGGCGCCCGGAACGCGAGCCGTGCGATGAGTATCGACGACAATCACAGTGCCCACGATCACGAGAGACAACGCCATCGAGGCAAGCACATCACTCGTCCAGTGGTAGCCGAGATAGAGGCGACTGACCGCTGTTCCGATGACAAAGATAACGGCCGTAACGTACGAAAGAGCGGCGATCCACGGTGCATGGCGGCGCGAAAACACGAGGAACGTGAGGATCAGAAAGAAGTCTGCAACGCCCAAAACATGCCCCGAGGGAAACGAGAACGTCATGTCGTGGCCGTAGAGCATGAGGTCAAGTGGCGGGCGGTCGCGCTGCACCACGCGAGTGATGATCTGCACAATGATGACGCCGGTAAGCGTGCCAGCAGCGAGCAAGAATGGTCGCCAGGAATGCTCAGCGCGGATGCCCCACGTGAGCGTCACCGCCAGCACGATAATCGGCAGCGCGATTGGCCCAAATATCTCGGTGAAGATGATCATCAGGAGAGTCAGGCTCTCTGATTGGTTCGACGCGAGCCATGCCTGGATCGCGCTATCCATGGGCTCAAGCACGGTGGGCTGCAACACTGCCCACCAGAGAAAGCCGAGAGCTGCAGCCCCTGTTGCCACCAAAATGCCGGCGACGACATACAGTCGCTTCTTCGTCGAAGTGGTCACGAGTCGCTCTTCGCTAAAGAGTCTGGAATGCAGTCGTGCTCGACGGGAATTGTTCATAGATGATGCGGGATCGTTCATGCTCCGGCTTCCGAGTGTGTCGTGGGGATAGGAGATAGTAACCCGAGAGGTGCTTCGCATACACTGTCCGTCATGAATGATGTTTCAGCGACTGGCGCAGCCCGCAGCGCACACAACAGCACGGCTCTTCGTGTTCTCGCACGACTCGGTTTTGCCGTCAATGGTCTTGTTCATATCTTGATCGGCGCTTTGGCCATTGGCATCGCGACGGGTGGCGGGAGCACGGATGCGGATCAGTCGGGCGCCTTCCGCCAGCTGGCATCCAGTCCGGGCGGTGTCTTTCTCTTGTGGTCCGTTGTGATTGGCATGTTTGCGCTCGGCCTCTGGCTGCTCATTTCGGCCTTCTTGATGAAGGGAGGCGATTCCAAACGTCAGTGGGCACGACGCGGTGCGGAAGCCGCTAAGGGGCTCACCTACTTCGCTCTGGGTTCAACGGCGATTCCTTTTGCACTGGGCGGCTCTAGCGATTCCTCCAGCAGCACGAGCAGTCTCAGCGCTGATCTGATGGCCAACCCCGTTGGCCTTGTTGTGCTTATGGTGGCGGGAGTGGCCGTCGTGGGTGTCGGAGCGTATTTCGTCTACAAGGGCGCAACAAAGAAGTTCACCGAAGACATCTCGCTTCCTCGTGAGCCCCTCCGCAAAGCAGTCATTGGGCTCGGTATCTCTGGGTATATCGCTAAGGGAATCGCTATCGCCGTCGCAGGAGTGCTTGTGGTGGTCGCAGCTATAACGCACGACCCCAGCAAGTCCTCGGGCTTGGATGGCGCACTGACGAGTCTCACTGAGTTGCCGTTCGGCGTGGTGTTGCTGATCGTCATCGCGATCGGCCTCATTGCCTACGGACTCTATTGCTTCGTTCGCGCTCGGTTCGCTCGCTTGTAGATCGCGCTCGCCTCGCGAGCATTGAGCGTGCACGATGTTCGCGTATTTACGCCCCGGTACCAGCACGAGCGCTGGTGCCAGCGGCATTATTTTCTGGCCCGCGCCGCTTCCCTTTATGGATTCGGCGCTCACCATCGATCTTTGCCGCAAGCGGTGCGGCCACCACGATAGCGACCCCCACCCCGAGCAGGAGGGCACCGACCGTATCGGTGAGCCAGTGGGCTCCCAGGTAGGTACGACTCAACATCATGAGCACCGTGTAGATCGTTCCCGCGATCCACACCCATACCCGTGGGAAAAGGATCGCCAGCACGAGTGCCATCACGGCGGCATTACCGACGTGCCCAGAGGGGAACGAACCAAAGTCCACCGTCACGAGGATCGTGTCGGGGCGCGTTCGTGCGAAAAGATGCTTGAGCAGCTGAACTGAACCGCCGGTGAGCACCGTCGCGATGGTGAAATACAGGGCAGCCCACGGGCGTTTGATGAGCAGCAGAGCAATGATGATCACGCCGGGCACGATGAAACTCGCCACGATCCCCGCGCCGAGAAAGTTCATCATGAGCGACAGCGACTGCCAGACCGGGTTTCGATAATCGGCAAGCACGGCCATCCACCACTCGTCGATGCCGAGGGGCATCCCCTTGTCTCGCAGCACGATGAGTGCTCCCAGGGCGATTACGAGCCCGAGGGAGGCGAGACCACTGATGAGCGGCCACAGACGACGGACGCGATGGGCGCGTTCGTCCGCTTCAACTTCGGGATGCGTGTTCACCATGACGCAATGCTAAAACTTTGTTCGGCGGGTTGCCTACCTTCGCAGAACTCCCGCGCCCGCAAGAGACTAGAGTCATCTCACTGTCGACTCCGGCCGGCACACAGCGGCGGCAGCCACACTGTCCGACGACCACCTAGCCACACCTGCGCCCCGCGGTGCAGCCCGACACGATAGAGGGAAACCGATGACCGCGAAGTCCACTAGAGGTGCATCGTCGCCGCACTCCGCCGCCGTCGTCTACAACCCCATCAAGGTTGATCTGGATGCCATTAAGGCAGCGGTCGCAACTCTCGAAAGCGAGACGGGCTGGGCGCCGACCACGTTCCACGCCACCAGCAAAGAAGATCCTGGTGTCGGTGCAACGAAAGAGGCTCTGGATGCTGGCGCCGATGTCGTGATCGTTGCGGGCGGCGACGGCACTGTGCGTGCTGTCGCGGAAGCCATTCACGACAGTGACGCCGCTCTGGCCCTCATGCCCTCGGGCACCGGTAATCTCTTTGCGCGCAACCTGGGCCTTCCCCTCGACGACATTGAGGGCGCGGTTCGAACCGCCTTCACCGGGGTCGATCGAGCAGTCGACATCGGGCTCATTGACATCCGCGATGAGAACGAGAAGGTTTCGAAGCACGCGTTTGTCGTCATGGCCGGTCTGGGGCTTGACGCCAAGATGTTGGCCAACACCGACGACGAGCTCAAGAAAAGAATCGGCTGGCTCGCCTATGTGAGTGCGATCGCGAAAGCCCTCACCGACAGCAGCGAACTGCGCTTGGACTATCGTCTCGACTCTCGGCGTTCACGGTCTGCACGCGCCCACACCGTCATCGTGGGAAATTGCGGTTCACTGACGGCTAACGTTCTGTTGCTTCCGGATGCTGCCCCCGACAACGGATTCTTTGACGTCGCGGTGATGCGCCCTCAGGGCATCATCGGATGGGTTCAAATTCTCGTGAAAGTGCTGTGGGAGAACGGAGTGCTTCGCCGAATCAGGGGTGGGAATCGCCTCACCACCAGGGACGTGCGAGCGCTGAGCTATGTGAAGGCGAAGCAATTGACGGTTCGCCTGAGTACAGCGGAAGAGATCGAGCTCGACGGCGATGGCTTCGGCAGGGCTATCGCTTTCAAGACGCGCATCAAAGCGGGCGGATTGCGGATTCGGATGCCGCAGGTCGAATCGAAGTAGCCAGACGCGGGGACAGGGCCGAGTGCTGACTGCCGCATGCTGAGTTAGCTCGGTTAGCTCGGCTCGCTCGGCTCCACCACCTCTGCCGCCGTCTCAGACTCAGCTTGCTCGGCTTGCTGTTTCTGCTGTTCGTGTTCGGCGTGTTCCAGCCGCGCGTTCAGAGCCGCGAGGATGCGGGCAATGTCCATGGATATTGCCGCGGAGGCGCCCATTGTCGTCGCGTTTGCGTCGGCTTTGCGGGCATCCAGCTCAGCGGTCAAAGCGGCAAGAGCATCGGCGGCGAGAGCGTGTGCCTCTTCCCGTTCTTCCACCGAATCCCAGTCGCGTAGTGCTGTTGCGAGAGCAGCCAGCGATGCGCTCAACGCTGGTCGCAATTCGGGCCGCAGCTGCACCTTGATTGGCGTGCCCCAGACGGCACCGGTGAGCACATCCGTGATGTCGCGCACATGGAAGGTCACGTTTTCTAGCGCCGCGAGATCTTCATAATCCGCTTTCACGTCGCGGCGATAGCGGCGGGCGCGCGGGTTTGCTTTGCGACTTTCGTCGGCGAGCAGCACAGCTTCGCGCACCTCGCCAGATACGGCGAGAAGGGAATCTTTGCCGGACGCCCAGCCATCGCGTTCCGGCGGCCAGCTCTCGGCGAGGGCCTCAGCGATCTCGGAGAGATGGTCAGAGAGCACCGCGCGAAAGTTCGAGAGCTGCTGGTCAACCGCGTTGTGGGTGAGCGCGGGAAAGATCAAGAGGTTCACGAGCAGCCCAACGACGATACCGAGAGTCGCCTGCTCGAGGTAGCCGAGCGAGTAGTCGTCGGCATCCGGCCCGCCAATGATGAGCACGAAAAGTACTGTGACAGGGATGTATTCGCGATTAGCGCCGAACCAGCCCGTGGCCGCGACGAGCGCCCCGGCACCGACGGCGAGGGACATCGTGAGCACGCTCGGCGAGCTGAAAATAATCACGGCGCCCGCAAGTACGATCGCGACGGCAAGGCTTCCCAGAGTTTGCGCCGCATTCCTCATCGACCCCATGAGCGTGGGATACATCGCAACGATCGCGCCAAGAGGGGCATAGTAGGGGTAGTTGTCGGCCACGCCCGGCAGGTAGGGCGCGATCGTCCACGCGATTGCGACGGCAAGGCCGGTTTTCGCGGCCTGCAGCATGCGGGTTCGGGTGATATCGGACCGCATCCGTCCCGCCGTTTTTTTGACAGGCTGCAGCGTATTTTTCACCGGCTGCAGCCTAATGTCGTCGAGTCGAAGGCGTTTCACGCGTTCACCGTGATCTCGGCGGTGCCTGGAGATGGTTCCGGATGCTCGATCCTGACGCGATCGGGCCGGAAGCCGTGCTCGATCCCCCACAGCACCGCAGTGGTGCGGCTCGTAACGCCGATGGCGCGGTAGCAGCTGCGAATGTAGGTTTTGATCGAGTTGATTGAAAGGTGGGTGCGCTCGGCGATCTCCAAATTTGAGAGACCCTGGGTGATGAGGGCAAGCACTTCTGCTTCGCGCTCGGTGAGGCCTTCCTCGCGGCCGGGCCAGTCTCCCGCTTGGACAGTGGGAGTGTTGGGGCCGCCAAGATGCACGCGCTCACTGCCCACGTGGATAGCTTCAAGAGCCGCCACAAGTTTGGATGCGGGCAAGCCCTTCGACACGTAGCCGTCGGCACCATTGCGCAGCACCGCCGCGATGTGAGCCGGGTCTAAGTTCCACGAGTAGACAACGACCGCGCCGATGGAAGAATTCGCGGCAAGCTGATGCACTACGGCTCGGTCACCTTGAGTGCCCGCAAAGGTGTCGTACAGGGCGATGTCAACGCGCTCATCCACCTGTTTATTGAGGTCGAGCTCTACGACACGGATGCGGTTGGTGTACGACCGCAGCATCCCGACGACACCACGGGCTACCACCTCGTAATCGTTGACGAGGGCAACATGCAGAGCATTCATGTGTCAACGATAAGTGTCGCTGCCTGACCGTGGGGAAACTTCACCCCTAAGGGTGAAGTCATGCAGGTACCGCCCAGAATATTCTCAGCCTGTGGCGTGCCTGCCGCTCTACGCCAGCGCTGGCAGGCACGCCACGCCAACCCCCACTCCCCCACACGAATAGGAACTCTCATGAGCGCATCAGACAAGGTCGAGAACGCCGCCGAAGACTTCACCGGCAAGGCAAAAGAGGCGGCCGGCAAGGTCACCGATAACGAAAAGCTCGAAGCCGAAGGCCGTGCCGACCAAGCGAAGGCCGACCTGAAGAAGGCCGGCGAAAACGTGAAAGACGCGGTTTCGGAATAGCCGTTACCGTTCCCTGCAGTCTCCCCCACTAGTTCTTCCCGAAAGGCACATCATGAACACCCTTCTCATCATCGTCGCAATTATCGCCGTTGCCCTGCTCCTCACCGGCGGACTCGTGCAGTCGCTCAACTTCCTCCTCTGGGTCGGAATTGTGCTGGCTGTCATCGCTGTCATCGTCTTCCTCGCTCGCAAGCTCACCGGTGGTCGGGTCTAACACCAATAGTTTGCAGAGCTAGCTGAAGCAGTTCGTCAGCCCTCCCCCCAGAGAACGATGAATTGAACGAGGTGCGCGCAACCCCCTGGTTGTGCGCACCTCTCTGTTAACGACGCACGACCTGAGGATCCCGAATGTGTAAAAAAGCTAACGCTCGCTCTAAGAACACCCGGCAACACCCCGCTGTGGCGATTGAACCACCGTGTGAAGGGGATTCGGATGTGATCGCGCCGCCGTTCCCTCCGCTCTCAGCGAGCGAGCACGCAGCACTCCACGTGAACGACGACCCGATCGCCGAGTGGATAGAAGAACTCGCTCCTACGACCGGGCCTTAACTAGGCGCGTTTCCTCGCGACGTACACGGTGTTGGATGAGACCCCACCGGTGAGCGCATTGTCAAAGTCGACCGCATGCGCGATCGGGTTCTCGAACACTTGGCCGAGGCGCTCCATGAATTCATCGTCACTCGGGTCATCCGACCACAGCGCAAAGACTCCGCCGTCAGTGAGATGAGCGCGCACGCGACGAAGACCAGCAACGGTATAGAGGTCGGCGTGGCTGGGGTCGAGTTGGTGACGGGGTGAGTGGTCGACATCCAAAAGGATCACGTCGTATGGCTCGGTCGGCTCGGCGCGCATCACGGCGAAGAAGTCGGCGTGGGTGAGAGTGGTGCGGCTGTCGCCGGTAAGTTCTGCGGATACCGGGAGCAGGCCACGATTGTGCCAATCGATCACGGCCGGCAGCGCATCGATCACTTCGAGTGACGCCACTCGCGAGTCGGCCAGAGCCGCGACGGCCGTGTAGCCGAGACCGAGTCCTCCATTGACGACGCGCAATGCGTCTCCGTTAGCCGCCGCAAGCCCAAGATCGGAAAGCGCGATTTCGGCCACAGTGAAGAGGCTCGACATGAGGTATTCCTCACCGAGCTTGACCTCATACACGTCAACATCGAGTGTTGGCTCACGTCGGCGTCGCAGGTTGAGTTCCCCCATCGGGGTCTCTTGAAAGTCGAGCTCTTCGAAGCGGGAGATAGCCATGGGTTGAGCCTACGTGTCGACGACCGTCGCCGACACCGCGCGGGTCTGGGCAGCTCTAGGCTGCAGCACCAGCAGCTGTTGCCTCCGGTACTTCGATGAGCTGTCCCGTGGAGACATCGTAAATGTAGCCATAGACCGGAATGCCGCTCGGCACCAGAGGGTGAGCTTTGATTCGGGTGACGTCTTCGAGAACGCTCTCGGCCTGGTCCGCGATGGTGAGCCAGTCAATATATTTGGCTTCGGCCGAGCCGGGACCGGTGCCCACGTCTTCGAATCCGGCATCGCCCAGAGCAGCGGTCTCAAGGCTGTTGGCCAGAAGCCCCCGCATTACGTCATCGGTGAAGAACTGCATCCCGCAGTTGGTGTGGTGAATCACGAACCACTCCTTCGTGCCGAGGAGTTTGTACGAAATCACGAGTGACCGGATGGCGTCGTCGGATGCGCGTCCTCCCGCATTGCGGATGACGTGTGCGTCGCCCTCACTCAAGCCGGCGTATTGTGCAGGGTCTAGGCGCGCATCCATGCAGGTGAGGATCGCGAAGCCACGAGCGGGCGGCAAAGCGAGTTCGGATTTGTCGCCAAAGTTTTCGGCATAGGCGGCGTTGGCGGAGAGAACTTCGTCGAGCACTGACATGGTGCGCTCCTTCGTGGGTTCGGGGTTAGTGACGGATGTAGTTGACACGTCGCGAGCATAATCACCGATCCCGGGTAACGGCCGATTGTTTCGCTACGCTGCAGAGCTGCGCCTCACCGTCAGCTTTCTGTGGAGGCGCGCGAATATCCGAATTCGCCGTGATCCGTGGCTTCACTCTGGCCGATACCGCGACTGCTCCCTATGCTGAGGAAATGACAACACTTGCGTGGGATGGCTATATCAATGCTCGAGATTTGGGCGGCTTTCCCACGGCGTTATCACGTAGCGGCGTGACAGCAGCGGGTCGAATCGCCCGCGGACCGCGCCGAGAGCGGTTGACCGCGGCCGGATGGGATGATGCGCGGGCCTGGGGTTTGGCATCCGTTGTTGATCTCCGCTGCGAGCACGAGGTTGGCCCGGGCGAGGGCGATCACGTGATTTCAGACGCGGCACTCGATGGCATCAGAATCGTCAACGCCCCCACTGAAGATCAGAACGATCCGGAGTTCTGGGAGACCTGCGCCCCCATTCTCGACTCCCCCGAATACTGGGCCCACAATTGGCGACTGCAACCCCATCTGGTGCTTGGCGCTCTCGAAGCCATCGCCTCGTCGCAACCGGGAACCCTGGTGCATTGCAGCGCAGGGCGCGATCGCACCGGGATGATCAGTGCGCTCCTTCTGGGCAATGCGGGGGTTGATCCCGCCGCCGTCGCCGCCGACTATGCAACCTCCGTGCACGCAATGGCCGCCGTTGAGCAGCTTGCTCCCGGCGCCGAACCAGAAGAGATCCGCTCACCCGCTGAGGTGGACGAATGGATGCGCGACAAACTCCCCATTGTTCACGACACTGCCACGCGAACCCACGAGGTCTTCGACCTGCTCGGTGTCTCGATTGCGACGCGTTCGGCATTGCGCAGGCTGCTGATCGCCGAGCAGCCCACGCAATAGTCCAACGGTCGGGGTTTAGGGCGTCTCCGGAACTTCCGGCCCTTCCGGCGGCGCGGCTGGTGCCGCTGCATTTCGGTGCCGCTCGGGCTGAGGCTTCTGATGACCCATTTCGCCTCCGATGCGACCGCCGAACGGCCGACCGTGGTCGGCGTATTCTTCGCGGAAGAACCCGAGGCGCCATTCGCCCATTTCCATTCGCGCGCCCGTTCTGAGCGTGCGCGCGCCGGGATCCTGACCCGTAAGCGGGCGCGATCCGCCACCCACGGCACCGATGGCGTGAAGCACGTACTCGTCATCGTCATCGTGCCGGATTTCGGCGTGGAACGGCTCGAGGCCGGGAAGCTGCAGGTCCGCGGCAGAAGACGATCCAATAGTGGTGACTTCTGATCGCAACTCGAACTCGCGCGGCACTTGGCCGTTCCAGTTTTCGGAGCCGACGACGAAGAACAGTCGAGGTCGCCCCGCCCCAGCCGTGTAGTGCGTCGTGGTGATCTGTTTGCGAACAAACCGATCGAACGTCGGCACCAGCGGCAGCAGCGTGCTTGGCGGAAACTGCATTTCGGATGCTGGAGACGCAGTCGAATCGCGCCGCCGCAGCAGCGGTGCAATCGCAGCGCGACTCCCCAGCGCGATATGAGGAGAGCCGGTGAGTACTCGCTGAGCAACGGAGGGCTTGATAGCACCGACGCGAGCAATGAGCCCGAGCGGTCCCGAGAGCGCGACAGTCAGCCCACGGTCGGCGAGAGCTTTAGCCGCGATACGCACGTCCTTGAGCTTGACTGTTCGCGCCTGCAGGAACAGCTCTGGCTTGCTCGAGAATACGTCGATTTCCATGCCGTTGGCGTTGATCGTGCCCGTCATTTTCTCTGTCTCGAGCTGTGAAGCTGGCTCCCCGCTGCCCGGTGACGCGGCATCCGCATCGTCAAGTATTGGTTCGATGAGCGAGAACGCCAGATCGATGTCGAACCTCGTTGAGGTACTCATCGTTACGGGGCGGTCGGTTCGGAGCCGGATCCCTCGCTGGTGGTCACCCGCAGGGTTCCGTTGAGTTTCCAGGTCGCGCGGGGCGCATCCTGGCCAACATCGCGGGGAACTTCGACGGTCATGTCGATGAAGTTGTAGTCGATGACAGCACTGCGACCGGTGAGATACGACCACATCTCTTTGCCAAGATCTGTCCAGTCTTGGATGTTGTGGGCGTCGGGGCCTGAACCGTTTTCGGCGGCTGCTGGGCTGTTGAGATCAGACATGGTTTCGTCCTTTTCGCTCGCGTTGAGGAATCGGGCAACCATCGTGATCGGTAGCCGCCCACTGTAATGCCACGATAATCGCGTGCCTCAGACGGCGGAAGAGTTGCGGCCCAGGTCACGGCATTCTCACTGGGAAGGACGGCGTGCGGGGCGGATGCTCGCGCTCCGCTTATTACGCTGCGGAGCGACCGCGGCCAACCAGCCCGGCACGCACGAGCAGCACATAGAGCTGGCATCCGAGGCAGTAGTCGAAGACCGAGTTGAGGAACGCGGCGATGAATGCGAGCCCCGCGAAAATCACGAGAGCGTAGGGCACAGCCGCGAGGTGCAGCACAATCCCGATTACGGTGACGAGGAGGCCAACACCCTGCGAGAACGTAGGCGGGCGTGGGTCTTCGAGGTGGCTGGGCGCGCTGAGGCGCGGACGGATCGCGGCCTTGAAGAAGAGTCCATACGGGTGACGCTGGATGCCAGCGAAAGCGCCCCACGCGAACAGAGCCGTGATGAGGCTCAGGAGAATGAAGGCCGGCTGGCTGGCGCGCTCGGCAAGGGTGGCCGGGAGGGCTGCTGCGGCATCCAATCCGAGGCCGATCACGGTGAGCAGCAGCACGGCCGTGATGCCGGCGCCGAAGCGAGGACCACGCGGGTCGATTCCGGCTTGGCCCGGCTTTGCTGCGAGAGCTGCTTTAGAGCCGGAGAGCTCAGCCGCTCCGGCGGCGTGGGTGTCATTCGAAGTCATGGGAGTCGCTATCTGTGGTGCTCCGTGTGGGAGCGCTGTCTCGGGGTGGACGGGTGCGAAAACTGGTCGTTAGACCAACGCGGGGGCGAGCATCCGGTCCAGTTCGGCACGGACGTCGTTGATCTTGGGGGCTCCGCCGATGCGGGCCTGCAGCACACCGTTGCCATCAAGGATGAACGTGGTCGGAGACTGCAACAGGTTGAACTGGTTGGCGATCTCGGGACGCGCGGTGACATCCACATTGACGTGAACAACGACGCCGGTTCCGTCATCGAACTCGCTGGCAAGACCGCTCAGCTGAGTGTGAACAGTGGGGCAAATCGCGCAGGCTGCTGTGGAGAACTGGACCAGGGTGACGCGACTGCCGAACGGGGCGGCACCGGGAATCGAAATGCGATTCTCTTCGGATGCGGCGGTCGAGGCGTCGGTTCGAGTGTGCTTAATGCGGCCGGTACGGGCACGCCAAACTAGGCCAAGCACAGTGGCGAGAGCCACGAGGCTAAGAAGCACAGTCAGGGTTTCCACAGCGTTCACCTTTCGAGGTTATTGCGAGTTCAGGGCCGTCGCCGTTGTGTGACGCGAAGTTACTGACGCGACGTCGTACGGGGACGGTTGGTTACCAAGAGAACAAGCCGAATAGGGCTCCGGATATTCCACAGGCCGCCAGAAATCTGGCGGCCTGTGGAACGAGCTGTGCTGATCGGGCGCGTCTTGCGGGCTCTGGGAGTCTTGCGAGCCTGATCAGTCGAGCAGCACTAGATGCTGTTGTGGTCCTTTACTGCCGCTTCCATGTCGGCAAGCCCTGGTGCCATGGCGGCATCGACGGCGAGGGGGTTGGATGCGTTGAGCTCCTGCATTCCGCGGCCGTCGGGTGCCGATGCGTTGATCTCATGCTCGTCTGAGGCAAGTCCGGTCATGACCTGAGCGACGACGTCAGAAACGGGGCGGCGCTCCCAATCAGCGTTCTGGCTGCTCATCATCTCGGTGTCGGTGGCGCCGGGGTAAACCGTGGCCACGTGCACGCCAGTGCCGTGGAGTTCGCGACGCATCGCTTCACCGAACGCGGCCAGACCAGACTTGGTGGCCGCATAGACGGCGTAGAACGGCATCGCGACAAGGGCGATCTCGCTCGAGATGTTCAGGATGAGGCTTCCGTTGGCAGAACCGCTGGTGCGAAGCTGCGGCAACAGTGCCTGCGTAAGCAGCACCGGTGCGGTGAGGTTGAGGTCGATCATCGCGGTGGCTTCTGCGGCGGTGGACTCTTCGAGTCGGCCGGCACGCACGTTTCCGGCGTTGTTCACGAGAAGGTCAATGGTGTCCCACGACTTCACGGCGTCAGCAACGTTCTGTGCGCCATCCGCTTGCCCGAGGTCTTGAACCAGAATTTCGGAGGTTCCACCGGCGTTCTTTACGAGGTCGGCAGTCTCCTGCAGTGTGGCTTCCTTGCGGCCAACGAGCAGCAGGTGTGCACCCTTGGCAGCGAATTCGAGGGCGATAGCCTGACCAATTCCTTGGCCAGCTCCGGTGATGATTCCGCGACGGTTGTTGAGATCCATTGTGGGGATCCTTCCTATTGTGGGGACGGGTCGCGAGGGCGACCCGGAAACAAACTCTCGTTCTGTACCGAACGGTACCATAAACATCTGGCTGCTCTCCGAATAGGTCGGTATTCTGTTCCTCACACAATGACGTGCAGCGGAAAAGAGGAGCTCATGCCTTACTTCACCGTAAACAAAAAAGCCCAGCCCAACTCCGGCGACCACGAAGTTCATGATTTAGCTTCGACTCGGGGCTGCCTGCCTAGCGTCGAGAATCGCACCGATCTCGGCGAGTTCGCCTCGTGCAGTGAGGCCGTGACTGCCGCGAAGAGCCAGTACCCGAAAGTCAACGGCTGCTACTGGTGCGCGATCACCTGCCACACGACCTAACACTGCTCGCGCCAGTACTGTGTGACCATGCCGAACCGCATCCTCATTTCTGGCCCCGTGTCGTGGAACAGCATCGTCTATCTCGATCACCTGCCCGAACCTCGCCCGCACATGCAGTTCGCGCTAGAAGATTTCGAGACTGTCGGCGGCACCTCCGCCGGTAAGGCTCTGCACCTAGCCGGGATGGGCCGAAGGGTCAGTTGCCTTACTGCGGCGGGTGATGATGCGGCGTCTATCCGGCTACGCGCGGTGTTGGAATCGGCGGGGATTGAGCTGCTGTGCGCCACCGTTCCCGGCGCCAGTGAACGCCATCTGAATCTGATGACGCGGGCCGGTGAGCGAGTGTCGCTCTACCTGTCGACCCCCGCCTTCGTCGAGCCAGATGTCGCGCAGTTTCGCGCGCTGGCCGAAGGTGCGGAGGCGCTTGTTATGGACCTATCGGAGACCTCTCGAGCGCTTCTCCCTGAGGCTGTGGCATCGGGTATCCCTATCTGGACCGATCTCCACGATTACGACGGCCGGTCAGATTTTCACGAACCGTTCGTTCAGGCAGCGTCGCACCTATTCATGAACGCCGATGGGATGCCGGACCCGCTGCCTTTCATGCGCGATCGGGTGAACGCGGGAGCGACGGTGGTCGTGTGCACGCTAGGTGCCGAGGGAGCTATGGCGCTCGACGCCGATGGACTCCACCGAGTGGATGCCGTACCTGCCGAAATCCGCGACACAAACGGTGCCGGTGACGCATTCTTCGCAGGCTTTCTGCACGCAACACTGTCGGGCGCCGACACGGATGGGGCACTCGCTACGGCAGCCTCGCAGGCGGTAGTCGCGCTTGAGTCGAAGCACCTTCATCCGTGCGTTGAGGATGCGCTCGCGTAACTAGCGGGTTCCGGACTACCGCGGCGTGCGCGACCGTTTCAGCGCCGCCATTGCCGCACGGTCGAACCCGAAGGTACGGCGAGCAACGAATCCGCCGATAGTGGTGCCCGCGGCCAGCCCGAGGCCGGTCGCGAGTGCCATGACCATCGAGGGCAGTGCCTCGCTGACCCCAAACTCGGAGTCCATGAGCGCATAGATACCGCGATACAGCGCGAGACCAGGCAACAGCGCGATGATGCCGACCATGTTGGTGGCGCCTTCTGGCACTTTGAGCCAGCGGTAGAGAAGGTAGCTCACGACGCCGGCCGCTGTTCCGGCAATGGCAGGCGCGAGGCCCGGCGACGACGCCAAGGGCAGCACGAACCAGTAGACGGCGTACACGAGGGCGGCACCCATCGCCATGATCGGGAGCAACCGCATCCGCACATACGAGGCAAGGGCGAAGCCGACGGCGATGATGGCCGAGCCGACCATTCCCGAGATAACACTGCGGCTGTCCCCCAGCGTGTCACCGATCGCCACCGGGATTCCTAGGCGCAACGAGATGCTCAGCACGATCGAGATACCGACCGCCAGGCCGAGCGTCATCATGATGACCTCCATGCCGCGAGCCGTGGCGGTGACGTAGTAGCCGCCGATCGCGTCACTCGCCGCCGACGTGAGGCCGACACCGGAAAGCAGCATGATGATTCCGGAGATCACAATCACGGTCGGGCTGTTCGATCCGGGAATATCGATCCCGATTGACCGCAGCCAAAACATAAACACCGCAATGACGCTAATAACGCCGGCAGCGGCCATCTGCGCGAAGAAAGCGGGGACCGACAAACGTTCAAGACGACGCGTCAGTACATCCGAGAGGGCGGCGGATATGGCAGCCACAAGAACCAGCACAAAGCTGGCACCGAAGATCACAACAACACCTGCCGCGAGTATGCCCTTGCCAGCGGTGACGACCCAGCGTCGGTAGGGATGCGGTGTAGTGAGGATCGCGCCCAGCTCCTCGCGAGTCTCATCCACATCCCCAGGGCCATCGGGCCCGGTAATGACATCGATGAGCCAGTACACGTTCTGCAGCCGCGTGTAGTCAATGGTGCGCACTTTGACGATGCGCATGATCGACATGGGGTCTTCGTTCATCCCTCGGTGTATCGACACGGTGAGCGACGTGAAGGTGATGTCGACGTGCATCCCGGTGACGCCATAGGCGGTGCTGATGCGCAGCACGGTCGCCACAACGTCAGCGGCGGATGCTCCGGTCGCGAGCATCGCTTCGCCCGCGCGCAGACAGAGGTCGATTACCGAGCGCGCGTGACGCTGAGACAGCTGATGTTCGCTCCCCGGCAACGACAAAAGTTGCGTGGGCGCATTGTTGGAGCGCAGGGCTCCCCCGGCCATAGTGATGAGGGATCGACTGATCCGTTGCTGGAATGCGCGAAGTCGATTGTTGCCCGTAGTCACCCCTCTAGGCTACGGGCTGCAACATGGGAATCGGTCCGCGACGGGACCAATATCCACCGCCACCCCAACTAAATCGACTACTCTGCACGATGGTGAAAAAATCCACCACTTCGGATGCCGCGCCCTGCGTTTCAGCTCAGGGCGGGCTCCCCCAACAACTACGGCACGCACCACTAGCCACTGAGAAGAAAACGAGTAAGCGATGACCCGAGTCCACCCCGTCATCCGCACTGTCGGTGATGCCTTTCGCGGCATGCTGATCGGCTTCGCTGAGATCGTTCCCGGCGTCAGTGGCGGAACCATCGGCCTCCTCGTCGGCGTCTACGACACGCTCATCGATGGCGCCGGGCACCTCGCCCGTGGAGTGGCGCTCACGGTCGCCGACGGCATCCGTGGTCGCGGCCTTTCTCGCGCTGGCGCCCACTTCCGTTCGGTGCGTTGGAATGTCGTGTTGCCCATTGGTATCGGTATGCTCGCAGCCATCGTCATCGGAGCTGCGCTGCTCGCTCCCCTGATTGAGCAATACCCCACCGGCACTCGCGCAGTCTCGGCCGGACTCATCGCCGCGTCACTCATCGTGCCCGCCCGCATGGTTGGTGGGCGTTGGACGTTCCCCGAGGTTCTGATCGGCCTCCTGGCCGCCGGTGTCGCCGTTGCGCTCACGGGCTTGCCGCGTGGCGGGGAAGCGGATCCCACCCTCATCATCGTCTCGCTCGCTGCGGCCCTCGCGGTGTGCGCCCTTGTGCTGCCCGGAGTTTCGGGCTCCTACCTGCTGCTGATCCTGGGCATGTATGCGCCCACCCTCGCTGCTGTGAACGACCGCAACTTCGCCTACCTCGGCGCCTTCGCCCTCGGCGCCATCGTTGGTCTCGGCCTCTTCGTCTCGGGCCTGCAGTGGCTCCTCAAGAACCGCCGCCGCGTCACCCTCGTCATCATGACTGGCCTCATGCTCGGCTCGCTGCGCGCCCTCTGGCCCTGGCAAACCGAGTCCGGCGAAGTGCTCGCCCCCGAATCTGACTTCGGACTCGTGCTGCTACTCATCGCCATCGGTGCCGCGGTTGTGCTGGGCATCATCGCTGCAGAAGCTGCTCTCACGAAGCGGCGGATGCTCTCGCCAGAGATCGTGGCAGATCCTGCGCCGCACGACGCCTAGTCACAAGAGCATACGAACGCGTTAGGGCGCTTCAGATGCAAACTTCGGCAGAGTAATCCGGTTGAAGTCCTCTGATATGACGATTAGAAGCGCGGTGCCACAAGCCAGCGCGGGCCGAATGTCTGCGGGGTAAAGACGGATCTAGCGACGTCGTTGATCCCCATCTTGATTAAGTACCGTGTCGACGGCAATTGCCGCTGACACGACGAGTGAAACCAACGGATCTTCCAACTTTCGATGCATCTCGAGTACGTAATTATCGGCCTTGGTGAACATCTCTTTACTGAATCCGGCCCAAGTCTTCGTGATTCGGGCGATTTCTGCCCCGTGCGTATCCTGAATACTGAAGTCCCAAGCGCGCCAGCTCTCAGCATTGATCGTTCCCAGCACCTCACCCTCGGATTCCATGCGGAATCGAATATTGAATCGACCGCCCAGAAGCGATGCCATCACACCAAGGTTGTCCTGCACTATCTGGCCCACCGGCATGCCGTCCTCACGCATGACCGTCACGGTCGACTTGAGAATCGCCGCTGGTCTTATCAACGTCAGGACTGGAATCCCTGCAGCATCAACAATCTGAAGCCGTTTAGTGGCGTTGTCTTGCCCGACCACCATTCGAGACATGCTCATGCCGAACTGTCTGGCCCCACCAACCCGGACACCTTGCTGGCTGAAAATTGAATATTCGGCTCTCTGTTCGAATAGCTTGGCTCTTTGGTTGATGACGAGAACTTGCTCAGTGAATAGCGATCCTCCACCCCCGTTTTCGCCAGTCTCGATTCCGTGCTTACGGATCTGGTTTTGCACGGCTTTATTGGCCTGCGCGCTTAACTCCATGGGAGCGACAGCGACCGCGGGCTTTGGGGCAGTCAGAGCCGGCGCTGAGATCACGGGCGCGTCAATAGATTGGCCTTCTGCCGAGCCGACGTGTTCGGTCCACAAGACGCCGTCCCACCATCGATGTATGTACCTGCCAAAAGGGTCGGGAAACCAACCCGGTGTCGCTTGCTGACTCATGAAGCGAGGCTAGCAGTGCGGAAGCGTTGGGAATGCAAGCGTCAGAATCAACAATCGCAATTCTGATGCGCTGCTCGTTGGGCGCCCGCTGGCCTTGGCAAGCCGAATCGGGCGAAGTCCTGGCGCCCGAATCCGACTTCGGGCTCGTGCTGCTCCTCATCGCCACCGGTGCCGTGGTCGTGCTGGGCATCATCGCCGCAGAAGCAGCCCTAATCAAGAGGCGGATGCTCTCGCCCGAGATCGTCGCTGATCCTGAGCCGCGCGACGCGTAGACCTCGGGCCAACGTCGCTACCGGCGGCTCAGGATTCGATAGTCTTCACGCCGGGCTCTGAAGGCTCGATAGGAGAATTCGTCTCTGACTTTCGCTTCCAAATCGCACCGATCGCCCCGGTTACGGTGGAAGCCGCACCTTTTACGACGTCGCCCGCGTTCTCCGCCGCGGTTACTGCGCGTGGCTTATCGGGGACTCCATCCCCGTCTAGATCTATTGACCGAAACACCCCACTGGCTCGATCGAAGGTTTCAGCACCCAGACGCCCGGCTACAGCGACTCCCTCAGAAGCCGAGGCAAGCGCCTTGTCACGCACCTCAACAGCGGCCTGCCGCCAACGTTTGGGAACGTTTTCCCCGTGCTCGGAGTCGATACCTAGTCGCCCCCTAAAGGTAAGAACACCTGCAGCAACTTTGTCGCTTGATTTCACAGCTGCTGGGGCATCGAACGGATTAAAGAGCACTGACTTGTTTGCTCGTTGAACGGTGTCGTTCATTTGGGTAAGGATGCCCGCGGTGCAGCCAGCGATCACTTCGACACGATTCTGCCGCGCATGTGTCAGACCGATTCGATGACTCTCCAATTCCCCTGGTGCGGCGTCGAACACTCTATCTAGCTCGAGTATCGACAATCCGTCTTGAAGCTGAACCGTGCGTGCCAGGACAGCTAGCCATTCGTGCACTTTAGGTTCCACTGCTTTGGTAACCTTCACAACTTCAGCGAGGTCAGCTTTCTTTCCCAGCTTTGATGCGATGCTGTCGAGCTGGCGAAGTGCGTAGCCCTGCGTGCGAGCAAGTAGAAGCCCACATGACTGGACCTTGGACCACGTCACCTCGGAGACCCGGCCTACTCGATTTCGAACAGCCAATGCATCTTCGATAATCAGGTCGACGCCGATGACGTCGGCGAGCACGGCATCCTTCTGGCTGCGAAGGATATCGTCTACCTTTTCGTTGATCTCCTGCAGATATTCAACGATGTCATCCATCTGTTCCTGCATCGCGCGCTGCTGCATCATGGTTGCGAGCGCGGTGATCGCGAAGGGTCCGCTGAGCAACGCAGTGGGAGCTTGCGCAATCTGAAGCCACTGCTTTATATCGCCGGGATCACCGATCATGGCGTGGCTCACTCCGGGAGTTTTCGTCGCCATCAAGCCGAATTCCTTGACTGCTGCCGCTGAATCGGCCGTCAGTTTCACCCACTGGCCAGAGTTCGCGGCAAGCTCCGCACCGACTTTCGCGGCCTCCGCTCCGGTGTTTGAGAAAGAGCGCAGTCGCTGAAGATCGATTTCGCGCGATGGGAGTTGCGCTAGCCCTGTCGACAGAAAGAACCGTTCAATATCAGCCGAGGCACCAATCGCCACGAGACTATCGCCGTCGCTAACCAGTTCAATTTCGCTGCCCATCGCCATCCCTGTCATCCGTTTGCTTCCTCTCACACTAGAGCCAGCGTCAGTTCTGTTCCGGCACAAATGACCGGAACTCAGGCGAGTCTTCGCGAAGCACTCTCCTTCGCTGCAGAATGACCCGCGAAAACAGAGCGGTGACATTAGGCTTTCACCGCTTCCAATCTTCTTGATCACAGGAAGCGATCTCGAGCACAAGAGCAAATCTGTTGTTAGTGCCTCGCATCACTAGCGGCACCGGGACCTAATCTTGTCAGTTCGCGCAATCTCAGCACGGCAGCAGCGCGACTCGTCACCTGCAGCACACGAAACACCCCTTCGAGGTGCTTCTTGACGGTTGACTCCGACATGCCTAGTTCGCGCGCGAGCTCGTTGTTTGAGCCTCCGGTGCGCGCGAGGGTGAGCAGCACTTCGGCTTGACGAGGGGTGAGGCCTGCCACCAAGAGCGCGTTCGTGTCGGCTGCGACATCCTGTTGCCTGCGGAGTAGTAGCACCGTGGGGCCGAGCCGCACCGGATGCACGATGCACTGCCACCGGTGCGTGCCGATGAGCACATCGTGACGAGAATCGTTGCCGGGCGCTTGCGCGGTGTCGGCGATGATTGACGCGAGGCTGTCGGGAACCCGGGCTCCGGCATCCAACACCGTCGATGACGACGCCTCCACCACGCCATCAGAACGCACCGAAACGACTGCCCAGGCGTAGCGGTCCATCTCCGCATCCACGAGGCGGGAACGCTCAGCGTCGAGCGACGAACGGTGGTGCATCGCGAGATGACCGCTCAGAGCGTTCATGACAGCAACGTCGCGGTCGCTGAACTCCCCCATCTGCTCGCTGCGGTTCAGGGCATAGGCGACCACGACATCCGGTGGCGACGGCAGCTGCGTCACCAGCTGAAAGCGCACACCGAACGGGCCATAGAAATGGCGGTACAGGTCGGTGTCGGTGACATCCGCGCCGCCCGCAACATCGCAGAAGCGGATAGCACCGAGCCCGAGCGCAGAATTTGCGGCGGCGTTCAGCGGATGCTGGTGAAAGTACTTGTCGTACTCCGGCTTGAGCCGGGTCGCCTTGGCAATCTCGCTGGCCGGCGACATGACGTACCGAAAGTCGCGGGTGGCGAGCACCATGTCATTGAAGGATGCGCTGTCGCAGTCGATGACTTCGCGCACAGCCTCGAGCACATCCGCAAATTCGAGGGGCGGATGCTGCGTAAGCCGACTGGCAACTCGCAAGACTGCTTGCGCATCAGAATCGCTGAGTCCCATGCCCAAATACCCTACCCGCGCGGCTACGCCGAAAGACGTATTGCACAACCACTCTGCCGGCGAGGAACCTTGATCTCATGACAACTGCGCACTCGTCCCTCACGCCGTCTCCTCTTTCTTGGGTGCGCACAGCGCGGGTCGCCGCGTTCGTTGTTGCCGTCACCGCAACGCTCGCTGCGTGCTCCCCCGCTGCCGACGAACCAGCAGACTCTGCCACGACAGAGGAAACGACGACAGCGGATGAGACGACGGGTGACGAAGGAACGCCAGACGAACCTGCTGCCGATGGCTACACCTCCGACGATGTCGGTAACGCCACGCTCCGCATCGACGGCGTCGAGTTCCCCGACTTTACTGGCGAATGCGACATCAGCAGGCAGGCCGGCAAAGAAGTCGTCGGAGACCTGAGCGAGCCTGGACTCTTCATGATCATCGCCCTCGACAATGTGAAAGCACACGAAGAGATGTCTATGAACCTCGTGTCAATCGCTGATGGTGGATTCAGATTTGGAGACCTCGTAGAAGCTGCAGGGGTTGGCAGCCCCGCCAAGGGCGAACTAACGCCGCAGTCGGAACTGGGGCCGCGAACGGCAGACGGTAGCCGCGACATCGTCGAACTGCGCTTTGCCGGAGCCTTCGAAGACAGCACCCCAATCGAGGCAGACATTGTCTGCGAGCTGCAGAACGCGTTCTAGCTCGCGACACGCGCGAACGCCGCTCGCGCTACCAGAAGGCAAGGCTCAGCCAACTGGCGTAAACTAGGCCTCTTGCTTACTGAGCCCGCGGGGCTCGCTCGACGGAGGTTCCGTGGCCGGAAATGCCAACACGCGCTTCAACAATGTTTCCCTGTTGTCGGTCGCGAGCACACTACCCAGCCGGGTAACCACATCAGAAGACCTTGAGGCGCGCCTCGCCCCGGCGTTCTCGCGCCTCGCGCTGCCCAGCAGACTCCTGCAACGGGTGGCCGGCGTGCTCGAACGTCGCAATTGGGCTGCCGGTGAAACATCCGACGACGCCACCGTCTCGGCAGGCCAACGCGCGCTAGCCGAAGCCGGTGTGGATGCCTCAGAAATCGGCCTCCTTATTAACACCTCGGTCAGCCGAAAGCACCTTGAGCCCTCGGTAGCGGTGCGCCTGCACCACGGCCTCGGACTGCCCAGCTCGGCCATCAACTTCGACGTCGCAAACGCGTGCCTCGGTTTTGTCAGCGGGATGAACCTTGCCGCGAACATGATCGAATCGGGCCAGATCCGCTACGCGATCATCGTCAATGGCGAAGACGCCGACGACATCCAAACCAACACCATCGATCGACTCCTGAAGCAGGATTCCGATCGTGACGGCTTCATGAGCGAATTCGCGTCGCTCACGCTCGGATCCGGGGCTGCTGCTGCCGTACTCGGACGCACCGACGAACACCCGGCCGGGCATCCGATTCTCGGTGGAGTCACCCGCGCGGCAACCCAGTTCCACGAGCTCTGTGTCGGCAGCGTCGACGGCATGTTCACCGACGCGAAAGCCCTTCTCAAAGGTGGCCTCGACCTCGTCGTTTCGGCGTGGAAAGAAGCATCCACCGAATGGGACTGGTCCGCAATGGATCTCTACGTCACGCACCAGGTGTCGTCCGTGCACACCAACGCGATCGTCAAGGCCGCAAAGCTCGACCGAGATCGCGTGCCCACCACCTTCCCGCAGTACGGCAATGTCGGCCCCGCGTCGATTCCCATCACCCTTGATGAAGCGCAAGGTTCGCTCAAGAAGGGCGACCGCGTACTGCTGATGGGTGTGGGCTCCGGACTCAACACCGCAATGATGGAGCTCGCATGGTGACTGAAGCCGCTTCCCGCCCGCCGCACGACCTGCCCGGGCTCGACCCGCGCTTCAGCCGAGTTACCGCTGTACCCGGAAGTGGTCTGGATGCGGGACTCACCCGCGACTGGCACTACCTCGACACCGGCGACGAGTTGGCTCGCCTCGGCGTGCCCATTGCCGGCACCATCCTGGCCGTCCACGGCAACCCGACCTGGTCGTACTATTGGCGCGAACTACTGACGCAATCGGTGCAGGCTGCCGAAGCAGGGGTTGCGGCTGGCGACGGGGCTGGGGCGCCCGCGTGGCGGATCATCGCCGTCGACCAGCTCGACATGGGCTTCTCTGAGCGCACCGGCATCCATCGTCCACTCGCGCAGCGGGTCGCCGATCTGACCGCCTTCACCGACGCACTTTCGCTTACCGGCCCCGTTATTTCGCTTGGGCACGACTGGGGCGGTGTCGTTTCGCTCGGCTGGGCAGTCGATCACCCGGACCAGCTCTCCGGCGTCATGCTGTTGAACACGGCCGTGCATCACGAGACCGGCAAGCCAATCCCCGCGCCGCTGCGGCTGGCGCGCGCCCGTGGAATGCTGGCGGCATCCACCGTGCGCACCACCGCGTTCTTAGAGACCACGCTCGCACTCACGACCGATTCGCTCGACCCGGCGGTGAAGGATGCGTACCGCGCGCCGTACCGTACGGCAGCACGACGTGGAGGAATCGGCGGCTTCGTTGCCGACATCCCCGTGGATGCTGATCACGAAAGCTACAGCGAACTCGACCGCATCGCGACCGCCGTTGCCAAGCTCGACCTGCCGGCGCTCATGCTGTGGGGTCCGCGCGATCCGATCTTCAGCGACTACTACCTCGACGACCTCATCGAACGACTTCCGCACGCAAACGTTCACCGCTTTGAGGGTGCCGGACACCTCGTTGCCGAAGACGTTGCCTACGCAGAATCAGTGCTGACCTGGCTCGGTGACAATGCCGCGAGTCTCGCGAACCCGGGCTCGGCCTCGCCGTCGCCGCGGGAAGTGTTCGCCGCAGCATCCGCATCCACCGATTCAGACGCCGACGCCGACGATTCGAGCTTCGTGCCGCTCTGGCGCAACCTTGATGAACGCGCCGGCGACACCACCACCGCCGTGATCGACATGTCGACGCGCGGGCAACGCGGTCCTCAGCAGGTCAGTTGGCGACAGCTCTCGGACCGCGTGAGTCAGATCGCCGCCGGCCTCACCGCGATCGGTGTGACGAAGGGCCAGCGGGTCTCGTTGCTCGTCCCGCCCGGGCCGACACTCACCGCAGTGGTCTACGCCTGCCTGCGCATCGGCGCCATCATCGTCGTCGCGGATGCCGGCCTCGGCGTCAAGGGACTCACCCGTGCCGTGCGCGGATCGTGGCCCGACTTCATCATCGGCGAAGCCCCCGGCCTCACCGCCGCCCGCACGCTCGGTTGGCCCGGAGTGCGCATCTCCACCGCGCGACTGCCCAAGGTTTCCGCCGCAACGCTCGGAGTCTCGTACAGCCTGCGCGACCTCATCACGCTCGGCGCCAACACAGCCCTCCCCGCCGAACCGCGGGCTGAGGATGACGCAGCGATCCTCTTCACGTCAGGTTCAACCGGCCCGGCCAAGGGCGTTGTTTACCGTCACGGCCAGCTTTCTGCTCTGCGGGACGTGCTTGCGCGCCACTTCGAAGTCACCGCCGACACCGGGCTTGTCACCGGATTCGCTCCGTTCGCCCTGCTGGGTCCGGCACTCGGCACTCGATCAGTGACGCCGGCGATGGATGTCTCGTCTCCCCGCACTCTCACCGCCCGCGCCGTCGCGGCCGCGGTGGAAGCATCCGGGGGCAGCATGGTGTTCCTCTCCCCCGCCTCGATCCTCAATGTAGTGGCAACCGCGGGAGATCTCACCGCGCACGACCGCAGCGAACTCGAGCGCGTGCGCACCTTCCTCTCTACTGGGGCACCGATCGGCGCAGAACTGCTCGCCTCGGCAGCCACCATCATGCCGAACGCAACACCGCACTCGCCCTACGGCATGACCGAATGTCTCTTGGTGACGGACATCACGCTCGACGGCATCCGTGATGCCGCCGGTGGCACTCATACCGGCGTGTGCGTGGGCAAGCCAATCGGCGAGAACCTCATTCGCATCAGCGCACTCGATTCCGACGGCGCCGCAACCGGAACACCGAGCACTGAGCCCGGGGTTCTTGGCGAGATCATCGTCTCGGCGCCGCACCTGAAGGATCACTACGATCGCCTGTGGCTCACCGATCGCGCCGCTGCTCGCGAGACTGCTGTTGACACGGATGCCGTGGATACGACGACCGCGCCCGATGCGCCCTCCGCACGCTGGCACCGCACCGGAGACGTTGGCCACCTCGATGAACTCGGCCGCCTCTGGGTCGAAGGTCGTTTGCCTCACGTGATCGTGACAGCAACGGGCCCGATCGCACCGGTCGGCGCCGAACAGGATGTCGAAGGCGTCACCGCCGTGCGCCGTGCTGCTGTTGTGGGCGTTGGCCCACACAAGCTTCGCCAAGCTGTCGCGGTGGTGGAAACCATCTCGCCGACGCGCAAGCCTGGGCTCGCCGACCCCGAACTGACGGCGGCCATTCGCGCGAGCACAACCCAGCCGCTCGTGGCCGTGCTCGCTGTTCCTCAGCTTCCGACGGACATCCGCCACAATTCCAAGATCGACCGCACACGGTTGTCCGAGTGGGCCGAGCGACTGCTGGCTGGCGGAAAGCCGACCGCACCATGATCGTGCTCGTCACCGGGGCATCCGGATTTCTCGGACGCGCGGTTGCCGCGGAGGCAGTCGCCGCGGGGCATGACGTGCGCACGCTGCAACGTCGTCCGTCTGGCGTCGCCGGGGTTACCGACTTCCTCGGCTCGATTACCGACGCGGATGACGTCGCGACTGCGATGGAAGGCGTCGAAGGCGTCATCCACCTCGCCGCGAAAGTATCGCTCGCCGGCGACCCGCACGCCTTTCACGCGGTCAACGTCGAGGGAACCCAGCTCGTGCTCGCCGCGGCCGAAGCAGCGGGTGTTCCTCGCTTCGTGCAGGTGTCATCGCCCTCGGTCGCGCACTCGGGCTCCGCGTTAGCCGGCGTTGGTGCCGAGCCTGCGTCACCCGAACACGCGCGCAGCGAATACGCGCGAACAAAGGCGCAAGCCGAACTGCTCGCTCTCG
The DNA here is from genome assembly GCF_015864935.1 of Salinibacterium sp. NSLL17. Classification (NCBI taxonomy): domain Bacteria; kingdom Bacillati; phylum Actinomycetota; class Actinomycetes; order Micrococcales; family Microbacteriaceae; genus Salinibacterium; species Salinibacterium sp. NSLL17. Next base: position 1,921,752 of record NZ_JADYWH010000001.1, read on the forward strand.
CCAGCGATTCCGACCGGATGCGCGTGGTTGCCATCCGGCCGCACCTCGTCTGGGGTCCTGGTGACACCCAGCTCGTTGGCCGCATCGTCGACCGAGCTCGCCGTGGACGCTTGCCGCTACTCAATGGCGGCACCGCCCTCATCGATACGACCTACGTCGACAACGCCGCATCCGGAATCGTCGCCGCCCTGCACCGCGCCGACGTCGCCCACGGCAAGGCCTACGTCCTGACCAACGGCGAACCGCGTCCCGTTGCCGACATCCTGGCGGGCATCTGCCTCGCGTCGGGAGTTCAGCCTCCGCGCTGGAGTGTCCCGGCCGCCGTTGGACGCACCGCTGGCTCTCTCGTCGAACGAGTGTGGGCAGTGCGCCCCGGTGCGGACGAGCCGCCCATGACGCGCTTCCTAGCCGAGCAGCTGTCGACAGCGCACTGGTTCGATCAGCGCGACATCCGCGAGGCGCTCGACTGGTCGCCCGCCGTGAGTATTGACGAAGGCCTACGCCGACTCGCCCGTCACGAGCGTTAGCGGGTACGCTCGGGGCACGAGCCACTCGGCTCACAGGAGGACAACGTCATGGCCGATAAATCACCCAAGAAATCATCCGGCAAGACTGTAGCCAGCAAGTCTCTCAAAGAGAAGCGCGCTGACAAGAAAGACAAGGCCGCCGGCAAGCGCAAGGACTAGAACTTGGTCAGCGGCGCGGGTGCTTCTTCGAACGGAAGCGCCCGACCCGCTGATGGGCGGTTGTGCACCGATACCGCAGCCGACGCGTCGCGCTCCATGTCCGCACTCAGCGGCGAATGAATCTGAACTACCAGTTGAAAACGTAGGTTGAACGGCGCGCAGAACTGGCGGTAGAGGTCGGTGGGGTGACATCCGCGAACTGAAGAGACGGATGCTCCGTGAACCGGCTCTGAAACTCGGCTGGGATTGGTCCTGGCCTGGGAGAAGTCTTCAAAGAGAGACTGGTCTTCACACGTTCTGGGTAGCCGCCCCTGAAGCACGTCGACCAAACCAAGTCAGTGCATCGAGCACGTTTCCTATTCGCAGGCACGCGGCTCGAAGCTTTCCGAGGATCGTTGCGGAGAAAAGGAGCGTCGGTCGGCGTGCGTCCTACCGTCGCGCTGATGCCCTAGCAAGGCCTAGGTTTGCCACCAGCCCCGTAAGTTGCGCGGAAGGGGCGACCCCGAGTTCGGTATCCAGAATCGCTGTGTAGTGCTTGACGTGGGCCAACGCGTCGGAGATATTGCCCTCGGCGAGGAATGCGGCGACGAGCGCTCTGCGTGGGCTCTCGCGCATCGGCTCCACCGCGATCGCGGCAAGTGCAGACTCGATCGCCTGCGCAAACTGACCCTTGCGACGGTACGACGCGGACATCTGCTCGAGAGCGTGCAGCGCCGTCATCCGAAAATGTTCACGCTCGATGTACACCCAGTCGTCGTCCCAGTCGGGCAGGAGCTCGTGCGCAAACCAGCCCAGCGGCACCACCACGCCTTCGTCGGGGTCGTGACCAGACGCGAGTGTGTCGGCAACACGAATGACGAGGTCGACGTCGGCCTCCACCTCAGCCCCGATCCATAGCATCTCGGCCTCGCCCTGGATGAGTTCGGGGAGCACCTTGCGCAGTCGCCACAGCGTAGATCTCAAGCAGGCGAATGCGTGATCCTGAGACGAATTGGGCCAGAGCACACCCGCGGCACGCGATCGTGGCACCGGCTGATGCTGCAGTCCAAGGTAGGCGACGAGCCGCGTCGCACTGGCCGGAATCGGGCGTGGCCTCCCGTCCTGGGTTACAGCGAACCCATTTAACAACGTGAGGTGCGTCCCACTTAGCGCGCCCATGTCCCACTCTCCACGGTCATCGTCGGCCCCTCCACGGGTCATCAATCGCGTGCCCACCACTCGCGGCTGGACCTCCACTTTATGACTGTTTGTCCTAGTTTGCGTCGATTGCGTCACCGCACTGTCACCGAGCGCTGTCGAGCGCGGAGATGCAACGGTGATGACGCGGTGATGGTCCCGCGATCACCATCGACGCTATGGATGAGGCACAACCACACGACGCCATGCTCTTCATTGCGGTGTGGCTCGAGGGAGGCCCGGAGCGGGCACTGCGGGTGAAAATCACTACCGTGGGCGATTACGCCGACGCAGTCTTCTACGCCACCACCGTTCCGGAAGCAGCCACCCAAGTGGAGCGGTGGCTGCGTCGTCAAGAAATGTCGCAACGGTGACGCTGCCATCACGCAGCGGTAACACTGCAGGGTTCATCGTGGGTCTCGCAACAGTCCACTTCAGCGGTCGTTGGGAGCAATGATGGAAACGGTTCACGGCACGTACGGCATGACGAGCGAGTCCTACCCACCCGCATTTACACCGCTAGTTGAGCCGAATCAGCTCCTCGAGGCAGGCACCGAGCCCCTGCAGCCGGAATCCCCTATGACCTCACCGTTCGCGGAGAGTTTCGCGACGCTCACCGAGGAGGAGTGGGAGGGTCAGGCACTCGAAGATCTCGCGAGCGAGATGGAGGATGAACAGTTCTCGGCTGCCGTCGACAGTCTGGTGAATGAGGCCGCGCGGCGCCATCTCAACGCAATGTCTGGGTGGCGCGAGGCCGAGGGTGGCTCTGCACTTGCGCAGAGCGACGTGGAGCAGTGGATGGAGTCCATCGTCTCCGAGGCGGAATACATGATCGATGAGCTGGAGCGCGAACACGACGGACAGTCACTCGAATGGTTTTCAGAGCTTGAGCTCGAAAACGAGTTGTTCGGTGCCGCCGAATACGAGGACAACGCTGGCAATCCGCTCGACTCTCAAGAACTCTTTTTCAAGGCCCTGCGGCGCAAGTTCAAGAAGGTGGTGAGTTTCGCCAAGAAGGCCATCAAGAAGGGCGTGAAGTTCATCGGCAATTTGAACCCGCTCAAGCGCATCTTCGCCGCCATCAAAAAGGCGGTGCGCCCGCTACTCAAGCGTGTCTTGCGCCGCGTGCTCGGCAAACTGCCACCACCATTGCGTGCCGTCGCGGTCCGTGTGGCCAAGAGGTTGGGGATCAAGACTGAGGTCAGCGAGCTCACCGAGGCCGAGGCGTTCGACCTCGACGTCGCGGGCGAACTCTTCGCCCCAGCGTTCAACACCGAGGGCGACTTTGAACACGAATCCGAATATGAGGGTGCACCCGGTGGCGACGCCTATGAGGCTGACGTCGCAACGCTCGACCGAGCCCGCGACCGCCTCGCGCATCAGCTCGCAGAAATGGAGAGCGGTCAGACGCCGCTGGCAGAGATGGAGCAGTTCTTGCCCGCCGTTATGCCGCTCCTCAAGATCGGCGTCAAGATCGTGGGCCGTAAGCGGGTGGTCGGCGTGGTCGCCAAGGCTCTCTCCGTCGTCATGGCTCCGCTGGTCGGGTCGCAGGCCGCAAAACTCCTTTCGCGCTACATCGCGGATTCGGGGTTGAAACTCATCGGCTTCGAAGCCGAGTCTGCCGCCAACGACCCCACGCTCGGAACATCCGCCCTCGTCGCGGCAGCTGAGGCGGCCGTGGCCCATGTCGCGACCCTCGACGAGTCTGTCCTTGACGACGACCGGCTGCTAGAGGGTGAGGTGCAGGCCGCTTTCGCGGAGGCGGCCGCGCAACACATACCCGCTGCGCTCCTGCGCCCTGAGTTCGTGGACCCGTCGGCTGAGGGCGGAGTGTGGGTGTCGATGCCACGGGCAACCGCGCCAGTGTTTCGCTACAAGAAGTTCAGTCGGGTGATCCCGCTTCGGGTGCATAAGTCGCTCGCGCAGTCGGTGCGATTCACCAACGGAGAGACCCTGGAGTCGCGGATGCTCGAGGCAGGGGTCGAGGAGTGGCCCGCTGAGGGCGAACTGGAACTGTATGAGTTCCTGCCAGGTGGTGAGGTGGGCCACCTCACAGAGTACGAGTCAGACGGTGAAGCCTCGACCGCCGACGAGTTCGACGAGTTTTCCGAGGAAGTCGCCGGGATGCTGGCTCGCAACCGGCGCCTCGGCAGCAACGCCCGCGGGCGCGGGTCGCCGCGCAGGGTTTTCCGGATCAAAGTTGCGGGCAAGCGACTGCGCAAGCGTTCCCCGTTCTCGGTTCGACTCGACCTCTCGTCGCCACGACCTGAGATCCGCCTCCTGCTGCGCGTGGGCGAAGGAAACGCCCATCGCATGGCGCGCATGCTCGACGCACGTCAACTCACCGAGGTGGTGAAGGTCGCGAGGTCGGTGTTCGGCGAGACTCTGACCGACGCGCTCGCGGCGCGGCTCGTCCACATGACCAAACGCCGCCAGATCATGATGCCCGACGGATCCACCAAGAAATTGGCGGGAGTTCTGGTTACTGGGGCGATGACAGCCTTCTCGAAACAGCTCCCGGGGATGGCCTCGACGCTCAGTGCCGCCGCCAAGGACGCGGCCTCCGGAGTGACGCTCATGGTGACGTTCCGCTTCGCCGACAAGGCGGCGCTGATCGCCGCGTCGCCCGCGGAGCCCACGTTATCGATCAAAGCGGGGTACCACCGTGCCTAGTGCAGCAACAAAGCGCCAGCTCGCCGCAGAAATCGCCCACTGGTCGCTCGCCATCGACGCTCTCTATGATCTGGACACAGCGGCTTCTCCCGAGGGCTGGCGATCGCTCGAAAGTTATCTGAGCCGCAAGTTGAGAGACCGCATGCACGCCATGGTCGCGGAACTGCGTTCAGAGGGAGCCGACCTCATGCGCTGGCACGATGCCGGCGGCGAACCACACGAGGTGAGGCGCCGCCTACTCCGGCTGCGATCGCGTTACCTGCGCGCGGAGACGATCCTCGACTTCTACAGCACCGCGATCAACTCGCGATCCAATCCCACAATGGGATCGTTGCTGCGCGGCTACGACACGCTCGCGACCGACTCCATGGCTGCGGCTCTGCTCCCGCTCGGGCACGAGCCCATCCCGGCACTCGTCTACGCCGCGATCGGCAAGGGAGCGAGCGTGCTGCGGGCCGATGTCCAATTGTGGGACCACGCGCACCCCTCACCGGCCGCGGCCATCAAACTCACCCGGCACAATTTGTCGCACCCTACGGCCCTGTTCCACGAGACAGGACACCAGGTATCTCACCAAATCGGGTGGAAGGCCGAGCTGGCCGAGGCGCTCGAGCGCGAGCTGTCCCCAGCGTCCCGCAACGTCGCGCTGATGTGGGCGTCGTGGTCGAGCGAGATCGCGGCTGACGTCCACGCCTGGGCGCAGAGTGGCTGGTCGTCAGTCGCGGCACTCGCCAACGTGGTGGACGGCAGCACTCGCGAGGTCTTCCACATCCGACCGGGCGACCCCCACCCATTCCCCGCGGCGCGCGTGGCATTCAACGTCGCTATGTGCCGCAGTTGGTTTGGCGCCGGTCCTTGGGACGACCTAGGTCAGGCGTGGCAGGAGCGACACGACGTCGAGAGCGCGGGACAGGCCGGCGAATTCATGACAATCAGCTCAGGGATGATGGAGCGCATCGTGGAGGTCTGCACCCGTAGGCCGATGAAGGCGTTTCAGGGCGCGACCGTCACCCACCTGATCGACCCGATGCGCGTCAGCCCTAGCGCGCTCGCCGCGCTGGCTACTCAGGCGGGACCGTCGCTCTTGACGTCCACCTACCTGCGCCGGCGCGAACCGCTGCGCATCCTTGGTTTGCTCTCTGCGCGGTCCCTTGAAGAGCCGCACGAGGCCGCCGAACATCGCGCGGTTCTCCGCAGTTGGGTTACCCAGGTGGGTGCCGATGCTATCGACGCCACTGGAGCGCGCACCAGCGTCACTTCGCCACCTTCAACACTTGTTGCCTAGGAAAGGAAAACCCTCATGACCACTAACGAGTCCACCGCACCCGCATCGACCGGGTGGGACGAGCGTCAATTCGAGGAGATGTTCGACAGGGCCATTGCACGCTTTGCCGGCGGGCCGTTGTCCGCGCCTCGCGACTCCGGGCCAACGCGCGAGGAGGTAGTTCAGTCGGACACGGCATTTCGGTACGGGATGATTACTGGTCTGCTGGGGAGAACCGGGCGAGGCGGCAAGTCCACGTTCAGCGGCTTTGTGCCGTCGACGCTGCACGGCAGAACGCTCGTCATCGAAGTCTCTCCGCGTGCACGCCGCGGTGAGACGGTGGAGCTTACGCTGCGCACAAAATCTGGCGAGATCGACTACTACGATGCGGGCGAATTGTCCGACGCGGGCACCGTTGAGGTGCCAAGTCAATCATCCGGATCCGCAGTGGTACTCGCGGTGGTGTACGACTCCGCTGGCCGCATGATCGCTGCCTCTGCGCACCCGACGAAGAGTTCGGCACATCTGCCCGAACCCGCTGTCGGTGCCCGCTCGAACTCCCCCAAATCGCCGAAATCACCCAAGAACTAGGAGAGAAGCCATGTTCCTCAATCTAGCGAACACGTTTGTAGCGCAGGGCAAGCCCGCCACATCCGTTTTTCTCGTGCACCCGGTCCAGCTCAGTCGATGGCTCGACGAGGCCTGGGCCGCGGGCGCCCTCGTGCCGCCCCTTCCTGGCGTCACTCCCCCGAACGCCGCTCCCCTGCTCGGCGCGAGCCAGATCATCGAGGACCTCAATCTGCCAACGCAGGCTGCAGGGGGGCTGATCGATCCATCCGGAATCAGCGTCACTAACCCCGACAACTGGTCGCGCGTGCGCGGGCCGCTTGAGGCTTCCCCTGGATCGGGCGGGCTGATCTGGCACCAGCTGATCTACGCGTACCTTGTCGAGAGCACCGGCGTCATGGAGATCTTCTCGGAGGTGGTGCGCAGAATGGTGCTCGGCGAGACCCTCGGCTCGCTGTCGCCCGAGAGTGTGAAGTGGTTGCGCAGCACGGAGGAACTGTTCTTCAGGGATCCGCCACTGTTTTCCATCGGCGGCGTGATCAGCGAGATGCGGCCCTACGCCCGCGTGAACCGCCGCAACGCCTACTGGCGGATGTTCGGGCTCGACCTCCCGCACCAGATCCCCAACATCTGGGGCGGCGCCACGACTCCCGACGCGTGGAAACAGGGAGTCGGGAGCGGAGTGAACCTCGACTTCCGCGAGAAGTGGACGGAGTTGTTGCGCCAAGTCTGGATGGGACTCGAGAACCGCAAGAACGCGGCAGGAGTCAACCCCACAGATCCCTCGTACGTCGCGCTGCTGTGCCGTGCGATCCGCGACATGCTGAATCAACGCAGGCAGGGCGGCGCGCTGGCGCGCGAGGAGTTCGCGTACGTGTCCGCGCTCAGCTGGTTCGACCTGACATTGCGCTCAGACTCGCCGATCGTGAAGGACCTCAAGGCCCAGGCGAGTACGCCAGACGGGCGTCTCACGGCCATCGCAGAGCGGGTGGGAATGAAGTCCGCCACCCGAAGCCGCGAATTGCTGGAGATGGCGGAACTCTCGTCGAGCGTTCTCCGCGCCATTGAGTTGGGAATCTTCGACGATCCGGTTCAGGCCGAGGCCCTCTACTCACCCGCGTCGCAGTTGACCGAGGACATGAACGACCTCATCAACCTGTGGCAGTCAGCAACAGGCGATCGAGTCAAAGAGCGTCCCACCGGCACGGCCGTGACCGCCAGCGCGCAGCCGCTGCGCGTGCCACGCCCGGAACTCGCGGTCACCCGCGCAGGTGCCTGACATGTCGACCGCAGGTTACTTCGCCGCCCCGGCGTCGCCGTTTGGGGAGGTGTCGGACGTCGATGCAGACGGCGCCGCGCTGAGCGAGTGGGAGTCGTCCGCCGCCCGGGAGGACTTCGCCGACGACGAGGGGCCATCCATAGCTGAACCGGTGGGTGGGGATGCCACCGCGGAGGAAGACGGTTGGGAGACTTCCGAGGACGAGTGGGTGACAAGCGAGTTCTTCGACGAGGGTGCACGTGAAGCAGGCGACGAGTGGCAGCGGGAGCCAAGCGAGTCGCTGCAGGCCGAGGGCGACTTCGAGTCCGAACAGGAGTGCGAGGTCGACGAAGAGGATGAATGGGAAGCGAGCTTTGAGGATCAGGCATCTGCCCCTGCGCCAGCCCAGGTCGGCGCGCCCCACGCTCCGGTCCCCTCTACTGGCGCCCACTTCCCCGTGCGCTCTACCCACGCCCAGCCCACCGAGGTGAACTACAAGGCGAGCGACGGCACAGGCGTGGGAAGAAACGCGGGGCGCCGCTTCTCTGCAGGTCGACCCGCACGGGGTCCATTCACGCGGAGGCACTGCGCCGTCGATCTCAACGCTAATATCGGCGACGAGGTCGTGGCGTGTGAAGACGGCCGCATCGTCGCGTTCTACGGGTTCTGCTGCGGACAAACCAAGACCACGTGGGCACTGCTCGTGGAACACCCACAAGTGGTCATCAACTACGGAGAGGTCTCGCCCGACTCCCTCACCCGTCACGGGCTCAAGGTCGGAGACAACGTCACAGCGGGGCAAACTATCGGCTTCGTTGGGCGCAACCCGGGCGGCGGGCACATGCTTCACTTCGAGACGTACACCCGAGGAACCACCCGAAATAAGCAGTGGATGCACGGCCAGGCAGCACCTGTGGGATTGCTCGACCCCACGACCTACCTGCTCGCGACCCTCGGTGCCACAGTTTCGGGGCCGTCGCCAGTACCCCGTTCTGCCCCCACACCGCCCGCACCAGGAACAGTGCGCCCGACATTGAGGCGCGGCGCCCGCGGTAGTGCTGTGCGGCAGCTTCAGATCGACCTCTCGGCAGCAGGATTCGCTACAGCCAGCGACGGTATCTTTGGCGCGGGTACGCAGGCGAAGGTAAAGGCCTTCCAGGCGGCGCGAGGGCTGAGTGCTGACGGCGTCGTTGGTCCCATCACGTGGGCGGCTCTAGGCTCGCCGGCCGCAGGTGCTGGCGCAGGCGCAGGCGCCGCCGGGGCAGGGGCGGGATCCGCGTCGAGCTCGACCTCCTCGGGAGCTGCTGGGTCTGCATCGACGAGCGCGAATCTCGCGGGGATCACACTCGGTACGCTCGAGTGCACGACACCGCGGGGCACCTTCACGTACCCGTTCTCTGCGGACGACCTCATCTGGTCCGCCAAGTTGCTGGTGCACGAGGCCGGCGGCGCTGACAACGCCGACAACGCCGCCGTGCTGTGGGCGATGTTCAACCGCTTCGCGCTATTCACGCACACGGTTTATCCGACATTCACCCGTTTTATTAGGGCGTATTCCACGACACTGCAGCCAGAGCTGCGCAACCGGCGCGCGGCCGAACGACACTACAACCGGCCGAGCAGTCACTTTGTGCGCACCGGTGGCGTCTACCCGGGGACCAACATTCCCCGAGGCCAGTTGCAGCGTCACCTCGACGTGCAGCGACAGCCGTGGTCCGCCGTCAAGCTGTCCGCGCGCCAACTCGCGCAGCGCGCGCTTCAGGGCAATTTGCCTAACCCCGGCATCGGACTCGCGAGCGAATTCTCTTCGACGCGGGTGTACTACAGACAGAATCATGGCGGCGCGGAGCCGACACTGCAGCAGTGGTTGGAGTACACCCACACGTTTGCACGGAGAAAAAACTGGCAGTTCGTGGGCGACATCTCGGGCCTCGACCCCCGCAAGAACGCCTTCTTCCTCGACAATCGCGCCCGGTCCTTGCCTACCGATGCCGTGCGTGTAATCCCCGCAACTGGTGCCCGAGAGCACGAGTGGGAGTATGAGTTCGACGAGCTCGGCGAAGTCGATGAGGCCTTTGGTGTGAACGAGAACGTGGATGCGGGGTGAGGCCGCGGCCAGGGACGCCAGCTTAGCCAAACCCACAATCCGTGAGTTCGGGGTATTTCAGTAGCTTGCGACAACACATAAATCACCCAAGAGATCATCCGGCAAGACTGTAGCCAGCAAGTCTCTCAAAGAGAAGCGCGCCGACAAGAAAGACAAGGCCACCAGCAAGCGCAAGGACTAAAACCCGCTCAACGGCGCGGCTGCTTCTGTTTGCAGAAGCACCCTTCCCGCTGATGGGCGGTCGGGCACCGGTAACAGTGCCGCGATCATCCCTTGGGCTGAAGGATGACAGCTCGCGAACCGTCCACGTCGCCAGTGGCTGCCTAGGCTTCGTATAGACACTCAGCGACCGTTTCGGCCGATGCAGGGGTTGCGAGGGCGAACCAGAGAGCGTTAGCTACTCGGGGACGAACATCGTCAATATCGACCTGGCTCAGAACCCAAGTAGCGGCGGCACGAGATACATCACGGAGCGAAACGTCGCCAAGCGTGGAGATCTCCGCCGTGAGGTCTGGAGCAACAGTGTTTAGTCGCACAAGCGTCAACTCAGTTTCTCTCGCGCGACGCCTGCTTCGCGACAGAGGTTGCGGTAAGTGAAGAGCAAGTACACGGCGTATGCCGCCGTGGCGACCGCACCGCCGATTCCGGAGATCGCATATACAAAGGCCCACGAAATCTCTGGGCGCGCAGCAACCAGAAACCCGATCACTGCGAACACGACCGCGATTGGCGCGAGAAGAAAATCGATGCGACGTCGGAAGATGAACGCTAACGGGAAGAAATGGGCTCCGATGATGAGCGCCACAGCGGGAAACACTAGACGCCACTCACCGAGCAACGCGAGCACGATCGCTACGATCCACAGCGTGCCATAAGAGATTCCCGAAAGGATTCCCATGCGCTTTCCGATAAGCGCACCTTCAGCGGTGGGCACATTGGGAAAGTTGGCGGCGTGCCGGATGTTGCGGACTGAGAGAAACACGACGACCGCGGCATAGGCGACCCCCACGACGAAAATGAGCGTCCCGACAACGGGAGCAGCGAAGATCCACCAGATCAAATACACGAGCATGAAGAACACTTGCACGATCGGCTGATACGCGGTGTTGCGCGCTGCTGAACCGAACCACTCGGGCGTGTTAGTTGACATGAGGGAATCGTAGCGGTGATGTGGAGAAGAACTCACCTCTTCGCCTTGTGGATGCGAAAAAAGGACCGTCCAGATGGACAGTCCTTTTTCCATATTGTCGGGCTGACAGGATTTGAACCTGCGACCCCCTGACTCAGAATCGTGGAGTCTGCCGGATACCGAACAGTGCCGGAAACCCCGGAAACATAAGGGCTTCCATACGCCCGTAAGCGAAACTACATCTGCCGCTTTCTGAGGATTTAAGAGCAATCCCGAGTCAAAGTGTTGGGTAAGTGTTGGCCAAGACTTGACGAACGACGTTTCGCAGACCGTTCACGTCACCCGCGACTGCTTGTGCTTCGTACATGCAGTCAGCGACCGTTTCAGAGGCTGCCGGGATAAAGAGGGAGTACCAGAGCGCGTTCGCTGCACGCGCTCGGGCAAACGCGTGGGCGTATCCCACAAGGGTTTCATCACCCGCTTCTGACTCCTGAAGATCCCAGGCCGACTCGTCCAGTTCTTGCACGAGTTCCCACAGTTGGTCGCGAACTCGATCACTCACGCGCCGCTCCTTCAGAGCGGAGAGCGCTACGGCGAGGCGTGGGTCCTCTATCTCCACCTGCCCGATCGCCCAGGCCACGACAGCGTTCGATAGAGCACTCAGCTCGGAGTCGTCACGCCGGAATATCTCTTCCACAAGATCCGGTGCCACGGTGGCCAATCGCACAAAGCTCACTTCATTTTTCCTCTCACAACGCGCTCGGTTAGTCGAAAAACGCAGCGGTAGTTACTACCCAATCAGGCTTGAGCTCATCAAACTCTTGATGCCAGGGCTCCAAGCCCAAATACGCTCGTAGAGCCATCTCCAATCTGACTGGCGCCACTGTGCTCCGGTATTGCAGGAAGTTGATTTCAGCGCGAGTGGCTAAACGCCGACGAGTCCCCGAGTAGTCCTCGACGTGCATGTTTTGGGGACCCCCAACACCTATTTTGTAGGCGGGGAGGCGCACCGCAGCATGCACAGCCGTCCGCGTGACTACCGTCCAGTGCCCGACATAGATTTTGGCGTCCAAAGACAACGCGAGAAAGAGCACTGGCGATTTAAGCGCGTCCGTTACTCTCTCGGCCGCAACTTCGAGAGGGAATACAACGTCAAAGATCGCGAAATAATAAGAGCTCCTTCCGTATAGCCCCACCACTTGCCCGACGCCAGCACGACCGTCACCCGTAGGGACGATGAACACATCCCCGACGATGATCTCTTTCACTGCGGGCGGCGGCGGGGTCGGAAAGGTAAGCACTTCAGTCCGGAACACAGGTGAACTACCGGGCTCGATCAGGGCAAGTTGCACAATGAAATCCGGCAGCGCATCCGGGGAAGCCTCCCCAGATGCATCTCTCGCGCCCAACTCCGCGTCCCAGTCGATGAGGTGGGCAGTGACTGAATAACTCCCCTTGCCCACAGAAATTTCAGTCGCACCCCCCATGTAGGAACCAATTTCTTCTAGGGCACCCACCTGTATCAGCCCCTCGGTCTTCAACAGATACGGCTCCGATGTCACGGCTCGTAGCCGCTGTTCCGTTTCGGTGAGCGCTTCGGAACGAACATCAATCTTAAAAGTTGAGCTCCCGCCCACGTTCAGAGGAACAAAAGCACCCTCTTTGATCATGCTTATGATCGATTCATCGTTATCGAACGCAACTGCCCACGTTTCTGCGTCAGTCACATGGGTGAAACGCGATGGCTCCCACAGTGCACACATTCCGGCACGAGTCGTCGAAAGAAAAGCAGGATGGGGCCGTTCAAAAATGGTCATGTTCTATCACCTTGGTTCAATCGTGATTCTGCAAGAGACGATTCCTGTGGGTCAACCACCACAGCCGCTCAGTCGAAGAGTGCCGCGGTCGTAGTCAGCTCATTGGGCTTCAGCTTGTCGAACAGCTCTAACCACGGTTCCAAACCTAAAGAAGCTCGCAAGGCAAACTCGAATTCCACAGGCGCCACGGTCAATCGGAAATCCAAGAAGTCAACTTCGGCCTCAGTGGCTGGACGACTACGAGTGCCCGTGTAGTCAATTACGTGCATGTTATCTATGGTTCTCATAGATATCTTGTAGGCAGGAAGCAAGATCGACGGGTCCACTTCCGCATGCGCTACAACGGGCCAATGTCCCAGATAAATTTTGGCGTCTAACGACAACCCGAGGAAAAGCAACGGCGATTTGAGCGCCTCTATTGCTCTCTCGTCTGCAACTTCAAGCGGCACAACAGTGTCGAAGATAGCGAAATAGTAGTAGCTCTTTCGATACATTCCCACCACTTGCCCTACCCCTGCACGACCATCGCCAGTAGGGACGATAAAGACGTCCCCAACCTTGATTTTCGTTTTCACCTTGGACCGCCTCCAACATGGAATTAGTAAGCTTCGCTCACCTGATGTCTCATGTTAGCCAGACCGCGTCTGGGATGAACCATTTTCGTGCTCAAACTAAGCGCGAGGCCACAATCCGAAGGTGCTTGGGCATAGAAAAAGCCCCGGACTTCGTGAGAAATCCGGGGCACATTGTGGGCTGTTCTAACTACTCAAACTGTCCCGTGAACACGGAGCCCTTTTCTCTTACGAATTACGTTTTCCTCTAGCCCCCTCCGGATTATCCTCTTTTCAAAGGATGAGAGGCTTTGCCCTCTAGTATTCCCAATGGTGTCGGCGCGCTCCGCGCCATCCTCCCTCGTCAGGGTGTCGGAGTTGCATCTTGTGTTCACTACGTTAATGTCGGCAATATGGCCGCTATGGTGAACGTCTTGTCTGTGACTGATGGTGCCTGCACCGTGCTTCGTCCGTGGCCGGAGCACGCGCCTGGCCCTACCGCCATCATTGACTGCGGTGCTTATCGCGCACCCGCTCTGGGCGCAGCGCAAGTGTTGTGGGACTCGCTCGGTGGAACGCTGGCGCATATCAATGCAATAGCGGTTACCCACTTCGACAGCGACCATTGGCGCGGGTTGGCCGAGTTGCGAAACGTGGTTGGAGTGACACGTGATCTCGGCTCCTGCTCTCTCTACTATCCGGCGATGCCTGTCGCCCTTTCTTCATCCCTCATGGCAATGCTCGGGAGCCCCATGGGCACAGGTTCTGTCGCCCTCGATCTGGAGAACTGCTTGAAACCACTGCTTAGCGTCGCCGGAAGCCTCCGCCTACAGGCACTTACATCAGCGAGTGGCCCGATAGTTCTCGCCGGCGAAACGTTCGACGTCCTTTGGCCTCCCCCAAGCATCGACCGCGCCCTCAGCAGACAAATTCATGGTGCCATTGTCGCCGTCGAGCGTCTCGCTGCGAATCTCGCCGAGCGCAACCGTCCGGTTCTATCGCAGCGGATTGAGGAAGCGCTCCGTGCGAGCGACGATACCGGAGAGCGCTCGATACTCGTTCCTCGTGATGGCACAGGAGACGCCCCGGATGACGAAATGACAGAGGACGGTGCATTCGAAGATGAGCCGATTGACGTTCCAGTCGGACTAGAAATACCTGAAGATATGCTCGATGAGTACCGGAAGGTCCTCAAGCGAATTCGACGCGCGAACAATAATCTCTCGCTCGTCCTAGCAAGCGGGTCTGGGTCGCTGATATGTTTCGGCGACATCGGCGGACCCGCTCTTCGTTCGGTGCTGGCGAATCTGCCCGCGCACGGTTACCAAGTAAGTTTGGTACCGCATCACGGAACACATCATCTTCCTCTCGGCATGCCCAGCACGAGGTGGTGCATCGCTCAGGGCGGGCCTCAGCATTTTGCGAGGTGGCAGGCGAACCACGTCCATCCGGACAAACATCCCAGCCAACCTTGCTGGAACACCCACCAGAAAGGGTCATTTCAGCAGGCACCCCAAAAACCAAAAATCGAGCTGTCCTAAGAACTCAACCTGCCGCGGAAACGCTGGCCATTTTCCTGCCGCTGATAGGGGCGTTCCTCCCGACCTCCGAAATTTATTCTCGACTGGTCTCTAATAGCTCGGGTTGCTATCCAATATTGGCAGGCGAGCTCACCCGTTCGGCGTCCTCTTGCTTAGGATGCGCCCGCAAGGACTACAACGGTGGCTGTGATCCACCAAAGTTGGAGGTCGACGCGGCACACAATAGTGATCTCCAAAACTGTCAGTCCGACGAAGTCGGTAAGCATTTCAAGCGTCACGTGCACGCTGTCGCACTAAGTCCGGGCTGCCCGGACCTGCACACATCGGACCGTGGATGGCTGTGAATAAGAGCGAGGTAGAGGAATTGCGCTTCGACCCGCTCGTTAAGCATTAGCTATTGAGACCCGGCCGATGCCACAGCGACTTGGGGCGCTGAATGAGTCATTCGTGTGAGAGAGGCGGTAGTTCACGCCACGCGATAGGTCGGGCGCGCAAATCTTGCACACGATCTTTGGGCTGCGGGGTGACGTTTTGCGAGCGTTACTCTTCGGAGGTCGCGTTCACGCGCGCGATCGATTCGCCATCGAGAATTCGTGCACTGTCAGGCATCGAATCCAAGCCGTTGCCGGAGCGGAGCGCTGCATTGAGTGTTTCGGAGTCCTCCGCACTCATCAAATATGCGAACACCGT
This sequence comes from Salinibacterium sp. NSLL17, assembly GCF_015864935.1. Taxonomy (NCBI): domain Bacteria; kingdom Bacillati; phylum Actinomycetota; class Actinomycetes; order Micrococcales; family Microbacteriaceae; genus Salinibacterium; species Salinibacterium sp. NSLL17. The sequence continues at coordinate 1,937,211 of NZ_JADYWH010000001.1, forward strand.
GAACTCGCGCCGATCGACTTCATGTTCATCTTCGGTGCCAATTATCACTTCGAGGGTCTGGCTGCCGTCGGTGCGCGGAATGACGCCGGACTGCGGGTAGTAGAGGTCGTTTGGGGCAAGAATAACCACCCAGATGCGGTCCTTGGACGCGGCGTAGTTGATTATGTCAATTGTGATCTGGAAATTTCGACTCCCCGTCTCGGATGCCCCAGTGAATAGCGTCGCGGATGGCGCGACGCCCGCTTCAACGACGGGCGTAGGCGGAGTGCTGGAGATCAGATTAGAGCTTGGTTCTTCGACTACCGGCCGAATCAACTGAATGACTGTAATAATTCCCACAACGATTGTGAACACTGAAGCGACTACGGCGAGCCATTTTAAGAGCTTCTTCAGCTTGAACCTTCGGGGTCGCTGAGGAGAAACCGGTTTCATCTGTCTCACGGCAGTGTGTGCAGGAGTCTGAGCCATGCCCCAGTATGGCATCGTGACGATCTGCCTGGGAGGGCTGACACTTCGCCCAAAGCGAAACATCCCGGCCTCCGGCAGCGGAACCAAGCTGGGGCGGTAATCGCGCCGATTGTTGGCGACGCTGCGCCTGAATTGAACGCCGCGATATCAGATAACGGAACTAGTTCGACTCCCTCCAAACGCGCGAGCTCGCTCAGCGGGACATCGCTTGTAGTCATGACAGCGCTACATCGGTCGCTGGTTCCGTACTAGTCGGCATCGGCATGTGCGGTTGAAGCAGAGAAACGTCAACGTCAGTAGATCATCGTCGTCGAGTTTCGAAGTCGCAGATGGAAAAAGTAAGGATCGAATAGAGAGCGCACAGTGCCACTACCCCGACAGGAAAGTTGATATCGCTCATCGCGTGCCTATGACACCTTTTATGGCAGCGAGCTCTAGCGTCGCCCCAACCCTGGTAATCCCCCTGGACACTGTCCAGACGTTAGACGACGAACGGCGACTGGCTTCGGAGCCGCCCTTGCACCAGCCGCCAGTCTGGCGATTGGTATGCCCGGATATGCCGTCCCTAGCATTTGAGCCCACCTTGCGACCACACACGTTGCACATCTCGCGTTTCCTGATGGTGGTCTGTCGCTCGATAGGTTTTCGTGCTCGATGGGTTTCTTCAGCAGCAAACACAGACTTTTTACGATTGAGCTCGGCCGGCTCCTTCGGAAATGGTCGCTTAAGCACACCCTTCATCTCAGAGCGCGCGGTTCTCACGAAAGGACACGTACCTTCACCATCGGGATGAGAGTCTACGAATTTATCTCGTCGAACTTGCACTTCGGCAAGGCACTCCGGGCAGCGGCTCTGAACGGCCATCGAGCTAACGCTTTCTCGTTGCGCCAAGGCAAATAGTGCAGCAGCTGGTAATCCGCTGATACACCAGCAGCATGGAGTGGATTCAGGAATCGCTCAAGAGGAGGGAACCGCCGGATTTCGCTAGCGCTTAGGCCTCGTCGAGCTGAGCCGCCTCGATCCGGGCAGATGCGGGCTGCGATTCTTCACTTCCACCCGGGGTCGGCTCATCTTCGAATTCTTGATCGATGGTCGCAGCATCCTCGCCACGATGGCCTGGCTTCGTCAGTTCCAAACTTGCGAGATGCTTTTGGAGTCTCTTCGACATGGGAAGGAACGTGCCCAGCGTAAGACCTCCCGAGAGAACTGCGCCGACAATCGGAATCGCCTTAGCGACGCCACCTGCAAAAATCTTCTTGGTCATGTTGGTCCCGATGTATCCCGCGACCTTCTTGACCACTGGGTAAATGACTCCCTTGGTGAGCGCCTTCTGTGGGAGTTTCTTCGCCACGTTCGCGGCGATCATGCCCGCGACTTTCGCTACGCCGCTTTGTGCGATCTGGATACCGAACATGACGCCCACGAAAAGGATGAGCATGCTCTCCGTCGCCTCGTCGAGTTCCTCGTCCTCAGCGAACAGATCGGGCCAACTGTACAGATAGGCGAGCTTCTGAGTGATCCGAAGCATGTGTCCCATATATTGAGCCAGGTCGGCTGGCACCGTGCCAAGCATCGCAAGCCCACCAGGTATCCCTGCGACTGCCGATAGCCCGGTCACCTTCGAAGTTTCGTACCCGATCGAGGTGTTCGCTACTTGGGTGATAACCGACAGGGGGACGCCCGCGGCTGCCGGGCTTTCGGCCACAGCGATCTCGATTTGCTCCGCAGTGCAATATCGCTTCAGCGCAGAACGCAGATACGCCGCCCGATTGATCCGAACACCGGGGAGCTTTGCAGCTGCATCCAGCACCTGGGTAAATTTGTTCCCAGTTTCTTCAAGATCTTTGGTGTCCGCCATTTGAGTAATCCTACTGATTGTGGACCGACATCAAAGGATTCAAGCGTGCAAGTCTCATTTTAGTCCGCTCAACTCTGGGAAGCGATCATGCCATGATTCGTGATCCCTGCAAGGAAGCCGGAGAAGCATCGGAGGCGGTGCGCAGGCAACACTGCTCGCTAGGGCACTACCTCTGGTTCGCCGTGCACGAAGCGATCCAGGTCAGACACTTAGCAGTTTGGATCCAGCGTGTTGCGTGCTAAGCGACACGACCAAGCCCTGGTTGTTAGAGGAAAGACGCTGATAATTACTCAGAACCGGGTCGATATCTCGATTCGCCCGGAACTCGGATTCCCACATGTGTCGTCTACGGCCGTCAGAGGAACGTCACCTGACACTTAGCGAATGCCATTAGGGACGAACCCTTCCATACATTCGGCGCGGCGCAGCGCATTCAGGATCACAGGCAGTCCCGATCGCTATCAATAAGATGTGAAGATGTCTTACGAAACTCCCGCATACTATCGCGCCCTCAAAGAACTCAACTGGGCAATGAGTGAGCGGAAGTACCGGCAGGCTTTCGTTGCCCTGAAGGCAGGTATTCGCGTAATGAGACGTCAACTTCGCGCGATGAGCAAGGACGGCACCACAGCCCTCGTATACACCGGAAGTTTGATCGGTGCAGGGGGTGCGGTCGCAGCGCTGATGAACAACTCCAAAGAGTTCGATCTCATGGACGATATTTCCACGTATTTCGTTAATCCATCCAAGTTGGGTATCGAACAACTCCGCCAAGATGGGGCTGCGATTGAACGAATCCGGGAAACGCTTCGTACGACAACGGAAGTTTCACTCGATGGATTGAAGCGAGCTGCGGACCCGGAAGTTCGCGGTCGCCTTTCACGCTTGATTTCATGGATGGAAAAGAACTCTGAACTATCTGTCGAAAAGCTTGATGATCTAACGATTGTCCGAGCAGGCCCGTCTGTCCGCAAGCCAACGGTCGTCGATCCGACCTTCCGCGATGGGCAAACTCCATGCAACCCGGTTCAAGTGTGGCTTCCGCCGTTTGAGGACGAGGACGAGGACGAGGACGAGGACGAGAATGAGGGCAACGTCAAAGTCGCGCGCAGCACCCACCGTCTAGCCCCTTCCGAGCGGCTTCCGGGCGTAATGCATACCTACGCGCTGAGAGGCGGATTTTGGTTAGTCGGGTACCCCCGAACACTCCCGAATGGGGAAAGCCAAACGAAAATTATCGTGAAGTCTAGGGTCGGTGAGACGCTGCGTAGCTTCGTCCTCAAGCAATACGTGGTGCGCGTTTTTTCGAGCTTTCAGCGCGAAAACATAATCATTTTGGACTCGACCCTCGGTGTAGCTGTCCTCGATTTAATGGGTAGACACATTCACGGGTTCTCGCTTGCCAAAAATCCCGAAGTTCAGTCGGTTTTGAGAACGTTGCGAGAAGACACCAAACCCAGAAATACCATCCGAGGGATAGACATCTCGCCAACAAGCGGAGACATAGCGTTCAGCGTTGTCGACCATGTATGGCGTTTCACGAGCGATGGGAGCCTGGTTTCGGCGTTTCATTTGACTCTTCACAACCCAACCGAGATGAGCGAAGCCCTAGTTCTCGCGCCGGGAAAGTCTTTAGCACTGCCTCATGCATTTGAAGGCGAATTCGAACTCCACCGAGATTGGATCTATTTCCTCCGGATCTCCGATCATGACGACTCAATGTTCATTTCCAGATACTCCGGCGATCTCATCAATATTCCCCGCTACGGAGAGTGCAAGCGACGGTGGGATATTTTTGCACCGGCTGAAGACATTCTAGAATCCGAAGACCAAATAATCGCCTCGACTTGGTCGGGCACCTCTGTCATCAGCGCGGATGGGTCAATCTCACGTTTCCCATATAGCGGCACTTTCTACTCCGAGACGCAACTCGTAGGCGGCGGTCTCTTCAATCCCAAGAGCCAGACCGGCGCTGATGTTTTTCCCGAAGGGCGAATTCAAGGGCTGTATCCAGTAGCTGGGAAACTCCGAGTCGAGACGAGGGCAGAATACTTCGATGTTGAGTTTCCCTAAGGCTAGAGTCAGAATCCTTCGACCATGTCACCGCACGAGCTTATGCTCGTGCAGTCTCCAAAGTCTCAATGCACGACAGACGAAGGACGCGTGAGCCAAGTGCCTGGATCGCCGACGCATAGGCAGCGCTCGCCCGTTCCAGACCCACTCCATCGTCAGGATGCTTCAACTACGCAATGCCGACGCTCACCGAAGAGATCACGACTCGATCGGCATTGCCCGACACCTCATACAGCACCGTCGCCTTTTCCTGATGATCGACCGCCTTTTCGAGATTGTCGGCACGGTCACCGATTTCACGATAGGTGCATGCCGTCGCAAGCCCGTTGTGTGCATTAGCGAGGACGTCGTCATCTTTCGCGCGACGAACCCACTTCACTGCTTCTAGGTGGTCATGGATGGCCATCTCAATGTTCTCGCTCCGCACCCCCGTCACCAGTTTTTTCACGCGTTTCCCGTAGCTACCCCGCCTTTGGCGCGCTGAGAATCGGTGCCAATCACCTCCCAGAGATCTCGTGCCGACTCGTACGTGCGAAGCGCCTCGTCAAATCGCTTCGCCGGAGGCGTCTGTAACCGGCTCCCAATTGCGCTCCCGTAGCGGTACTGTGCCTCCGCCCGCTCAAGTGGGTCGCGTGCGAGATTCCACACCATCAAGATCACCCAGCGCCAATGCCAGGGCTTTCTCTGTTGCACTCGTGCGGTCACCAAAGTAGCCGCCGTACGCGTCACTAGCCTCGGCGCCGGTACTGTACTCAGACATCTCCAACTCCTCCGACCAGTCGAGTTTACGAGTCGAACGGCTCGCGCCAGACTGCCAGTTCGATCACGAAGGACGCATCAACGCATCGACAGCGGCGAAGTTTAAATTCAGCTACAAGAACCACCGACCCGGTCATCGAGACAGGGACGTTGAAGTCTGCCTTCATACGTAATTTGGACACACTCCGCCTGCAACCAACAGCATCAGCGTCTTGAATCTAATAGGACCCGTTCATCCAGAGCGAAGGGTGAACCTAGGCCGAAATCCGCTCGTCTGCACTCATCGTCAGGCCCGAATCGTCCTCACAAAAAGACAAGATCCCTCCAGATTGAAATCAAGAGGGATTCTGCGGTGAGTATTTGAGGCAGTTTTTAGAAAGACTTTTTTTGTCGGCTGTTCGCGAAACCCTTCAGCGTACAAAGGTGAGCCACGACGAAGAGGCGGGTCCCTTGACCGCAGGACGTTCTTCCTACGTTTGCATTCGGGCGAACCAAGGACGACTTCGGGCTGCACACCGGGTTCGGACCCGTAAGTGCACGTCTGGGCACACTGCGCGCAGCTTACATTCAACGTAAACGCGACGATGCCTAATTCTCACTCGTCGTGTGACCGTAAAACTCGGCTAGCTTGTCTCTCAACAGCTTCGCTGCCTCTGCGGCGGTCAACGAGAGAATCGTATCTTCGCCTACGCCTTCCTTACTCAGCGCCCGAACCAAGTAAAGCGGTATCGGCTCTCGTACCGTTACCGATTGAGGCGCGCCCCTGTCGGGCAATTTCTGATTCTGCACGCAATCCCAGAAGGTTTTGGCCTCGACCAAAAGCTGTTGACTAAGGATGTGGGCCCACATGGTCCGGCCGTAGGTGGTTGAGTTTACAGGCTTTGAAATCCTCGTCCGGAGGATACGCCCGTCCCACAGTGACAACTCGTAGGTTCGATGGTGGCTGACTGGTTTTCCAGTAGCTCCTCTAACGAGCTCCCAATTCTCAGTCGAACAGAAATCGTCGTGATGTTCACGAGTCGCGGCAGGGTATTTACTCACCGCCGGACTCGAACCAGTCAACGAGTTGTTCGTCGGTCGAAATCTTTACGAGTTGAACTAGCGCCCAATTGCTCTCGTGGTTTGGAACCCGCTGAAGTCGCTCTTCCCAGTCCTCGGCGTATTCCCTAAGTGAAAGTACTAAGTCAGAAAGCGCATCATCAACCGTCGCCCCTTCTGAGACGAATGGTCGACCTTCCATCAAGGCCACCGTACGGCCTTCCTCGCTGGCGATGGTTACTCGCGGTGAGACCGCGCCGAAGAAATACGAGCGCAAACGGTCGACGGGTACAACCGCCGAGAGTTCACCATCTCGTCCGACCGTAACGATACGGCCGCGCGAGGTGGCGTCGAACACATCTTTTAGGTGTGTTCGAGTATCGGTAAAAGAGCCGTAATCGGCAACGATTGACATTTTGACCTTATTCTTCGCGGGAAATCCCACATTCGCGTACATGATGTACATGATGTACATCAAGTACATGTTACGCCAGCAAGCGTAACAATTGACACCCCCCTGTCAATCTTGCTGCTGTGAATGTTGCATTTTTGCAAATGGTTTGCAGTAGCTCCATCACTATTCTTAGCCCTAAATGCGAAGCAACCGTATTCAACGTCTCCTGTTGGACCATAAGTTACTCGGCGCTCAACAAATCGCGCCATTATCTATTGCTCCGAAAACAGCGCCGACGCCAGCACGCCTCATTGGCTGGAACGAGCTTGTCGCCGACGAGAGTCCTCGCATAATGATTCGCGGTTTTTCGATCAAACTCACCGCAACTATGCTCTGCAACACCCGTCGCACTCATGGGCGCTTACGTCCTTGCCTCCGCGCAAATTGAAGCCGATATCGTCCGGATCAGGATGTCCAAGCCCGTGCTCGCATAGGCGTTCAGCCGTCCGTCTGTCGGATCTCCATTGGATAGGCCAAGTGACCATGTGATGAGTGGACGGGTTGTGTACCCAGCAATTCGTGCCTTCACACCGTCGAGGGCGGTGCACGTTCGTCAGGATTCCGTTGGCCAGCGCAACCAAACCGCCGGCCGCGAGGTCCGCACTTTCGGCGATGAATTCTGGGTCATCGGGAGTCACTTCTTCATCCATCTTTTGCCTCGTTTTAGTTCATTGAAGTGTTACTGATTGGCTGAATCTCAGGTCCAACAGGCCCGACATCGTGCGAACGTCGGCTGCACGGAAGCTTCAGACTCCGTGGATCGCTCGCGATTAGTGAATCGCCTCACTGAGTCCCGTCTCAACGTAAATTGCCTTCAAGATTTACATTCATGTTTCGCGAATAGATCGGGGCCGAGGAGGTCAGGTTAGGTGATCTATGGGTAGGCGCGTTGTCATTTATCCGCCACGCTCAACCGCCGATGCCCACACCCAGGCCCGATGCTCCTCCCCCGTTGGCGTCTTCCAGCGGACAGCCACAGCCCGCGGAGTCCACGCAACCACTTCAACATCGAGCTTTGTTGCGATACCCGCATAGCGAACCCATGCCTGAGCCAGAACTGCAACCGGTGTCTTCGTGAGGGGGTGAAGGTCAAGTTCCAGCTCAGCTTCAGAAAGCGTCTCCGGCATTCCACGCATTGTCATCTCATCGACACGCGCATTCATACGAGCGTCGATCTGTGCGGCGTAGCGCTTGTTTGACCCGATGGCGAGGCTCCCTTTGAAAGCGTCCGGCCACGCAATGCGATTCTAGGGGCTGGCCCTGACGTTCGAAGTGCGCAGGGGGCGTCGGGGCCGCCCTATCCCGTTTGTCGTCCATACTCGTCGATCATTCTCGACGCAGCGAGGGACAACCACGCTTGCCGCTCTGGACATGAAAGCCCGTCCCTCCATTGGCGGACAAGCTGGACTCGGCTTTGACTCATGCGACAGTCAACTATCTGCCTATTTTGCGAGCGAATCCACCCGGCTAGTTTTCGCTCTTGAGGATCAGATGACCTTCGCCGAGGCTGTCGCTCGTACTTCGTGAAGAAGGAATGCGTCGCCTCGAAAAGCAACTCCCACTGATCTTCTCGCGGTGACCACGAAAAGCCCGGGATTACGTCGAGCCGCAAGAACTGGAATTCGCTGAGATCCGACTCCTTCTTGCGTTGACGTTGCACCCAAGCGTGCAGGCGGGCCTCATCTAGCACTCCACTTGCCCCTGATGAATACGAACGCGGCAATCGTCCGAAACGGCACACAAATGAGTCAACTTGTCGCACTTGCGCAGCCCAGCGCGCGGCGAACGAGGATACTGAACTCTCGGTGTGCATGGCACGATACTCCGCCGCTGCAAACGGATCTTGGTCTTTGAATTCGGCCACTAGTTCCGATCTGTCATTCTTCAAAAACTCCACGGAAACGACCTTCCTGGGCCGGTCCTTCCGTGCCCGCCATTTCTATGCGCGGCATGATCCGATCAAGCGTGGATAGTCGAGGCTTACTGCTCGGTCACGCTTGGAGTACCTTCCCCGCATGGCCACACATACGGAACCTCCTCGTGATCCTGACTGGATCACTATCGTCGAGGCGGCAGAGCTTCTGCGTTGCAGCACGAAGACGATTCGGCGGATGATCTACGACGGAGATATCTACGCAGTAAGAATCGGAAAACGTATGATCCGGATCAGGGCAAGCTCACTCCGAGAAATAGGCGAGCCGATGGCGTGGCGAGATCCCCAGCAAGATTGAATCGACAGCGATAATTTCGGACTCCGCTACTCCCTGAAAGGGGCCGCTAGATGGTCTGCAATTCGACGTAAACGGACCGATAAGAGTGAGTCGGGGCTATTGCGTAACGATACTGAGATCGAACCAGTATCGCTCGTACGAATAGGTAAAAGAGCAGGTCAAATGTCAGTTGTTTCCACTACAGTCTTCTTCATGGACGCCCTTTCTGCCCCAAAAGCAACCCGTAAGCGCCGCCGGAGTTTCGGAGCCGTCCGTCCCTCTTCTGGATCGCGTTTTCTCGCTTCCTATTCGGGGCCGGATGGTGCTCGTCACCAGGCTTCGCATTCATTTAGCTCTGCCGAGGATGCAGCTCGTTGGCTTTCGTATATCAATGAACTGAGGTCAACTGACGATTGGAACCCCGATGTGGCAGCGTGGGTGCCGAGCGTCAAAGTCTTGCGCGAGTTCGAAACGATGCAAAACGATGGGACCGCCGAAGAACTCAAGTGGCACATGCTGCACGCGGCGAACCTTGAACGGCTGTATTGGGATCGTAAGCTGCTCGGCCATGAGGTAGGGCGGCGGACAGTCGTGACCGATATCGACATCTGGTCGCTCGGTATTGAGTCCTCGTATGAAGAACTATTGAGGTCGCGTGCCGAGAGAGCACTCAGCCAATTGAAGTCTCTCGTGGACGAAGAATCAGGAAGAATGCAGCCCTGGCAGGTGGACGGAGCTCCAACTGTAGAACGCGAGCCGCTTACGGAGTGCCCTAGCGACCTCAAGGTCCACTTGTCGCTTCGCGCCGCCTGGCGTGCACCACTAGTTGATGTAGTCGATCTTGAAGTGCAAGTCACACTGCCGCCTGTCAGCGCCGGCTACGACCAAAAAACTGTAAATATGATGGTCAGGGACGCACTCGGAGAGTTGTTCGAAGCGGAGTATCTGGGCGCCGACCCGATTGAGGATGTACTCCGGTTTCAAATAGTTGATGAAATCGTCGTTTACACCTCAACGGCCATCCCCGACTGTCTGACTCTCTCCGGCTGGTCAATTGATGTGACCGGAGAGCCGTTCGAAGCCTGTAGATAGCCGGTATACCTATACGCAGCGGCTCCCGCCCTCCACCGCAAAGGTCGACTCGAACCAAGAGTTGACCGGGGATCGGAGACGAAATATACCGCAGGGCACGCGGAGGGCTTCTCTCCACTCAAAGGGACCTCCAGTCGCGCTCCCGAGTGAGTATGTTCTTCGCGCGAAAAATCTCCGGAGTCTGACTGCGAATGAAATCTCTGAATTCGTCGGACGCGCCATTTCCGCCCCACACCCATTCCGCGACAAGCGGCTTTGCTTCGGTCATCCACGGCAACGGCACTTCACCTCGGCTCAACATAGCGTGAGCGAATGCAGTCGCGATAAGAGTCGCGTATCGCGGATCCGTAACCGGCTGCGGCGCTTCGAGCACAACCCTGGGAATTGTCACGTGGTCGAGTGGCTGAATGATTCGGCTAACTGCCTCTGTCAAATGGCGAATTGCAGAGGGCTCATGTCCGAAGGCAAGGGCATCCTGAATCACAGCGGCGGTCTCTTCCGCGGAGATGAACCGGGGCTCAGCCTTCATAGTCCCAATCGTAGCGAGACCTTTACAGCTAACGCTCCGAATCGCGGCGACGACCGCACCCCTCGGAGCGGACCGCCACGAATGCCGTGAGTTTTGGGCATCACGCGGCTTGAAAGCTGACGAGCAAGCGCCCACGTATGCCTCGCTCAAGATCTGAGATAGTTCAATACTCGACAGCAACATGGCATGGCTAATGCGCTAGATGGGATCGCCCGAACCGATCGCTTCACGGTATCGAACCATCAATTGCGTCGTTTCTCGCCAGTTCTTAGTCTGGCCAGCTTCGCGTAGCCATTGCCCGACGAAGCCCTTGGCGTAGCGAACGCTGCCTCGAAGGCCCATCAGGATGCCCAATCGGACGCGAAGCGGGGGCTGCTTTCGTTGGTTGAACGACGGCAGCCGCACGTAGATGCTTTCGATTCCGGCGTAAAACGATAGTCCATAGACGAATGGGAGCAGAGCGAACGGCAGCCAAACCGACATTGCAACGGTGCGGCCAAGCAGTGGCAAATCCAACGTCCAAGCGTTCAGGACAAGCCACACCGTTGTGTATGAAAGCATGCCTAGTCCCACGACGACTAATAAGCCATCCATGAGCCTCGCTGCCGCCAAGTTTTCGCCACCGCTGTGCCTCGCGTATACGGATACAGCGGCTGCTAGGACGACGACCGACTGGAGGAGGATCTCTGCGATCAGATTCAGCGAAGTCAGATTCACATACAGAGCCACGATGGCGCCGTCGCCTATGCTTTCCATCACGACACGACGAGTTATCTCACCACCACTTTTAGCGTTGATCGAGCGGAACAACATCGGGAATCCCACACCCAAGACGACGATCACCGTGTCCTTCAGCATCGGCCACTCCCAAGCGCGAAGCAGCCAAGACAGGCTAATCCAGCTTGCGGCGTAGAGCACATAAACCAGCGTCGGACCCCAAATCTGGTGCGCTCCGAGGAAGACTCTTATGAGCTGGACGAGCGCCTTTCGCGCGCCGCGCTTGGTTAGGCCGAAGACCGCGAAGGCAGCGAAGAGTAAGAGAGAGGCAATTTCGCGGTCGGTGAACATCAACACGATTATGGACCTGACCACTGACTTCCATCGACCTGACGCCCAAAACTAGCAACATTCAATAGCCGCAAGTTACCGACTGCACAGCGCCCCATCTGTTGCTCCCCGGCGAATGCCTTGTCGAGTCGACGATCCACTAGCGTCGGTTGCTCGGCACGCTGCTGCGCTCAAACCGCCAAGGGGGCCATGCATAACTGCCTCACCGGTCTCGTTTAGAGGTACTCGGCGAATTCACGCCTGAGGTCAGGGACCGAATGCATCCCTACATAGGACTTGACGACCGCCCCTTTGGCTAGGACCTTGAATACCGGGATCGGATCAGTCTCAAATCGCTCAGCTAACTCTGGACAATTATCGACGTCCACAACGAGCACCATGACTCGTGGAGAATGAGCAGACGCGAAGGCATCCAACGTCCTTTTTGCATCTTCCCAAAGCTTCCCTTGCCATGTCGGGCCGAATCCAACAAGAACGGGACCGCTGTGGCTAGAAACAAGATGATTAAAATTATCGTCAGTCGCTACGGTTGCGCGAGTTCGAGATTCTGCCGGCGGGGCGAAGGCCGACGACGCTGGATTGAGTGACTGGTTACGTGTTCGCTTTAAAAACTTGATTTCCCTCCGACCGGTTAGCTTCTCTGGCAGGTCATTGGAATAACGTCGCACCGGCGGCCACGAATAGGTTCGCGATAGTCGCCGCCAGGGAAATAGCGGTGATTGCCACTGAATAGTGAGATAAATTCCTTGACCGGGTCGAATAGTGAATCGGAGTTCTCCGTCGCGAGGTGGATCGCCAAAGGAAACCTCTTCGGGTTCATACGCCTCGACGGTTAGGTTCTGTCCTCTATCGAGCGCGGCCCGCGTCGTGAGATCGCCGCCTTTAGTAGAAAAACCGTTGTCGTCTAGCGAACCCGCGATCACCTCTATGTGTCGGAGTGGATTCGATCCCACGGACGTGATCGTGACGAACAAGGACGGCGCTACGGAGTCGTCGGAAACGTCTGATCTCACGGTGAGGCGAGCTCGACCCCAAACTGCCCAAACAACACCCGCGAACGCGATTACCCCGGCCAGCACCGTTATTATGTTGGCGATCAGCCCAAACCAAAGGAGAAACGTGTTCATAGGGTCAGTGTAAGCCGATCCGACAACGTGGGTGGTGGGCCCTCGCTCCGCTCTCAGGCTTCTCTTGAAGCCAATATTCGCAAGGAATCGCCGAACTTCATCTGGGTCGAGGACGGGCACTAATTCGCTTATACGCCCGTCGAGGCTAAGACTCTTGTGGTCCCCTCGGCGCCAAGCTCTCAAGCACCGACGCTGTCAGCGGGTTCACCATCGGATGCACTTCGATGTAGTGCTGCTTCGTGACTTCTTCACTGGAATGGCCAAGCATCTCCGCAGCAAGGGCAGCTCCCGACCCGCGTGCGAGCGTCGTGGCGACTGTCTTCCTGAACGTGTGGGGTGTCACCGCAGCGAGGTCCAGACCGGTAAGTAGCGGCGAACGATCTCGGATTTCCCTCCACTGGCGCCTTACGTTATTCGGCCACAACGCAGTTCCCTTTCGAGATCGAAACAAGAGCGTTTCCGGTTCCGGCTCCCCCATCGATGCGATTTGGCGACGCAACGCCTCCGCAGCGAATTCTGGAACAGCAACCATCCGCGATTGCCGCGCTTTCTTCGGATGGTCCTGACGAATGAGCCCGTCCTGCTTAGTGTTGACGAGAGTGCCGGCAATCGTCACCACGGCGGGGCTTGTCGTGACATCGACATCACAGATCCTCAAAGCCAGAACTTCGCCGATTCGGGTGGATGTTCCCAGCAATACTTCGATGATTGTTGCGAGCTGACCGTCCGGTCGTGGCCCTAGGACAGACGCCCCTGTGCGCCAGTCGGATAGAGCGGAACGGACAGCGTGCAGTTCATCCCCGCTAAGAGCCCGGGGCGTCATGTCAGATTTTGGAAGCCGACCCGCATCACGCACAGGATTCGAGGAGATCGCATCGTGCCTTGTCGCCAATCCCATCATCAGAGACAAGACAACGCGGGCATGTTTACCTTTCGATACCCCCTCGCGTGCCAACCGCTTGAGGGTTGCATCAACCCGACCGACAGTGAGCTCACGAAGACGGAACTCACCCAGAAGAGGCAAGATCAGATTTCGAGTATCGCGCTCGTATAGCTCCAAGGTCGTCTGATTCAAGCGGCGTTCTGCCCGGACCTCCTCAAGCCAGAAAGTTGCGAGATCCTTCAGCTTCGTCTCGCCCGTCAGTGCCGCATCACCGACCGGGATTATCCGGTCAGCGATCCGCTCACGCAGCGTATGCTCCGCGGCAGAAATGCTTGCACCCGAAGCCTCAATCGGCCGGACAACACCATCCAAGTCACGAATTCGAGCCTTAGCGACGAAGCGGCCGGACTTCTTTGTCGTCGTGATTTTTCCGTAAGTCCCGATCGCCAAAGCTTGGCGACCCATCAGCGCTGCCCCTGGACATCAAGCCACGCCTCGACCGCGGCCGGGCGCCACCTCAACTGGCTGCCCACCTTTATCGCCGGCGGGCCAGTGCGTTTCAGGCGCCAGTCGTAAAGCGTTTTGGGGCTCACGCCCAGATAGTCGGCGAGGGTGTCTACGGAGAAAAGGCGCTCAATTGTTGGCGCGTCGAGGGTTGAAGTGTTCACGTAGAGTCATGTGCGCGGCACTTTCGAGATGGCTCGAAAAATCGTCGAGTTCACATGGAGGATCGGCGTAGCGCGTGAAACGAGTCATATGGCTGAAGGTGCAACCGAAACCCTCGCCCCGTTTCGTCGAGCTCCATCCGAGCTTCCGCTTCCACGCAGCGGTCAAGCTCTACGTGACGCTGAGTTCGAGACGCTTCGCATACCTACAGGCCGGAGCCGTTTGGCAAGATGAGCCGAAATCGACGCAAATTCTTTACACAGATATCCGCTCTGCAGGCTTAAAGGTCATCGAGCGCTGCCGCCTTTGTTTGCCCGCTCTCAAATTCTTCGAACGCTTTGCCGACGTACTCAATCTGCAAATCGATATCGAAATTGTCCCCGGTTATGACAAGCCAGATATGAGTGTCGCCGGAAGACCATTGGTAGTAGCGGGTCATGTGCCCAGCTGCGACCGCCAAACCATACTCCTGCGGTGAATCCTCGTAGAGATCGTTGCTCCAGTACTGATTTCTTTCGATGGCCTGGCCGTACTTCGACGTCAAAAGCTCGTCGAGAACTGAGAAGTCTCGAAGGTTCAGCGCGTAGTCCGAATGGGGTTGGGTGATGATGTACTTTGCCCTGACCAGAGTGTCGGACACGAAAATATACAATGCAGTAGCCGACAACCCAGCGATCGTTACCGCGTAGCCAAGGGTGGCGTCAACGCCGCCATCGGGCTCGCGCCCCTCACTCGCTTTGACTTCGGCGCGAGTGGCTCCCCACTTTGCACGTCTAAAACCGCCGGTCTCAACAGTCGAGCTACTTGGCGGGACCCGCGTCCAAGTTCCGTCACTGCTCAGCTCCACGCGCGTGCCATCTGCCATCATCGCTTCAACCATGGGAAAACTCCTTCTTCAATAATTCGCGACAGATCTATGCCAAGACGTCGCATCGAAAAATTACTCATTCAACCTATTCAAGTTCGCTTGCGCTTCTGAAATGCGTCGTAGGATTTTGGCGCCGCGCCGCCCGAATCCGAGTTCGCTCATGACCATTGATAACTCGTCATCGGAGCTCCGAACCACCTCATCGCTTCGCAGCCATCGGACCATGCTTACTAGGTCCGTCATGTTGTACTCATCAATAGGGAGCCCCCGTCTCAACGGTGGACGCACCCCCGCCCTTTGCCCGACGGGCAGCTCCCATTCGATTTCGGATTCTGCAGGAGAAGCTTTTGTCTCGGCATCAGAGTGCTCGACCGCTTGTTCGAAAGCGGCAAGAACTGCCGCCACTTCACCCGCGGCATCGTTAAACCAATCGGTGCTCCAGATGCGATGAAACACCCAACCGCGGCGTTCAAGAAGTTGTTGTCGCAGGCGATCTCTTTCGCGAGCCGTGTGCCCGGAGTGATACGCGGCTCCATCTGCTTCAATAGCCAGCACATGTCGACCCGGTTTTGTCGGGTGTCTTGCCGCAAAGTCCAACCGGTAGGAGCCGACGCCGACCTGGCAATCGAGGCGTATCCCTGCCGCTTCCAGACGGTCACGAACGTCGATCTCGAATGCGTTCAGCGGTATGTCTCGGTTAGGGCCATCGCCAAGATCAGTGCCTCCTGCTGCGACAAATCGCACAAACTGATACATCAACTTGTAGCCCCGGCTGTCGTGGCCGTCCTCCGTTAAGTCATCTGGCGAAAAACTGCTGACCAGAGTTAGCCGTAGACGGGCCCTGCTGATCGCGACGTTCAGCCTTCGGTCCCCGCCGTTCTGCAGCAGAGGCCCCCAGAAAAGTCGAAGTTGTCCGTCTTTGCTTTTCCCGTAGCCAACAGTGAGGATAACTGCGTCCCGCTCATCACCTTGGACGCGTTCGATCGATTTCACGAAGAATGGTTGCTTGGCGTTTAGCTTCTCGAATAGGCCAGGATCGTCCGAAAATGCTTTCTCCAAAGCAGCCTCAAGTCGATGCTGGTGCTTAACACCGAAGGCGATTACGCCTAGCGACTCGTCAGGATGACGCAGAGCGTGATCTTTGACAGCCTCAACTACTGCGGCGACTTCTGCTTCGGGGCTGTTTGTACCGCCAGCGATGCCCGGGCTAAATGGAACCTCGATATGACTGATCGCGTCTGGACTATCCGCTGCGGGGAACGTGGTCAGAGAGCTGTCATAGACGTACCTATTCGAGACTGCGATCAGGCGTTCGTCACGGGAACGATAGTGCCATAACAATCGCCGAGACTGCCCTGCCAACAGGCGATCCATGGCGAATAGAATACTCTCGGCATCCCGGGTGAGCGAGCCCAATCGGCGAGGAACCGGTCGCTCGTCTAGCGGCTGTTCAAGGGACGCATCCTCATCCAATTCATCCGAATCTTCAGGATCTTCGAGTGTTTTCGCGAAGAACTCTGTCGGAGGAAGTTGACGGCTGTCTCCTGCGACGATCAACTGCCCGCCTCGAAGGATCGCCGGTATGGCATCTGCCGGCTTCACCTGGCTCGCTTCATCGAAAATGACTAAATCGAAAAGTTGATGTCGTGGGAGTAGTCGCGACACCTGCAATGGACTCATCGCCCAGATTGGTTTAGCTGCGAGCATTACATCGGGCACTTCACGAAGAAGTTTTCGAACTGGAGTGAATCTAGTTTTGCGCGTGACTTCCTTTTTGAGTATGAGGTGCTGCTCAGGATTCGCGTCTAGTTCACGCTTCAGTCGCTCTGCAGCGATTCGACGTATGCGCACCGCGTTAGCTTCCAGATGTCCAAGATCGGCACGTTGGAATGTAGCCGTTGCACGATTCAGATCGCGGCCACTGACCGCAGATAGTTCAGGGTCGAATAGGAGAGCTTCGTCGAGCAGCGAAGCGGAAACGACCCTGTCGAGGTACCGGGGAGCCCTGTCCGGCACTTCGTGACCAATATCTTCACGCATTCCTAGCTCCGCCAGCAACGGACCCAGCCCTGCCGCAACCAGCTTTGAGCGCAAGGCAGACGATCGCGGCATGACTCGTCGGCTCTGGTTTTTCGCCAGGGTCACGAAATGCCTTGGAATATCTTGGATCGGGGCGTTGACCAGTGAAATTCCTTGAAGCGAAGTATCTAACTTGGCCAGGCCATCCCGGAAGGCGAGCGCTTGATCGACCTTTGGTCTCCAGTCGCGAGCAGCTGAGTATTCCGGGCGTCCGATCCAAGAGATTCTGAGGTTCAAAGCAGCGCCCAGTGCATCCCCTCTTGTTGCTCTCGGTAGATGTCGGACAATCGATTTGGCTCTTCGGAGCGCATCGCGGCGTGCGGCGCCAGAGAGTTTTAGCTGCGCGACTTTTCTATATGGTCTGCTGATCGTCAAAAGCGAGTCGCGAATCTCATCCGTCGAATATTGCAGATCGAGACCTTCTGGCATCAAATCTAGAATGCGATCGCGTTCGCGGAGCTGGTTCGCGAATTCTGCTAGGTCTTCCCAGGTGGCTGGCAGCGGGAGCCCAAAGGTACCGGCCAAGGTCGTCATCTCTTCGGCAACGAGAGAATACTGCGACTGTAGGTGGGTTAGAAGCTCGTTTGACTGACGTAGTGCGTCCTCATTGATAATTCGGTCCGGGGACCATCCCACCGCAGTTGACCAGCCCGCCTCAAGCGCACCCAACTCGCTTAACTCCGAGAGGGCAGCGCGATGCCGCACTACGTCTAGTTCAGTCCATGCGCGAAGCGCAGATGCCGGGATTCGCAGGTCGGTTTGAATCTCCAGCGGTGTAGTAATGGAAAGTGCAATCAGCTCGGCGACGCTTATGCCCCAACCGCGGGTCGGGAGGTGGATTGCGGCGTTGTGTCGAACAAGGCGATCACGCGCTTCCTGCAGCGAAAAGTGGAGCTCGTCGGTGCGGGCGATTCCGGCGGTGCTCTGTTTATCTAAGGCTTCTTGGAGCTGGTCTGCTACGAAGCGTCTAGAACTTGCAGCCGCAAAAACGTCAAGAACAAGATGGCTGAGATCGACTTGATCGAGGCGTTCAAGAACCGCAGAAACAGCGGCGCGCTTCTGCGCGACGAAGAGTACGGAGCGACCTGCTGCAGCGGAGGTTGCGATGATATTCGCGATGGTCTGACTCTTGCCAGTTCCTGGTGGTCCTTCAACCACAAGGTTGCGTCCTTCTAGCGCGGCGTTGACGACGTAACTCTGACTTGCGTCTGCATCAAGAACCAAGAACTCGGCTTTGACAGGCATATAGTCAGGCGTAGCGGTAGTCACCTCGTCGGCGACTGAGCGAACGCGCGCCGCTGCGGAAGCATCTCCCGATAGGGCCGTAACGATATCTGATCGACCTAGGGCTTCTAGATCACTGACGTCATCCACCATCGGCTGTTTTGCATAGCTGAAGGCACCGATGAGAATTGTCGAATCGATTTCGAACTCGGCGATGTCGTCACACGCGTCCTCTACTGCGAGTTGCATGTTCTCGATGTCATCGAGTTCACCTTCGTAGTCCAACAGCATGTCGTCGGCAATTCGACCCTTGTCGGCATTTAGGACGTGCGTGAGGACTCCATTGATCTGAAAGTCATCGAGCAGCCGAAGGTCCCAAGCTTGCTGCGCACCTCGACGCAACTCAATCGCAATCGGTCGGAGAAGCAAAGGTGCTCTCGGACGGGTGTATTTGGGTCTGCGTTGTTTGGTTTCAGGTTCGATCTCAGCTTTCCCGTCACCAAGCTCAGCTGCTTCGGCATCAGCGAGACCGGGATTCCCCTCGGGGTCCCACGACACCATTCCGGCGGCGAGGTAAGTAACTGAAATACCGTACTCTTCGACAGCTTCACGCTGTTTTCTGGCCAAAGCAACGCAGGCTTTTTGCGCCTTAGCCAGAGATTCAGCGTCCGTGAAAAGTTCAGAGAGTCGAACTTGGTGTCCCGCCATCAACTTCGCGAGCCCTGCCCTCGGAGATCCGTCAAGCACCAGCGTGGACGCACCGTTGCGGTAGTTGAGAAGCCTATTATTGCCGCCGACGTCAATTAGACCGTTGCGCCATTCTTTGGTAGCAGATTCTATGGACTGGCTCATGTCTTCTCCTTTGAGAAGTTCGAACTGGATGCCCTGTGGGAGTTTGAGAGGCCAAGAGGTTGCCGAGACGCTTCCGATGTCATTTCATCGCCGCGGATCGCTCGGCCTCAGCACGCGTCTGTTCGTACAGCCCCATCGCGAGCAGCACGTCCTTGACCTTGCCGAAGTCTTCCATCTGAAGCAGCGCTTTGTACGCGCCGTTGAGACCGCTAGCGGAGCGATACATCGCGTCTTCGAGTTCATTCACAATCGTGGGTGAACCCTCGAAGTCAGTCTCGGTGTTCGCAATAGCTTCGGCTTGAAGCTGCTCGTTCTCAACGACGTGGCGCAGGAGTGACTCGGCAGCGTTTACTCCGTCGACCTCTTCGATGCCGGTGCCGGCGAAGAGCTGGTTGATCTTGTCGATTACCTCTTGCAGCAGTCCGTAGCGAACTTCGCGTGGCTGGCCTGAACCAGCCCCCTTGAACCCAGTGAGCTCCCCCGACTTGTCCGGAGTGAGCTTCAAGTTCTTGGAGTCGAGCTTGCGCAGCCGGTAGTGGGTGAGCACGATCTCATCGGTGTTGATCTCCGACTGAACCGCTTCTTGGCGTTCGATCACGCGACGGTACACACGCAGGAATATCGCCCACTTTTCGATGTCGGTGTCGCCGTAGTCCATGATTTGCGACAGGAAGTCATAGGCACGCACGAAGGCGTTCACGGTTCCGCGGAAGTCTTCGAGCCGACCGATCTCAAGGTCGTCGGGCGCCGTCTCATCGTTCGCGGTGTTCCAGCGGTCCCAGAACACGTCGCGGGAGGCTTTGATGTGGGAGTAGAGCGCGTTGTGGCTGCTCTTGGTGAGCCACGCGTTGACCACACCATCCACATCGTGTTGATCGATGATGTTCATGCCGCGCAGTTTGTTGAGCATGTCGTGGATGATGTTTCGGTCAGACGGTGTCGTGAGTTCCGCATCCTCGTAATAGGTCTGAAATGCTTCCAGAATCACATCGGGATCGTTGACGAAATCGAGGATGTACGTGTTCTCTTTACCGGGGATTACCCGATTGAGTCGCGACAGAGTTTGCACCGCAGTGATGCCGGAAAGTTTCTTGTCGACATACATGCCCACGAGCAGTGGCTGGTCGAAGCCGGTCTGGAACTTGCTGGCGACGATCATCACCTGGAACTCGTCCCCGCCGAATGCTTTCTCCAGCGAGCGCCCTTTCAGGCCGGTGTTCATCGAAGTCTCAGTGAGGTCCGTCGACCCTGACTCGGGATCGTTCACCGAACCCGAGAACGCGACGAGAGCACCAACTTCACCCTGCAGTTTGTGATCTGCGAGGTATTTATCGATCGCAATCTTGTACCGCACCGCTTCTTTTCGGGAACCGGTAACGACCATCGCTTTCGCACGGCCACCGAGCTCGGTGCGCACGTTGGCCCGGAAGTGTTCGACGATGACGGCGACCTTCTGGGCAATGTTGGTGGGGTGCAGTCGCACCCAGCGCATCAGTTCGCTGTTTGCCTTGGAGGTATCTATTTCCACGTTCTCTTTAGAGGCACCCGAGTGTGCGATCTCGAACGCGAGGTCGTAGGAGATGTAGTTCTTGAGCACGTCGAGAATGAAGCCTTCTTGGATGGCTTGCTTCATCGAGTAGAGGTCGAACTCTTTCTTGACCCCGGTTTCGTCTTCGCGCCCGAACAGCTCCACCGTTTTGCCTTTGGGCGTGGCGGTGAAGGCAAAGAAGGAGATCGTGCCGACTCCGACTTTTCGCGCCATGAGGTCGGCGAGAACATCTTCAACGTCGGTCGTCTCTTCGCCAGCGTCAACACCGTCCGCGGCACTAGCGTCTGCCGTTGCTGGCTTGCCAGCCGTAAGCACTTGCTTGAGGGATGCTGCGGCTTCTCCAGTTTGGGATGAGTGGGCTTCGTCGGCGATGACCGCATACTTGCGCCCAACAAGACCTTCGTTTTCTTCGATCACGCTCAGCGCATGAGGGAACGTCTGGAGAGTCACACCGATGATCTGCTTGTTGGTCAACAGAGCGTCGGCGAGCTTCTTCGACTTTGAGGCGTCCCCTCCCCCTGTAATGGCTTGAAACACGCCAGGTGTGGTTTCGAGCTCCTGTACCGCGGCTCGCAGTTGCCCGTCGAGCACTTGCCGGTCGGAGACGACGATCACGCCGTTGAAGATCTTGTTGCCGGCGTCGTCGTGCAGCTGAGCCATCCGGTGGGCAGTCCAGGCGATGGAGTCGGTCTTGCCCGAGCCGGCGGAGTGTTGGATGAGGTAGTTGTGTCCGGGACCTTCGGTAGTGACAGCGTGTTCGAGCTTGGTGACGGCTCGCCACTGGTGGTAGCGCGGGAACCGCAAGTAGCGGGCATAGGCCTTTTTGCCGTCGAGGGAGTCGACGTGTTCTTCGAACCGGTAGTGCAGGAAGCGTCCGATGAGGTCGAGCCACGTTTCGCGTTCGAGGATTTGCTCCCAGAAGTATGAGGTTGGGCTGGTGGTGCCGTCGGCGGCTACATTGCCTGCACCGTTGTTCTTGCCGCGGTTGAACGGGAGAAAGCGGGTGTTGTTGCCGTCGAGCTTGGTGGTCATGTGCACTTCTTCGTTGGTGACAACGAAGTGAACGAGAGCACCACGCCCGAACGTGAGTAGTGGCTCACCGTCGGGTTTGCGGTCGTGCGCGTACTGCTTGAGACCTGCTTTGAGGTTTTGGGTGAGGTCAGTTTTGAGTTCGATGGTCGTGACGGGGATGCCGTTGACGAAGAGTACGAGATCGATCCGGTTCTGGTTGCGGGTCGAGTACTCGACCTGGCGCATGACCCGTAGTCGGTTCTTCGCGTAACGCTCGGTTGTGGCGGGGTTTAGCGCGGTTGCGGGGCGTGCTTGAAAGAGACTGAATTTGGCGTTGAGTACGCTGACGGGTTTCTTGATCGCGTTGAGTGTTCCTCCGGAGCTCATGGGGTCGGTTTTCATGACCTGAACGATGCGGTCAAGGATCTGTTTGCGTCCCTGATTTTGTGAAACTTCGGATGCGTCGGGCTTGACGATCTTGTCGAGCTGTTCTGGTTGGGTGTCGTTCAGCCACGCCCAAATGTCATCAGGGAACAGAGCACGCTCGCGGTCATACCCAAGGTCGTCCGGTGAGTACTCCCACCCGTGCGCTGCAAGGTAGTCGCAGATTTCTGTTTCGAAGGTGTCTTCATGATGTAGCTGCATTACGCCACCGCCCCGTGTTCACGAACATCAATCTTGCCGGTCACTGCTGCCGAAATAAGTGCTGCGCGGCGTTCGCGGGAAAGCGCGATCGCTTCTTTTGCGTCAGCGATCGTTGCGTCAAATTCAGCGATGTGACGATCAAGGTATCTCACAAGAGAGTGTTGTTCAGCGCGGCTCGGAACCACTATTCGAAGGCTGAGGAAGTCTTGGAAGCTCAGATTCTGCATCGTCGCGCTTGCACCAACGCTCAGAGATCGGAGCTGTGCACGGTAGTAGTCCGAGCGCGTCCAGTAGTAGACGAAAGCGTTCTCTGAATGCGGGAACTCAATTTGCCAGAGCTTGTCGGACAGGAAAAGATAGTCACTCCCCTTGTCAACCAGTGCACCTGTTCCGACAAGGTCTGGCGTGTTTGCCCGATTGATAAGTAGGCTTCCCGACCGGACGGCGCCAGTAACCCGGCCCAAGTCTTCGTCAATAACCCGTTTATTCTCGGACGGGTCAAAGAAAGCTTTTGAGACGCTTCCGGTTTTAAGGACTCCGATCTCTGCTTCCACCGCACGCGTTTGATAACCGTTGACGCTAGTGCCGGATTCGTACAGTGGAGCAAGCCGACGAAGTGGGATCGATTGCCAATGCTGTGGCATTTGGTCGACCCATTCGACACCGCTGTCTTTCATGGGGACGGTCGGGTCGAGGCCCTTGGTGACGGCGTGGCTGATCGTCGCGGCACGCCGCTCGGCGAGCAACCCGATGAGTTCCTCCTGATCCGCGATGAACGCGTCAATCTCCGCCGTCTCCCGAGACAAATACGAGACAATCTCTGACTGCAAGCGAGGACTCGGGAAATCGAACTTGATCGAGCCCAGTTCGCTGAGTCCTATCCGCGGAGTACGGACGTTTGAGCCTTCAGCGGAGCCGATGCCGCGCAGAAGACTAGTCATCTGACTAACGAACCAAGGGGTTTTTATGAGGTAAGTGAGATACTCCGGGTCTGCGAGCGAAGTGGGCCTCATCACCAAATAATCCGGGCTAACTAATCCTTCAAGGGGAGATACACCAACGGCTCCTTTGTAGGCACTCATCCTGTTAAGTACGAGATCGCCGGGGCGACAGGTTTTATAGATGCCGAGATCCTCAGCCCTGGGCGCCGCGTCGTCAATCTCTGATCGCAGAAGCACTCCTCGATACTGCGAGACCGAGAGTAGAGGTAAATCGGTGGCACGCTCACCTGCGCGGGAATCGATTGCTCTAAAGGTCGCCCACATAGGCATGACAGTCATGCCTTCACCGCTTCGAGCCGCGCACGAATCCGCCCGAGTACCGCATCGAGGTCCTCGTCGATCTCTTCGAGGGAGCGCGGCGGCACGTACTTGTAGAAATGACGAGTGAAGGGAATCTCGCAGCCTTCCTTCGTCTTTGACTCGTCGATCCACGCATCCGGCGCGAAAGGCTTCACCTCACGATCGAAGTGCTCGTGAATGTCCTCGCCCCACGGCACGTTCTCGGTGTCGCGCAGTGTCGGGTCCGCTTCGGGGCGCTTCTTAGAATCCACAACGATCGGTGCCAAATCGTCCCGCTCCGACAAGCCCGCAACAAACGCCTTCAACTGCGCCGCGCTGAGCACAACATCAGCCGCCTTCAGCCGCGACTCAATCTGCTTACGGAAAGCCGCGGCATCCGTCATCGACTCGACCGGAACCGCCACAACCTGCTCAGCAAACGCCGACCAATCCGCGTTCGCCTTCTCTAACGCCTTCACCTCACGGGCAACCGCGAAACGCTCAGAGTTCAACGCCCAGTTCAGGCGCAGCGGCCGCTCGACAGTAATAGTGCGGTAGAAAAAGTCCTCCGTCGCAAACCACTTCGAACGGTCATCCTCAGCCGTGCTGTCATACAGCTTCACCAACGCGGCGATGTCCTTCTCGCCAAGCTCGTTACGCTTCGAACCCAAACCCTTCCGCATCTTGCGGAACAGCTTCGAACCATCAATTAGCTGAACCTTGCCCACACGCTCCGGGCTCTTCTTCGTCGACAACACCCAAATGTAGGTAGCGATACCCGTGTTGTAAAACATGTCCGACGGCAACGCAATAATCGCCTCCAACAAGTCACGTTCAAGAACCCACTTGCGGATGTTCGACTCGCCCGAACCCGCACCACCCGTAAACAACGGGCTACCGTTCAACACAATCGCCGCGCGACCGCCACCATCCTGGGCCGGACGCATCTTCGAAATCAGATGCAACAAGAACAGCATCGAACCATCCGACACTCGCGGCAAACCCGGACCAAAACGGCCCGCAAAACCACGCTCCTTGTGCTCTTCGGTGACCGCCTTCTGCTGCTTCTTCCAATCAACACCAAACGGCGGGTTCGAGAGGCAATACGAGAACGTGCTGTTCGTGTGACCGTCATTCAGCAGGGTGTCGCCGAAGACAATCGCATCCACCGACTGGCCCTTAACCGTCATATCGGCCTTGCAAATCGCGTACGACTGCGGGTTGATCTCCTGCCCCGCCAATGTCAATGTCGCACTCGGGTTCGCCCGACGGATGTGATCCTCCGCCACCGACAACATTCCACCCGTGCCTGCTGTGGGGTCGTACACCGACCGCACCACATTCTGCTTCGCCAACGTCTCAGACTCCGGCGCCAGTAAGACGTCGACCATCAACTCAACAACGTCACGCGGCGTGAAGTGCTCACCAGCGGTCTCATTCGAAGCCTCCGCGAACTTGCGGATCAACTCCTCGAAGATGTGGCCCATCTCCTCATTCGGGACCGTCGCCGGGGACAGATCGACCTCTGCGAACTTCTGGGCCACCAAGAAGAGCAGGTCGTGTTCTTCCAACTCGACTAGACGTTCGGCGATCTTGTACTTGTCGAAAATGTCCTTGACGTTCTCGGAGAAACCATTGACGTAATCGAGAAGGTTTGCAGCGATGTTCTCCGAATCACCGAGCACCGATGCCATGTCGAAGCGTGACTCGTTCCAGAACGAATACTCGTGACCGGCCTTATTGCGCAGCAGTGATGCACGCACCGGGATCTCCTGCTTCTTCGCCTCTTCCACCGCAGCGAAAACAGCTTGCTTGGTGGGCGCGAGCACGGCATCCAAACGGCGCAGCACCGTGAACGGAAGAATGATGTCGCCATACTGGTGGGCTTTGAAACTGCCCCGCAGTAGATCAGCGATTGACCAAATGAAAGTGGCGTGGTTATTGCTCAAAACTTAGTACCCCTCATTAACACGTAATTCGAATGCTATCGGGAATCGCAGACAATGCAGTTAGGCCAGTGGAGCGCAGGATTGTTGGTCCGCGGCTCGTGACCGCTACTCGTAAATCTCGATAGAACTGGGGTCGTAGAGTTCGATCTGGGCCACGCCTTCGTAAAGTGTGATGCGGCCCGAGGTGCACAGCGTCACTCCGCCCGCGATTGGCTCCAATGCACCGATGTCCCACACCACAATTTGGAAACGGGCTGGGTCGGGATAATCACGACCGAGATTCAGGAATACGTCGTCATAGGAATTGCCACCACCGGCGAGCGGTCCGCAAACGCGTTGTGTGGTCCCGGCGTGGGCGGCAGCTTCATTCCACGCGATGCCGCCGCCAGGCTGCTGCACTGTTTCCGCGGGCGTAACGGCTGTCTCGCAGAGACCATCAGCACTAAGAAGTTCAATGGCTCGCGACCCGAAGTGGTCCGAAAGCGAATCGCAGGTGTCGGTTCCGAACTGCTCTGCCGAGCTTTTCCCGGAAACATAGTCCACGAAAACGTCGTACTGGCTCGAACAATTACTACTCAACCAATCTAGTTCCGCGTTTATCGCACCAGCAGTGTCGTCAGTCTTCACACGATGCAACACTGTCGTTAGGACGTCGGTGCAGCTAACTGCGGGCTCAGTTCGGACCTGACTCGACTCGTAGCTCGTGCACCCAGAGAGCAGCACGAGCATTGATACGGTCGCTGCCAGCTTCGGAAAGGCTCCGCCTCGAATCCCCATGATTCATGAGCCTCGCAGATCGCGCCGCCCGTGGTCAACGTCTTCGTGAAGTGGTCCCGAACTCGGCTCACCTCGAAACTGGGTCATGTGTGGCGCAATTCGACGCATGTGCTCTATCGCCTTGGCGATATAGGCTCGCCGCTGTGATCTCATCCTCTCCGCGCTCTCTGGGCAAACCTGACATGCTCAGTCAGCGTCTCGAATTGGCGCGCTCTGCTCGTGCATTCGCACCGCTGGCAGCGTGGATTGAACAGCTCAGAGACGGCCGGGCGCGTTCCGGACTAATGACAGAAGTTCCGCTGATGGATCCGGCGGAGGCTGGCTTCGAAGCACGAGTGCTTTTGTTGATGGAAGCGCCCGGTCCGATGACGAACACATCGAACGCGCGTCGAGGTTCAGGATTCGTATCGTCCGATAACGACGACGCGACTGCACACAATCTCTGGAATGCGCGACAAAGTGCAGGACTTCATCACGGCTCTCTCCTATGGAACCTCGTCCCGTGGTATCTCGGTCCGGCGAGGAAGAAGCCTGCTATCGCTGATGTTCGTCAAGGGGCCGAACACCTGCGCGAGCTAATCACGTTGCTCCCTGAGCTGCACACTGTCGTCACACTTGGGCTCTTTGCTCGCAAAGGTTGGACCAGGTTTGGACGCCCAAATGTCGGCATCGCACTTCGAACTATCGACACCTGGCATCCGTCCCAATTGGCGATGAATCAGGCAGGCAAGCGCGAGCACCTTGAAGCGGCGCTCACGCGAGCGAACCGCGACTGGCGCAACGACCGCGAAGCCGCTGGGGAAGTCCAAATTGACCATGACAGGCAAGGGGCTCCAGTCGCGCACTGGTACTCCAACCGCGACGGCGACCGGATCGACCTTCACCCACGTTGGTGGTGAGGGGTTCGACGACGCATCTGCCGAAGGTTCAGCTCGTGAGCGTTTCGACCATGTCGTCTCGCGTCAGCTCAAGTTCGATTTGGCCCAGGCATCAATTCGACTATTTCGTTCCCGAAGAAAAGCGGTTGCGTTGTCTCGATACTCCCGGTACTGCTCTACATCGCGTGGAAGCGCGGGAGTAGTGCCAAACTCCCCGAACGGTGTGAAGAACTTGACTCTCTGTTGGTGTTCATCCCAAAGATCTTGAAGCAAAAAGTGCTCTAAATAACCGTCGAAATTCTCAAACAGATCGAAGAAGTCACGGTAATTATTGAACGTCTTGCTCAGAGGGCTTTGCTCACCCGAATAGTGACGTCGGATTGCTTCCACTGTAAAGTCCAAGCGATCGGCAATCCTAGAGTTCATACCGCGAGCACCGTTGATGGTGAGTGTGCCTTTACGCCGCTCACCGGGGAATACGAGCGCGCCAGCCATTGAATGATTGTGGACCTGAAACTCGTCGAGCTCTGCGCTGTCTAGCTGGTTCGTGATTGGCTTCATGCGCAACCATGACCGAAATGTTGGCACGACGGTATCGCTGGCCAGAAAGAACTTGCCCCTCTCTGATTCGTGAAAGAGATAGCAGCGCTTGCGTGTCGTTACTAGGTCAAACGAATCGCCATTCGGTAGCGGCTTGCTCCATAGGAGCTGGTGGTACCGACGAAGCTTCTTACTTGTCGAGTCAGGGTCTCCTCGTCCGGCGTCATCGCGGGAGTCAAAGTAGGGGTCGATGTTCGGGTCGTCGCTCATAGCCGACACCATAGCGATGTGCGGAGACATTTGTGCCTTGTTCATTCGCGATTCGAGAATCTCGCTTACGGTCTCAAAACGTGAGGCCGAATCGTTGCGGCCGCATCGCGGCGACAAGGTTTCTTCATCGATGTACGTTTGGGGCTCTATCCTCGGTTCTCAAACGCCAGAGAGGTTTCACACCCACCTGTGAAGAGCACGGCAAGCATCACGACGGTCGCCACACAGACTTCTAACTTACGAAGCCCATCTTGCAGTCCGTGCGTCCAAAGTGTTGGGTTTGTGTTGGATTGCGCACTGGCATCCTAAATTCCCATAGAAAAAGCCCCGGACTTCGTGAGAAATCCGGGGCATATTGTCGGGCTGACAGGATTTGAACCTGCGACCCCCTGACCCCCAGTCAGGTGCGCTACCAAGCTGCGCTACAGCCCGCGACAACTCGAATAGCTTACCGCGAAATCTGAGCGCCGATGTTCAGAATGGGGCCAAAAGGGCAACCGGGGCCAAATCAGTTCGACGAGATGCCGTGCGCGGCGGCGAAGAACTCGCGTTCATGCTCCGTGGATGCCACGAAAGCGGTGAGCATTGCATCCCGAACCGGAGGGGTCGCGTCTGCGGCGAGCGCCGTCACTATCGTGATGGCCTGCTCTGTGGCATCCGTGAATGCGTCATCCGCATACGTGGTCAGCCAGTCGGCGTAGCGGTGCTCAGGGTGCGCCAGCGGGTGCAGTCGCGACCCGACGTCGTGGTAGACCCAGAAGCACGGCAACAGGGCTGCGGCAAGGACCGCGTAGTCACCACGGGCTGCCGTCGCCAGCAGATGATTCAGGTACCCCGTCGTTATCGCACTGGGCGAAGCCGAGAACAGCTCACCGGCCACCGACCACGACTCGTGCAACTGCAGCTCCGTCACGATGCACCCCTCGGCACTTGATGCCCAGAACGCTTGTTCCGCTGCGGTGGGTGCCAGCCGGGCAGCTTCGGCGAGCGCCCGCGCGTAATCGCGCAGGTAGAGCGCATCCTGAGCCAGGTACCAGACGAAATCAGCCCGCTCGAGGGAACCATCCCCCAGCGCCCGCACAAAGTCACCATCGTCGATCTGCGCGCGCACAGAAGCGATCTCCGCCCACCACTGCTCGCGCACCTCAGCAGCGGTCAACGCCGTCTCTAGGCCGCCGCGCTCCCACAACCCAGCAAAGTGACTAATCGGGCCACGCCCGCTCCCCACCTGCAACGCCGCACCGGCACGGATGCTTTCGCTCAACCACCGCTTCGACTCCCCCACAGCGGCAGCCCACTCACCGCCGGCCGCAATCCGGGTCGCGAGCGCACTCGACAGCGAACAGCCGGTTCCGTGGGTGTTGCTGGTCTCTATACGGATGCCAGCAAACTCGGTCACGACAGCAGCGTTCCCTGCACGGGCATCCACCAGCGCATCCGGAGCCTCGGCCCCGCTCAAGTGTCCGCCCTTAGCGAGCACGCGCACCCCGTAGGAGGCAGAGACCCGCGCCGCCTGCTCCAGCACCTCAGGCCACGTCTCAGCGGCGGGTTCTGCGGCGATGATCGCGAGCTCAGGAATATTCGGCGTGACAAGGTCACACACCCGCACCAGGTCGCGCAGCGCCTGCTCGGCTTCGGCATCCAGCAGTCGGTCGCCACTCGTGGCGACCATCACGGGGTCGAGCACGATCAACGGAGGCCGCACAGTCTCAAGCCACGCCCGCACAACGCCAACGACCTCAACGGTGCCGAGCATGCCGATCTTCACGGCATCGATTGCTACATCGTCGCTCACCGCATCCAGTTGCTCGCGCAAGAACTCAGCGGGCGGCACATGCACTCCGCGCACCCCCTGCGTGTTCTGCGCCGTCAGAGCCGTGATCGCCGCCATCCCGTAGCCACCGTTGGCTGCGATCGACTTCAGATCGGCCTGGATACCCGCACCACCCGAAGGATCGCTGCCAGCAATGCTCAGAACGCGAGGAACCCGCAGACCGCTACCGTTACCGCGACCGCTTTCGCTCCGTGTCTGGTCCCGTAGCCCGCTCCGTGCCCCGCTCATGCGTCTTCTCCTTCGTCTTCGGCCGCTGGTACGCCAGCCCACGCTGCGGCGAGCGCGCGAGCCGCCTCTCGCGGATCAGCCGCACCACAGATGGCAGACACCACTGCAGCACCGTCTGCACCGCCCGCACGCAGCAGCGCGAGGTCATCCGGCCCCACCCCACCGATCGCCACGGTCGGTCGCTTACTCGCCGCAATGAGCTCGACCATGCGATCGTGCCCGAGAGCATCCGGAGCGTCCTTCTTTGTCGTCGTGGGATGCAAGGCCCCGATGCCGACATAGTCGACACCCGCCGACCCCACACTGGCGTCGTACAGTTGGTCGTCAGTCGATGCGCTCAGACCCACAATCGCCCCCGGGCCTACGAGCGCCCGCACCGACGCTGCGGGCAGATCGCCCTGCCCGACATGCACCCCAGCAACCCGAGCACCCATCTCGCGCGCAGCGAGATAGACATCGACTCGGTCATTGACGAGCACAGGCACCTTCAGCGCCACCGCCGTAGACACCCGCAGCACCAGATCAAGGAAGTCGCGGGCGGGCATGTCTTTCTCGCGCAGCTGCACGATCGTCACTCCCCCGGCCACAGCCTCGTACACGAGATCAACGAGGTCATGCCCGGCAGCCTTCGCCTGAGCCGAATCTGTCACCAAGTAAGTGGAAAGGTCGAAACTCTCTCGGAAGCCGCTCATGCGATCACCGCCCGTTCTGCAATATCGTCCACCGAGACTTCGCTCAGGGCATCCAACAGCGCTACCGCAAAGCTTCCCGGCAGTGCCGAACGCTCCGCCGCGAGGTCGGCCGCTACCGTGTACACGCTCGTTGCCGCCACAGCAGCAGTCAGCGCATCCGGAGTCACCGCCGCAAATGCCGCCATGATCGCGCCAAGCGCACAGCCACCACCCGTCACCTTCGTCAGCACCGGATGCCCGTTAGAGAGCCTCACGACACTCACGCCATCGGTCACCATGTCCGTCGCTCCCGATACCGCGACGACACCGCCGGTCACCCGCGCGAGCATCTGGGAGGCGGTGAGCGCGGCATCCACACTGCTCGTGCTGTCGACGCCTCGACCTCCCGTGCCCAATTCGGCGAGCGCCAGAATCTCGGAGGCGTTGCCCCGCACGATGGAGGGCCCGAGGTCCCGCAGGCGATACGCGAGTGGTGTGCGCACCGGCAGAGCCCCTATGGCGACCGGGTCGAGCACCCAGGGCGTTCCGGCAGCATTGGCGGCCGGTGCAGCTTCAAGGGCTGCAGCGCGCTGCTCTTCGCGACAGGTACCGAGATTGATGAGCACTCCGGATGCCACGCCAGCGAACATGCCGGCTTCTTCCGGGATATCCACCATGGCCGGCGCTGCTCCCACAGCAAGCAACGCATTGGCAGTGAAGCCCACCACCACACTATTGGTGATGCACTGCACGAGAGGCGACGTCGATCTCACCGCCTCGAGCGCATCTTGAGTGGCGGTCAAAAAGTTTGGTGGCGTACGCGACATGCACGACATCCCTTCGCTAGTTCTAACTAGATCAGGTTCGACGGGTGTGTTCTCAGCCCCGCAGGGCACCCCGTGTCACAAGTTGTGCCTCAACGATAGCGGCTTGGCACGGTGTCGTGTTCGCCTCAGGCGAAAGGCAATGTGGACTATTTCAGTGCCGGATGTCGTTGCACCAAGCGACAATAAAGATGACGCGAGATCTGTGCACCCTTTTCAATCCCGGCTGCTGCTTCGTCCTACCGCTTCACACACGACAGGATTTCTATGACCAGCACGGCGCCGATCACCGGCAGCATCCCTCTTTTTGACCCCAACGATGACGGGCCAGCCAGCCCGGTCGATAACAGCGGCCGCAACCGTTTGGTCATCGGCCTGATGCTCGCTGCCACCTTCGTGGTGTTCCTCAACGAAACCTCGCTCGTCGTGGCGATCCCCCGCATCATGGAAGACCTCAACATCGAGCCGAGCACCGCTCAGTGGTTGTCGACGTCGTTCATGCTCACGATGGCCGTGGTGATTCCGATTACCGGATTCCTCATCCAACGCTTCACGACGCGTGGCATCTTCATCACCGCAATGTCTCTCTTCACCATCGGAACTCTGCTGGGGGCTATGGCGCCCACCTTTGCCGTGCTGATTGTGGGACGGGTGATTCAAGCCTCCGGTACCGCCATGATGCTCCCCCTGCTGATGACAACCGTGATGACTCTGGTTCCTGCCGCAACTCGTGGCAAGACCATGGGCAACGTTTCCATCGTCATGTCGATGGCCCCTGCCGTCGGACCAACCGTTGCTGGCCTCGTCTTGGCCGTCTTCGACTGGCGCTGGGTCTTCATCGTCATGATCCCCATCTCCGTCACCGCTCTCCTGCTCGGCATCACGAAGGTAAAGAACGTCACCGACCCCCGCAAGGTATCGATTGACATGCTGTCGGTCATCCTCTCGGCCATCGCCTTCTCCGGCCTGATCTACGGGCTCTCCAGCCTCGGAGAATCAGCCGCCGGAGACTCTGTTCTCATCGCCCCAGCCATCCCCATCAGCGCCGGCGCCATCAGCCTCGTGTTGTTCATCATCCGCCAATTGAAGCTGCAGAAAACAGACAGTGCCCTTCTCGACCTGCGCACTTTCGCTGCCCCCGGCTTTGCCGTCGCAATCGGCCTCATGATGGTCATGATGGCCGCCCTCTTCGGCACCATCATCCTGCTGCCCATGTTCACGCAAAACGTTCTCGGGCTCGAACCCATCCAGAGCGGACTGCTCGTACTGCCCGGCAGCCTCGTCATGGGGTTCTTGAGCCCCTTCGTTGGCCGCCTCTACGACAAAGTCGGCCCGCGCCCCCTCATGATTCCGGGCTCGATACTGGTGAGCGCATCGTTGTGGAGCTTCACGCTGCTCTCCGAAACCAGCTCACCGTTCATGGTCGTCGCCATCCACGTCCCCATGAGCATCGGACTCGCGTTCATGTTTACGCCGCTCTTCACCTCGGCGCTGGGCACGCTCAAGCCACACCTGTACTCGCACGGCAGCGCCACCATCAGCACCGTGCAGCAACTTGCCGGCGCTGCAGGCACGGCACTGTTCATCGCGCTCCTCACGGTGCAGTCGGTCGCCCTTGCCGCTGAAGGCGCGCCAGAGGCCACAGCGCTTGCTGGTGGTGTGCGCCTCGCGTTCATGGCCGGCGGCATCATCTCGCTCTTCGCGATCGTCGCCACGTTCTTCGTGAAGCGTCCCGAATCCGAAACGGCTCCGAGCGACGCCCCTGTCGCTCACTAACTGCACGGTGTGAGCGGACCGCCAACCGGCATCCGCTCACTCCCGGGCGTCACACCCCGGGCGTCACACCCCGGGCGTCACACCCCGGGCGTCACACCCCGGGCGTCACACCCCAGCGGTTAACGCACAAACGGCGAGCCCCTCTCGAAAGAGAGCGGCTCGCCGTTCGGCGTTAAGCCGAAGCTTGTGACCTCGAGAACCTACTTGCGCTTGCGCTTCTCACGCACACGCATGTTGACCTGGATGGGGCTGCCATCGAAGCCGAAGATCTCACGCAGTCGACGCGTAATGAATCGACGGTACTGCGGGTCCAAGAAGCCGGTCGTGAAGAGCACGAACGTTGGCGGGCGGCTTGATGCCTGCGTACCAAAGAGGATGCGCGGCTGCTTGCCACCACGAAGCGGGTGAGGGTGCTCCTGCGTCAGTTCGGCCAGAAGCGCGTTGAACTTACCGGTCGGAATGCGGGTATCCCACGACGCCAACGCCAGCTCAAGAGCCGGAACGAGCTTCTCCATGTGACGACCGGTCTTAGCCGAGATGTTCACGCGAGGAGCCCAGGCGACGTGCGCGAGGTCCTTGTCGATTTCTCGCTCGAGCAGGTCGCGACGTTCGTCGTCGAGAAGGTCCCACTTGTTGAAGGCCAAAACGAGCGCACGGCCCGATTCGAGCACGAGGTCAACGATCTTGAGGTCTTGAACGCTGAGCGGCTGGCTGACATCGAAGATGACAACAGCGACTTCAGCCTTTTCCAGTGCAGCGCTGGTGCGCAGCGTTGCATAGAAGTCAGCGCCCTGCGCCAAAGCAACACGACGACGGATGCCGGCCGTGTCAACGAAGCGCCAGAACTTGCCGCCGAGCTCAATCTGCTCGTCAACCGGGTCGCGAGTCGTGCCGGCGAGGTCGTTGACAACAACGCGCTCTTCGCCAGCAGTCTTGTTCAGCAGGCTCGACTTGCCGACGTTCGGGCGACCGAGGATAGCTACGCGGCGCGGGCCACCCACTTCTTCCTTGGCGACGGTCGAAATCTTCGGCAGAACCGTGAGCACGTGGTCGAGCAGGTCAGCAACACCACGGCCGTGAACGGCGGATGACGGCCACGGCTGACCGAGGCCGAGGCTCCAGAGCGCTGCGGCATCCGATTCCTGGTGGATGTCGTCAACCTTGTTGGCGACCAAAATCACGGGCTTCTTGGTGGCGCGCAGCATGCGCACGACGTGCTCGTCGGTGGAGGTGGGGCCAACCGTGGCATCCACAACAAAGAGCACAGCGTCGGCGAGGTCGATAGCGATCTCAGCCTGGGCAGCAACCGAGGCGTCGATGCCCTTAGCGTCGGGCTCCCAGCCGCCGGTGTCGACGATGGTGAAGTGACGGTTGTTCCACTCGGCCTTGTAGTTGACGCGGTCGCGGGTGACACCGGGGGTGTCCTCCACAACAGCTTCACGACGACCGATGATGCGGTTCACGAGAGCTGACTTGCCAACGTTCGGGCGACCGACGATCGCGAGAACCGGCAGGGCAGGCAGGTAGTAGATGGCATCCGGGTCATCGGATGCGGAGTCGAGAACCGCGAGGTCGTCGTCTTCGAGGTCGTAGTCGCTCAGGCCGGCGCGGAGCGCAGACGTGCGCTGAGCAGCCTCTTCTTCGTTCATTCCCGAAAGACGCTCAACCAGATCTGGGTTCAGTTCGGGAAAGTCGTCTTCGGCGGGCGAATGATCGGCCATGGGTAGTCCTTTGTTTACATGCTGGAGCGAACAAAACTCGCGACGGCCGTCACGGTTTGATCGAAGTCAAGATTGGTGGAATCAATGGTGATGACTCCATCGGCGGCGTTCATGAAGTCCACGACTTTGGAGTCCTGCGCATCTCGATAACTGAGTTGTTGCGCGGTTGTCGTGCTCGATTCTCCGGAGAGTTCGGCCGCACGTCTTCCCATCCTAGCTTCTTCACTGGCTGTGAGCAGAATTCGAGCCTGAGCGTCCGGTGCAACCACGGTCGTGATGTCGCGTCCTTCGACCACAATTCCGGGTTTTTCGCTCCCCGCGATGATGCTGCGGAACAGGTCGACCATGTACTGCCGCACTTCGGGCACGCGTGCGATGTTCGAGACAACGCCCGTGATGCGGGGTTCGCGGATGTCGTCGGTCACGATCTCCGAGTCGACCTTCACAAAGTAGTTGTCAGGGTCAATCCCGATCGAGTACTCAAAACGCGGGAGCGTCTCGATGACGTCACCGGGCCCGAGGGTGTCGACACCGCGCTCGAGGCAGTGCAGGGCAAAACCGCGGTAGGCAGCGCCAGTGTCGAGGTAGTCGAAGCCGAGTTCGCGAGCAGTCGCTTTCGACACACTCGACTTTCCGCTGCCGGCCGGGCCATCAACGGCCACCACAACAAACGACGGGTTCTTGTTCACGCGAAAGTCTCTGCAATCTTCCAACCACGAGCTTCAAGCTCGCTTATCAATACGGCTTCCTTTTCGGGCAGCACCGAGATTTCAGCCAAACCGAACTGGGCACCCGGTGAATGCTCAAGGCGCAAGTCTTCCATGTTCACGTCGGCTTCGCCGATTTCGGTGAGCAGTCGGGCGAGCTCGCCTGGCTTGTCGTCGACCATGACGACGAGTTGGCTGTAGTGCTTGCTCGTTCCGTGCTTGCCGGGAATCCGCGCGACTCCGGCGTTGCCGCCGGCCAAAACTTCGGCGAGGGCACGACGGGCACCCGGAGCATCCGGAGTCTCGAGCGCCTCAATCGCCACACCGAGCTCGGTCTGCAGCTCGCGCAAAATCTCCGCAACGGGGCCCGAGTTTGCCCCCAGAATCTGCACCCACAGCTCGGGGGCGCTCGAGGCAATGCGGGTCGTGTCGCGCAGCCCTTGACCAGCAAGAGCAACTGCGGCATCGGATGCTCCCGCCAACCGGTGCGCGAGCAAACTCGCCACCACCTGGGGAACGTGCGAAATCAGAGCCACCGCGTTGTCGTGATCGGAGGCTGACATCGCGACGGGAATAGCACCCAGCTCGATGACAACATCTTCGACCGCGCGACGACGGAAGGGCTCTCCCCTGCCGATGACCCAGGGCCGACCGATGAACAGGTCCGCGCGGGCCGCAATGGCGCCGCCACGTTCGCGTCCAGCTAGAGGATGCGAGCCAACGTAGCGATCAAGGTCGGCACCCAGCGCAATAAGTTCCTCGAGCACGCCCACCTTCACGCTCGCGACATCCGTCACCGTGGCACGCGGCCAAGCAATGAGTTCGCGAGCGACAACCTCGGCGGTGACATCCGGCGGAACCGCCACAATCACGAGCGTCGGCTTATCGTCAGCCTGCGGCGCACGACCAGCGCCATAGTCAATCGCGAGGGTTGCGTTCGAGCGCGACGCATCGTGCAAAATCACATCGACGCCCTTGGCCCGCAGGCCGTGGCCGATGCTGGCACCGAGCAATCCCGCACCAACGATGCGTACTTGCCCAGTGATGCGGCCTAGGTTCACGACTGTTCCTCGGCCTCGCGGGCAATCGTCAGCACTGCACCCAACTCCACCTTCGTGAGGTTGCGAGTCTTTCCCAGCCCAAGGCTTCCGAGGTTCAGCGGACCAAACTGGCGACGAACGAGTTCGATCACCGGGTGGCCAACTTCTTCCATCATCCGGCGCACAATGCGGT
Source organism: Salinibacterium sp. NSLL17 (assembly GCF_015864935.1). Taxonomy (NCBI): domain Bacteria; kingdom Bacillati; phylum Actinomycetota; class Actinomycetes; order Micrococcales; family Microbacteriaceae; genus Salinibacterium; species Salinibacterium sp. NSLL17. Next base: position 1,974,352 of record NZ_JADYWH010000001.1, read on the forward strand.
TGCGGCCCGAGTGCAGGGTGAGCTCCACCATTGTCTGGTCGTTGGATGCTCGGCCGAGCGATCGCGCCTTGTCGACGGCAATCGGGCCGTCCTCAAGCTCGATGCCCTTCATGAGCTGCGAAATTGTTTGAGCGCTCACGGTGCCTTCGACCTTGGCGATGTAGGTCTTCATCACGCCGAAGGAGGGGTGGGCGAGCACGTGGGCAAGTTCGCCGTCGTTCGTGAGGACAAGCAGGCCAGAGGTCTGCACGTCGAGACGGCCGACGTTGAAGAGTCGTTCGTCGTAGTTGCCGGTGTACTGCATCAGGTCGGGGCGACCGCTCTCGTCGGACATGGAGCTCACCACGCCGACGGGCTTGTTGAGCATCACGTAGCGCTTGGTGGTGTCGAGCTGGATCGCACTACCGTCCACCGTCACGCGGTCGGTCGGCTTCACGCGACGGCCAGCTTCTTCAACGACCTTGCCGTTGACCGCAACGCGGCCCTGGTAGATCAAGTCTTCCGAAACGCGACGCGATGCCACACCGGCAGCGGCCATTACTTTTTGAAGGCGTTCGCCCTCGGGATTGCTGGGGCCTGAGCCATTAGCGTTGTTCATCAAAACCGTCCGTACCATCAGATAAAAGTGGCGAGATGGGAGGCAGCTCGGCAATGGAGTTGATCCCCAGTTGCACGAGCATGAGCTCCGTTGTTTCGTAGTGGATGGCGCCCGTCTCGTTGTCGGTAAACGCTTCCGTAATAAGTCCTCGACTCAGTAGCGTACGCACTACTGAGTCAACATTCACCGCACGCACGGCAGCAATGGCTCCCCGGCTGATCGGTTGCTTGTACGCAATGACCGCAAGAGTCTCCAGCGCGGCCTGACTCAACCGCGATGGGTTTTGCGTATAAACGAAGTCGCGCACGGCCGAGTCGTAGTCTTCGCGCACATAAATTCGCCAGCCGCCACCGACTTCGCGGAGTTCAAAACCGCGTCGCGGGCCATCGCCTTCACCGTCGAAATCGGCGCACAGTGCAGTGATTGTCTTGCGGATCGCCGCCACGGGTGCGTTCAGGGCCGTTGCGAGGCTCACGAGGCTCTGCGGCTGGTCGGCAACCATGAAGATCGCCTCGAGCCCGCGGGCGAGGTCGACAACGGGGGTGGCTGTATGTTCGTCAGTTTCCATAATCTGCTCCCAGATTAGCGAGGCTATCGTCTGACCAGTGTTCTGCAGTCCAGCGCACGGTCAGTTCGCCTAAGGGTTCGATCTGTTCAAAGGCAACATTGCCGCCGCGATACAGCTCAAGCACAGCCAAGAAACGCGCCACAACAACGCCCTTCAACTCGGCGCCCGCGATCAATTGGCGGAACGTCTTCGGCTCCCCCGCGCGCAACAGCGCGACGACATGCGCAGCCTGTTCGCGGATGCTGATGAGCGGTGCGTGCAAATGGTCGAGTCCCACGCTCGGAATCTCTCGCGGCGTGAACGCGAGGGTCGCGAGGGCGGCGAAATCGTCGAGGCTGAGCGTCCACACGAGTTCGGGAGTTTGAGTGCGGTATTTCTCTTCCAAGCGCACCGATCGCACGGTGCGCGTCGCTTCCGCCTCGAAGTGCGACCCAAACCAATCGCTGGCCTGTTTGAACGCGCGGTACTGCAGCAGACGCGCAAAGAGCAGGTCGCGCGCTTCGAGCAGCGCGACGTCTTCGGCATCCACGAGCTCACCCTGCGGAAGAAGCCCGGCAACCTTGAGGTCGAGCAGCGTGGCAGCAACGACCAAAAATTCGCTGGCCTGATCGAGCTCGTCGATGTCATCCGATCCGTTTTCGGATTCGAAATCGCGCAGGTACGCAATGAACTCATCTGTGATGCGCGACAGCGACACCTCGGTGATGTCCAGCTCATGCTTGGTGATGAGAGACAGCAACAGGTCAAAGGGCCCATTGAAGTTGTTGAGAGAGACCGAGAATCCTGGTGCGGATGCCTCGGTCTCGTCCACGTCGCTAGGCGACGGCGCCACGGGCGATCAGCTCTCGCGCCACCTGGCGGTAGGAGTGCGCCGCAGAGTGGTCGGGGGCGAAGGTCGTGATGGGGGCACCGGCCACGCTGGCATCCGGGAACTTCACGGTGCGACCGATAACGGTCTCGAGAACGTCGTCACCAAAGTTTTCGACAACGCGTTCGAGCACTTCACGCGAGTGCAGGGTGCGCGCGTCAAACATTGTCGCGAGGATGCCGTCGAGCTTGATCGCGGGGTTCAGGCGATCCTGAACCTTCTCGATTGTCTCCACGAGCAGGGCAACACCGCGCAGCGCGAAGAATTCGCATTCGAGCGGAATGAGCACGCCGTGAGCTGCCGTCAGCGCATTGACGGTGAGCAAACCGAGCGAAGGCTGGCAGTCGATGAGGATCACGTCGTACTGGTCGCTGACCTTGCGCAGTACGCGCGCCAGGATCGTTTCGCGAGCGACCTCATTGACGAGGTGCACTTCAGCGGCCGAGAGGTCGATGTTGGCTGGGATGACGTCGAGACCGGGAACTTTGGTGTGAACGATCGCTTCTGCCGGGTTCTTGATTGTGCCGAGCAGCAGGTCGTAGATCGTGGGCACATCGTGAGTGGGAACGCCAAGGCCCGCCGAGAGCGCACCCTGAGGGTCGAAGTCGATGGCCAACACGCGGCGGCCATATTCAGCGAACGAGGCGCCAAGGTTAATCGTGGTGGTTGTCTTGCCGACGCCACCCTTTTGGTTGCACAGCGAAATGATGCGTGCCGGGCCGTGGCCCGTGAGCGGTGGGGGTTCCGGAAAAACTGTGAGCGGCCGGCCGGTTGGGCCCATTGCCTGAACATCCAACCCCGCCAGCGTCGATTCGTTCTCGCGCTGTGTCGTCATACCAAAAGTTTACGTCGCGCATCCGTCGCAGCCCGCGCTCCCACGCGCGGACACGGCAGGGTCGCCTCTACCAAAGGTTGAAGGTTTGGCAGCGCGACACGCGGGTTAGCGGGGTCGCCGATCAGCCAGCCACGGCATCCCGTCACTCCCCCGGCGCTCGCTAACGTGCTCGCGGATGCGCCGTCGTGTACATGTCACGCAGCGTGTCAGCGGTGACCATGGTGTAAATCTGGGTTGTCGCCACCGAGGAGTGCCCCAGCAGTTCCTGCACTACGCGAACGTCGGCACCGCCCGAAAGAAGGTGCGTCGCAAAGGAGTGCCGAAAGGTGTGCGGCGAGATATCGATCTCAAGTTCTGCACGCTCGGCAGCGGCCTGGATGATCAGCCACACGTTTTGACGAGACAGCCGAGCTCCCCGCGCCCCGAGAAACAACGCCGGGGTGGCCGCCCCCTTCGCCGAGAGCACCGGACGAGCACGCACGAGGTACTTCTCGATAGCCGACTGCGCAAAACTGCCGACGGGAACGATGCGCTGCTTGTTGCCCTTGCCGAGCAGGCGCACAATGTCGCCGTCGATCATGTCGTCGACGTTGAGTGCCGTCACCTCAGAAACGCGGGCACCGGTGGCATAGAGAAGCTCGAGCAGCGCAGTGTTGCGAAGCGAAATGACCTCATCGCCGGGAAAGGATGCCAGAACGGCAGCCATCTGGTCGATCGTGATCGCCTTCGGCAATCGCATCGCTTGCTTCGGAATCGCGACGGTATGCGCGACGTCCTCCACCGCGAGCGATTCGTCGACGAAAAACGTGTGCAGCCCGCGCACTGTCGACAGCATGCGCGCGACCGAGGAGGCCGCGAGCGGACGCTCGGCATTCACTCGCAAGCTGTGCGCAAAGGCGGTCACGTCATCCGCTGACACTGCGGCGGGCGTACTGAGACCGCGCGTACTGAGAAACGACAGATAGCCGTCAAGATCGCGGCGATACGCTGCGAGAGTGTTCGCCGAAAGACCGCGTTCGATCGCCAGATGCCGCAGATAGCGTTCTGCGGCGATCGCAATCGCACTTTTCGCTACGGGGCGCGCCGGCTCGGTCATGTCGCTCAACCTACCGCGAGAGGCTATTCAGCGTAGTTTCGCGGATGCCGCGGCCACGGTGCGTCTGGTGCACCTAGCGTGTTCCAGCCACGGTCGCGTCCGAGTTGCGCCGCCAAGAGACCGAGGCACAGGATCGAGTTCTGCACGCGCCGCTCGAGAACCGCCTCAACGGCATCCTCCAGCGGAACCCAGCGCAACTCGATACCAGCTTCTTCCGCATAGCGGTCAAACACTTCCCCGGTCGCACTCACACCACGGGCCAAGTAAATGCGCACGGCTTCATTGCTTCCGCCTGGCGAGGTCAGCATTTCGCTGAGCACATGCCACGATTCGGCTTGCAGGTCGGTTTCTTCGGCCAATTCGCGCTGAGCCGCCAACAGCGGTGACTCGTTCACGACATCGAGCAAGCCAGCCGGCAATTCCCAATCACGCAAGCGCACCGGATGCCGGTACTGCTTGATCAGGAGCACCCGGTCGCGCTCATCCATGGCCAGCACCGCAACGGCGCCGGTGTGGTTCACAAATTCGCGAGTGATCGCAGAACCGTCGAGCTGAAAACGCTCGCGGTCGACGTTCCACACGTGGCCAGCGAACACCGTTTCGGCGCTCAGCAGCTCCGGTGTGACGCGGTCGTCGCTGAGTTCGTTATGCATCATCCTGCTCAGTCACCTCAAAGAGGCGGCTGGACTTTTGGCGCTCAATTGCAGCGGCGACCAGTCCGCGGAACAGCGGGTGGGCACGGTTGGGGCGTGAGAGCAGCTCGGGGTGAGCCTGCGTTCCCAAGTAGTAGGGGTGCACCTCGCGCGGCAACTCGACGAATTCGACGAGGGTGCGGTCGGGCGAAATTCCGGAGAACTTCAGTCCGGCATCCGCAATCTGCTGGCGGTATTCGTTGTTCACTTCGTAGCGGTGACGGTGACGCTCGGCGGCCGTCGGTGCTCCGTAGATTTCTTCAACGATCGAGCCGGGCTCGAGGTCGGCGTTGTAGAGACCGAGACGCATCGTGCCGCCCATGTCTCCGCCCGCGAGGATGTCGACTTGCTCGGCCATCGTCGCGATAACCGGGTACTTGCTGTCGGCATCGAATTCCGTTGAAGATGCGCCTTCGAGGCCGGCCATGTCGCGAGCGTACTCAATGACCATGCACTGCAAGCCGAGGCAAATACCGAGGGTGGGGATGCCGTTCTCACGAACGAATTTGAGGGCGCCGAGCTTGCCTTCAATGCCGCGAACACCGAACCCACCGGGAACGATGATTCCGTCGAGATCGGAAAGTTGCTTGGCCGCGCCTTCGGGAGTTTCGCACTCGTCAGAGGGGACCCAGCGAATGTTAACCTTGGCGCTGTTGGCGAACCCACCGGCGCGCAGCGCTTCGGTGACCGAGAGGTACGCATCGGGCAGGTCGATGTACTTACCGACTAGGCCGATCGAGACCTCGTTCTTGGGGTTGTGCACGGCTTCGAGCAGTTCGCTCCAGCCATCCCAGTTCACTGACTTCGCTTCGAGCCCGAGCTGGTTGATGATGTAGGCGTCGAGGCCCTGGCTGTGCAGCATTTCGGGGATGTCGTAGATGCTGGAAGCGTCGGTCGCGTTGACGACGGCGTCTTCTTCAACGTCACACATGAGCGCGATCTTGCGCTTGTTGGACTCGGAGACGGGGCGGTCGCTGCGCAGCACGAGAGCATCAGGCTGGATGCCGATCGAGCGCAGCGCGGCAACCGAGTGCTGCGTTGGCTTGGTTTTCTGCTCACCGGATGCCGCCATGAACGGAACGAGCGAAACGTGGACAAAGAACACGTTCTTGCGCCCGAGCTCGTGGCGTACCTGGCGAGCGGATTCGATGAACGGGAGGCTCTCGATATCGCCAACAGTTCCACCGATTTCGGTGATGATGACGTCAGGCTGCGGGTCTTCATCGCTGAAAGGGCCGGCGGCCTGCAGGCGCATGCGGCGCTTGATTTCGTCGGTGATGTGCGGGATGACCTGCACGGTGTCACCGAGGTATTCGCCGCGACGCTCTTTGGCAATCACTTCGGAGTAGATCTGCCCGGTAGTGACGTTGGCAGCCTGATTGAGCTTGATGTCAAGGAAGCGCTCGTAGTGCCCGATGTCGAGGTCGGTTTCGGCGCCATCATCGGTGACAAAAACTTCACCGTGCTGGAAGGGGTTCATAGTGCCGGGATCCACGTTCAGATAGGGATCCAGCTTCTGCATGACGACGCGGAGCCCGCGTGCTGTCAGCAGGTTTCCGAGACTCGCCGCCGTGAGGCCTTTACCGAGAGAAGAGACGACTCCTCCGGTGACGAAGATGTGCTTTGTTACGACCGCGTTTGTATTGTCCACCACGGGGTTCCATCCTATGCCTCGTTGAGCAGTTTTGTCGCCGCGCAGGGGTGTTTCGTTATCGGCTTAACAGCTAAGGCCGTCGGTGAGGCCGGAAATGTGGCGGAAAGTGTGCGCGAAAGTGAGTCCGAAACTGTGCACGAAACTGTGTCCGAACGTCAGCGACCGAGAGCAGCGTTTTCGAGGTCGTGCGCGGTCTGAATAAGCTCGCGGGCGTGGGCAAGGCCAGACTCGGAGTCGGGCAATCCCGAGAGCAGTCGCGCCATTTCTGCGATGCGCGCCTCCCCCTCAAGCTTGTGAACACTGGAGGCCGTGACCGATCCGTCGTCGCCCTTGATGACGCTGAGGTGGTTGTCCGCAAACGCGGCCACTTGGGCCAGGTGCGTGACAACAATCACTTGGGCGGTGCGGCTCAGCAGGGCAAGCCGTTTGCCGATTTCGATCGCTGCGGCACCACCGACACCCGCATCCACTTCGTCGAAAATAAAGGTCGGAACCGGATCGTTGCCCGCAATGACGACCTCGATCGCGAGCATGACCCGTGAGAGCTCTCCCCCTGAAGCACCCTTGCCAAGCGGACGCGGCGGTGCTCCCGGGTGCGGCTGCAACAGGATCGCCACTTCATCTTTGCCGCTCAGCGAATAGTCGCTGCGGTCTTCGACCGTGACCACGATCTCGGCGTTGGCCATCGCAAGGTGGGTGAGTTCGTCGGTGACCGCGGCAGCAAGCCGTGCAGCGCTACGAGATCGCACGTCGCTCACCTTGGCTGCGAGCTCGATCAGTTCTGACTGACCTGCTTCGACTTGAGCCCGCAGCTCATCGATGCGGGTGGAGTCGTTATCGAGTTCCAGCAAGCGTTGGCTGCCGGTGTCGAGCACATCGACGACATCGTCGAGGCTCACGCCATGCTTGCGCACGAGAGCGGCAAGTTGGCCGCGACGATCTTCAACCTGTTCCAGTTCGCGGCTGCCATCTGAATCCAGCCCGGCGAGGTAGCCAGAAAGATCAGTCGAGATTTCTCCCAGTGTGATGGATGCTGCCGCTAAGGCCTCAGCGATGGCGGCAAGTTGCGCGTCGTGCTCGGCGACCCGCTCAAGCCCTCGTTGGGCGCTGGCAAGCAGGGCCACTACATCGGAGCCTTCCTCCGCGTCATCCGCCGACAGCACCGCGTGGGCGCCTTCAGCGGCCAGCCTCAGACCTTCGAGGTTCGCCAGACGATCGGCTCGTTCCGTCAGCTCGACGTCTTCGCCGCGACGCACGTCGGCGGCTTCAATCTCATCGATCGCGACGCGGAGTTCGTCAGCCTCGCGACTGCGAAGATCGCTTTCCGCAACGAGTACATCGAGTTCGCCCTGGGCCGCCTGCCAACGACGGAACACTGTTTGATACTGCCCGAGCACGGTCGCGAGTTCGGCTCCCGCATAACGGTCGAGCGCATTTCGCTGAGCCGTCGACGACTTGAGGCGGATCTGCTCAGACTGGCCGTGAACGACCACGAGCTGGTCGCCCAGCTCGGTGAGCACACCGACCGGAGCACTACGACCGCCAACCACAGCACGGCTGCGACCCTCACGCGCAACGGTGCGCACAAGAAGAAGCTCTCCGTCGTCGAGGTCACCGCCGGCGTCGCGCACGCGCTCAGCGACCGCAGACGTGGGGTCAATGACCCATCGTCCCTCCACGGATGCTTGATCGCTATCGGCCCGGATGGCGGCAGCATCGGCCCGCTCGCCGAGCAGGAGGCCCAGGGCGGTCACGACCATCGTCTTTCCCGCGCCCGTCTCGCCCGTGAGCGCGGTAAACCCGGGGCTCAGCGGAAGTCGTGCTGAAGCGATAACACCGAGGTCGCGAATGGAGATCTCTTCGATCACGAGTCGGTTCCCTCCTCCGATGCTGGCCCACGCCATCCGTTGACCGGCAAATTGAATTTCTTGACAAGACGATCGGTGAATGGTCCTTGCGACAGTCTGGCTAGTCTCACCGGCACCGGTGAACGTCGCACGATCACACGAGCACCACGCGGAAGATCGAAAGCGCGTCGGCCATCGCACCACAACACGCCAATGCCCATATTGCGATCGAGAACCTCGACGGCGAGGGCCGAGTCTGGCCCCACGACAATGGGGCGCGCAAATAGCGCGTGAGCGCTTAGAGGAACAAGCAAGAGAGCATCAAGGCTCGGCCACACCACCGGGCCACCAGCGGAGAACGCGTAAGCGGTAGAGCCGGTCGGTGTGGACATGACGACGCCGTCGCAGCCGAATGAGGAAAGCGGTCGGCCATCGACCTCGATGACCACTTCGAGCATGCGCTCGCGACTCGCTTTTTCGACGGTCGCTTCGTTCAGCGCCCAGGTTTCGTAGACAACCTCAGAATCGACCTTCACGCGCACCGACAGCGTCATGCGCTCTTCAACGAGGTAATCGCGAGCCAGCGCGCGCTCCACAGTGGACGTGAGTTCTTCGCGTTCGCTCTCGGCCAAGAAACCGACGTGACCCAGGTTCACGCCGAGAAGCGGTGCACTGCAGCCCCGCGTCAGTTCGGCTGCGCGAAGAATTGTGCCATCGCCGCCAAGCACGATCACGAGCTCGAGCTCTCCGGTTTCGACTTCGTTGCCGAGGCGTCGCACCGGCGAGAGGTCGGGTTCCGCCTGCAGAATCGTTTCGTAGCTATCCGGCGCAAGCACCGGCACGATGCCTGCGCTGATGAGTTGATGGCACACCGAGATGGCGGCCGTCAGCGACTCCGCACGACCGGTGTGAGCGATGACCAGAATGTGACGATCAGAAGCATGAGAGTTCTCGGACTGCACCGTGCACCTCTCATTCGTAGTGATTGTTCGATTTGCCGCCACCGGCTGGTGGGTCGCGGCGATAGCAGAAACCTGCGTTAACCATTCTGTCGGATTCCCACAGCCACGTGCGCCCTGCACACGATTTTGGGGATATTGCTCCTGTGCACACGGGCGAATCCCAGCGTGGAGCCGAATCAGTTCACGCCCAGCCGCCTGTATACCTCCGGGGGTATCGTGTGCTGTGCGGCACAATCCGATGCGAAAGGAACCAAATCTAATGATGTGGAACTACGGAAACATGGGATGGGCTTGGGGATACGGCGTGCTGGCAGTTGTCGGCGTCGCCCTGCTGGTCTATGTCATTGTTCGTTTGGCGTCGAGCACGTCAAAGAGCAACGAAAAACCAGCGGACCCGAGGCACGATGAAGCCTCCGGCGCCAAACGAATCCTCCAAGAACGCTTCGCTCGCGGGGAGCTCACTGAGGAACAATACCGAGAGCATCTTCGGGTACTCGACGAGTCCCCGTAATGCGCGACATCAGCCGGCGTAACGCTCTGATCCTCGGCGGAGTCGGAGTAGCCAGTGTCGCTGTAGGCGGCACCGGTTTCTTCATCAATCAGCGTCACCCCTCGTCATCGTCGTCGGGAACCGTATCCGGCAACGCCTTCACGGAGCCTGTAGAGCTGCGCAGCAGAGACGGCGTGCTCACGGTCGACCTCGAATCATCGCCCCAACGGGTAAGCATCGCTGGCCGGGACGTAAACGCACTGAGCTGCAACGGTGGCCTGCCGGGCCCCACTCTGCGCGTTCGTGCGGGAGACACCCTCAACGTGAACCTCAACAATGGGTTGGCAGATCCCAGCAACTTGCACGTTCACGGGCTCCACGTCTCCCCTAACGACAACAGCGACAACATGTTCGTCACGGTCGCGGCAGGAGAGTCCTTCGACTACCAATACACAGTGCCGGCCGATCATCCACCTGGCGTGTACTGGTATCACCCGCACCTCCACGGTTTTGTCGCCGAACAGGTCTTTGGCGGGCTTTACGGAGCCATCATCGTCGAAGACGCAGAAGTGATCCCCGCTGACCGGGAGCGCCTCCTCGTCATCTCCGATATCACCATCACCTCAGGCGGAAACATCCCATCGGCGTCGCCAATGGACGAAATGTCCGGGCGTGAGGGAGACCTCGTGCTTGTCAACGGGCAGCTCACGCCACATCTGACCGCGCAACCTGGTGAACGCGAGCGATGGCGCATCGTCAACGCCAGCGTTTCCCGCTACTTGCGACTGCGTCTTGATGGACAGCAAATGACCCTGCTTGGAATCGACTCCGGGCGGTTTGAAGCCCCACAGGAAGTCGACGAAATCCTGCTCGCGCCCGGCAACCGGGCAGACCTTCTGGTCACCGGTAGTGCCGGAACAGCCACACTGCGCACCCTCCCCAATGACCGCGGCTCGGCTGACGGGATGATGATGGGCGGCGACACCTCTCGAAGCATCGAAGAAATCACACTGGCCACGTTTACCGTGGTCGGCGAGAACGTCGACGCGCGACCAACGATCCCGCGCCAACCTGCCCAGCGCGACCTCCGCACAGAAACTGTGAACGCGAGACGCGAATTGGTCTTCGCCATGGGCATGGGCGGCGGCATGGGTGCAGGCATGATGACCCCCACGATCAACGACCGCCCATTCGATGCCAGCCGCATCGACACCACCGTGCAGTTCGACAGCGTCGAGGAGTGGCTGCTGACAAACACCAGCACCCTCGATCATCCGCTGCACCTGCACGTCTGGCCAATGCAAATCATTGAACAGGATGGGCAGCCCGTCGACACCCTCCTGTGGCAAGACGTCGTAAACATTCCCGCACGCAGCACCACCCGTGTGCGGATCGCGTTCGAGGACTTCAGCGGAAAAACCGTCTACCACTGTCACATTCTCGACCACGAAGACAACGGGATGATGGGAATCATCTCCGCCAACTAGCACCAAGGAGACAACAATGAACTACGCACTCACCGTCACAGTCCCGCTCCCTTACGAGGAAGCGATTTCCGTGACGAAGCACGAACTAGCGAACCAGGGTTTCGGCGTTCTCACCGAAATTGACATCCGAGCGACCTTCACCACAAAACTCGGCGCCGAAAGCGCGGATGCGGTCGGCGACTACCTGATTCTGGGCGCATGCAACCCGGCCCTCGCGGAGCAAGCACTCGCCGCCGATCCTGACATGGGTCTGCTACTCCCGTGCAACGTCGTCATCCGTCGAAGCCAGTCGGCAGAGTCGACTACGGTTCAGACGATCAATCCCCAGACCATGGTTCAACTGAGCGAAGTCGCAGCAGTTCAGGCTGTTGCCGATCAAGCGGATGAACGACTTCGCGCCGCGCTAGCAGCTATCGAGGGCGCCAGCGGCAAGTAGTCCGACCTCAAGGCCTTCATCGCTCAGGCGATGGCAGCAACCTGCGATATCCACTCCGTCGGGTTGCTGCTGGCTGGGGCACTCAGCCACACAAGATACTCACGGTTTCCCGCGTTTCCCGCGATCGGTGACGAGATGACGCCTGCCGTGCCGAGACCAAGATCCCACGCCGCCCAGAGCACACCCATGATCGCTTCGTCACGAAGTGCGGCCCCGTGCACGATGCCCTCTCGAATGTTGGTTCGCCCAACTTCGAACTGCGGCTTCACAAGCAAAACAAAGTCTGCGGTTTCGCCCACCGAAGCGTGAAGCGCCGGGAGCACGGTGCGAAGCGAGATGAAGGACAGATCAGAGACCACAAGCGTGGGGATTTCGGATGTCCCGCTCAACTCCGCCAGAGATTCAGCGGTGAGATAGCGGGCATTCTCTCGCTCGATAACGCGCACTCGGGCATCCGACCGGATCAGGTCGACGAGTTGCCCGTGGCCGACGTCGAGCGCGATAACCTCGCGAGCACCTCGTTCGAGCAAAACTTGAGTGAAGCCGCCGGTCGACGCGCCAACATCGAGCGCGAGCTTGTCAGTCGCGTCGATACCGAAGGCGTCGAGACCCGCCACAAGTTTGTGGGCGGCCCGGCTTACGTAATGATCGGTCTCAGCGACCTCGATGACGTGGTCGTCGCTCACCGGAGTGGACGCTTTCGGAATCGCGATTCCTGACACCGTGACGAGACCGTCGGCAATCAGTTTGGCGGCGTGCGTGCGAGAACGCGCAAGACCGCGAGCAGCGAGAGCTGCGTCGAGCCGCACGCTAACCATTGCGCGAGAACGCGTCCTTGCCCTCGAGCTGCTGCTGCAGTTCGTCGTGAACCTGAGTGAAGGCGGCAGCTCGAGTTTCGAGCGGTTGGTCTTCGATCAGGCTCAGTCGTGACATCAGTCCATCGACCGGTGATTCATCGCTCATGCTCATGAATATAGCTCCGCTGGCACTTCAAGGGCGTAGATGGCGCTCCCCGAGTTCCAAATTGCTGCTGCGCCGGCACGCAATCGGTCGATGGATGTTCCGGCCGACGTCACGGTCAACCGTTGCCCTTCAAGGCGCACCGTCGCCGTTCCCACCGTCGTCATCACTGCGGCGCCGCCCTGCGTGACGATCGTTTCTGGATAGGGCTCATGCAGCCCACGCAGATCATCAACGATCATCGTCGGTCGCTCATCCGGGATACACGCCAGCACTTGCTTTGCTTGGTCAATGCCGGTCAGAACGAGAAGCGACGGGATGCCGGCCCTGTTAGCCCCGAGAATGTCGGTGTCGAGGCGGTCGCCAATCATCAACGCTTCGCGTGACTCGTAACGAGCAAAGGCCTCCTCGAAGATGGCCACTTCTGGCTTGCCAGCGACGATCGGCAGACGCCCAACGGCGGAATGCACTGCTGACACGAGGGTGCCGTTGCCGGGCGCTGTTCCGCGAGCCTGGGGAATCGTCCAGTCGGTGTTGGTGGCAATCCAGGGGATGCCGGAGTCGCCACCCTTGAGGGCGAACGATGCTTCTGCGAGATCTTTCCACCCCACATGCGGAGCGAAGCCTTGCACGACGGCCGCCGGCGAATCATCAGCCGACCGGGTGACCACGAAGCCTGACTTTTCAAGCTCGTTCGTCAGGCCGTCGCCACCAACAACCATGATGGTCGAACCGGCAGGAACGATAGCGCGCAGCAGGCCCATGGCCGCTTGAGGCGAGGTCACCACGTCGCGCGGTTCCACAGTCAGTCCGAGTTCGCTCAAGTGCTCCGCAACGGATGCGTCGGTGCGCGACGCATTGTTCGTAATGTAGGCAACTTGCGGGCCATCGATCGCGTTCATGCTCTCGACGGCATACGGAATCGCATCCGGACCGCGATAGATCACTCCATCAAGGTCCGCGAGTACGAGCGCGACGCCCGTGAGAGGTGTCCTAGCTGACACGCTCGTCGTTTCCGTCGTCGTTCCCGTCAGTTTCATTAGTGACTTCCAGAGGCCCATTTGCATCCTCAACTTCTACTGCGGTGTCGTCGGATGCCTCGAATTCGAGCTCTTCTTCAATGACTTCGATTGTGGCGTCCTCGTCGTCGCCGAGCGCCGCTTCTGCGACATCCGCGCGAGCAAACCAAATGGCCGCTTCATCGTCACGGCCGAGCTCTTCGAGCACGGTGCCATAGGCGCCGAACAAAGCAGGGCTGTAGGTGAAGGCCTTATCGGGATCGAGCTGCGGAATCTGCAACTCAACGAGCGCTTCTTCTGCATGGCCGAGGTCGAGGCGTGCTCCCGACATGGCAATAGCAAGCTCAGCTTGGACGGCCGAAGACAGCGTGCTGCGCTTCACCGAGCGACCAAGCTCGAGGGCCCGTTCCGGGCGCTCGAGTCCGCGCTCGCTATCGACCATCATCGGCAACTGGTCGTCACGACCAGTAATGCGACGGTACGTACGCAATTCGCGCAACGCCAAAGCGTAGTCGCCAGTCGCATAGGCGGTGATGGCGAGAGTCTCACGAACAACTCCGATGCGGCCTGCACGGCGCGCAGCAGAAATCGCATGCTGATGAGCAAGTTCAGGGTCTTCTTCGATGAGGCGCGACACCATTACCAGGTGAAGGGCGACACCCTCGGCGTTCTCTTTACTGAGGGTCTTGAGTTCGTTCGAAGCAACCCGGTCAAGCATTTTGGGCGTAACGCCCTCGGGAATCTCGGGAGCCTGGTGGTAGGCCCGAACCGAGCGGATGCCGAAGGGATCGCGATCCTCTTCAGGCTCACGTTCGCTTGCATCGCGGTCTCCGCGTGCTGGCGCTCCGCCCTTGGTCCAGAGTCGTTTCTCGTCGGGGCCACCACGGCGATCGGATCCGCGGTCAGGACGTCCGCCGCGCTCTGGGCGCCCTGAGCCATCGGAACGGAACGGGCGTGCCGGCCGGTCTCCCCTATCGGGACGATCGCCGGAACGCTGCGGACGGCTATCGCGGTCCCCGGAACGTGGTGGACGCGAGTCGCGGTCACGGTCACCGGAACGTGGTGGACGCGAGTCGCTATCGCCGGAGCGCTGCGGGCGACCATCGCGGTCACCGGCGGCATCGCGGCGTGGACGGCGGTCGTCACCCTCAGGCTTGTTGCGCCAAGGGCGGTCGGAGCCGGATGCTGGCTTTCCGCGTGCGGGTCCACCAGCGGCGTTGTCGCGGCGTGGTCTTCCATCGCTTGGTCGTCCCTCACCCGGACGTCCACCTGTGGGGCGTCCTCCAGATCGGGGCGCGCCAGAGCGGTTCCCGTGGGGTCGGCTGTCTTGCCGGCCGTCATTTTCTGAGGAATCGGTCATTCGTTGCTCCTGATTTTAGGGTGGGGACTTAACGCAAAATAGCCACCAGCTGTGTCTATGAAACACAGTGGTGGCTATTTTACAATTGAAGTCCGGCGGTGTCCTACTCTCCCACAAGGTCCCCCTTGCAGTACCATCGGCGCAGAGAGTCTTAGCTTCCGGGTTCGGAATGTAACCGGGCGTTTCCCTCTCGCTATGGCCGCCGAAACACTATTGATTTATGTATCAGTCTGGGCCAGTTCACATCACGGAGCATTCCACCGAGGTGGGTGCGCAGCAGTGTGTGCTGGGCGCAGTTCCCGACCGTAAATCGGGAACCACAAAGTGGACGCGAGAATTCTTCTCAGTCACCATTCGACAACCCTAAGGTCGCCCAGTGAGGTGGGGTGTTATCAATTTATCGACTTATTAGTACTGGTCAGCTCCACAGGTCGTTAGTCCCTGCTTCCACATCCAGCCTATCAACGCAGTAGTCTAGCTGCGAGTCTCTCGGCCTAAGCCATGGAAATCTCATCTCGAAGCTGGCTTCCCGCTTAGATGCTTTCAGCGGTTATCCATTCCGAACGTAGCTAATCAGCGGTGCTCCTGGCGGAACAACTGACACACCAGAGGTTCGTCCATCCCGGTCCTCTCGTACTAGGGATAGATCTTCTCAAATTTCCTGCGCGCGCAGAGGATAGGGACCGAACTGTCTCACGACGTTCTAAACCCAGCTCGCGTACCGCTTTAATGGGCGAACAGCCCAACCCTTGGGACCTACTCCAGCCCCAGGATGCGACGAGCCGACATCGAGGTGCCAAACCATGCCGTCGATATGGACTCTTGGGCAAGATCAGCCTGTTATCCCCGAGGTACCTTTTATCCGTTGAGCGACAGCGCTTCCACAAGCCACTGCCGGATCACTAGTCCCGACTTTCGTCCCTGCTCGACTTGTCAGTCTCACAGTCAAGCTCCCTTGTGCACTTACACTCGACACCTGATTACCAACCAGGTTGAGGGAACCTTTGGGCGCCTCCGTTACTTTTTGGGAGGCAACCGCCCCAGTTAAACTACCCACCATGCACTGTCCCTGAACCGGATTACGGTTCGAAGTTAGATATCCAATATGACCAGAGTGGTATTTCAACAATGACTCCACCTGAACTAGCGTCCAAGCTTCACAGTCTCCCACCTATCCTACACAGGCCACACCGAACACCAATACAAAGCTATAGTAAAGGTCACGGGGTCTTTCCGTCCTTCTGCGCGTAACGAGCATCTTTACTCGTAGTGCAATTTCGCCGAGTTCGCGGTTGAGACAGCTGGGAAGTCGTTACGCCATTCGTGCAGGTCGGAACTTACCCGACAAGGAATTTCGCTACCTTAGGATGGTTATAGTTACCACCGCCGTTTACTGGGGCTTAAATTCACAGCTTCGCCTTACGGCTAACCGTTCCTCTTAACCTTCCAGCACCGGGCAGGCGTCAGTCCGTATACATCGTCTTGCGACTTAGCACGGACCTGTGTTTTTAGTAAACAGTCGCTTCCCACTGGTCTCTGCGGCCCTGCAGCGCTCCCGGAGCAAGTCCGTTCACGCCTTAGGCCCCCCTTATCCCGAAGTTACGGGGGCATTTTGCCGAGTTCCTTAACCACGATTCTCTCGATCTCCTTAGTATTCTCTACCTGATCACCTGAGTCGGTTTGGGGTACGGGTAACTTGAACCTCGCGTCGATGCTTTTCTTGGCAGCATAGGATCACTGATTTCGTCCGTGAGGACTACCCATCGAGTCTCAGCCGTAATGAGAGACGGATTTGCCTATCTCTCGGCCTACATTCTTAGACCGGGACAACCATCGCCCGGCTCAGCTACCTTCCTGCGTCACACCTGTTAATACGCTAACCGCACCAGAATAGGGTCGTACGCTAGGCCCCACGCCTCACCCCGAAGGGATTGGTCTAGGGGATTCAGATACTTAGCATTACTGGATTGGTTTGGGCGGTTCTTCGTCAGTACGGGAATATCAACCCGTTGTCCATCGACTACGCCTGTCGGCCTCGCCTTAGGTCCCGACTTACCCAGGGCGGATTAGCCTGGCCCTGGAACCCTTGATCATTCGGAGGACGGGTTTCTCGCCCGTCTTTCGCTACTCATGCCTGCATTCTCACTCGTGTAGCGTCCACGGCTGGTTTACACCGCCGCTTCACTCGCCACACGACGCTCTCCTACCACTCCGTACGGCTGAACCACGAAGGCTTACCTAAAATACGAAATCTACAACTTCGGTGGTGTGCTTGAGCCCCGTTACATTGTCGGCGCGGAATCACTTGACCAGTGAGCTATTACGCACTCTTTCAAGGGTGGCTGCTTCTAAGCCAACCTCCTGGTTGTCTATGCAACTCCACATCCTTTCCCACTTAGCACACGCTTGGGGACCTTAGTTGGTAGTCTGGGCTGTTACCCTCTCGACGATGAAGCTTATCCCCCACCGTCTCACTGCTGCGCTCTCACTTACCGGCATTCGGAGTTTGGCTAACGTCAGTAACCTTTTAGGGCCCATCAGCTATCCAGTAGCTCTACCTCCGGCAAGAAACACGCAACGCTGCACCTAAATGCATTTCGGAGAGAACCAGCTATCACGAAGTTTGATTGGCCTTTCACCCCTATCCACAGCTCATCCCCTCAGTTTTCAACCTAAGTGGGTTCGGTCCTCCACGTGCTCTTACACACGCTTCAACCTGGCCATGGATAGATCACTTCGCTTCGGGTCTAGAACCAGCGACTAAAACGCCCTATTAAGACTCGCTTTCGCTACGGCTGCCCCACACGGGTTAACCTCGCCACTGATCACTAACTCGCAGGCTCATTCTTCAAAAGGCACGCTGTCACAGCTACTAAGGCTGCTCCAACGGTTTGTAAGCAAACGGTTTCAGGTACTATTTCACTCCCCTCCCGGGGTACTTTTCACCTTTCCCTCACGGTACTTGTCCGCTATCGGTCATCTGGAAGTATTTAGGCTTATCAGGTGGTCCTGACAGATTCACACGGGATTTCTCGGGCCCCGTGCTACTTGGGATACTCTTCGGACCATTGCAACATTTCGACTACCGGGCTGGCACCGTCTATGGCTGGGCTTTCAATCCCATTCGTCTATATCACTTTGTAATCCTTGCTGTACGGCAGTAACAGCTGAAAAGTCCCACTACCCCGACCATGCAACGCCTGCCGGCTATCACACATGATCGGTTTGGCCTCTTCCGGTTTCGCTCGCCACTACTAACGGAATCACGGTTGTTTTCTCTTCCTGTGGGTACTGAGATGTTTCACTTCCCCACGTTCCCTCTACCCGCCCTATATATTCAGGCGGGAGTCACTGAGTCGTCTTGCAACGCCCAGCGGGGTTTCCCCATTCGGAAATCCTCGGATCAAAGCTCTATTATCAGCTCCCCGAGGCTTATCGCAGATTTATACGTCCTTCTTCGGCTCCAGATGCCAAGGCATCCACCGTTTGCTCTTAGAAAATTGATATCACATGAGTATAAGAATCGATCGCGACACCTAAGTGCCGAGATTGACCAATGAATTATTCCCCACAACCAAAGCTGTGAGGGTCATCGTTTATTTCTTGTGATCCGACCTTTCGGTCAGATCTAAGATGCTCGCGTCCACTGTGTAGTTCTCAAAATACGGGCGGTATCCTCCACCACAACCCCAAAGGGAAGCAGTACCAGGATCCGTTAGACCCAAACACCCTTGACGGGTGTTCACGGTCCTAAGGTACGAACACAAATCTTACGATCCGTGGCCGGTCCCTCAGGACCCAACAACGTGCAAAGACCAGCACCCCTGAAACCCCTCGTTCCAACCGGCAAGCCGGCGTACTAAAGAAACAACAGTTCCTCTGATCACAATGTCAATGTTCCACCCATGAGCGCCGTCCAACCCGAACAGGCTGGTACGACTCGGCAACATAAATTCGTTCCCCACTAACTCTGTGTATACCGCAGAGACGAGAAAACGAGTTGCACGTGCTCCTTAGAAAGGAGGTGATCCAGCCGCACCTTCCGGTACGGCTACCTTGTTACGACTTAGTCCTAATTACCAATCCCACCTTCGACAGCTCCTCCCCTTGCGGGTTAGGCCACTGGCTTCGGGTGTTACCGACTTTCATGACTTGACGGGCGGTGTGTACAAGGCCCGGGAACGTATTCACCGCAGCGTTGCTGATCTGCGATTACTAGCGACTCCGACTTCATGAGGTCGAGTTGCAGACCTCAATCCGAACTGAGACCGACTTTTTGGGATTCGCTCCACCTCGCGGTATTGCAGCCCTTTGTATCGGCCATTGTAGCATGCGTGAAGCCCAAGACATAAGGGGCATGATGATTTGACGTCATCCCCACCTTCCTCCGAGTTGACCCCGGCAGTCTCCTTTGAGTTCCCACCATTACGTGCTGGCAACAAAGAACGAGGGTTGCGCTCGTTGCGGGACTTAACCCAACATCTCACGACACGAGCTGACGACAACCATGCACCACCTGTTTACGAGTGTCCAAAGAGTGAACTATTTCTAGCCCGTTCTCGTATATGTCAAGTCTTGGTAAGGTTCTTCGCGTTGCATCGAATTAATCCGCATGCTCCGCCGCTTGTGCGGGCCCCCGTCAATTCCTTTGAGTTTTAGCCTTGCGGCCGTACTCCCCAGGCGGGGAACTTAATGCGTTAGCTGCGACACAGAAACCGTGGAATGGCCCCTACATCTAGTTCCCAACGTTTACGGCATGGACTACCAGGGTATCTAATCCTGTTCGCTCCCCATGCTTTCGCTCCTCAGCGTCAGTAACGGCCCAGAGATCTGCCTTCGCCATTGGTGTTCCTCCTGATATCTGCGCATTCCACCGCTACACCAGGAATTCCAATCTCCCCTACCGCACTCTAGTCTGCCCGTACCCACTGCAGGCTGGGGGTTGAGCCCCCAGTTTTCACAGCAGACGCGACAAACCGCCTACGAGCTCTTTACGCCCAATAATTCCGGATAACGCTTGCACCCTACGTATTACCGCGGCTGCTGGCACGTAGTTAGCCGGTGCTTTTTCTGCAGGTACCGTCACTTTCGCTTCTTCCCTACTAAAAGAGGTTTACAACCCGAAGGCCGTCGTCCCTCACGCGGCGTTGCTGCATCAGGCTTGCGCCCATTGTGCAATATTCCCCACTGCTGCCTCCCGTAGGAGTCTGGACCGTGTCTCAGTTCCAGTGTGGCCGGTCACCCTCTCAGGCCGGCTACCCGTCGTAGGCTTGGTGAGCTATTACCTCACCAACTACCTGATAGGCCGCGAGTCCATCCTTGACCGAAATTCTTTCCAGCTCCTAGCCATGCGGCTGAAGCTCGTATCCGGTATTAGACGTCGTTTCCAACGCTTATTCCAGAGTCAAGGGCAGGTTACTCACGTGTTACTCACCCGTTCGCCACTAATCCACCAGAGCAAGCTCCGGCTTCATCGTTCGACTTGCATGTGTTAAGCACGCCGCCAGCGTTCATCCTGAGCCAGGATCAAACTCTCCATAAATGTTTGATTGCACCAACAAGCCGAAGCCCATCAATGCACATCTTGCGTCACCCGCACCCGGAATAGGGTGTCGAGGCAACAAGTTTGAAACTGACAGAACAAATCAATACTGACTTGCTTTGTTGTTTATATCTTTTTCCAAAGGAATCCGCTGCATAAACGAAACCGTTCTGATTAGAACAATTCCAATAAACACAGTCGGGTTTTTGGCATTTGACATTGTGCACGCTGTTGAGTTCTCAAGGATCGGACGCTCCTGACCTCCACCGCAAAACGGCTTCACCCCAGGGCTTTCAAAACCTGTGTTGGCAACCTCCGCTGAAAGCGAAAGGCAACCTGTCTAACTTACCAGC